>JAEPQK010000009.1 GCA_017640615.1 Rhizobiaceae bacterium | reverse complement strand
AGTAGATCGAGAACGGGAAATACTGGTCGTTGATGTCCTGCCAGGTGCCGTTTTCGATGATGGCGGCCAGCGCGGCGTTCAAGCGCTCGCGCAGTTCATCATCTTCCTGGCGCAGAGCGATTCCGGCCCCAAAGCCGAAATACTCTGGATTGGAATAGGCATCGCCAACAAAAGTGCAGCATGTGCCGTCGTCGGTTTCCAGCCATTCGTAAAGCACGATGGAATCGGCAAGGATCAGATCGATGCGGCCTGCAGCCAGATCAAGATTGGCCTCATCCTGCGTTGGATAAAGGCGGATGTCTGACTCCGAGTAGACGTCTTCCAGGAAGTTGGCGTGGATCGTTGCCGACTGCGCACCGATGGTCATGCCGGCCAGAGCCTCGGGCGACGTGTCGGAGATATCCGATCCCTCGCGCATGATGAAGCGTGCCGGCGTTTGGTAATATTTATCGGTGAAATCAACGACTTCCATGCGCTCTTCGGTGATCGACATGGAGGCGATGATGGCGTCGTAACGATTGGCCAGGAGCGCTGGAATGATGCCATCCCAGTCCTGGGCAACGAACTCGCAGGTCACTTCCATCTCATCGCACAAAGCC
>JAEPQK010000008.1 GCA_017640615.1 Rhizobiaceae bacterium | reverse complement strand
AATGGCGTAACGCAATGGGCTATATTATCATCGGTGGCCTGACGACATCCACGCTCCTCACCTTGTTGGTAATCCCAGCTGCGTATTCAGCAACATCTGATATTCGTCGTGCGCGCCAGAGTTTGGCTAATATGATCGCAAGCCCACGATCCGGAAAGGCGGCAGCGAACCAGTCCTGAGGTGCAAAGAAATGCGCAGCAGCGTCTGTTCGCAGCTTACTGGGATTTACGCCAAAGGCTGAGTCGAGGCGAAGCGGATCTCAATCGCGCATCAGGTCCGCAATTGGGTCGCAAGCGGACAGTCTGCTTTGACCATAGTTTGGGAACAGCTTGGGTCTTAGGCAGAAGTCATTATCTCTGTGGCCTTAAGCACAAGATATCGAACACATCGCCTGCCTGATGCCCCTTCTTTCGTAATGATGGGGTCACGTGTTCGAGTCACGTAAGCGGCACCACCTTCTTAGAGATATATAACCTAGGATAGATCGAAGCTGACCGGCGAACGGCCGTTCGGCTGGACCGCAGTTTGGGTCCTGCTTGGGTCGCTTTGGGCAGGGAAGGGCGGCTTTTGTCGGTGAACGTGCGACCCCATCATGGCTGAT
>JAEPQK010000007.1 GCA_017640615.1 Rhizobiaceae bacterium | reverse complement strand
CACCTATGAGGGCACGCATGACGTCCACGCCCTCATCCTCGGAAGAGCACAGACCGGAATACAGGCGTTTTTCTGAGCGGCCTTACTTGGTGGTCGCCTGAAACTTGCCCATCAAATACGGGCCGGAAAACACAGGCGCGTATTTCGGCGCTTCTCCCGCCGCGACGCACTGATCCAGTACCGCGATCTCTGCGTCCCAGTTCGGCTGGTGGAAGAATGCGAGCGACTGGCGGCGATCCATGCCGCCCTGTTCGGGCGGCGGGTTGACGACGCGGTGCAGCGTCGAGACCCAGCGGTCGTTTGTCCATAGCGCCATCAGGTCGCCGATATTGATCAGAAAAGCGCCCGGCACTGGAGGCACCGGCGTCCAATCGCCATCGGGCGTCTGGATTTCAAGCCCGCGCGACCCGGCCTGTGGCAACAGGATTGTCAGGCTGCCATAGTCCGTATGTGCGCCGGCCCTAAGCTGACCGGGTTTCGGTGCATGCCGCTGTTCGGGATAGTTCAGCGCCCGCAACGCGCTGATGGGCGCATCGATGAACGGCTCGAAATAGCCGTCATCCAGTTTCAGGGCCGCCGCGAACAGGCGCATGATGCGCCGCGCAAGATCTTCCATTGCCGCGTAATAGGTCGTCCACGCGTCGCGAAACCCGTCCGGCGCGTCGGGCCATATCGTTTCGGCGTAGCAGAACGCCAGTGCGTCCTTGTCGGTGATGCCCTCGGGCACGGCCTGCGGCCCGCCATTGAAGCTTTCTTTCAGGTCAGGCGGACTGTCGGCTTCGCGAGACTTCGCCAAGGCCTCGAGCTCGGGCCCGAGATAGCCATACGGATAGCCGGGATAGGGCGCGGACGCTTTCTTCTTTTCCTCAAGCGGAAGCGAGAAGAAGCTTTGCGCCTTCTCCCAAACGCCGTCGATAACAGGCTGCGGCACGCCGTGATTGGCGACGGCGAGAAAGCCGGTTTTGCGGCAAATACCGTCAACCTCCGCTGCCAGCGTGGCGCGTTCTGCACCACTCGCTGTCTCAAAGCGGCCGAGATCGAAAACTGGAAATTTGTTGAGTGTCATAGATCGCCCCGAAATTCAGGGGCGATCGTAAGAGCGTAAGCCGGTCGCTGCCAATGCCAAAAATAGCACCGGCAGCGGCCGGGATTGGTCAGGTGCTACTTCGCCGACACAACCGTCATGACGAGATTGCCGTCCACACGGACAGGGCCGTCTTCTTTGGCGCCGAGCGTGTATTCGAACACGCCGGTCGACATACCGCCGTCTTCGCCGTGGATCATCAGCATGAGTTTGTCGCCCGAAGCGACTTCTTCCTGAAGAATGGCGGCAACATCGGTGTTTTCGCCTGCCTTGAGCGGTGCATAGCCGATGACCGGACCCGGCTTCATGTCGTCGCCGGTGCGGTGAATGACAAGCCACCCATTGGCGTCGGCCATCACCTTGTCAGCCGTCACGGTGCCGTCCGACATATCCTGGTCAGAGGCGGTAACGGCCTGCATGGCGTGGGCCGATGCGGTCGCTGTGAACAGGCCGAGGGCCAGAGCAATCGAGAAAGTGCGCATTTGTTCCTCCAATCTGGTGGTAATGGAGAAGACACGACCAGCCGCCCGGAATAGTTTCGCCGGCGTTTTTCGGTTGCAGCCGGCAGCAAAGTTGTCGAAACCGCGCATTCAGTGCGACACTTCCGTGAATTTGCCGGGGCCCCGAATGACCAACACATTTCTGAACCACATCGAAACCGAGCTTGGTGAACTCAAGCAGGCCGGGCTCTACAAATCCGAACGCGTCATCACCTCCATGCAGTCGGCCGAAATCGAGACCGGCGGCGAAAAGGTGTTGAACTTCTGCGCCAACAACTATCTGGGCCTTGCCGACAATGCCGAACTGCGTGCGGCCGCCAGCGCAGCGCTCGACCGTTACGGATACGGCATGGCCTCGGTGCGCTTCATCTGTGGCACCCAGGAGGAGCACAAGGAGCTGGAAGAGCGCATCTCCAGCTTCCTGGGTATGGAAGACACAATCCTCTATTCTTCCTGCTTCGACGCCAATGCGGGTCTGTTCGAAACGCTGCTCGGGCCGGAAGACGCCATCATCTCCGACGCGCTCAACCATGCCTCGATCATCGACGGGGTTCGGCTCTCCAAGTCGAGGCGCTATCGCTACGCCAACAACGACATGGGCGACCTTGAGAAAAAGCTGAAGGAAGCCGCTGATGCGCGCTTCCGCCTGATCGCGACTGACGGCGTGTTTTCGATGGATGGCATCATCGCCAATCTGGCGCGTGTCTGCGACCTAGCCGAAAAATACGATGCGATGGTGATGGTGGACGACAGCCACGCTGTCGGATTCGTCGGCGCGCATGGCCGCGGCTCGCCCGAACATTGCGGCGTGGAGGGGCGCGTCGATATCATCACCGGTACGCTGGGCAAGGCGCTTGGCGGCGCGTCGGGCGGTTATACAAGCGGCCGCGCACAGGTGGTCGACTGGCTGCGCCAGCGCTCGCGGCCTTACCTGTTTTCCAACACGCTGATGCCGGCAATCGCCGCCGCGTCGATCAAGGTGTTCGACATTATCGATGGCGGCGATGCGCTACGCGCAAAGCTTTACGCCAATGCGAGCCAGTTCCGCGAGGCAATGACCAAGGCTGGTTTCACGCTGGCTGGCGCCGGCCATCCGATCATCCCGGTGATGATCGGCGACGCCGCGCTTGCACAGAAGATGGCCGAAAAGTTGCTTGAGCGCGGCGTCTATGTCATCGGCTTTTCCTTCCCGGTCGTGCCAAAGGGCGAAGCGCGCATCCGCACCCAGATGTCGGCTGCGCATTCCTCAGCTGATATCGACCGCGCGGTTCAAGCTTTCACGGAGGTGGGCCGCGAACTGGGCATCGTGAACTAGGACGAGACTGCTGCGCCCGCGCGCAGGAAAACCGAAATGACCCAGCAGACGCACCGCACGGCCAAGGAATATCTGCAATCGCTGCTGCGGAGGCGGGAAAAGCCTATCAAGCTGACGGCGGCGCTGAAGGGCGGCGCCGGCGCCATCGCGGGTGTCGCCATGGTCGGCGGCCTAGCGAATGTGACCGGCCTGCCGCTGCTTCTGGCGCCTTTTGCCGCCACCAGTGCGCTGCTGTTCGGCCAGCCAACGAGCCGGCTGGCGCAGCCCATCAACGTGATGGGCGGCTACCTGATCGCCACCATCGCTTGCGATGCTGCGTTTCTGTTGTTCCCACATGCCTGGCTGGCTGCGGCGGTTGCCGTCGGTCTGGCCGTCATCGTCATGCGCTGGGCGCGTGTGACGCATCCGCCGGCCTGCGCAATGCCGATCCTCGGCTACGACACCTCGTTCCACGGCCTTGAGCTGTTTTTCACGGTCTTCGTCGGCGCGGCGTTTCTGGTGGCGCTGGCACTGGTCGTTCACCGCATACCGCCGCGCCGGCGCTACCCGCTTTAGCCGTCCTGACTCTGGTTCAGTTTTTCGAGCGCCGACAGCCCGGCAGATGCTGCGCGGCGCTCCTCTGGCGCAAGCGCGGCAAGCAGCCGGTTCTCAAATTCGCGGGCGATCGGCACAAGTTCCAGATAGGCGGCGCGGCCGGCTTTTGTCAGCGTGAGATTTTCAATGCGTCGGTCGCGCTGATGCGTCTCGCGTATCAGCCAGCGCCGCTGTTCCAGTGAAACCACAGCGCGGCTCACCTTGGTTTTGTGCATGGAAGAATGCGCGCCGATATCGGTCGCCGTCATCGTGCCGTGCTGGCCAAGTGTTGCAAGCAGCCGCCACTCCGGGCGGGTCAGCCCGAAACGCTCCTTGTAGACGCGCGCAAACTCGCGGCTGACCACCTCCGCCAGGCGGTTCAGCCGGTAGGGGAGAAACGTTTCAAGATCGAGCGTGTCCTTGCTCACGGCGCGCATTCTCGTTGAAAGTTACAAAAGCAATTGTTACAAACGAAACCAAATTGGTCAATCCATGACGGCATCGCCGCTCCTTGGAGGTAATCATGTCCTATTCTTACATGCCGGGCTTCGGCAACGACTTCGAAACCGAGAGCCTGCCCGGCGCCTTGCCACAAGGGCAGAACAGCCCGCAAAAATGCAATTACGGCCTTTATGCCGAGCAGCTTTCCGGTTCGCCCTTCACGGCACCGCGCGGCACCAATGAGCGCTCATGGCTCTACCGCATGCGCCCGAGCGTACGCCACACACGGCGCTTCGCGAGCGAGAAGCTCGAGGGTTGGAAAACCGCGCCGCACAGTGTCGATCATGGCCTGCCGCTTGGCCAGTATCGGTGGGACCCGGTGCCGCTGCCAAACGAGAAGACGGGATTTCTGGCTGGCATGCGCACCGTCACAACGGCCGGCGATGCGCTGACCCAGGTCGGCATGGCCGCCCATGTCTACGCCTTCAACGAAGACATGGTCGACGACTATTTCTTCAACGCCGACGGCGAACTGCTCGTCGTACCGCAGCATGGCGGTGTGCGGTTCAAGACCGAGATGGGCGTGGTGGAGGTTATGCCCGGCGAGATTTGCGTGCTGCCGCGCGGCATGATCTTCAAGGTCGAGTTGATGGAGCCTGACACCGGTGGCGCGCGCGGATATGTGTGCGAGAATTACGGCGCGAAATTCACGCTGCCAGACCGCGGCCCGATCGGCGCAAACTGCCTGGCCAATCCGCGTGACTTCAAGACGCCCAATGCCTGGTATGAAGACAAGGAAACGCCCTGCAGGCTGCATGTGAAATGGTGTGGCAGTTTCCACGTCACCGAGATCGGCCATTCGCCGCTCGACGTGGTGGCCTGGCACGGCAATTACGCGCCCTACAAATACGATCTGGCGACGTTCTCGCCGGTGGGCGCGATCCTGTTCGACCATCCCGACCCGTCGATCTTCACCGTGCTCACCGCGCCGTCGGGCGAAGAGGGCACCGCAAACATTGATTTTGTGATTTTCCCGCCGCGCTGGATGGTGGCCGAACACACCTTCCGCCCGCCCTGGTATCACCGCAACATCATGAGCGAGTTCATGGGCCTCATCAAAGGTCAGTACGACGCCAAGGAAGAGGGCTTTGTGCCGGGCGGCATGAGCCTGCACAATATGATGCTGCCCCACGGGCCGGATCATATGGGTTTCGAAAAGGCGTCCGAGACCGAGTTGAAGCCAGTGAAGCTCGACGACACAATGGCGTTCATGTTCGAGACCCGCTATCCCCAGCAGGTGACGGAATATGCGGCGAAGCTCGAGACCCTGCAGGACAACTATGTCGAGTGCTGGGACGGGCTGGGGCGCAAATTCGATGGCACGCCGGGCATCAAATGAGTTTAATCCGCACATAGGCGGCGTACGAAACGGAGAATTTGCTTGAAACTAGCAACGCTGAAGAATGGCCGGCGGGACGGCCGCCTCGTGGTGGTCTCGCGCGACCTGACGCGCTGCACGGATGCATCCTTTCTGGTGCCGACAATGCAGGCCGCGCTCGACGACTGGGCGCGCGTTTCCCCTCATCTGGAAGCGCTGGCGGAGAGCCTTGAACACGGTTCGGTGCCGGTCGAGCGCTTCCACGAGCACGATGCGGCTTCGCCGCTGCCGCGCGCCTATCAGTGGGCGGACGGCTCGGCCTACGTCAATCACGTGGAACTCGTGCGCAAGGCGCGCGGCGCGGAAATGCCTGAGAGCTTCTGGACCGACCCGCTGATCTATCAGGGCGGCTCGGACACTTTCCTCGGGCCACGTGACCCGATCGAACTCGGCGACGAGGCCTGGGGTATCGACATGGAGGGCGAAGTTGCCGTCATCGTCGATGATGTACCGATGGGCGCGAGCCTCGATGAAGCGCGCGATGCGATCAGGCTGGTCATGCTGGTCAACGATGTGTCGCTGCGCGGCCTGATCCCGGGTGAACTCGCCAAAGGCTTCGGCTTCTTTCAGGGCAAGCCGTCATCGGCATTCTCGCCGGTCGCGATCACGCCGGACGAGCTTGGCGACGCATGGGACGGCGGCAAGGTCAGCCTGCCGCTCAATGTCGAGATGAACGGTCAGCCCTTCGGCCGCGCTAATGCCGGGATCGACATGACCTTTGATTTCCCGACGCTAATCGCCCATGCGGCGAAGACACGGCCGCTCGGCGCCGGCGCGATCATCGGTTCCGGCACCGTGTCCAACAAGCTCGATGGCGGCCCCGGCAAACCGGTGGCCGAGGGCGGCGTCGGGTATTCTTGCATCGCCGAAATCCGCATGATCGAGACAATCGAGAGCGGCAAGCCGTCAACACCCTTCATGAAGTTTGGCGACACGGTGCGCATCGAAATGAAAGACGGCGATGGCCATTCGCTGTTCGGCGCGATCGAGCAGACTGTGAAGAAGTATGAGCATTAGCTGCGTCCTTCTAGGCTCGCCTGGCTTAGGCTCGCACCTCAGGATGAGGATCGCTGGCGCCTGCCTCCCTCATCCTGAGGCGCTTTGCGTGAGCAAAGCCTCGAAGGACGCATTGAAATTGGATGGAGAAGCCCAAGCATGACCAAGCAATTTGCCTCGGCAGGCGATCTCGCTGAAAAGAAGGTATCCTTCACCGAGATCGGCAAGGATCTTTGGGCTTTTACCGCCGAGGGCGACCCCAACACCGGCGTGATCATCGGTGACGACGCGGTGATGATCGTGGATGCGCAGGCGACCCCGAGGCTCGCAACCAAGGTGATCGAAAACATTCGCTCGGTCACCGACAAGCCGATCAAATACGTAACGCTGACGCATTATCACGCCGTGCGGGTGCTCGGCGCTTCAGCCTACGGCGCTTCCGAAATCATCATGTCGGAAAAGGCGCGCGCGATGGTTGCCGAGCGCGGCCAGGAAGATTGGGACTCCGAGTTCGCCCGTTTCCCGCGACTGTTTCAGGGTCATGAATCGATACCGGGGCTCACCTGGCCCTCCATGACTTTCAACGACCGCATGACCGTCTATCTCGGCAAACGGCGGGTCGATCTGATGTTCATGGGCCGCGCGCACACAGCCGGCGATATCGTCGCTTTCGTGCCGGACGCGAACGTAATGTTCACTGGCGATATCGTGGAATATCACTCCGCCTGCTATTGCGGCGACGGTCATTTCCATGACTGGCCGGGCACGCTGAACCGCATCAGGGCATGGGATCTTGACGCAATCGCCCCCGGGCGCGGCGATGCGCTGGTTGGGCGGGAGAGGGTCAACGAGGCGCTCGACAACACCGCCGATTTCGTGCGTTCGACCTACCGTCCCGTTGCGCGCGTGGCGCTTGGCGGCGGCTCGCTCAAGGAAGCGTGGGACGCCTGCCGCGCCGAGTGCGATCCCAAATTCGCCGACTACGCAATCTACGAACATTGTCTGCCCTTCAACGTCGCACGCGCCTATGATGAAGCGCTGGACATAGACACGCCGCGCATCTGGACAGCGGAGCGCGACCGGCAAATGTGGGACGCATTGCAGGGATAGAGATGGACTACGGTACGATTTTCATTCTGGTTTCGGGCTTCTGGGGCCTCGCCATGATCGTCAACTTCGTTGATGCAATCAGGCTTTGCTACGCGGTCGAAAACCGCTCAGGCATCAGCGGACGCCAGAAATGGGGGCTGCCGACCTACGCCAATATTTGGGCGGTGGCGATGAACAGGGGCGTCGCTCAGGACAATGATACGCAGGAGCTGCGCCGACAGATGAACCGGCGGCTGCTTATCATTCTTGGCGGCTTCGTATTTTTCGCACTGTTCATCACTCTCGGTGTGCCGGACGCACCTTCCGCCTGATGCCGCGCTACGCCTATCAGCCCTTCCCCTATTCGCCGCCGCCCGAGCTGGTGGGCGCAAAAGGCGAGCGCGACTCGGTCATCATCGTTGGCGCGGGGCCGGTCGGGCTGGCGGCGGCGATCGACTGCGCGCTGCATGGCGTGCGCTGCGTGGTACTCGACGACAACAACGTCGTCTCGCTGGGCAGCCGTGCGATCTGCTGGTCGAAGCGCACACTGGAGATTTTCGACCGGCTCGGTGTCGGCGAGCGCATGGTCGAAAAGGGCGTGACCTGGAAGGTCGGCCGCCTGTTCCATCGCGACCGCGAAGTCTGGAACTTCGATCTGCTGCCGGAGGCTGGGCACAAAATGCCGGCCTTCATCAACCTTCAGCAATATTACGTGGAAGAATATCTGGTCGATCGCGCCGCGGACTTCCCCGGCCTCATCGACCTGCGCTGGAACAACAAAGTCACCGGGCTAGAACGGACTGCCGACAGCGTCACCGTGGACATCGATACGCCGGACGGCTCCTATCAGCTCGAGGCCGATTGGCTGATTGCCTGCGATGGCGCACGCTCGCCGCTGCGCACCATGATGGGCCTCGAATTTGAAGGCCGGATATTCGAGGAACGCTTCCTCATTGCCGATGTCGAGATGAAAGCGGACTTCCCGTCCGAACGCTGGTTCTGGTTCGAGCCGACTTTCCACCCAGGTCAGTCGGCGCTTTTGCATAAACAGCCTGACGACATCTACCGCATCGACCTGCAGCTTGGCTGGGATGCCGACCCTGAGGAAGAAAAGAAGCCGGAGAACGTCATTCCGCGCATCGAAAAGGTGCTCGGACATTCCAACTTCGAGCTCGACTGGGTGTCGGTCTACACCTTTCAGTGCCGGCGGCTGGAGCGCTTTGTCCATGGCCGCGTCGTCTTCGCAGGCGACAGCGCTCATATCGTTTCCCCCTTCGGTGCGCGCGGCGGAAATGGCGGCATTCAGGACACGGACAATCTGATCTGGAAACTGGCGGCGGTGCTGCGCGGCGAGGCGCCCGAAAGCCTGATCGAAACCTATGATGAGGAGCGCACCCACGGCTCCGACGAAAACATCACCAATTCGGCGCGCGCGACATCGTTCATGACGCCGAAAAGCGAGATGGAGAAGATGTTTCGCGAGGCGGTACTGGACCTCGCCGGCGAGCATGAATTTGCCCGCCGCCTGGTGAATTCGGGCCGCCTGTCGCGGCCCTGCTCACTGGCTGGCATGCAGCTTCAGACGGCTGCGGGCAAGGGTGAAGGCATCGCGCCCGGCGAAGCGATCCCGGACGCCCCGGTGGCCAATGGAAAGACTGGCCCGGGCTGGCTGCTGGGGCATTGCGGAGGCGGCTTTGCGGTCATGGCTGTTGATGCCGAAATTCCGGCCGGATTGCCTGACGATCTCGCCTGCATCGCGGTGACAGGCGACCCCGCGCGGCGTGCCAATGATGGTTCGGTGCTTTTCGATGTGGAGGGGCTGGTGGCTCGGCGCTACGGTGCCGGCAATGTCTATCTGCTGCGCCCCGACCAGCACGTTGCGGCGCGCTTTCGCGAGCCAAACGCAGGCGACCTGGCGGCTGCGCTGAAGCGTGCGACGGGGAGGGCTCTATGAGCTTGGGCGATATCGGCCGTGATCGGCTGGGTGCGGCGGGGGATGATTTCTACGCCGCGCTCATGGCCGCGCATGAGGGGCTGAGCTTTGAAGAAAGCGCGCGCCTGAATGCCCGGCTGGTGCTTTTGCTGGCCAACCAGGTGGGCGATCTCGAAGCGTTGAAAAAGGCGCTGGCAGCCGCGAAAAAATAGATGCGTCCTTCGCGATCCGCGAAGGACGCACAGAACTCGTCATTATTCGGCAGCTTCGACCTTGATCACGCCGCGCTTGATCTGGTCCTGTTCGATCGACTCGAACAGTGCGCGGAAATTGCCCTCGCCGAACCCTTCGTCGCCCTTTCTCTGAATGAACTCGAAGAAGATCGGGCCGATCACGGTCTTGGAGAAGATCTGCAGCAGGATCTTGGTCATGCCGCCATCGACGACGCCTTCGCCGTCGATAAGGATGCCGTGCTTTTTCATCCGCTCGACCGGCTCGTCATGGCCGTTCACGCGGTCGAATGACATGTCGTAATAGGTGTCCGGCGGGCCGGGCATGAATTTCAGTTCGTTGGCGGCTAGCCGGTCGGTCGCGTCGTAGATTTCATCGGTGCCGACTGCGATGTGCTGAATGCCTTCGCCTTTGTATTTGCGCAGATATTCCGCGATCTGGCTGGTGTCGTCCTTCGACTCGTTCAGCGGAATGCGGATTTTGCCGCAGGGCGAGGTGATCGCACGGCTGACGAGCCCGGTGATCCGGCCATCGATGTCGAAGAAGTGAATCTGCTTAAAGCCGAATAGATCGCGGTAGAAATCCCACCACTTGTCCATGTTTCCGCGAAACACATTGTGGGTCAGGTGGTCGAGATAATAGAAGCCGACGCCTTCGGGCTTCGGGTCGCGCTCACCCGTCCATTCGAACTCGGCGTCATAGGTCGAGCCTTTGTCGCCGTAGGTCTCGATGAAATAGAGCAGCGAACCGCCGATGCCGACGATTGCCGGCGCATCGAGTGTCTTGTCGTCGCCGTCATAGGGCGTCGCGCCTTTGGCGACCGCATGTTTGAAGGCGTGGTCCGCATCGACCACGCGCCAAGCCATCGAAGGTGCGCACGGACCGTGCTCTTCCACGAAGCGCATGGCGTGCGAGCCGGGTTCGGCATTGATGACGTAGTTGATATCGCCCTGCCGCCAGACTGAAATCGCCTTCGATTTATGTGTGGCTACCTTGGTGTAGCCCATTCGCGTGAACAGCTCTTCGAGCTTTGCCGGCTCGGCATGAGCAAATTCGACGAATTCGAACCCGTCGGTTCCAGCCGGGTTTTCGTCGCTGATCTTGGCAGGCGGTGCGTCGTGCGGGAAGGGACCCATAGCATTCCTCCGGGGATTGGAAACTCACTTTCATCAGCATACGCCCTTGCGTCCGCACGGAGTTTGCGTTCTGATGCCTTGCGAGGGGATTTTTCGCATACTTTGCGCGACTGCGGAGCGTTCTACATGAATTCCGAGCAACTTGACGGGTTTGACCGCAAGATACTCGCGCTCCTGCAGCAGGATGCGCGGCTGACCAACAATGAGCTCTCGGCCAAGGTGAATCTGTCGCCATCCCAATGTTCGCGCCGCCGCCAGCGGCTGGAGGACGAGGGCTATGTGCGCGGCTATCGCGCCGTGCTCGACCGTGAGCGGTTGGGGTTCCCGCTGGTCAACATCATTACCGTAACGCTCTCCACGCACAATCGTGACAACGCCCGCCATTTCGCGCGGCTTCTGGAGCGCCTGCCGGAGGTGCAGGAGGCGCATGCGCTGACCGGTGAGATGGATTACATTCTGAAGGTGGTTACGCCCGATCTTCGCTCGCTGGCTGATTTCGTCAATGGCGTGTTGCTGCCTCATGACAGCGTCCAGCATGTCAAGACCGCGATCGTGCTTGAAACGCTCAAGGAGACCAACGCGCTACCGCTCGACACCTAGCGCTGCCACCACCTTTTTAGTTACATTTTTTGCCGGTTACATGCGCCGGCGATTTACCGCGCGAAAACGCGCCGCATACACCTCGGGAGGATAGACATGATTTCAGTTACCAGACGCATTCTGCTGGCGGGCCTGATGGCAGCTGCGGGCGCGATTGCAGGCGCCAGCAGCGCCGCCGCGCAGGAAGTCACGCTACGGCTTCACCAGTTCCTGCCGCCGCAGGCAAATGTGCCGGCCCATATTCTCGACCCCTGGGCTGATCGCGTCGAGGCGGCGTCCGACGGCCGCATCAAGATTGAACGCTTCCCGGCCATGACGCTGGGCGGCACGCCGCCGCAGCTCATCGATCAGGCGACCGACGGTGTGGTCGACATGGTGTGGGCACTGCCGGGCTACACGCCGGGCCGCTTCCCGAGCACGGAAGTCTTCGAACTGCCCTTCATGATGACCAACGCCGAAGCGACATCCCGCGCCTATTGGGATATGTTCGAAAAGCACATGAAGGACAGTGAGTTCAGGGACCTTCATATTCTGGGCACCTGGGTTCATGGGCCGGGCCTGATTCACTCAAAATCGCCGGTGACCACACTGGACGATCTGAAAGGCCTCAAGGTCCGCGCGCCCACGCGCGTCATCAATGCCCTGTTCACTGAATTCGGTGCATCGCCGGTCGGTATGCCGGTTCCGCAGGTGACCGAGGCACTGTCCAAGGGCGTGATCGACGCAACGGTTATCCCGTGGGAGGTGACGCCGGCGCTCAAGGTAGCGGAATTGGTGAGCAACCATACCAGCTTCGGCGGCGATCACGCGCTCTACACAACCACCTTCGTGCTGGCCATGAACAAGGACAGCTATGAAGGCCTGCCGGATGACCTGAAAAAGGTGATCGACGACAATGCCGGCGCCGAGCTGTCGGCCTGGGCCGGCAAGACGATGCAGGAATATGATGCGCCGGGCCTCGAAATCGCGCAGTCTCGAGGTAACAACATCATCGAGCTGAGCGCCGAAGAGGTGGAAGCCTGGAAGGCAGCCGCCCAGCCGGTCATCGACAACTGGATCGCCGAAATGACGGCCAAGGGCATCGACGGTCAGGCGCTGATCGACGAGGCGCGCTCGCTGATCGACAAGTACACCAGCACGCAGTGAGCCTTGGTAGACGCTACTTACGGGTGGGACCGGTTGGTCCCACCCACCGGGCGATCATGTTGTCTTTCCACTGTTATGCGATATAACAGTAACATGCGCGCTGCCCCGCTGTCCGGCGGGTGATGGCATGCGGGGAACGATCCAGGGGAGCAGGGCAATGAGCCTCTCGGCCTTCGTCGAACGGCTCGCACGCGCACTCGCTGCATATGGTGGTGTGGTGCTGATCGTGCTGACGGTGCTGACGGTGGTCAGCATTACCGGCCGTGCGATTGGAACATTTGCTCATGGCGACACCGGCGGCCCCCTGCAATTGCTGCGCGAGGGTGCGCTATGGCTGGTCAACATCGATATCGATATCGGTGGCTGGACATTCTCTGTCGGCAATGTGCCGGGCGATTTCGAGCTGGTCGAAGCTGGCGTCGCCTTCGCTATCTTCTCGTTTCTGCCGTGGTGCCAATATGCCCGCGGTCACGCGACCGTCGACATCTTCACCAACTTCCTGAGCGCGCGCACCAACCGCGTGATCGATTTCATAACCGAGCTGCTGATGACGGTATTCATCGTCGTGGTGGCTTGGCGGCTCTGGTACGGCATGCTCGACAAAATTCGCTATAACGAAACCACCTTCATTCTGCAGTTCCCGATCTGGTGGGCGTTCGCCGCCTGCATGGCCGCCGCCGCCATTGGCGTCTTCGTCTCGCTGTTCTTGCTTTACGAGCGTGGCCGCGAACTGGCCACCGGCGTGTCTCTGCGCAGCCCGGGCGGAGGCGGCGAGTGAGCAATCTCGAGCTCGGATTCCTGTCCTTCCCGATCCTGATCCTGCTTATCTTTCTCAGGATACCAATCGGCTTGGCGATGCTGATCTGCGGCACGGTCGGCAGCTACATCATCTTCGGTTCGTGGAACCCGATCCTGTCCAAACTGAAGGGCGAAACCTATTCGACCTTCTCCAGCTACTCATTGTCGATTGTTCCGCTGTTTCTCTTGATGGGACAGTTCGCAACGCTTGGCGGTATGTCGCGTGCACTTTTCAACGCGGCCGAAACCTGGCTGGGCCATCGAAAGGGCGGAGTCGCGATGGCGGCCGTCGGCGCCTGCGCGGGCTTCGGCGCCATTTGCGGCTCCTCGCTAGCAACAGCCGCCACGATGAGCCAGGTCGCGCTGCCGGAGCTCAGGCGCTACGGCTATTCGGGCGCTCTGGCCACCGGCACGCTTGCCGCCGGCGGCACGCTTGGCATTCTCATTCCGCCGTCGGTGATCCTGGTCATTTACGCGATCCTGACGGAGCAGAACATTGCCAAGCTGTTTGTCGCGGCGTTCGTGCCGGGCATTTTGGCGGCGATCGGCTACATGCTTGCGATTGCGATCTATGTGCGCGTCAGCCCCGGCTCGGCTGGAATGCGCGAACGTGCGCCCTATGCGGAGAGGTTTGCGGCGCTCATCGAGGTCTGGCCCGTACTGCTCGTCTTCATCACGGTGGTCGGCGGCATCTATCTTGGCTGGTTCACTCCAACCGAGGGCGCTGCGGTGGGCGCGGCGGGGACCGGCATCATTGCGCTCGCAAATGGCGGTCTCAACCGCCAAACCTTCATGGCAAGTATTCTGGCGACGGCAAGCGCCACGGCGATGATTTTCTTCATCGTCTTCGGCGCATCGATGTTCAACAGCTTCCTGGCATTGTCGCAGCTGCCGCAGCAGGCAGCAGCATTCGTCACCGATCAGGGCTTCAATGCCTGGATGGTTCTGGCGGTGATCTTGTTCTTCTATCTGCTTTTCGGCTGTGTCATGGATTCACTGTCCATGATCCTGCTGACGATCCCGATATTCTTCCCGATCGTGACTGCACTCGATTTCGGACTGCCGCCTGAAGAGTTTGCAATCTGGTTTGGTATTCTCGTACTGATCGTCGTGGAGGTTGGGCTGATCACGCCGCCGGTTGGAATGAACCTCTTTGTCATCAATTCGATGGCAAAACAGACGCCGATCCAGCACACCTATCGCGGTGTGATGCCCTTTGTGGCGACCGATATTGCACGGGTGGCGCTGTTGGCCGCCTTCCCCACGATCACGCTCTATCTGATGCGGCTATTGTACTGAGCCGACGCGCTGCGTGTCAGCCCTTCTGGCTGGCCATCATGTAGAGGTTGGTGCTGCGCGCGCCCGAGCGGCAATAGGCCAGTACCGGGCCTTCG
This sequence comes from Rhizobiaceae bacterium, assembly GCA_017640615.1. Lineage (GTDB taxonomy): Bacteria > Pseudomonadota > Alphaproteobacteria > Rhizobiales > Rhizobiaceae > RCIO01. The sequence continues at coordinate 159,932 of JAEPQK010000007.1, read as the reverse complement.
AGTTCGCCGAGCGCGGTCGCCATCTCGTCTACATTAGCCTGCGTGAGCTGACCGCTGATTGCCGGCAGGTAGCGGAAGTTCAACCCGGCGTCGATTGCAGCTGCTTCGACCTGGCCATGCGGAACCGCCCCGTCTTCATTGTCGGGCCGATTGCAGATAATGCTGCGAAAGCCGGCATCCTTGATGGCCGCGACGTCGGAAGCGCTGATTTGCGGCGAAACGGCGAAGCCGTCTGCGACTTGTTTGATTTCCATTATGTCCTCTTGTTCCTCGATCGGCCGTCAGAGTTGGTTGACCGGCACCTTCAGGAAGGTTCTGCCATCCCGGTCCTTCGGCGGCAATTGCCCTGCGCGCATGTTTACTTGCAATGATGGAATGATCAGCTTCGGCATGGCGAGCGTCGCATCGCGCGCCTCACGCACCGCCACGAACTCGTCTTCGCTCACGCCGCTATGCACATGGATGTTGTGTTCGCGCTCTTCGGCTACAGTCGTTTCCCATTTGATGTCGCGGCCGTTGGGGCCGTAGTCATGGCAGATGAAGAGGCGCATTTCGTCCGGCAGTTCCAGAACCCGCATGATCGAACGGTAAAGCTCGCGCGCGTCGCCCCCGGGGAAATCGGCGCGCGCGGAGCCGCCATCGGGCATGAAAAGCGTATCGCCGACAAAGGCTGCATCACCGATCACATGTGTCATGCAGGCAGGCGTATGCCCAGGTGTGTGCATGGCGTAGGCGGTTAGCGAGCCGATCTGATAGCTGTCGCCATCCTTGAACAGCCGGTCGAATTGTGAACCGTCGCGCTGGAATTCCGTGCCTTCGTTGAAAATCTTGCCAAACGTGTCTTGCACGATGGTGATGTTCTCGCCGATGCCTAGTTTGCCGCCGATCATCTGCTGGATGTAGGGCGCCGCCGACAAATGGTCGGCATGCACATGCGTCTCGATGATCCACTCTGCTTTCCAGCCATTTGAGCGGATGTGCTCGATGATCCTGTCGGCGCCGTCATAGGTGATCCGGCCGGCGGCGTAGTCGATATCCATAACCGAATCGATGACGGCGCAGGCATCCGACGCCGGGTCCTTGACGATGTAGGAAACCGTATTGGTCGCGGCATCGAAGAAGGCGATCACTCCCGGTTTTACACTCGTATCGGGCTCGAAGGGGATGGTCATCCTGATGCTCCTCAAGAATGCGATCTCAGCCAACGGGTGCGTTTGCAGTCGTCGCTCGGGCCTGCACCAGCCGGGCCACGATCATCCCGGCAATCATAGCAGCGAGGAAAATCGGTGTCTCCCAATGGAGAAGACCGAGCGCCGGCACAGCGCCGCCTGGGCAGAAGCCCGCGATACCCCAGCCAATGCCGAAAACCGCAGAGCCGCCGACCAGCGTGCCGTCGATGTCCTTGCGCGTTGGCAACGCGAAGCTGTTCTCGAAAATGGGGCGTGCGCGGCTGCCGAAAATGAGACGAAAGCCCACGAAGGCAACGACTACGGCACCGCCCATGACGAATGCCAGAGAGGGATCCCATGTGCCTGCAAAGTCAAAGAAATTGAGCACCTTGGCGGGGTTGATCATGCCCGAAATAGCGATGCCGACGCCGAAAACGCCGCCAATTGCGAATGCCGAGAGAAGCTTTTTCATCGCTCAGGCTCCAAACACATGACGGCTTACATAGACGGTGATCGCCGCGGTGATCATGAAAGTGACTACGGCGACGATCGAACGCGCTGAAAGCCGCGAAATGCCACAAACGCCGTGCCCGCTCGGGCAGCCATTGCCGTATGTAACGCCGATGCCGACGATAAATCCGCCGATGATCAGTGCGGGCATGGAGATTGGCACCGCGAAAGGTATCTCGCTGCCGGCAGCCAGGAGCAGCAGCGGCGACAAGGCGGCGCCTGCGAGAAATGCCAACCGCCATTGCCAGCCTTCACTGACAGGTGGCAGCACACCGCGCACGATGCCGGTGAGGCCCGCTATGCGCCCGTGAAGACCCATCAGCAACACCGCTGAAAGTCCGATCAGCGCACCGCCAAACAGCGACAGCCAGGGCGTGAATTCTGTACTTGCGTCCATGGTAAGCCCATTCGGTTGCAGTTCTGTTCAAATATGATCATATATGCATGTATGCAAGAGGAACAGAACGTGCCCGATCTTGAGGAACTGGCCAAATCGGCTGAAGAGGCTGCGGAACTGCTGGCTGCTATCGCCAACAAGAACAGGCTGATGATCCTGTGCAACTTGCTTAATGGCGAGATGGCGGTGCTGCCGCTGGCCGATGCTGTCGGCATGAACCAGTCGGCGCTGTCGCAGCAACTGGCCAAGCTGAGGGCGCTCAAATTGGTTGCGACCCGCCGCGAGGGGCGAGCGATCTATTACCGCGTGGCGTCGGAAAACGTCTCGCGGATTTTGGCGCTGCTGCACGACATCTATTGCGCCCCGGCAATTGCACAACCCGAGAGCCGGCAGGCAGTACCTGCCTGATCAGGCCTCTGGCCTAACCGAACAACCCGCCCCGCTCGGCGAGCCGCTGTAGATGGTGGTCGTGATCGCCGAAGGTGAGGTCGATTGCCGTCATGCGCTTGAAGTAATGCCCGACGGCATATTCCATCGTCATGCCCACGCCGCCATGCAACTGGATGGCGTTTTCGCCGGCCAGTTTTCCTGCGCGGCCGGTCTCGGCCTTGGCAGCGTTCATTGCCCGGCCTCGCTCGGCTTCGTCGTCGCTGTCGGCCATCATCGTGGCATAGAGCGTGATCGATCGCGCCTGTTCCAGCGCCACGAAAATATCCACCGCCTTGTGCTGCAGCACCTGAAACGCGCCAATCGGCACGCCAAACTGCTTGCGCACTTTCAGATATTCAAGCGTCAGCGCGTGCAGCTGCTCCATCACGCCAATCGCTTCCGAACAAAGTGCGGCAATAGCCTCATCCGCGACCCGGCGAATGACCGGCAGACCAACTGCCGGATCACCGATCACCCCGCCAGCCGGCACCTTCACGCCGTCGAGCGAAATCTCGGCGGCGCGGGTGCCGTCCTGATTGGCATAGCTGCGCCGTGAAAGACCCTCGGCCTTAGCGTCGATCATGAAAATGCCGATACCATTCGGGTCGCGCACGTCGCCGCCCGTGCGTGCCGTCACAAAGATGTAGTCGGCTGCGTCGCCTCCGAGCACCACGCTTTTCTGGCCCGAAAGCACCCAGCCCTCGCCGTCTTTTTTTGCCGTCGTCTCGACATGGTTGAGGTCGTAGCGCGAATTGCGCTCTGTATGGCCAAGCGCGAGTTTGAGCTCGCCGGAAGCAACTTGCGGCACGTATTCCGCTCGCTGTTGCGCCGACGCGCCGTGCCGCAGCACGCCGCCGCCAAGCACCACGGTGGCAAGGTAGGGCTCAAGAACGAGAGCCCTGCCAAGTGCTTCCATGACGATCATGGTCTCCACCGGCGAGCCGCCAAGCCCACCATCTTCCTCCGCGAAGGGCAGCGCCATCAGCCCCATCTCGGCATAGGCGTTCCACATTTCGCCGCTCCAGCCGTCAGGCTGCGCCATGATCTTGTTGCGCTTTTCAAAATCGTATTTGTCGGCCAGCAGCCGGTCGAGCGAATCCTTGAGGATCGACTGTTCTTCGGTGAGGTCAAAATCCATGATGTGTTCCGAAAATCCCTATCGGCCGGAGCTCAAAGCCCCAGCACCGCCTTGGCGATAATGTTCTTCTGAATCTCGTTCGATCCGCCATAGATGGAGACCTTGCGATAATTGAAGTAGCCGGGTGCGGCGCTGCCCGCATAGTCCGGCTCGATCGGCGGTTCGTTCGAACCCTCGATGTCCTCGTGATAGGGCAGGGCGTGTGGCCCCATGACCTGCATCAGAAGATGCGTGATGCCCTGCTGGATCTCCGAACCCTTGATCTTCAGGATCGAGGATGCCGGATCGGGCCGGCCGGTGTTGCCGCGCTTTGCATCTGCCGCCACGACGCGCAGCTGCGTGAGCTCCAGCGCTTTGAGGTCGATCTCGATCGATGACAGCTTTTCACGGAACCGCTGGTCCTCGATGAGAGGCCGCCCGCCTGACATTTCCTTGGCGGCGAGTTCGCGTACCCGCGCGATTCGCTGTTTCGACATGCCGACGCGGGCGATGTTGGTACGCTCGTTGCCAAGCAGGAACTTCGCGTAGTCCCAGCCCTTGTTCTCCTGGCCGACGAGATTTTCGGCCGGCACCTTCACGTCGGTGAGAAACACCTCATTGACTTCGCGTCCGCCATCGATGGTAACGATCGGGCGCACCTCGATGCCGGGCGTGTTCATGTCGATCAGCAGGAAGGAGATGCCCTCCTGCTTTTTCGCCTCCGTGTCGGTGCGCACGAGGCAGAATATCCAGTCGGCATATTGGGCGAGCGTCGTCCAGGTCTTCTGGCCGTTGACGATGTAGTGGTCGCCATCGCGCACGGCCCGTGTCTTCAGAGAGGCCAGATCGGACCCCGCGCCCGGCTCCGAAAAACCCTGGCACCACCAGTCGTCCAGATTGGCGATGCGCGGCAGGAAGTGCTTCTTTTGCTCTTCATTGCCGAAGGTGTAGATGACCGGCCCGACCATGTTCACGCCGAAAGGCAGCGGCGAGGGCGCCGGATAGCGCTGCAGCTCTTCCAGGAAGATGTACTGCCGCATCGGGTCCCAGCCGGTGCCGCCATATTCCTCCGGCCAGTGCGGAACCGCCCATCCCTTTTTGTTGAGGATGCGCGTCCATTCCACCATGTCGTCTTTTTCAAGATGCTCGCCTTCGCTCATCTTGGCGCGGGTTTCTTCCGGCACGTTTTCGGCGAAGAAGGCCCGGACCTCGTCGCGGAATGCCAGTTCCTCAGGCGTGAAGCGCAGTTCCATCGGAGCCTCCTCAGTTAATCTCGAACAGGCCGGCAGCACCCATGCCGCCGCCAACACACATGGTCACCACGGCATATTTCACGCCCCGGCGTTTGCCCTCGATGAGCGCATGGCCGGCCAGTCGCGAACCGCTCATGCCGTAAGGATGGCCGAGAGCGATCGCGCCGCCATTCACATTGAGCTTTTCGGGGTCGATGCCGAGCTTGTCGCGGCAATAAATCACCTGCACGGCGAATGCCTCGTTGAGCTCCCAAAGGCCGATATCGTCGACCTTGAGCCCGTTCCGCTCGAGAAGCCGTGGAACGGCGAACACCGGCCCGATGCCCATCTCGTCCGGCTCGCAGCCGGCGACAGCGAAGCCGCGGAAGATGCCGAGTGGCTCCAGCCCGCGCTTTTCGGCTTCCTTGGCATTCATCATGACATTGGCCGACGCGCCATCGGAGAGCTGGCTCGCATTGCCGGCGGTAATGCATCCGCCCTCGCGCACCGGCTTGAGACCGGCAAGGCCCTCGGCGGTCGTTTCGGGACGCGGTCCCTCGTCATGCGACAGTGTGAGCTCCTTGTGGCTGACCTCTTTCGTTTCCTTGTCGATGACGGCCATGCGCACATCGATCGGCGCGATCTCCGCTTCGAAGCGCCCGGCCTCGCGGGCAGCGGCCACACGGCGCTGACATTCAAGGCCGTATTCGTCTTGCCGTTCGCGGCTAATGCCGTAGCGCTTGGCGACTACCTCCGCGGTGTCGATCATCGGCAGATAGATTTCCGGCTTGATGTCCATCAGCTTTTCATCGACCAGCCGAAAGGTGTTGCGCTTGTCGTTCTGCACGAGGCTGATCGACTCCAGCCCGCCGGCGATACCAGCCACAACTCCGTCATTGCGGATCGCATTGGCAAGAAGCGCCATAGACTGCAGGCCCGAAGAACACTGCCGGTCAATCGTCGTGCCGGCAACGGATACCGGAAGCCCGCCGGCAACGAGAGCACGGCGCGCGACATTGAGCCCGGTCGTCCCCTCCTGCATCGCGCAGCCCATGATCACGTCTTCGATCTCGCCGCCCTCAAGGCCGGAGCGTTGTAGCGCCGCGGCAATGGCGTGGCCGCCCAGTGTGGCGCCCGGCGTGTCGTTGAGCGCGCCGCGATAGGCCTTGCCGACGGGCGTGCGGGCAGTGGAAACGATTACCGCCTCGGTCATGGTGTTCTCCTCGGGTTATGAAGCCAGAGCGGTTTTGCGCCGCTCGGCCTCTTCCTGTTTCAGTTCGAGTTTCGAAAGCTTGCCGACAGGCGTGCGCGGCAGCGCATCGCGGATTTCGAGCGCGGCGGGCAGCTCATGCGGTCCCAACCGGCCTTTGAGAAAAGCGCGCAGCGCATCCAGAGCCAGAGGCTCGGCGCCCGCGCGCAGCTTGACGAAGGCCTTTGCCGCCTCGCCGCGATATTCGTCGGCGACGCCGATGACGAGCGCTTCCTCGACGTCGGGATGTTCGTAGATCGCCTGTTCGATAAGCTGCGGGTAGATGTTGAACCCGCCGCTCAGGATCATGTCCTTCTTGCGGTCGACGATGGTGAAGAAGCCCTCATCGTCCATGAAGCCGATATCGCCGGTGAGAAAGCCATTGGGCGTGAAAGCAGCGGCCGTTTCCTCAGGCCGATTGTAGTAGCCCGTCGCGACGTTCGGCCCGACAATGCGCAACTCGCCGGTCTCGCCGGGCGGCAGCACGCGGTCGGGATCGTCCAATGCAACGATGTCCATCCAGATGCCGGGAAGCGGCACGCCGATGCTGCCCACCATGTCCGGCCGGGTCGCCGGAATGTTGGTCCCCGCCGGCGAGGTCTCTGTCATGCCCCAGCCGCCCAGCAGGCTGTGGCCGGTGCCGGACTTTATCTTGCGCGCAACCTCCACAGGCAGCGGCGCGCCGCCCGAGGCGCAGTAGCGCAGGCTGGAAAAGTTCCTCTTTTCGAAGTCAGGTACCGCAGCCATTGCGATCCACATGGTCGGCACACCGGGAAAGCCAGTTGCGCCGGCTTCGATTTCACGCAGCGCGGTTTCGGCGTCGAAACGTGTGTGCAGGATCGTCTCGATTCCATTCTTCACGGTGCGCAGCATCACCGCCGACAGCGAGTAGATGTGAAACAGCGGCAGGAAGAGGACAATCCGGTCTTCGCCTGGCCGCATCAGGTCGAAGGCGTCGGACCACAGATCGTAACTCGACACGGAGGACGAGAGATTGCGGTGAGTCAGCATCGCGCCTTTCGGCAGGCCGGTCGTGCCGCCGGTATATTGCAGAAGCGCCAGATCGTCCGGCGTCACGGTGGGAAACGGCGCATCGCCGGCCTGATCGAGAAATGCCTTGAAGTCAACGATGCCCGTGCCTTCCGGCTTCGGCCCCGCTCCGTCTGAAGCGCCGAGCGCGGCGTCATCGCCGATGATCACGCTTTCCACCAGACCACCGGCAAGCAGGCTCGCTGCGCGCTCGGCCATCTTCTCGAAATTCGTCGTGATGAGAACCCGCGCGCCGCTGTCCGCGATCTTGTGCTTCAGCACGATCTCGCCATCGAGCGGCGACAGATGCACCACGACAAGCCCTGCCTTTACCGCGCCGAAAAAAGCGATTGGATGGTAGAGCGTGTTGGGCAGAAACAGCGCGACGCGATCGCCTTTCTTCAGCCCCGCCGCCATGAAGGCCTGCGCGCAGCGATCGACAAGGCCCTTCAGCGCCACGAAGCTGGTCGTGCGGCCGCGAAACCGAAACGCCGTCTTGTCGCTCCACTCCGCCGCAGCCCGATCCACGATGTCGTGCACCGGGTAGGCATCGAGCTTCGCGTCCGGGCTCAGGCCCGGCGGATAGATGCCTTTCCATGGGGCGTTGGCGAGGTCCATCGGCCTATGCGGGTCGTGCCGAAAAGCTGCCGCCGGTGGCTGCCAGCTGCTTGAGCGAAGCTGCCGGCTTGAAGACCTCGTTGCCGGTCTTGCCGTACCAGTACTCGAGCCGCTCCACGATCTTTGGCAGACCGACAAGATCGGCCCAGAACATCGGCCCGCCTTTTCCGATCGGGAAACCGTAGCCATTGGTCCAGACGATATCGATGTCGGAGGGGCGCTGCGCGATCTTCTCTTCGAGAATTTTCGCGCCCTCATTCACCATCGGATAGAGCGAGCGCTCGATGATTTCCTCGGCCGAAATGGTACGACGGTTGATGCCGGTCTCTCGCGCTTTTTCTTCGATCAGCGTGTTGACTTCAGGGTCGGGTTTCGGCTTTCGCGAGCCGTCTTCATAGAGGTAGAAGCCCTTGCCGGTCTTCTGGCCGAAACGGCCCATCTCGCAAAGTGCGTCGCCGATGACGGCCGTCTTGCTGAGCGACTTGCGGTTACGCCAGCCAATGTCGAGGCCGGCGAGGTCGCCCATCTGGAACGGACCCATCGGCCAGCCGAAATCGAGAAATGCCTTGTCGATCTCTTCCGGCGTTGCGCCTTCCAGAAGCAGCGCCTCGCCTTCCGAGGAGCGGGCAGACAGCATGCGGTTGCCGACGAAGCCGTGGCACACGCCAACCACGACCGGCACTTTGCGCATGCGACGTCCGGCTTCCAACGCGGTTGCCAGAACGTCGGGTGCGGTCTCGTCGCCGCGCACGATTTCCAGAAGCCGCATCACATTGGCCGGTGAGAAGAAATGCATGCCGAGCACATCTTCAGGTCGGCTGGTGGAAGCAGCGATCTCGTTGACATCGAGATAGGACGTGTTGCTGGCGAGCACCGCGCCCGGCTTGGCAACGGCGTCCAGCTTGCCGAAAACCTCCTTCTTGATCGGCATTTCCTCAAACACCGCTTCGATGATGAGGTCGCAATCGGCGAGATCGGCATAGTCGGTGGTGCCGGTAATGCGGCCAAGCCGTGCTTCTTTTTCCTCAGCGCTGATCGAGCCGCGTTCGACGGAGACCGAATAGTTCTTCGCAATCATGCCGAGCCCGCGCTCAAGCGCTTCGTCGGTCATTTCCAGAATGGTGACCGGCACGCCGCCATTCGCCAGCGACATTGCGATGCCGCCGCCCATGGTTCCAGCGCCGATGACGCCGGCGCGCTTGAGCGCGCGGGGCTGTACGTCCTTGCCCACACCTGCAACCTTGGCCGCCTCGCGTTCGGCGAAGAAGAGGTGCCGTTGCGCGCGCGACTGGTCGCCCTGGACGAGGTGAATGAAGGCATCGCGCTCGGCTTTCAGCGCGGCGTCGAAATCCATCTCGACTGCGTTGCGCACGGCCGCCGCCGCCATTATCGGCGCTTCCAGGCCACGCGCCTTGCGGGTCACTTCCTTGATCAGCCCTTCGAAACCTTCGGTGTTCTTGCGCGTCTCGGCGAGCCTCTCGTCACGGTCGCGGACGCGCACGAGAGGCGCATGCTTTGCAAGCTTCGCCTGAGCGAATGCGACGGCATCTTCGCCGAGATCGCCTTCAGCGACAGCGTCGACCAGCCCGGACTTGGCAGCTTCCGCAGCGCCAATCGGATTGCCGGACACAATCATCTTGAGCGCTTTTTCGGGGCCGACGATGCGCGGCAGCCGCGCCGTACCACCGGAGCCTGGCAGCAGGCCAAGCTTCACTTCCGGCAAGCCGAGCTTGGCCGACGGCACTGCGACGCGGAAATGGCAGGCGAGCGCGAGCTCCAGACCGCCGCCGAAAGCGGTGCCGTGGATTGCCGCTACGACCGGCTTCGACATGTCCTCCAGCAATGCGCACAAATCCGGCAGGTTGGGCCGCTTCAGCGCATTTTCCGTTCCGAATTCGGTTATGTCCGCGCCGGCAATAAAGGTACGGCCCGCGCAGGCGATCACGATTGCCTTCACGCCGTCATCGGTGCCAAGTGTTTCAAGCGCCGCATAAAGCGGCTCTCGCAGGCGGAAGCTGAGCGCGTTGACCGGCGGATTGTCCAGCGTGATGACCGCGATGTCGCCTTCGCGCCGCGTCGTAACGATATTGCTCATTCTGTCTCCCGTTGCGCCGCTCGCGCGGCTTTATGACTGTAAGAAATCGCGGATCAGAGCGGCCGTTTTCGCCGGCTGCTCGATGCAAGGCAGATGCCCCGCATCCTTGATGATTTCAAACCGCGCGCCATCGATCAACGCGGCGGTCGAGCGCACCAGGTCAGGCGGCGTCGAGCCGTCCTGATCGCCAACGATGCACATGACTGGCACCTTCAGCGCACGCGTGGATTCCGTGAGGTCGGCATCGCGCAGGACTGCGCAAGTGCCGGCGTAGCCGTCAACAGTCGTGCGCGTCAGCATTGCCGTGTAGCCGGCAAAGTCAGCGTTGTCAGGATCGCGATAGGCCGGCGTGAACCAGCGCTCCATTATCTGGTCGGAAATCGACGCAATGCCGCCTTTCGTGACGGCGTCGATGCGGGCATTCCACAGCTCTTCATTGCCGATCTTGTGCGCTGTATCGGAAAGCACCAGCCGCTCCACGAGGTCCGGCCTGAGCGCGGCAAGGCCCTGCGCGATCATGCCGCCTACCGAAAGCCCGACGACGGTCGCGCTCTTGATGCCCAGGTGTTCGAGCAGGGCGGCAAGATCGCCGACATGGTCGGTCAGCGCGTAGGGTGCCGGCGGTGCCTCGGAAAGCCCGTGTCCGCGCTTGTCGTAGAGCACAAGCTGGTAGTCGCGCTCGAACTCCCGGGCGACCGCATCCCAGATGCGGAAATCGGTTCCGAGCGAATTGGAGAAGACAATGGTCGGGCGATCCCCGGCGCCTCGTACCGCGTGATGTATCACTACCCCGTTGACGCGGGTGAACCGCATGCGCTTCCCTCCCAAAAGGCGACATACTACCGAGTATGTTGCAATCATACCGCAGGGTCAATCTCCCTACCTTGACGATTTTCGCACGAATTCCAAATCGCGCCTGGTCCATTGACCGTTATACACACGCATATATAACGGTTGCGAATTTGGTGGGGACGGCCGCGCCTGATGCCTGCGACACAAAACTGGTTTGGCCGGGCGGCGTTCGCCGCCGCGCTTTTGGTGGCTTCTCTCGTTGCGCCGAGTGCCGCAGTCGCTGCCGAACGTCTGCTTGTTTTCGCCGCCGCCAGCCTGAAAAACGCGCTCGATGAAATCGCAACTGCATACGAAACCGAGAACGGACAGCGTGTCGTTATCTCCTATGCGGGAAGCTCCGCGCTGGCGCGGCAGATCGAACGGGGCGCACCTGCCGACATCTTTATTTCGGCCGATCTCGACTGGATGACATGGCTTTCCGATCGCGGCTTGACGGACAAGGCGACCGAAACGGCGCTGCTTGGCAACCGGCTCGTGCTGGTCGCGTCGGCCGGTTCCAATGTGACGGCGAAAATTGCACCGGATTTTGATCTCGCGGCGGCGCTTGGCGATGGCCGGCTTGCGGTCGCGAATACCGACGCGGTGCCGGCCGGCCGGTACGCAAAGGCCGCGCTCGAAACGCTTGGCGTCTGGAATTCCGTGTCGGGCAGGCTGGCGCAGGCGGAAAATGTGCGCGCGGCCCTGGCCCTCGTCTCCACAGGCGAAGCTCCGCTCGGCATCGTCTATCGCACCGACGCGAATGCTGATCCTCAAGTCCGCATCCTTGATATGTTCCCGGCAACCGCTCACCCGGCGATCGTGTATCCGGCAGCAATCCTGTCCGGCTCGGAAAACCCCGGATCGGAAGCGCTTTTGGCGTTTCTGGGTGGTGAGACGGCTGGTGCGATTTTCGAAGCGCATGGCTTCGAAACTGACGTTCCCAAGATCGAGGAGGGCGGCTGATGGACTGGCTCGGCCTCGGCCCGGACGAATGGAGCGCGGTGAAGCTGTCGCTGCGCATAGCGTTCTGGGCAACGCTTGCCAGCCTGCCTTTCGGCATTCTGGTGGCGCTGGTGTTGGCGCGGGGCCGCTTTCCGGGCCGCATCCTGCTTGACGGTCTGGTCCATCTACCGCTGATCATGCCGCCGGTCGTGACCGGCTATCTTTTGCTCTTGAGCTTTGGCGCAAAGGGCCCTGCCGGCGCATTCTTCGCCGAGTATCTCGGTGTCACATTTTCGTTCCGCTGGACCGGAGCCGCGCTCGCATGCGCGCTGATGGGCTTCCCGCTTATGGTTCGGGCGATCCGCCTTTCGCTGGAAGCGGTCGACACCAAGCTCGAAGCGGCGGCGGCCACGCTTGGCGCAGGCCGTTTGTGGGTTCTTGCAACCGTGACGCTGCCACTTGCGTTGCCCGGTATCCTCGCCGGCATGATCCTGGCTTTCGCCAAGGCAATGGGCGAGTTTGGCGCAACGATCACCTTCGTTTCCAACATTCCGGGAGAAACGCAGACGCTGCCGACCGCGATTTACACCTTCCTGCAGGTGCCGGGCGGCGAGAGCGCAGCGATCCGGCTAACGGTCATTTCCATCGCCATTTCGATGGCGGCACTTGTTGGCTCCGAGCTTCTTGCGCGCCGCATTGCGCGCCGCAGGGGAGGCGCGTGATGCTGTCGGTCGATGTCACGCGTCGTCTGGGCGATTTCACGCTGGATGCCGCCTTCGAGAGCGCGGGCAAGTTGACCGCGCTGTTCGGCGCATCCGGTTCTGGCAAAACCACGCTGGTCAATCTGATTGCAGGCCTTCTCCGGCCGGACAGCGGCAGCATCACTGTTGACGGGCGCGTCCTTGCCGACACTGGCGGCCGTATTCTCCTGCCAGCATCGAAACGGCGCATCGGCTACGTGTTCCAGGACGCGCGGCTTTTCCCGCATCTGAGCGTCGCGCAAAACCTGCGCTATGGCCGCTTTTTCGCGCCGCGCGGCGAGCGCTACGCCGAGTTCGACACAGTGGTCGATCTGCTCGGCATCGGCCATGTGCTCAACCGACGGCCGGAAAAGCTCTCGGGCGGCGAAAAGCAGCGGGTCGCCATCGGCCGTGCCTTGCTGGCCAGCCCGCGCCTCATTCTGATGGATGAGCCGCTGGCCTCGCTCGACGAGGCGCGTAAGGGCGAAATCCTGCCTTATGTGGAGCGCTTGCGCGACGAGGCCGGCATACCGATCGTTTATGTCAGCCACTCTGTTGCCGAGGTTTCCCGGCTTGCGACCAATGTCGTTGTCATGCGCGACGGCAAGGTCGCGGCCGCGGGCCCAACCGCGGCGATACTTTCGCGGCTCGATCTTCTGCCCGCTGACGAGATGGGCGAGGGCGGCGCCGTACTTGAGATGCGGGTGTCGGGTCATGATCAGGTCTTCGGCGTTTCGCGGCTGCGCTCCGCTGCCGGCGAAGTCATCGTACCCAGGATGGCGGTGACGCTGGGCACCGTGGTGCGCGTTCGATTGCGGGCCCGCGATGTGATGATCGCGACCGAAAAGCCCGTAGGCCTGAGCGCCCAGAATGTGCTGGCCGGCACGCTCGCGGCACTGGAGCCGGTTACCGACAACATGTTCGATGCCCGCATCGATTGCGGCGGCGAAACTATCGTCGCCCGCATCACCAAACTCTCGATGGTGCGTTTGCGGCTCGAGGCCGGACAGCCTGTTTTCGCCGTGGTGAAGACGGTTAGCGTCGGCCCTGACGCGGTGGCCGCAGCCCGCTGAAGGAGGCCTCTCATGCCTGTGCTCAGCCTGCGTATCGATTTCGACGATGGCGGCCGTATCGGGCCGGGCAAGGTCGCATTGTTGGAAAAGATCGCCGAAACCGGCTCCATCTCTTCCGGCGCGCGCGCCATGGGTATGTCCTACAAGCGCGCCTGGGATCTGGTCGACGAGACGGCCCGGTTGCTCGGCACGCCCGTAGTCGAGACGCGGGCTGGCGGCGCGCAGGGCGGCGGAGCCCGCCTCACGCCAGCTGGCAAAGAAATGCTCGTCCGCTTCCGAGCTATTGAAGCCGCCGCTGAAGAAGCGGCGCGCGAGCATATCCACGCGATGCTAGAGCCGCGGAAATCAGACACAGACTGAACGCCCGAAATAATCTCGAATATTCAGTCAGCGCTGTCGGTGTTAGGCTTCTTCGAACGTCCTTGAGTGGGAATGATTGGACGCAAGGAGGAACACATGGCGGACAAGGTGCTGGTTCTGGTCGGAACCAAGAAGGGGCTGTTCATCGCCGAGAGTGATACGGCGCGTAAGGACTGGAGCTTGCGGGGACCCTATTGCGAGCATTGGCCCATCAACCATGCGATCGCCGACCCCGAGACCGGCGCGATCTACGCCGGCGGTGGTTCAGAGTGGTTCGGTCCGGCTGTCTGGAAGTCCGACGATCTCGGCGAGACCTGGAGCCATTCCAGCGAAGGCCTCGCCTATGAGGAGGGCAAGGAGCCTGTGAGCCAGGTCTGGAGTCTGGCGCGGCGCAACGGCACGCTTTATGCCGGCGTGCAGCCGGCGGGGCTGTTTTCATCTGCCGACGGCGGCAACAGCTGGTCGCACATGGACGGGCTGCAAAAGCACCCGACACGTCCGGATTGGAACCCTGGTGGCGCCGGGCTCATTCTGCATTCGCTTGTGCCCGATCCTGACGATGACGGACGCATCTGGGTTGGCATCTCCGCAGCTGGCGTTTTCGGATCCGACGATGGCGGCAAGACATGGGAGACCCGCAACAAAGGGACACGCGCCGATTTCATGCCGGAGGATCAACGCTACCCGGAGTTCGGCCAATGCGTACATTGCGTGGTCAAGGCGCCAGGCATGAAAGACCGCCTCTATCAGCAAAACCATTGCGGCATGTATCGCTCCGACGATGCCGGCAAGAGCTGGGTAAGCATCGAGCCCGGCCTTCCGTCGGCTTTTGGATTCCCGGCCGCGGCGCATCCTCGCGATCCTGACACGCTGTTCCTTCTGCCGCTCAACGGCGACTCGGTCGGCCGTTATATGCCGGACGCGGCGGCTGCCGTTTACCGCACACGCGACGCGGGAGAGACCTGGCAGGATTTGCGCAACGGCCTGCCGCAGGAGAACGCCTATTTCGGCGTGCTGCGCCAGGCGATGGCGACCGACAGTCTCGACAAGGCCGGCGTCTATTTCGGAACCGGCGGCGGCGCGCTCTATGCCAGCAACGACGAAGGCGACAGCTGGGTTGCGATCGCCGAGCACCTGCCGGCGATCCACTCGGTGGAAACGGTGGTTGTCGGCTAATGAATCAGCGAAGCGACAGCGCCGCCACGGCGAATGCGGGCGAGGTGAATGTCACGCTCGCAGCGCCTCTTGCCGACTTGTTTCCGGGTGCGCCTCGCCGCACCAGCGTCGTTGCCGGCAATGTCGATCACATGGTCGATGCGCTCAACGACAAATGGCCCGGCATGCGCGACCGCATCTGCGACACCACTCCGAAAATCCGCAAACACATGAACATCTTCGTGGAAGGTGAGCGCGCAACGCTGGAAACGCCGCTCGCGCCGGGCGCGGACGTTTATGTGCTGACGGCAATCAGCGGCGGGTGAAGGGCTCCTTCGTGCGTCCTTCGAGGCTTGCATTGCAAGCACCTCAGGATGAGGGCTGTTGAGCATTGTCGCCGTGAGGTTGGTGCATGTTGGAAGTTTTGCGATTTCTCTCCCCCGTTGGAGAAGGTGGACAATCGCCGGTATGTTCGCCGTGCCCGGCAGGGCGAAGGCGAAAGGCGATTGGACGGGTGCGGGTGTAGAAGCACGGCATGAATCAGCCCCACCCGCCTCGCTTCGCTCGGCACCCTCCCTTGGAAGGGGAGGGAAACCGCGGCTTCGGTCCTCATCCTGAGGTGTGAGCCTGAGCTTGTCGAAGGCGAGCCTCGAAGGACGCACAGCTAAGCGTTCCTTCTCTTCCCTTCCAGCAGATCGAGCACCGCGCGTGCCGCATCTAGCACATTGGTGCCGGGGCCAAACACTGCGGCCACGCCATTGTCGGTGAGGAACTCATAGTCCTGCTTCGGCACGACACCGCCGACAACGACAATGATATCCTCGCCGCCCTGCGCCTTGAGCGCATCGATCAGCTGCGGGGCAAGTGTTTTGTGGCCGGCCGCGAGCGACGACATGCCCACCACATGGACCTTGCGCTCGACCGCCATCTTCGCGGCTTCCTCTGGCGTCTGAAACAGCGGCCCTGCCAGCACATCGAAACCGATATCGCCGAAGGCAGATGCGATGATCTTGGCGCCGCGGTCGTGCCCGTCCTGGCCGAGCTTGGCGACCATGATCTTCGGCGTTGCGCCTGAGGATTTTGCGTGCGCTGCGAAGCGCTCGACCAGCGTCTTGTATTCCGGCTCATCGCGATATGCGGGGCCATAGACGTCGTGCACGACCTCGGGTTCTGCCCTGTGGTCGCCGAAGGCCCGCCGCATCGCCTCGGTGATCTCACCGACCGAGGCGCGGGCGCGAGCCGCTTCCACAGCCGCCGCCAGCAGATTGCCTTCGCCGGTACTGGCCACCCGCGCCAGCTCCTCAAGCGCGGTTTCAAGCTGCTTCGGATCGCGCTGCCGGCGGATACGCTCCAGCCGCTTGATCTGCGCCTCGCGCACAGCCTTGTTGTCGATGGTCAGGATTTCGAATTTGTCGTCATTGTCGGGCCGGTATTTGTTGACGCCGACGATCACCTCGTCGCCACGGTCGACCGCCGCCTGCTTGCGCGTCGCCGCCTCTTCGATCAGCCGCTTGGGATAGCCGTCATTGACCGCCTTCGTCATGCCGCCCATGGCCTCGATTTCTTCCATCAGCGCCCAGGCCTTTTCGGCCAGTTCGTTGGTGAGGCTCTCCACATAATAGGAGCCGGCGAGCGGATCGACGACTTTGGTCACGCCGGTCTCATGATTGAGGATGAGCTGCGTGTTGCGGGCAATGCGGGCCGAGAACTCTGTCGGCAGCGCAATCGCCTCGTCGAAGGAGTTGGTGTGAAGCGACTGCGTGCCGCCGAGCACCGCGCTCATCGCCTCGAATGCCGTGCGCACGACATTGTTGTAGGCGTCCTGCTCCTGCAGCGAGACGCCGGAGGTCTGGCAATGCGTGCGAAGCATCGAAGACGAGGCCTTTTTCGGATTAAAGTCCGCCATGATGCGCGACCACAAAAGCCGCGCGGCGCGCAGCTTCGCGGCCTCCATGAAAAAGTTCATGCCGATGCAGAAGAAGAAGGAAAGCCGTCCTGCGAATGCATCGACATCGAGCCCCCGAGCGATCGCGGCGCGCACATATTCGCGCCCGTCTGCAAGCGTGAAGGCAAGCTCCTGCACCAGCGTCGCGCCCGCCTCCTGCATGTGATAGCCGGAGATCGAGATCGAGTTGAATTTCGGCATATTGTCCGCCGTATAGGCGATGATGTCCGACACGATGCGCATCGAAGGTTCGGGCGGGTAGATATAGGTGTTGCGGACCATGAACTCCTTCAGAATGTCGTTCTGAATGGTGCCCGACAGTTCCGCTACATCGCAGCCCTGTTCCTGACCGGCGACGATGAAAGAGGCGAGGATTGGGATCACCGCGCCATTCATGGTCATGGAGACCGACATCTCCTTGAGCGGAATGCCGTCGAACAGGATATTCATGTCCTCGACGCTGTCGATCGCAACGCCTGCCTTGCCGACATCGCCCTCAACGCGCGGATGGTCGCTGTCATAGCCGCGATGCGTGGCGAGATCGAAGGCGACGGAAAGACCTTTCTGCCCGCCGGCCAGCGCCTTGCGGTAGAATGCGTTGCTCTCTTCTGCGGTCGAGAAGCCCGCATACTGGCGAATGGTCCAGGGCCTGCCGGCATACATCGTCGCGCGGGGTCCGCGCAGATAGGGGTTGATGCCGGGCAGCGAACCGAGATGGTCGATGCCGCTTAAGTCGGCTTCGGTGTAAAGCGGCTTTACGGGAATGCCTTCTGGCGTCTGCCAGACGAGCTTGTCCGGATCGCCCTTGATCTCCTTTTCGGCGAGCGCCCGCCATGCTTCGAGTTCGGGTTTCCGGTCCATTATGCGCCTCACAGGTGATGCAGCGCGTCATACCGCGCTGCAAAATGTCATATCACCCCAGCGCTCCGATGGAATAGTTCGTCTGTATAAGGCGGTGTTCTGCGCGCGCGCAAAGCCGCTGTTTACCTGGCACACATCTGTCGCGCGCGCCTAGCTGGCGCGAGCTCTGCCAATCATCACAATCATGACCAGCAGGATCATGGCTGGCGAGGCGAGCATTACGAGCCCGAGGCCGATATTCGCTCCGCCCGAAGCGCCAGGGTCGACTTGATAGCTATATCCATCCCATGCGGTCCAAGCCCACATTGCGAGTGTCAGCGCAAAGCCGGCCGCAAGACCGTTTCGCACCCTGCCGCGGTTATGGGTGAGAACGCCAGACGGGATGAGCAGCGCTGTAACCCAGAATGGCCCTGATGCGAGCAGCATCTGAAGAGTGATTGTGCGGGGTTCGGCGAAAAAGCGCTCCGGCTGGCCCGAGCCGAACCACACGAACGCCTCCGCTGCTACGGGCAAAAGCGCGGCGCACAGCGCCGTTACGATTGCGATCGCCGGCAAAGCCGCCTTTGCGGCGGGGGTAGGTTTCATTCCACTGCTCCATTGAAGGTCGACGCAATAACGTAGGAACTGTGTCTGAAGAATGTTTCATAGCTCTCCCATTTGAGGGAGGTATCCTGGCAGGCAGCTTGTTAGGCGGTCACGATCTCAAGACAGGAGACGTGACCAGATGCGTTTGGAAAGCTATTCCGTGCCCGGCGTTCACCGCGGGTTGAAACGGCAAGTTTTTGGCCTCGCAGCCGCCACACTACTGGCGGGCACTCTAGCCGCACCGGCACAAGAAACGCTTTCGGAAGAGGAAAAAGCGCGCCTTGCGGCGTCAGACGTTGTCATTGGTGAAGAGGTCGTTCTGCCGGAAGTCCGCTTGCCCTTCAGCGACACATTCGATGGCCGCCAGCTGGCCGAGGACTGGACGGTCGTCAACGAAAATCAGGACAAATATGTACCCGACGGCGGCGCGATCTTCGCCCTTCAGGCCGGCGGCAAAGCGCACCCGGCAACGGTCGAAACCGACAACATTTTTCTCGTCAACGGGATCATGCCGGACACCGATTTCGACATGACCGCCAGCCTGACGCTCGACGCCAAGACGGGCTACGAGGATGTCTGGGTGGGGCTGCGGGCGGATGCCGAAAACTATCTCGCAGCCAATCTCAATGTCTACACCAAGGGCTGTGGCGCCAGCCTCTATCTGCGTGTGGAAAACAGGCGCAGTCTGGCCGAGGGCGACAAGCCTGTCGTCACCTCATTCACGGACAATCTTCTTGACGGTCCGATTATCGACGGCATCTGCAGCAAGGGGCCGCGAGCAGTCGGCGACGAGATTATCGCGAACCTCGGCGAGGCCGCGTTCAAGCTCACTCTTTCGCGCCGCGGGTTCCGCTATTTCGCGACCATCGCGGTTGAGGTGCCGCCGCATGGCGACAGCCCGGGCGGGCTGCAGCGGGTATCGACTTATTCCGTTTCGCGCGTGACGCCGTTCGGCCAGCCCTTTTTCATGCTCGGCCAGTCGAGAAAGGCCAGAAGCGGGGAGACGAGCGCGCTCTTCGAAGACTTCACGATTGTTGCAGTCGAGTAGACTGGAAAGGCTCCCGACATGATGCTCAAGAAAGCTATTTCGACGACCATATTCGCGCTCGGCGTAACGCTCGCCGGCGCGATTGTAACGCCTGCGATGGCCCAGGATCAGGAGCTCGGCAAGGCGAGCGACGTCGTCCGGCTTCTGTTCGCCAAACACACGGCGCGGTTCAAGGCAAACGATGCGCCTCTGATGAACGAAGCCGGCATGATTTCGCGTTTCTTCGTCGATTGCCTGGCCGTCGACGGCCTTCAGGGCAAGCTCGGCTTTGACCCGGTCTATGGCGCGCAGGATGCCGAGATCGCCGGGCTGAAGGTCTATCCCGATCCCGACATGCCGATGTTTCGCGGAGCTACGCAAATCCGCCTCGATTTCACGAATTTCGGTGCGCAACGGTCTTTCGTCTACACCCTGATAAAGGCGGCAAACGGCGAGTGGCAGATCAGCGACATTTATTCCGACGATGACGGCTGGTCTTTGACCGAACTCATGCGCGATGCCGGCATCCCGAATGTCGCCTGCGATCCGGCAACCGAGATCACGCTGTTTGACCCGCCGGCGGGCGGGCAGGCAGGCGCAAATGAATCCGGCATGGAAGAAGGCGATTTGCCCGCCCACATGAATGAAGAAAGCGCAATGGCCGAGGCCGGCACCGCCGACCCGGATGCAGATATCGGCATGGAGCAGGGCGATACGCCAGCCTACACCAATGACGGGACGGGCAGCGACCTGCTTTTCATTCTCGACGGTTCCGGCTCGATGTGGGGGCAGATCGACGGCACGGCCAAGATTTCAACCGCCAAACAGGCGCTATCCGGCCTGCTCAGCGACCTGAGCGGGCAAACCAATGTCGGCTTGATGGCATACGGACACCGTCGCGAAGGAGACTGCGGCGATATCGAGACATTGTTGCCGGTGGCGAACCACGCGCCGGAGGCGGTCGGTCTGGCAATCAACGGCATCACGCCGCGTGGCAAAACCCCTATCGCACGCACGCTGGAAGCGGCCGCAGGCGTGTTCCCGGCGGCCGACCGGCAGGCGAATATCCTCCTGATTTCGGACGGCCTTGAAACTTGCGGAGGCGATCCCTGCGCTGCAGCTAAGGCGCTCGCCAGCCAGGGCATCAAGACGCGCGTTCATGTCGTTGGTTTCGATCTCACGGATGAGGAGAACCGCGCATTGCAATGCATCGCGGACGAGGGCAATGGCAACTATTACACAGCCAACAACGCCGAGGAGTTCGTCGAGGCGGTCAATGAGGCGGTCGCCGCGACCAAGGAAGTTGAGCAGCCAGCACCGCCCCCGCAGCAGGAGGCATATTTTGTCGAAACCTTCGACGGCCCGGAAATCAGCGAAGCATGGTCGTTTATCAACGAGAACCGGAAGCTGAAGGCGCTGGACAGCAAAGGCGCCATGTTTGTCGCCGTGGCAGGCGAGCACAACCACTATGACAAGCAGGACGCAATCAACCGCTTCGTGCTCGACAAGGCCTTGCCTGATGGCGACTTCGACCTCGTCCTGGACGCCCGCCTGGTCCTCCAGACTGGACGGGAACACATTTGGCTATCGCTCATGGAAGATGCCAACAACCAGATCGGCGCGGCATTGTGGACCGATTGGAAGGGCTGTGGCCCAGCCATCCATCTATCGCTGATCAAGCTTGCCGGCGCTGAAAGATCCAAGCCGGAAAAGACAGCATTCGATACGTCACTGTTTGGCGGCCCGATGGTGGACGATATCTGCGGCAAAGGCCGCCCTTACGCCGACGCCATCTTTCGTGCGCTGCACGAAGAGGGCGCTGTTATGAGGCTTAAGCGGCGGGGACGCCAAGTCACCGCGGCGCTCGAAATGGTGCTGCCGGCATTCGAGGATCGCGAAGCGCGTAATTTCTCGATTGAGAGCGAGCCGATCACTGCGCTGAGACTGTCCGGCAAACCGAGCATCTTCGTTGGTCAGTGGCACAAGGGCGCTCCCGGCGAGAGCCACTTCTACCTCGACAACTTCGCCATCGAGAGCATCGGCCAATGAGTGTCTGGTCCTGGCGTTGGCCGGCCTCGTGCTGCGCCGCCTTGCTTGTTGTGGTTGGGGCGGCTTTCGCGCAGCAGGTTCCAGGCGTCAAGGAAGAGCTCCGGTGCGCCGCCGGCTTCGGCTGCACCGGCCTCTCCTCGACGCCCGAGGAGGCGCGCTCCGCGCTCGGTCTCGCCAATGCGGAGGCTGCGCGAGACGATTACGCCGCCTCATATCCTGAAGCCTATGTCGAGGATGCGTTTTCCGACGAGGCTCAGGCGAAGCAACAGCCTGATCACGTCGAAAGTCAGGACTGGGATGCAGAAAGCTCGCAGACTGTCGATCTGGACGCAATCGAGCAAACATCCCGGGAAACGGTCGACGAACAAGACCTCCTGCGCTGCGCGGCGGGCTACGGGTGCGAGGGCCTGGACGTCAACGCCGGCGACGCGAAGGTTCTCGCCGGCGTAAACAATGTTTCAGAGGCGCGTGATCTCTACGCCCAGGAATATCCCGAAGCTTACGCCAACGATGCCTACGGCTCCGAGGGCGATAAAGGCAATCCGGTCGATCTGGACGCGCTCGAGCACACACCGCAGGAAACCGTGGACAATCAGGACATGTTGCGCTGCGCAGCCGGGTTCGGCTGTGAGGGACTGGCTGTCGATTCCGACAGCGCGAAGGTTCTACTCGGCTTGAGCACTCAGGCCGACGCCGCCGAAGCGTATGAGCAAGCCTATCCCGACGCCTATGGACGCGACACCAATCCCGCCGAAGGCGATCCTGACAAACCGATCGAACTGTTCGATGAGGAGGACGTCGCAAACTCCGATGGGGAAGAGATCGACCTTTTCGATGATGGCGGAGGCAAAGAGCCCATCGACCTGTCGACCATCGAGGGCGACAAACCCATCGATCTCTTCGGGGAAGACGAGGCAAAGGAAAGCGGTCCGGCTCCAGCATATACCCAATGGGAAGGGTATTCCGAGACGCCTTGCCCGGGTCGGCTTTTCGAAGCGCCCAGCCTGATGCCGGGGATTGCCGTCTCGACCTGCTTGGCAGGCAATAGCAACGCCGCTGATTGCGGACTGCCTGCGGCGAATCTTTTCTGTTTGGCAAAGGCCCGCAGCATCGGCGCCCTCTGCTACGGTGTCACAACCGCGAGCAGGGCCATGAGCGCGGGAACCCATTGCGAGGGTGGCGCCTGCCAGGCTTTCAGCTACATCGTCTGCAAGTAGCCGTTGAATTGGTCGATCTCACCCATTTGGGAGAGGGGCCATCGACGTCAAAGTCTTAGTCTCCGCGCGAAGGGAAATTCGCAACGAACGGAGATTATTTGAGATGACAATTCGATTTTTTGGGGCAGGATTTTCGATTTCAGCGGGGCTGGTTTTGGCACTCGTGTCCGCCCAGCCGGTGAGTGCACAGAGCGGCGCGATCAACAATGGCTGCGCCCGTTTCGACATGCCGTCGCCGGTCGGATGTTATGCGACCACGCACCGCGACCGCGTAACCAAAACCGTCTTCTTTTTCGAAGCCAACAATCAATGCAAGGCACGAATCAAGAACTGCAAGAACGGGAAATGCGGTTCCTTCGACGTCCAAATGAGGCGAGCTGAGAACTCCACGATCAATCCGAAATGGCAGGCCTACAAAAATTTCAAATCCGTCAAGCAGGCGTACACGTTCACCTTTTCGGGCAAATCTCTTGGCGCTGGCGTGCGTCAGAACATGGAGTTCTTCATCCAGAACTTCGATCCTGATTCCGGCAAGACGCGAAACACGATCACCTCATACTTCACCGCGTCCGCGGACGGGTGCTGAGGCATCCGGTTGAACAGGCTATTTGAGCCACCCGAGCGGCCCGGACATGATGCGGGCCGCAAGCTCGGCCTGGCTGTGGACGGCCATCTTGTGAAAGCTCTTTTTCAGATGCCCGCGGACGGTGCTGACGAGAATGCCCATTTTCCCGGCTATGTCGTCCAGGCTTTGCCCACCGGCAACGGCAAGCGCGATCTCGGCTTCCTTGCTGGTCAGGCCATAGGCGAGTTCGGCGAGAACGCGGCGTGTATCGCTGGCCTGCTCGGCCACATCTGCCGAACGCAGCACGAGAATGCTCGCCGGTCCCTGCCTCTGCAGCCCGGTTTGCTTGAGCGCTTCAGGGTGAAACTGAAAGCCGACCGGTCGGTCTTCGTGCAGTATGATCCGTTCCGACGGCCTGCCGGACCTGTCGGTCGCCACACTCGATGAAAGCAAATCCTGCGTCGCTTTCGAAACACAGGTCGTGGCTCCCATCTGCGCTCCGCCGAAGAGTCTGGCAACCGCAGCGTCGTAGGCGGTGTTGGCGTGCAGCAGGTGGCCTTCCTTGTCGAGGATCGCCACGCCGATTTGCAGGCGCTCGATGACGCCCTGCAAAAGCACGCCAAGTGTAGCGCTCATCATCACCTGACGGTTGATGTTATAGGCGCGCTCCCAGTGAGGCATCACGCGGCTGATGCGCGACTGGATTTCCTCCTCGCTCGCATCGCCGGAACGCTCCGCCTCATAGATCATCCGGTAGATGAGCTCGGTCCAGCGGCTTTCGTCGTCGACGGCGTTGTAACAGAGCTCGACCAGTTCATCCGGGCTGAGGTTGCTGCTGCGGAAATTGTCGAACTGCGCAAGCATGCTTGAGGCCATCTGCTCGACATCGACCTCCTCATTGTCGGCCCTCGGCCGGCTGCGATTCTCGGTCCAGTCCAGTATCCGGCCGCTGATGTTGAACTTTTCCTCTTCCAGAAAGAGTGCCGAGCGAGCGCCCTGGACGCGCTCAGAAGCAACATCGTCGACGCCGATACCACTCAAGAACCGCTCGATCGGCGCCAGAAACCCGCCGTCGCGCAACATCGCATCTTCGCCGCCGAACATTATCAGAAACCGCGTGCCGGCTTTCACACGGGCCCCGCGCGGCCATCTCCAGGCCGAGAGCATGCCGCTGAAGATGCTCGCCCAATAGGATGCGGTCGGGGTCGGCCATGCCAGCGGGTCGTCGATCACCTTCTGGATGACGGCCCGGTCGGAGGACATCACATCCGCCAGGTGCTGACGGTCCTTCAAGTGGCTTCCGAGAAATGTGTAGAGATGGTGCAATGCTTGGTCGTCAGGCTCGCGCGGGCCTCGCAGCCGAAGCCGGACCTGCGTGAACGCCTTGCCGAACAGAGCGAGCGTCTTCTGGTTGGGCACGGGCGAGATCAGCACAACATGCTGCGCCAGGTCCGGCCAGTCCTTCATCACCTCAAGCGTCAGCAACGCGGTGATGTTGGGCACAACAATCAGCCTGTCTTCCCAGGCAACGCCTTCGAAGCTCTTCTCCAGGAAGAGCCGCATGTCTTCGATTGCTTCACCCCAGCCATCCTGCTCGCTGAGATGACCGAGCAGGAAATCCTTGTCTGTGCTGTTGCCGTGCCCGCGAATATCGCCGGAGAACGCGTTCCAGCCGGCGCGGTGAAATCCGCGCGCGATCCCTTCGATCATGCCAGAATGCGTTGGTTGGCTATGGCCGATGAATACCGACCGTTTCGTCCGGCTGCCGGTCGGGCCAGGCTTGCTTTTCCAGGTTCTAAAAAACAATGTGGGCGCATTCGCGCGCGGTAAGTATCTGGATTCCATATATGTTTCTCCAGAACCAAAACTAGGTTCTGGTCAGTGAACTGCTTATGAACGAGCCATTCATAAACCCGTTCACGAAAAAACATATAGAGGTAATGTTACAAATGTTGAGGGTGGCTTACTCGACGTAGCGCTTGATGCCGAGTTTCGCTTTCTCAAAATCCTCGAAAATACTGACAAGCAGCGTGTCGATCCGATCTTGGGTCGCGTTCTTGCCGACCACCTTGTCCTGCGCCATGAAGAAGAGGACATCGTCATCGAGCACGAACCCGATATTGTGGTAGCGCTCGCTGAGCGACAGCATGGAATCCTGCGTTGCCGGCGTAAGGATGCGCAACACATCGAGCGTTGGATCGGCTTTGCCGGATGTATCGTCCTTGCGGCGTCCCGAAATATTGAACGCCTCGTTGAACGCGACCGACTCTGTCTTGATGTCGCGATCGAGCGGCCCCTTGTTGAATATGTTTTCCGGCATGATGGTCGCGCGCACGCCGGTCTTGCGGTCAATTCTGTAGGCGCCGAGCAACGAAAAGAACTGGCCGTACCCGCCCTTGCCGCCAAAGGCGTCTTGCCGCAAATCGGCGTTGAAGGCGAGACCCGCCTCCATCCGCATCGAGCCTACGGCAAACCAGAGCGGAAGCCCGTCTTCGCTGCTTTCGCCCCAGAATTCACCATCGAACTGCGCGCCGACAAACGCGCCGAGCCGGACCTTGGTCAGCTCTGGAAGCTTGGCCTCGACGGCACGTGCCCGCTCCGATTTGACGAGGCGTGTCGTGCGTTCCGCGCCGTCGCTTTTCCACGCCGTCTGGAACTCGCGCACGCGCTCCATCAACGCGCCGGTGTAGGACCAGCCCTTGTTTCTGGCGAGCTTTACGCGGCGGATTGTCTTGCGGCCGTCTTCGTTTTCAAGGTGGCTGGCGCCGAGAAACAGGCCCCAGATCACCGTCGTGACCGCAACCGAAATGAAGGGAAAGTCGCCCTGGATGATCCCTTCCACAAACACCAGAAGCACGCTCGCGAGCGCAGCGAACAGCAGAATCCGCGATATGATTGGCGGGACGGCGATACTCTTTCTGATATTGGCGATATCGGGGGTTTCGATGTCGATTGTGCCGCGTATGGGGTCCCAGTGGGTTTTCGCCGCACTCATCCTTGAGCGCCTGGCAATTCGATCTTCGGCATCGTATGAGCGGCTTTGGCTTCCGAATCCGATAGTGCGAAAAACTCGGCTTTCTTCATCCGGAGAAGGCCGGCTACCCAGTTGGAGGGGATCGCATCCAGCATTGTGTTGAAGCGTTGGACATTGCCATTGTAGAGCCGCCGGGCGGCGCTGATCTGGTCCTCGGCCTCCTCAAGCTGCTTCTGTAGCTCAAGAATGTTCGTGGTCGAGGTCACCTCGGGGTGATCTTCCGCGTATCCGAAGAACGTCCGCAAAGACGCAGACAGCTCGGCCTCGGCCTCTTTCATCTCGTCCAGCTTGCCCTGACCGACGGCCTGTACGGCCTTCTCGCGAACAGCGAGAATGGTGTCGAACAGTTTGTTTTCCTGTGTGATCGCGCTGCGAACGGAGCTGACAAGTGCTGGAACCAGATCGTGTCGCCGCTTGAGCTGAACCTCGATCGTGGAGAAGCCCGAATAGACCGCGTTCTGTGCGCTCGCCAGCCGGTTCTGGATGACGACGAAACCGAGAACGACGAGTGCAATGAGAGTGACTGTCATGGGGTGCCCAATCTGCTGTATTTTCCACCTTTCGTTTCGCGGAAAACGTGGCGCGGGCACTCTCCCATTTGGGGGAGTTTCGAGATCAGCGGCTCAGACAGGCCTGAGTTTCAACACATCGACGATACCGAGAACGGTTTCGATCTGATCTTTCACGCGCTGAGCGCGTTCAGGCCAATTGTCGATCTCGGAGAAGACGTGCCCTGCCTCGAACCGGCCCTCGGTGCGCAAATGCCTGATCGCCAGAAGAAGCCGGTTTCCCTGAAACGCAAGGCTCACGCCTTTGCGACTGCCGAGATGCTCGGCAAGTTGCATCACCCGTTCCATGAAGAGCGGTGTGAGGATGGCACGCGCTTCTAGCGGATCGGTGGAGTAGACCTCGAAGGTTTCCTCGAATTCGATTCCTTCCAGCAGCACGCGCTCGCCCTTCTGCCTCCAGCTCTCGAGCAGATTGACGGCGCCGCCCCAGTCCGGTGTCAGAACCGTCTCGCCCTTGAATGGCTCGAGCAATTCGAACGCCAGGAGCAGGCCCCGGAAGACTTCCTTGTCCTCGCTGTCCTTGCCGTCGGAACGGCGCATCAAGCGGGCTTCGCAAAGGGCAAAGTTGACCCCGTCGTGTTGGCCAGCAATCCGGTCTTCGAGCTGCTTCCTGCGGTAAGGAGGGATCACTGCCGCGAAATCGTTGACCGGAAAGTCGAAGCCGCGCGCCTCGAACTCAAAGCCGAAATAGTCACAGATCCTGCCGGTGAGCACGCCCTTATAGGCACGTGTCAGCCGGTGGTAGATCAGGAAGGCAGCAACCAGCGGAATGAACATGAGCGCAAAAACGGCGAGCCCGACCAGCTGGTTTTCAAAGAGCTGCTCGGACGCGCCGTCCCGCGTCAAAGCCTTGAACAGAATGACTGCCAGAAACAGCGCTGCGACTGCGAGCAGAATCTTGACGTAAAGAACGTGTGTCGCACGCTTTTCTTCCAGCGCATCGAGCGCCGGTTCGACCTCGCGCTGGAAATATGAGTCGAAGCCGTCGCCGCTGCTCGCGGCTGTGGCGGGTCTGTCGTCCATGTCCGGCTCTCGTCGCTGGTGATCGTGCCGCCGGAAATTGCCGTCATCGTCGTGGTTTTGCCTCTCCCAAATGAGGGAGCGCACTGGAGCGAATTGCGTCGCCAGGTACTTGGAGTCGGTCAGCCGGTAGCGTCTGTCTATGGTGCCTGGATGGAGACCGCGGAGCCGGTTTCTGATGCTTGCTGTGCCGCCATGCCCATCTCGGCTGCGAGCCAGCCGTCGCGCAATGTCACCGCAGGCTTTCCGCCATTTAGCAGCATGTCGCGGAATGCGATGTGCTGGAAATAGGTCGAGCCGTGATGATCGCCGGCACCCGCCAGCGTGTGATCCACAGGCATCGGTATCTCGATCTTGCGGCTCATGTCGCGCGGCCAGATGACAATTTTTGCGTTGGGTTGATCGCCGAGATGCGCCGGCCAGCGACGCGACGGACCCGGAATCAGGCAATCAATTCTGCCCTTGGGGCCGACAGCGGTGATCTCTTCCTGATAATGCGCACCTTCGGCAAACATACACAGATCGAGCATCGCGCGCGTTCCGGTGTCGAAATCGACGATTGCAAACGCGGCGTCCCAGATGTCCGGGACGCCTTCACCGCCTTCATCCTTGTGGTTCACTGCTTGCCAGCCCGAACCTTGAACGCGTACCGGGTCAGCCTGTGCGATCAGGCGCATAAGATCGAAAAAATGACAGCATTTTTCGACCAGCGTCCCGCCGGTGTTTTTGTTGAATCGGTTCCAGTTGCCCACCTTCACCAGAAACGGAAATCGGTGTTCGCGAATGCTGACATGACGCACACCGCCGGTAGCCTCTTCGACTTCCTCCAGAAACCGTTTCAGCGGTGGCATGTAGCGATACTCCATGCCGACCCAGATTGGGGCGGAATAGGTCTTCTCCAGGTCTTCGATCACGCCGCGATCTTCCGCGCGCACGACGAGCGGCTTTTCGACCAGGATGGGAAGCTGACGTATCGCTGAGATTTCACGCAGCTGTCCGGCATGCTGGTAGTTGGGTGTCGCGATGACGAGAGCGTCGATGTCCTTGTGCCCAAGCAACTCTTCCAGAGATGCGCAGTCTTTCGCGTTTGGAACGAGCGTCTGCGCGGACGCTCTCATTGCCGCGTCGGGCTCATAGAAGGCGGTTACCTCGCAACCGTCGATGAAGCCGATATTGCGAATATGCTCCTGGCCCATGAAGCCGGCGCCGAGGATACCGTATCGAATTGTCATATGTCCTCCCGGGAGAGATTGCGCGCGGTCAGTGGTTCTCTCTGCCGGACGTCATCTGTGGCAAGATCGCGGGCCATTTGGCCGCGCGACCGGCACGATTGATACACTATTGATCTATTTCGTGAAAGGCTGTTAAATTTTAACATGGCAGTGCGCCCGCTCGCATGCCCTTTGAGCCGGATATGTGGTTGATCGCGCAGCCAACGAGTCAATCAGGAACCACGCGGGTGGTCCAATGGGAGGAACTGAAATGCTCTACAAGAACTGGCTTGCAGCCGGCGTGCTGATCAGCGCAATCGCGCCTGCGGCGCCATCCTTCGCCGCCGAAATAAAGTTTTTGTGCTTCCAGAACGGCAATGAGTGCGACGTTCTGGAGGAAATCGCGAAGGGCTACGAAGAGGAGTCCGGTCACACCGTCATCACCGAGAAGGTTGGCTACGAGGTTGTTCGCGACCAGCTGGAAAACCAGCTTCAGACAGGTGCTGCGCCCGATGTTGCGCGCGTCAACAATCTGGGTGGGCTCAACCAGTACTATCTGGACCTGACGCCGCATGTGGATGCCGACTATTTCAACCAGAACTTCAAGGCTGTGCTGCCCTGGTACCGCCGGCCCGGCGGCGAGGATATGGGTATTTACGGCTGGCAGATGGAGCTCACTGTCACGGGCCCATATGTGAATGTGACCATGTTCGACGATGCAGGCGTCGAAATGCCTGGCGAGGGCGCGACATGGGAAGACTGGGCGGCGGCCCTGATGGAAGTCAAGGAAACGCTCGGCCTCGATGCCGGACTGGCAATGGACCGTACAGCGCACCGCTGGGCCGGCCCCGCCTTCTCGTATGGCGCGAAGTTCTTTGACGAAAGCGGTACACCGATTCTCGTCGACGATGGGTTCCGCAGCTTCGCAGAGACCTTCGTCGGCTGGCATGAGAATGGTTTGATGCCTGTAGAGGGCTGGCCGGCCGGCAGCGGCACGCAGTATCAGAACGCCGCGCCTCTTTTCCTGTCGGGCAAGGTCGCGATGCACATGTCCGGCTCGTGGATGATCAACAACTACGCGAGCAACATCAAAGACTTCGAGTGGCGGGCTGTGCCGGCTCCGTGCGGACCTGGCGGTTGTGGCGCCATGCCGGGCGGTTCAGGTCTGGTCGCATTCAAATCGACCGCGAACCCGGAAGCGGCTGCGGGCTTCGTCGCCTACATGGCGCGCGAGGAGAACGCGGCGAAATATGCCGCCGGCACAAAGTCTATCACCGCGCATGAGGGCCTGCTCGCCAAAGGCGTGGACTACGGCGCAACCGAGCCTGCGGTTTCAGCTGCCCTGTCGACCTTCTCAACTTCAATCGCCAAGGCCGCCGAAACGGCTCCACAGGGCTTCACCTTCCAGGGCTACTCCAAGAACTTCGTGATTTACGGCATCGTGCCCGACTACATCACGAAGGCGATCGTTGGTGAGATATCTCTGGACGACGCGCTCGCAGCGATCGACGCCGACGTCGCCGCGAAAATCGCCGAATAGCAACCGGCTTAGGCCAGCAACCGGAGCCGCCCTATGTGGACCGCTATCGAAGCCGCCTTTGGCGGCTCCGGCTGGCCTTTCGCCATCCTCGCTTATTTTGTTGTCGGCGCGATTGTTTCGCGCCCTCGCGGTAGCCTGCAGGCCCGCGTCATGGGCGTCGTCGGGTGGCCGATCGAGCTAGCACAAAAGCTCGCCGGGGCAGGGCCGATGCCCTACCTGTTCTTGCTGCCCAATCTGCTGATCTTCGGCATCTACACCTTCGCGCCGCTGTTCATAAATGTCGGCTTTTCCTTCACCGAGGGACAAAGCATCAACTTCAGCGACCGGCCGTTCGCTGGCACAGACAACTGGTCGCGCCTGCTCGCCGAAACGCAGATCGACACCGGTGGCGTAAATCTCGAAGACGACAAGTTCCACCGGTCGGTGATGGATACGGCTGTGTTTGTCGTGTTCCAGGTGCCGATCATGGTGTTCTTCTCTCTGGTCACCGCGCTTGTGTTGAACCGCAACATCGTGGCGCGCGGTTTCTGGCGCTCCATCTTTTTCTATCCAGTCATGCTGAGCCCGGTTGTCGTCGGCTTCCTGTGGACGCTGATACTGAAGCGCCAGGGGCTTTTGTCTCTGACGCTCATGGATTGGGGCATCATCGATGAGCCGATACAGTGGCTGGTCGATCCGGCCTGGACCATGTTCTGGTCCGTGCTCGTCTACACCTGGGCGCATCTGGGCTTTTACATGCTCATTCTGCTTGCTGGTCTGCAGGCGATTCCCGGCGACCTCTATGAAGCAGCCGAGATGGACGGCACCTCCGACTGGCGCATGCTCACGCGCATTACGCTGCCGCTGCTCATGCCTACTTTGCTCGTCGTCACCGTTCTTTCGCTCATCAAGGCGTTTCAGGCCTTTGAGGAACTCTACGCAATGCAGGTGAGCTGGATGTCGCTTGTCTCGTATATCTTCGAGACGGCCGGCTTGCGTGGTCAGCCCACGGCCAACGGCCTCGGCATTGCGGCTACGGCCTCGCTGATCGCCGCGGGCGTGCTGGCGCTTCTATCGGTCGCCCAGATTGCTCTGTCAGGGCGGAACGCGCGATGAGCACGGTCTGGGAGTTCCTTACCAGAACGCAGGGCCGCAATCGGCTCTCGTGGACCGACTGGGTTGCCTACGCTTATCTGCTGCTCGGCTTTCTGATCATTTTCCTGCCGGTTCTCTGGCTTGGCATCAATTCGGTCAAGACGGCATTCCAGATCGAAAAGCAGGATCTTTCGCTGCTGCCGGGCGACTATGAGCGTGTCGCGCGCGCGACCGTCAACGGACCGGACGGACGCGAGATTTTCATCATTTCGGACCTGCCCGACTGGGTGCTCAACTGGCGTAGTCTTTCGGCAAGCGAGCAGGCCGATATCGACGTAGAGGCCTTTCTGACGGCGTATAGCGGCCGTGAATATTACGCACTGCGAAGCCATCTCGATCAGGTGCCTGAAGCAGCCCGCGCACTGATTGCGCAGAAAAATCTGCCCGACTGGCTGAACCGCTACAATTCGCTCACCGACGACGCTCGAAAGGCGTTCGATCTGGAAGGCGCACTACAGGGCCTCGCACCGGACGAGGTGCGCCTCATCAAAGAGTATCTCGGCGTCTCGCCTTTCGATCCCAACCGGCTTGTGACGCAGGTACTGGTCACAGCGCCCAATCCGGAAACCGGCGAAGCCATGGAATGGGCCATACCGGACATCAATCCGCAGGCCGAATTCCTTCCGGGTCGCGCCGTCGATGGTTCGATTGAGGGTGTGGTGCGTTTGCCGGTCGAAACCGTCACGGCGAGCCGCAAATTTCGGCCGGCCTGGGGCAACTATCTCGACCCGTTGCGCGGCAAGGCTTACGGCGTGAACGTCAATTTCGCGACATGCATCACCAATTCGGTGCTGGTTACGATCATCGCGACGATCATCACCCTGTTGATCAATTCGATGGCCGGATTCGCTCTGTCGAAATACCGCTTTCGCGGTCAGGTTCTGTTTCTGACGATCATCCTGACCACGCTCATGGTGCCGGCAACGATCACGCTGGTCGGCGTATTCAAGGCGATCAACGCGACCGGGCTGTCAGGTTCTATCTGGGGTGTGATCATACCGGGCGCCGCGACGCCGGCGGGCGTGTTCCTGCTCAGGCAGTACATGCTGACCATCCCTGACGAACTTATGGAAGCGGCACGCATGGATTCTGCCAGCGAGTGGAAAGTCTACTGGCGCATCGTGTTGCCGCTGGCACTGCCGGCGATCGCGGCACTCGGCATTCTTTCCATCATCTGGCGCTGGAACGATCTCATTATCCCCATGGTCGCGATCTCGACGACCAAGGAAGCTTACACGATCCAGCTATGCCTGCTTGAGTTCCGAGGCGAGCACATCAGCCAGGAGCATTACCGGCTTGCGATGACGGTGGTCAGCCTGATCCCGACCACGCTCGTCTTCGTTTTCCTGCAGCGATACATCACCACCGGTATCGCCAATTCCGGCATGAAATAGGTGTCAGATGGCTAGGCTAGAACTTCGGGCAGTCAAAAAGCGCTACGGCAAGGTCCCCGCCATCCATGGCATCGACCTTGATATTCCATCGGGCGAATTCTGCGTGTTTGTTGGCCCATCCGGCTGCGGCAAATCAACCCTGCTGAGAATGATCGCCGGGCTGGAAGATATCACCGCCGGCGAAGTTGCCATCGACGGTGAGGTCGTGAACGCCATTCCCGCCGCCAAGCGCGGGCTTGCGATGGTGTTCCAGTCCTACGCGCTCTATCCGCATATGAGCGTGCGCAGCAACCTCTCGTTCGGCCTGGAAAACGTGAATATGCCACGGCCGGAAATCGACATGCGCGTCAATGAAGCCGCGCGAATGCTACAGATCGAGGACTATCTTGACCGACGGCCCGGTCAGCTCTCTGGCGGCCAGCGCCAACGTGTCGCGATCGGGCGTGCGGTTGTACGCGAACCGCGGATCTTCCTGTTCGACGAACCTCTGTCGAACCTCGACGCGGAGCTCCGTGTGGCTACGCGCGGCGAGATATCGACACTCCACCGCAAGCTCGGCAACACGATGGTCTATGTGACCCACGATCAGGTGGAAGCAATGACCATGGCCGACAAGATCGCGGTTCTGCGCGCCGGCTTGCTCGAACAGTTCGGCGCGCCGCTCGATCTTTACAACCATCCAGCAAACAGCTTCGTTGCGCGCTTTATCGGCTCGCCGAAGATGAACTTCATTGGCGGCACAGTCGCCGATGGTGAAGTGGCGGGGATCAGGTTCGTGTCCGAGGGCGCCGAACTCGCGCTCGACAGGTCACGCTTCGCAGTGGCGCCGGGCACCTCTGTCGAGCTTGGTATTCGTCCCAACCATCTGCGCCTTTCGAAAGACGGTGATGGCATGCCGGTCGAAGCCAAGTCTGTTGAACAGCTTGGCGGCGAGACCTTTGTCTACGGAATCGTTCCGGACGGGACCGATATCACCGTTCATATGCAGGGGCAGGTTCCAGTTGAACCGGGCGAAGTCATCCACGTCGAGATCGACCCGGCTCTGGCCCATCTCTTCGACGCGGAAACCGGACGTTCGCTTTCAGAGCGCTATCAGACGAAGCGAATCTGATATTTACGCGACAGGCGTAAAGCCGTCGAAGCGGCCATAGTCACCGCCCGCGAAGAGCAGCGGCTCGCCGTCGCGCAGCGTCGCATTGGCCACCTTTCCCAGCATGATGAGATGGTCGCCGCCTTCGTGCCCGGCTATACGCCGGCATTCGAAACGGGACAGGCACCCATCGAGAAGAGGTACGCCGACGTCATTGCGGACGAAGCCGAGCCCGGCAAAGGCATTTCCGGCCTTGGCGAAGCGGCGGCTCAGGCTGATCTGCTCCGCGCCAAGAATGTGGACCGCGAAATGCTCGCACTCGGCGAATGCGGCAAAGCGCTTGGAGTGCCGGCCGATCGACCACAGCACGATCGGCGGGTCGAGAGAGACCGATGCAAAGCTGTTGGCCGTGATGCCAACCGGGCCTTGGTTCGTTTGCGTGGTGACGACAGTAACTCCGGTTGCAAATCGCCCGAGGGCGTCGCGGAACTCGCGTGTCCTCTCCGGGCCGGGGACAAAGCTTCTCATCGAATTCCCCTGATCGGCAAAATGGTACATCAGGCAACCTCTCGCCCTAGCGCGGCGGTGTAGAGCTCAAACCAGGTCTCGCGATCCATCCCGACCTTCATCGCATCCGAGAACAGTGCAATGCGATCCAGGCGGTTCGTGCCCATGACCGGCAATATCTTTGCGGGATGTGCGAGCAGCCAAGCGATCGCAATGGAAGCCGCATCGACACCATTCGCCTTGGCAAGCCGATCGATCTTCGACGTCAGCTCTGAGCCGGCATTGCTAAAGAGTTGACCACCGCCGAGCGGCGACCAGGCCATCGGCGAAAGATCGCGCTCCTGCAGATAGGCGACGTCGCCGTTCACAAATGGCTCGTGGCATTGCAGCGAAAGCTCGATCTGATTGGTCACCAGACGATTTTTCATTGCCGACTGGAGCAGCGAGAAGTCATAAGGACGGAAGTTCGAAACGCCGACCGTGCGCACCTTGCCGCTGGCAACTGCCTCATCGAGCGCGCCGCCCGTTTCATGGTGATCCATGAAAGGGTCCGGACGGTGAATAAGCAGCAGATCGATGGTCTCGATACTCATTTCCTTGAGCGAATGTTCGATCGACCGGCGAATGTGATCGGCCGAGGTATCGTAGTATTTCACCCGCGCATCGGAGTAGCGCCCGGCTGGGGCAACGATGCCGCATTTGGTGACGATCTCGAGTTTTTCGCGCAACGATGGAGCGGCCTTGAATGCCGAGCCGAGCAGGGCCTCGGCTGTGTAGCCGCCATAAATATCGGCCTGGTCGATCGTGGTGATCCCCTGCTCAAGGCAGCTCTCGATCTTGGCCTGGATATGCTTTGCCGACGTGTCGCTGTCGTCGCCCAGGCGCCAGGTGCCATAAACAATGCGCGAGAATTCGAGACCGTCGGCTATCTTCACCCGTTCCATCAGTGACGTGCTCCCGTTCCGAGGGGGGTTGCCGGCGTTCCAGCTGGCACCCGCCCATATTCATGCGGCAGCGAGCAGGTTTTCAGTTCTGGCATTACGAGCCGGCCGAAGTGTTCACATTCGTCGAGATGCGGGTAGCCGGAGAAGATGAAGGAGCGAATGCCCATCTTTCGGTACTCCTCGATTTCAGAAAGCACCTGGTCGGCGGAGCCCACCAGCGCCGCACCACAGCCCGAACGTGCCCGCCCGATGCCGGTCCAAAGATGCGGCTCGACATAGCCGAACTGATCGGCCAGCTCTCTCGCGCGAGCCTGATGCGAGACACCCAGTGAGCTGGAATCATGAGCGCGCTCGCGGATCAGTCGCCCGAATTCGTCATCGAGTTTCGAGACAAGATGGTCGGCATACTCGCGCGCTTCTTTCTCGGTATCGCGCACGATCATGTGGACACGCAGACCATAGTCGAGCGTGCGTCCGAACTTTTCGGCCGCCGCGTTGGCGTCGCGCATGCGCTGCGCGATCTGCTCCTTTGGCTCAGGCCACATCAGGTACACATCGCAGAACTGGCCGCACAGGGTGAGCGCATCCGGCGAGTAGCCGCCAAAATACATCAGCGGACCGCCATTTTGCTGATAGGGCTTGGCCGGCTCGGTCCAGACATCCTTGAACGAATAGACTTCGCCTTCGTGGTTGATCTTGTCCTGCGACCAGGCCTGGCGAAGGATTTCAACCACCTCGTGAGAGCGCCGGTAGCGAAAA
The DNA here is from genome assembly GCA_017640615.1 of Rhizobiaceae bacterium. Taxonomy (GTDB): domain Bacteria; phylum Pseudomonadota; class Alphaproteobacteria; order Rhizobiales; family Rhizobiaceae; genus RCIO01. The sequence goes on along the minus strand of JAEPQK010000007.1, from coordinate 123,535 downwards.
GCCGAATCCGCCTTTTCGCCGGGGAAGTCCGACGAGATGATGTTGATGGTAAGCCGGCCCTCCAGCATGTGATCGAGCGTGGCCACCGTGCGCGCCAGCATGATGGGCTGCATCTCGCCGCAACGAACCGCCGCCAGCATGTTGATCTTGGATGTTATTGGAGCGCAGCCCGCGACGAAGGAAAGTGTGTCCTGCCCAACCTGATAGGAGGACGGGCAAAGGATGTTTCGGAAGCCCTGCGCTTCGGCTGTCTTCACGATCTTCGAACAGTGATCCCAGCTCGACCTCAATTTACCGTCGGGCACGCCGAGAAAGGCATAATCGTCCGAACATAGCGCGGCAAACCAGGAGACCTCCGAGGTATCCAAATCCGGCGATGTGATAGGCACGATCGACATTCTCGGCTATGTTCCAAATGCTGGTTATGGCCATACGGATGGCGGGATTTTCGAAATGGGTACCATCCGTATTGATGTAGATCAATAGTGTATCAATTTTTTCGCCGAGGCTCATGCAAGATCGCCATTCTTTGCCAGTTCATCAGCAGGTCGCAGAAATGCTGATCCGCGAAATTGCTGCCGGCCGCATGGTCGACGGCGAGAAGCTTCCGCCGGAACGTGAAATGGCTGCCACGCTCGGAATTGCGGTTGGCACCTTACGCAAATCGCTGGCAGAGCTGACACGACAGGGCATGTTGGAGCGTGTTCAGGGGTCGGGCAATTATGTGCGCTCCCGAGCGGACGTGAACAGCGTCTACGCGATGTTCCGCCTCGAACTGATCGCCGGAGGTGGGCTGCCGACCGCCCGTGTGCTTTCGGTCGTGCGCATGCGCAAGCCGGACGACCTGCCGCAATTCGGTACAAGCGGGGAAGGGCATCGCATCCGTCGCTTGCGCAGCCTCGGCGGCAAACTTGCGGCTGTGGAAGAAATATGGCTCGACGGCTCGCTGGCCGAGACGATCACCAAGAGCGACCTCTCCGAGTCCCTCTACCTGTTTTATCGCAAGGCGCTCGGCTTTTGGATTGCCCGCGCTGAAGATCGCATCGGTGTCTGCGCATTGCCGGATTGGACGCCGCCTGACTTTCAGCTGAGCGTTGGAGCACCGGCCGGTTACATCGAACGATCAGCATGGACCAATGAGGGCGTGTCTGCTGAGTTTTCCCGAACTTGGTTTGACCCAGATACAGCGCGCTACGTCTCGCGCTTGCGATAGTGTGGATGCCGCGTAGCGTGGCGTTAAAGTCAGCGCACTCTAAGCCCGGTCGCTGGATCGAACAGGAAAGCGCGCGCAGGATCGAAGTGCGCGGTGTAGCGCGCTCCAGGCGTGGCGTTGTCGCCCTCGGTGAGCCCGATGGTGAGCGGGTCGTCCGAGCCGGCGTCGGAATAGCCATAGGAAACGCCCCCCAGATGCTCGATGACGTCGATGGGTGCCTCGATTGACGCGCTTCCGGTCGGGTTGAAATGTTCCGGCCGGATGCCGACGAGCACTTCCTGGTTGACCTGAGCTTCCGAGATGCCCGGCAGGATGAACGGTTCGCTTTGGTGCTCGCCGAGCTGGACCGTCGCGCCGGAGGCGTTTCTTTCCGTAACCACCCCGCGCAGGAAGTTCATTTTCGGTGAGCCGATGAAGCCTGCGACGAACTGGTTGTCCGGGTTGCCATATAGTTCAAGTGGCGCACCAACCTGCTCGATCTTGCCTGCGCGTAAGACGACGATCTTGTCGGCAAGCGTCATCGCCTCGACCTGGTCATGCGTCACATAGATCATCGTCGCGCCGAGGTCGCTGTGCAGTTTTGCGATCTCAAGCCGCATCTGCACGCGCAATTCGGCGTCCAGGTTCGACAGCGGCTCGTCGAAGAGAAAGACCTTGGGCTCGCGAACGATTGCCCGCCCGATCGCCACGCGCTGCCGCTGCCCGCCCGAGAGCTGTTTCGGCTTGCGTTGCAACAACTGTTCGAGATGGAGAATCTGCGCGGCTTTGTTTACCCGCTCACTAACGACCCGCTTTTCGGTGCCGGTCATCTTGAGGCCGAAACCCATATTCTCTTCGACCGTCATATGCGGGTAGAGCGCGTATGACTGGAACACCATGGCGACGCCGCGCTCGGCCGGCTCGAGATGTGTGACATCGAGATCGCCGATGGTGATCTTGCCGCCGGTTGCGTCCTCCAGCCCGGCGACAAGACGAAGAAGGGTCGACTTTCCGCAGCCCGACGGCCCGACGAAAACGACGAACTCGCCTGAATTGATGGACAGATCAACGCCATGGATCACATCCACTTTGCCGAAGGACTTTTTCAGATTGGTAAGCTCGACGTCTGCCATCTCGTTCCTCTCCGCAGGTCCGATCAGCCCCGTGGGCCGGCCCGCACTCTCATATCTTCTGTGATTGCCGCCGCGGCCTGGTGCACTTCGCCGGCCCAGGATTCCAGGGTCTCAAGAGGCAGGCGATAAACGGGGGCCGTAATCGAGATGCCAGCAGCCAGCGGTTCTCCGGGCGAGCCGATCGCGGCGGCAACGCAATGAATTCCCGCTTCGTGCTCCTCGCGGTCGAGCGCGTAGCCCTTGGCTCGAATGTCCTCGATCTCTCGGCGCAGGCCGTCTGCATCGGCAATGGTGGTGGGGGTGTAATTCCGAAACTCGATCACGCTGATGCGCTCTTCGAGCTGCGCTGGCGAAAGCAGCGAGAGCGCGGCCTTGCCAACGCCTGTGCAGTAGCAGGGCGACGCGTTTCCAATCTGGCTGTGCATGCGAACTGCCTGGCTGGATTCCACCTTGTCGAGATAGATGACCTCTATGCCCTGCAGCACGCCAAGGTGGATCGTTTCACCGACCTTCTTGTGCAGCTCAATCAAATGCGGCTCGGCTATGTTCCTGAATTTGCTGCGTGACCAGGCGTTGGAGGCAAATCTCAGCAGTCGAATCCCGAGTTCGTATGAATGATCGGAATTGACCTGGAGCAGACCCTCTTCGACGAGATTGGATATCTGCCGGTGAAGTGTTCCTCGTGGCTGATCGACACGCGCTAGCAGGTCCGTAAATCGCAACGGAACCTGCGACGCAGCAACCGCGTCCAGAACTGCGATAGCCTTTCCCAGCGTGCCTGTGCCGCTATGCATGAACTCCTCCCGCAGCCAAGGGAGGAACCCTTGACAAGCATTTACGTTAGGCGAATAGTTCTAAATAGTCAAACGTCGTTCCATTTATCGGAACTCGTTGACCGATTGCTGACGGCGTGATTTCCGTCGGCGTAGGCTTAGCGATAAGCTTTTGTTGGAGGCTCAGGCCACCGACTTCTGGGAGGAGAATTTCAATGAAACTGAAGACGAAATCCGTCATTCTAGGCTTTGCGGCGGCCTCATTGCTCGCAACGGCCGCGACTGCCCAGCAGCGCGTGCTCAAGTACAATGCAGACTACGATCCGATTCCGTTGAAGGCGATGGAAGAACTGATCGCCGACTTCGAGGCAGCTAATCCGGACATCGACGTCCAGCTGACCAACTTCGACCATGAAGGCTACAAGACGGCGATCCGCAACTTCCTGACCGCCGATGCACCTGACCTTGCCAACTGGTATGCGGGCAACCGTATGGCGCCCTTCGTCAATGCCGGCCAGTTCATGGATGTGTCGGATGTCTGGGAAGACAACGGGCTGAAGGATTCCCTTGGCTCGGCCCTTGCATCCATGACGATCGACGGCAAGCAGTGGGGAATTCCGTATACCTACTACCAGTGGGGCATCTACTATAACCGCGACGCCTATGAAGCTGCGGGCGTCGAGCTCCCGGGTGATGACGGCGTGAGCTGGGACCAGTTCGTCGAGAACTGCGAAAAGTTCAAGGCAGCTGGCATCGATTGCCTGACCACCGGGACGAAGGCTCTGTGGCCTGGAGCCGGCATTTTCGACTACATGAACCTGCGCACCAACGGTTATGAGTTCCACATGGACCTGACAGCCGGCAAGGTCGAGTGGACGGATGACCGCGTGAAAGCCACCTTCGCCGAATGGGCGAAGATCCAGCCATACATCACGGCCAACCATGCCGCGATCGACTGGCAGGATGCCGCTGCGCTGCTCGTTCAGGGCAAAGCCGCCCACTACGTCATGGGCAATTTCGCAGTCGGTGTGTTCAAGCAGGGTGGCATGACCGACGAGAACCTCGGCTTCATGGTGTTCCCGGAAATCACAGCTGGTATCCCGCGAGCCGAAGAAGCGCCTACGGATACGATCCACATTCCGGCCGGCGCCAGCAATGTCGATGACGCGAAGAAGTTCCTGGCGTTCCTCGCTTCCGCTGAGGCGCAGACCAAGTGGAACGCGGCTCAGGGGCAGCTTCCGATCAACAAGAACGCGAACGTAAATGAAGACGATCCGTTCCTCGTTGCCGGCTTCGAAATGCTGTCGACCGCGGAAGGCGGCATCGCCCAGTTCTTCGACCGCGATGCCCCAGCAGAAATGGCCAAGGTGGGCATGGAAGGCTTCCAGCAGTTCATGGTTCAGCCCGATCAGTTGGACAACATTCTTGAGCGGCTCGAAAAAGCGCGTCAGCGCATCTACAAATAAGTCGACAAGACCGGGCGGCAGTGCGCCGCCCGGTTGCTCGCCAACGCATCAGCCGCGCCAATTGCATCTGCGCAGGTTGTCAGGAGGACGATCATGAGCGGCTCAGCAACCGCGGTGATGCCAGTCGTTTCCGCACCGCGAACCAGCTACTGGAAACGCAACCAGCGCAAGCTCGCGCCCTGGCTCTTCCTTGCGCCAGGTCTGCTGATGTTCCTGATCTATGTGATCTGGCCGATCGGTAATTCGATCTGGCTGTCGTTCTTCGATTGGGATGGTCTTGGTGAAAAGACCTGGCTCGGTCTCGACAATTATGCCGAGCTGATGGACGACGAAAATTTCTATATCTCGTTGAAAAATAATGTCATTTGGCTGGTGTTGTTCATGTTGGCCGTGCCGGCTGGCTTGTTCATTGCGATATTTCTCAACCAGACTGTCACCGGCATTCGCATCTACAAATCGCTCTTCTTTTTCCCCTTCGTTATTTCGCAGGTCGTGGTTGGTCTCATTTTCTCGTGGTTTTATGCGCCGAATTTCGGTCTGCTATTCAAGCTGATCGAGTGGGTCACCGGAACGGGAATAGCCTTTCTCGCCGACCCGGATTACGTGACTTATGCGCTGGTCGCGGCCGGGCTTTGGCCGCAGATCGCCTATTGTATGATCCTGTACCTGACTGGGTTGAACAACATTTCGCCGGACCAGATCGAAGCCGCCAGGCTCGACAATGCAAGCGGCTGGCGCATGCTCTGGTATGTGATCATTCCGCAGCTGCGGCCGGCGACATTCATCGCCATTGTGGTGACGGTGATTGGCGCTTTGCGCTCGTTCGACATTGTTTCGATCATGACCGATGGTGGGCCATTCGGCTCCTCTCGGGTGCTCTCATTTTACATGTATGAGCAGGCGCTGTCGGAATACGGCTACCGCATGGGCTATGGCGCCGCGATCGCCGTCGTACTGTTCCTGATCATGATGATTTTCATCACCGGCTTCATCTGGAAGATGGTGAATGATGAGCGGTCGGGAGGCTGAGCGATGTTTCCACGTCCGATCCAGAAGGCGCCCCAACCCGCTCAGTGGACCTACACTGTCGCGCTGCCGCTGGCGCTCTTGCTCTGGTTGCTGCCGCTTCTGGGCGTAGCAGTGACGTCGATCCGCCCGGCAAGCGACCTGGCGCAGGGCAATTATTTCGGCGTCCCTTCGACGATCGCGCTGGGCAACTACATCGAGATTTTCCTCAACACGCCGATGGCGAAATACATCCGCAATTCGTTCATCGTGACGATCCCGACGGTGTTTGGAGCCGTGGCGCTTTCTTGCCTCTGCGGCTTTGCGCTGGCGGTCTATAATTTCCGGTCGAACCTACTGGTGTTTTTCATGTTTGTGGCAGGGAATTTCGTTCCCTTCCAGATACTTATGGTGCCCGTACGCGATCTCACCGTGCAGACGGGCCTCTACAACACCTATCTCGGACTCATCCTCTTTCACGTCGCGTTCCAGACCGGCTTCTGTACGCTTTTCATGCGCAACTTCATCAAGGCCTTGCCCTATGAGCTGATTGAGTCTGCGCGCGTGGAAGGCGTGAGCGAGTGGAAGATATTCCGGCATATCGTTCTGCCTCTCATGCGCCCGGCCATCGCCGCCCTTTCGGTTCTCGTCTTCACATTCATCTGGAACGAGTATTTCTGGGCAACGGTGCTAACGCAGGGTGCCGATGTTCAGCCGGTGACGGCGGGTCTGTTTTCGCTGAACGGGCAGTGGATCGCCCAATGGCACCTCGTGTCGGCCGGCTCGATCGTTGCTGCGTTGCCGCCTGTGCTGATGTTCTTCCTGATGCAACGTCACTTCATTGCAGGTCTGACCCTCGGCGCGACCAAAGGCTGACATGGCGACAGCTGAAAGCCGGTTGAAAAGATGATTACCAAGTCGGTCGACCAGCCTCGCAGGCAGACGCTGGGTGTCTGCTACTATCCCGAACATTGGCCCGAAGAGCGCTGGGAAATCGATGCGCGCATGATGGCCGATGCCGGAATTTCGCATGTCCGCATCGGCGAGTTTGCGTGGAGCCGACTTGAACCGGACCCCGGCCAGCTGACGTTCGATTGGATGGACCGTGCAATCGAAACGTTGCACAGGCATGGTCTCCGCGTGGTGTTGGGCACGCCGACCGCGACACCGCCGAAATGGTTGGTCGACAGTATGCCCGACATGGTTGCGCTTGATCGCGAAGGCAGACCACGCGGTTTCGGCTCGCGACGGCACTATTGCTTCAGCCACCGCGGCTACCAGAAAGAGTGCGCCCGTATCGTTACCGCATTGGCCAGGCGCTACGGCCAGCATGCCGCATTGGCGGCTTGGCAGACCGACAACGAATATGGATGCCATGATACTGTGCTCAGCTATTCCGATGCTGCTCGCACGGCTTTTCGCGACTGGTTGGGTCAAAAATACCAGTCACCCGACAGGCTCAACCGGGCCTGGGGCAACGTATTCTGGTCGATGGAATACCGGTCCTTCGAGGAAGTCGATCTTCCCAACCTGACGGTCACGGAACCAAATCCCTCCCACTTGCTCGACTTTCACCGCTTTTCGTCGGATCAGGTTTGTGCCTTCAACAAGATTCAGACCGACATAATCCGTGCCCATTCGCCCGGTGTGCCGATTGCCCATAATTTCATGGGTCGGTTCTTGGATTTCGACCACTTCGCGGTGAGCGAAGAGCTCGATATTGCGTCGTGGGATTCCTATCCGATCGGGTTTCTCGACCGCGACACCCACAATGAAGAAAACAAGAAGCGGTATCTCGGGGTTGGCGACCCCGACAATCAGGCGTTTCATCACGATCTCTACCGGGCCTGCGGTCAGGTGCGAAACGGCGATGCCGAGGGCCGCTGGTGGGTGATGGAGCAGCAACCCGGTCCGGTGAACTGGGCGCCATGGAACCCCGCCCCATGGCCCGGCGCCGTGAGGCTCTGGGCATGGGAGGCTTTTGCGGCCGGGGCGGAGGTCGTGAGCTATTTTCGCTGGCGCCAGCCTTCATTTGCGCAGGAGCAGATGCACGAGGCGTTGCTACTTCCGAATGCGGAGCCGAATGAGGCATATGAGGCCTGCTGCCGTATCTCAAAGGAATTTCGGGCAATCGGCGCGGTTGCAAGTCCCACCCGTTCGGATGTCGCGCTGGTGTTCGATTATGAAAGCGCCTGGGCCTGGAAGATCCAGCCGCAGGGCCGCGACTTCGACTATTTCGATCTGGTGTTTCGGTTCTACCGAGCGCTGCGCAGGAACGGGATATCGATCGATGTCGTTCCGCCGCGTGTCGAGGCGATTGCCGACCGAAAGCTCATCGTTGTTCCGGGGTTATTCGCGGGCAGCGAGAGCATTGTCGAAGCGCTTGGGAAATCCGATGCAACCATCCTTTTGGGTCCGCGAACCGGCTCCAGGAGTGACGATTTCCAGATAGCCGAGGGTCTGCCGCCGGGCCGTTTCAGGAGCCTGATCGACATGAAGATACGCCGGGTTGAAAGCCTTCCACCTATTGTCGATGTCCCGCTTCAAAACGGTGGCTCATTCGACGGCTGGCGCGAATTTCTTGTGCCGGGGGAGGGCGTTGAGGTGGCGCGAACCTCAAAAGATGGGCACGCGGCGCAATTGCGGTCGGGACGGGTCAGTTATCTCGGCGGCCGGCCAAATGACGAACTTGCATTGACGATCGTCGGCGAAATGCTGGCGCAGGCCGGTGTGGATGCCGCACCTCTCCCTGAGGGCGTGCGTATCCGCGACAATGGCAACATCCGTTTTGTGATCAACTATGGCAATGAAGCGGCTGACGTATCGGCCCTCGTCGCCGGCCGCGATCTATTGATCGGTCAGCAACCGCTCGCGGCGCGAGAGGTGCTGGCATTCGAAACATTGGGGTCGTGATGGAGCCCGACCGTGGAAAGGACGACCGGTCGTAGGCTCAGTTCGGTGCAGCGCTCCCGGATATCGAGCGATTCTCGGGTGCGAGGCACCGTCAAGCGGCAGCAAGAGTAGTCGGCGTGTGCATGTAATCGAAAAGTGTTTTGACGACATGCCGACGGTCGGCATCGCGCGTCTTCTTCCTGAATGCACGCACCGCCTCATCGCCGCACCAATAAGCAAACAGGAATGGTGCGCGCAGTTCGTGATGAACTAAGTCGAGCCGGCGTCGCGTCGTCTGTCGATCTTGGAAAGCCGGACCGGCCGTGGCTTCGACCGCTTCTTCCAGGCTTTTGCCTTCCTCATAGATCATCCATGAGGCATTGCAGCGGAGAGCGCTGCGTATGCGCTGCAGCGCCAAGCCGGCCGCATCCTCAGGTGTCTCGTCCCAGTCGAGCAGTTCGATGCCGTTGTCGGCGATACCCTCGAACAGCGCGCTCGACGCCGAGCATGTAACCACCTGAGCGCCTTCAAGCGGCATTTTGCCCTCGCGCACCAGCGCCTCGCGTCTTGCCAGGTGCACCAGGTGGCCTGGAAAAGCTTCATGTGTGGCCAGATGCTTCAGATCGCTGTACGTGTAGCGGAAATCGAGATTGAGCCAGACCCAACGGCCGGGATAGTCGCAATAGGCGTTATAGGGCCGCTCCGTAACGCCCTCGGGTTTCAGCCAATCGTCGCCAATGTCGAGCACGAGCGCTTCGCAACGGCGGCGCGCTTCGGTCTGGTACTCGCCCAGCACCGCAAGTACCTGGTCCGTGGGCACGGTACGCTTGCTTTCCCAGGCAGAGACATCTTCTGCAAAATCGCCGGAGCGATACCCCATCTCGTCGAGCGCATCGCGCAACGTAGTACGCTCGGCATTGAGGCGGTCTTCGGAAACCGGATTGGGATCGACCCGCAGTTGATCGGCCAACCGCTGCGCAAACCCGATCTTCTCGCCCGAAAACATGGCGACCAGTGACTTCAACGAGAGCGCCATCTCGGTGAGCCAGCCCGCGCGCAGCTCGTCATCGCATTCGCCTTTTATGCGCGCGATCAGTGTAGCGAGCGCAGCATCGGCCTCGGACCAATCCCGCAATTCGCGCGGGTTCACCTCGGCAACCGCGACCGGTATCAGCCCCTCGGCGTTGAGAACCGAGCCCGAGCCGGTGGCCGCGCGATAGAGCAGATCGATGCCGGCTGTAGTCTCGGCGAGGTCAACTCCGATGGTCATGATGTACCTCCGATCTCGTTCTTGAAGAACCGGCCCCGCGCCATGACGGCCTTGATGTGTTTGCCATCTGCACCGAGCAGGGTGATATCCGACAGCGGATCGCCATCGACTACGATGAGGTCAGCAAGTTTGCCCGGCGCGAGCGAGCCCGCTTCCGTTTTGAGGTGGCAAAGCTGTGCCCCGGTCTCCGTCAGCGACCGAATGATCTCTGAAGGGTTCAGAACTTCCGCGAGCAGGTCGATTTCGAGGCTGTGATAGCGGCGCAACTCGCCCAGCAGGTCGGTGCCGAATGCCATAGGCAGCCCCGCGGTGCGCATCACGTCCAGCGAGCGGCGACCTGCCTCGCGCACCACGTCGATCTTGGCCAGGCTCTCCGCGCCGAGGCCGAGCGCTTCCCCGTCGCGCGCCAATGCCTCATACGCGACCAGCGTCGGCACTGCGATGCAGCCCCGCGCGGCCGCCAGGTCCGCCGTCTCCGGTTCGATCAGGTTGCAGTGTTCCAGTGAGTGAACGCCGAGCTCCACACAGCGCCGTATTGCCGCGTCGGTGTAAAGATGCGCTGCGACATAGAGGCCGGCATTTTCGGCTTCCTCGACCGCGGCGCTGATCTCCTCGCGTGAGAACTGAAGAGCATGGATGGGATCGTTGGGCGATGACACTCCGCCATTCGCCATAATCTTGATGAAACCCGCGCCTTCCTTGATGTAGGTCCGGGAAATTCTGCGCACCTCATCGACACCGTCTGCAATGACGCCCATGCTGCCCAGCCGGTCGGACATCATGCCCGGCCGGTCGTCAGTGCGTGGGCGCAGATCGGCGTGCCCGCCTGTCGTGGAGAGCCCCTTGCCGCATATGACGACGCGCGGCCCGGCGATAAGTCCTTCGTCCACACCACGCACCAGGCCATAATCGGCGCCGCCGAGATCGCGGATGGTGGTGAAGCCGCGCTGCAACAGGTCCTCCATCACTCGTGCGGAACGCAAAGCGGCCAGCGATGTCGGCGCAACCATGTTCGACCAAAGATCCAGCGTTTCGGCGACCACGTGAACGTGCGCGTCGATCAGTCCGGGCATCACAACTTTGCCGGCAAGCGGAATTGCGGTTGCGCCCTCGGGAGCCGGTGTCCCGTCGCCAATGTCAGCAACGCGGTCGCCGTCTATCAGCAGGGAAACATTCTCACGATAGCTGGCGGTTGCTGGGTCAAGCAGGCGCGCACCGGTCAGGGCGTAGGTCATCTGGTCACTCAACGGTTGTGGCAGGCGAGAGCGCGGCCGTCATCGCGAGGCGAAAGCGGTGGCTCCGTTGAAGCGCATTCGGCGGTTGCGAGAGGGCAACGGGTGCGGAAGGCGCAGCCTGAGGGCTTGGATGTCGCAGACGGCACTTCGATCGAACTCGCCTGGAACTTGTGCCGCCGGCGCGGATCGAGCGAAGGTACGGAGTTCAACAACAGTTCCGTATAGGGGTGTCGGGGGGATGAGAAGATCGTGTCTCTCGGGCCCGTCTCCACGATCTTGCCGAGATACATGACCGCAACACGGTCGGCGATATGTTCGACCACACCCAGGTCATGGCTGATGAACAGCAACGAAACACCAAGTTCAGACCGCAGGTCGGCAAGCAGGTTCAGAATTTGCGCCTGCACGGAGACATCGAGTGCGCTCACAGGCTCGTCGCATACGATCACATCGGGCTCCAGCATCAGCGCCCGCGCAATCCCGATGCGCTGCCGTTGGCCGCCGGAAAACTGATGCGGGAAGTGCTCGGCCTGATCGGCGCGCAGCCCAACGCGTTCGATCATTGCGATGACACGCTCATCGCGGCTTGATGGATCGCCGACATCGTGAATGTCGAGCGGGGCGCGCAGGATGGTGCGGATGCGCTGGCGCGGGTTAAGCGAGGAAAACGGGTCCTGAAAGACGATCTGCAGCCGGCGCCTGAAACGCAGCGCTGCCGCCCGTCCCGCACGCGCGACGTCCACCCCCTCGCAGAACACCTGACCCGCGGTAGGTTCTATGAGGCCGACGAGAGCGAGGCCCGTCGTCGACTTGCCGCAACCGCTTTCGCCGACGAGCCCAAGCGTCTCGCCACGGGCTAACTCAAAGCCAACACCGTCTACGGCGCGCACAGCCCCCACCTGCCGCTGCAGCACGCCCTGCCGAATCGGGAAGTGCACCTTCAGGTCGCGGACCTGAAGCAAGGCTGAGCCGTCATGCTGCATCGTGGACATTCCAGCAGGCGGCGCGGTGGTTGGGTCGGTATTCAAGGAGCGGCGGCCGTTCTTCTCTGCAGCGATCGGTCACACGGGGGCAACGCGGCGCAAATGCGCAGCCCTGCGGCAACTTCCATAGTGGCGGAACGGTGCCGCCGATCTCCGTCAGATGCTCTGCGCCCCGGCGCGGGATCGCGCCCATGAGGCCGTGCGTGTAGGGGTGCAGGGGCGCATCGAAGAGGTCTTCGACCGACGCCTCTTCGACGCAGCGGCCGGCATACATAACCACTACGCGGTCGGCCGTTTCGGCAACGACGCCGAGGTCGTGCGTGATCAGCACAAGAGCAGTGCCGTGACGCTCCTGCATCTGCCGGATCAGCCCCAGTATCTGTGCTTGAACCGTTACATCGAGGGCGGTTGTTGGCTCGTCAGCGACGATCACCTGCGGCTCGCAACAAAGGGCGAGCGCGATCACCGCGCGCTGACGCATGCCGCCCGAGAGTTCATGCGGGTACTGGCCGGCGCGTCGCTCGGGATCGGGCATCTGTGTTTGACGCAACGCTTCGACCGCGGCCGACCACGCTTCGCGCCCCGAAAGGCCGCGATGGCGCGCGATGGCTTCGGCGATTTGCGACCCGATGGTCATGACTGGATTCAGCGCCGTGAGGGGTTCCTGAAAGATCATCGCGATGCGGTTGCCGCGGAAGTCTTCCGCCTGTCGCTCCGACAGCGCCGTCAGCTCGACATCGCCGAGTACGACCGAACCGCGGGCGACATCGACCCCTTGAGGCAAGAGCCGCATCAGCGCCAGCGCAGTCATCGATTTCCCGCAGCCGCTTTCGCCGACGATGCAGAGCGTCTCGCCCTGCGAGACGGCGAGCGACATGTCGGCCACCACCGTGAATGGTGGATCGGCCGAAGCTATGCGCACATCCAGATCGCGCACTGTGAGCGCGGCCTGGCTCATGAAGTGGCACCGTCCAGATTGCCGACCATCCAGCCATAGTCACCGGCTTCCACAATGTTGCGAGTGAGATGACCCATGATCATGATGCCGCGTTCGAACGGGCTCTTCGCTTCTTCCAGAACCTCGAAATTGTATGGGCTCACGACACGGAAGAGCGGCTGATGTGGCGCGAGTTCGTCACCGAGCGGCGGCGAAAGCGGTTCGATCCAGCCGCCCTTGGTAGGCCGTATGCCAGCGATCTCGTTGACCACGATCTGCGCCGGTGGCGGCGTGGCTTCCTCGTCGATAGCGCCAGCATGGCGCAGCATGTTGAGCACGCCCTCAACGATCCGCTCGATATAGGGTCCCTGATCGACGATGCCGCCGCCAAGTTCGATCACCGCGGCGGGGACACCGCGCTCGACCGTTACATCCTTCGTCGTGCCGGAGAATTTCGTGCCTTGCTTGGTATCGTCCGGTCGGTAGAGGATTTTCGAACCGAAGGCGCGGCTCAACCCCTCGTCGTTGAGCAGATAGACGTAGTCGACGGTCGGCCGATCCGTTCCAGAATGCAGGTCGATATGCATATCGATTTTGCCAAGGAACTCCCGCGTTAGCGCAGCGGCGAGTTGCTGAGAGAAGGTGCCTGCAGGATCGCCCGGAAACTCGCGGTTGAGGTCGCGCTGATCGATAGGCGAGAACCTGGCATTGACGACCATGGCTCGCGCGTTGACCACGGGCAGCAGGCGTATCGTACCGCGCAGCCGCATATCCTTCAGCCGGCGATAAAGGTCGAGAATGGCCTGACTACCGCAGTTTTCATTGCCGTGGATCGAGGCCGAGATGCCGATCAGCGGCCCATCTTCCTCACCCACCAGGTCGGTCATGTGCAGCAGCGCGTCGGTTCCGTCCGCGAGTGTCGTGATCTTGGGGCTGTGCCGGTTGATCGTCTTGACCATCTTTTTCTCCTTTTGGGGGCGCTAGCCCCGGGTTTTGTGACGAGGGTCGAGCACGTCGCGGAGCCCGTCACCCAACAGATTGAAACCGAGCACGGTGATCATGATTGCCGCGCCAGAGACGACGGACAGCCAAGGCTCGTCGCGAATGAAGCGGGTGCCGTAACTTAGCGACCAGCCCCAGGTCGGGGCAGGCGGCGGCAACCCGAAACCGAGGAAGCTCAGCGCGCTTTCCCAAACGATAGCGGTTCCCAGACCCAGAGAGGCCAGCACGGTGATCGGACCCAGAGAGTTCGGCAGTATCTCGCGCAACAGGATGCGCCACGGCGATGCGCCGAGCGCGCGGGCGGCCTGTACATAGTTCTGTTCTCGCAGAGAAAGCGTGGTGCTGCGCACCACGCGCGCATACTCCGTCCACGAAACGACGACGAGCGATGCTGCAACGTTAAACAGGCCGGGGCCCAACACGGCCACAACTGCAAGCACCAGCAGCAGTGGCGGGAAACCCAGGAAGATGTCCGTCAGCCGCATCAGCAGCAGATCGATCCAGCCGCCGAAATAGCCCGACACAAGGCCGACAATCGTGCCGATTATCGCCGAGCAGGTAACGGCAATGATCGCGATCGTAAGAGAGATGCGCGCTCCGTAGATCAGCCGGCTCCATATGTCGCGGCCGAAATTGTCTGTGCCGAGCAAGTGCTCGAAGGAGGGGCCGCTGAAGCGGTTGACCATATCCATTGCGGCGAGATCGTGCGTTGCCAGGAACGGTGCAAAAATCGCCAGCAGGATGATTGTTGAGGAGATCGCCGCGCCAATCAGTAGCGCTGCATTGCGCAGCCTCTTAGGCAGCCTGAAACGCCGTGCGCGCAACTGTGTATCTGCCATGCCGGTACTCATTTGAGGCGAATTCGCGGATCGACAACCGCGTAGAGAAGATCGACGATGAGCGTCACTGTGGCGAAGATCATCGCGAAGGTCAGCACGATGCCTTGGATGAGCGGCAGGTCGCGCTGCGAAATAGCCGCAATCGTCAGCTGACCGAGGCCAGGCCACGCGAAGATTGTTTCGGTCAGAATTGCACCGCCCAGCAAAGCGCCAAACCGCAGGCCGATCACTGAGATCACCGGCAACAAAGCGTTGCGCAGAGCATGGTTCCAGATCACTTGCCTGCGGCGGACACCTTTTGCGCGCGCGGTGCGGACAAAGTCCTCGTTCAGCACTTCCAGCATGGAAGCGCGTACGAGCCTCGAAATGATCGCCGCGGAATTGACAGCCAGCGAGGCCGCAGGCAGCGCGATGTGAGACAGTGAATCAAGCAATGGCGCCGGGTTGCCGGCCAAGGCCATGCCGAATGCCGACACGAGCGGCTCCCCGCGTCCGATTGCCGGTAGCCAGCCGAGCATCACAGCGAAAGCCAGCATCAGGAGGAGCGCCAGCCAATAGACCGGCATGGAGATGCCGAGCTGCGCGAGCAGCATTGCCGAGGCATCGACGATACCGCCCGGACGCATGGCGGCAATCACGCCCAGCGTAATGCCGATAGCGGCTGACATTGTGAGTGCAACAATGGCCAGTTCCAGCGTCGCGCCGATGCGGCCAAGGATGATTTCCGACACCGGTGCATTCTGGAAGATCGACTGGCCGAGGTCGCCTTGCAGGATATTTCCGAAATAGATGAAGAGCTGAATATAAGCCGGCTGATCCAGGCCCAGCGTCCGCCGCAATGTGGCGATTGCCTCCGGCGTTGCTTCTTGCCCAAGCAGCACCGCAGCGGGGTCGCCCGGGATCAGCAGCAATAGGCAGAAGGTTACGACGACGATGCCGATTGCCATCGGCACGAAAAGCAGCAGCCGTCGGATCACGTAGGCGGTCATGACTCTACCGGGTTCGGAAAGGTTGGCTCATGCGGCGCGCTAGGAAGCGCGCGCCGCATGAGATTTCGGAGCCTGTTATCCGGGCATGCCGATCATGCCGCGGAACGTTCCGCGCGGGTTGGCCGTCACATCTGCAGGCATGTCCTTTTTGTAGAACAGGTGATAGCCCTGATAGGAGATGATGTAATACGGCACCTCCTCAGCGATGATCGCCGCCGCCTTCTGATATGCGGCCTTGCGCGCTTCCTGATCGAGCGCGGTGCGGCCCTCCTCAAGCAGCTTGTCGACCTCCTCGTTCGAATAACCGCCCCAGTTGAGGCCGGCACCCGTAGTGAGCTGGTTGTAGGTCAGCCGATCGGGATCGACGATGTTGAGCCAACCGAGAAGCGCGATTTCATGCTCGCCCTTCTGGACGTATCCGGTCGAGAAGGATGGCCAGTCCGATATCTGAACCTGGGCGTCGATGCCCGCCTGCTGCATAGTAGCCTGCAGAAATTCGACTGCCTGGATGCGGTTCGGATCTTCGCTGTGAGTGGCCAGCGTAACCGACAGCTTCTGACCGTCACGGTCGAGCACGCCATCGCCATCGCTGTCGCTCCAGCCGAGCTCTGCGAAGGCGGCTTTTGCGCCTTCAGGGTCGAAGGTCGGCTGCGCGATCGAGGCGTCGTAAGCCCATGAAGACGGCAGAATAATCGAGTTCGCAACCTCATCGACGCCTTCATAGATCGCGTCCACGATCGTCGACTGATCGACCAGCATTGCAAAGGCGCGCCGCGTGGCCGGATCGGCCAGCAACGGGTTGTTGGTGTTCATGTTGAGATAGGTCACACCAAGGCCGGCCGACAGGTTTGAATTGTAGCTGTCGTCTGCCGCCAGCCGCTTGATGTCGCCCGGCGATAGCGGGGACTGAATGACATCGAGGTCACCCGCTTCGAAGGCTTGTGCCCGTGCGGCGTTGTCGCCCACGATGCGCAAAGTCAGCTCTTTGACCTCAGGAGCACCCGCCCAGTAGCTGTCGGACGCCGACAAGACGATCTCGGAGCCTCGGTTCCAGTTGCTCAGAACCATCGGGCCAGCGCCGACCGGATCGGTGGAGAGATCGCCATCGTAGTCCGAGGGCACGATGCCCATGTCGAGATAGCTGAGCAGCGGCGCATAGGGCGAAGCGAGATTGAAGCGCACGGTGCGCTCATCGACCGCCTCCACGCTTTCAATCGGCGTGAATAGACCGCGCTGCGGGGCACTGAAATCCGGGTTCAGTATGGTCTCGAAAGTGAAGACGACATCCTCGGCGGTGAGCGCGGAGCCATCAGAGAATTTGAGGCCTTCGCGGAGCGTGAATACGATCGTCTTCGGGTCCGGGCTTTCCCAGCTTTCTGCCAGGTCGGGCACCGGCTCCAGCTCGGGCGTCAAATGCACGAGACCGGAATAGATGAGATTTACGGACCGGTAGGCCGTCGTATCGCGGGCAAGCCGCGGATCGAGCGTGCCGGCATCGACATCGGCACCGATGACGAGTTCCTGAGCCCCTGCGATGCCGGTTGCGAGAGCAAGCGCGGCGGTTGCTGCGAGTAGTCTGAATCTGAGCATGTCGGTTTCTCCCTGTTTTCGTTATGTCGCTCGGTTCAAATGTCGGCGCTCTTCGTTAGACCGCCCTCGACCACACGCAGCCGACGACCTGCACGAAGTTCTGCGAGGCGCGGTTCCAGATCCGCCTCGAGTCCAGCAGGGTCGGGCATGTGGCGATACTCAAAACAGGTGGTGCCGGGCCGCACCATGGCGGCCACGTGGTCGGCGCCTGTGGCGTAGATCACGGCGTCCGAGCGGGCGATCGTCGCCTTCAGGTCCGGTGCATGCGACCACGAAACGGCGACATCGCTGATATGTGGCGCGAAGCGTTGCACACTCGGACGCATGATGGCGATGTAGTCTTCAAGATGCGTGATGGCCGCGACCCGGCTACGCGGGTCCAGGGCCGCAAGAGCCTGCCGCGTCGCATCGGATGGAATGAAGCGCAGACCCATCACATTCGCTGTCGGGACGAGCGCGGAAACTTCGGCAGTGCGGTGAACGAATGTCAGCACAAGATCGGCTGCTTCACAGGTCGCACGGGCCTTCGGGTCCTCGGTGAGGGCCGAGGTGGTCAAGAGCGTCACCCGGTCAGCAGACAGGAGATGCGGCATGATCGCATCCACATAGGCGCGGCCCGGACCTTCGAAGATGGCAACGAAGACAATGTTCAGACCAGGCGCACCCTGGCGTAGCTGCGCCTGCGCATTGACCATTCCAACGAGCGCCAGCGGCGGGATGCCGGCATGTTCGGCCCGGTTGAGCAGCCGCGCTATGTCGGCACGCAGGTCTCCCGACGAAAGGTCGGTGTCCGTGGGCATTGCGAGACGGGTGAACGCGCCCGCGCCATGGCGCATCTCCAGTAGCCCGGCATCGCGCAGATCCTTGTAGACCTGCGCAACCGTCGCCTGCGCTATGCCTAGCGAGCGCGCCAGCTGGCGCACCGACGGGAGCCGTGTGCCCTTCCGCAGATCGCCATGCGAAAGCTGATAGCTCAGCAGTCCGTAAAGCTGGCGGCCCACCGGTACCGGCAGCGATTTGTCGATGCAGCCGGCGTTGAGATCGAAAGCGAAAGTGTTATGTTCGTTTGTCACACTTTGAGTGTAATTAGGATTCTCACGACAACACAAGCGAAAAATTGTGCACTCGTGTGCTAACAAAACGTGACACTATGTGATTTATGGTCGTGCAGCGGCTCGGATTGGGCTGCAGAGCGCCAAACAGCGGAGAATCGGAAAGATGGAATATGTGTCGTTGGGCAGAACCGGGCTCAAAGTGTCCAGGATCGGCCTCGGGTGTATGACATTCGGTTCACCCGAATGGGCGTCATGGGTGCTCGACGCCGATGCATCGGCTCCGATCATCGAAGCGGCCGTTGAGCGCGGTATCAACCTCTTCGACACCGCCGACATGTACTCGCGCGGCGTAAGCGAAGAGATATTGCGCGACAGACTGATGCCTCTTCAGCCGCGTCACAAGCTTGTAATCGCTACCAAACTTTATAATCCGATGAGCGACGACCCCAATGATCGCGGTCTTTCGCGCAAGCACGTCTTCGACAGTGTGGAGGGTAGCCTGCGCAGGCTCGGCACCGATCATATCGACCTGTTGCAGTTGCATCGCTTCGACTACGAAACGCCGTTGGAAGAGACGCTTGAGGCGCTTAACGATGTCGTGCGTTCGGGCAAGGTGCGTTATCTCGGCGCCTCCTCCATGTTCGCCTGGCAGTTCATGAAGGCCCTCGGTCTGCAACGCGCAAACGGCTGGGCTCGCTTCGTTTCCATGCAACCGCACTACAACCTTATCTATCGGGAAGAGGAGCGCGAGATGCTGCCGCTCTGCATCAGCGAAGGTGTGGGTGTTCTGCCCTGGAGCCCGCTGGCCCGCGGCATGCTGGCGGGCAAGCACAGCTCGGTGCGCAGCGATACGGATGGCCAGCTCGAGCGGCTCTATGGCGACAGCCGCGAGGCTGACGGCCGCATCGCCGACGCGGTGAAGGTAGTTGCGGGCGAACGCGGTGTTTCAATGGCTGCGGTCGCTTATGCGTGGGTGATGAATCAGCCGGGGATCACTGCCCCGCTCGTAGGCATTTCGCGGCCCGAACTTCTGGATGATGTGATGTCCGCGCTTGAGATCAAGTTGTCCGATGATGAACTCGAGCTGCTGGAGAAGCCCTATCGTCCCAAACCGGTAGCAGGACACTCCTGAGCGCGAACCCGATCCCAACCAATGTGGTTGTCGTCGGATGCAAATGCGGGAAACAGAAGGGTGGTTGGCTGGGGAACCTGGATTCGAACCAGGACTAACGGAGTCAGAGTCCGTGGGTCTACCGTTAACCTATTCCCCAAAGCCTGCGCGGGGCACCGTGAAGCGCTCGCGATGAGCGCGTTCTAGTCTGCAAATAAAAATAGTCAATATCGTCTTCGGTTCAACCCGCAAGCTGCTCTTGGTGAAAACGGGGCCGGCTGCTATCCTGTCGCCAACGTAACCATTTATGCGCCTGCGGCGGCGCCGGCCCGTTCCGGCAGCAGCGCGGCGCAAGAGGTGGACTGACTTGAAAGATCCCGACACCGGCGTTTTGGCGCCGGGCGGGGCGTCGCCTGAGCCGGAAGGGGCCGAACGTCCAACCGGCGAGGCGGACATGGCGCACAGGCCGCAGGTTGACCAGCCTCGGCCCGCGCCCGGTTCGCATCCGGATGACGCGCCCGGACAAAAGCAAAAACGTGGACGGCGCCGAAAGCGCAGACGAAACCGCAAGGTTTTCGCCCGCGACACCGTTCCGCCGGGCGCGAATGCTGACGGGGCGCAGACTGTGGCGACGCCGGTTCTGCCTCCGCAGCAAACGACGCAAGTCGCTCCCGCGGCCGGCCAACAGCGCCATCGCTACACCCCTCAGGGTAAGCGCGGCCCGATCTACGCCGCGCTCGATCTGGGCACCAACAATTGCCGTCTGCTGGTTGCTGTGCCACAGCGTCCGGGGCAGTTCCGTGTCATCGATGCCTTTTCACGTATAGTGCGTCTGGGCGAGGGGCTTTCTGCCTCCGGCCGCCTGTCGGACGCGGCGATGGACCGCGCCGTCGAGGCGCTGAAAGTGTGCGCTGACAAGCTCGCCCTGCGCGACATCAAGCGCTCCCGCCTGATCGCAACCGAAGCGTGCCGCTCTGCCGAAAATGGCGAGCATTTTCTGGCCCGCGTGAAAGAAGAAACCGGCCTCGATCTGGAAATCATTGACCGTCAGACCGAGGCACGGCTGGCCGTGTCCGGCTGCGGCTCACTTGTGGAACGAGGAACGGATGCCGTGGTCTTGTTCGACATCGGCGGCGGTTCGTCCGAAATCGCGCTGATCGATGTTTCCGAGCGCCGCTCGCCGCGTCTCGCGAGCCACATCATTTCATGGACATCGCTGCCCGTAGGTGTGGTGACGCTGGCCGAGCGGTTCGGCGGCCGCGATGTCACCCGCGAGAGCTTCGATGCCATGGTTGCTGCCGTCGGCGAGATGCTCACTTCATTTGAGGACCGGCACAAGCTCGGCAGCCTGGCAGCTGGGTCACGCTTTCACCTGCTCGGAACATCCGGCACGGTCACCACGCTTGCCGGCGTTCACCTGGAACTCGAACGTTATGACCGCCGCCGCGTCGACGGTCTGTGGCTGAATAGCCAGGAAGTCGATGGCATTCTGGAACGGTTGCTTGGCCTTTCATTCGAAGAGCGCAAGGCCAATCCGTGCATCGGCGCAGACCGTGCCGATCTTGTGCTGGCAGGCTGTGCGATCCTCGAAGCGATCCGCAAGGTTTGGCCGGCGGAGCGCCTGCGCGTCGCCGACCGTGGCTTGCGCGAAGGCATGCTGAGCGAACTGATGGCCGACGATGGCGTGTGGCGTCGCCGCCGTTTCCGCGGCCGGGGCGGGCGCTGATGTCGCGTTCGGGAAACAAGGGCGGTGGCGGTCGGGCGCTGAAAACGCGCATCAAGAAGAAGAGCGGGTTGAAAAACTCCTCGCGTCGCTGGCTCGAGCGGCATCTCAACGATCCCTATGTGCATAAGGCCAAGAATGAGGGCTATCGCTCCCGCGCGGCTTTCAAGCTTACCGAGATCGACGACCGCTATGAACTGATCAGGCCCGGCATGCGGGTGATCGATCTGGGTGCGGCCCCCGGCGGCTGGACGCAGGTGGCGGTGACGCGCACCGGCTCCACGGAAGACGATATCCGCGTCGTGGCAATCGATTATCTCGATATGGACCCGGTCCCGGGCGCTGCCATTCTGAAGATGGACTTCCTCGACGACGAAGCGCCGGCGAAGCTGATCGAAGTGCTGGGCGGCGAACCCGATATCGTGCTGTCCGACATGGCGGCCCCGACCACAGGTCACAGAAGGACAGACCATATCCGCACCATGCATTTGTGCGAGGTCGCGGCGGATTTTGCGCTGTCGGTGCTGAAGCCGGGCGGTCACTTTCTGGCAAAGACATTTCAGGGCGGCACCGAAAACGCTCTGCTCGACAGCCTGAAGCGCGGCTTCAAATCGGTCCATCATGTGAAGCCGCCGGCCTCGCGCGATGAATCGGTCGAACTCTATTTGCTTGCGAAAGGCTTCAAGGGTCGCGAGTAGCGCCGCGCCGGCCATGGCCTGAAACGAGGCTGCCGGTGTTGGCGGGCAGGCGCGCGAAAAAGAGGGCCGAGAGCACCGACGCGATCGCTGCGACACCGAACGCCACCACAAACGCCGTGCGGTCGAGCCCTGAACCCGTCACCGCCTGCACAATCTCGAGCAGCCCGCCGGCAACGGCGACGCCGAGCGCAATGCTGATCTGCTGGCTGACCGAGGCGATCGCTGTCGCCTGCGCGGCATCTTTGTCGGAGAGCTCAGCGAACACCAGCGCGTTGGTGCTGGTGAAAAACAGCGAACGCGCCAGGCCGGCAGCGAACAGGATGACGGCGATCACCACATAAGGCGTGTCGGAAGTGAAGAGCGCATTGGCGCCGATCAGGAGACCGCCGAGCGCGGCACTGGCAATGGTCACCGTACGGAAGCCCGCGCGGCGCAAGGTTCCGCTGGCGATGAACTTCATGCCGATCGCGCCGAAAGCGGTGACAAAGGTCAGCAGGCCGGACTGAAACGGCGTCAGCCCAAAGAGCAGCTGAAACATCAGCGGCAGCAGGAAGGGCGTTGCGCCGGTGCCGACGCGAAAGAGGAAGCCGCCATTGATTGCAGAGGCAAATGCGCGGTTCGAAAACAGGCCAAGGTCAAGCAATGGCCGCTCGGTTCGGCGCGCATGGAACGGGTAGGCGACAGCGGCGACACAGCCGACAACCACCGCTGCAATGCCGAATGCCGGCGGCAGCGCCGGCAGGCTGATGACGGAAAGTCCGAACACGATGCCCGACGCCGCGACGGCGGCCAGAAAGAAACCGCGCCAGTCGATCTTGCGGTCGGGCTCACCTTCGAGATCTGGCAACACGCGCCCTGAAATCAGAATGCCGGCAATGCCGATCGGCACATTGATCAGGAAAATCCAGTGCCAGGAGACGTAGGTGGTGAGAAAGCCGCCGACCGGCGGCCCCACCATCGGCCCGATCAGCGCCGGCACTGTCAGCCACGCCATCGCGTTCACCAGATCGCTGCGAGGCGTAGCCCGCACCAGCACGAGACGCGCCAGCGGCGTCATCATCGCGCCGCCCATACCCTGAATGAAACGCGACACCACGAACGCCCCCAGCGAGCCGGAAATGGCGCACAGGATGGAACCGACGACAAACACGGCGATTGCGGCGCGAAACACCTTCCGCGCGCCGAAACGGTCGGCCATCCAGCCGCTGACCGGAATAAAAATCGCCAGCGAGACGAGGTAGGATGTCAGCGCAAGCTTGAGCGCCACCGGGCTAGTGCCGATGTCGAGCGCAATAGCGGGCAGCGATGTCGCGATGACCGTTGAGTCCATGTGTTCCATGAACAGGGCAACGGCCAGCACGATGGGAAGTGTGCGGTTCAAGACGCGGTCCGGATGCGGAGGGTTAGAACGGAAGGCCGAGAGTTATCATGCCGGCGTGCCCGTGTCCCGTTTGCCGGCTGAGATCGATGCGAAATCGAGTGGTCCAGGCTTCGGTTAGTCGGTCGCGGCAGCCATCAGCTCTTCCGCGTAGCGCCTGGTTTCCTCAATGCGGGAAGGCGTCGCCGGATGCGTGGACAGGAAGTCGGAATCGGAGGTGTCGCCGAGCTTGTCGCGAATGAGCTCCAGGAAGCGCGAAATTGCCAGCGGGTCATTTCCTGTTCGATGCATGAGTTCGATGCTGAAGCGGTCGGCCTCGGCTTCCGCGCTGCGCGAGTGCCGAAGCTGCAGCAGCGCCGAGCCCTGAATGAGAATGTCTTCCACACCTGCGCCCACATCGCCGCCGATAAGCAGAATGAGCCCGGTCACCCCGGCCGCGCGGTAGATTTGCCGCAGGCTGTGTTCGTGGTCCACGTGGCCGATTTCGTGCGCGAGTACGCCAAGCACGGTCTGGTGGTCATTGGCCATCTTCACCAGTTCGTCGGTGAGAACGATTGTACCGTCGGGCAGTGCGAAGGCGTTGGGGCCGATGTGGCCGCCTTCGCGAAAATTGAGCGTATATCCATCGCTGCCGCGCGCAGACACCGAGGCCAGATCGCGGAAGTCGTCGGCGATGTTCTTCTGTGTTTCCGCATCGAGCTTGGAGGGTTCGAACACGGTACCGTCGAGCGTCGCCATAGTCGACGACGATAAAAGCACCGGCACCACCGGTGGCGTGACGAGCACCGCCACCTCAACCAGTACTGGCACCGCGAAACGGTAGATCGCGACCGCTAGCAGCGCGACCACCACAACAAACAATGCGAGCCGCGGATGGAACCGTTCGAGCGAATGGACGAAGCCCGACCCCGGCTTTGCGACGGGCGCAAGCAGGCGGTCGATGCCATCATTGTCGCCGGTTTCGAAAACACTGTCATCTGCAAAGGTGATGCGCCTTGCAATGGAACCGACGCGGTCGGAAACCTCGGCCGCTGAGAACTCGCAAGAGGCTAGCGCTGCGCCGGCTTCATCCTGAGCCGTGAGCCGCCCGCCGGTTTCAAGAACAAGAGACGCTTCCACCGCGCGGCTGGTCTGTGGCGCATACCAGACGCCGCGGATCAGCCGGCCGGCCGTCGCCTCAGAAACCAAAGTCGAGCCCCTCGATATCCATATATTCGGCGCCAACGACACCTTCGCTCTGCTTCACGGTGGAGAAGAAGTCGTCAAGAGAGCCGGCTGAATACAACATCGTCACACTGGCCAGATACCGCGACATGCGCACTGCCGCCCATGGGCGCGCCAGGCCAAGCGTCAGTATTGTTGCAAAGAAGTTGGAAATGGCGATCCAGGCATAGCGCCAGCGCCCGATATGCGAGGCAAGCAGATGCTGCCCGTCGATCACCGTTTCTGACAAGGCGACGTTTCGCGCGCCGGCCGAATAGAGAAGACTGACAAGCACGAAAAGCAGAAAGAACGGCAGGAATGCCGCATATATGGCGGCCAGAATTCCGGCTACCGCGAAGTCGGACGAAAACTCCTCGAAATCGAACCCCAACCCGCTGGCGAAGCTGAAGATCGTGACGCCGAGCACAATCACCACGACCAGCCCAACCACGAAGGTGATCGCCGGCATGACGAACTGCCCGTAGAGCTTTTCAAGCCGCGGGTCGCAGTCGATGGGCCGGTCGCCATAACGCAGATTGTCCAGCGTGTAGCGCCACATCCACTGCGAGGCGATGGGCGCCAGAATGCCCAACGACCCCCAGGTTAGCAGGCCGCCAAGTATGTAGGCCAGAAACGCTCCGCCGTAACCGCCGGTGAAGTCGAAGCGCACATTGCGGAAGCTGGTCATACGGGCGCTGAAGCGCAGTCCGCGCATCACGAACCATGGCAGTGCCAGAAGAAAGACCACGCCGAGCACGCCGCCGATCCTCTGATCGAGCGTCGCTGCGACATTGTAGACGATCAGGATTGCGACCACGACGATGCGCCCGATCAGGATTTGCATCGGGCGTGCGTGGTAGTCGAAACTGCCGCCGGCAAGTCGGGTATTGCCGTAGAAGTAGCGGTTGCGCCGCACTTTCGCCCAGGCCGAATAGATGCCGAGCGTCACGATCGTCAGCAGAATGTTGACGATCCAGATGCCGAAATATTCCCGCCCCGTGCCGGAGAAGGTGAATTGCTCGCGCCGCATCGATTGTCTGGGAGGCGCGCCGGCCGCTGCGTCTTGTGTATCCATGTCCTCGTCCAGCTGAAGCGGGGTTCCCATATCATCCCCTGCCGAAGCGGGTATATAGCAGACAGATTACAGATGGCGCGGATGGCGTGGACACTCGCCCTGCGGCAGCTTCCTTTCCCCATCCATCCATGGTACCAGCCAGCGCCAATCCACCGACGGAGCCGATGAGTCGGCGCGGCCATTCCGAGGCCGGCGCGGCTACCGTATTACCCGATCGAAAGCAGGGATTGGTCATGGCCAGAATTATCGAAACAGCGACCGGATCGCACGCGCTTACCTTTGACGACGTGCTGTTGCAGCCCGGTCACTCGCGGGTCATGCCCGGCGAAACAAGCGTGGCGACCCGCATCGCCGCCGACTTCGATCTCAATATCCCGATCCTCTCTTCGGCTATGGACACGGTGACCGAATCGCGGCTCGCCATCGCCATGGCGCAGGCCGGCGGCATCGGCGTTGTCCACCGCAACATGACGCCCGAGCAGCAGGCGGAGGAAGTGCGGCAGGTCAAGAAGTTCGAAAGCGGCATGGTGATCAACCCGGTCACCATCGGCCCGGACGCTACACTGGCGGACGCTCAGTCGCTCATGCGCGCCCACGGCATTTCGGGCATCCCGGTGGTGGAAAATGGCGGGCAGGGCGGCTTCACCAATGGCCGGCTGGTCGGCATACTGACCAACCGCGATGTGCGCTTTGCGTCCGATCCCGCGCAGCTGGTGCGCGAACTGATGACCCATCAGTCACTGGTGACGGTGAGCGAAAATGTCGATCAGAACGAAGCCAAGCGCCTGCTTCACCAGCACCGCATCGAAAAGCTGCTCGTGGTGGACGGCGACGGAAACTGCGTTGGCCTGATTACGGTCAAGGATATCGAGAAGTCGCAACTCAACCCGAACGCGTCAAAGGACAGTCAGGGGCGTCTGCGCGTTGCCGCTGCAACCACCGTCGGCGAAGACGGCATTGAGCGTTCCGAGCGTTTGCTCGACGCAGGCGTCGACCTGCTGGTGGTCGATACGGCACATGGCCATTCGCAGCGCGTTCTTGATGCAGTGGGCCGCATCAAGAAGCTCTCCAACGCGGTGCGGATCGTAGCCGGCAATGTCGCCACGCGCGATGGAACGCGTGCTCTTATCGATGCGGGTGCCGACGCGATCAAGGTCGGCATCGGTCCGGGTTCGATCTGCACCACCCGCGTCGTTGCCGGCGTTGGCGTGCCGCAGCTTTCAGCTATCATGGCGTCGGCCGAAGAGGCCGAAAAATCCGACATCCCGGTCATCGCGGATGGCGGCATCAAATTCTCTGGCGATCTCGCCAAGGCCATAGCCGCCGGTGCGCGCGGCGCGATGGTGGGCTCGTTGCTCGCGGGCACGGATGAAAGCCCGGGCGAAGTTTATCTGCATCAGGGCCGCTCGTTCAAAGCCTATCGCGGCATGGGCTCCGTTGGCGCGATGGCGCGCGGCTCCGCCGACCGCTATTTCCAGGCCGAGGTGCGCGATACGTTGAAGCTGGTGCCCGAAGGCATCGAAGGGCAGGTTCCGTACAAGGGACCGGTCTCGGGCGTCCTGCACCAGCTCGTCGGCGGCCTGAAGGCTGCCATGGGTTATGTCGGCGCAGCCAATCTGCAAGAGATGCGCACGAAGGCCGAGTTCATCAGGATTTCGGCCGCCGGCCTGCGCGAGAGCCACCCGCATGATGTCACCATCACGCGGGAAAGCCCGAACTACTCCGGCTGAGCCTCGCGGCCGTCAGGCGGGCGGGAAGATCAGTGAGCGATGCGCACCGGTCCCGGCCATTGCGCCGTCACTGACCGCGAAGGTCAGGTTACCGGCCGCCCGCGCTGTGTCGCCAGCTGCGAAGACGCCGGGCACGCTCGTTTCCTGCGTGCCGTTGGTGCCGACATGCGTGCCCATCGGGCTCTCTTCGATGTTGCAGCCCAGCTGTTCGGCGATCGGGCAGGCGGGCGATGTGCGCGCCTGCACGAACAATCCAGCCAGCTCTGTAGAGCTCCCATTTTCGAGCTCTACCGCGATCCCGGCGCCTTTGTCGGCCACGCGGGTAAGCCGCGCCGGCTCGACGGCAATGCCTCGCTCACGCAACACGTCCTGCTGCTCCGCGTCAGGCTGAAACATGCCGTTTGTGAACAGCGTCGTCGGTCCCCATTCGGAAACGACGACAGCGTGGTGAAACGCCATGTCGCTTGATGCCAGAACGCCGATAGCGCCGCGATCCAGCTCGTAGCCGTGACAGTAGGGGCAATGGAACACCTTGCGCCCCCAGAGCTGCGAGAGGCCGGGGACATCCGGCAATTGATCGGCGACACCGGTGGCAAGGATAAGCCGGCGGCCTTTGAGCACCTCGCCGCGCGTTGTTGTTGCCTCGAACGCATCCAGCGCGCCGGTGCAGCGCGAGACCGTGCCATCGATCCAGTCGACGCTTGGATAGGCCAGCAGCTGGCGGCGCGACTGCCTCGCAATCAGATCGGGCGTGTGGCCGTCGCGGCTCAGGAACCCGTGCGCGGCCGATGCAAAACGGTTGCGCCGGCTTCCGGCGTCGATCACCGCGACCGTGCGGCGTGCCCTGGCAAGCTGAAGGGCGGCGGCGATGCCTGCATAGCTGCCGCCAACAACGAGAACGTCATACATCCTTGAAACCTCTGCTCATTACGCGTTTGAACTCTTCCATTTCGCTCCCGACCGTGTTGGCAACGTCGGCCAAGCTGATGCTGTGGAGACGCGAAACGACCATCGCCTCCGCCTCTTTCAGCGTTTCTCCGAGCGACGCATTGACCGCCTTTTCCACCAGACAGTTCGGATTTTCGTTGCGGTTGCCGATTGCGAACAGGGTCGGCGACCCAAGCGCCACGTAAACGTCGCCCAGGCTGATTTCCGACGGTGCGCGCGCAACCACCCAGCCGCCTCCATGGCCTTTCTCCGAGCGCACGAGCCCTGCGTCGCGCAGCCCGGCCATCGTACGGCGCACCACGACCGCGTTGGTTCCCAGATAGCCGGCCATCGCCTCCGAAGTGACAGGCTCTTTGCTCTCCACCATGTGCAGGAGGACGTGAAGCATGCCGGATAGTCGTGTATCGAATCTCATGGAACTTATAATGTTACATGAAAGGGCAATGTCAAGCCTTGCCGTAGTTATGTCTCCAGCTTAGGAGCGTTGGCATGAGGGAAATTCGAAGGGAGGCCCAATGAACCAGACAGCGATTTTCTGGCCGATGCTGCTGCACGTCGCGCTTGTATATGCGGTCTACGTGCTCATCTCGAAGCGCCGCATCTCAGCGGTGAAATCGGGCAGCGCAAAGCCGGCGCAGTTCCGTGAAAATCAGGTCGAGCCGCCCGAAAGCATCTTCGTGCGCAACAACTTGGCAAACCAGTTTGAACTGCCGGTGCTGTTTTATGCGGCGTGCCTGTCCCTGTTCGTGACGGGCGGCGTTACGATCATAACGCTTGCATTGGCCTGGGTCTTCTCGCTCTCGCGCATCGTGCATGCGTGGGTGCACGTTACCTCAAACCGCATCCGGTACCGCCGGCCGATCTTCACGCTCGGCTATCTGGTGCTCGCCGGCATGTGGGTCGGCCTGGTCGTGGCGCTTCTCCGCGCGCCGTGATCCTGTGATCCCGCGTACGATTTCGGCCAGCATGCGGCATTCGTCCTGCCGCGAACTGTTGACGCGCCAGACGAGACAGATGCGCCGCATCGGAGCGGGTTCCGCGAACGGAACGACCTTGAGGTCCGACACTGCCTTGTCCGCATTGGCGGCAATTTCCGGTATCAGCGTCACGCCGTGCCCATGCGCCACCATGTGAAGCAAAGTGGTCAGGCTGGTTGCGCTGTAGTTTGCCATTGCGACCGGCCGCACCTTGCCGCACACGGCTAGCGCTTGCTCGCGCATGCAATGGCCGTCCTCGAGGAGCATCAGCCGCTCAAGCGCAGGGCTTTCGGTCTGCACGGGCGGTGAGGCGAATGCGGGATCGTCTTTCGGTACTGCGAGCAGAAAGCGGTCGGTGAAAACCTCTTCCCACATCAGTCGGGGATGCTCGATCGGCAGCGCGGCGACAAAGCCATCGAGCCGCCCGCTGACCGTTTCTTCCTTCAATGTGCCGGTGATCGCTTCGCGGAGCTCGACCTGAAGCCCCGGATAGTGTGCGCGCAGCTCCGGCAGCAGCCGCGGCAGCAGATAGGGCGCGACTGTCGGGATAATGCCCAGCCGAAATTGCCCGTGCATGGCGCTGCGCCCGCGCTGGGCAACGCTGCCCAGATCGCGCAGGTCATTAAGCAGTTTTTCGATCCGCGGCTGCAACTGTCGGCCGCTCTCCGTTAGTCGCACATGGCGCCCGCCGCGCTCGAATAGCCGGCACTGCAGCCGTTGCTCCATTTCCGCGATCTGCGCGGACAGGGCAGGCTGGGTAACGCCCACCTGCGCGGCGGCTCTGCCGAAGTGCCCGACCTGCGCCAGCGCTTCGAAATATTCCATCTGGCGGATCGTGAAACTGATCATAAGTACAAATTATGGGTAGAAACAGAAATTGCAATTTGAATTTATCGCCGCCGCCATCTAATTTTGAATCATTCCAGTTTCCCGCAGCCATGTGGTGCGGTGTCTGGGCTTCTTCCCGTGCGCGGAGAACGGGCCCTGAGGTGCACGACATATGGCCGTCACGGCGCTTTCGTTCGAGCGTCGGCGGTGAGCGACAGATCATTATTCGGAGGTCACAATGGACACCAAGGTAGATAAATCCGGCATGTGCCCGGTCGCGCATGGCGCAACCAGCGTGAATATGCGCTCCAACCGTGACTGGTGGCCGAACCAGCTCAATCTCAAAATCCTGCATCAGAACTCCATGCTCTGCGATCCGATGGGCGATGGTTTCGATTATGCGGCTGAGTTCAAGAAACTCGATCTTGCAGCGCTGAAGAAAGACCTCACAGCGCTGATGACCGACAGCCAGGACTGGTGGCCGGCCGATTATGGTCACTATGGCGGCCTGTTCATCCGGATGGCCTGGCACAGCGCCGGCACCTACCGCACGGGCGATGGTCGTGGCGGTGCTGGCGCCGGTCAGCAGCGGTTTGCGCCGCTAAACTCCTGGCCGGACAATGGCAATCTCGACAAGGCGCGCCGCCTGCTTTGGCCGATCAAGCAGAAATACGGCAACCAGATTTCCTGGGCCGATCTGATGGTTCTTGCCGGCAATGTCGCGCTGGAGTCCATGGGCTTCAAGACTTTCGGCTTTGCCGGCGGCCGCGCCGATGTCTGGGAGCCGGAAGAGGATGTCTATTGGGGCTCCGAAACCGAGTGGCTCGCCACAAGCGACAAGCCCAACAGCCGCTATTCCGGCGACCGCGAACTGGAAACGCCGCTGGCGGCCGTTCAGATGGGCCTGATTTATGTGAACCCGGAGGGCCCCGACGGCAATCCAGACCCGATCGCATCCGGCCGCGACATCCGCGAGACCTTCGCGCGCATGGCGATGAATGACGAGGAAACCGTCGCGCTCACCGCTGGCGGTCACACCTTCGGCAAGACCCACGGCGCGGGCGACGCAGGCCTTGTCGGCCCCGACCCGGAAGGTTCGCCGATGCATGCAATGGGCTTCGGCTGGGCCTCTACCCACGGCTCCGGCAAAGGCCGCGACGCCATTACCAGCGGCATCGAAGGGGCGTGGACGCCGAACCCGACGCGCTGGGACAACGCCTATTTCGACGTCCTGTTTGGCTACGAATGGGAGAAGGTGAAGAGCCCCGCCGGCGCCTGGCAGTGGACACCAAAGGACCTGAAGCCTGAGGACTTCGCGCCCGACCCGGAAACCGGCGAGCGCACCCACCGCATCATCATGACGACCGCCGACATGGCGATGCGCATGGATCCGATCTACGGGCCGATCTCCAAGCGCTTCCACGAAAATCCGGAAGAATTTGCCGACGCTTTTGCCCGCGCATGGTTCAAGCTCACGCACCGCGACATGGGCCCCAAGGTCCGTTATCTCGGGCCTGAGGTGCCGGCCGAAGACCTTCTGTGGCAGGACCCGATCCCCGAGCTCGATCACGATGTGGTCGATCCGAAGGATATCGCGGAGCTCAAGGCGAAGATTGCCGACACCGGGCTCAGCGTTTCGGAACTGGTGTCCACAGCCTGGGCTTCGGCCGCGAGCTATCGGGTGTCCGACAAGCGGGGCGGCGCCAATGGCGCACGCATTCGCCTAGCACCCGCGAAAGACTGGGAAGTGAACCAGCCGCAGCAGCTTCAGAAAGTGCTGGCCGCACTTGAAGGCGTGCAGAAAGCGTTCAACGACGCGCAGTCGGGCAACAAAAAAGTGTCGATGGCCGATCTCATCGTGCTTGGCGGCTCGGTGGGTATCGAGAAGGCGGCAAAGGCGGCCGGTCAGGATGTAGAGGTGCCTTTCACACCGGGTCGCATGGACGCCACCCAGGAACAGACCGACGTCGAAAACTACGACGTGCTTGAGCCGGTGGTGGACGGTTTTCGTAACTACCAGAAGAACCGCTTCACGATCTCGCCTGAGGAGCTGCTGGTTGACCGGGCCCAGCTTCTGGCCTTGACCGCGCCGGAAATGACGGCGCTCGTCGGTGGCCTGCGTGTGCTGGGCGCAAACCATGGCGGCTCAAAACACGGCGTTCTGACCGAAAAGCCGGAAACGCTGACCAACGACTTCTTCGTCAATCTGCTCGACATGGCAACCGCGTGGGAGCCGGTAAGCGATGACGAACTGGAGTTCGAGGGGCGCGATCGCAAAAGCGGTGAGCTGAAATGGACTGGCACGCGCGTCGATCTGGTTTTCGGCTCGAACTCGCAGCTCCGCTCGCTGGCCGAAGTCTATGCGCAGGGTGATTCCAAGTCGAAGTTCGTCAAGGACTTCATCGCGGCATGGACCAAGGTCATGAACGCGGATCGATTCGATCTCGATTGATTTGATCCGACCATTTTTCGAACCAAGGACCCGCTGCAGGGGTGGGTCCTTGGTTGCTTCAATCAGCTTTTGCGGATCACGGCTTCAAGATACTCGCCATCGACAACGAGTGTGTCGCCGCCTCGGTTTAGGCCGTTGAGCAATTGCAGGATATCGCCACGCAATTCGCGCTGCCCGTCCGCGTCGAGCGATGCAAACAGCTTGTGCGTGGGTCCGTACCACTTCTGAAATACATCCACCCAGTGCTCAGGTGAACGAAAGCGGAAGGTAAAATTCTTCAGGCTCGTCTCGATTTGCATCCCGGGAAACAACTCGCACAACCGTTCCTCCGTTCCCCAAAGTGCTGGTGACAGTAGCCCGGTTGGGGGAGGCGCATAATTGCCGATTATCCTGAAGAGCTGACCAATGAAGCCGGCTGGCGTCCAGCAGGCGAGACCGATTCGCCCCCCTTTGCGAACCACCCTGGCCATTTCTCTTGCGGCCGATTGTTGGTCCGGGGCGAACATCACCCCAAAGGTCGACAATGCGACGTCAAAGCTCTCGTCAGCGAAGGTCAACGCTTCGGCGTCGGAGTTGGCAAAGGTGATCTCGTATCCTTCTGCCGCAGCGCGGTTGCGTCCGCATTCCAGCAGTGCGTCCACATAGTCGGTTGATGTCACCGACGCGAACCGTCGCGCAGCGGCTAGCGACGCGTTTCCATTGCCGGCCGCTACGTCGAGAACACTTTCGCCGGCCCTGAGGTCGACTGCTTCGCAAATTGTCTCGCCAACGATCTGGAGCAACGTGCCAATCTTGGCATAGTCGCCCGACGCCCACGTCGCTTGCTGCTTCTCCTTGATGGCTGTGAAGTTGGGTTTCGTATCCATGTGAATCTCCCTCAATCAGGACGCCGGCCTCAAGCAGGCTTGCCGGTGCGAAGCCATGCTGAACGCCAGTGAGCTTGCCCGCTTGAGGAAATCCTGATCTTTTCCTGATGATTTTCTGAATATCGGCTTGTGCGCGTGAAATATGAATTTGCAGATTGTCTGATTGATGCAAGCGCGCAGGAACTGCGAGTGGACGGCCGGGTTCGTCCGGTAGAGCCTCAGGTTCTTCGCATTCTCCTTTTTCTGATCGAGAACCGCGATCACGTCGTTTCCCGCGAAGATCTTGTTAGGAGCATCTAGAACGGCCGCATTGTCTCGGAGGCAGCAATCGCAGCTGGCCTCAGTGCTGCCCGTCGAGCAGTTGACGATTCCGGTTCGAAGCAAAGGATCATCAAGACATTCGCGCGGCGCGGTGTGCGCTTCGTCGCCGATGTCACAACGGTCGGTCGTCCAATGTCGGCGACAGCGCCGACATTAGACATTTGCCGGGCTTCGGACGGCGTGGGCATTGCATATTCGCGCGCCGGCGCCGGAACGCCGCTAATCAAGACTGCAAGTTGGGTCAACCACCAACAGCATGACTGGACGAGCCCGGTTTTCGGCGACATCCTCCATCGCCTTGCGGATCGGCACGAACTTATTTGGTATGATCAGCGTGGGGCAGGGCTCTCGGAGAGAGCCGTAACCGACCTGTCATTCGAAGCGCTGACCCGGGATCTTGAGGCGGTCGTTGATGCGACTGGCCACAAGTCCGTCTCGTTGTTGGGAATTTCTCAAGGCGCCGCGCTGGCGATTGATTTTGCTGCGCGGCACCCGGAACGAGTTGATCGCCTTGTGCTGTGGGGTGGATTTGCGCGAGGTCGCAATCGGCGGGGCGACCATACTGACATCGCCTTTGCCGACGCTTTCGTAAATCTATTGCGCGAAGGTTGGGGAGCGGATCATCCTGCATTTCGAAGGATGTTTTCGTCGCTTTTTCTGCCTGAGGCGTCGGACGAACAGGTGCGCTGGTGGATCGAAATGCAAAGAGTATCCACAACTCCTGAAACCGCCGCAAAACTGTGTGTCACAGTCAACGACATCGACGTGTCAAACGCCTTGGGATCTGTACACGCGCCAACCTTGTTAATTCACTCAGCTCGCGACGCCGTCGTTCCGCTTTCCGAGGCATGTTACGTTGCCGCACGCATCAATGACGCTCGTTTGTCGGTTATCGAAAGCGCCAACCACCTGGTCCTGCCGCAGGAACCCGCTTGGGGCGCCGCTCTGAATGAAGTAGAGAGATTTCTCAGCCTCAGCAAATGACGATCGAACTTGCGTGTTCGCGCCCGGGCGGATAGGCACTCCGCCACTCGGGTCAACCGGCATACAGGAAGGTCATCATGCGTCTCGGCGGCAGGCTGGCGGCAGCCATCGAAATTCTGGCGGATATCGAAACGCGATATCGCCCCGCAGCGGAAGCGCTCAAGGATTGGGGCCTCTCCCATCGCTTTGCGGGCTCCGGTGATCGCGCCGCAATCGGCAACATCGTGTATGACGCCCTGCGCCGCAAACGTTCCGCCGGCTGGCTGTTTGACAGCGACGCGCCACGGCATCTGGCCTTTGGCGCGGTGTTGTTGGAATGCCGAGAGACAACGGACAGCCTGAACGTCGCTATGGATGGCGACCGCTTCGCGCCTGAACCACTCTCGTCCGACGAGTGTGCGCTCGCTGAAGAGCGCGGCGCTGAGGCGATGCCGGACGAGGTCCGCGCAGACAGTCCTGACTGGTGCCGTCCGCAGCTGGAGGCAGCCTTTGGCGCAAGCTGGGCAGACGAGGCAGCGGCGCTCGCAAATCGGCCCCCGCTCGATTTGCGGGTAAACACGCTCAAATCGGATCGCGAGAAGCTGCTGCGCCTCTTCGCCAAGCAGCGCGCGCAAGCTGGCCGACACTCGCCCGCTTGCATTCGCATCCCACCGGTCGATGGGGCAGGGCGGCATCCCAACGTGCAGGCGGAACCAGCCTTCCAAAAGGGTTGGTTCGAGGTCCAGGATGAGGGCTCGCAGATCGCCGCTCTGCTGAGTGGCGCTGCCCCCGGTATGAACGTGCTCGATTTCTGCGCCGGCGCAGGCGGCAAGACGCTCGCCATGTCGGCGGCGATGGAAAACACCGGCCAGATACACGCATTCGATGCCGAAAAGCCGCGTCTTGCCCCGATCTTCGAGCGCCTGAAACGCGCCGGCAGCCGCAATGTGCAGGCAACCCCGGATCGCGCCGCACTTGAGCCTCTCATGGGAAAAATGGACATCGTGCTGGTAGATGCGCCGTGCACGGGGTCGGGCACGTGGCGGAGGCGACCGGACGCGAAATGGCGCCTCACCGACAGGCAGCTCGAACAGCGCATGGCCGAGCAGTCGGCGATCCTGGATGACGCATGCGGTTTCGTGCGGCCGGGCGGCACACTGGTTTACGTTACTTGCTCCGTGTTCGATGAGGAAAACGGCGACCAGATTGTAGCGTTCCGTGCACGCCAGGGGGATTTCGAGGTCGCGGATGCATCTTCCGCCTGGCAGGCCGCGCTGCCGGGCTCGCCTTTGCCACAACTGACCGACAAGGCGGGCGGTGTACGATTGACGCCGCATTCCAGCGATACCGACGGCTTCTACGTCGCGATGCTGAAACGGAAATTCGGGGAATGACCCGCTACCTCTCTCTGAGCCTTTTCATCGTCGGTGTGGTTCTGGGCGGCACGCTGATTGGCACCGCGACCATTCCGGGCGAATGGTATCAAGGCCTTGCCAAACCATCCTTCAATCCGCCGAACTGGATCTTCGGACCGGTCTGGACAGCGCTCTATATTCTGATCGCAATCGCCGGCTGGCGCGTCTGGCGCGCGAACTCGATGGGTGCGCCGATTGCGCTTTGGGTTATGCAACTTGCGCTCAATTTCAGCTGGTCGCCTGTCTTCTTTGCCGCGCAGCTGCCGCGTATCGCGCTTATCATCATCGTCGCGCTGCTGGTGGTAATCGTCGGCTTTATCGCCAGTGCCTGGCGGGAAGGCCGTACCGCCGCGTTGCTGTTTCTTCCCTATCTCGCCTGGGTCGCATTTGCGGCGGTGTTGAACACCGCCATCGTTCTTCTCAACTGAGTTCTGTTGCGCTGCACAATTGAGCGTTGCGCGCGAAACCGGGCTTTGCCATAACTCCGGAAGAGAGGGATATGCATGGCATTGCAGGGTTTTTCCGTGGCCGACGCCGATTTCGACACGCGCGTGCGTGACAGTTTCGCGCGCCAGAAGGTGATGGCGACACTTAACGCAGAGCTGACGCGGGTCACGCCGGGCATCGTCGAGATCGAAATGCCGTTCGATGCCGCCTTCACTCAGCAGCACGGTTTTCTGCACGCCGGCATTGTTTCGACAGCGCTGGATTCGGCCTGCGGTTATGCCGCGTTCTCGCTGATGCCGGCGAACGCCGCGGTGCTGACGATCGAGTTCAAGGTCAATCTTCTGGCGCCAGGTAAGGGCGAGCGCTTTCTCTTCCGCGGCAACGTTACCAAGCCCGGCCGTACCATCATCGTCGCCGACGGTCAGGCCTATGCCTTCGGCGCGGATGGCGACGCCAAGCTTTTTGCCACCATGACCGGCACGATCATGACCGTGCGCGATCGGCAAGGCCTTTCTGGATGAGTTATGCTTTGACCCCTGTCGGCGGCAAGCAGTTGCTGTTCGTCATGGCGGCCGATGCCGAATATGGCCCCAGACTGAGGGAGCTCTTCGTTCCGTTGATGACGGGTGTCGGACCGGTCGAGGCCGCTGTCAGTCTGAGCGCGAAACTGGCCGAACTGCACGCATCTGACGGCCTGCCGGACTTGGTCGTTTCGCTTGGTTCGGCCGGCAGCCGCACGCTTCAGCAAACCGGCATCTACCAGGCAATTTCAGTGTCCTACCGCGATATGGATGCCTCAGCACTCGGCTTTCCGAAAGGCGTGACGCCCTTTCTCGACCTGCCGCCGGTAGTCGAATTGCCGTTGCGCATTCCAGGCATTGCAGAGGCAACGCTATCGACAGGTGCGAACATCGTCTCGGGCCCAGCATATGATGCGATCGATGCAGACATGGTCGACATGGAGACCTTCGCCGTGCTGCGCGCCTGCCAGCGCTACGATGTTTCCCTGGTCGCTCTGCGCGGCATCTCGGACGGTGCGGCAGAGCTCGCCCAGGTCAGCGACTGGACGGAGTATCTCCACGTCATTGACGAAAAGCTGGCCGATGCCGTCGGCCAGCTAGAGGCTGCAATCGCGGATGGCGCAATCAGGCTTTAGGCAAACCGGCAGCGTTGGAATAATCGATGCCAGTTAACCTGGCGCGCTGCGTACCCTCCGCGTCGATATAGTGAATGCCATCCTCGGTATGCCCGAGTTTCCAGCGCGCACTCGGACCGTTTGTCCAGTCAACCGAATAGCCATTATCGTGCAGCCGCCAGTCGCCTGAATAGCGCTTGCCGTCGGGAAGCAGCATATGCGCGCGTGTCGCGTCCTCATAGTAGATGATCGCTTCCACGCCGCCCATATCCAGCCTGTGGGTGGTGCCCGGCATCATGGCCTCAAGGGTATCTCCTTCCAGAATTTTCATCGTAGTCTCCTGCGGGTTTCGATGTTCGACAGAACCGGATTCGTCAAGTATCTTGACTAAATCGGTTTGCGCTTACGGTCAAGTAACTTGACGAAAAACGAAGACACATTGCCGGATCATCTCGGCTGGCGCCTCTGGCTGGCGAACCGTCAGTGGCAGGCGCGATTTGTCGAGGCGATGCGCGGGGCCGGCCATGACTGGTTCACCGACGCCCGGGCAAACCTGCTCGGTCACATTGCCCGTAGCGGCACGCCGCAATCGGTCGTCATTGCGCGCATGGGCACTTCCAAACAGGCCGTGCAGCAGCTCATCGACGGGTTGCAGGGCGAGGGCATTCTGGAGCGCGTGGCCGATCCTAAGGACAGCCGCTCGCGCATCGTGCGCCATACGGCAGCAGGTTTGCGTGCCATGCGCGACGCCGACCGCATCAAGCGCGAAATCGAGGCCGAATACCGCAGCCTCCTCGGTACTGAGGCATTCGAGGTGCTGATGCTGGCGCTGAGAACGATGACCGAGGAGGCCAAAGGCGTGGAGTGACGGCAAGCGGCGATGTGCCGCCATTGCGCCGAATCGCATCTTTCTCTAGAGCCTCGCCATGAGCACCACAGACACCGTCCTCATCGTCGATTTCGGCAGCCAGGTCACCCAGCTGATTGCGCGCCGGGTGCGCGAAGCGGGCGTCCATTCCGAGATCGTTCCTTTCCAGAGCGCCGAAGCGGCATTTCACAGGATCGAGCCTCGCGCGGTCATCCTGTCCGGCGGCCCGGCCTCGACTGTGGATATCGGATCGCCGCGCGCACCGGATATCGTCTTTTCCTCCGGCGTTCCCGTGCTTGGCATCTGTTATGGCGAGCAGGCGATCTGCGCCCAGCTTGGCGGCAAGGTCGAGGGCGGTCATCACCGCGAATTCGGCCGCGCCTTTCTGGATATCGCCGACGATTGCGCGCTGTTCGAAGATGTCTGGGCCAAGGGCACGCGCCATCAGGTCTGGATGAGCCATGGCGACCGGGTGACGGCGCTGCCGCCGGGCTTCCGCGTGGTCGGCACGTCGACCGGTGCACCCTTCGCCGCGATCGCCGACGAAGAACGCAAATATTACGCCGTGCAGTTCCACCCCGAGGTGGTGCACACGCCGGACGGCGCGAAGCTCCTTGCCAACTTCGTGCACAACATCGCCGGCATCGACGGCAACTGGACGATGGCCGCCTATCGCGAGCGCGCTATCGAGCAGATCCGCGAGCAGGTGGGCGACGGCAAGGTCATCTGCGCATTGTCGGGCGGTGTGGATTCCTCCGTCGCAGCGCTTCTCATACACGAAGCGGTGGGCGACCAGCTCACCTGTATTCTTGTCGACCATGGTCTGATGCGGAAAAACGAGGCGGCCGATGTCGTCGCCATGTTCCGCGAGCACTACAATCTGTCCCTGATCATGGTGGATGCCTCAGACCGTTTCGTCGGCGCGCTGGAGGGCGAGGCCGACCCTGAAACCAAGCGCAAGACGATCGGCCGGCTCTTCATCGAGGTTTTCGAGGAAGAAGCGAAGAAGCTCGGCGGCGCGGACTTCCTGGCGCAAGGCACGCTTTATCCCGATGTCATCGAAAGCGTTTCGTTTTCGGGCGGGCCTTCCGTCACCATCAAGTCGCACCACAACGTCGGCGGCCTGCCCGAACGCATGAACATGAAGCTGGTGGAGCCGCTGCGCGAACTCTTCAAAGATGAGGTGCGGGCGCTCGGCGCGGAACTCGGCCTGCCGGATCACTTCATCGGCCGTCATCCGTTCCCCGGTCCCGGCCTAGCAATCCGCTGCCCCGGCGGCGTAACGCGCGAGAAGCTTGACATACTTCGCGAGGCGGATGCGATCTATCTGGATGAGATCAGGAAAGCCGGCCTCTACGACGCGATCTGGCAGGCATTCGCGGTGCTCCTGCCTGTGCAGACTGTCGGTGTGATGGGCGACGGACGCACTTATGAATATGTCTGCGCGCTGCGCGCCGTCACCTCGGTCGACGGCATGACGGCGGATTTCTACCACTACGACATGGAATTCCTGGGGGCGGCCGCCACCCGCATCATCAACGAGGTGCAGGGTATTAACCGCGTTGTCTACGACGTGACCTCGAAACCCCCAGGTACGATCGAGTGGGAGTGAGAGCGACCTACGGCTGTCAATAGCACCGCAACATGACCGGCCGGAAACCGGGCACAATGTCGCCATAGGCGGTGCCTTAGCGCAGGTGAGCAGCAGACTGCTTCTCACCTGCGCCGCATTACCGGGTCACTTTGTGCCTCACAAAGACACTGGTAGCTACTCGCCCCAGATGTCCTTCAGCACACGCAGCCAGTTGCCACGCATCACCTTTTCGATGTCGCCTGAGGAATAGCCACGTTTGCGCATGGCCTCCCAGATGGCCGGCGTGTCGGTGAGCGACTGATAGTGTTCGTTGAGCCGCGTTTCATAGACATACCAGTCGCCGAGTATGCCAGTAATGTTCTTGTCGGATCCATTGGGGCCAAAGGATTTGTCCCACTTTTCCGGGTCCGGGCGCGGCGATTCCACCACGTCGCTCGCGAAAGCCACATGTTCGATGCCGCCCACCTTCACCATGTGATCGAGGTGGTTGAGGTAGTCGTCCATTGTTGGTCGCTTGTCGTGGCGTACCGCCGGCGACCACATGACCGCGCCTGTCAGGCCACCCGTCTCGGCAACACCGCGAATGTGATCGTCAGTTTTGTTGCGCAAGCTGGGCAGAACCACAAAGGAATTGGCGTGGCTCACCACGAGCGGCCGGCCCTTGCTGGCGGCGATAAATTCGCTGGTCGTGCGGTGACCGCAATGCGAAAGGTCGACGACCAGCCGCAGGCGGTGCATCTCTTCAAGCCAGTCGTGGCCGGCATCGGTCATGCCAGTGTCTTGCGGTCCTTCCTGTGGAGCGCCGCAGCCAAAGCGATTGGGTTTGTTGTAGTTGGGAAGCAGGATGCGCACACCGAGCCGCTTCAGCGTGCCGAGCAGGCGCACATCCGC
Organism: Rhizobiaceae bacterium; assembly: GCA_017640615.1. Lineage (GTDB taxonomy): Bacteria > Pseudomonadota > Alphaproteobacteria > Rhizobiales > Rhizobiaceae > RCIO01. Next base: position 82,551 of record JAEPQK010000007.1, on the reverse strand, counting down.
TTCGATCATCGTGGAATCCTGCGTGCCGAGAATGACACCGACTCGGCCCGAAGCGGCAGCTTCCTCGATATCTTTGGTCGTTTTGGCAACCAGCGCTACATCGCTCATCTCAGCGATCGTCGCGTGCGCCTGTTCGAGTTGCAGCAGGCTGTCGGTCAGGTTCGCATAGGGGCGGATCGAGGTGAGGTTGATCGCGTTGACGCCACCCTTCAGCGTCTTTTCCATCTGCTCGCGGTTCAGCCCCGCGCAGTTCAGCCCGTCAATGGCCCAGTCGGTCGTCATGGCAAACTCTCCCTGTTGTCCGTGATCTTGTCTTCTCCGGCGCTGCCGGCCTCGTTTTCCGCATCGGTCTGTCCGCCGCGGTAATTTGCCCACAGAACCAGCGCATTGCGCTGGCCTGCATTTTTAAAGCGGTGCGGCCTTGCACTGGCGAACTGGCAGCTGTCGCCTTCGCCAAGGACATAGGTGCGCAGATCGACCTCCAGTTCGAAGCCGCCCGAAATCACATAGCCGGCCTCGATGCCGGAATGGCTGTAGGCGCTGCCGCCGCTGCTGTCGTCAGGGCCGAGCTGGATGAGGAAAAGGTCGAGCCCGCGCTGCTCGCCATGAACGGTGAGAAGTTGTTTGACGACGCCGCGCGTGCCGAACCGTACGCAGTCGCGCTCCGATACGCGGGTGACGATGCGTGCTTCGTCCCGCTCTGTGTCGTTGAAGAAGTCGGCGACCCCTACGCTCAGCGCATCCGCGGCCAAAGCCAGCGTGCGTACCGAGGCGGAAGACACGCCCCGTTCGATCTGGCTCAAATGCCCGACGGACAGGCTGATGCTCTGCGCCAGCTGCCGCAGCGACATGCCGCGCGCCCGGCGGAAATGCCTGATCTGCAAGCCGACACGCTCATTGGTATCGGCGATATCGCCGCGCGTTCGGTTCTCTGATTGTGGGGGTGCAGGCGTCGACACGAAATCTCGAAAATGAATACCAGACTGCGATCGAACATAAATGTGAAATTCTTTCTTGTAAATTCACTAATTTCGTGAGAGCGTCGCAATCGTTCACCATATGACGAATGTAGCAGAGCTATTTTTCGGTGTGAATGAACACAGCGGGTTAAATGATTAGTGCAGCCACTCGGATGGCGCACAGACTGGGAGGTTAGCCATGTTTTCCAAGATGAGACGTGTAACCGCCGCGGCCGCATTGCTGGCCGCGCTTGCGTTGCCGGCAAGTGCCGACACGCTGACGATTGCGCAAAACTTCGATCCGCAGACGCTTTGGCCGAACGGAACGACCGCGTCGGACAATCTGAATGCCGGCTCCGCGATGGTGGAATCGCTTTTCTGGCAGGACCCGCGGGTCAATGAAATTCGGCCGCTGCTCGCGACCGGCTTTGAAATGGAATCGCCGACTTCCGTTATCGTCAAGCTGCGCGAAGGCATCACCTTCACCAATGGCGAGCCGATGAATGCCGACGCGGTGGTCCATTCCGTCAACATCTTCATCGACAAGGAACAGACGCCGGCCTACGCGCAGGTTGCGCAGGCATTTTCCGGCGCAGAGAAGGTCGATGACCTGACCGTGCGCATCACACTGCACGATTCCTATCCGCCGCTGGCGCTGGCGCTCAGCCAGATCTATGTCGTTCCGCCGAACTACTGGAACGAAATGGGCCTTGAGGCCTATGGCCAGAAGCCGGTCGGAACCGGCCCGTTCAAGTTTGTTGAGTGGGTGCGCGACGACAAGCTGGTGATGGAGCGCAACGAAGACTATTGGGGCGACCTGCCGGAGGGTATTGACGGGCTGATCTGGCGTCCGGTGCCAGATGACGCCGCACGCGTCGCAGGCTTGACGACGGGCGAGTATCAGGTGGCCAAGGATCTCCCGGTCACCGCGATCCCCGGGTTGGAGAACGAGCCGGAAATCAAGCTGGTTCCGGTTCCGAGCTACCGCATCTATCAGATCGGATTGTCGTCGCTGCCGCAGCATGAAAGCCCGCTGCAGAACAAGCTGGTGCGGCAGGCGCTCAACTATGCGGTCGACAAGGAAGCGATCATCAATTCGCTTTTCTTCGGCAAGGCCGAGCCGCTCAACGGTCAGGTTCTGCGCAAGTCGCAGCTGGGCTTCAACCCCGATCTTCAGGACTATCCGTATGATCCGGAAAAGGCCAAAGCCATGCTGGCCGAGGCTGGTTACCCTGACGGTTTCACCATTCCGTTCAAATTTCCCTCCGGACGCTACGCCCAAGACCGCGAGGTTTCCGAAGCGGTGGCGGGCATGCTGTCGAAGGTGGGCGTGAAAACGGAAATGATCGCGCTCGAGCCCGGCGAATTCCTGCGGCAGCTGCGCTCCAAGGAACTCGCTCCGATGTATTTTGTCGGTCTGGCACCACAAGACGACCCGGCGTTTCAGGCATCGCAATATGTCTCGACCTGGCGCTACACGCCGATCGCCAATGAGGAGATCGATGCCCTGGCCGAGGCAGGCGCGAAGGAAATGGATGTCGAGAAGCGGCGCAAGATCTACCAGGATATGATGGCGCTCATGCATGAGGAGGCACCGATCATCTTCCTCTATGACGGCATCGACGTGTACGGCACGGATGCGCGCCTTCAGAACTTCCTTCCGCGCGGCGATGGGCGCATGTTCTTCTACGACGTCTCCTACGGCCAGTAGGGTGAGACGGGAGCCGGCGCCCAAGCCGGCTCCACCTTTCGCATCGCGGAGTGAGAAGGCATGCTGCAATATCTGGTCAGGCGTGTGGCCCTGACGATCCCCGTTATTTTCGGGATCCTCGTGATCTCGTTTCTTCTGACGCATCTGAGCGGTGATCCGACCGACCTTATCCTGCCGCCTGATGTGACCGAAGAGGCGCGCGACGCGTTCCGCAAGCGGCACGGGCTGGACCAGCCGATCTGGGTTCAATTCATCTCATTCTGTACGCAGGCATTGCAGGGCAATTTCGGCGACTCGCTGCGCTTTCACGAGCCCGCGCTGAAGCTGGTGATGGATCGCATGGCAGCAACGACCGAGCTGGCGCTCGCCGCCATGGCGCTGACGCTTATCGTCGGTGTGCCGGCAGGCGTTATCGCCGCGTATTGGCGTAACACGCCGGTCGATCTTTCGGTGCGTGGCACGACACTGATTGGGCAGGCCATGCCGTCCTTCTATCTCGGCATTCTGTCGATCATCATCTTTGCGGTTTGGCTGCGCTGGCTGCCGACCGGCGGGCGCGGAACCTGGTGGCATTTGGTGCTGCCGGCAGCGACGCTTTCCTTCCAGCTCGTAGCGCTGATCGCGCGTGTGACGCGCTCCTGCATGCTCGACGTTCTGGGGCAGGACTATATCCGAACCGCACGCGCCAAGGGGCTTGGCGAGATGAAGGTCGTCTGGCTGCACGGGTTGCGCAACGCATTCATTCCCGTGCTCACGGTGATCGGCCTGCAGGTCGGCTTCCTGATGGGCGGTGTGGTGGTGACCGAAACCGTGTTCTCCTGGCCGGGTGTGGGCCGCCTTGCAATCCAGGCCATCTATGCCCGCGACTTCCCGGTCGTTCAGGCGATCGTCTTCCTGTTCGCGCTGATCTTCGTGATCGTGAACCTGATCGTCGACATCTTTTACGCGGTTCTCGATCCGCGCATCAGCTATCGATAGGGAGCGGATTTTGGCAACCGTCGACGCGCAACCCGTTTTCAAACCGATCACCAGCGACAGCCGGACAAGGCTGGTGCTGCGGAGGCTCTTCGGCAAAAAAGCCGTCATCATCTCGGTCGGCTTCCTGGCGCTGACGCTGATCTGCGCGCTGGCGCCGTCGCTGGTGTCGCCGCACGATCCCTTCGCGCAGGAGCTTATCCAGCGGCTGAAGCCGCCGTCATTCATGGATGGCGGCGTCGAAGGCTATTGGCTGGGCACGGACCATCTCGGCCGCGACACGCTTTCGCGTATCATCTTTGGGGCGCGCGTAACGCTGGTGGTGAGTGTGCTCGCGGTCGGCGTTTCGCTGGTCGCCGGCGTGGCGGCCGGCCTGTTTGCCGGCTTCTATGGCGGGCGCACCGACGCCATCATTCTCAGGCTCATCGACATGCAGCTCGCCTTTCCGGTGATCCTGCTGGTGATCGCGGTGGTGGCGGTGGTCGGACCTTCGCTCACCAACCTGATCATCATCATGGGGCTTTCGGGCTGGCCGCGCTTTGCGCGCATCGTGCGCGGGGCGGTGCTGTCGGTGCGTGGGCTCGAATATGTCGAGGCGGCACGGGCGATCGGGGCAGGGCAGCTGCGGATCATGACGCACCACATCCTGCCGAACATCCTGTCGGCGATCATCGTTTATGCGAGCTTCGAGCTCGCCCGCATGATCCTTCTGGAAGCCACGCTGAGTTTTCTGGGGCTGGGGGTTCAACCGCCGACGCCGACCTGGGGCGGCATGATCAGCGACGGCAAGAACTACATCGCGATTTCCTGGTGGGTTTCGCTGTTCCCTGGGCTGGCCATCGGCGCAATCATTCTTGCCTTCAACATATTGGGCGACGAGCTGCGCGACGCGCTCGACCCCCAACTCAACCACGAATAGTCCGGAGATACGCAGCATGAACACCCACACGGCAAGCCGGGCTACGGCACTGTCAGATCAGGCGATTATCGACGGGCTTTACTGCGCGACTTTGACCCGCGACCAGTTCGAGCGCACGCTTGCGGGGGGGGTAAAGGCGGTCAATCTCACTGCGACGACGCCGAACACCGATCTCAGCACCTGCCTTTCCACCCTGGCGAAGCTCTGCCGTACGGTCGCCGAAAATGCCGACCGTGCCCGCATCGTGACCTCCGTGAAGGAAATGTCGGCTGCGGCCAAAGACGGTGTTCTGGGCATCATCATCGGCACGCAGGACGCGACCTTTCTCGACCATGATGTGGAGCTGCTGCGTATTATGAAGCGGCTCGGCATGCGCATTCTGCAGCCCGTCTACAATGACGAGAACCGGTTTGGTTATGGCGCGCTGGCGGACCCGGAGGGCCGGTTGAAGAAAGCCGGACACGACTGGGTCGAACTGATGAACGAGCTGCGCCTGCAGATCGATCTATCGCATTGCGGCTATGCGACGGCGCGGGACGTGCTGACCACATCCAAGCGGCCGGTGATTTTCAGCCACTCCAATGCGCGCAGCCTTGCCGACAGTCCGCGCAATATTCCCGACGATCTGGTTCGCATGGCCGCCAAAACCGGCGGAACAGTTGGCATTACGTTGTGGCCGCCGCTTCTTGGCATTGCCGAGCGGCCGACGCTGGAGAACTTCTGCGACCACGTCGATTACATGGTCAATCTGGTTGGCGTCGAGCATGTCGCCTTCGGCAGCGATCTTTCAGAAGGCACCAAGACGCTTGAAAAGTGGCTCAGCCTCTACGGGCCCGAACCGATCTGGCCGGAGGTGACCGGCATTTTGGGGCCCTGGTACACATATGAAAACCGGGCGACACCGGGCTTCGAGACGATGGCCGATGCCGGCAATCTGCTCGATGCGCTTGCCAAGCGAGGCCACAGCGCCGACGCGATCGAGAAGATCATGCATGGCAATCTGCTCAGGGTTTATCGCGAGGTGTGGGGCGAATGACGGCCGCCACCCAGACCGTGCAGGCACAGGCGTCGCCCGCCGACCATCGCGGGGACGTTCTCAGCGTCGACAATCTGCGTGTTGAGCTGCGCGTGGAGAAGGGGCTGCTTGCAGCTGTCGACGACATCTCCTTCAAGTTGAAGCAGGGCGAAACGCTGGGCATTGTGGGCGAATCCGGCTGCGGAAAAAGCATGACCGCGCTCGCCATCATGGGGCTGCTGCCGCGCCCCATCGGCCGTATCTCGCAGGGCTCTATCACGCTTGATGGTGTCGGCGAGCTGACCAAGATGCGCGAAGGCTCCATGAAGCAGGTTCGCGGCAACCACATATCGATGATCTTTCAGGAGCCGATGACATCGCTGAACCCGGTGTTCACGGTCGGGTTCCAGATATCGGAGGCGATCCGCACGCATGAGCGGCTGAGCGGTGAGGCCGTGAAGAAGCGCGCCATCGAGATGCTGGAGATGGTCGGCATTCCGCTTCCCGAAATGCGCTACAGTTCCTACCCGCATCAACTTTCAGGCGGCATGCGGCAGCGCGTGATGATTGCGATGGCGCTCGCCTGCCGGCCACAGATCATGCTGGCGGACGAACCGACCACGGCGCTCGACGTCACCATTCAGGCGCAGATCCTGAAGCTGATGAACCGGCTCAAGGCCGAGATCGGCACGTCGATCATCTTCATCACGCATGACCTCGGCGTGATCGCCAAAATGACCCAGCGGGTCCTGGTCATGTATGCCGGCGTCGTGGTGGAAGAGGCTGCGGTGCGCGACCTCTTCAAGAAGCCGCTCCACCCCTACACAGCCGGGCTGCTGAAATCGATCCCGCGCGTTGACCGTGAGGCGGGCCGCCAGCGCACGCTGCATACCATCAAGGGCGTGGTGCCCAACATGCTGGCCCTGCCGCGCGGCTGCCGCTTTTCCGACCGCTGCCCGGATGTCCACGAACCCTGCCGCAAATGGGAGCCGCCGCTTGCAGCAGCCGACGAAGCGCCCGACGGCCCGCGCCGAGTACGCTGCTGGCTGCACAGGAAACCGCCGACCGATGCCTGATACCAACACCAGAGAACCGTTGCTTGAGGTGAGTGGGCTGAAGCGCCACTTCCCGGTCGATGACGGAATTTTTTCGCGGCAGAACCGCTCGGTGAAGGCGGTGGATGGGGTCGACCTGACGATTGCACCGGGTGAGGCGCTAGGACTTGTCGGTGAATCCGGCTGCGGCAAGACAACGCTCGGACGCAACATCGTGCGGCTGGACAAGCCGACCGAGGGGGTGATCCGCTTTGAAGGCGTCGATATCGCCGGCTTTGAAGACCGCGAACTGAAGCCCTATCGCCGCCAAATCCAGATCATCTTCCAGAACCCGTTTTCTTCGCTCAATCCGCGGCTGACCGTCGGCAATATGCTGATGGAGCCGTTGATGCTGCATGGCATGAAAGACAGGGCGGAGAGGCGCGCGCGGGCGCAGGAGTTGCTGGAACTCGTCGGCCTCGGCGCCCAGCATTTCGACCGCTATCCGCATGAATTTTCTGGCGGCCAGCGCCAGCGCCTCGGAATCGCACGCGCGCTGGCGCTGCGGCCAAAACTCATCGTCTGCGACGAGCCGGTTTCGGCGCTAGATGTCTCAATCCAGTCGCAGATCATCAATCTGCTGCGCGAGCTGCAGGAGGAATTCGATCTCTCCTATCTGTTCATTTCGCACGACCTCAGCGTCGTGGAGCATATGTGCGACCGGGTGGCGGTGATGTATCTCGGGCGGATCGTGGAGATGGCGCCGGCCGGCGAACTCTACCGCAAGACCTACCATCCCTATACCCGCGCGCTGCTGTCGGCGCTGCCTGTCCCGGACCCGACGGTGGAGGTGGAAGAGATCATTCTGGAAGGTAGCGTGCCGAGCCCGGTCAATCCGCCGCCGGGATGCCATTTCAGCACGCGCTGCCCGTTCGCCAAGCCTGAATGCTCGACCGCGACACCGGAGCTGCGCGAATTCGAACCCGGCCATTTCGTGCGCTGTTCCAGGCTCGAAGAGATTTTGTAGCGGTTCCGCGCCGGCTGCACCTGCACAGGAAGACCCCATGCCATTCATGACGCTGAAGATCGACGACCGTCACGACGAGGTCGTGTGTGCCGAGCTTGCGCGCGCCATTACCGACGCGATCATCGAGACGCTTGGATCGAAGCCTGAATGGGTTTCGCTCGTGTTCGAGACCTACGGGTTGGCACATTGGTCGATGGGCGGGCGCCTGCAGGGCGAGGCGCCGAGCGGCCCGCGGCCGTTTCTCACCGTGAAGTTTCACAAGGGGCGCAGCGCCGACAAGAAACGACAGATTGCCGCGCGCGTGACCGATGCGATTGTCGGCGTGATAGGCGGCGAGCGCGACTGGGTCACGGTCGTGTTCGATGACTATGCGCAGGAAGACTGGGCGATTGGCGGGCGCCTACAGCTTGACCGGCATGGCCCGGTGCCGCCGCCGGATCCGGTCTAGGCCGAACCAGATAATTCCGTTCACGGACAGGAAGGACGCTCCATGCCATTCATTCGCATCACCCTCGACGAGGGCCGCTCGGCCGATAAGAAACGCGCCGTGGCCGAGGCCGTCACCGACGCAATCGTGGCTACACTTGGTGGCGAGCGCGACTGGGTGACGATCGTGTTCGAAGATGTCGGGCGTGAAGATTGGTCGATCGGTGGTCGCCTGCAGATTGACCGCAAAGGCCCGCTCAAACCCGGCGAGCACGGCTAACAATCGCAACAGCCTCCCAAGCATAAAGAACCCGGCGCCGTGTAAGCAGCGCCGGGTTCTTTATTGTGTTTAGCCTGGGTGCGCTTATTTCGGTTCGAGCACGACGTCGTAGAAGAAATAGCGCTGCGCGGTGTTGGTGGCGAAGTTCTTCAGCCTGTTGCTGTGGCCGTAGAACTCGCGGCTGCCGAACAGGAACACGATCACCGCTTCGTCGAAGATGAGCTGACTTGCGTCGCGAATTGCCTTGGCGCGTGCGTCAGGATCGGTCAGCGATGCGGAGGCGTCGATGAGTTTGTCCAGCTCCGGGTTCTGGTAGTAGGAGTAGCGCCAGTCCGAGCGGTAAACGGCCAGGCCGAAACTCGGATCGTCAGGAATGCCGAGGCCCAGAATGCCCATGGGCGCATATTCGCGGCTGATGAGCTGGCGGATGAACTCGCCCGATTCCAGCAGTGTGATGCTGGTCGTGATGCCGACTTTGGACAGCATGCCCGAAATCGCCTCGCAGGTTTCCTGGCCCTGGGGATATCTGTTTGCCGGGCAACGGAACTCGATTTCGAACCCGTCCGCATAGCCCGCCTCGGCCAGGAGCTCCTTGGCCTTTTCCGGATCGTAGGGGTAGTCGCGCATATCCGGGTCATAGCCGGGCTGGCTTGGCAGCACGACCTGGCCGTTCAGGAGCTTCGCCTTGCCGTAATAAAGCGCGTCGATGATCGTCTGCTTGTCGATCGCATAGTTGAGCGCTTGCCGCACCAGCTTGTTTTGGATCGGTGTTTCATGTTCCGGCAAGGAAGACAGGGTGAGCTGGAAGACGCGCGACACGTCGCCCGAATAGATGCTCACATCGTCGAGCCCTTCGATCTCTATCGCGTCGATGGCAGGGATTGCGATTGCCAGGTCGAATTCACCGGTTTTCAGCCCCGCGGCGCGGGAGCTGGCTTCCGGCACGGTCCGCCAGACCAGCTGGTCGAAGCCCTGCGGCGGCTCACCCCAATAGTCGGCATTGACGTCCATGACGATGCGGTCGTCCTTCAGCCACTCGGTGAGGACGAACTGGCCGGTGCCGATCGGTTTCTGGCCGAATTCCTTCGGTCCAACCTCCTCCCAGTATTTGGGCGGAATGACCAGCACCTGCGCCAGAAGAAGCGTTACGATGGGGCTCGGCTTCTTGAGCAACACCCGTACGGTGTACTCATCGACGGGCTCCGCCGTATCGATCGCGCTGGCATAGATGCCGTAGGCCGGAACGGTTTTGGGGTCGGCAAACAGCTTGATACTGTGAGCGACCGCCTCCGCGTTCATCTTTTCACCGTTTGTGAAATTCACGCCTTCGCGTAACTTGATCAGAACTTCCGTGTCGGAAACCATCTTATGTTCGAGCGCGAGAAGAGGTTCGATTTCACCACTGTGCGGATTATCGAGATAAAGCGATTCCAGGATCGGAAACATTGGATTGTTGGTAGAGCGCGAGCCATAGAGGTCGGCCGGATCGATGTCCTGAGCGATCGTCAGCGTTTGCCCGGTCACCGGGGCGGTGAACCCCAATGCGGCCGCAACCACCAGGAAAACCATGAAAAGAGACCTGCGCATTTGCCTTCTCCCGATCTTAAATTCTTGTCATGCTATTAGCAAAATGGTGAATTTACAATCTCATATTTCACACATAAGCATGAAACCGGTGTTGAATTTAACCATGAGGCGCGCATGCCAAGCGATACGATGACACTCACTCTTCGCGAAGCGAGCGATGAGGCACGCTCTACCGATCAGGTGGTTGGTGAGCGCATTCGCCATTTGCGCCAGGCACGCGGCATGTCGATCAAGGACCTCGCGGGGGGTGCTGGCCTGTCGATCGCGCTCATCAGCCAGATCGAGCGCGGCATCTCATCGGCGTCTGTGCGGGTGCTGGCCAAACTGGCCGACGGTCTCAACGTTGCAATTTCAGATCTGTTCGAGCCGGCACTCGATGATTCGGCGACCGACAGGATCGTGGCGCGCGTCAATGAAAGGCGCCGTATCGATCTCGACCGCACGGGAATTCACAAGGAATTGCTGACGCCGTTCAGCCGTCAGCCGCGGCTCGATCTTTATCTGATGACCATCGAACCGCATGGTTCGTCGAGCGAGGAACCCTTCGTTCACCAGGGCGAGGAAGCGGGCATCGTGTTAGAGGGCGGGATCGAGCTCTTCGTCGACGGCAAGCGTCACATACTGGGCGAAGGAGACAGCTTCCGCTTTGCCAGCAACCGGCCGCACCGATACCTTAATGCCGGCCGCAAGACCGCAAAGGTCATCTGGGCGCTTTATCGCGACGGCGGCTAAGTGCGCCCGCCTAGGAGGTCTCAAGGTCGACGACAATCTGGCCGATTGCATTGCCGTGCTCAACGGCTTCGTGGGCCGAGGCGATGTCGTCGAGTGAGAACTCGCTAGCGATTGTCGGTGCCAGCCAGCCTTGGGTCAGTCCCTCGTTGATCGCCGCGATTGCCTTGTCGATCTCGCTGTCTGGAATGCGGACGTTGGATATCAGCCGTATGATCGCGGCGCGCATCTGCAATTCGTAATAAGGCATCGATGGGTGTCGGTCAGACGGCGAGGAATAGGAGGCCACCGAACCGCCGATAGCCAGCACGGTTGCGTCAAGCGCGGCGTTGGCGCCGAAATCCACTTCAATGATGCGATCGACGCCATCCGGGGCGATTTCGAGCACCTTTGCAGTGACATCCTCTTTCTTGCGGTCGATGCACCATTGAGCGCCGGCGCTGCGTGCGATCTCGGCTTTGGCCGGGGAACTCACCGTGGCAATAACCTTGGCGCCCGCCTGCGCGGCAAACTGGACAGCGAGTTCGCCGACCGCGCCTGCGCCGCCTTGCACCAGCACAATTTTGTCATTCACCGGGCCATCGCTGAACACAGCATAGTGCGCAGTGATCGCGGGCACGCCGAGACACGCGCCGGTGGAGTAGGGTGTGTTGTCAGGCAGCGGCGCCAGACACGTTGCGGGAAGCAGGGTGTAGTCGCACGCAGTTCCCGATTCGGGCCCGCCTTTCAGCCCATAGCCGGCGCTGCCCTGCGCGTTGAATATCCAGACCCGCTTGCCGACCCAGGATGGATCGGCATCCGGTCCGGCCGCCTCGACAATACCCGCCCCATCGGCATGCGCCACGATCGGCCGCGCCGGCGGAGCGACATTGCCCCAGCCGGCGCGCTTTTTGACATCGGATGGATTCACGCCGGAAGCCAGGACACGCACCAGAACGTTTCCTGCGCTCGGCTTCGGAACCGGGCGTTCCACAAGTTTCAGCACGTCGCGCGCTGGCCCGTAGGAGCTGTATTCGATTGTTCGAGCCATAGCCTATCGCCCCACCGCGTAGCCCTGCATGGAACGCGGGTCCGATGCTGCCTTGAAGTGCCCGCCGACCATGGAAACGGCAGATAGGCGGCCTTCGGACCATGGTGGCCCAACTTCCACGACATGGCCCCGTGCGCGCAGGCCCTCGATTGTCTCCGATGGTGTGCGGCCTTCTACCACAACGACGCCCGGGCGAGCCGCGCGCGGCCAGAACGACGCCGGAAAATGATCGCTGTGCCAGTTCGGAGTTTCCAGCGCTTCCTGAAGATTCTTGCCACCGACGGCATGGCGCAGGAACAGTTGCGTACTCCACTGATCCTGCTGGTCGCCGCCCGGTGTGCCCCATGCCATGTAAGGTTTGCCGTCCCGGAAGGCCATCGAGGTCGACAGGGTCGTGCGCGGCCGTTTCCCGGGCTCGAGCGATGCCGGCAGGCCGGGTTCGAGCCAGAACATCTGCGCCCTGGTGCCAAGCGGGAAGCCCAGCTTCGGAATGACCGGCGAGCTTTGCAGCCAGCCGCCACTGGGTGTTGCGGAAACCATGTTTCCGTGGCGGTCGATGATATCGAGATGAACCGTATCCCCACGCTCGGCGACAATGTCGCCCACAGTCGGTTCCCCCGCACCAACGGCCGAGAGATCGCGGCGCTCGTTTACTGCCCAGAGGTGCCGCTGCCATGCCCTGTCGTCGGCCATCATGCCCGGTTGCAGTTCGTGTGAGGCGATGTCGGTGATCAGCTCACGCCGCTGATTGGCGTAGTCCTCCGACAGAAGGTGCTCGATCGGCACCTCGGTGAAATCCGGGTCGCCGTAAAACGCTTCGCGGTCAGCGAAGGCGAGCTTGGAACTTTCGATCACCAGATGAAGGAAATCAGGTCCGGCCGGGTCGAGTTCTTCCAGCGGGTAGCCTTGAAGGATTGCCAGTTGCTGAAGCATCACCGGCCCCTGGCTCCAGGGCCCGAACTTGAACACCTCGAAACCGCGGAAATTGCCGGAAACTGGTGATTCGGTGCTGGCGCTCCACGCAGCGAGGTCATCGCCGGTCAACAGCCCGCGATGCGGCTCGCCTTCCGTGTCGAGCACCTTTCCGCTTTGGAAAAACTGGTCGATCTCGGCGGCAACGAAACCGCGATACCAGCAGTCGCGTGCAGCCTCGATCTGCCGCTCTCTGTCCGCGCTGGCGTTTTCGCTCTCGGTCAGGATACGCGCATAGGTTCGGGCCACGGCCTCGTTGCGCAAGAGTGATCCGGCTGCCGGCACCTTTCCGTCTGGCAGGTAAATCGCGGCGGAACCCGCCCAGTGACTGTTGAACAGGTTCGCGACAGAACTGATCGTGTCGGATATCCGAGGTAGCACCGGAATTCCGTTCGACGCATAGTGCAGCGCCGGTTCAAGCGCCTCGCCAAGGCTGATTGTCCCGTAGTCTCGCAACAAGAGCATCCAGGCGTCGAACGCTCCGGGCACGCAGGCCGCAAGCAGCCCGGTGCCGGGCACAAGCTCGAGTCCCAATTCAGTGAAGCGTTGGATTGTTGCAGCCTTCGGTGCGACGCCCTGTCCGCAAATGACAGTTGGCCGCTCGCAACCGGCTGGGCAAACCATGATAGGCGCTTCGCCGCCCGGTCCATTCAGATGCGGTTCGACAATCTGGAGCGTGAAGCCGGCAGCGACTGCGGCGTCAAACGCGTTGCCACCGCGCTCAAGAATGCCCATTGCCACCGCGCTGGCAGTCCAGTGAGTGGAGGCCGCAACGCCGAATGTGCCCTGCAGTTCAGGCCGCGTGGTGAAATTGACGTTGCTGACCGGCGCCATGATTAGCCTCCGCTCCCTGATGTGCTGTCGGCGGTTCAGTTCGCCTCGTTGGGGGGCGGGTCATCATCCTCCTGCGCATCGCTGTGCAGATATTCGAACCAGTCGCCCCAGGTCCACGAACTCTTGAGAATTTCGGCGAGTTGCAGCGTTTCGGTGCTAACCACCTCGGGAGCCGCTTCCGGAATGGTCTCGCTGACGAAATGGTGCAGGTCGGCAACATCTTTGTGCAGCGTCTGTATGACGACGTCGCCTTTGCCGAATGACAGGCTGACGAACCGGACATTTGAGAAAGTCACCAGCGCGTTCGCGGTCTGGCGCACAAAGCCCGGCTTGACGCGCAGCAGTATCATGGCCCCGACACCCACGCCCATCGCCAGCGGGTTGCCGACAAGTGTCACGCGCACGAGCCCGTCATCCTGAAGACGCGCCACACGCGTACGCACCGTGCCTTCGGAAATATCGAGGGACCGGGCGATCTCGCGATACGAGCGCCTGCCATCGCGAGCGAGCTCGGCGATGATTTGCCGGTCGACCTTGTCCAGCGTGGTTTTTTTGGGCTGCATCCTCATCCTCTTTTCATTAGCGATCTACGTAGAATTCTGCAATCAGAAATGATGGAATGCGTAATATGAGCTCGAAATTTTCTGCATTGCGTATTTCCTTGGCGGAATTTTGCGCATATAAGAGGTCGGCGACCTGCTGGGGGTCGCCATCGTCACGAGACGAAAATCGCTCATTTTAGGAGCGCAAAGGAGTCTGTCATGAAGCGAACCGCATTTCGAAGCACCGCTCTCGCGGCAGCCCTGCTGGGCTGCTCCGCGCTCTCCATGCCGTCGGCAACTGCGCAGGAGCCCGTGGAAATCACATTCTTTATCTGGGCCGGGTCCAACCAGGGCGTGGTGCCCATGGAAGTAATAGAGGCCTACCAGAAGGAAAATCCGCACGTCACCATCAATATCCTGGAATCGAACAACACGATTACCTACCCGAAAATGGTCGCTGCGCGGCGTACGACGCCCGACGATCCACTGGTGCATTGCGGCTTCTTCAATGTCGATTCAATCACCAAGGGTGACGTGGACGACATGTGGGAATCGATCGATCCCGAACTCGTTCCGAATATCGAGACGGTTTTCGATCAATACCGCCGGCCGGATGACCGCGGCGTTGGCTATCAGATGCTTGGCATTGGCCTGATCTACAACAAGGACCAGGTTTCGGAGCCGCCAACCTCCTGGAGCGATCTTTGGAGCGAAGGCTATCGTGGCCGTGTGACGATGTTCGACTATGACACGCGCATGATGGTGGTGGCATCGCGGCTGAATGGCGGTGACGAGCGCAATATGGACCCGGGCTTCGAAGTCTGGAGCGAAAACGCCGAGAACCTCAAGGCGTTGGTCGACTCCAACGACGCGCTCAAGAACCTCCTGGTGTCCGGTGATGCCTGGATCGCACCCTGGTTTTCGCCAATCTCCTACATCTGGATCAAGGAAGGCGCGCCGCTCGGCTTCGCTGTGCCGGACGAGGGTGCGATCGCGTTTCCGATTTTCCTGACCATCGCCAAAGGCGTCGACGATGCGGAACGCAAAGTCTGCTCCGACCTGGTCAACACGCTCTTGAGCACGGAAAACGCCAGCCGATATGGCCAGCTCACCTACTCCATTCCGGTCGTCAACGGCGCGACGGCGACGGAAGAGCAAATGAGCAATCCGGCGCTGAACCTCGAAATCGCTGAATCGGCGATCGTGCCGGATTACAACTTTATCGCGGAAATGACGCCAGAGTGGCGCCAGCGCTGGGACCGCGAGGTCAAGTTCAAGCTCCGCTGATCCAAGCGCGGGGGCGCGGCAACTGTGATATTGTGCGCCCCCGCTGCCGCCCCAAATTACCGGGTTTCGTAGAATGACGCCTGACGTTGAATTTCGCAGCGTGAGCAAGGTCTTTGGCGACTTTCTCGCTGTGGACGACATCTCGTTTTCGGTTCCGCAGGGAAGTTTCTTCTCGCTGCTTGGCCCGTCGGGCTGTGGCAAGACCACCACGCTGCGCATGACCAGCGGATTCGAATGGCCGGATCGCGGCGAGGTGCTGATTGCCGGCCGCGATATGCAAAATGTCCCGGCCTATGCACGCTCCACCAATATGGTTTTTCAGCGCTGGGCGCTTTTTCCGCATATGACCGTTGCGCAAAACGTTGCCTTTGGCCTCGAAGTCGACCGCCGCCCCCGCGCCGAAATCAACAAGCGGGTCGGCGAGGCACTTGAGCTGGTTGGGCTATCGGAGTTTTCCACGCGCAAGCCGCGCCAGCTGTCGGGTGGACAGATGCAGCGCGTGGCGCTGGCGCGCGCGCTCGTTAAACAGCCGAAAGTGCTTCTGCTCGATGAGCCACTCGGTGCACTGGACCTCAAGCTTCGCATGCAGATGCAGCTTGAGCTGAAGCGCATTCAGCGTGAGGTCGGCACGACCTTCATGTATGTCACCCATGACCAGAGCGAGGCGCTGACTATGTCGGATCGTATCGCGGTCATGAACAAAGGGCGGATCGATCAGCTCGATACACCGCAGGCAATCTATGATCGTCCGGCGACCCGCTTCGTTGCCTCTTTTATCGGCAACGCAAACCTGATCCCGGTCGAAATACTGGAAAGCAGCGATACCGATGCCAAGGTGTCGGCCGGTGGGCTACAGTTCAATGTACCCATCACTCAGCGACTGACGGGCAATGGCGGTATCGTATCGCTGCGTTTCGAGCGCATCCGGATTGGGCCGGACGCAAAGAAGCAGCAGGTGAAGGCAGACGCTACCGTACGCGATGTCATCTTCTCCGGGTCCAGCATCACATATGTGATGAAGCTGGCGGGCGGAGATATCGACCTGACGGTTGAGGCGCCGCATGACGGCACCAGCTCGCCCTACAGCGTCGGAGAAACGGTTGCGGTCGGCTGGGATGGTAGCGCAGCCACGGCCTTTTCGGATGAGCAAAACGATGGCTGAACCGGCAAAAGCTCCGGTCAAGCCAGCCAAAGAGCCGCTGCGCCGGCGCGCCGTACCGTGGCTGCTGATTGCACCGGCTTTCCTGGTGATGGCCTATGCTTTCGTGCTGCCGATGCTCGTTTTCTTCAGATACAGCGTCTACACCTTCGAGCGCGGCAAGCTGATCGATGAATTTTCACTCGCCACCTATGCCGAGTTTCTCACCGACCCATATTTTCACACCATCATATTCGACACCGTACGCATGGCGGCGATCACCACCGTCTGTTCGGCACTTATTGGCTATCCGCTCGCTTATGCATTGTGGCGCGTCAACTCACCTTCGCTGAAACGTTGGCTCGGGCTGATCATCTTTTCGCCAATTCTGGTTTCGGTCGTCGTGCGCAGCTACGGCTGGACGGTGCTGTTGGCGGATCAGGGGCCGATCAACTGGTTTCTACAAACCGTGCTTGTGTTTCCCGAGCCCATAAAGCTGGTCTTCAACCTCACCGGCGTGGTTATCAGCCTGACGCACGTCTTCCTTCCTTTCGTCGTGTTCCCGATCTTCTCCACGATGACGCGGCTCGATCCAACGCTGCGTGAAGCGGCGATGGACCTTGGCGCAGGCTGGTGGACGACCTTCCGCCGCGTGACATTCCCGCTCACACTGCCTGGCCTCGTGGCCGGCATGCAAATCTGTTTCACGCTCGCACTCGGTGCCTTCGTCACGCCGTCGCTTCTCGGCGGCGGGCGTGTACTCGTGCTGCCATTGCAGATCTACACAGCCACAGCCGACATCAACTGGCCCTTGGCTGCGGTTGGCGGCATCGTGTTGCTTGCACTGGCGATGGTGACGGTGCTGATCTCCAACCGTTTGCTGCGCTACAGCGAGGTATAAGGTGGCAACCCGTCGTCTTCCCCACTACCGCCATCTTCTGCTCGGCGCATTTGCCGTGTTCGGCGCATTCTACGTCATCGCGCCGTTAGCGATCGTTGTGCTCAATTCCTTTTCCTCTGTTGCCTACAGCGTCTTCCCGCCGGAGGGTTTTTCACCGCGGTGGTACATCAATCTGTTCGATCAGGAGGCGTTTTATCTTGCCGCCTTGCGCAGCGTAATCCTGGCGCTGGCGGCCACTGCGGTGGCGATGATCGTCGGCACGATGGCGGCGTACTCAATCGTTCGCTATCGGCGGCGCTGGGCCGATCTTGCAAAGGCGGCACTCCTATCTCCCATAGTGCTCCCCAACATCGTGCTCGGCGTCGCCGTGTTCATGTTCTTCATTCGCATTGGCATGTACGGCACATATTTCAGCTTGGTAGCGACCCATGTCGTTGTCGTGCTGCCATTCGTTACCGCCGTGCTGACGGCGGCTCTGGCCAATTACGACTGGACTCTGCAGGAGGCGGCCATGGACCTGGGCGCCGGGCCAGTTCGCACCTTCTTCAGGATCACCATGCCGCAGATTTCAATCAGCATGGTCGTTTCGGCGCTGTTCGCTTTCGTCACTTCATTCGATCAGGTCGAGACGACATTGTTCCTCGTCCGGGCAGGCGACAACACGCTTCCGATCGAAATGTTCCTCTACCTTCAGAAATGGCAGGACCCCACCATCGCCGCGCTCTCAAGCGTGCTCATCGCCTTTGCGCTGATGATCGTTGCCGTTCTGAGTATCTTCCTGCGCAACAAGGAGCTGCCGGCAAACCTCCTGCGACAGGACAAGGAGACTTCATCATGACGCCCGCCAAAGTGCCCGCATCTCTCATCGACGCCGTCGACGGTCCACGCATGTGGCGACATCTGGAGGAGTTCGCCAAATGGCGCAAGGAAACCGGCGTGCCGGAGGAACTGAAGAGCCTTGCTTATGTCGAAGAGCGGATGAAGGAATACGGCTTTGAGACGGACCTCATTCTGCACGACGCCTATGTGAGCCTGCCGGGCAAGGCGAGGGTTGTAATGGGGAGCGATGAGCTGCGCTGCATCACGCACTCCTTTTCCCGCGCCGCGCCCGCCGGCGGGCTGACGGCCGAAGTTGTCGATCTTGGTAATGGCAGCGAGGAAGCCTTCGCCGCTCATGACGTCGAAGGCAAGCTGGTGCTGGTCGACGGCATCGCCAACCCGGTGCTGTCGCAGCGCGCGAGCCGCGCAGGCGCTGTCGGGCAGGTGCATGTCAGTCCGCACGAGCACGTCCATGAGATGTGCATTTCGCCTGTGTGGGGCAGCCCGACACATGAGACGATAGACAATTTGCCGACAACGGTGGTCGTCACAGTTCCGCTCGACGCCGGCTCCGCAATCCGCGAGAAATTGCGTGCGGAACCGGACCTTTCGCTCACGCTGCATGCCGAGGTCGACACGCGTTGGCGCAAGACGCCGATCCTCGTATGCGACATGGCCGGGCCTGCGGGCGGGCCAGACGAGCCCTTCGTGTTTTTCACCGGCCATCACGACACCTGGTACTACGGCGTGATGGACAATGGTGGCGCCAACGCCACGATGATGGAGGTTGGCCGTGTTTGCGCCGAACATCGTGACAAATGGCGGCGCGGACTACGCATTGTGTTCTGGTCCGGCCATTCGCAGGGCCGCTATTCTGGTTCGACCTGGTATGCCGAACAGAACTGGGCCGAACTCGAAAAGCGCGCACTTGTCCATGTGAACGTCGATTCCACCGGCGGCAAAGGCAATACGATCGTCGCGGACACGACCGCGGCGGCGGAGCTGCGTGGGCTCGCGGTCGAGACGTTGCGCGAACAGGCGGGGCAGGATTTCACCAATCGGCGTATGGCACGTGCGGGCGATCAATCCTTCTGGGGCATCGGCGTTTCGGCAATCTACGGCAATATGAGCGAGCAGCCGGCCAGTGGTGAAGCCAATGCATCGGCCGCCGTGTTTGGGGGCGGCGATAGGCTTGGCCACGGCACCGGCTGGTGGTGGCACACTCCGGATGACCTGCTGGACAAGATGGATGAGGAGATCCTCGTCCGCGATACGAAAATCTATCTGCATACCGTCTGGCGGCTCATGGCCGATCCGGTGCTCCCGCTCGATTGGGCGGAGCATGGCCGCTATCTGCAAGCTGAACTCGAAACCATAAGCGACGCGATTGGCGACCGCTTCGACCTTTCGGAACTCGCCGATGGGGCCAAGCGCCTGATCGCCCTAGCGGATCAGTTGAATACCAGGATCGCTGCGGCCGACGAGGATGACGCCGACAACCTCAATGATGTGCTGATCGCGGTGTCACGCGCGCTCGTCCCCCTTGACTACACCGAGTGCGATCGCTTCGAGCAGGATCCGGCAATAAACGCACCGCCATATCCCTCGTTGCGGCCAGTCAGGCTGATGGCGACAGTCGCCCCGGATTCCGATGCCGAGAAGTTCCTTCGCGTCGGCGCGACACGGGCGCGCAATCGCATCGCTTTCGGACTGCGCCAGGCGACAGGATTCATTGAGCAGGCACTCGGATAAGCGAAGGACACTACGGCATGCCGCTATTGCTAAAGGACAGGGTCGCTCTCGTTACTGGCGGGGCCGGCAGGCTGGGCCGGGCAACCGCCGAGATATTCCTGAGAGAGGGTGCTGCTGTCATCCTGGCCGATATCGACGAGACGCGCGTACGCCGCGTTGCCGCCGAACTCGAACCTTCTCATTCGGGCAAAGTAGCGGCCGTTTCCGGCGATCAATCAGTCGCCGAAGATGCCGCTAGGTTCGTCAACGAGGCCGAAGCTGCGCTTGGCTTGCCGGATGTGCTGGTCAACGCACATGGCATTTTTCCCAATTGTCCGATGCTGGAAGTAACCGTCGAGGAATGGGACAGTGTCTTCGCCGTCAACACGCGCGGCACCATGCTGACTTGTCAGGCACTCGCGCGGCGCTGGATCGAGGCCGGCGTGAAAGGCTCAATCATTAACATATCCTCCGGCGCGGCGCGCAGCGGGCGCCCGGGCGGCGGGCATTACAGCGGGTCCAAGGCCGCCGTTGAGATCATGACGCATATCTTCGCGACCGAACTCGGGCCGCATGGCATCCGCGTCAATGCCGTGGCGCCCGGGCTGATCCTCGACAACGTGATGCACGAAGAGAGCGAGGATGCGCATCCTTATGTGAACATGACCCTGCGGAGCACTCCGATCGGGCGCACGGGTAGCCCGGCCGACATCGGAGAGGCAGCGGCGTTCCTGGCAAGCGATCGATCGGAATGGACAACAGGCGCAATCCTGGAAGTCACTGGCGGCACTCATTGCGGCCGCACGCATATGCCGCTCACGAGGCAATTGCGGTGACGCGCCGCTTCCTGATTGTCGGCGCCGGTGCAATAGGTGCGATCACAGGCGTGCATCTGGCGCGCGCCGGCCACGACGTTCAGTTTGCGGAGACGAACGCGGCCCATGTCGAAGCGGTCCGCGACGGCGGATTGAGGCTCTCGGGTGCCCTGGAAGCAACAATTAAGCCCAGTATCTCAACGCCTGAGGAGATCGACGGCTCATACGACTCAATCTTGCTGGCAGTGAAGGCGCGCCATACCGTCGACGCCGTTCCACTCCTGAAGCGCGTTCTTGCGCCCGACGGCTGTGTCGTGTCGCTGCAAAACGGCCTTGAGGAATACAAGCTGTCCGACGCTCTGGGCGCGGATCGGGTCATCGGCGCGTATCTCACCTTTGGCGGCTTCTATGTCGAACCCGGACATGTGAAATATGGCGGTGCCGGCAGCTTCAAGCTGGGCGAGCTCGACGGGCGAATGACGGACCGCCTCTCCGACCTGGCGCAGACGCTCAGCGTTCAGCAACCGGTTCAGGCAACAGACAACATATTCGGATTTCTATGGGCGAAAATGGCGCTCGGCGCGGTCTATTTCGGTACGGCAATCACGGATCTCGACGTTCCCGATGTCTATGACGATCCCGAACGCCGCCGCATTTTGGCGCTTCTGTGCGGCGAGACGGTCTCCGTTGCCGAAAAGCTCGGCATCGACATGGAAACGACCGACGGTTTCGATCCCAAAGCTTTTAATTTGCAAAGCGGAACTGAGGCAGCACAGCAGGTCTCGTGGCAGGCTCAGCGCCGCTATTGGTCGGGACACGACAACAAGCGCACGGGCATCTGGCGCGACCTCGCGATCCACAAGCGCGAAACTGAGATGGACGGGCTGATCGACGAAGTCATCAGACTTGCGGGCAAGAACGGTGTGCCGGTACCGCATCTTCAAAGGCTGAGTGAAGCGGTTCACGCGATCGAGCGCGGTGAGCGGAAAATGTCACCCGATGCGCTGCTGCAACTAGGACGCTGATATCCGCGAACGCGCTTCCGTTATCGGCCTTGGCCCCCGGCTCGATCTCCAATCCGGTTCTGTGACTTTCGAAAAGCGGGAGAACATGGATAAGTTCTGACGGGAGGAGAACGCCATGAGCAATATGGACCAGATCGTCACCACCGACATCTTCATCAACGGCGAGGCGCGTGCCGCTTCTGGCGGCAGGACCTACGACCTCTATAACCCGGCCCGCCCGAAGGAGCTGGTCGGTCATGCGGCGGCGGCCAGTGTCGAAGACGTGGACGAGGCTGTCCGCGCCGCGCACGCCGCTTTTCCTGCATGGGCCGCGCTTGGCTGGGAGGAGCGGGCAGACCGCCTGCGCGAGATCGCCAAGGCGCTGACCGCCGATGAGGACGACGTGAAATACCGCTCGCGCCTCTTCACCCGCGAGCACGGCAAGATCGCGCGCGAAACGCTGCTGGAAATGAGCCGCCTCGGCGATCGCTTCATGCTGGCGGCCGCGTTCGGCGAGCGCATGTCCAAGGATGAGGTCATGGGTCCGGCCGGCGCCGGGCCGCAATTCGACACCATTATCACCCGCCAGCCGCGCGGCGTGGCGGCGCTAATCGTGCCGTGGAACTGGCCGCTTTCCATTCTTGGAGCGAAGCTGCCGCAGGCGCTTGTCACCGGCAACACGGTGGTGGTTAAGCCGGCGCAAAATTCTGCCATGGCGCCG
Organism: Rhizobiaceae bacterium; assembly: GCA_017640615.1. Classification (GTDB taxonomy): domain Bacteria; phylum Pseudomonadota; class Alphaproteobacteria; order Rhizobiales; family Rhizobiaceae; genus RCIO01. The sequence goes on along the minus strand of JAEPQK010000007.1, from coordinate 60,095 downwards.
GTTCTCACACTCCAGATCATCGCCAAAATGCTGCCGCCCGGCGTGCTGAACGTTGTCTCCGGCTTAAGTAGCGAGATCGGCGATGCGCTGGTTGGGCACCCGCTGGTCCGCAAGGTGAATTTCACCGGTTCCGTGCCGGTCGGCAGGCATATCATGAAGTTGGCCGCCGACAATCTGACCCCGGTGACGCTCGAGCTTGGCGGCAACGACGCCGCACTTGTGCTCGACGATGCCGAATTGAACGACGAGGTGTTTGAGAAAATGTACTGGGGCGCGTTCGCGTCCTCGGGCCAGATTTGCATGGCGCTGAAGCGCCTTTACGTCCACGAAAGCCGCTATGATGAAGTGGTCGACGGCCTGACCGCAGCCTGCGAGCGCGCGGTCGTCGGCGACGGTCTGATCCCGGAAACGACGATGGGGCCGGTCAACAACGTCCAGCAGCTCAAGGTCGTGACCGACATGCTGGCCGAGGCGCGCGGCAAGGGCGCCGACGTGAAGGAACTCGGCCAGGTGCCGGACGGGGACTTATATCGGGGCGGCGGCTATTTCCAGAAGCCGGCGCTGATCTACAATCCAGACCCGTCCCTCTCGGTCGTGCGTGAGGAGCAGTTCGGCCCCTGCCTGCCGATCCTCAAATTCGCGACCGACGACGAAGCGATCGCAAAAGCGAATGACAGTGAGTTTGGGCTCTGTTCGTCTGTCTGGACGCCGGATGCCGACCGGGCGGTGAAGCTCGCGCGGCAGCTGGAGGCAGGCTACACCTACCTGAACGGTCATGGACCGATGGCGCAGGACAGCCGGGGCCCGTTCGGCGGGTTCAAGAACTCCGGCATCGGCCGCAATCTGGGCTATGAGGGCCTCGAAGCGTTTGCCGCCTCGCACACGATCACCGGCCCGGCGGGCTTTCTCGTTTAGGAAGTCGAGGCGTCACACGCTTCGCGCCTTCGATTTATCGCGCCCATAACGGTCCCGGACAAATAGGTCGGAATAGTTCAGCGTCGCCAGCGAGTGTTCGCGCATCACCGCTTCTGCACGCAGCCGGTCGCGCTGTTTGAAGGCGTCGAACAGGATCACATGCTGGGAGTGGCCGACGGTGAGTCGCATGCGCTGGCGTTTGAGATCGGAGTGGTCGAAGGCAAGCGTTCCGAGCGCTGCCATCGGCAGCATTGCGATGCGCTCGAAGGCGTAGCCAATAAGCTCGTTGCCGCAGCTCTGCATGATCGTTTCGTGGAAGATCTTGTTCCAGGCGCTGTAGCTGTCGAGAAGGTCGGGGTCGGGGTCGTCGCTGTCGAGCAGCGTTTGGGTCGAGTCGATCACCCCCAGAAGCGTCGTCTCCACGGCGTCGCTCATCCCTCGATCCGCCAGAAGTCCGGCGGCGAGGCTTTCGAGCGAAGCACGCACTTCGATCGCTTTGGTGACATCCGCCGTGGTGATGTGGCCGACTGTGAAGCCGCGGCCGGTGCGCTTTTCGATCAGCCCTTCCGCGGCGAGCGCGGCGAGCGCGGTGCGTGCGGGCGTGCGTGAAACGCCAAGTTCCGCCGCAACTGCAGCCTCAGTGATGCGCTCGCCTGGCTGACGGTCGCCGCGAATAATCTGGTTGCGTACGATCGCGAGGACATTTTCGCTTCTAAGTGCCATCGAATCGGCCTCAAATGGATACGTTTTGTGCAATCGCACATCGAATTTCGGTCATTGTCGCTATTTTCACTTTAAATATGAATACGTTTTGTGACAGACTTCCTCAAATGGGGCGTTGCTTGCCGGTTCGCCCTGCTGGGAGCAAAGACCACGGGCGCAACAAGCTGGGGCCCTCGACCAACCGGCATTGGGAGGAATGAATGAAAAAACTGATAGCGACAATTGCGCTTGCCGCATCCGTAGCGATGACGGCAGCAGCGGCGCAGGCCCGCGACCTTGCGCTGGCATATTTCATGGGGCCGACACACCCGATGAACAAGGCCGTCTTCACGCCCTTCGCCGAAAAGCTGGCCGAAGTGTCGGGCGGCGAACTGACGGTCAGCATGTTTCCGGGCGGGGCGCTGAATTCTTCGCCGCCGAAGCAATATTCGATCCTGCTTGATGGCGTGGCCGACATAGCCTTCCATCTGCCGGGCTACACCGCGCAGCTGTTCCCGATCACCACCTCGGTCACCACGCCTGGCATGTGCGCCGACGCGGTTGAATGCACGGAAGCCATGTGGCGTGCGATCGAGCCGATCGAGAAAGAGTTCGACGCGAAAATCCTCGCGCTTTGGGCGAATGAACCTCAGGTGCTTTTCACCAAGGACAAGCCGATCCGGACGCTTGAGGACATCAAAGGCCTCGTCGTGCGCGTCACCTCAGCGCAAGATATTCCTTTCACCGAGGCGCTTGGAGCATCGGCCGTTAGCCAGCCCGTGAGCGTGATCAATCAGAATCTGAGCAACGGCGTTGTCGATGTCGTGTCGATCGACCCATCGGCGGCACTGTCGTTCAAGCTGAGCGAGCCTGCCAATTATATCACCACCAATGTGCCAGGTGCCGGCTCTGCCTTCGTACTCCTGATGAACCGCGCGCTTTACGACGGCATGTCGGATCAGGAAAAGGCCTGGGTCGACGAGGCTTCCGGCAAGTGGCTCTCCATGGAAGGGGCGAAAATGTACCGCGCAATCGGCCAGAAGGGGATCGACGTTTCGGCCGCTGCCGGGGTCGAGATCATCGAGCTCGACGCCGAGGAGCGCGCCCGCTGGGACGCTGCCATTCAGCCGGCAATGGATGAGTGGCTGGCTTCCGAAGTGGGGCAGGGTCTTACCGGGGCGCAGGTGATGTCGCTCATGCAGGGTACCGACGGATGATCGAAACGCCGCTGCTTCTGCGGCGGTTGGAACGCATCCTCGATGCTTTGGCGGTGGCGAGTGCTGTCGCCGGTTCGCTGGCGCTCGCCGTGCTCGCCGCCGTCACCGTGATCGGGGTCTTCTGGCGCTATGTGCTCAGGGACCCGATCTTCGGGATCGAGGACGTTGCAACCATGGCTTTGACCGTGACCGTGGCAGGCGCTATCGCCTGGGGGTCGCGGCGCGGCGCCCATGTCAGCGTCAACGTGATCGGCTGGGCTGGCGGACGCGGGCTGACGCGCATCACCGACATCGCCGCGCGTCTGGTGTCATTCGTCATACTTGCGCTTGCCACCTATGCGCTCTTCCAGAAAGGCGCATGCGGCATTGCATGCGGGGCAATGACCTCGAATCTCGGAATATTGCACAAGCCGTTTTTCTACGCCCTGGGCGTAGGCCTCGGCATCTATGCGGCGGTAACACTCATGCATCTTATGATCGGCCTCGCACATTGGGCGGGTGAAGACCCGAACGAGGTAGCCGAATAATGGCTGGATCGACGCTTGCTTTGGTGGGGTTCGGCGCGCTGTTCTTCCTGCTCTTCATTCGCGTGCCGGTCGGCCTGGCGATGATGGCGGTTGGCGCCGGCGGTATCTGGATGATCCGCCCGCCGGCCGCTCTCCCGGTCATCGCGACCGAGATTTTCGGAGAGGCGGCGAACTATTCGCTGACCATCCTGCCGCTGTTCATTCTCATGGGAAACCTCGCCGGTGTCTCGGGCATGAGCCGCGATCTCTATTCGGCAGCGCATGCCTGGTTCGGGCACCTTAAAGGGGGTCTGGCATCTGCCACTATCGTGGGCTGCGCCGGGTTCTCCGCGTTGTCCGGCTCGTCGCTCGCCGCGGCGCTGACCATGGGCCGCGTGAGCCTGCCGGAAATGCAGCGGTATCGCTACGACAACGGCTTGGCGACCGGCGCGATCGCTGCCGGCGGTACGCTGGGTATTCTGATCCCGCCATCGGCAGGCTTTGTCGTCTATGCGATCCTGACCGAGGAATCGATCGGCAGGCTCTTCATGGCAGGCGTTTTGCCGGGGCTTCTGCTGACTTTCCTGTTTATCGTCGCGATCTGGCTGACGGTTCTGCGCAACCCGGAAAAAGCGCCGCAGGGCGCCGACAAGGTGGCGCTCGCCGCGCGCTGGCGGGCGCTGGCCCGGGCAGGCTGGATCATCGGCATTATCGTGCTCACCATCGGCGGCATTTATGCCGGGGTGTTCTCCGCAATCGAGGCGGCGGGCATAGGGGCTTTGTTGGCGCTTTTGGTCACGATCCTGCGGCGGGCATTGACCTGGCCGAACGTGAAGGAGGTGGCTGCGAGCACCCTGTCGTCCACCGGCACGGTGTTCCTCATCCTCTTCGGCGCTTTCGTGTTCAAGACCTTCATCGGTTTCACCGGCGTCACCACGGCGCTGACGGGGTGGGTGGCCGATTTGGGGCTCACGGGAACGCAGGTCGTGATCGCAATTCTATTGCTGTTCATCGTGCTCGGCATGTTCCTCGACGGTTTCGCCATTCTGGTTCTGACCGTACCGCTTGTGCAGCCGATCCTGCAGGCGACCGGCGTGGACCTGATCTGGTTCGGCGTGCTCATGGTCATCGCGCTCGAAATGGGGCTGATCTCACCGCCTGTGGGCATCAACGTATTTGTCGTGAAGGGCATCGCCGATGGCGTGCCGCTCAATACGATTTTCCGTGGCATCTGGCCGTTCTGGTTCGCGATGCTGCTGGCTGTAATTCTCGTGCTGATGGTGCCGGATATCGCGCTCCTGCTGCCCGATACGATGTTCGGCTAAGGAGCATGAACTGAAATGAACATCCGTTTTTTCTCCGACAAGAACAGGCCGGTTCATCTCGGTCCATACCCGCTCGAGCGTCTCGAGCGCGGCGGCACGCCGGACTATTCGGCAGTGCCAAAATTCAAGCCGTTGTCGTTCCTGCGGCCGGAGGACCCGCTGTCGCTCGTCAACGCCATGGACGAATATCAGGCAATGATGGATGCGATCCGCGACGGGATCACGAGCCCGAAACGGTCAACCATTCCCGACGATCCGGCCGAGCGGGCACAGCATCTGAAGTCCTTCGCCTATTTCAGCGATGCGGCGATGGTGGGTGCCGGGCTGCTGCCCGATGCCGCGCGTCTGAGCGAGCCGGTGCGCAATCCCGGCATAGACCGGCTCGCCGAGGAGTTGCGTACTCGCCAGACCAAGACGCTGGCTTCCGGCATCGACATGATCATGGCCGATCTGAAGGAATCGATGGAGGCGCCGCCTTCCTCGATCGCTGGCCACACCCATTGCCTCGTATTTCTCTACGAAATGCCGCGCGATCCGCGTGCCGGGGAAAAAGGTACCGGCTGGCTGAAAAACACCGCGCAACATGCCGCGTGCATGCGCGCGACCGAGACCGCGATCGTAATCGCCAACTACATAAGGTTGCTCGGCTGGGATGCGGTGGCGCATTCCGCGTCTTCGAGCGATATCGACCTGAATGTAGCGACCGTGGCGGCGGGGCTCGCAGCCGTCGATGGGGATGCGCTTTGGGTGCCTTATCTCGGCAGCCGGTTCGGCGTTGCGGTGGTCACGACCGATCTCGAGTTATCACCGGACCGTCCCTTGCTCTCGCGCGCCGAGCAGCCTTGGTTCCGCACCGAGGGACCGGCCTGGTGGCTGGGCGCGGGGTTCCGCAAAAACGCGCTCAACCGCGACCCATTCGCGAAGCGCGAGTTTCGCATGGGCCCGCACCCGTTCGAAACTCTGAAACGGGTAGAGAACCCGACGACCTATATCGACGAGGCGCGCGTAGCGCGTGTGCCCAAACGCACCGACATGTTCGCGCGGGCGCAGTTCGGCGACATGGGGCCGGCGGTGCAGGAGGGTGCGAAGGGCGGCCACTATGCCCGCAAGGCTGCCCCCTCGATGGCCCAGCGTCGGGCCCTCGGCGCATTTGTGCTTTTGCAGGATGGCGCTTCCGAGGCCGGCCCCAAGCCGGATGACGCGCGCGAAAATGCCGATGCAATCAAGGCGGCATCCTATTTTCTTGGCGTCGACGCTGTAGGCATTTCGCGCTGTCCGGATTGGACCTGGTACAGCCACGATGCTACCGGCGCGCCGATTGAGCCGCCGCATGATCAGGCGATCAGCATGATCATCGATCAGGGTTACGAGACGATGGAAGGCGCTTCGGGCGACGACTGGATTTCGGTCGCCCAATCCATGCGCGCCTATTTGCGGTTTTCGCTGCTCGGCGGTGTGATCGCCAAGCAGATACGCAATCTCGGCTACAAGGCGAAGGCGCACACTGTGCTCGACGGCGAAGTGCTGCAGCCGCCGCTGCTGCTGCTGTCGGGGCTCGGCGAGGTGAGCCGCATCGGCGAGGTCATCCTGAACCCGTTTCTCGGGCCGCGCCTCAAATCCGGCGTGGTGACAACGGACATGCCGATGGAGCATGACCGCCCCATCGATTTCGGCTTGCAGGCGTTTTGCGAGGCCTGCAACAAATGCGCCCGCGAGTGCCCGTCGGGCGCGATCACGGCCGGACCGAAGCTGATGTTCAACGGCTACGAGATCTGGAAATCCGACAGTCAGAAATGCGCGACCTACCGCATCACCACGCCGGGCGGCGCGATGTGCGGGCGCTGCATGAAGACCTGTCCCTGGAACCTCGAAGGCCTGTTCAGCGAAAAGCCGTTCCGCTGGGCCGCGATGAAGGTGCCGGCCGCCGCGCCCGCGCTCGCGCGGCTGGACGATATGGTTGGCAATGGCGGGTTGAATCCTGTCAAGAAATGGTGGTGGGACATCGAGCTCGGCGCGGATGGCGCTTATCACCCGACGGACAAGGAGGTGAACGCGCGCGACCTGCAGCGTGACCTCGACCTCAAATATGAGGACCAGACGCTGGCCGTTTACCCGGCCAATCTCGCGCCGCACCCATATCCTTATCCGTTCCCGATGGATCGCGAGGCAGGCATCGAAGCCTATCAGGCGATGGTGACCGCGGAGGAGTATCGCGAGCGCCTGAAGCGCGGCGACGACAGCATGGTCCACCGCTACACGGCGGCAGGCGAAAGCCCGGTTCTGCGGGTCGTGGTTTCGAAAGCCGAAAAGATGTGCGCCGACGTGACCAAGTTCGAGCTGCGGGCGATCGACGGCGGCGAACTGCCCGAATGGGAGGCCGGAGCACATCTCGACGTGGTCGTGGCGCCGGAGTTCCTGCGCCAATATTCGATGTCCGGCAATCCAGCCGACCGCTCGGTCTACCAGATCGGTGTACTGCGCGAGGATGACGGGCGGGGCGGGTCCAGGCTGATGCACCGCATCTTCAGCGAAGGACGGAAGGTCTTCATCTCGCGGCCGATCAACCATTTTCCGCTGGACGAGGGCGCGCAACGTTCATTCCTGATGGGCGGCGGCATCGGCATCACGCCGATGATCGCGATGGCGCATCGGCTGCATGAAATCGGCGGCGATTTCGAACTGCACTATTCGGTGCCATCTCGCCAGGCGGCCGGTTATCTCAATGACCTCGAGGCCGTACCCTGGAAAGACCGGGTGAGGCTCCACGTGTCGGACGAAGGGTCGCGCGCCGACCTTACGAAAATTCTGGGTGGTTATCGCGAAGGCCAGCATGTCTACACCTGCGGGCCGGACCGCTACATGGATGCGGTGATGTCAGCCGCGGAGCAGGCCGGATTCCCGGAGGAAGCACGCCATCTGGAATATTTCTCGGTTCCGGACCTGCCCGACTATGTGAACCACGACTTTACCTTGCGGCTGGCGCGCAGCGGGCGGGAGCTTCTCGTGCCCGCTGACAAATCCGCGACCGACGTCTTGGCCGAAAACGGCATCAACATCGATATCAAATGCTCCGACGGTATATGCGGTGTTTGCAAATGCGGGCTCGTGGAGGGTGAGGTCGAACACCGCGACTTCGTTCTTTCGAAGGCGCAGCGACGCGACGCAATTATCCTGTGCCAGAGCCGCGCGGCCGAGAAAGACGGCGTCGTGACGGTCGACCTGTGAGGTCACCGGCTGAGCGCTTAATCGGCTAGCGCCCGAACCCCGACACCATATGCGCAGCGGCGCTGCCGAGGCGGTATGAGAGCGTGCGCAGGGTAGGGAGGCTGGCCTGCTCGACCGGTGTTGTGGGCAGCGCCATCTCGTTCTCACCGCAGATGAAAGCCGCCATCTGCTTACCGAACACCGTGCCCGGCGCGATCCCCCGGCCATTGAAACCGCACACCCCGATCGCCTTGTCGGCGAACACATGAAATCGCGGCAGATGGCTTTTGTTCATGCCGATCTGGCCATGCCACCGTGCCTCGAACTCGATATGGCCGACGAAGGGAAAGAGCCGCTTCAGAGAGCGCCGCGCGAAAGACTGCTGCGCCACCAGAGACCATGTTTCGAGCGATCCCACGCTGCCGAATATCAGCCGGTTTCCGTGGTCGCGGCGAAACGAAGTCATGATCAGCCGCGTGTCCCAGCAGCCGTGCCGCTCAGGAAGAATGCGTTCCGCAAGCTCAGCGGGGAGCGGCCGGGTCGCAAACTGGAAGAAGGGCAGGATCGTCAGTTCTTGCTGTGGTGCGGCCAGTAGCCCAGGCTGCGCGGGGTCGGTGTAGGCGTTGGTTGCCAGCACCAGCCAGATCGCGCGCACGGCGCCGCCGGGCGTTTCGATCTGCCAGCCATCGCCAGCTTTCCCGACGCTCGTCGCCGGAGAATGCGTGAAGATGCGTGCGCCCGCGGCCGCCGCTGCCCGCGCAAGCCCGCGCGCGTAGCCGAGGGGTTGGATCGTTCCGGCCCGTGCATCGTGAAGCGCACCGCGAAAGCCATTGGCTCCGGTCAGCCGGGTCGCGGTGTCCGCGTCCAGCAGTTTCACCGGTGCGCCAAGCGCTTGCCACTGGGCCTCGCGGTCGCGCAAATCTGTAAGACCCTTGTCGCCAACCGCCAAATGAAGCGTGCCCTTCCGCTCCGCCTCGCAGGCAATGTTGAATCGATCCACCAGATCGAAGACGAGCTTCGGGCCGTCGCCCAATGCCGAGATAAGGCGCTGTCCCCACTCTTCGCCCTGTGCCTCAATCAGATCGTTGGGTTTGACCCACATACCGGCATTCACGAGGCCGACATTGCGGCCCGAACCGCCATGCCCGATGCCGTGTGCTTCGATCACAACCGGCTTCAGACCGCGTTCGGCCAGATGCAGTGCCGTCGAGAGACCAGTGAAGCCGGCCCCGATGATCGCAACATCGGCGTCGACATCCGATGCAAGCGGAACGAATGGATCGTCTTCGAGAGCGGTTCGCGCCCACAGATTGTCATGACCGCGATCGCTCAGCATACGCGTTTCCTGAAGTTACATTGTCGCCTTCGGTTCGATCCGTTGGCCCGCCGCGTCGAAGAGGAGCATATTGGCGGTCTGGATTTCCAGACCGGTTCGGTGCCCGATCGTCGGCGGATCGTCTCCCCATAGACTTGCTATGAGTTGAAGGCCACCAAGGTCCAGCGTCACGGCGCTTTCTTGACCACTATTTTCACAAAATACGACCTTGCCTTCCAGACCGAGCTCGCCGGTCTTGTTGCGTAAAGTCAGGTGTTCGGGGCGCACGCCAAGAGTGATCTCCTGGGCCGGCGCATAGTCGAGACCGGAGGGAAGCTGGATGGCAATCTCGGGATTGGCCCTCGGCACCAGATACGGCCCGGTCGGCCCTGTGTGGACAGCGCCCTCGACGAGGTTGATCGGCGGTGAGCCTATGAAGCTTGCAACGAAGCTGTTGGCCGGCCGCTTGTAGATGTCCTCCGGCGTGCCGGTTTGTTCGACCCGGCCGTCGCGCAGAACGACGATACGATCCGCCAGCGTCATGGCTTCGACCTGATCATGCGTGACGAAAATCATCGTTGCGCCCAGCCGCCGGTGCAGCAGCTTCACCTCTTTGCGCATCTGAACCCGCAAGGCGGCGTCGAGGTTCGACAGAGGCTCGTCGAAGAGGAATGCGCGCGGCTTGCGTACGATCGCGCGGCCGACGGCAACACGCTGGCGCTGGCCGCCGGAAAGTTCGCGTGGGTACCGCTCGAGATAGGTTTCGAGACCGAGCAGACCCGCGGCTTCTGTCACACGCTCCCGCCGCTCGCCAGAGCTCATGCCCTGCATGCGCAGGGGGAAGCCAATATTTTCAGCAACCGTCATGTGCGGGTAGAGCGCGTAGTTCTGAAACACCATCGCGATGTCACGGTCCTTGGGCGGCAGCCCGGTGACCACATCGTCACCTATGGTGATATTGCCGCCCGTGCTTTCTTCCAGCCCGGCGAGCATGCGCAAAAGCGTGGACTTGCCGCAGCCGGAAGGACCAACGAAGACAACGAGCTCGCCATCGGCAATGTCGATGTTCACGCCGTGGATGACGGTGAGGTTCCCGAATGTCTTTTCAACGCCTCTGAATGCTACATCTGCCATCTGCTTGCTCTTTGGATCGGGAAGTTACCGGACGCTGCCCGACAGCGCGCCGGAAACAATGCGGCGTTGCATCACCAGAAACACGACCACCACAGGCAGCGCGAAGGTCAGCGCCGCCGCCATTTGAAGTTCGTGCAGCGTGAAATATTCGCCACGGAATGAAGAAATCCCCGTCGCGGCGGTCCATAGCGACTGCGAGTTGATGAGTGTTTTTGCGAACAGGAAATCGTGCCAACTGGTCACGAAACCGTAGATGAAGATCGCGGCAAGGCCAGGCATCGCCAGCGGCAGCGCAACGTACCAATAGGCGCTCAGGCGCGTGCATCCGTCGATGCGCGCGGCACCTTCGAGATCGGCAGGAATGCTGTCGAAAAAGCCCTTGGCCATCCAGATCGCCAGCGGTGCGACCAGCGAAATGTGCCCCAGCACCATTCCCTGCATGGTGTCGAGGAGGCCGAAATCGCGGAAAAGAATGTAGAGCGGCACCACGATGCTCGTTGCGGGCATCATCTGCGTGGCGAGAACAAGGATCAGCACCAGCCCAGCGCCACGGAACTTCAGGCGGCTGAGCGCATAGCCACAGGAGGTGCCGAATGCCAGTGACAGGAAGGAGGACAGGGTCGCAACGACGATGCTGTTCCAGAGCCATTGCAGCATCGGGCGCTCGGTGAACAGGGTGACGAAGTTTTCAAGCGTCACGTCCGAAGGAAATACGGAGGACAGGCTGCGGCTGAAGCCGGTCGGGGTGAGCGCAATCACGCCCATCCAATAAATCGGAAACAGCACCGCGCAGCCAAGCACGACGATCCCACCGGCCTTCAGAACGTCGGCGACCATTAGGTTCGCGCGGCGGCGCCCGTGGGTCATACGGCGCCCCCTTTGCCTGTGTCGGCGCGCGCCATCACGCGCAGATAGCCCAACACCAGAACCAGCGAAACCAGAACCGCCAGGATGCCGAGCGTGGCCGAATAGGAGAAGTCGAGCGAGCGGAACGCGGTGTTGTAGGTGAGCACCGTCAGCGTCTCGGTGGCGCCGGCCGGCCCGCCGCCGGTCAGAATGAAGATGATCGGAAAGGCCTTGAAGCCCAGGATCATCAGCAGGATCACGATGACCGCTATAATGTAGCGCAGCTGCGGCAATGTGATGAAACGGAACTGCGCAAAGGCGCCGGCCCGGTCGATCTTGGCCGCCTCATAAAGCTCCTCGGGAATGGAATGGAGACCGGCGAGAAAGAAGATGTAAGCGACCGGAAATTCGTTCCAAACCTGCGCAATGATGAGGGCGAACAGGGCAGTCTGCCGGTCGATCAGCCAGTCATGTCCGCTCACGAACGGCACGACATCCAGCAGCCGGTTGATGACGCCGAAGTTGCCGTCATACATCACGCCCCACACCAGCGCCGTGACGACGGCCGGCACTGTCCAGGGCAGGAGGAATGTCAGCCGTGCAAGGGCGCGCAGCCTGATCACGCGGTGAGTCAAAAGTGCAGCGCCCAGCGCCAGCGAAACCGACCCGGCGACTGTGCCCAGCATATAAAGCGCGGAGCGCAGCACGGCGCCCCAGGCATCGGGGTCGGACAAAAGCCGTGAATAATTGTGCAGTCCGATCGTGCCGGCGGCGGCCGGTCGGCGCAGGGTGATCGTGTCAAAACTCAGGATCACCGCCTTGATCATCGGCAGCCCGATGACGAAGCCGAGCACCAGCAGCGCCGGCAACAGCATCAGCACGGCAAAGCCCGGCCCTTCAGTCATGAAGCGGCGCAAACGCCCCGGCGGATTGCCGGGGCGTTTGCCGTCCTGGGAGTGCGACAGGGTCGTCATCTCAGGCCCGCCAAATGCGTCAGTTCGAGCAGCACTCGACTAGCCGGGCCTGCGCCTGCGCCAGCGATTCCTCAGCCGGCATCCCGTCGCGCAGGGTCAGCAGGATTGCATCGACCACGATCGGCCAGATCTCGTTGAACTGGTCGGCATGGCCCGGAATGGCGACAGGATGTGCGTTGCCGCTGCTGGCGATCCACGGCTCGAGATAGGGCCGTGCAGCCCGCTGCTCGTCCGTCAGCGCTCCGACGCCGTAAGGAATATACGGGCTGTGGTCGGAGAATGCGGATTGCAGTTCCTCGCTGGCGGCGGTTTCAAGAAACGCCCAGGCGGCCTCCGGCGCATCGGTGGATGCGTTGATTGCGAGCGCCATGTTGACGCCGCCCGTGCCAGGGCCGTCCCACGGATGCATCGCCGATGTGTAGCAGTCGAAATTGTCCGGGTTGTTCTTTTCGATGAACGGGAACTGCCACTGCCCATCGATCGTCATTGCCGTTCCGCCGGTTGCGAACAGCGAGCGCTGGTCGGTCTCCGTCATCCCCTTTGGCACCACACCGGCATCGTACAGCGCCTTCATGTGGTTCAGGCCGTCGATCACCGGCTGGGAATCGAGCGTGAAGTTGCCGTCTTCGTCCGAATAAGAACCGCCATGCGCGATCGACCACATCAGCAGCATCTCGTAGGTCGGGTCTTCATTGGCATTGACCATATTCGCGCCGTAACGCGTCACCCGCCCCGAATCGTCGGTGATCGTGAGCGCTTTGGCGTAATCGAGAAACTCCTGCGGAGTCTCGGGCGGTTCGCTGAACCCGGCCTCTTCGAGGTAGCAGCTATTGTAGATCAGCTCGAGCGTGCGCCCGGTGATGGGAAGCGCATAGGTCGTGCCGTCAACCGTCAGGCTGTCCCAGCCGCCTTCGACGATCCTGTCATCGAGCCCGGACTTCGCGATCATGTCGCTAAGCGGCATAAGCTGATCGGCAGCCAGCATCTCGCCGAGATTGTTCGGATTGACGATCAGAATATCGGCCCCGGTGCCACTGGCGGCCTGAATGAGCAGCTGCTCGTAATATTCGCTGGCCGGCGTGTTGCGCACCACAACCTTGTTGCCGGTGTTCTTCTCGTAGGTCGAAACCAGCAGCTGCCACCAATCGCCCATACCCGGCGCCTCATAGTCGATGACGAGGAAGCTGATCTCGTCCTGAGCCTGTGCGCCAAGCGGTGCGGCAAATGCCACAGCGCCGGCGAGCAAAGCGCTTTTGATCCTGTGTTTCATTTTGTCTTCCTCCCGTTTGGGCAAAGACCATCCGGTTCAGCGCGCGCGGGTGCGCGGCCGATCGCCGTCTGATCCTGCTCTGAACCGTTCCGTCTGACCGCCTGGGTCGTAGACGGAATGGGTAAAACTATGCCGCCGCGTCACGCAGCCGGCAAATCGCTTTTTGGAATAGCCCGTTGACTATTCTTGCCGTTCCGGCGGTGGCTCCAGCCTTCGTTGCATGGCCTTTCGGCATATTCGGCTGCGCATTCGCCAACCCACTCGCCAAAGGCAACCACATGGGGATCGCTGCAGGCATGCAGCGGCGTGACGAAATAATAGGACCGGTCGCTCTCCACCGGACGGTCGAACAAGACAGCCAGGCTGCCTTCGCGCAGCTCTGTTTCGATCATGAAGCGCGGTATGATGGCCGCGCCCTGGCCGTGCACAGCCGCCGCGATGATCATCGAAAACTGATCGTAGCTGGGGCCTCCAATGGGCTGGCTCTGCGAATGGCCGGTCATCTCGAACCACTCGCACCACAGACCTGGCCGGCTGCTGAGATGAAGAAGCGTTTCGTCAAGCAGAGCTGCCGGACAGTTGGCCCGGCGCGAGCGCAGCATATCGGGGCTTGCCACAGGCACGAGATATTCGCCGAACAGTCTGGAGACCTTGGCTTCGGGCCAGTGCGGCGTGCCGAAATGAAATGCGCCATCCATGTGTTCGGCAGCGAGGTCGAACGGTTTCAGGCGGCTTTCCAGATTGACCAGTATGTCGGGATGCCGGCGCGTGAATTCTCCGAGCCGCGGGATCAGCCAATGTGTTGCAAACCCAGGCAGGACGGCGATCGTGATAGCGGATTTGCCCTGGGCGCGATTGATCAATGTCCGGGTGGAGGCCTCGAGTTGTCCGAGCAGCGCACGAACCTCGGGCAGGTAGGAGCTGCCGATTTCGGTCAGATGTACATGATGGTTGTTGCGAGCCAGAAGCGCCACGCCCAGTGCCTGTTCAAGCTGGCGCACCCGTTTGCTCACCGCGCCCTGCGAAAGTGACAGGTCCTTGGCGGCTTGTGCAAAACTCAGATGGCGGGCTGTCGCTTCGAAAGCGATCAGCCCCGGCATGGACGGCATCAATCTCCTGGGTAGCTCCATGACATCACCTGGCCATTTGTTGGCTTAACTCGCGCAGCTTGTGGTGAAGGGGCGGCCGTGGTGGCGGTCCATGAGATATTTGGCCACGTAGTAGTCGATATGGCTGCCGCCGCCGTTCTTCATCATCGTGATCTCGTCAGCCGATTGACGGCATTTGACTTTGCCCTGGCAGAGCTCGAACAAATCGCCGCGCACATCGTCGGGCGCGATCACGCCACGTTCGAATGGGCCGAGAAACTCGCCGGAGCGTGTCGTGGTCTGGCGGTGGTCGACGAATACCGATGCGCGCGTGAGCACGTCGTCATCGGCCTCGCGCATTTCCGGCGTGAAGGAACCGACGAGATCGACATGTGCGCCGGGCTTCAGCAACTTGCCTTTCAGATGCGGAGTTTCCGCCATTGTCGCGCTGGATATGATGTCCGCCTGAGACACAGCTGCGTCGAGGTCATCGACCGCGCGCGCGGCTATGCCCCGCTCGCCAAGCTTGTCTGCCAGAGCCGCCGCATTCGCAGCCGTGCGGTTCCAGATCATCACGGATTTGACGCTTGGGCGGGCCGTCAGATGCGCTTCGACAAGATAGGGCGCGAGGCCGCCGGCGCCGATCATCAGCATCGTTTCGGCGTCGGGGCGCGAAAGAAGCTTCGAGCCAAGCGCGGAGTCCGACGATGTCTTGCGGAAGATCACGGACTCGCCGTCGATCACGGCCTCGGTCACGCCTGTATCGGCATTAATGAACACGTAGACCGAGTTAACCGTCGGCAGATTGTGCCGCGCCTTGTTGTTCGGAAACGAGGTCACCAGCTTGGCAAGAATGCCTTCCTGCGGCTGCCAAGCGGGCAGCATGATGAAAATGTCCGGCTGCCCCTGCGGGTTGGGCTCCTGATAGATCAGCCGGTCCGACTGCTTGGGCATGCCACCCTGATGGGCCGTTTCAAGCGCCGCGATAAGGCCCTTGAAGTCGAGCAGCTCATGCACGCGGCGTGCGTCGATCATTTCCATCAATTTCGTCCTTCTATTCCGTAGTCAGAGTTCGCGTTCGATGCGCTGCGCCCCGGTCATCCATTTGCGATGACCGCGAGGTCCTCTGTCGCGCATTCGACAGTCATTTCCTCGGTGCCGGCCTGAACAGCCTGCGGCCTGGCGTCGATGAGCACCGATTGGCCGCTCGCGAGGCTGAGATGCAGGTGCACCCGGTCGCCGAAAAAGGTTTGCTCCGTCACTTTTCCGGTCAGTCGGATCCTGTTGGTAGCACGGCTCGCGCCAGCCGTAAGTGCCTCGGGCCTGATGACGACCGTCGCGCCGTCGCCCGCCTTGAGCCCGTCGCCGGAGGTAATTCTATGCGTAGGCACGACCCACTCGCTGCCTTCGACTTCGAGCCGGGCTTTACCGCCCTCCACCGCGGCAACCCGCGCCGGGAACAGGTTTGCAGCGCCGACGAAGCTGGCGACGAATTCGCTGACCGGATTGGCATAGATGTTCTGTGGCGTGTCGAGCTGCTCGATGCGTCCCTTGTTCATGACTGCGACGAGATCGGACATCGACATTGCTTCTTCCTGATCGTGGGTCACGAACACGAAGGTCTTTTGGGTGCGGCGCTGAATGGACTTCAATTCGCGCTGCATGTCCTGCCTCAGCTTGAGATCCAGAGCGCCGAGCGGCTCGTCTAACAGCAGCGCAGCGGGATCGGGAGCGAGCGCACGGGCAAGCGCGATACGCTGCCGCTGCCCGCCCGAAAGCGCGTCCGGGTAGCGGCCGCCGAGATCGGGCAGCCGGATCAGCTCGAGCAATTCGCGACACCGCTCAGCTGTCGCGGCACGGCTCATGCCCTGCATCTCGCAACCGAAACCGATATTCTGCGCCACGGTCATATGCGGAAACAGCGCATAGTCCTGAAACACCATCTTCACCGGCCGGTTGTGCGCGGCCGCCTGTGTGATGTCCTGTCCATCGACGAGGATTGCGCCGCTGTCGGGTTGGGAGAGGCCGACGATCGTGCGCAGCAATGTGGATTTGCCGCAGCCGGACGGACCCAGGAGTGTGATGAACACACCCTTATCCACCCGCAAGGAAACGTCGTCGATCACCCGCAAGGCGCCATATGCCTTCGAGATGTTTCTCAGTTCGATTGCGGGCACGGTGTCAGTCATGGGTATTGCCTGTGGCGGAAATGGAGGTGTCGCGACCGAGCCGGCGGCTGCGGATGAAGCGCTCGGCGTAGAGCCCGAAGCCGGTGGTTGCGATCAGGATGATGGTGGAAATGGCAGCCAGACCCGGATCGAAACCGAAGCGAAGCCGTGAGAACAGAAGAACGGGGAAAGTCTGTTCGAACCCGCCAAGGAAGAACGAGCGCACGAAATCCTCGAAGGAAAGCAGCATGCAGAACATGAACGCGCCAAGCAGCGCCGGCGACAGATAGGGCAGCACGATCCGCACCAGCACGATGACTTCGTCGGCGCCGAGGTTGCGCGCAGCGTCGGTCATGTTGAGGCTCATGGAGTTGAGGCGCGTCAGCACCATCACGACGACAAACGGCATGGAAGCCACGGCATGCCCGAAGGCGATGGCGACCATGCCGGTTTCGAGCCCGATCCGGCCGATGAATATCCGCAGCGCAATCGCCGACACCACGACCGGCAAAAACGCCGGAAGGACGACAAGCGCGACAAGCGCGCCGCGCAGAAGGCCAGAGGTGCGGGCGGTGAGGAACGCGACGGGCAGGCCGACAAGGATAGAGATCACAGTCGACAGCACCGCGACCTGCGCGGACAGCCACAGCGAAGCGAGGATATCGCGATCGAACAGCACGTCGCGATACCATTGCGTGGTCCAGCTTTGGATCGGGAAAGCAACGAAGTTGGAATCCCGAAAGCCCATCGCCGCCATCACGACGAGCGGAAGGAAGAGATAGGCGACGAACAGCCAGAACAGGCCGGGTAACGCCATTCGGCGGATCAGGTTCATGCCGAACCTCCGCGACGCCTGCGCTGGAAGAGAGCAATGAACAGGCCCACATAGGCGAGCGCCGAGCCGGTCAGGATGATGCTGAACGCACTGCCCAGTGGCCAGGAGTCTCCGGCCTTCGCGAATATCTGCCCGATGGTGGCGGCAAACAGCGTGTTGTTGGGTCCGCCAAGAAGCTGCGGCATGGCGTAAAGGCCGATCACCAGCAGGAAGACCAGCGTGCAGCCAGCCACGATGCCCTCACGCGAGAGCGGCAGCACGATGCGTGTGAAACGCTGCCACGCCGGCGCACCCAGATTTGCGGCGGCCTCCAGCAGATTGTCGTCGATTTTTTCCAGCGCCGCATAGAGCGGCAACAGCATGTAGAGCGAGGTCAGATAGACGACGCCGATGGTCAGAGAAATGTTGTTGTAGAGCAATTCGAACGGCGTCCCGGGCAGGCCGATCATCGAAAGGAAAGAGTTCACCGCGCCGCGATTGGCGAGCATCACGATCCAGGCGAAGCTGCGGATGATCTCGCTCACCCAGAAGGGGGCAATAACCAGGAGGAGAAGACGCGTGCTCGTGTGTTTCGGCGCCACTTTGGAAATGTAGAAAGCAACCGGAAACACCACGACGAGCGTAATGACAGTTGCAAGGCTGGCGAACACGAAAGACCGGACGAAGGCGGTTATGTAGAGCGAACGCTCGAAGAAAGCTGCGTAGTGGCGCAGGGTCCATTCGATCGGCTCCCCCTGACGCACCGGGTATTGTTCGTAGAAGCTGATCTCGACCATCTGCGCCAGAGGCGCGATGTTGGTTGCACCGATCCAAAGCACCGGAATGATCGCGACGAGGCAAAGCCGGAGCAGCGGCGAGCGGCTATAGAGCTCGAGCATGGCCCGGTATGGGGCAAAGCTGCGCAGGCTGACCAGCAGTCGCGTCATGAGGAAATGCATTCTCCGAGGTGAGGGGGCGGCCCGGAAACCGCCCCCGAAGCAGCATCAGGCAGCGCGGATTTCTTCCGCCGCCGTATCGATCAGATCGAAGATGAAGGCAGCGGTTTCCACGTTGACCCATGACAGTCTGGCCCGCTCTTCCGGCGCCAGCGAAAGCGCTTCTTTTTCCTGGTCGGACAGAAGTGCCTCAGTTCCCTTGATTGTGGCGCTCAATCCTGTCGAGCGTACGATCTCGGCGCCGTTTTCGGGGTCGCCCAAAAGAGCATTTAGGAATGCATAGGCATTCGCCATGTTGGGGGCGTTGTTGGTGATGTTGAAGCCATATGCATAAGCCAGCCCGCCTTCGCGCGGGATCGTATAGCCGGCCGGAAGCCCTTCCATGATGAGCTGCGAGGAGGGGCCGGAGCCGGCCTGCGCCAGGCTGACATCGCCCGTTACCATCATCTGCTGGATTTCGGTCGCGGCCTCATAGTAGCGGCGCACCATGTGTTTGTGGTCGATCAGGAAATCGCGCGTAGCGTCCACAGCGCGCTGTGCGACATCGACATTGCTGCCATAGCTGGCCGCCGAACCGTCATAGCCGAGATAGTTCATCACGATCTGGAAGAAGTCCTGGATCTGATAAGCGGTGCGGCCGGCATTCGCCTCGTCGAACATCACGTCCCAGCTGGTGGGTTTTTCCATAGCCTCGGTGCTGTAGAGAAGCCCCGTCGATACCACGACGAGCGGCACGCCCCAGCGCTCGCCGGCGCGCGAAACCCATGAGGCGTCGGCATATTCTTCCTCGATCAGGTTCCAGTTTGCGAGCCGCGATCGGTCGATCGGCGCCAGGAAGCCGGCATCAACGAACTGGTAGAAGCGGTGGCCGGCGCAGGTCACGATGTCGGCGCTGAAGTTGCCGTTTTCGGCCGCCATCAGGTTGAACTGCTCGCCCTGATCGGTGACCAGGCGGATATTGGTTTTGATGCCGGTTTCTTCCTCGAAGCGGCGGCGGAACTCGTCTGTGACGAAACCGTCATAGGCCCAGATATTCAGCTCCTTCGACTGGGCGAAGGCTGAGCGGATGATGGCCGGTGCGGCGAGGGCGGCAAGACCGGCCGTCCCCGCGCCGCGCAGAAGCTGTCGGCGGGATGGTGTGTATCTCATGATCATTCCTCCTCGGTCATAGCGGCTTTTTCGGTGCGCATCAGCTTGTCCGGGCCGGGTTCCCTATCCGGTTGGTCCGAGGCAAGCACGTTGAGCGCGTCGATAAGCCGGTTGATGTCCTCGTGCGTGTTGTAGGCATGTACGGATGCACGCACGAGCTGAGTGATCCCCTGTTCAATCAGCCCGGTCCGCGTCAGTTGCGTGGCGGAAACCGAGGTGTTGATGGACCATTCATTGCGAAGCCGCGAGACGATCGTCTCCGCGGGAATATGCTGATGTGAGAATGTGACAATGCCGCTTTTGACGCGGCCGCGATCGCGAACCTTGATGCCCGGCAGCGTGTCGAGTTCGGTCCTCAAGGTGTCTGACAATTCGCAGATGCGCGCCCAGATATCCGCGACGCCTGTGTCGAGCGCATAGCGGCATGCGGCGCCAAGGCCAATATGAGCCGCCACATTGCTCTCCCAAAGCTCAAAGCGCGTCGCATTGTCGGCAATCTTGTAGGTGTCGACCGCAACCCACTCGGCCGAGCGGATATCGAGCACATGCGGCGAGAGACGTTCGATCCAGTCGTGGTGAACCCACAGGAAGCCGGTTCCTCTTGGACCACGCAGATATTTGCGCCCGGTGGCCGACAGCATCGTGCAGCCGATCCGCCCGACATCGAGCGGCATCTGGCCGGCGGACTGGCAAGCATCGAGCAGAAACGGGATATCGTGCGAACGCGCGATAGCACCGATCTCTTCGACCGGATTGATGAGCCCGTCATTGGTCGGCATGTGTGAGACGCAAATCAGCCGGGTACGTTTGTCGATAAGCGCTTCGACCGCGTCGGGATCGAGTTCGCCATGGGCATTGTCGCCGGCAAGCACCACCTCGATGCCGAAGCGGTCAGCTGCGTGACGGAATGCGATCATGTTCGAATTGTATTCGGCGTGGCCGGTGACGACGCGGTCGCCGGGCTGCCAGTCCATGGCGTAGAAAACCGCCTGCCAGGCACGGGTTGCATTGTCGAGAAGTGCAATTTCGGTTTTGTGGCCGCCAACGAGGTCCGCCGCTGCCTGATAGGCCGCGTCGATGAGATGGCTCTCCCGCGCCGCAGCCTCGTAGCCGCCGATACGTTGTTCGAGTGCGAGATGATCCGATACGGCCTGTGCGACAGGGGTGGCGATCAGGCTGGCGCCGGCATTGTTGAGGTGCACCAGGCCGTCGAGACAGCCTGGAGTTTCCGCTCTCAATCGCTCGGCGTTAATTACCATGGCTTGGTCTGATACTCCCTCGCACCGCTATTTCGTTCCAGCTCGCAAAGAGCGTTTTGCGGGATCAATCAACGAAATCGCGTATCCTTAAGGACAATTCTTGCATTGCGGCCGGGCGCCAAACAGATTGAAAAGATTCATCGTTAGTATAAATCAGGTTCATGGTACTACGTCGGCACCTCCCATCCCCCAGCACGCTCTTCGTGTTCGAAGTCGCGGCGCGGCTGACGAATTTTTCGCGCGCGGCAGAAGAGCTCAACATCACCCAGCCAGCAGTCAGCCACGCAGTGGCAGCGCTGGAGCAGCATTTGGGACAGCCTCTCTTCACCCGCGCCGGACCGCATCTGGAGCTGACCGAGGTCGGCGAGCGGCTGAGCCGGGTAACGACCCGCTCCTTTCACGCCATCGAGGACGTGTTGGAGGAAATCGGCGGACGGGATGCCACGCGCGAGGTCGTGATGCTCTCGATTTCATCCGGCATGGCAACGCATTGGCTGATGCCGCGCTACAACCTCTTTCGCGAGGCGTTTCCGCACACCGATCTTCAGTTCCAGCTAAGTGCGGTGAGTGTCGGCGGACCTCTTTACAACTGCGATCTCGGGCTACGCGTCGCCCAGGGCGATGATGCGCGTGAGCTGGGCGGCTGGTTCGCGCCCGAGCGTGTGCTCGCCGTCGGAACGCCCGGCTATCTGCGCGATCATGGCAGCTTCGATAAGCCGAAAACCAACCACACGCTCATCCACTTGCCGGATCATTGGTATGGCTGGCCCGAATTCGCCCAGCAGGCCAACATTCGCACGCCAGCCGGCTACGACAAGCTGTCCTTCTCCGACTATTCAGTCGTATTGCAGGCCGCGCTCAGCGGGCAGGGGCTGGCACTGGCGTGGACGTCGGTCGCCTCCGGGCTCATCATAAACGGCATGCTGGTTCAGGCATCGGAAACGGTGGTGATGACCGACCGGAGTTATCATCTCGTCGCGTCGAGCCAGCGCGCCATGCGCTCGGTCGTGCGGCAGGTGCGCGACTGGCTTATCGCGGAAATGGAAAAAGACGAGAAGCAGCTTTCGCTGATGCTCGGCTGAACCCGGGTTTCGCCAAGGTCATTCCGCGGGGTCGTACCCCCCTCACCACTATTCGCTTTTCCAGAAGTGGCGCAGACACGATCTTCTGGCAGATCGAAGCAACTACGGACTGTTCAATGAAAATCATCGCTGCCGATATCTATGTGGTGCCGACGGGCAATCGCCGCGCCGTTCTGCTCAACCTCGAAACCGACGCCGGGGTCAGCGGCATAGGTGAGGCAGGTATTGCCTACGGCATGGGCACGACCGCGGCGGCGGAACTGCTGCGCGCAACAGTCGAGCGGTTCGTTCTCGGCCGCGACCCTTCGCCGATCGAGCGCATCTGGAGCGATATTTACGACCACAGTTTCTGGACCAAGGGCGGCGGCGCGCTGAGCATTTCGGCTCTCAGCGCGATCGATCACGCGCTATGGGATATCAAGGGCAAGGCCCTGGGCGTGCCCGTTCACTCGCTCTTTGGCGGTCCTTTCGCCGATGGCCTCGATGTCTACGCCAATGGTTGGTGGCTGGGCTGCGACACCGGTGCGGAATATGCCGATGCCGCACAGAAGATGGTCGACAGAGGCTACACCGGGCTGAAGCTTTATCCGCTCGGAATGCCGGATGATCTCACCGTCGTGCGCCATCCCGTTCGCCGTGCATTGAGCGCCGACGCACTCGACCGTGTCGTCGAACGCATCGAGGTGCTGCGCACAAGGCTTGGCGACGGCGTGGCCCTGCTGCTCGATTTCGGAGGCGGGCTGGCGCAGGATCAGCTGCGGCGGCTTTTCGCCCGTATCGAGCCGTATCATCCGGGCTTTGTTGAAGAACCGGTGGACCCGGCATTGCCTGATGCAATTGCCGCCGTTCGGCGGATGACGTCGATCCCGCTGGCGGCAGGCGAGCGCGCCTATACCCGCTACGGCTTCCAGCGGCTGCTGGACACCAATGCGGTCGACATCATCCAGCCGGATGTATGCAACACAGGTGGCCTCGCCGAGGCGAAAAAGATCGCTGCCTTGGCCGAAGTCCATAATGTTCGGGTCGCCCCGCACAATTATGGAAGCACGCTGGCGACGGCGGTTTCGGCCCAGCTCTGCGCCTCGATCCCGAATTTCATGGTGCTGGAGTGTTTCCCGGACCACCATCTGGAACCCGGCTATTTGCCGGTTCTGCGTAACCCGCTGGAGGACACGCTTCGGGATGGTCACCTGCCGGTGCCCACCGCGCCCGGATTGGGTGTGGAACTGGCAACCGACATCATCGCCCCGCACAGATGGGCACGCCTTACCGCGGATGACGCGAGTCCTGTCAGGGTCGTGCGCAGATCGTCGTAATTGAGAACTGGAATAGGAGCGGCCTATCCGGTTCGAGAGTCTTGTTTGCCCAGAACGGAGATCAGGCGCTCCGTCGCGTCGGCGCTGGTCATGACCCCTGGCGAAAAGCGCAGAATCGCGCCGCGGCTATCCGCATAGATATCCTCCGCGCGAAGCGCCGAAAGAGCCTGCTGAGCGGCATCAGGTGAAGCCAGCTTCAGCATCACGCTGCCGCCGCGTTCACCTACGGGCCGAGGTGTGATGAGCGCAAGTCCGAGTTCGTCCGCGGCCGTGATCAGCCGCGCCGTGAGATCGCGGTTATGCGCAAGAATGGCCGCTTGGTCGGCTTGTGCGTGCCACTGGAGGGCAGGCACCGTGGCAGCCGCCGCCACGATGCTTGGCGTACCGTTGTCGAAACGGCGAATGTCCGGCGCATAGTCGAACCGGTCGATATCCCAGTTGAAGGGATTGTCCTGGCTGAACCAGCCGCGCAATTGCGGCCGGCAGTCGCCAATCAGCTCCGGACGCACATAGAGCACGCCGGCACCCGGTGTCCCGCACATCCATTTCAGACTTGTAGAGATAGCAAAGTCGATCGGCGGCGCCTGCACGGAGAACGGCAATAGTCCGGCCGCCTGCGTGATGTCGACGCCAATCAGACTGCCCTTAGCGCGCGCATGAGCGGCAAGCGCTGACATGTCTGTCTTGCGCGATGACGTGGAACTCACCCATGTCACCAGCGCCAACGCAACTTCGTCGCTCCATTGCGCGATCATGTCCTCGTCCTCGACCCATGACGCGCCCTGGCGCAATTTCACAGTCTCGAGCGTGAAATCCAGGCTTTCTTGCAGGCGGGTAAGCAGGAAATGGTTGGACGGAAAACAGTCAGCCGCGACCAGCACTTTGCGGCCGCGCAGATAATTCTCCGGCAGCGCGGTCGCCAGCATATGCAATCCCTGCGTGACGTTCTCGCAGGTTGTGACCGTCTTTTCGCCGGCGTCGATGAGCTTGCGCCACAACTCGATAAACAGGGCGCGCTGACCGAGCAAGTAGTCCCACTGCCCGTCGTCAGCTGCGCCCCACACGTCGCCAAACGCGGTCATGGCTGCTGCCAGATGGGCTGATTTGCCCGGATACTGGCCTATTGAGTGGTAGAGGAAATAGCCGTCATTTTGCTTGTGCATGGCGACCTGGTTTCAGATTGGGCGCTTGTGGCGATGGCGCTGATTCGACGCCGCCGGCTGATTCCGTGAATTGACGTTCGTGCCTGTATCGTATACGGATTTCGAGATGCTTCAAGCTTAAAGGAAATTCCTTTTGCGCGAATGTAGGATATTATGGCCTGTGTCGAGAGTGATCTCGGCGACATCCGTATACGATTTTGACTGGGCGTTCCCGCAAATTCGGGCAGTGGCATGACAATCGTACTCGCCTCCGATCAGACCGCCGTTGCTCCCAGTCAGGGGCAGATCATCCGAGATGTTCTGCTTGGCCGACTACAGCGCGGGGAAATTGGGCTGGAAGATCGGCTGGTCGATACTGCGATAGCGGCCGAGTTCGGCGTCTCTCGCATGCCAGCACGCGATGCGCTCAAGCGGCTTGTCCACGAAGGCTACCTCGAAGCGACCACTCGAGGCTTCATGCTGCCCCGGGTCACGCATAACGAAATCCTTGAAATCTTCGATCTGCGTCGTCTGCTGGAACCGCGCGCGGTCGCGCTCGTCGCGCAATCGATGAAGCCAGCAGAGCTGACGGCGCTGGAAGGGACTATTGGCGACGCCCGCGGGGCGACGCGCGCCGGTGACACCGAGCTTGTGTTCAAAGCGAGCGAGCGTTTCCGCAATGGCTGGATTGCCGCGGTGCCTAACGTATCGCTGCGGCAGGCCATCCAGCGCTACATGACGCAGGTTCAGGCCGTCCGCATGCTTACTTTCAGAGATCCGGTCAATCATCCGCTGATCGTCGATGGCAATACGCGGCTGTTTGATGCTTTCGCCAACCGTGATGCGGTCGCAGCGTCGGATCATATTTTGCGCTTCATCTATGAGGGCGAGCGCGCATACCTCAACGCTGTCAAAGCCGAGGCGGAAGAGGCGCAACAGGCGGCAAAATCCGCGTAGATACGAGTAGCAAGGGGGACAGGACGCGATGACAGAGACGAGGGCGGATATTCGGCTGCCGACCGAGAATTTGAGTGACGACCTGCCGTTCTACACCAAGAAGCTCGGCATGCGGCTCGACATGATCTACCCGGCGGACAATCCCGAGGTTGCCACGCTCTCCGGTCACGGTCTGCGCATCCGTTTGCAGAAAGGGGCGCCGGACGGGCCGGGTACCATACGCATTCTCACCGAAAGCCCTGATAAATTCGCTGACGGCGAACGCGAATTGACCGCACCCAACGGCACACGGGTCGAGATCGACGAACTGAACCCGCCGCTTGTTCTGCCGCGCACCGAACACGCTTTTGTGGTGCGGCGGCTAGCCGACCAAGCGCCCTGGGTCATCGGCCGTGCTGGAATGTCCTATCGCGACCTGGTGCCCTCGCGGCTCGGCGGAGCGATGATTGCCTCGCATATTCGCGTACCGGACGGGCCGGTGCCCGACATGGTGCACTTCCACAAGGTCGGATTTCAGCTGATCTTCTGCATCCGCGGCTGGGTCGATGTCTTATATGAAGACCAGGGCGGCGTGCGCCGTCTGCACGCGGGCGATTGCTTCATTCAGCCGCCGCGCATTCGCCATCGTGTCTTGCACGCCGCTGACGGCATCGAGGTGATCGAGATCGGCGTGCCGGCCGATCACATCACCGAAATCGACCATGAAATGGAACTGCCCACGCCTGACGAGCGGCCGGATCGCGAGTGGGACGGGCAGCGCTTCGTGCACAGCCTCGCCAAAGAAGGCGTGTTCGAGCCATTCCGGGTTCCAGGCTTCGAAGCCCGCGACACGACGATTAACGACAACACCAAAGGCGTCGCCTCCGTGCTGGTCGCAAGGCCCGTTGCTGGTCAGGTCTCGCCTTGGACGAGACACAATGGCGATATCCTGTTTAACTTCGTGATGTCGGGAGAAATGACCCTCGAGGGAGAGGGTAAGGATCCCTACCGATTGAACGCTGGCGATGCGTTCGTCATCCCGCCGGGCATGGCGACCCGCTACGCCGATGCCACACAGGATCTGGAACTGCTTGAGGTCAGTCTGCCGGGGAGCTTCGATACGACTGTCCTTTAGCCACGCCGGCGCCCGGCGATCTAGCGGCGGGGGCCAACGAACAACAAGGGAATTCAAAGGGAGAGCATCAATGAAAAAATCTGTCATGCTTATTGCTGCATCGGCACTGCTGTGCAGCAGCGCGCTGGTACAGGCCGCCGACACCAAGATCGGTATCCTGATGGATATCACCGGCCCGATCGCCAACTTCATTCCGCCACTTCAGAACGCGGCCAATCTTGCAGTGCAGCAGGTCAATGAGCAGGGCGGCCTGCTCGATGGCAACGCTGTGGCCGTTTACGGCGACACTACCGGCACCTCCCAGGGTGCTGTTGACGCCGCGCAAAAGCTGGCCAATGTCGAAAATGTTCCGATCGTCATGGGCGCACTGATGTCGGGCACGACCATTGCAGCTGCCGAAGCGGTGTTCATTCCGACCGGCATCGTTCAGCTGTCGCCGACTGCTACGTCGCCTGCCATGACCGACATGAACGACAACGATCTGGTTTACCGCATTGTTCCTTCCGATAATTTCCAGGGCGATGTGCTGGCAAAAATGGTGCTCGACGAGGGCATCAAAAAAGTTGCGGTGACATACGTCAACAACGACTACGGCGTCGGTATCGGCCAGACCTTCATGGATGCCTATCGCGCCGCCGGCGGCGAAGTGGCCGCAGAGGTGAAGCACGAGGAAAAGAAGGATTCCTACCGTTCGGAACTGGCGAGCCTCGCTAACGCGGAGGCCGAGGTGCTGGTTGTCATCGCTTATGCGGGCGATTCCGGCGGCAAGATCGTCAAGCAGGCGATCGAGGGCGGCCTCTTCACGCGTTTCATCGGTACGGATGGCCTGCGTGACGACCTGCTTATCCAGAATGTCGGCGCAGACGCACTGAAGACTTCGTTCTTCTCATCACCGACTTCGCCGGCCGACAATCCAGCCCAAACGACGCTGCACGCCGCCTTCAATGAGGTTTATGGCGAAGGAGCTGACAAGGCCTTTGTCGATCAGACCTATGACGCAACGTTCCTCACCATGCTTGCGGTCGAAAAGGCAGGGTCTGCCGATCGCGCCAAGATGGCGGCGGCACTCCGCGAAGTTGCATCGGCGCCGGGTGAGAAGGTGGGCCCCGGCGAATGGGCCAAGGCCAAGCAGCTGATCGCAGAAGGCAAAGACATCGATTATGACGGTGCCGGCGGCAGCTACGACTTCGACGAGAAAGGCGATGTACGCGGCTATGTCGGCAAGTTCGTCGTAGACGGAGATTCGTACAAACAGATCGCCGTCGTCGAATAAGCGATTGTGAAGCCTGCTTCATGATCCGGCTTGAAAGCATCTGCGTCGACTTTGGAGGCTTGCGTGCAATCGATCACGCAAGCTTCCAGGTCGAGGCGGGCCGTATCACCGGCCTCATCGGGCCAAATGGCGCGGGCAAGACAACTGCTTTCAATGTCATCGCAGGTGCCGTCCGGCCGACTGCCGGACGGGTTCTGTTTGACGGCGAAGACATTACCGGCCTCAAGCCGTATCAGCGCGCCGCACGCGGGCTGGCGCGGACGTTTCAGATACCGCATGAGTTCACGCGCCTTACCGTGTTGGAAAACCTCATGGCGGCTGCTGCGGCGCCGGAAGGTGAAAATGTCTTCAACGTTGTATTCCGGCGCGGCAGTTTCGATGCCGAGGAACGGGCCATTTACGATCGCGCCCGTGAAACGGTCAGTTTCCTCGAACTTGATCACGTGATCGACGTTCCCGCCGGAAATCTCTCCGGCGGTCAGAAGAAGCTTGTGGAGCTGGGCCGCGCGCTTATGCGAGACCCCAAGATCATTCTTCTCGATGAAATCGGGGCTGGTATCAATCGTACGCTGTTGGCCAAACTCGCTGACAAGATCAAGCTGCTCAATGTCGAGCAGGGGCTTACCTTTTGTCTGATCGAGCACGACCTCGACTACGTCTCCCGACTTTGCGACCACGTGCTGGTGATGGCGCAAGGCAGCCTGTTGACCGAGGGGACGGTCGACCAGGTGCGCAATGACGAGCGAGTCATCGAAGCCTATTTCGGCGGCGGCAAATATGAGGCGCATGCATGAGTGCGCTGCTTTCAGTGCGGGGCCTGACTGCCGGTTATGGCGGTCCGCCGATCATCGAGGAAGTATCCTTCAATGTCGCGCCGCATGAGATTGCCGTCATCCTGGGGCCCAACGGAGCGGGCAAGTCTACGGTGCTGAAGACAATCTTCGCTCTGACAACCGTTCTCTCTGGAGCGATCGAGTTCGACGGTGCAGACATTGCTGGCGGCAAGACGTCCACACTGGTTACACTCGGCGTTTCGGCCGTGCCTCAAAGCCGCAACGTATTCCGCAACCTGACTGTCGAGGAGAACCTCGACGTCGGCACTTACGCAGCGCCTCCGGCGGACAAGGTGGCTACGCGTGAGAAGGTGCTCGACCTATTCCCTGACCTGCGTGCGAAGCTAAGGCAGCCGGCAGGTGAACTTTCCGGAGGTCAGCGCCAGATGGTAGCCATCGGAAGGGCGATGATGTGCGAGCCGAAGCTGATCCTGCTGGACGAGCCGACGGCCGGGCTCTCCCCCGCCTATCTGGAGCGGATATTCGATCTGCTGCTCGATATACGCAAAACCGGCATGACCATCCTCATGGTAGAGCAGAATGCGCGTCAGGCGTTGCAGATCGCTGACAAAGCCCATGTTTTGGTGAACGGCCGCAACTTTGCCTCCGGCACCGGCAAAGAGTTGCTCGCAGACGAGGACGTGCGGCGGTCATTCCTGGGAGGAGGCGGGGAATGATCGAGTTTATCAACTTCTACCTGTTTCCAGCGCTCGCAATTGGCTCCGTGTATGCGCTGGGTGCCGTCGGCATCTCGATGATCTTCGGCATTCTGCGCTTCGCCCATTTCGCGCATGGCGACCTGATGACGGTCGGGACCTACGGCGTCTTTGCGGCGGCTGGCGTGATTGCGGTTAGTCCGCTTCTGCTTGCACCTTTCGGCATGGCGCTGGCCATCGTCATGGCACTGCTTGTAGACCGGGTATTCTACCAGCCGCTGCGCAAGCTGCCGACGATCTACACGGTGATTTCGTCATTCGGCGTGGCGCTTATTTTCCGCTCGCTCGTTCAGATGTTCTGGGGTTCCCAGAACCAGGTTTTCAATTCCGGCGGTGTGCGCCCGCCTCTGGTCCTCTTCGACACGTTCCGAATTTCCGTGCTGCATGTGCAAGCCGTCCTTGCGACCGCCTGCATTGCGGTGGCGCTCCACTTTTTCCTGTCTAGAACCAGAACTGGGCGTTCAATGCGGGCGGTATCGGACGATCCCGAACTCGCAGAAGTGTCTGGGCTCGACACAGAAAAGGTCGTTCGCTGGACCTGGATCATCGGCGCTTCGCTGGCGGCGATCGCCGGACTGTTTGTCGCGATGGACACCAGCGCCCACCCGAACCTCGGTTGGAACCTGCTGATGCCAATGTTCGCAGCCGCCATTTTGGGCGGCATCGGCAAGCCCATGGGTGCGATGGCCGGCGGCTATATTATAGGCCTCGCTGAAGAGCTCTCCTCATATCACTGGATCGGTGACCAGGCCCTTATCTCGCCGTCTTACAAAACAGCGGTCGCCTTCATCATCATGATCGCGCTGCTGATCGTGCGACCGCAGGGGCTCTTCAAGGGGAGGCTTCTCTGATGGAACTGACAGGCCTCTTCTTCTATCTGGTCAGCATTCTGATAGCCGGCGGCATCTACGCGCTTCTATGTCTAGCGCTCAACATTCAGTGGGGCATGGGTGGGCTGTTCAATGCCGGCATTGCCGGTTTTTTCGCTGTTGGCGCATACGCCTCCGCGATTCTGACCACGGACGTTTCGGCCAAGCATCTGGGCGGCTTCGGGCTGCCGGTGGCTTTTGGTTTGATCGGCGCCGGCATTCTGGCAGGCGTTCTGGGTTGGGCGGTGGCGCGCATCTGTGTGAGGCTCAAAAGCGATTACCTTGCTATGGCATCCATCGGCATCGCCGAGATCTTGCGGCTTGTGATTGTCAACGAGAGCTGGGCGACGAATGGCAGCCTTGGCCTTGCCGGCATACCCCGGCCTTTCGGCGAGTTCGTTTCCGGCCGCTCGGCCGATCTGGTGTTCCTCGCTTATGTGTGGGCGGTCGTGCTCATCGTCTATGTTGTCGCAATGCGCCTCTACGACAGCCCGTGGGGGCGCAGCTTGCGCGCCATCCGCGACAACGAGGTTTCGGCCGACGCGGCGGGCAAGAACATAGAGAAGTTCCGCGTACAGACTTTCGTCATCGGCTGCGCCTTCATGGGCGTCGCCGGTGGATTGTCGGCACACTACTTCCGCTTCCTGTCACCCTCGGCGACCGACCCCCTGCTGGTGACGTTCCTGACCTGGGTGATGCTGATGGCCGGTGGTTCCGGCAATAATCGCGGCGCGATCGTCGGTGGTCTCGGCATCTGGATGCTATGGTCTGTGACGGAAATTTTCGTCAACCGCCTGCCGCCCGAATGGGTGACGCGCAGCTCCTATATCCGCATGCTGTTGGTTGGGCTGCTCCTGCAGTTCGTGCTGCAGAAATTCAGGGCAGGCATCATCCCCGAAAAATCGCCGCCGATCCGCTTTCGGGAACAGGAAAGCGCGCGCGACGGAAGAGCACGATAGTCCGCTCGGCACGGGCGGCGCATTGCTGCGCCGCCCGCAATTCTCAGGTCACTTCATCGCGACGGATTTGTTCGCTGCTTCGACTTCCGACTTGAACAGGCCGAGCAGTTCGCCAGCCTTTTCGTCGAGATTGTCGGCGATATGCGCCTCGAATGCCGGCTGCGCGACTGCAGCCATTTCTTTGCGCTGCTCCGGCGTCAGAGCGGTTATCTCGAGCTGTTTCTGCAGCCCCGCAATGCCGCGGTCTGACGCTTCGATTGCATGGGCGATGCCGCGGCTGGCGGCAATGCAGCTCTTCGTGGCGTAGTGCAGGATGGTCTGCTGTTCAGGCGTCATATCCTCATAGAACGCACGGTTCAGAAGCATGATGTATGGCGAGAACAGGTGGTTGGTCAGCGTCATATATTTCTGCACTTCGCCGAACTTGGCGAATGAGATGATCGGCACCGGGTTCATTTGACCGTCGACGACGCCAGTCTGCAGGCCCGAATAGAGTTCACCCCAGGCAAGCGGGTAAGCCTCAGCACCGAGCGCCTGCACGATCACCTTGTGCGATGGCAGTGACATTGTGCGGATACGGATGCCCTCGAAATCGTCCAGTCCGGCAATCTCTTTCTTGGAGTTGGTTACGGCAAAGAAGCCGCCCGTGTCTGGGAAACCGAGAACGACGACATCGCCGAGCGTTTCCTCGATATCGGCCGCGAGTGCTTTGCCAAATTGTCCGTCGAACACGTCATAGGTGGCCGCGTTGCTCGAGAAGGCGAAGGGCAGATTCAGAACGTCGATGCGCGGGTAGTAGCTGGCGATTGCGCCGGTCGACACCAACGAGGCCTGAATGACGTTGTCGCGAACCATCTGAATGTGCTCGGTTGCGCTGCCGAGCTGGTTCGAACCGAACACCTCGACTGTGATGTCGCCATTGGTGTCGGTGCCGAGAATATTGGCAAAAACCCCGGTGCAGGCATGCTGCGGGTTCTCGAATGGATCGGTCTTGTTGTCGTGGCCGAACTTGAGCACCTCCGCCGCCATGGCGGGCTGCCACGCAAGCGCGGCCGCAAGGACCAGCGGTGCTGCCTTCAATAGTGATTTCATTAGTTTCTCCTCTTTCTAACTCGTCATTGAACGGGCGAAACGAAGCCCAGAAGTCGGGGAACCAGCAGCGCTGCGTCCTCCCAGTAGGCAAACAGGAAAAGCACCGCGAACTCCGCGATGAGGAATGGAAACAGCTTCACTGCAATGCGCTCGATCTTCTCGCCTGTGACGGATGAGAGCACGAATAGGCAGGCGCCGACTGGCGGCGTCATCAGCGATATGTTGAGCGCCAGAACGAAGATGATGCCGGCATGGATCGGCTCCAGGCCGATTTGTTCCGCCAGTGGAACGAGAACCGGGGCGAGGATGATCAGGATTGCGGTGATGTCCATCACCATACCGATCACCAGCAGGATGCAGATGATCATTGCCAGAATGGCGTAGCGGTTCTAGGAAAAGCCGACCACGGAGTCCGCGATCAGCTGAGGTATGCGCTCAAAGCTCATCCACCAGCCGAGAATGCTTGCGAAGGCGATGATCACGAAGATCACGCCGGTGATGCGGGCCGTGCGCACGAGCATGCCGTAGAGCGCGCGCCAGGTCAGCGTGCGGTACACGAACGTGCCGATGAACAGCGCATAGGCGACTGCGATCGATGCCGCTTCCGTTGGCGTGACGATCCCACCGAGGATACCGCCCAGGATGATGACCGGCATAAGCAGCGCCGTCAGCGATGAGCGCAAAGTACGCCACACTTCACCCAAGCTGGCGGCAGGCGTCGCGGCCGGCAGGTTCTGCCGGTTGGCGCCAAGCGCGATGACCAGCATGCACACGAGGCAGATGACAAGACCGGGCAAGATGCCTGCCGCGAAAAGGCCGCCGATCGAAACTCCCATCAGCGATCCGTAGACCACCATCAGGCCGGAAGGCGGTATGGTGGGTCCGATGATCGAGCCAGCCGCCGTTACCGCGCAGGCATAGTCGCGCCGGTAGCCGTCCTTCACCATCGCCGGTACGAGCGTTCGGCCGAAAGCAGCGGCATCTGCTGTGGCGGCGCCGGTCAGGCCGGCAAAGAAGACGGAGGCCAGCATGTTGGTATGTGCCAGCCCGCCCCGGAATTGGCCGACGAGAACCCGTGCAAGCGACACGAGGCGGTCGGTGATGCCGGTCTGGTTCATAATCTCGCCGGCAAGAATGAAGAACGGCATCGCCAGAAACGGGAAGATGTTGAGCCCGTTGAAAACCTTGCCGGGTGCGATCGCCAGGAACTGGTCGCCGCCGATCTGGAAAAGCCCGATCGCAGCGGAGATACCGATGGCGAACCCTATCGGCATCCCGAACAGGATCAGGCACACGAACACGATACCGACGATCATATCGTGGCCTCGGGATCGCGCGGCCTGTCCAGCTGAGTGCCCATGTCGCGCATGAGCGCCAGCAGCATTTGTACTGAAGCGAGAATGGCGGCGGCGGGAACGGCGGCATAGAAGGGCGCCATATTCGCGCCGAAGATCAGCGCCTCGCGCTTCAGGCCGCTGACGGCAAAGCCGGTGCCATACCATGCGAGACATGCGAAAAGCGAAAAGACCGCAATGTCGATTGCAATGAGGATCGATCGCCGGATCCCGATTGGAAGACTTGTGATGAAGCCTGTCAGGGCTATGTGTTCGCGCCGCGCTATCCCGGAAGAAATGGCGAGAAGCGCCGCCCAGATCATGAGATAACGCGCCATCGTTTCGGGCCAGTCGAGCTGCCATTTGAAATAGTAGCGGTCGACGACGCCAAGCCAGACATCCAGGACGAGGCCCGCCATAAGCACCGCCACGATCGCCTCGACGACGCGGTTGATCTTCTCGCTCCAGTGGTGAGCAAGGCTCATCGCGCGTAGCGCCCGTTCGGTTTGGCTGGAACAGGTGTGATAGACAAATTTCCTCCCCACGAGCAGTCAGCGCAACGAGAGCGCGTCGGCCAATCCACTCTAACTGCGTGTAGTAAAATTTTGCAGTTTTATAATTTGCATTAACATGCGTAATAAAACTAGATTGTCAACCGCCGGACTGCCCGGCGGTTTGGAGACGCAATATGCAATGGGAAAAGCTCACGACGCGTGAGATCGAGGCGGTTGAACGTTCAACGCCTGTTGTTCTGAATATCGCGGCGATTGAGCAGCACGGGCCGCACCTGCCCTTGGATACGGACGCCGCAATTGGCACGCATTTGCTTACAGCGCTCGACCGGGCGGCTCCGGATGCCCAGCTGATCTTGCCCCAGATTAAGGTTGGCTGTTCGGCGCATCACGCAGACTTTGCCGGGACGCTGTGCGTGCCGCATTCGGTATTGCTGGACTATGTCTGCGGCATACTGGAGTCAGTGCGTGCGTCGGGATTTCGCAATCTTCTCCTGCTGAACTCTCATGGCGGCAATGAAGCGATCGGCCGCGTGATCGTGGAGCATTTCGGTGCCAGGCATTCGGACTGCCGCATAGCGCTCGTCACCTGGTGGACCCTTGCCCAGGCGCAGCTCACGGCCTTTACCGAATCGGGCCCGTTCGGAACAGGCCATGCATGTGAGTTCGAGACTTCGCTCATGATGGCGGCGGATGCCATTCCCGAGGACACTGCAATTCCAGCAGGAACGTTTCATGCGCCGTCTTTCGATTGGGCCGATGGGTCGATGCTGAAGGGCCGCGCGGGCACATTGTATCGCCCGATGCGTGAAATATCGGGAGGAACCGGAATATCCGGCCAACCCGAACTGGGGACGCGCGCGAAGGGCGAACGCATCACTGAAGCGGTGACTATTCAACTCGCGCGCGTGGTTGCCGACATGCGCCGCGCGGTCGAGGCATAATGGATGCTTGCACAATGTCCATGCGCTGACCATAAGCTTGTGCGGTGAAAAAGAGCCCGACAAAGCGGAACGAAGCCGCGCCCGTCGCAGGCAGGAGCAAACTGCCCTCGAGGGGCGAGGGCGATATTCTCGACCGCATGCGGCGCATCGTTCCGGATCTCAACGAAGCCGAGGCAAGAACAGCAAGATGCATCCTCGCCGAGCCGAACTGGGTGACGCAGTCATCCATCAAGGCGCTGGCGCAGAAGGCTGAGGTCTCAGAACCGACCG
This sequence comes from Rhizobiaceae bacterium, assembly GCA_017640615.1. GTDB lineage: Bacteria > Pseudomonadota > Alphaproteobacteria > Rhizobiales > Rhizobiaceae > RCIO01. Next base: position 24,840 of record JAEPQK010000007.1, on the reverse strand, counting down.
TAATTCGCCTTTGCCGCCGGCTCGATATGGAAGGCTTCAAGGCGCTCAAACACCGCCTGACTGAAGACCTTGTGCTCTCCAACATGTACCTGGAAGCTCCTGCCGTGGTTGGCAATTCCAGTTCGGAGCAGCTGGCGGCGGCGTTGTTGGACACGTCGATGCGCGCTCTCAGGGCCGCTGCGGAAAAGATCGACCACAAGCGCATCGAAAGCGGTGTCGAAGCCATTTTCGCCGCGCGCATGGTTTATTGTATTGGCGTCGGTGGATCGTCGGCAATTCTGGCTGAAGAGACCGAAAACCGCCTCTTCAGGTTGGGCGTTGCGGCGCAGGCGATCCAGGATCCCTACCGGCAGCGAATGACCGCGGCGATCGCCGGCAAGGGCGATTTGTTCATTGCTATTTCCTCGACCGGAATTCCGGCATCCGTCGTGGAATCGATGGAGCTTGCGCGGCGCAATGGCGCAACGACTTTGTCGCTCACGCAGGCCGGCAGCGCGCTCGCTGAGGTCTCGGACATCGTGCTGGAGGTCGACATCTTCAACGACGAGACATTTTTCATGCTGCCCAGCCGAACCCGCTATGCGCAGATGTTCGTACTCGATTTCCTGGTTGGCGCCCTGGCATCACGTGTGCCCGAGGCCGCGGACAAGCTGAAGTCGATCCGTGATACCCTGAAGGCCCTGCACGGCGTGATCCGCTACCAGCCGATCGGCGACTGACTGTCGTCTCACCCGCCGCTCTGCTCTTCCACCAGCAGTGAAAGGAGCTTTTCCTTCACCTCGGCCGGCCAGGGGATCGAGCAATGCTTGTCGAGGTCGCTTGCCGCCAGCACCTGCGTGCTCGACCAGCGTTTGTTGCCTTCGCAGCTGATCTCGTGATGCACCGTGACAGACGAACGGCCGACGCGGATGACGGTGACCTCAAACTCTAGCTCGTCGCCAAAAAAGGACGGGCTCGAAAAATCGCTCGAGATATGAACCGTTGGCGTGCCCCAGCGGTCTTCCCAGATGATCTTGTGCCAGGGAAAGCCGATATGCGCCCAGAACTCTTCGTTCACGCCGTTGAGAATGTTCAGGTAGGACGGGAAGTAGGCCGTGCCGGAGATATCGCAATCTCCGAAATGCAGCATCCGTTTGGTCTTGAAGACTTTTTCCACCGTCGATCACTCCTGCTTTGCCCGCGCGCGGTGTCGTAGATAGCCGCAACGGCCGGTCGTGCTCAAGGCGTGGGTTCAGGCGAAGCTGACGACTGTCTTCAACGCACCGTCGAGGGCCTTGCCGTTTTCGTCGAGCAAGGCAGCCTCGCGCAGGCGGCGCGCCCATTCGGCTGCGTCGTCGCGTCCCGCAAGGAGATCGATACCCTCCATCACGCGCGCATATTTGGATTGCCCGCGCGCATGCGTGTCGGAGTACCCCTTGATCAGCCGCTGGCAGCGCAGGATTTCGACCGCCAGATCATAGTCGCATGCGGCCTCGTCCAGCGCGCGGTCGAGCCACGCTTCGATATGCGCCATCTCCTGGGCGTGGCGGAGTGTGCGTTTGCGCCAGCCCTTGAGGCCGCCGAGAAAATAGAGCGCCATGAACGCCGGCAGGCTGTCGGTACGCATGCGCCGGCCCTTGTTGAACAGCCGATCGATCAGCGCCATGCGTTTGGGGTTTGCCGCCCAGCGCGCGCCCAATTTCGCCGGCAGCATGGAGACGATCTCTTCCGCGCGCGGGTGTAGGAATTCGGTGACGTGCATCACCTGCGCGTCGCCGCTGTTCATCTCCGCCGCGATGCGCTCGCGCCGGCCGGCGCGTGTCTTTGCGTCGGCAACGCGAATGATGTCGTCATAGGCCATTGCATTGGCGAGATATTTCGCTGCCTCGCGGGTCAGCGTACCGTCGCCGGTGTCGCGCGCCGCAACGCGCTCCAGCCGCTCCAGATAGTCTTCGCCATAAGCGAGGTCCTGAAATTGAACGACCTTCTTGAGGCCGGCTTCGGCTATTTCGATCGCCGGAGCCGGCAATTTCAGCGCGCGCGCAGTCAGCGCTTCCCATCCCCGTAACAAACGCTCCGGTCCAGCGAGCCCGGATGCTGCGGTTACGGGCGAACCTTCAGCGGCGGTTTCGCTGCCCGTCGCCGCACTGTCGAACCCGGCTGCGAAAGCGCGCAGGCTCGCATCGACGCCTTTGCCGCCGGCGCGGATCGCATCCTCATAGGCTTCGCGCTTGAAGGGCAAGGCGCCCGAACCGGCCAATGCACCGAAGAGCGTGGCCGAAATCACCGAGCCGTTCTTGATCGCCAGCGCGTCAAAATCGGCGCAGATAAAATGCCGCGCGGCGACTTCCGCCGCCGCCTTCACCTCTTCGGTTGAAGCGATGCCGTCGCCCGGCACCGTCTTCTCCGAAACGGCGAGCGAGCGATGCGTGGAACTGATCAGCACTGTGCGGTCTGGCGTCACGAAGCCGCGCATGATGGCGCGACCGGCCTCCATCATCTCGGCCGTAATCATGATGTCGACGTCGCCCGCCGCCGGCATCAGAGAAAAGATCGGCGGTTTGTCGCCTGCCGGCGCCATCTCGACGTAATAAACGGTCGCGCCGGTGCGCTGCGCCACCCCCGCAACGCTGGTCGCCTGAGCGGCATAGCCGCTAGCGCGCGCCATAGATTCGATCCAGTTGGTGAGCACGCCGCCGCCCTGTCCCCCGACCGCGAGGATCGCCAGCTTGATGATGCCGCCCAAGCGCAGGTCGGCCTGGCGCGGTGCGAGCGCTTCTTGAACTGTCATGACGCGCTCTGGAATTCGAGCCGCTTCGCCGAGCGGCGCCTGATCAGCCAGCCGATCAGGCGAGCGCTCATGCCGGCCCACCATTTCTCGAAACCGCCCGGATTGTGCACCACATCGGCGCGGTAGAAGCTCGGGCACAGGATTGCGGCGTCTGCCACTTCGCCGCAATTGCCGCAGCCTACACAGCTCTGGTCGATATGCGCCACCGGGTCGTCGCGAAGCGGATCGTCGAGCTTTTTCAGCGATAGCGACGGACAGCCCGAAAGCCGCATGCAGGCGTGATCGCCGGTACAGACCTCCTCGTCCACGCCAAAGCGTGGCGCCTCTACGCGCCGGCCTTCCTTGATTGCGGCATTCCTGAGTGGCTTCTCGCGGCGCTGTCGGTTCAGCATGCATTCCGAGGACGCAACGATGACTTTCGGCCCTTTGTGCGGCGTGGTCAGCGCCTCGCGGATCGTGTCGCGCATACGGCCGACATCATAGGTCCGGTCGACCTCGCGCACCCAATCGATGCCAACGCCTTTGAGCGCCTTCGATATCGGGTTCCTGGTGGATTTCGTCGGGTTGGTCGCACGCGACGACATGATGTCCTGCCCGCCGGTCGCAGCGGAATAGAAGTTGTCGACCACGATCGCCACGCCGTCTGACTTGTTGAACGACATGTTGGTGAAGGATGACGACAGCCCGTTGTGCCAGAAGCCGCCATCGCCGATGATCGCAACCGGACGCTTTTCGCCGCCACCATCGAATGCGCCATTGGCCGCCGGGCCAAGCCCATAGCCCATCGTAGCACCGCCAATCTCGAAGGGCGGCAGGGCGGCGAAGAGGTGACAGCCGATGTCGGCAGCGATCTGGTGTTTGCCGAGTTCGTTCTCGACGAGCTTCATCGCCGCGAAGATGGGCCGTTCGGGACAGCCGGTGCAAAAGCCCGGCGGGCGGATCGGAACGGTTTTCGACAGGTCAGGTATTTGCGGCTTTTCCGCATTCGGCGCACGCACATTCGCGGGCAACATCTCTGGTGCGGCCTCGCGAATGAAAGCCTCAACCGTGTCGAGCATCACCGCGCCGGTATACTCGCCGGCCATGGGAAACAGGTCTTTGCCGTGCAGTTTCACGTCCGAGTCGGCTCGGTAGAGGAATGAGCCGAGCTGGGTTTCGATGAATTCTGGTTGCCCCTCTTCGACGACGAGTACGTGGTCCTTGCCTTCGCAGAACGCGAGGAACTCGTCCGAGATGAGCGGGTAGGTGACATTGAGCACATAGATTGGAACGTCGGTTTCGCCATAGATGTCAGCGAGGCCGAGCCGCTGTAGGGCGCGGATTACGCCATTGTACATCCCCCCCTGAACCACGATGCCGAGCTTTGCTGAGGCGGGCCCAAACGTCTCATTAAGGCCGCGCTCGCGGATAAATTCTTCCGCCGCCGGCCAGCGGTTTTTGACCTTGTCCTGCTCATGCGCGAACGACATGGGCGGCAGCACCACGCGCGCAAAATCCGAGCGCGGCTCCGAAAGCGCCTCCCGCACGGTGAGGCTGGGTCGCTGATTGTCGCGGCACTCAAACGAGCCGGTAACGTGACATGAGCGGATGCGCACCATCAGCATTACTGGTGTGTTGGAAGCTTCCGACAGCTCGAAACCGTCGGACACCGCCTTTACGATCGAGGGCAGATTTGGGCGCGGGTCGAGCAGCCAGAATTGCGACTTCATGGCAAATGCGTGCGTGCGCTCCTGCATGATGGAGGAGCCTTCGCCGTAGTCTTCGCCGACGATGATCATCGCCCCGCCGGTCACGCCCGATGACGCTAGATTGGCGAGCGCATCCGAAGCAACATTGACCCCGACCGAGCCTTTGAAAGTGACGGCGCCGCGAATGGGATAGTGAACGGAGGCAGCCAGCATCGCGCCGGCCGCTGCCTCGTTCGCATTGGCCTCGTAGCGTACGCCGAGATCCGCGAGTAGTTCCTGCGCGTCAGACAGCACGTCCATCAGATGCGAAATGGGCGCGCCTTGGTAGCCGCCGACATAGCCAACGCCTGATTCGAGCAGCGCCTTCGTTATCGCCAGAATGCCCTCGCCGGTGAAGGTTTCGCCTTCCCCGAGCTTAAGATGTTCGACCTCTGCCTTGAACGACCGTTCCGCCATGAGAGCGCTCCGTTTCTAGCCTTGCCGGGCCGGGTTTGCTGGTCGCATGGTCGCCGTCCTCAAATGTCGTGCTTGCGGATGTTCGCGAGCATCTTTTGCAACGTCGCGATAAATGCGAGGCGCTCGGCCTCGCCAACGCCACGGAACATGCGTGCATAGGCGGCCGCCATATGCGGCCACAAATTTTCGAATGCAGCGCGGCCCGCGTCGGTGAGGAACACGCGCACCGCGCGGTTGTCGGACGGATCGGCCTCGCGGCGTATCAGACCGTCATCCTGCAGCCGGTCGAGAGCGCGGCTGAGCGTCGATTGCTCGGTCACCGCATAGACCGCGAGCTCGCGGATCAGCAGCCCGTCATTCACCGCGAGAACGGCTAGAGTTCGCGCCTTCGGTGTCGTCAAGCCAAGCTCGGCCATCTCCTCGCGCAGCGATGCGTTGTAGCGCCCCATGATCCGGTTCATGAGGTAAGGCGCAAAGTTACTGAGCCCCATCTCGCCCAGCTTCTGCGTCGGAACCTGAAGCGTGTCGTCGTTCATGCGCCGAGCCTCTTGGCCGCGTTGAAGCCTGAGCCACCCCCAAGCCCGGGACCGGGGTGCGTGGACGCGCCGATATGGATCAGGCCCCGGACCGGTCCCGTTCCGTTGGTCGAATGCGCAAATGGCCGCCAGATGAAAAATTGGTCGATGCCGCAATGCCCGCCATAGGGATCGCCGCCGACAAGGTTCATGTTCATCGCTTCGAGGTCGCTGGGCGAATAGGCGCGCCGCGCAAGCTTTATTCCGTCGAAATCTTCGATGTGGCGCGACAGGATCGCTTCCAGTCGATCCGCAAAAGCCTCTCGCGTCGTCTCATCCCATTCGCGGCCTTTGATCTTGCCGGCAGCGTCGCCCTTGATGTTGCGCGGCGCATCGGGGATCTGGAGCCAGAGAATCGCCTTGCCTTCGGGGCAGCGGGAAGGATCGAGCCTGTGCGGCTGGCCAACACAGATCGTCGGTGTTTCAGGCAGCATGCCGCGCTCGGCCTCGTTTGCCGATTTCGAAACCGCGTCAATACCGTCGGTCAGATGAATCAGCGCCACATCGTCGAGGCCGGGAGTACGCCATTTCGGGTGCTTGTCCAGTGCGTAGTGCAGCTGGAAGTCGCCGCGCCCGTGACGGAACTGGCGTACGGCCGCACGGTCTTGCGGAAGGTCAGCACCTTCCAGCAGTCGGTCATAGAGTTGTCCCGGTGCAAGTGAGGCGAGCACAGACCCGCAGGCGATTTCTTCGCCACCGGAAAGGCGAACTCCGGTCACTTTGCCACCCTGAGCGAGGATGCGCTCGACATCCGCGCCCGTGCGCAACGAGCCGCCATTCTCTTCGATCAGCGCCTTGAACGCGCCAACGATCGAAGCCGCGCCCCCTTTGGCAATCGGCGCACCTGCCGCCTCAAGCGCGAAGGCGATGACCTTGCCCATCTGTGCGGAGTAAGTGCTCTCCGGCGTGAGCCCAGTGTGTAGCACCCAGGGTGCCCAAAGCGCCTGCACGAGAGGGCTCTGATAGTTCGCTTCCAGCCAGCCGCGCGCCGGCGCCAGCGCCGATCCCATCCAGGCTGCAAGCCCTCTCGCGCCGCGTTTGCGCATCTGGCCGAAGAGCAGCTTCGCTGTTTGCCACGACCATAGATTGCCGCCGAGCAGTGCGAATAGAAACGGCGCGTCAGCCGCGATCTGCCCGACATCGCGCGCATGTTGGTCGCCGTCGCCGGCGGCCAATGCATTGAACGCGGAGACGTTTTCCGCCTGATCCATGGTCAGCACGAGGGCACTGCCGTCAGGCCGCAAAACCCCGGTCGGGTGTTTTGCGTGACAGTAGTCGAAGCCGTGCCGGGCCAGGTGCGGACCGAGCTCCGCTCCCGCCGGCCCGGTCATGAACAACACGAAGGTTGCTGCCATCACGTCATGCGTGAAGCCTGGCAGCGTGACTTCTTCGCTACGCAAGCAGCCGCCGAGCGTTGCCTCTCGTTCGAGGACAATCACCCGCCGGCCCTTCAGCGCCAACAGGCTGGCCGCAACCAGCCCGTTGATGCCTGAGCCGATGATGATGTGATCGGCGGCCAAGGGCTCAGCCTTTCGGCACGAGCGCCAGTGCGCGGATTGGAGACCCCGTTCCCTTCGCGATCTTGAGCGGCGCTGCGATCAGAATCGCTCCCTTGGCCGGCAGCTTGTCGAGGTTGGCAAGCGATGCGAGGCCGAAGCGGTTGTTCTTGTGCAGCAAATTATGCGCAGGGAAGGGCGGTTCCATCCCGCCAGCCAGACCCGCATCGGTGCCGATGCACTGGCTGCCCCAGCCGACAATGCCCTTGTCGATCAGATAGGTAACGACCTCCGCTGTCGGCCCCGGTGTGTGCGGGCCGTTTTCGTCGGCATTCAGGAACCGCGCCTCGTCATCGGCATACTGGTCCCAGTCGGAGCGCAGCACCACCCACTCGCCTTCGCCGATCTCGCCATGTTCAGCCTCCCAGGCCTTTACATGGTCGATCGTCAGCAGAAAGTCGGCGTTCTCGCCGCACTCCTTGGAGAAATCGAGCACATTCACAGGCGCGATGAGGCGCTGCACGTCGAGCGTATCGGTGAAGCCGTCAGGAAAATCCTTGCCGGTGATCCAGTGATGTGGAGCGTCAAAATGGGTGCCGGAATGCTCGCCGAGCTTCAGCCAGTTCCAGGCCCAGAACGGACCGTCATTATCGTATTCGCTGATCTTGTGAATTTCTATTTTCGGTGTGTCGACCGCCAGTTCGGGCGGCAGCTTAAGAAGTGGGGTGTCGGGACCAAGCGTGCCCGAGCAATCCACGATCTCAATTCCTCCCGAACCGATCATCCCTGCCAGTTGTGACAACACATTCGCGGAACTCATCGCAATCTCCCCTTTTGCGGATGCATGGCTACAGATCACGCTAACGCTAGACATGAATGCATGCAAATGCAAATATTGTTGGCGCGATGGGAGGAGCTGGGTGAACGACGCTTTCGATGCCATATGTGTTGGCGCGGGACACAACGCGCTGGCCGCGGCGGTCCATATGTCCGCGCGGGGCTGGAAGGTCGGTGTTTTCGAGCAGGCCGAGGTGCCGGGCGGCGCGGTGAAGAGCGGCGAGTATACGCTGCCGGGCTTCCGCCACGACTGGGCGGCCATGAACCTCTCGCTTTTCGCCGGAAGCGCTTTTTTTAAGCAATATGGCGAGGAACTGTCCGCCAATGGGCTGGAATTCGTGCCCGTCGACAAGCCATTCGCCAGCGCGTTTCCGGACGGGCGCTGGTGTGGCGTTTCGATGGATGCGGAGGCAACCGCCGCGCGCATTGCCGCATTTTCGAAGACGGACGCTGAACGCTGGAAAGCCCTGACGGCAGAGTTCGGAAAGGACGCGCCGCATATACTGCGTCTGCTCGGCAGTTCCATGAAAATTCATTCAATTGGGCATTTCCTCTACAAGCTATTCGCCGAGCGGGGCTATGCAGGCACGCTGCAGATGCTGCGGTTCCTGTTCTCGTCGCCGCGCAGCTATTTGTCTGAGAATTTCGAAGCGCCCGAGGTCAGGGCGATGCTTGCTGCCTGGGGCATGCATCTCGACTTCGCGCCCGATGTCGCGGGTGGCGCGATCTTCCCATATCTGGAGGGCATGGCCGGGCAAGCCTTCGGCATGGCGTTGGGCAAGGGCGGTGCCGACACGATCGTCAATGCGATGGTCGCCTCGATCCGGGCAAAGGGCGGCGTGGTCGAATGCAACGCGCCGGTGGCGCGCATCCTCAGCGAGGGCGGCGCAGCGACCGGCATAGAGCTAGCGGACGGCCGCAAAGTTCGCGTCTCTAAGGCGGTTGTCGCAGGCATCGCCCCTTCCGCGTTCGAGCGCCTAACTGGCGGAACGGAGCCAGCCTTCGATACGGCGATGAAGAACTTCGCGCATGCGCCGGGCACGATGATGATCCACCTGGCGCTGTCGGATTTGCCCGACTGGAAGGCCGGCGAGGAACTGAAGGGCTTTGCATATGTCCATCTCGCGCCATCGCTCGACCAGATGGCGCGCACTTATCAGCAGGCGCAAGCGGGGCTGTTGCCCGACGAGCCGATCCTTGTGGTTGGCCAGCCGACAGTTTTCGATCCATCGCGCGCGCCGGACGGCAAGCACGTGCTGTGGGTACAGGTAAGAATGGCGCCCGGCACTATCAGTGGCGATGCCAAAGGCGAGATCGATGCGTGCGACTGGGCAGATGCTGCTGAGCCCTTCGCAGAGCGCGCGCTCGACATCCTCGAGCGTTACGCGCCAGGTACGCGAAAGAAGATACTCGGCCGCCGCGTTGTCTCGCCGGCCGATCTCGAAAACGACAATCCCAATCTGGTTGGTGGCGACCAGGTCTGCGGCAGTCACCACATGTCGCAGCATTTTCTGTTCCGGCCCGTACGCGGCCATGCCGACGGATCGACCCCGGTCAAGAACCTCTACCTTACCGGAGCGGCGGTTTGGCCGGGTGCAGGAACGGGAGCCGGCTCGGGCTTCGCTTTGGCGAGGAAGCTGGCCGGAAAATAGAAATCTCAGGCTCGATGAAAGACGAAACCAACAGGGGAACGACCATGAAACTCACACGCCGCAATATGATGAAACTGTCAGCCGCGACGGCCGCCGCGGGCGCATTCGGCCTGCCGGCTTTCGCGCAGAACATCGATGAGCTCGTCATCGCCTACAATACGACGCTGCCGAGCTGGGATCCCACCACCGGACCTTCGGCGGTGAACCCGACCATTCAGGGCATCTACCAGTCGGTCTTCGACCAGTTCATCCTGCAGCAGCCGGACCTTTCGCCGGCACCCGGCCTCCTAACCGAATGGGGCTGGAACGACGACCGCACCAAGGTGATGATGAAGGTACGCCAGGGCGTCACCTGGCATGACGGCAGCCCGTTCTCGGCCGAGGACGTGGCCTGGAGCCTGGCCCGCGCAGCTGACCCCGCAACCGGCAATCCGATCAACTTCGTCTGGTCGACGTTGGAGAACTTCGCCGCCGACGGCGACACCGTCACCGCGGACGTAAAGCAGTTCGATCCGACAATCTTCAAGTGGATGTACTTCCTCACCGGCTATGTTCTGCCGAAGGCCTATTATGAGAAGGTTGGCGCGGACGGTTTTGAGGAAGCGCCCATCGGCACCGGCCCTTACATGGTCGAAAAATTCGAACGCAATGCATTCGTTCGCCTCAAAGCCAATGAGAACTACTGGGGCGGCAAGCCGGACTTCGAGACGGTGACGATCAAATTCGTCACCGATGCCGCGGCGCGCGTCGCCGAGGTTGAATCAGGCAACGCACATGTCACGCTCGAGATGCCCTATGAGGAATACGACCGTCTGAAAGGCACGCTGAACGGCGTTGCCGCGCCGATCTCCGACATTGGCATGATCTTCCTCAACGATATCGACGTAATGCTCGACGAGAATGTGCGTCAGGCCTGCGCATTGGCGATCGACAAGCAGACGATCATTGACCGGCTGCTTTCTGGCTACGGCGTGGCAATCGACACGCTGCAGACGCCGGAATACGAGGCCTACGAGGCCTCGATCAAGGTACCCTACGATCCTGAAAAGGCTAAGGAACTGCTCGCTGCCTCCGGCTACAGCACCGACAATCCGGTCAAGTTCAAGATCCAGACGACCAGAGGCTTCAAGCCGAAGGACTATGAGATGATCCAGGCGATCGTCGGCCTGTGGCGCAGGGTGGGCATCGAGGCCGAAATTGAGGTCTACGAAATCGCCAAGCATTACGAGCTGCGCGCAGCCGACACGCTGGCGCCGGCCGCCTTCTACAACTGGGGCAACTCGGTCGGCGACCCGACCACATCGACCGGCTTTGCCATGTTCGGGCCAAGCCCGCACTCGGTGTGGGATGGTGCCGACCTGATCGAGAAGATCGGGCCGCTCTGGGGCGAGGCAGACGAGGCCAAGCGCATCGAAGGCTGGAAGGAAGTCGACCGCTATGTCGCCGAAAACGCGCTGGTCATCCCTCTGCTTCAGTATGTTCAGCCGATCCTTTCGGCCAAGGGCGTGGAAGTGACGCCGCATGCTTCAGGCGCGCTGCTGCCGCATCTGATGAAGCGGGCCTGATCCGGTCAGAACCGGTATATGATAAGAGCGCGGGGCAGGAGCTTCTCCTGTCCCGCGTGGTTTAGGCGGCACGCAACGGCGTATCCGAAGAGCGCATGCAGATCCTCAGGTCACTCCTTTTCAGGCTGGCAAGCACGGCGGTAACGCTTGTCGGCGTTGCTGTGATCGTTTTTTTCGTCATCCGCGTGGTGCCGGGCGACCCGATTGCAATGATGCTGCCGCCGGGCGCGACCGATGAAGATATCGCGCGGCTTACAGCCCTCTACGGCCTCGATAAATCGATCCCTGAACAGTTTTTCATCTGGGCCGGCGGTGTGCTGCAGGGCGACTTCGGCACCTCGATAACGGCGCGGCGTCCGGTGCTCGACCTCGTGCTCGGGCGGCTGCCAGCAACGCTCGAACTGTCGATCATGGCGCTTGTCATTGCGGTCATTCTTGGCGGTGTGGCGGCACTCACCGGCACCCGCGAACGCGGCACCAAGGTCGAGGCCGGCATCGACGTTGCCAATGGCATGGCGCTTTCGGTGCCGGATTTTCTGTGGGCGCTGATCCTGATCCTGCTTTTCGGCGTCGCCTGGCCGGTGTTTCATATTTCGGGCCGCGTGACGCCCTCGCTCGACCTGCCGTTCGTCACCAATTTCTACCTGTTCGAAAGCCTGGTGCGGCTGCGCTTCGATCTTTGGGCCGACATTGTCAGCCACATGTTCATGCCGGCGCTCGCTCTGGCGATCCCGCTTGCAGCGATCATCGGTCAGCTGCTCAAACAGTCGCTGAAAGAGACGATGCATCTCGACTATGTGACGCTGGCCCGCACCAAGGGATACGGCGAGAACCACGTCATCATTCGCGAAGCATTGCCCAACGCAATTCTGCCGACGCTGACGCTGGTCGGCGTGCAGTTTACTTTTCTAATCGGCGGCACCGTCATCATCGAACGGCTGTTCAGCTATGAAGGCCTCGGCAACATGGCGATCGACGCGGTGATCAACCGCGACCTGCCACTGATCCAGGGTATCGTGATCCTGTTCGCGGTGCTTTTCACTGTCGTCAATCTGGTGGTGGATCTCACCTATGCGCTGCTCAATCCGAGGTTGCGCAATGCTTGACGGCCGCTCGCAAATCCGCCGCAAGATCGGCCTGCGCCTCTGGCTCTCCGGCGGCTGGTTGCTGATCCTCGTACTCGCTGCGGTCTTCGCGCCACTTCTCAGCCCGCATGGCCCGCTGGAGCAGGATTTGTTCCTCGGCCGCATGCCGCCCTTCTGGGTGGCCGGTGCGGAGCCTGGCTACTACCTCGGCACCGACAGCCTAGGCCGCGATGTACTCACGCGCATTATATACGGCGCGCGCGTGGCGCTCATTGTCGCGCTGGTCGCCGGCAGCATCACTGCGTTGGTGGGTTCGACGCTCGGGCTGCTGGCCGGGTATTTGCGTGGCTGGGTCGATGTCGTGATCTCGCGGCTGATCGACATCTGGATGGCGTTTCCGCCGGTTCTGTTTTCCATCCTGCTCATCGCGGTTCTGGGCCCGGGCCTCGTGTCGATCATCATCGCCATCGTGGTGATCGACTGGACGCGTTTCGCACGCGTCGTGCGTGCCGAGGCGATGGCGCAGGGCGCGATGGACTATCCCGCCTCGGCGCAAATTGCGGGTCGCACCCGCATCTCGACCATGATCGTGGAAATCCTGCCCAATGTATTGCCCACCATCGTTGTTCTGCTCACCCTCGAAATGGGCATTGCGGTCATTGTCGAGGCGATCCTGTCATTCGTAAACCTGTCGATCTCGACCGACGACCCGACCTGGGGCGGTATGATTTCGGAGGGGCGTACCTCGATCCATCAGGCGTGGTGGATCATGGTCTTCCCGCTCATCACCCTTTTCCTGACCGTGCTTTCGTTCTCGCAATTTGGTGAGGGTCTGAAAGACCGCTTCGATCCGGTGCTGCGATGAGCTACCTCCGCATCTCTGAGTTGACCGTCAACATTGCCGGTACCTCAACGCGGCTTCTGCGTGACGTTTCGCTCACTGTGCAGGCCGGCGAGGTGCATGGTCTGGTGGGCGAATCCGGTGCCGGAAAATCCATGATCGGCAAGGCCGTGCTTGGCACCTTGCCGAGGGCAATAGAGATCGTTTCGGGTGCGATCGAGCTCGACGGCGCCGATCTCCTGAAGCTCTCGCCGGCGGAGCACCGCAAACGGCTCGGCCAGTCCTGCGCGCTGATACCGCAAGACCCGTTGACCGCGCTCAACCCGTCGCGCCGAATCGGCCCGCAGATCACCGACAGACTGACCGACATTCTCGGTTGGGACGCAAAGCGCGCCCGCGACCGCGCCAACGAGTTGCTGGAAGAGGTGCAGATTCCCGATCCGCAACGTGTGCTACGCAGCTATCCGCATGAGCTTTCGGGCGGCATGCGGCAGCGAATTTTGATCGCATCGGCATTCGCGGCGGAGCCGAAACTTATCGTCGCGGATGAACCGACCACCGCGCTCGATGTGACGGTGCAGAAGCAGATATTGAAGCTGATCAAGGACATGCAGCAGCGCCACGATACCGCGCTTCTGTTTGTCACGCACGACCTCGGCGTGGTGTCGAAAATCTGCCAGTCGCTCTCCGTGCTCTATGCCGGCATGGTCGTGGAGGCGACCGGTGTGCGCAGCTTTTTCCGCGAGCCGGCGCATGCCTATTCGCGCGCGCTGTTGGCCGCGACGCCGAAATACACCGACCCCGAAGCCAGCCTGACGCCAGTGCCTGAAGAAGTGATCGCCGCGGTGAAAGCCGAGGTCGATGCCGCAGACGCGGGGTCGCGCCATGGCTGATCTCTATCAGGTCGAAAACCTGCGGCTCTCCTTCCCGGACCTCACCCGCAAGCCGCTGCTGGGCGCGGCTCCTCGAACGGAAATACTCAAAGATCTGAGCTTCACCATTCCGCGTGGCGAAATCCTCGGCATCGTCGGCGGTTCGGGTTCTGGCAAGTCGACGCTAGGCCGCGTGCTGGTGCGCCTTCTGGAGCCTTCCGCCGGCACCGTGCACTTCGATGGCCGCGACATCACACATCTGGCGGAAGCCGAGCTGCGGCCGTTGCGCCGCCGCTTCCAGATGATCTTCCAGGACCCGATGTCATCGCTCAATCCGCGCCACCGTATCGGCCGGCTGATTGCCGCTCCGTTGCGCCTGCATGGCGCGGATGATCCTGAGAAGGGTGCGCTGGAAGCGCTCGACCAGGTGGGCCTGCCGCGCAGCTTCGCCTCGCGCTACCCGCATGAGCTTTCGGGCGGCCAGCGCCAGAGGGTCGGCATCGCGCGCGCAATTGCGCTGCGGCCGGATTTCATACTGGCCGACGAAATCGTGTCGGGGCTCGACGTCTCTTCGCAAGCGCAGGTGCTGGCGCTTCTTGAGAGGTTGGTGGCGGAACTCGGCCTCACGCTGGCATTCATCAGCCACGATCTCTCGGTAATCCGCCGGCTATGCACGCGTATCCTGGTTCTGCACCGCGGCGAGATCGTCGAGAACGCGGTGACGGCCGAACTTTATGCCAATCCGCGCGCCGCCTACACACGCGAACTGCTGGACGTCATCCCGCTGCCGGATCCCGATCAGCCCTGGATCTAAGCTCGCTTACCGGCCCGGGAGCGACGGCAGTGCTTCGGCACAGCGTGAGAGCCCGGGCGTCAGCGGGAAGAGAGCCGCCTGAACCGAGTGATAAATGTCGGGCTTTCCATGGAACTGCCGTGATATCGGCTGACCGGCATCATCGATTTCCGGGTACCAGCCGCCGCGTTCATGATCGATGAAATGCTGGTCCGCAAACGCCCAAAGCCGGCGATACCATTCATCGTCGCGGGAATTCCCATCAAGCTTGATGAAGGTCGCCATTGTGCCGATCGCTTCCGTCACCGGCCACCAGTAGCGGTCGCGGATGGCAGGTTTGCCGTCGAAGTCGAGCGTGTAGACGAATCCGCCGCGCTTCTCGTCCCAGGCATCGGCGAGCGCCTGTTCGGCAATCCGACGCGCGGTCTGGGGCGCAATGTCATCCGGCCGACCTCTCAAATCCCAATATTGGAGAAGCAGCCGCGCGAGCTCGAAGGAGTGGCCCGGCGTGGTGCCGGCGGGCCGGAACATCGGATTTTCCGAATAGTCGGGGCGCACACGCCAGTCGGAATGATAGTGCTCCGGCAGCCGCCAATTGTGGGCGGGCGCAATGCGGCCGATGAAGAAATCCAGTATGCGCCCTGCGTGCTCCAGATAGATGTCACGGCCCGTCGCCTCATAGGCGGTGAGCAGAGCTTCAGTGCCATGCATGTTGGCGTTCATGCCGCGATAGTCGGAAAATGGCGTCCAGTCGCGGTTCCATTCATCGGCGAAAAGACCGCGCTCATCTTCCCAGAAATGCACGTCCAGCACGCCGCTCACATCCGCGATCAGCCGGTCGGCTTCGGGGTGCCCGGCCATCTTCGCGCTGGCGCCTGCCAGAAGTACGAAGACGTGACCGTAAGCAAGCTTGCGGCCGTCGCTTACGGCATCGCCATCGAGCGACCAGACATAGCCGCCATGTTTCTTATCGCGATGATGGTCGAGCAGATAGCGCATCCCGCGATCGATGATTTCATCGCTGCCGGGCGCACCCACTAGCGTGCCGAGCGAATAGCTGTGCACAAGCCGCGCTGTGGTGTGCAACTCCTGAACATCGCCGGGCAGGGGCGTCCCATCATGGTTGAGCACATAAAATCCCGGCCCCGGCCTCAGGCTGGCGCGAAAAAACGCGAACTGGCGGTGCGCCTCTTGCATGAGCCATTTGCGGTGGTCGTCATCGTGAAGCAGGAAACGGGGTTTGTTGTCGTTGGCCAGTGTCGTGGCGATGGTCATGCTTCGGTGCTCATTGCTTGCGCCTTTGGGTGTTCAGCCGCCGCGGCGCTCTTGGCAATCGGTTGCAGAAATTGAAGCGCCGCCGCTGGCTCCCCGCCGATCCGCCGAAGAAGAAAGCGCGCCATCGTTTCTCCGGCCTCGGCGATGTCTTCATAGAGGCTCGACACGCGGGGCCGAACGGAATCGAAGAAGCCCGCCGTCTGCTTCACAACAAGCCGCACGTCGCGGCCGGGCACGAGGCCAAGATCCTGTATGGCGGCCAGTGCTGCGAGCCCCGACGTTTCGCCAGGCAGGATCAGCCCGTCCGGTGCGTCTGGCTCCTGAAAGCGTTTGCGGATCGCAGCCTCGATCTCCGATGGATGGCTCTCAAGCGTCGCACCGTCCAGAATTTCGTGTTGAACGCCGGTTTCGCGCGCTACCTGCATAAAGCCCTGCAGCAGATGATGCGCGAAGGTGAAGCGCTGCGGCGGCAGCAGCAGCGCGAGTTTCACTGCGCCGGCTTCGATCAGCGAGTTCGCGGCTGCGCGCGCAAACTCCTTGTTGTCGAAGTCGACAAAAGGGTGCGGTGTCGCAAGCTCGGTGCGCCCGTGCGAAACGAATGGAAAATCCGCCTCGAGCAAATATATGATCCTCGAATCGTCCGGTTCGGTCCTTGAAAAAAGCACGCCGTCGGCGAGCCCGTTTTGAACGATGCGTCGTATTGTGTGGTCCGGCGCCTCCTGCCCGAAATCGGGCATGACGACGAGGTGGTAGGGTGTATCGCGCAACACATTTGAAATGCCGCGGATCATGGACGTGCCAAAACCCAGAATTTCCTCGTGAGGCGGCAGGATGAGACTGATCACATTGGTCCGCCCGGTCCGCAGCCGTTGGGCGGCCCGGTCGGGCACGTACCCAATCTCGTCAGCGATCCGTCTCACCAGCGCCCTTGTCTCCTGCGCCATCAGGGGGTCGTCGGCCAGCGCGCGCGAAACCGTAGCGACGGACATGCCCGCTTTTTGTGCGATCGTTCGCTGTGTTGGACGCGCATTATCGCGATGCCGGTGCATCTTCGATCCTGATCGGCAGAATGACTCCGCCGCAGTTTAATTTGAAACGTTTGAAGTCACAATCACAAAACATAAACCGGGAGGATTTTTCCTATTTTTGATGGAAATATAAATAATAACAATATCTTAGGTATTTTTCGGTGTTTTCGAATTTCGATTGACAAGCCATGGGTTTTAATCGTTATAAATAGCTGGAGTTAATCCCATGGGAGGAAGATATGAATATCAGACAGCTTATGGCCGGCGTCGCATTGGCCGCCTTCACCGTTGGCCCCGCGCAGGCGGAAGACGTTGAGGTTCTGCACTGGTGGACATCCGGCGGCGAAGCGGCCGCGCTGAACGTGCTCAAGGAAGACCTGCAGGGTCAGGGTATCGGCTGGGTCGACATGCCGGTCGCCGGCGGCGGCGGCGAGGCCGCCATGACCACGCTGCGCGCCCGCGTCACCGCTGGCGATGCGCCGACCGCCGTTCAGATGCTTGGTTTCGACATCAAAGACTGGGCGGCTGAGGGTGTTCTTGGCAATCTCGACGACGTGGCGGCCAAGGAAGGCTGGGACGGCGTAGTGCCCGCCGCACTTCAGTTCTTCTCCAAGCATGATGGCCACTGGATCGCAGCCCCGGTCAACGTTCACTCGACCAACTGGGTCTGGATCAGCAAGTCCGCGCTGGATGCAACCGGCATGGATGCGCCCACCACCTGGGACGAGCTGATCGCGGTTCTCGACGCAATGAAGGCAAACGGCATCACGCCGCTGGCCCATGGCGGTCAGGCCTGGCAGGACGCGACAATCTTCGACGCTGTGGTGCTGAGCCTGGGCGACGATTTCTACAAGGCCTCCATGATCGACCTCGATCCGGATGCGCTGGGCGGCGAGAAGATGGTCGAGGCATTCGACCGCATGGCCAAGCTTCGTTCCTATGTCGACGACAATTTCTCCGGCCGCGACTGGAACCTGGCCTCCGCCATGGTCATCAACGGCGAAGCCGGTATGCAGATGATGGGCGACTGGGCTAAGGGTGAGTTCCTGCGCGCCGACAAGGTGCCGGGCGAAGACTTCGTCTGCATCCGCTTCCCTGGCACGCAGGGCGCCGTCACCTTCAACTCGGATCAGTTCGTCATGTTCGACGTGGCTGAGGGCGGCGACGCGCAGAAAGCGATGGCCGCGGCGGTGATGAACCCGACCTTCCAGTCGGCCTTCAACGTGGTCAAGGGCTCGGTTCCAGCCCGCACCGACGTGCCGAACTCGGACTTCGACGCCTGTGGCAAGAAGGGCATGGCCGACCTGGCCGACGCCGGCTCGAACGGCCGCCTGTTCGGCTCCATGGCCCACGGCCACTCTGTGCCCGCTTCCGTTAAGAACGCGATCTATGATGTGGTGACGGCACACTTCAACGGCGAGTACGACTCCGCTGCCGCCGCTGAGGAACTGGTCAACGCGGTCGAAGCGGCGCAATAGCTCCTAAGACGGGCGGCCATCGGCCGCCCCCGCCAGAAGACCAGACCGGCACTGTGCCGGTCTGGTTCCCGCTTTTGCGCTTAGGCTCGCGCAACCATAAGCTGAGACGCCATGTCTACCGACGCGATGTCTACTCAGGTCACCGATACCGATTTGCGGACCCGGCTGCAGGACTGGATTCCGAAGCTGGTGCTATCGCCGTCCGTGGCGATGATGGTCGTCTTCGTTTACGGCTTCATCCTATATACGGTCTATCTCAGCTTCTCCGGCTCGCGCATGCTGCCGAGCTACGACCTGATCGGCCTCGCCAATTACACACGCCTTTGGGGCCTCTCCGCCTGGTGGACGGCGGTCATCAATCTGGCGATCTTCGCCTCGCTCTATATCGCTATCTGCACGGCGATCGGCCTGACCCTGGCCATTCTGCTCGACCAGAAAATCCGCGGCGAGGGCATGCTGCGGCCGATCTATCTCTACCCCATGGCGCTGAGCTTCATCGTCACCGGTACTGCGTGGAAGTGGTTCCTCGACCCCGGCATAGGGCTTGAAAACACCATGCATTTATGGGGTTGGGAAAGCTTCGAATTCGGCTGGATCAAGGATCGCAACATGGCGATCTACACCATCGTCATCGCCGCGGTGTGGCAGACCAGCGGCTTCGTCATGGCCATGTTCCTGGCCGGGCTGCGGGGCATCGACAATGAAATCCTGAAAGCCGCGCAGATCGACGGCGCGTCGAACTGGAACCTGTATCGCCGCATCGTCATTCCGCTGCTGCGCCCCGCTTTCCTGTCCGCCTTCGTCATCCTCGCCCACCTGGCGGTGAAGTCCTACGACCTGGTCATCGCGCTCACCGGCGGCGGGCCGGGCCGCGCCACCGAGCTGCCCGCCACCTTCATGTATTCCTACACCTTCACCCGCAATCAGATGGGCACCGGCGCGGCCAGCGCGGTGATCATGCTGATGACCATCGCCGCGATCATGATGCCCTATCTCTATGCCGAGCTGAAGGAGAAGAAGTGATGGCGGCCGTGACCCAGGACACCGCCATCCGCACCGGGCGGATCACCCGCACCTTCATCTATCTGGTGCTGGTGCTGTTCGCCCTGTTCTACCTGCTGCCGCTCTATGTGATGGTGGCCAATTCGCTGAAGCCGCTCGGCGAGATCACCGGCGGCAACATGATGGCGCTGCCCGGCACCTGGACCATCGAACCCTGGCTCGCCGCCTGGTCGACGGCGCAGATCGGCGTCGAGCCCACCGGGCTGAAACCATATTTTCTCAACTCCATCCTGATGGTGGTGCCGGCGGTGGCGATCTCCACCGTGCTGGGCGCGCTCAACGGCTATGTGCTGACCAAATGGCGCTTTCCCGGCGACAATATCCTGTTCGGCCTGATGCTGTTTTCCTGCTTCATACCGTTCCAGATCGTGCTCATTCCCATGGCGACGATCCTCGGCAAGATGGGGCTTGCCGGCTCCATTCCCGGCCTCGTGCTGGTCCATGTGGTCTACGGCATCGGCTTCACCACGCTCTATTACCGCAACTACTACGCCGCCTTCCCGACGGAACTGGTGCGTGCCGCGATGATCGATGGCGCCGGCTTCTTCCGCATCTTCTGGCGCATCCTTCTGCCGGTGTCAGGGCCGATCACCGTGGTGTCGGTGATCTGGCAGTTCACCAATATCTGGAACGACTTTCTGTTCGGCGCGTCCTTCGGCGGCCAGAGCCAGCCCATGACGGTGGCGCTGAACAATCTCGTCCAGTCCTCCACGGGAGTGAAGGAATACAATGTCCACTTTGCCGGCGCGATCCTCGCCGCGCTGCCAACGCTTCTCGTTTATGTTGTCGCCGGCCGCTATTTCGTGCGCGGGCTGATGGCAGGCTCGGTGAAAGGCTGAACCGAATGGGTTTCCTCGACATCTCCAACGTCACCAAGACCTACGGCAACGTTGAGGTGCTGCACCGGGTCGATATCTCCGTTCAGGAAGGCGAGTTTCTGGTGCTGGTCGGCCCGTCCGGCTGCGGCAAGTCCACCCTGCTCAACATGATCGCGGGGCTGGAAGGCATCACCTCCGGCGACATCTCCATCAATGGCCGCGTGGTCAACGGCGTCCACCCGTCGAAGCGCAACATCGCCATGGTGTTCCAGAGCTACGCCCTCTACCCGAACATGACGGTGGCGCAGAACATGACCTTCGGGCTCGAAATGCACGGAGTGCCCAAGCCCGAGCGCGACAAGGCGCTGGCCGATGTCGCCAAGCTGCTGCAGATCGAAAACCTGCTCGACCGCAAGCCCGGCCAGCTCTCCGGCGGCCAGCGCCAGCGTGTCGCGATGGGCCGCGCGCTGGTGCGCGATCCCGATGTGTTTCTGTTCGACGAGCCGCTTTCCAACCTCGACGCCAAGCTGCGCGTCGACATGCGCACCGAGATCAAGCGGCTGCATGAAAACCTGAAAACCACCATCGTCTACGTCACCCACGACCAGATCGAGGCGATGACGCTCTCGACCCGCATCGCGGTGATGTATCAGGGCTATGTGCAGCAACTTGGCACGCCGAAGGAAATCTACGACAAACCCGCCAATGTCTATGTCGCCACCTTCATGGGCAGCCCGGCGATGAATGTCGTCAAGGCCAAGGTCGCCATGCGGGAGGGCGCCCCCCATGCGCTGGTCACCGGCCATGACGGCACCGACCATGCCCTGCGCTTCAGCCAGGACAATCTGGCTGAATGGGACGGCCGCGAGATCCTGCTGGGCATCCGCCCGGAGGCGATCACCGACCCCGATGGTGCCGACCGCAATTCGAATAACATCGTGCCGATCACCAACCGCATCGAGGTCATCGAACCCTCCGGAGCCGACACATTCGTGACCATGAAACTGGGCGGCCGCGACGTGATCGCCCGCATGCGCGCCGACGCCGACGTCGCCACCGGCCGCGACTTCACCTTCGCCGTGAACATGGAAAAAGCCGTCGCCTTCGACCCCGCGACCGAGTTGCGCATCCAGCCATGATGGGCGGCCTCAACCCGCCGACTTCAATGAGCCGCCATGCTGCGCCTGCCCGCGTCCCCGGCGGCGGATTTGCGCGCGCATCCATGCCGAAAACTGCGCCGTGATCGGCCGGCTCACACCCGCCGGTGTCGCGATGTAGTAACTTCGCCCGAGCACGTCCGGCACCTGCGCGATTTCGACAAGTGAGCCGGATGCCAGTTCCTCTTCCAGCAGATATGCCGGCAGAATGGCAGCGCCCAGCCCGGCGATTGCAGCCGCAATAATTAGCGAAAACTGATCAAAATAGCTGCCCTTGCGCGCCGTCGGCCCATCGATGCCGAGCGACTGGCGGAACGTCTCCCACAGCATCGGCCGCGAGGCGAGATGCAGCTTCGGAACCTTGAACAGATCGGCCGGATGTTTCAGGCCAGCCCGCTTGGCGAGATCGGGCGAGACAACCGCAAGAAGCTCTTCTTCGCAAAGCGGGGTGAGTTGCGCGTCCGGCCAGTCGTCAGCTCCAAAGTGGATGGCGAGATCGATGCCGCTTTCCACGAGATCGAACGGCGCACTGCGGCTATGCACCACGAATTCCAGATCGTCGCGTCCCGCCTTGAAGTCGGAAATGCGCGGAAGCAGCCAGCGAGCGCCGAATGTCGGCAACACGGCGATGGTAAGCAACTCGCGCGCACTGCCGGCCGCAACTGCATTGTCGATCGTTCTGCGCAATCGTTCCAGGTCGAGATTGAGATTGCCTGCAAGATCACGCCCGGCGTCCGTCAGCCGTACGCCACGCCCCTCGCGCCGGAAGAGTGCCGCGCCGACCCTGCCTTCCAGCTCTTTCACATGCCGGCTTACGGCACCCTGGGTGAGGTTCAGTTCTTCTGCCGCGGCAGTGAAGCTCTGATATTTCGCCGCTGCCTCGAAGCAGCGAAGCACGGCAAGGCTGGGAAGCGGAGAGGGCGCGGTCATCTGCCGATCCATTACATTTGATCATGGAAAAATGCATTTTAGGTCATTTTTTGCAATGCCAAACCGGCTAGAAAGGATCGGAATTCAATCTCAGTAGAGGCCGGGGAGTTGGGCATGAAGAAAATCGCCGTGTTGGGCTTGGGCAAGGTCGGCACGCTGGCCAGCGAGCTTTTGCACGAAAGCGATTTCGAAGTGACCGGCTTTGACGCTACCGTCGGCGGGCGCGAAATGCCGTTCGACACGCGTCCACTCGATGCTTCTGACCCGTCTGCTCTTGCCGCCGAACTTGCCGGTTTCGACGCGGTGCTTTCCTGCCTGCCATACTCGTTCAACATCGGCGTCGCCGAACAGGCGCATGCGCTGGGGCTCCACTATTTCGATCTGACGGAAGACGTGCCGACAACCAAGGCAATCGTCGAACTCGCCAAAACCTCGAAAGGCCTGATGGCGCCGCAATGCGGTCTGGCGCCCGGCTTTGTAGGCATTGTCGGCGCAAGCCTGATCGAAGAATTCGACGAGTGCCGTTCCTGCCGCATGCGCGTCGGCGCGCTGCCGCAAAATCCGTCGGGCCTGATGGGCTACTCGTTCAACTGGTCGCCCGAAGGCGTGGTCAACGAATATCTCAACGACTGCGAAGTTCTGGAAGACGGCGAAGCCAAATGGGTCTCGCCGATGGAGTGGGTGGAGAAGATATTCATTGGCGGCATCGAGCTGGAGGCGTTCACCACTTCGGGCGGTCTGGGCACCATGTGCGAAACCTACAAGGGCCGCGTACCGAATATCGACTACAAGACCATGCGCTATCCCGGCCATGTGAAGCTGATGAACTTCTTTTTCCACGAGCTTCTCATGCGCGAGCGCCGCAAGGAGGCGGGCGAAATCCTCGTCAACGCCAAGCCGCCCGTGAACGACGATATCGTCTATATCCATGTTGCCGCCGAGGGCAGCATCGATGGCCGGCTTGAACGGCGCGAATTCGTGCGCGGACTGAAACCAATCGAAATTGGCGGCAAGGCGCGCACGGCGATCGCGTGGACGACTGCATCCTCCGTGGCTGCCGTCATCGAATTGGTGCGCGATGGCGCGCTGCCGGCCAAGGGCATGCTGAAGCAGGAAGATATCCCGCTCGCGGCCTTCCTGAAGACACGCAACGGTGCCCGCTATGCTGCATGACGGTCAAAGCGGCTTTCGCCCCGCTGCGCGTATTGGCGGGCTCGAACTCTCCGAGATCGTGCAGATATCGGAACGCGCCGCGCAGCTGC
Organism: Rhizobiaceae bacterium; assembly: GCA_017640615.1. Classification (GTDB taxonomy): domain Bacteria; phylum Pseudomonadota; class Alphaproteobacteria; order Rhizobiales; family Rhizobiaceae; genus RCIO01. The sequence continues at coordinate 1,200 of JAEPQK010000007.1, read as the reverse complement.
GCGCGAGTGGCCGCGATGTCGTTGCGCTGAGCACCGGCGAGCCTGACGCGCCGACGCCCGACTTCATTGTCGAAGCGGCCCATGCAGCGGCGCAGGCGGGGGAGACCCGCTACACACCGACAGCCGGCACGGTTAAGCTGCGCGCCGAAATCGCCGCCGCTCATAACGCCGAACCGGCGAATGTCATCGTATCGACCGGTGCCAAGCAGGTCATTTACGACGCGATGGCGGCCACGCTCGATCCGGGCGACGAGGTGATTATCCCGGCCCCTTACTGGACCACTTATTCCGACATTGTGCGCATGTGCGGCGGCGTCGCTGTCGTCACGCCTTGCTCGATGGCCGATGGCTTCAAGCTGTCTGCCGCGGCGCTCGAGGCTGCAATCACACCGCGCACAAAATGGCTGATGCTCAATTCGCCGTCGAACCCGTCAGGCGCCATCTATTCGGCCGAGGAGCTGCGCGCATTAGCCGAAGTGCTGGCTCGGCACCCGCATGTCTGGGTCGTCTCGGACGAGATTTACGAACACCTGAGCTATGTGCCTTTTGCGCCGTTCTCCGAAGCCGCGCCAGAGCTTCGCAACCGGCTTCTGGTTGTGAACGGCGTTTCCAAGGCATGGTCGATGACTGGCTGGAGGGTGGGCTGGGGCGTCGGACCGCGCGCACTGATCTCGGCGATGGTCGCTGTGCAGGGGCAAATCACATCGGGCGCCAGTTCGGTCTCGCAGGCCGCCGCGCTTGCCGCGCTGACCGGCGACAAGGCGCTGCTTGGCGAACGCCGCAAGATCATGCTTGCCCGCCGCGACAAAGTGGTCTCCGCACTTAACGGAATGCCTGGCCTCGAATGTCCTGCGCCGGACGGCGCGTTTTATGTATTCCCCTCTTGCGCCGCACTTCTGTCGGATGACGGAGGCCCGTTCGCCACTGAGGCTGATTTCTGCGGCTGGCTGCTTGATGAGGCTGGCGTGGCGATCGTGCCCGGCCGCGCATTCGGGCTGGCTGGACATGTTCGCCTGTCTTTTGCCTACTCTGGCGATGAATTGTCGAAAGGCCTCTCGCGCATGAGCGAAGCGCTGGAAAGGATTGCACGATGAGCGAAGGAAAAAGGCGCGCTCCCTTCACCTGGGATGATCCGTTTTTGCTTGAGGATCAGCTTGGTGAGGAGGAGCGGATGATCCGCGATGCGGCTGCGGGGTTTGC
>JAEPQK010000006.1 GCA_017640615.1 Rhizobiaceae bacterium | reverse complement strand
CAATCGGCATCAGGAACGGCTGGTCGATCGGACGCTCAGGCGTCGGAATATAGGCATCGACCTCGGCCATCAGCTTGCGCACCGCGTCCTCGCCGATCTCCTTGTTGCTGTCCTCAAGGGCAGCAAGTGCGGAACCCGCAACGATCGGAATGTCGTCGCCCGGGAATTCGTAATTCGACAGCAGCTCACGCACCTCGAGCTCGACCAGCTCAAGCAGCTCCGCATCGTCGACCTGGTCGACCTTGTTCAGGAACACGACGATCGCCGGCACGCCGACCTGACGGGCAAGCAGAATGTGCTCGCGGGTCTGCGGCATCGGGCCATCGGCAGCCGACACGACCAGGATCGCGCCGTCCATCTGTGCGGCACCCGTGATCATGTTCTTCACATAGTCGGCGTGGCCGGGGCAGTCGACATGGGCGTAGTGGCGGCTGTCGGTCTCGTATTCCACGTGAGCGGTCGAGATCGTGATGCCGCGCGCCTTCTCTTCAGGTGCGGCGTCAATCTGGTCATAGGCGCGGAAGTCGCCGAAATACTTCGTGATCGCAGCCGTCAACGACGTCTTGCCGTGGTCAACGTGACCAATCGTGCCAATGTTCACATGCGGCTTATTACGCTCGAATTTACCCTTGGCCATAGCTAGCTTCCCTGGCGGTCCCTGAGTGTTTCAATTTGAGTGCGGGCGATTAGCCGCAATGGGCTCGAATGACAAGGGGCATTCGCCTCAGCTTTTGTCAGCGGCGGGAATAGATCAGCGTGGCGGCAAGACCCAGAACCACCAGCCCGGCGACAGCCGCGGCTGTTACCGGACGGTCGCGAACGGCCCTTTCAGCAGCGCGCGCACTGCGCCGGGCAACAGGCAGGCTGGCGCGCGCATTTTTTGGAACCTCAGAGAGGAGCTCATATCCGGATTCTCTGGCGTTTTTGTAAGCGCCCCGGCTCAGTCGCGATGCATCGCGGCTGAGTTCGGAAATCTCGTCGCGCAGCATTTCGATGCGGGACTCGAGACTCCCGTGGCGGTGATCGTCGAATTGGAACAGTGAACGCATATCGACCTCTTTGAATTGGGTATCGATTGCGAAACGGCTGATACCGTCAATTGTTCCGGATTGAGCCATATGGAGCGGGTAGCGGGAATCGAACCCGCATATTCAGCTTGGAAGGCTGCTGCTCTACCATTGAGCTATACCCGCGCCCTGTCGGTATTCGGCTTCTTGTGCGGCGGTGGTGGAGGGGGCTGGATTCGAACCAGCGTACGCATAGCGAACGGATTTACAGTCCGTCTCCTTTAACCACTCGGACACCCCTCCACGTAACCGCAGAAGCCATGCTGCGAGGCAGTTCAGCGGTTCGGAAGTCCCATAGCGGACAACCCCGAAAACCGCGAAGCGCCTTATGGCGACAAGCCATTTCGGTGTCAACCGCGCTCGCGCGCAAATCGAATGAAGACGCATCAAGCCGGTATCCAGCATCGCATTCGCAGGCTATAGGCGTGACCATGAGCGACGACGACAAACCGGGGACGCCGAAAGACCGGCACTATGCGCGCCTGCGCCGCGCCCATCGCGAGCGCCAGGGCGGCCAGCGGCCGGGCGCAATGCCCAGGCCACGCCCCGGCATGCCGCAGATCGAACCGCCGCCACCCGGCCTCGTCCGGCTTTACGGACTGCACACGGTGCGCGCAGCCCTGGACAATCCGCGCCGCAAAATCAGCTCCATGCTGGTCACGCGCAATGCGCTGGCCCGGCTCGGCCTGTCGGAGGCTGAAAAAAGCCCCTTCCCGCTCGAGATCGTCGAACCCCGCGCCATCGACCGGCTGGTCGGCCCCGACGCCGTGCATCAGGGCGTGGTGATCGATGTCGCGCCGCTGTCGCCGCGCCGCCTGTCAGACCTTGCCGGCGCAAACCTGCTGCTCGTGCTCGATCAGGTGACCGATCCGCATAATGTCGGGGCGATCATGCGCTCCGCTGTCGCCTTCGGTGTCGATGCGCTGATCACCACCGCGCGCCACAGCCCGGCCGAGAGCGGCGTGCTGGCCAAGGCGGCGTCTGGCGCGCTGGAACATATCGATCATATCGAGGTGCGAAATCTCGCCGACGCGCTGGGCGAACTGCACGCCGCCGGCTTCCAGACCATCGGTCTCGATTCCGACGGCGAAGCAGAGCTCGAAGCTTCCTTCGCCGGCGCGCGCATCGCGCTCGTTCTGGGCGCGGAGGGCAAAGGCCTCAGACACAAGACGCGTGAAACTGTCTCCGCCCTTGCCCGGCTCGAAATGCCCGGCCCAATCCGCTCGCTTAACGTCTCCAACGCAGCCGCCGTCTCGCTTTACGCAGCGCGGCGACACTTGGCGAATGCCGGCTGAATGCTGAAGCGCGCCGTCATCTGGGGCATTCTGGGCCTGGCAGCCGGGCCAATGGTGATTTACTGCCTGATCCTGCTCGCGCTTTATCTCGACCCGTCCTGCCGCGCGGGCGATGCGCTGACCTGCCGGCTCGATGCCGGCCTCAATCTGGTGCTGGGCGCGATTGGCGGCTTCGCCCTTTTCTTCGCCGTTTCGCTGGTGAGATCGCTGCATGAGAAGCGGCGCTCATAGCAGGCTCATCCCGGTAATTTGTCCGAGATAATATGCCAGCGCGACGAATCCGACCGCGAATGCGATACCTGCCCAATCGGGCTTCGACGCACGGATGGAACGAATTATCGCCACGGCGACAGCCGCTGCGAACAAAAGAATGACGATGACAAAAAGTAGTCTGGGCATAGATGCCCCGGTGCGTGATCGACACCGGGGCTGAATAGGCCGTCAATCCGGCGCCAATGCGGCGCTCGGCGCGCCCTTACCCGGCGGCCGCGGCGCGGCCCCGGTCGTTGAAGCGCTTGTTGCGCCGCCAGCGGCCCTTGGGCTTCGCTCCGCCCGGTGCGCGGCCTGCACCTTCGGAGGCCTGAGCACCGCGATCGCGGCCATGGCCCTGCCCGCGCTTGCCGCTGCTATTGCGGTTGCGGCTCCGGTTGCGGTTCTGCGCCGGCCGCTGCGCACCGCTCTCACGCTCCGCACCTTCCAGCTGAGCCGGCTCGTCGCCAACGACCGTCAGCTTCTGCCCGATCAGCCGCTCGATATCGCGCAAGAGCTTGCGTTCCGCGCCATCGCAGAATGCAATCGCAACACCGCTGGCGCCGGCACGTGCCGTGCGGCCGATGCGGTGCACATAGGATTCCGGTACATTGGGCAGCTCGTAATTCACGACGTGGCTGACACCGTCAATATCGATGCCGCGCGCGGCAATGTCGGTCGCCACAAGCGCCTTCACCTTGCCATTGCGGAACGCATTGAGCGCCTTTTCGCGCTGGCCCTGGCTCTTGTTGCCGTGAATGGCGGCAGCCACCAGCCCGGCCTTCTCAAGATGCCGGCAAACCTTGTCCGCGCCATGCTTGGTGCGGGTAAAGACGACAGCGCGTTCAACGCCAGCTTCGTTCAGCACGGAAACCAGCATGTCACGCTTGGCGCCCGCATTCACGAACCGGACCGACTGGTCGATGCGCTCGATCGGCTTCGATGCCGGCGCGACCGAGATTTCCGCAGGCGAGTTCAGGAAGTCCTGTGCCAGCGAACGGATCTGCTTCGGCATGGTCGCCGAAAGAAGGACCGTCTGGCGCGTGGCAGGCACCTTGCCGAGGATGCGGCGAATGGCCGGAATGAAGCCAAGATCGAGCATCTGGTCGGCTTCGTCGAGCACGGTGACCGTTGTGCGGTCGAGCCGGATCGCGCCGCTGCGCATATGGTCTTCCAGCCGGCCGGGCGTGGCGATGACGATGTCGACGCCTTGCGACAGCGCGCGCACCTGTGGTGACGGCTTCACGCCGCCGACCACGACCGCGAAGGAAAGCCGCATATGACGGCCATAGGTGCGGATGCTGTCGGACACCTGTTTTGCCAGTTCGCGCGTCGGCACCAGAATCAGCGCCTTGCAGCTCTTGCGGTCGGCGCGGCCCCTATTGGCCAGAATGGAGTTCAGAAGCGGCAGCACATAGGCCGCCGTCTTGCCGGTGCCCGTCTGGGCAATGCCGATCAGGTCCTGCCCGCCAAGCAGCGCGGGGATCACTTCGGCCTGGATCGGCGTGGGATTGGTGTAACCTTCGCCCGATACCGCGCGAAGAATGGGCTCGGCGAGGCCGAGTTCCGAAAACTGTTTCAAGATATGTCTTTCATTATGCCGCCGCGGCCGCGGAGGTCTCCGGGCCGTCAGACGAACAGCTATTTTAAGCTAAGCTTGCGTAGATCAGCCGCCGGTCGTCGGCGCCTCATGCGCCGTGTAAATGGGCAACGATCTGACTTGGGAGGAAAGATGCTGCATGGTGCCGCCGACGAAAATATCGTCACCTACGCGCGGCACGCGCCCCGCATATAGGCTGCGCGGCCCCAATTAGCAAATGATTTCGTTGCAGCGCACAACATCGACTTGGGTTGCCGCCAACGGATTCATTCATGTTTCTGCTTATCAAACTCGCTACCTTTATCGATACTAGCTTCCAAGATCGCCACGTCGACAGCAGGTTGGTAGCGATCAGCGAAGTGCTCTAGCGCTTGCCGGAAGGCTTCAACAAATAGCTGGTAATCAAAGTTGATTTTTTGTCCGATCTGAATCGGCCAATCGTAAAGCTCACCTTTATATGGAGCGTTCCCCGTCTCGGTAAGGCGATCAGCACCAATCTCATAGTAGGAAATCTTGCCCCGCCCTCTCAGGCTGTCTTCGGTCAATTCCCACTCATCATTGATAACAGTCACAGGCACCTCCATACGTTCCAGCGACTTTATGGGTTCGTAAATTGCTTGCTGCAACTGTTTTGCGATGCTTATGAAAACTTGAACCTTAGATTGCTTCGCCGTCCGAGCTTACATCTCAAGCGGCGGCATCAGATCGGCTGGCAGCGGGCAGACATAGGGCGTCTTTTCTGTGCGCTTGCGCAGATCGGCTTTCGCGGCCTCAATCAGTTCGGGTTCAAGAACCGCCTGCCGGCCGACGGCGGCCATCACCTTGGCGGCATGCACCAGGCCCTTGTGCGCGGCCGGGTTCTTGCCCTGCGTCACCATCTGCCAGGTGTGAAACGGCGTGCCGATTGCATAAGTCGCGCCCCACATCTGCACGGTGGGCACCACCCAGCTCACATCGCCGACATCGGTCGAGCCCGAAATGCCGAGCCGCGGCGAATCGGCCGGCACCAGCCGGTCGCAAAGCGGCCCCGGCATCGAACCGTCCATGCCGAACATGTAGAGCGAATCGGAGATTTCCTCCGGCCCGTAGGTGCCCTGTATGGCGCTGGCGAAGGCGCGGTCCTCATCGTCGAATTCCGGCGGACCGAGCGCTTCCAGATGCTGCCGCATGGCTGCTTCCAGAGGCGCATTGCCAAGAAGGTTGGCGACGGCTGACAGCGTATGCGCCTCGACGGTCGTCTCCGTCATCATCGCCGCGCCATTCGCCACCTTTTTCACCCGCTCGATGAGCGGCAGCAGGCCCTGCAGATCGGGCGAGCGAATGAGATAGCGCACGGTGGCATTGGCCTGCACGACATTGGGCGCGATGCCGCCAGCGTCGATCAGCGCGTAGTGAATGCGCGATTCCGTCGGCACATGCTCGCGCAGATAGTTGACGCCGACATTCATCAGCTCCACCGCATCGAGCGCGCTGCGGCCGAGATGCGGTGACGCGGCGGCATGCGAGGCGCGCCCCTTGAACCTGAAATCGATGCGCGCATTGGCGAGCGATTCCGCCACCATCACGTCGCACACCGAATGCGGGTGCCAGCAGATCGCGATATCGACATCGGCGAATGCGCCATCGCGCACCATGAAGGTCTTGGCGGCCCCGCCTTCTTCCGCCGGGCAGCCGTAATAACGCACGCGGCCGGCGGTTCCGCTCTCCTTCAGCCAGTCGCGCACCGCGATCGCAGCCAGCATGGCGGCTGAACCCAGCATATTGTGGCCGCAGCCATGGCCGTTGGCGCCCTTTTCGAGCGGCCGCGGCTCGGCGACACCGGCCTCCTGGCTGAGATCGGGCAGCGCGTCATACTCGCCGAGAAAGGCGATGACCGGCCCACCTTCGCCCGCCTCGCCCATAACCGCGGTCGGAATGCCGGCGACATTTTCAGTGACGCGGAACCCCTGCCGTTTGAGCTCTACCGTGTGCTCCGCGCAGGACCGCGCCTCCTGATAGCAGGTCTCCGGCATGCCCCAGACCCGGTCGCTGAGCGCAATCAGCTCCGGCGCATTGTCATCCACGTGTTTCCAGATCTCGGGTGCGTTGTCCAAGACGCTCTCCTCCGCATGCCACTGCGCATGACTATAGGCTCAAATGCGAAGGCTGGAAGATAGGCAAGCGGCTGGACCAACGAAGAAAGTGGGGGCCAGCATAGGGGTATCGAAGCGCCAATACTCCTGACGCAGAAACGCCTTTGCCTCCTCCTCGCTGTCTACCTCGCTCCATATCTCGTATGGATCAAGTTCATGTCCCTCGGGGGCAGAGCACCCTGGGTGTTTGGGCATGTGAGACCGCAACAGATCCAGCGGTCATAGCCAAATAGATATGAGGCTTTAGCACCACCCTGCTTGCGCCATTCGGCTTTTGATGGGTCGCGAGCGTGGCGGCCAAACTGCGGCCGGAGCCTTCCAGTACGAACCAATCCCGCATGATCTGAGGCCAACACGCAACATGCGAACTCCTCGCAATTCTCAATCTCTACACTCGCGACCATGGCCACGATTGATTTGCCCCAGTGGCGCATAGCAACCACATCCGCCGGGCCCTCTCAAGCCCACAAACGGCTGATGCAATCCCGCGTGAACGATTGGAAACTGGTGCCCCCGGCAGGATTTGAACCCGCGACCTTCGGTTTACAAAACCGCTGCTCTACCAACTGAGCTACAAGGGCACTCGGCGCCGCCTAGCACAGAAGATAGCGGCGGGGAAAGTCCGATTTCGCTACCTGCATGCGGTTCGCGCGGCCTTTGCACCAGCAGGCTCAGGTGCTACCCAATCGACGATCGATCACCGCCCGCGCCGGAGAAGAAATGGACGCTTCAGCCCTGCCGCAGTCCTTCGCCTTCGTGGCCGCGGACAACAGCGACGCCCGCGAGGCGGCGCAGCGGCTCACCGCGCTTTACGGCCAGTCCGACATCGCCGATGCCGATGTCATCATCGCGCTCGGCGGCGACGGTTTCATGCTGCAGACGCTGCGCGAAAATGTCGGCAAGAACCGCCGCATCTACGGCATGAACCGCGGCACCATCGGCTTTCTGATGAATGAATACAGCGAGGACGGGCTGCGCGAGCGCATCGCCGCCGCCACCGCCGACACGCTGCGCCCGCTTGTCATGACCGCCACCACAGAGGATGGCCAGACGGTTTCGGAATTCGCGATCAACGAAGTCGCGCTGTTCCGCCAGTCGGCGCAGGCGGCAAAAATCCGCATCTCGATCGACGGCCATGTGCGGCTCGATGAACTCATCTGCGATGGCGTGATGGTGGCCACCCCGGCCGGTTCGACCGCCTATAATTTGTCTGCGCACGGGCCGATCCTGCCTCTCGATGCGCCGCTCCTGGCGCTGACCCCGGTGAGCCCCTTCCGCCCGCGCCGCTGGCGCGGCGCGCTGCTCTCCAATCAGGCCGAGGTGCGCTTCGACATTCTGGAGCCCGAAAAGCGGCCGGTGAACGCCGTCGCCGACCACAGCGAAGTACGTTCCGTCACCAGCGTTTCGGTGGCTGAATCGCACGAGCAGCCGCTGCGCATCCTGTTCGACGCAAGTCATTCATGGAACGAGCGAATTCTGGCCGAGCAGTTTCGCTACTGAAACTCGGGCCCCGAATTTACCGTTAATCGAAGAAATCCGGCGGTTTTGCCGCATTTCCGGCGCCTTCATGTTGACATGCGTCGGCACGCACCGTACGCGACCCATGTTTCGATGCGTCGCATCAGAACCGCCGGGCGAACCATTTCAACCAACGCCGGCCAGCACAAAGACAGCCAAACGAGTGTCAGACAACGATAACACCGCGGTGGGCGCGCCCACCTTCGCAGAATTGGGGCTTTCGACAAAAGTCCTCGATGCCGTCTCTTCAGCCGGCTACCAGACCCCCACGCCGATCCAGGCTGGCGCCATTCCGCATGCGCTTGCCGGCAAGGATGTTCTCGGCATAGCGCAGACCGGAACGGGCAAAACCGCCGCTTTCGTGCTGCCGATGATTTCGCGCATCGAGAAAGGCCGCGCCCGCGCACGCATGCCGCGCACGCTGATCCTGGAGCCGACGCGCGAACTCGCCGCTCAGGTCGAAGAAAATTTCGTCAAATACGGCAAGAACCACCGGCTCAACATCGCGCTGCTGATCGGCGGCGTGTCGTTCGACGAGCAGGACCGCAAGCTGGAGCGCGGCGCGGATGTGCTTATCGCGACGCCCGGCCGGTTGCTCGACCATTTCGAGCGCGGCAAGCTGCTTCTGACTGGCGTCGAGATTCTCGTCATCGACGAGGCCGACCGCATGCTCGATATGGGCTTCATTCCCGACATCGAGCGTATCTGCAAGCTGATCCCGTTCACGCGCCAGACGCTGTTTTTCTCCGCCACCATGCCGCCGGAGATCACCAAGCTCACCGAGCAGTTCCTGCAGGCGCCGGTGCGCGTCGAGGTGGCCCGCCCGTCGACCACGGCGGCAAACGTCACTCAGCGCATCGTGAAGTCCAAAGGCAAGGCCTGGGACAAGCGCGATACGCTGCGCAAGCTGATCCGCGCCGAAGAGGCGGAGCTCAAGAACGCGATCATCTTCTGCAATCGCAAGGTGGATGTGTCGGAGCTTTTCCGCTCGCTGATCAAGCACGAGTTCGACGCCGGCGCGCTGCATGGCGACATGGACCAGCGTGCGCGCATGGCAACGCTTGAAGGTTTCCGCGCCGGCAAGCTGAAGCTGCTGGTGGCGTCAGATGTCGCCGCACGCGGCCTCGACATCCCCGATGTCAGCCACGTGTTCAATTTCGACGTGCCGATCCACGCCGAGGACTACGTTCACCGCATTGGCCGCACGGGCCGCGCGGGGCGCTCCGGCAAGGCTTATACGATCGTCACAAAGTCGGATCAGAAATATCTCGATGCGATCGAGAAGCTGACCGGCCAGGAAATCGAATGGCTCGACGGCGACTTGTCATCGCTTGGTTCCGACGCCGAGGACGAGGCGCCCGCCAAAGGCCGTGGCCGTTCCGGCGGCAAGGCGCGCGGCGGCAAGGCCAGGGACACCAAAGAAGCCAAAGAGCCAAAGGAAAAGCCTGCCAAGGCTGCCGAAAAGAGCGAGCGCAAGGACAATATCCGCGACGCCAATGCCGCGCGCGCCGAAGACGCTGACAAGAAGCGTGGTCAGCGCAACCGCAAGTCCGACAAGGACGATGGCGATGCCCCGCTCGGTTTCGGCGAGGACATGCCCGATTTCATGAAGATCGCTATTCGCGCCTGAGGCATGGTTTCAGAAACGCCGGTTGTCAGGCGGTGCCCGCCGCGCGGGCGTCGGCCAGTGCCTTGAGGTCGGCCGGCTTCAGTTCAACCGATTCCCCGCAGCCGCAAGCCGAGGACTGGTTGGGATTGTTGAAGACGAAGCCGGTGCGCAGCGTCGTGACTTCGAAATCCATCTCCGTGCCCAGAAGATAAAGCGCCGCCTCCGGCGCAACCCAGACATGCGAGCCCGCATGTTCGATATGGTCGTCCTTGGCGTCCGGCTCGGTCACCAGATCGACGGTATATTCCATGCCGGCGCAGCCGCCCTTCTTGATGCCGACGCGAACGCCTCTGGCGCCATCGCGCGCATCGACGATCTCGCGCACGCGCTCCGCTGCCCTGTCGGTCATCGTGATAACTTCAAATCCCATCGCTCTGCTCCATTCTTCGCCGGTTCAAGGCCGGCGGAATGATCCGGGTATTACCTAAAAATGGTGAAGAAACAGCCCATTCGCAAGGCCGGCTAATACCAGCCGACCGCGATCTTTGCCTCTTCAGACATTCGGTCGGGCGTCCATGGCGGATCGAACACCATGTTCACGTCGACGGCGGAAACCCCTTCGACCGTGCTCACGGCATCCTGCACCCAGCCGGGCATTTCGCCGGCAACGGGGCAGCCCGGCGCGGTCAGCGTCATATCGATCTTGACCTCGCGATTGTCTTCCACGTCGATCTTGTAGATCAGACCGAGTTCATAGATGTCGGAAGGAATCTCAGGGTCGTAGACCGTTTTCAGCGCGCTGACGATATCGTCGCTCAGCCGCGCCAACTCTTCCGCGGGGATGGAGCTTTGCACCGTCGCCGCGTTCGGCGTTTCTGCAATTGTCTGTTCGTCGCTCATCTCGCTCACTCGAAAAATTTGCGCGCCTTGTCGAGCGCTTCGACCAGCGCATCGACCTCGGCCTTTGTATTATACATGGCGAATGAGGCACGGCATGTCGAGGTCACGCCAAAACGCTTCAAAAGCGGCTGGGCGCAATGCGTGCCGGCGCGCACCGCAACGCCAGCGCGGTCGATCACCATCGAGACATCGTGCGCGTGGATGCCCTGCATCTCAAACGAGATGATGGCGCCTTTGCCCGGCGCATTGCCCAATATCCGCAGCGAATTGATGCCGGCGAGCTGTTCATGCGCATAGGCGCACAGCTCGGCCTCATGCGCGGCAATCGCTTCGCGGCCGATGCCTTGCATGTATTCGAGCGCGGCTCCGAGCCCGATTGCCTGCACGATGGGTGGCGTGCCGGCCTCGAAGCGGTGCGGCGGATCGTTATAGGTGACGTTGTCTTCCGACACGTCTTCGATCATCTCGCCACCGCCCTGAAATGGCCGCATGGCCGCAAGCATCTCCTTGCGTCCGTAGAGAACGCCGATGCCTGACGGCCCGTAGACCTTGTGGCCGGTGAATACATAGAAATCCGCGCCGATGTCGCGCACGTCGACCGGCATGTGGACGGCAGACTGGCTGCCGTCGATAAGTACGGGAATGCCGCGCTCATGCGCGATCCGCACGACCTCCTTCACCGGCACGACAGTGCCCAGCACATTCGACATATGTGTGATCGCGACCAGCTTGGTGCGGTCGGTCAGCCGCTTCTCGAACTCCGCGATGTCGAACGCGCCTTCATCGTCCACCGGCAGCCAGACGAGCTTGGCGCCTTGCCGCTCGCGAATGAAATGCCAGGGCACGATGTTGGAGTGATGCTCCATGATGGTGAGCACGATCTCGTCGCCCTCGCCGATATTCGGCATGCCCCAGCCATAGGCAACCGTGTTGATCGCCTCGGTGGTCGATTTGGTGAACACGATCTCGTCGACGCTTTCCGCGTTGAGAAAGCTGCGCACGGTCTCGCGCGCCTTCTCATAGGCGTCCGTTGCCGCATTGGAGAGGAAATGCAGGCCGCGATGCACATTCGCATATTCCTGCGAATAAGCGTGCGTGACGGCATCGATCACCGCCTGCGGCTTCTGCGCCGACGCGCCATTGTCGAGATAGACCAGCGGCTTGCCATAGACCTCGCGCGCCAGGATCGGAAAATCGCGGCGAACGGCCTCGACGTCATAGGCTTTGAGTGTTCCGGCAGGCGCATTCATCGTATCACCCGTGCTGCTCGAACCAGTCCTCGAGCCGCTGCTCCAGAACCGCGACCAGCGTTTCGTCGTCCAGTTCCTCGATCACCTCGGCAAGGAAGGCCTTGACCAGCAATCCGCGTGCTTCCTTTTCGGGAATGCCGCGCGCCATTAGGTAAAACAGATGTGCGTGGTCGATCTCGGCAACCGTCGCGCCGTGACCGCAGGCGACATCGTCGGCGAAGATTTCGAGCTCCGGCTTCACCGAGAACTCGCCCTCGTCCGACAGCACCAGCGTGTTGCACGACATCTTGGCGTCGGTCTTCTGCGCTTCGCGCGCCACCCTGATCTGGCCCTGGAACACGCCATGCGCCTTGTCGGTAACGATGTTGCGAATGAGCTCAGTTGAGGTCGTGTCAGGTGCGGAATGGTCAAGCACCATGGTCACGTCATTATGCGTTGTACCTGCGAGCAGGTTCACGCCGCGCAGCTCGAAATGACCGCCCTCGCCCGGCATCTCAACCCGCACTTCCTGGCGCACCAGCTTGCCGCCGACATTCATGATGAAGAGCGAAAGGTTCGCCTTCTCTGCGATCTCGGCCTGAAACTGGCCAAGATGCGAAACGTCGTCCGGCTGCTCCTGCAGGATGACGTAGCGCACGTCGGCTCCGTCGGCGATCTTCAGGCTGCCAACCGACGACACCAGCGCTGCACCCTTGCCCGTCTGGCGCTCAACGAAGGTGACCTTCGCGCCCTTGCCGACGGTAATGGCTAAGCGCGTATGGCTCTGGCCGCCGTCATGAACGTTCTGAAGTTCGATCGGCTGCTCGATTTCGGCGCCATCGGCAACAGCGATCGAATATCCGTCCGACACCAGCGCCGTGTTGATAGCGCCGACGGTATCGTCGCCGTCATAGGTCGCAAGACCGCCTGAAAGCTCGCCCTTGGGCAACAGCTTCGAATACCGATCGACCGTAACGCCTTCCGGCGCCTTAACGGCCTCCGCGCGGCCATTGGCGACGACCATGCGCAAGGACCCGTCGATCAGCACGGGCACCGCTTCGGGTGCGCCGGTCCGGTCAAAGTCGGGAACGACATTCAAAAGCCGGCGCAAATCAGTGTAGTGCCAGCTCTCAACCTTGCGCGTCGGCAGGCCGCGCTTAAGGATTTGCATAGCCGCGTCGCGCTGGAGCGTGACGGCCTCATCGCCGGGTAGATCGGAGAGGCGCTTCGCGAACGCGTCGGCCAGAGCCGATTCGGCGGGCGTAAGTTGCGTTTCGGTGTGCATGTTCATTTTTGCCGCCTAGGCCGCCTTGCCGATCACGCCGGCATAGCCATTCTGTTCCAGTTCCAGCGCAAGCGATTTGTCGCCCGACTTCACCACCTTGCCGGCCGACAGAATGTGAACGGAATCCGGCACGATATACTCCAGCAGACGCTGGTAGTGCGTGATCACCACCATAGCGCGGTCCGGCGCGCGCAGCGCGTTCACACCGTCGGCCACGACCTTGAGCGCGTCGATATCGAGGCCGGAATCGGTCTCGTCCAGAACGCAAAGCTTCGGCTCCAGAAGCTTCATCTGGAGGATTTCAGCGCGCTTTTTCTCACCGCCGGAGAAGCCGACATTGAGCGGCCGCTTCAGCATGTCGAGGTTCATTTCGAGCGAACCGGCGGCGTCTTTCACCAGCTTCATGAATTCCGGGATTTTCAGCGGGTCCTGCCCGCGCGCCTTGCGCAGTGAGTTGAGCGCGACCTTGAGAAATTCCATCGTCGCAACGCCCGGTATTTCCATCGGATACTGAAATGCCAGGAATACGCCCTTGGCGGCACGTTCGGCCGGGTCGAGGTCGAGAATGGATTCCCCGTTGTAGAGAATATCGCCCTCGGTGACCTCGTAATCCTCGCGTCCGGCGAGAATGTAGGAAAGCGTCGATTTGCCGGAGCCGTTCGGCCCCATGATCGCGGCCACCTCGCCGGCTTTCACGGTCAGGTCGAGCCCACGAATGATCTCTGTGCCGTCTTCGGCGATGCGGGCGTGCAGGTTCTTGATCTCAAGCATATGTGCGTTCTTTCGGGTCGTGGTGCCGCAACGCGGCAATCAATTCGTATGAGGCAGCCTAAAGGCCGAACAGGGCGCGCAGCGGCGGCAGAAGCGACGCGGCAATCAGGCCGACCCCGACGCCAAGTCCAAAGCGGAAAGCACGGCTGGCGCTCGGCACGAATGCCGCCAGAAAACCGCAGACGGCGCCGTAGAATGCCAGTGTGATCGGGTCCATCAGCCGACGCTTCCTTCGAGTGAAATGCCGATCAGCTTCTGTGCCTCGACGGCAAACTCCATCGGCAGCTTCTGGATCACGTCTTTAACGAAGCCGTTGACGATGAGCGCAATCGCCTCCTCTTCCGGCACGCCGCGCTGCATGACGTAAAACAGCTGGTCGTCGGAAATCTTGGAAGTCGTCGCCTCGTGTTCGAGCTTCGCAGTCGCGTTCTTGGCCTCGATGTAAGGCACCGTGTGCGCACCGCAATCATTGCCGATCAGCAACGAGTCACAATTGGTGAAATTACGCGCATTCGACGCCTTGCGATGAACCGAAACCTGGCCGCGATACGTGTTGTTCGAATTGCCGGCCGAGATGCCTTTCGAGATGATCCGGCTCACGGTGTTCTTGCCGAGATGGATCATCTTCGTGCCGCTATCGATCTGCTGATAGCCGTTCGACACTGCGATCGAATAGAACTCGCCCTGGCTGTTGTCGCCGCGCAGGATGCATGACGGATACTTCCAGGTGATCGCTGAGCCGGTCTCAACCTGGGTCCAGGAGATCTTGGAGTTCTTGCCGCGGCAGTCGCCACGCTTGGTGACGAAGTTGTAGATGCCGCCCTTGCCCTGCGCGTCACCGGGATACCAGTTCTGAACCGTGGAATATTTGATCTCCGCATCGTCGAGCGCGATCAGCTCCACAACTGCGGCATGCAGCTGGTTTTCGTCGCGCTGCGGCGCGGTGCAACCCTCGAGATAGGACACGTAAGAGCCTTCGTCGGCTATAATCAGCGTACGCTCGAATTGGCCTGTGTTCTTTTCGTTGATGCGGAAGTAGGTCGAAAGCTCCATCGGGCAGCGCACGCCCTTGGGCACATAAACGAACGAGCCGTCGGTGAAGACCGCCGAGTTGAGCGTTGCGTAGTAGTTATCCGATGTGGGCACCACCGAGCCCAGATATTTCTTCACCAGCTCCGGATGGTCGCGGATCGCTTCCGAAATCGAGCAGAAGATGACACCCGCTTTGGCCAACTCTTCCTTGAAAGTGGTAACGACCGAGACGGAATCGAACACGGCATCGACCGCCACGCGGCCCGACGCGTAGACATTGTCGTTGGCGCTCTCGCTGTCGTCTTCCTCGGCAGACGGCTTCTGCACACCGGCGAGGATTTCCTGCTCTTTCAGCGGAATGCCGAGCTTCTCGTAGACGCGCAGCAATTCGGGATCGACCTCGTCGAGCGACTTCGGCCCATCCTGCTTCTTCGGCGCGGCGTAATAGTGGATGTCCTGAAAATCGATCTTCGGGTAGCTGACACGCGCCCAGTCGGGTTCTTCAAGGGTCAGCCAGCGCCGGAAAGCGCCCAGGCGCCATTCGAGCATCCACTCCGGCTCTCCCTTTTTCTCGGAGATGAACCGGATGATGTCCTCGTTGAGCCCTTTGGGAGCCTTGTCGGTCTCGATGACCGTCTCAAATCCGTATTTATACTGATCGACATCGATCTTACGGACCTGTTCGATCGTCTCCTGCACAGCAGGCATTGGCGTTCTCCATCCTGGCCGGGTTCAAGGTCCGGCAGTCGTAAACGTCAGATGCGTCCGCCAACTCGGCGGCATGCACGCAACATAGTTATTCTAGGGCGCGCTTTCACGACCCCGGTCGAATTTTTCCGCATTACGAAAACCTTCGTCATGCGGCTTGCGGACGGCCACTGCGCCGCGCCGCCAGATCTGCGAGCGCGGCCTCGAAACGCCCGATATCGGTTGCCGTGGTTTCTGCCCCGATTGAAAGCCGCACGGCTCCCTCTTCGGCCTCAAAACCCATCGCTTTCAGCACATGGCTTGGCCCGACGCGGCCTGACGAACAGGCCGATCCCGACGAAACCGCGATGCCGGCCAGATCGAATGCGATCAGCGCTGTTTCCGCTTTGAGGCCGGGTATCGTAAACAGCGACGTATTGGCAAGCCGCGCGGTACGCTTTCCGTGGATGATCGCGCCTGGAAATTGCGCCAGCAGAGCGGTCTCTGCCTGATCGCGCAAAGCCTGAACATTGCCCATGGCGCCAATGCCTTCTGCTGCGACTTCCGCCGCGGCGCCAAATCCGGCAATTCCGGAGAGGTTTTCAGTGCCGGCGCGATGGCCCTTTTCCTGACCGCCGCCTGGTATGAGCGGCACCGGCATCATCAAATCCGACCGCCCGACAAAAGCGCCGACACCTTTCGGTCCGCCGATCTTGTGCGCAGACAAGATTAGAAAGTCGCCGCAATTATCTGTAATATCGACAGAATACCGTCCAGCCACCTGCACCGCATCGACAATCAATACGCCGCCTGCATCTTTCACCACCTGCGCAATGTCCGCCACAGGCTGAACAACGCCCGTCTCATTGTTCGCGGCATGAACGGCGACCAACGGCAGCCCTTTTTCGCGATCATGTGCCGAGAGCAGGCTTTCCAGCCCGGCAAGATCGGCGACACCTTTTTCATCGACGCCGAAGTGCTCGACATCCGCCGCTGCGAAGCGTCCACCGCTCAGCGTACAGGCATGGTCGGCCTCGCACACATAAAGCTTCGAGAACCGCAATGCGCTGCGCCCCATGCGCCAGTCAGGCGAAAGCAGCGTTGCTGCCGCCTCGGTCGCGCCCGAGGTGAAAGTCGCATGCTCCGCAGCCCCGCCAACGAGGGCAGCCACCGAACGCCGCGCACGATCCACGATCTGCCGTGCAGCACGCCCCTCCGAATGCACCGAAGACGGATTGGCCGCCGATAGCGCATCGACCACGGCCGCGCGCGCTTCCGCCAGCAGCGGAGCGCTTGCATTGTAGTCGAGATATGTGCGCGTCTTCGTCACGCTTTGTCCGTTCCGGGCCCTAAAATCGACGAGAGTTTCGCTTGCGGCGTTATTTCCTTGAAATTGAAGGCTTCGCCGTCCTATTTACGCGCCTTGCCGACTGGATACCCGCAGCGTTTCCAGTTTTGAACAATTCTAAACTGGTTTCTAAGAAGCCGTCCCCGCCGCGTCAAGGGTAAGCGCCTTTTCGCATTGCTCACGCGGACAGGGTTTATACGGAGAACAATATGCCCGAAGTCATTTTCGCCGGACCGGCTGGCCGCCTCGAAGGCCGATATCAGCCCTCCAGCGAGAAGAGCGCGCCGATTGCGATCGTGCTGCATCCGCACCCGCAATTCGGCGGAACCATGAACAACAAGATCGTCTACGATCTGTTCTACATGTTCCAGAAGCGCAACTTCACCACGCTTCGGTTCAATTTTCGCGGTATCGGCCGCAGCCAGGGCGAGTTCGACCACGGCACCGGCGAACTGTCCGATGCCGCCGCAGCACTTGACTGGATCCAGTCGCTGCATCCCGATTCCAAAAACTGCTGGGTGGCCGGCTATTCCTTCGGTGCCTGGATCGGCATGCAACTGCTGATGCGCCGGCCGGAAATCGAGGGCTTCATGTCGATCGCGCCGCAGCCCAACATCTATGACTTCGCGTTCCTAGCCCCCTGCCCCTCCTCCGGCCTGATCATTCATGGCGATGCCGACCGCGTGGCCCCGCCGAAGGACGTGCAGGTGCTGGTTGACAAGCTGCACACGCAAAAGGGCATCACGATCACGCAAAAGATCATGCCCGGCGCCAACCACTTCTTCTCCAACGACGCCGACCTCCTGATCGAGGAATGCGCCGACTATCTGGATGCGCGCCTGCGCGGTGAGCTGGCCGAGCCGCGGCCGAAGCGCATTCGCTAGTCCAGGACGCAGCGACGGATCGCCGTGGCCCAAGAAATTGGCACACATTCTGGTAAGACGGCGTTCCGCCTGGGAGCGCCGAAATGTATCAGCCGCCGCATTTCATCGAGACCGATCGAAGCACACTGCATGCGCTTGTGCGCGCCCATCCGCTCGGGCTCCTGATTTCGACCACTGAGGCCGGGCCGGTAGCCGATCCGATACCCTTCCTGCTCGACCCCGAGATTGGTGAAAACGGCCGCCTGCGCTGTCACGTCGCCCGCGCCAATCCGCATTGGAAACTCATAGCTGGGCAGCCCGAAAAGCCGGTTCTGATCGTCTTTCAGGGAGCGGATGCCTACGTCACGCCCTCCTGGTACGAAACCAAGCGCGAAACCGGCAAGGTGGTGCCGACCTGGAACTATGCGATCGTTCAAGTCCGCGGCACCGCGCGTGTTATGGATGACAAGGCCTGGCTTGCTCAGCAAATCCGTGACCTGACGGTTTCGCGCGAAGCAGGCCTCCCGGAGCCGTGGGCCGTCGAGGACGCACCAGCACCTTTTATCGACGCCCAGCTCAAAGGCATAATTGGCATCGAAATCGACATCGCTAGTATTGAAGGCAAATGGAAGGTGAGCCAGAACCGGCCGATCTCGGATCGGGTTGGCGTTGCCAGCGGCCTCGAGGGACCACTGGGCAATGCGGAAATGGCCACACTTGTCCGAAAATTCGGTGGCTTGGACAACTAGCCGCTGAAACCAGCTAGGCCAGTCCGACATCTGGTTCTTGTTATTCGCCGTCGCCTGATGCAAAAGGCGCGCGTTCGCGGCGCAGCGCCACGAATTGATTTTTTCTTCTGTCAGGTCACTCAAATGTCCGCCTTCAAGTCCGATTTCCTGCGCACCCTTTCCGAGCGCGGTTTCATCCACCAGATTTCCGATGAAACCGGCCTCGACGAGCTGTTCGCGAAGGAAACCGTGACGGCCTATATCGGCTTTGACGCGACAGCGAAGAGCCTGCATGCGGGTTCGCTGATCCAGATCATGATGCTGCACTGGATGCAGCAGACCGGCCACCGTCCGATTGCGCTGATGGGCGGCGGCACGTCAATGATCGGCGACCCCTCTTTCAAGGACGAGGCGCGCAAGCTCCTGAGCGTTGACGGCATCGAGGAAAACCTCGCCGGGATACGCAGGAACTTTGAGCCCTATCTGAACTTCGGCGATGGCGCGACCGACGCGCTGATGATCAACAATGCCGACTGGCTGCTCAATCTGAACTATGTCGAATTTCTGCGCGATGTCGGCCGGCATTTCTCGGTCAACCGCATGCTGTCCTTCGACAGTGTGAAGCTGAGGCTCGACCGCGAACAGTCGCTGTCCTTCCTGGAATTCAACTACATGATCCTCCAGGCCTACGACTTCGTGGAGTTGAACCGGCGTCACGACTGCCGGCTGCAAATGGGCGGCTCGGACCAATGGGGCAACATCGTCAACGGCATCGATCTCGGCCACCGGCTGGGCGCGCCGCAACTCTACGCGCTGACGTCACCGCTTCTGACCACCTCGTCGGGCGCCAAGATGGGCAAGACCGCGGAAGGCGCTGTCTGGCTCGACGCGGACATGATGAGCGCCTGGGACTTCTGGCAGTACTGGCGCAACACCGAAGATGCCGATGTTGGCCGCTTCCTGAAGCTCTACACGACGCTGCCGCTGGATGAAGTTGCGCGGCTCGCAGCTCTGGGCGGTGCAGAGATCAACGACGCCAAGAAGGTGCTCGCCACCGAAGTGACGGCGATGCTGCATGGGCGCCAGGCTGCGGAAGCGGCTGCGGAAACGGCGCGCAAAACCTTCGAGGAAGGCGCGCTGGCGGGCGATTTGCCGTCGATCGAGGTAACTGCGGCTGAGCTTAAGGCAGGTGCCGGCTTGCTCAACCTGCTCGTGCAGGCCGGACTGGCGGGCTCGAACAGCGAAGCGCGGCGGCATGTTCAGGGCGGTGCGGTGCGCGTCAATGACGCTCAGGTGAATGACCCGCGCGCTTCCGTTTCAGACGCAGATGTCAGTGCCGAAGGCGTGATTAAGCTCTCGCTCGGCAAAAAAAAGCACATTCTGGTTCGTCCGGTCTGATCGAACGACCTATCTGCCCTTCCACCATTCGGCACCGGCTGCGAGGTTGATGCCCTCGCGCCCAATCTCGCTTAGCCTGTCGTCGAGCCGCACCCCGCGAACGGCAAGCTCCGGCGCTAGGTCCATCAGCGGAACCAATACAAACGCGCGGTCCATCATGCGTGGATGCGGCAGTTCCAGTCCCGTCTCGTCAATTTCCAGTTCGCCATAGACAAGAACATCGAGATCGACGCTGCGCGGGCCCCAGCGTTTGTCGCGCACCCGATGCAACTTCGCTTCCGTTTCCAGACACTGTTGCAGCAGTTCGCGCGGCGCAAGCTGGGTTTGGAGCTCCGCCGCGGCATTCAGAAAGTCAGGCTGATCGGTGATGCCCCAGGGCGGCGTCGAATAAAGCGGCGAAACGGCAACGACGCTGATCGCGGGATCGTCGTCGAGAAGCCCAAGAGCTGCCGCCATATTCGCGCGCGGATCGCCGATATTGCCGCCGAGCCCGATATAGGCGCGCACGCTATTGCGGCCAGACAAGCGTGACCTCGGCATAGTCGAGAACGCCCGGAACAGGCGCATTGGGCTTGCGGACGGTGATTTCCGTGTGGCTGATCTGCGGAAACCGCTGGCAGAGCGCTTTCGCGACATCGAGCGCAAGCGCCTCGATCAGAAACCGCCGTTTGCCGGTGATGATCTTCTCGATCACCGCAAATGCAGTGCCGTAGTCTACCGTGCCGTCGATATCGTCATCTTCGAGCGGCTTCTGCGAGGCTACCGTGAGCGCGGCATCGACATAAAAGCGTTGTCCGAGCGCCTCTTCCGCATCGTGCACG
This sequence comes from Rhizobiaceae bacterium, assembly GCA_017640615.1. Lineage (GTDB taxonomy): Bacteria > Pseudomonadota > Alphaproteobacteria > Rhizobiales > Rhizobiaceae > RCIO01. The sequence goes on along the minus strand of JAEPQK010000006.1, from coordinate 278,244 downwards.
CCGTGACGGGCAAAGAACGCGCAATTCTGGAGCCGGATTGTGTACTCGGTCATCGCCCCACCCCGTTCTGCCGCTGAAGCACGGCATCCGCCATGTCGAGCGCCGCCCTGTTCATCGCCACATTGTGTACCCGGAAAATGGCAGCCCCCTTCATTCGCAAAGCGACGCTCGTCGCCGCAGTGCCGATATCGCGTTCATCGCCATCGCGCCCGGTGACCGTACCGATGAAACGCTTGCGGGATGTGCCGACGAGTTGCGGAAATCCAAGATGGTGCAGTTCCTCGAACCGCGCGATCAGCGACAGGTTTTCCTCCGCATCCTTGGCAAAACCGAAACCGGGGTCGAGCACGATCTGCTCCGCCTTCACCCCGGCGCGTTCGGCAGCTTGAAGTGCCTCGGTCAGAAAAACCCGTTGATCTTCAATCACATCAGGCGATTTCTGACGCTCGCGACCAGTGTGCATGATTGCGAGGCCGGCGCCACTCGCAGCGGCTAGATCGGCAATCGCGCGTTCACGCGAAAGTCCCCAGACATCGTTCACAATATGCGCCCCTGCTTCCAAAGCCAACCGGGCGGTTTCGGCACGATAGGTATCGACCGAGACGATTGCAGCCGGCATCGCAGCCACTTTTTCGATCACGGGGAGAATACGGCGCTGCTCTTCCTCCGCTGTCACTGGCTCAGCGCCGGGCCGCGTGGATTCACCGCCAATGTCGATAATGTCGGCGCCCTCGCCGATCATCCGCGCGGCGTGCTCGATGGCGCGTTCTGCAGCATGGAACCTGCCGCCATCGGAAAAGCTGTCCGGTGTGACGTTAAGAATGCCCATGATCAGCGCGCGGCCGCCGATCTCAAGGCTTCGGCCATGCGCGAGCGTCCATGTTCTTGTCGGTATCGGGGTCAATGGGATGTCTGCTGCCGCCCAAGATTTCCGTTGCGCTCCGCTTGCACCTCGCGCAATGTTGCGTCAACCGGAGAAAGCGCACGTGAAAATCGTTTCGGCGGTTGTCGCCATCCTGACGATCATGACCTGGCCAGCCCAAGCCGCGTCGCTTTCCAAGACCTACAGCTATTTCAGCATTGGCGGGCGTACGCTGGATGAAATCCAGACCGAACTCGACCGCCGCGGCCCCAAACTGCGCAGCACCGGCCGCAGGCACCCGGGCGCGACGGAAATGGAGTTCAACACCAAGATCCAATATGGCGAGAGCCGCGGCCGCTGCCGTGTGGTCAACGCCGAGGTTCGGGTCAAAGCCAAGGTGATCCTGCCGCGCTGGCGCTCGCGCCGCCGCTCCGATTCAGAAACGCAGCTGGTCTGGGACACGCTTTCCGCCGACATAAAGCGGCATGAGGAAAGCCACGTCATCATCGCGAAAAACCACGCACGTGAACTCGAAAACGCGCTTAAGAAGCTCTATCCGCAGCGAAATTGCGAACAGACCGCGGCTAAAGCGAAAAGCACGACCGACCGCATCATGGCCAAGCACGATGCGGCACAGGCAAAGTTCGATCGTGTCGAGGGCATCAATTTCGAGCGGCGCATCCTGCGGCTGCTCAAATACCGTGCGCAGCGCACGGGAAACTAGAAGCGGCTAGCCCTGCCGCTCCGGTACGCTGACCACCAGCCCGTCAAGTTCGTCGCTGACCTGTATCTGGCAGGATAGGCGCGAATTCGACCGTACATCGTAGCCGAAATCCAGCATGTCTTCTTCCATCGCCTCGGGCGGACCTACCTTCTCCGTCCATGCTTCATCGACATAGACGTGACATGTTGCGCAGGCGCAGGCACCTCCGCATTCCGCCTCGATGCCCGGCACGCCGTTGCGCACCGCGTTTTCCATCACGGTCGATCCGACCGGCGCATCGATCTCGTGACGCGCGCCGTCAAACGCGACATATGTGATCTTGGGCATTGTTTAACCTGTTAAGGAAAAGACGGTAGAATGTCAGCGGAGATAAACGCTGGCAGCCTCATGTCAACCCGTAGCTCTCCTGCGATCCGTCGAAATCGCATCGACATAGAGCTCGACCTTTTCAGCCATATCCAGAAATTCGTCGACAAGCGACCGGTCTTGCGGCGCGTCTTCGATATCGGCGGCGATATCGGCGAGCACGAATGCTCCGACTGCCCTGGCGCCGCCCTTGATCCGGTGAGCGATTTCCAGCAGCTCTTTCTCATTGCATTCGGGCAGCAATTTGCGGGCCGATTCGACCTCGAGCAAAAACAGCGAAAGCACCTCATGCGCTATGCCCTCGTCGCCCAGCGTGTGGCGCGTCAAATGCGCCATATCGATCGGCGGGGCATCGACGAACCTGCGGCCCGTCCGGCCCTCTTCTGCGGATTGGTTCTCGTCGTCGTGGTTATTGTGCATGCTGTTGTCCGGCCTCATCTTTTTCCAGATAGTAGGCATGGCAGGTGCATGCGCGGTTAACGGCGCGCCTTGGTCCATATGGCATTGCTCGATCGCATTAACCTTATGTTTAAACTTTTATCCTTCGGCCCGAATGATTGTTCCCTTTGCCGGCGTTGCCCACTACGATGCCCGCAGGCAATTTACGTCCTTTTCCGCGCGGGATACGGGGGTCGCCATTGACTTCCCGCGCCAGATCGAAGGGTCAAAGCGGCATGGCGCGCAAAGCATCGACGAATAAGAAAACCGACGAGGCAGTTGCGAAGGAGCTTGAAGAAGCTCTGGACATCGATCTGACCGGCGAGGACTTCGTATCAGACGGCGATCTCGACATCGCCGCCTCTATGGAAGACCTGGAAGCGCAGATTGCGCAGGCCGCCGACGACCTCGCCCGTGAAGGTCGCGCGGAGGAAGAAAAGGGCACGCAAACAGATCCGAAGCCGGCCATCGCCGCAGCTGCTGCGCCCGCTGCCGCCGATCTGCGCCCGGTAGAACCGGCCCCGAAAGCAGATGCGGCGTTCCAGCCGGCCAATGACGACCGGCAGCGCGATTCCCGCGCAAATCTGCAGAGCCTCGGCCGCGGTCCCTCGCGCGGCATCTACTGGGCAACGCTATTCCTGTCGCTGGCCTGGATTGCCGGCGGCCTGATGCTTGGCCACATTCTTTATGCGCCGGGCATCTGGGAAATCCGCACGATCGAGCAGCTGTTCGCTGCGCCGTCCGTTATCGGGCTCGGCATCGGCATTCTGGTTCCGCTTATCCTGTTCTGGGGGTTCGCGGTGATGATCCGCCGCGCGCAGGAAATGCGCCACGCCGCCCGCACGATGACCGAAGCGGCAATGCGTCTGGCAGAGCCGGAAAACATTGCGCAGGACCGCATCATGACCGTCGGCCAGGCGATCCGCCGTGAAGTCATGGCGATGGGCGACGGCATCGAGCGCACCCTTGCACGCGCCGTGGAGCTCGAAACGCTGGTGCACTCCGAGGTGACGGAGCTGGAACGCGCCTATTCCGACAACGAAGTGCGAATTCGCACGCTTGTTGATGGTCTGAGCGGCGAGCGCGAGGCGGTCATCAGCCATGCGGAACGTGTCCGCGCATCGATTTCCGGCGCGCACGAAACGCTCAAGGAAGAGATGGACCATGCGTCCGACACGCTGCGTGAGAGCATCGTGAGCGCATCGGGGCAGCTTCTCAAGACAGTCACCGAATCCGGCGATTCCCTCGTCGACCGCATCAACCTCTCGAGCAGCTCGATCTATGAGGCTATCGATCAGCGTCTCGACGTTGTTTCCGATCGCATCACGACGTCCGGTGAAGTGTTCGCAAGCCAACTGGACACTCGCATTGCGACGCTCGCGCAGAGCGCCGACGACCTTACGGGATCGCTGTCGGAGGCGCTCGACGACCGGCTGACCGGCATGATTTCCATGCTGAACGACGCGACATCGTCGCTGACAACCGAGTTCGATTCCCGCCTCGCCGGTGTCGAGAACATTCTATCGGAACGCAGCCAGGCGCTGATCGGCGAATTCGAAACCCGCGCACAGGCGTTGGATTCGGGCGCAGAGCGGCTCAACAGTGCGCTCGAGGCCCGTGCCCGTCAGATCAACGAAACGCTGGTGGAACGCGCCCGCGAGATCGCCACCACCTTCACCGATGCGCGTCAGGACATTGCGGCGGTCATCAACGAAGGCAAAGCCAAGATCGGCACCGACATGGCCGAGCTGATCATGTCGACCTCCTCGCTGCTTGATGAGCGTGCCCAGGAGTTCACGGCCCGCCTGATGGAAGGCCGCGGACAGGTCACCGCAACGCTCGAGCAGGACTATGCCCAGCTCGCCGAGCGCGCCAACCATTTCTCCGGCGTTCTGGCAGAGAACCGCGAACAGATTTCGGCTGCGCTGGAACGCGATATGGCACAGCTCGTGGAACGCGCCGGCGACTTGACCGGTATCCTGGCCAAGAACCGCGACGAGGTTTCGTCTGCCCTCGAGCGCGATATGGCTCAGTTGGCGGAACGCGCCGGCCAACTCACGAATGTTCTGGCCGAAAATCGGGACAAGATTTCCTCGACGCTCGAACGCGACATGGCACAGCTCACCGAGCGCGCTGGCGAACTGACGGGCATTCTGGCGACCAACCGCGAGAAGATTTCCGCGACACTGGAAAAGGATATGGCGCAACTCCACGAACGCGCCGGCGACCTGGCCCGCATTCTGGCATCCAATCGCGAGCAGGTTTCGGCCTCGCTCGACAAGGATATTGCAACGCTGTCGGAGCACACCAACCGGTTCGCCGGCATGCTTTCGCACAGCCGCCAGGAGGTTTCGGCCGCACTCGAGAAGGACATCGGCCAGCTTTCCGAACGCCGCGCCGACCTCGACAACGCGATTGCCCAGCACGTCATGTCGCTGGCTGACCGCCAGAAGGAAATCGGCGACGACGTCGCATCCAATATCAGCCGCATCGAGGAAGCGTTCGGCCGTCAGTCCGGCATCATCGAAGAGCGCACCCGCACGATGGAAACGGCCCTCGGGGCTGGTGTCGACAACGTACGCAAGGCACTTGAAAACAGCGCCGGTGTCGTGGCTGGCTCGCTGCGCGACAAGGTGCTCGAAATCACCTCCACGATCAGCCAGCAGGCCGAGAGGACCTTCGACGACGTCGACCAGCGCATCATCGCGCGCACTCACCAGACGTCGGCGGAACTCGAAGAGCGCGCCCGCCAGATCACGGAATCGCTGGCCGATGCCGACAAGCGCATCGCGGGTGGAACGGATTCGCTCGTCAGCCGCCTCAACGAGGGCCTGACGGAAGCGGAAACCCGCCTCACCGCCGGTACCAACCAGATCGGCGAAAAGCTGCACGAGCAGGTGCTGCAGACCGAGGCGCGCCTTATCTCGCGCGCCAACTCAATCACCGAGACCTTCGCAGATGCCGGCAGCGACATCACCGAACGCACCGATGCCGCCACCCGTACCATCGCGGAGCGGACCCGTGAGCTCAACGAGATGCTCTCTGCGCGCTCGGCCGATATCGCGGAAATTCTCGACAAGACGGCCCGTCCGCTGGTCGAGCGTTTCGCGCAGAGCGGCGGCGAATTGCAGCGCAATCTGGAAAACGCCACGCAGCAGGCAACCGAGCGACTGCGCGCCGAAAGCGTTGCGCTTGTCAACGCACTCGCCAACCGCACTGCCGAGACCCTGACCGCCGTGGAAGGTGCCAAGACCGGCCTCGTGGAAGGTGTCAGCGACCTTATCGACCGCCTTTCGGCATCGAACTCCAAGCTTGGCGAACTGATCGACATGGCCAACGTCAACCTTGGCGCCGTCGATACCAAACTGGCAGACTCGACCCAGGGCTTTGCCTCGACAGCGGAAAAGGCCGCGCAGTCCTTCGCAAGCTCTGCGCGCCTGATCGACACCAATGCCAGCAGGCTGACGGAGCTTTCCTCCAGCACGCTCAAAGATGTGTCCTCGATCGCCACGAAGTTCGACGAGCATGGCAAGCTGCTGGCGTCGGCCTCCAATCTGCTCGGCTCGGCGCAGGCCAACCTCGCTTCCACGCTCGACGAGCGGCAGCAGGCACTTGAAGAGCTCTCGGTGGGTCTGGTCAAGAAGTCCGAGGATATCGAGCGCATCATGCGCAATTTCGAGACCCTTATCGAAGGCACGATCGACCGCGCCGAAGGCCGTACCCGCTCTTCAACAGAGGAGCTGCGCGGCATGATCGCGGATGTGGTGGAATCGGCTTCAACCCGCTTCAGCGACGCCACCTCGGAACTGCGCCGCACCGCCGAAGTGATCCGCTCCGAGCTTGAAAACACCCGCGCCGAGATCAAGCGCGGTGTGTTCGAACTGCCGGAAGAGACACGCGAGTCGACCTCGGCCATGCGCCGCGCAGTCAGCGAGCAGATCAACGCGCTGAAGGAGCTTTCCGACATCGTGGCGCGCTCCGGCCGTATGCTCGATGCGTCGGACAATGCCGAGCCCGCGCCGCGCAACCCGCGCCCGTCGCAGCCACAGCGTGCAGCCCAGCCCGCACGCTCCGCGCCTGAACTCCCGCGCGCAGAGCGTCCCGCGCCTGAACCGGCTCGTGGCGGCGGCGAAACGGCCACCAAGCGCCGTGAGCCGGCCTCTGCGACACAGCAGCCCTCAGGCGGTTGGGTCAGCGACCTGCTGCGCGGCGCTTCGCGTGAGGACGCACCGGCTGCGGAAGCCCCTGCCGCAAGACAGAGCAATGGCAACCGCTCGCCGCTCCATGTCGTGGAGTCGCTGAACTCGCTCTCGGTCGATATCGCCCGCGCGATCGATCATGATGCCGCGATCGAGCTGTGGGAGCGCTATCGCCGCGGCGAACGCAATGTTTTCACGCGCCGTCTTTACACGCTCAAGGGTCAGCAGACTTTCGACGAAATCCGCCGCAAATATCAAAGCGACGGCGACTTCCGCACGGCAGTCGACCGCTACTGTGTGGATTTCGAAAAGCTGCTCGAGGATGTCTCGACCAACGACCGCGACAACATGATGACCCAGACCTATCTCTCCTCCGACACCGGCAAGGTCTACACCATGCTGGCGCACGCGGCCGGGCGTCTGCGGTAGGACAACAAAAACCAGCGCAATTTGAACTAATTGCGCTGGTTTCAATGAGCTTCATCGAAATATCTGCCTGCTACAAACCTGACCATACGTAAGGTTGGGGAGCAGATCATGATAATCGGAAATGCATTGCCTGGCCCATTTGGTGGCCAGGGATCAGGGAACTCGCAGCCGCCGTCCTCCAGTGGCGGCAGCGAAGAAAGCAGCCAGACAGGCACAGGCGAAAACACCGGTTCGTCCGGCTCAACCGGCGGGGCATCGCAGCCCGCCAACTCCGGCACCAGCGGCGGCAACACGCAGTCTGGCGGCGGTGGGTCGGCCGGTTCATCGTACGGTTCGGCCGGCGGCGTATCTTCGCAGGGCTATATGACCGCTGCCAAGCCGGCGGACGACTACGAAGTTGGCGCCGCGCGGGAATACAGTTCGGCAGCTGCGGATGTGAATGCGGATCGTGAGGCCGCTATTGCCATGCAGGCCACGGCCCGCATCATGTCGCTCGTCGCTTCCATGCGGCAGGTCGACGAGGTCAGCGCCTATTCGCTGTTCGACCGTCCGACCGAAGACACGGACGCCTACCGGCAGGCGACATCCGCCTATGCGGAAAACGCCGAATAGACCTGATACCGGCGGCCGCTGAGGCCGCCGTTTCATTTTCAGACGATAGAAAGTGTCCAGTCGACGATATCGCGCGCGGCAATACCGAATGCGCGATCGAGCGCATCGACAAAGGCATCGTTGCCGCTGCCGCCGACAGGCGCATTGGCGGTGAAGAGACGCCCCGCCCGCACCACGCCGTTGCGGTCGTTGAGAACCTTCACATAGAGGCTCACCTCGGCGCGATCTCCGCCATAAAGGCGAATGTCGAACGACCTGATCTCGACGATGATCTGATAGTCGATCGCCAGCCCTTCGCCCGGCTTGCCGACGCCGCCGACGCGGCCTGAAAGCTGCAGCGTCTCGACAAGACGAGCCTGAACGACACGCGGCAGCCTGTCGGCCCACTGCGCGCCGGCAAGATACTGGAGCGTGCCGGCGGTGGGTTTCACGACGATGTTTTCGCTATCGAGCGATTTGAGCGCACTCGGCTCGGCGACCAGCAGCTGGCGGCGCGTGGAGCGCCCACCTGTTCCGGACGGCGCGGCAGCGCTCAGTTCATAGGTGTCGAGCGGCTCTGTGCTGTTTCCAATCAGCGCGCAGCCGGTCAAAAGGCTCAGGATAGTGGCCGCCGCCACAAAGCTCCGCAAAGCGTTCAACTGTTCCCTCGCCCTCGCCAACGCGCAATACCGCACTACCGGCAACACAATCCGGCAAACGACCGGAATTATTCATCTTCTGACATATTTCTTGGTGCCGGACGCGGCCAAAGTCAACGCCGGGCGCGACCGTCGAACTGGCGCACGGTGCCGTCTCCGCCCGTAATGATGCGCTGCGGGTTGCGGCTGATCTCGCTGATGGCGGCCTCAATGCGCTGAATGGCGCGTCGGCCGTCCTGAATGAGCCCTTCAACGTCGCGCAGCCCCTGCCCCGAGAACCGCGCGAGCCCGTCGGTGATCGTGCCGATACGCGAATTGAGTGTGTCTGCAACCTCGCGGAACGACTTCAGCGTTGCGCTCGCATCAGCCACCAAAGTGCCGGTTTCCTCGGACCCCAGCAGGGAATCGATCTTTTGAAGTACGCCATCGACCCGCACCGAAGCCTGGTTGAGGCGGCTCGCAAGCTGCTGTGCGTCGGTGATGAATTGATCGACGTCGTCCGCGCGCTGGCCGATGCGGTCGGTGACCTTCGCAACGTCGTTCACGGCGTTGTTGATGGTCGTGCTCGCCTGCTCGAAATTGGTGAGTGCGGTACGCACTGTTGCAGGATCGACACCATCGAGAACTTTGTTCGCCTTGTCGATCATACCGGTCGCATCGGAGGCAAAATCGTTGATCGAGGCGACGGCTTGATTCACGCCGTCCACGACCTTGTCGATCTCGGCCGTCGCCTCTCGAATGTTCCGGGTCGTGGCGTCGACATTGTCGACGATCGAGGTAACTCGCTCCTTGTCGACCGCTCGCACCAGCTCCTCAGCTGCCGACAATGTACTGGAGAGCTGATCCGAAACGCTTCCAATCGTGTCGGAGAGCTTGCCGACATTTGCCAGAAACGCTTCCACGCCCTCGGAATTCGCTGCGAGGGCATCGCTGAAATCGCGCACATTCTCGACCGTCTCGATAAGCGGCTCGCGCGCTTCGCCAACGAACTGTTCGAGCTGCCCGACTACACTGTCGGCGCGCTCCAGGATCGACTGGGCCGACTGGAGGAGGTTCGTAACGGCGGAGGGATCGGCCGTGATCTGCGCGATTTCGCCTCTTTCCTCGGCCTCCTGCAGGATATTGGGTTCGTCTACCTTGCCGCCTGCAAGCTCGATGTTGGCCTGCCCGGTCAGGCCAGCCAGGCCGATGTCGGCCTTGGTGGAGCGCGTGATCGGCGTCAGCCGATCGACTTCGGCATCGGCGATCGCCACCGCCGGGTTGTTGATGTCGATATAGACGCGGCGCACATCGCCAACCTTCACGCCGTTAAAAAGCACCGCGCTGCCGCGTCCGAGGCCTGAGGCCGACCCCGGAATCCGCACGCGAAGCTGCACGGTCTCGCCGCGCTCTATGCCGCCCGCCGTCCAGTAGACGAAACCGAACGCGGCCAGGATCGCCACGAAGGTGAAGAAGCCGACAGCAATATAGTTGGCACGGGTTTCCATGCAGCCTTAGCCTCGTTTTTGGGGCGACGTATCGATCTGTCGCGCACGCTTGCCGCGAAAATATGACCGCACCCACGGATCGTCATTGGCCAGCATGTCGTCGATCGTCCCCGCCACCAGGACTTTCTTCTGACCAAGTACCGCGATTCGGTCGCATACTGAGAACAGGCTGTCGAGATCGTGGGTCACCATATAAACGGTCAGCCCCATCGTATCGCGCAGCTTGCCGACCAGTTCGTCAAACTCGGCAGCACCTATGGGATCGAGACCGGAGGTCGGCTCGTCGAGGAAGACAACATCTGGGTCGAGCGCCAGCGCACGTGCGAGGGCCGCGCGCTTGATCATGCCGCCCGAAAGCTGGTGCGGCATCTTGTGGGCTGCATCGCGTGGCAGACCGACAAGTTCGATCTTGAGCATGGCAAGCTCGTTCATCAGCATGCGCGGCAGCTCAAGGTATTCGCGCATCGGCACCTGAATGTTCTCAATCACTGTGAGCGAGGAAAACAACGCGCCGTGCTGGAAAAGCACGCCCATGCGCATATCCATGGCCAGTCGCGCATCTTCAGATGCCTCGTCCACATCGACGCCGAAAAGCTCAATGGTACCGGATTGCTTTTTGACCAGGCCGAGAACGGTGCGCAGCAACACTGACTTGCCGGCGCCGGAAGCGCCCACGAAGCCCAGAATTTCGCCGCGATAGACATCCAGCGACAGGTCTTCCAGCACCAGCTTGTCGCCGAATCCTACTGTTACGTCCCGAGCGGAAATCAGTGCTTCGCGCGGATGCGCGGCACCGTTCGTCTTGTTTTCCGAAGTAATTTCTCCTGTCGTCATGCGCACGCCGATCAGAAATCGATGGCCGCGTAGAAGATGGCGAAGAAACCATCGACCACGATGACGACGAAGATGGATTTGACCACGGCAGCCGTGACATGAGTGCCGAGCGATTCCGCGCTGCCTTCCACCTTCATGCCTTCCACCGAGGCGATAATGCCGATGATGAGGGCCATGAACGGTGCCTTGATCAGGCCTGCAAACACAGTGGTCAGGTCGATGCCGGCCTGTAGCCGGTCGATGAAGGCATAAGGCGTGATGCCCGAATAGTATTGCGCAATCACCATCGCGCCGCCGAGAGCCGCGAAATTGGCAATGATGGTGAGGCAGGGAATGGCGACGATCAGCGCGACGAGCCGCGGAAACACCAGCACCCCGATCGGGTTGAGGCCGATCACGGTGAGCGCGTCCACTTCCTCGCGCATCTTCATGGAGCCGATTTCAGCGGTGATCGCACTACCCGAACGGCCGGCGATCATGATCGCCGTCATCAGCACGCCAAGCTCACGCAGCACGAGAATACCGACCAGATCGACCACGAAGATCTCGGCGCCGAAGAAACGAAGCTGGAACGCGCCCTGCTGTGCGATGATTGCACCGACGATGAAGGACATCAGCACGATCACCGGTACCGCGCCGATGCCCATGCGCTGGATATGAGTGGCGACGGCGGCGGGATTGACGGCGTGTTTGCGCCCCAGCTTCATCTGCGCGCCACGAATGGTGGCGCCCAGAATGTTGAGGCTGGCCATCATGTCACCGCGCACATCAAAGACTGCACGGCCAACCGATTCGACGACATCGAGTGGAGACCAGCGGCGTGGCTTTTCGGGTTCAGAATTACCGCGTTCTTCCGCCGCATCGATCGCCTGAAGCAGGATGTTCGTATCGTCGTGGACGCCGTCGAGCGCGACTTTGACGTCCCTTTCCTCCAGGGCTGCGGCCAGCCGGTGAATTAGCCAGGCACCGGCCGTGTCGATACGCTCGATGCCTGACAGATCAAGCCTGAGCGTGCCAGCGCCAGGTTCTGCCTCAAGTGCACGCATTTCTTCGTCCACGGTCGCGACCATGGTCGTCGTCCACGCCCCGGCAAGGCGAATATCGACCGCGCCGCCTGCCCGGCTGATTTCCAGTGTCGGCGGAGTAATATCGGGCAACGCTGCGCTTGCGCCATCTTGTCCATTGGTGAACATGGGCTGTTCTCTTAGAGCAAAGCGCACACAGTTGGAAACGGAATAGAAGGCAAGCTGATGGCACGCGAACTGTCTGCCGAGACCGACAGTTTTCCGATAAGCGGGCTGTTCACAATCTCGCGCGGCGCAAAATCCAGCGCGGACGTGATTTGCTGCACCATAGGTGACGCCGGAGCGGCTGGGCGCGGCGAATGCGTGCCTTATGCGCGCTACGGTGAAACGCTGGAAAGCGTTGCCGATATGATTTCGGACATACGTGCCGATATCGTGAACGGCATTAGCCGCGATGAGATCAAGTCGGCCATGAAAGCAGGCGCGGCGCGCAATGCAATCGACTGCGCGCTGTGGGACCTCGAGGCAAAACTGAGCGGCCAGCGCGCGCATTTCCGTGCTTGCCGCATGCCGCCTCGGCCGGTGACAACCGCTTTCACGATCTCGCTGGACGACCCCGACAAGATGGCCGTGCAGGCGCGCGCACATGCAGACAGGCCGCTTCTGAAGGTCAAGGTCGGCTCCGACGACGACATTGCGCGCATTCATGCCGTTGCCGGTTCCGCGCCTCACAGCCGCATCATCCTCGACGCCAACGAAGCCTGGACCGAGGCCAATATCCACGACAACCTTCTGGCCGCCGCCGAGTATCACGTCGCCCTGGTGGAGCAGCCACTGCCCGCCGGTCAGGATGAGCTGTTGCGGCATATCCCACACCCGGTGCCGATCTGTGCCGACGAGAGCGTTCACACGGCCGACGATCTTGAGCGTCTCGCCGGTCTTTACGACGCGGTGAACATCAAGCTCGACAAGACAGGCGGACTGACGGCCGCTTTGGAGCTGCGCGATAAGGCGCACGGGATGGGTTTCTCGGTCATGGTGGGCTGCATGGTCGGCACCTCTCTAGCGATGGCGCCGGCGGTGCTGTTGGCGCAGGAAGCCGACTATGTCGATCTCGACGGACCGCTGCTCCTTGCGCGCGACCGTTCACCGGGGCTCACCTATGCCGGTTCGCTGGTTTCGCCGCCGGATCGCGAGCTCTGGGGCTAGAGCGCGGTTCAGGCCGCCTCATACTCCGATTGCGCGTGAGCGCGCGGCACAAGAGGTCGCTCGCTGATTTCCTGCTCAGCGCCGGCAAACTGCCGCCAGTGGAGTATCTCCATCGAGCCGTCACCATGTTCGGCAACGGCCGTGCAGCTTTCCACCCAATCGCCGGTGTTGATGTAGCGAATGCCGTCGATATCCTCCATCGTTGCATGGTGGATATGGCCGCAAATCACGCCATCGACATCGCTGCGGCGTGCCTCTTCCGCGACAAGCGCCTGAAAAGCGCTGATGAAGTTCACCGCTTTCTTGACCCGCACTTTGGCCCAGGACGAAAACGACCAATAAGGCATGCCGAGCACCCGCCGCGCGCGAGCAACGATGCGGTTGACGATGATCGAGGCATCATAGGCAAAGTCGCCCAGATAGGCGAGCCAGCGCACCGAATGCACGATGGAATCGAACTGGTCGCCATGGATGACCAGATAGCGCTTGCCGTCGGCGGCCTCGTGGATGGTGCGGTCCATCACCACCACACCGCCGAAATGCACGCCCTGAAAGCTGCGCAAGAACTCGTCATGATTGCCGGCGATGTAGTAGATCTTGGTGCCCTTGCGGGCCTGCCGAAGCAGCTTCTGCACCACATCATTGTGCTTTTGCGGCCAGTGCCATGATCGCTTGAGCCGCCAGCCATCGACGATATCGCCGACCAGAAAGATCGTGTCGGCCTCATGGTGTCGCAGGAAATCGACGAGATAGTCGGCCTTTGCCGGCTTCGACCCCAAATGCACGTCGGAAATGAAGAGTGTTCGAAAGCGGCGCGGCCTTGGCAAACTCATGAAGCTGTTCCGTTGCTTGCGGACGCGGCTTCTATGCGTCGATTCATGCAACAGACTTATGACGCCTGTTGTCTTGGTGTTCGCAGCCGCGCTACAGCAAATCAATCAGTCAGGGGGGAATGACCATTGGACTATGGCATCAAGGGCCGAAAGGCGATCGTGTGCGCATCGAGCCGAGGGCTGGGGCGCGGCTGCGCGCTGGCGCTGGCGGAGGCCGGCTGCGACCTGGTTATCAACGGTCGCGATGCGGAAAAGCTTGCGGAGACGGCGGCCGAAATTCGCGAGCGCTTCGGCGTAGAAGTCACGGAAGTCGCCGCCGATGTCGGTACCGCGAATGGTCAGCGCGCCCTGCTTGAGGCTGCACCCCAGCCGGACATTCTGGTCAACAACAATGCCGGGCCGCCACTGCGCGATTTCCGCGAATTGTCGCGCGATGCGATTGTCGATGGCGTTCTCAACAACATGGTCACCCCGATCGAGCTTATTCAGGCAGTGATCGACGGCATGGCGGAGCGCGGTTTCGGCCGCATCGTCAACATCACCTCGCTGTCGGTCTACATGCCGATCACCGGGCTCGACTTGTCGTCAGGCGCGCGCGCCGGCCTCACCGCCTTTCTCGCTGGCGTTGCACGGCCGGTTGCGCACCGCAACGTCACGATCAACAGCATCCTGCCGGGAAAATTCGACACCGACCGCATCCGCGCCAACATCGAGCATGGCGCAAAGCAGGCGGGTATTTCGATCGAAGAACGCGCCAGGCAGCAGATCGAGGAAATTCCGGCTAAGCGCTTCGGCACGGCGGAAGAGTTCGGCCAGGCATGCGCGTTCCTTTGTTCGGCTCACGCCGGCTATATCACCGGCCAGAACCTCAGGCTGGACGGCGGCCTGTTCCCCGCAGCATTCTGACAAAACCGCCACAGCGGACAACGAAACCCGAAAGGCATCGCCGGATGAGCGCGAAGAACAAGAACAGCGTGCACGCCTCCGATCTGGACGAGGCAGCCCTCTTTTTCCACCGCTACCCGGTGCCGGGAAAGCTGGCGATCCACGCCACCAAACCGCTCGGCAACCAGCGAGACCTTGCACTCGCTTACTCTCCGGGCGTTGCAGCGCCCTGCCTCGCCATCGAGGCCGACCCCGGCGCTGCGGCGGATTACACCGCACGCGCCAACCTCGTCGCCGTGATTTCCAATGGCTCCGCCGTCCTCGGCCTCGGCAATATCGGGCCCTTGGCCTCCAAGCCGGTGATGGAAGGCAAGGCGGTGCTGTTTAAGAAGTTCTCCGGCATCGACGTGTTCGACATCGAGATCGACGCGCCGAGCGTGGAACGCATGGTCGAAACGGTGGCAGCACTCGAGCCGACCTTCGGCGGCATCAACCTGGAAGACATCAAGGCGCCGGAGTGTTTCGAGGTCGAGGAACAGCTCAAGGCGCGCATGGCGATCCCCGTCTTCCACGACGACCAGCATGGCACTGCGATCATCGTCGCCGCCTGCGTGATCAACGCGCTGGAACTTGCCGGCAAGGATATCGGCGCGGTCAAAATCGTGACCTCCGGCGCCGGCGCCGCCGCCCTTGCCTGCGTCAACCTTCTCGTCTCGCTCGGCGCTAAGCCCGACAATATCTGGCTCACCGACCGTCACGGCGTGGCCTGGCGGGGCCGTAAGGAAGAGATGGACCGCTGGAAAGAACCTTATCTGAAAGATACCGACGCGCGCTCGCTGGCCGAGGTGATTGGCGGCGCGGACGTGTTTCTGGGCCTCTCCGCCGCCGGCGTCCTGAAGCCTGAACTGCTTAAGGAGATGGCGGAAAAGCCGCTGGTGCTGGCGCTTGCCAACCCGACGCCGGAAATCATGCCCGCCGTTGCGCGGGAAGCGCGCCCGGACGCGATGATCTGCACAGGCAGGTCCGATTTTCCCAATCAGGTCAACAACGTATTGTGTTTTCCTTACATATTCCGTGGCGCGCTGGATGTCGGCGCATCGGCGATCAACGAAGACATGAAGATGGCCGCCGTGCATGCCATCGCCGCGCTTGCGCGCGAAGAGCCGTCCGATGTCGCCGCCCGCGCCTATTCGGGCGAAACGCCCATCTTCGGGCCGGATTTCCTCATCCCCTCGCCCTTCGATCCCCGGCTGATCCTGCGCATCGCCCCGGCCGTCGCGAAGGCTGCCTGCGAGACCGGCGTGGCAACGCGTCCGATCGAGGACATGGACGCCTATGTCGACCGGCTGACGCGTTTTGTCTTCCGGTCCGGCCTGGTGATGAAGCCGGTGTTTTCCGCCGCTCGGCAGGCCGGCGGAAAGCGCGTCGTCTATGCCGACGGCGAGGACGAACGCGTGCTGCGCGCCGCGCAGGTGGTGATCGAGGAAGGTATCGCGGAACCTATCCTCATCGGCCGCCCGCAGGTGGTGGAGACAAGGCTGAAGCGCTACGGGCTGAAGATACGCGCCGGCACCGACTTCGAGCTTGTGAACCCCGAGGACGATCCGCGTTACCGCGAGTACGTCGATCGGTTGGTCGAGCTGACCGGCCGGCGCGGCATTACGCCCGAGGCAGCGCGCACGCTGGTGCGCACCAACAGCACCGTAATTGCAGCGCTCGCACTCGTGCGCGGCGAAGCCGATGCGATGATCTGCGGGCTGGAAGGCCGGTTCGAGCGCCATTTGCGCAATGTCGACGTGATCGTCGGTCGGCGCACGGATGCCATGGATCTGTCCGCACTGTCGATGCTGATTTCCGACCGCGGCGCGACCTTCTTCACCGACACCTATGTGACGGTCGACCCGACGGCCGAAGAGATCGCTGAAATGACGATACTGGCGGCTGAGGAAATCCGACGCTTCGGTCTGGAACCGAAGGCCGCCCTGCTCTCGCACTCCAATTTTGGTTCGCGCGACTCCTCCTCGGCGCTGAAAATGCGACGCGCGGCCGAGCTGCTGCGCGAATTGGCGCCGCACCTGCAGGCCGATGGCGAAATGCACGGCGATTCCGCCCTTTCGGTCGAATTGCGCAACCGCGTCTATCCCAACTCGGCGCTGAACGGTGAGGCGAACCTGCTCGTCTTTCCCAATCTCGATGCCGCCAACATCGCGCTGACGACAATCAAGTCGATGACCGACGCACTTCATGTCGGGCCGATCCTTCTCGGCACCCGCCTGCCGGCGCATATTCTGACGCCGTCGGTGACCTCGCGGGGTGTGGTCAACATGACCGCCCTGTCCGTGGTGGAAGCCGCGCAGCGCGCCCAGGGTCAATGAAAGGTTAACCCGCCTGCGGTAGTGGTTCGTTAGCGGCCAGGCGCCATCCCGCGCGCCAAGGCCATGAGCGACGGGCGACATGCAGCGTTTGGCAGGATGGATCAGACTGGTTGCGCTTTTGGGCATCATCTTGCCCATGGCAGCGACACAGGCCGCCGCAAACACCGCTGAATGCCGCAATCTCGAAGCCCGGCTTGCCTCGGTTTCGCATGGCGGCGACCGCACCAAGATGCGGCGCTACGAGCGCGCGATCATCTCCCAGCGACAGCAGCTCGAACGCGCACGAAACCGTCAGAAAAACAATGGCTGCACGAGCTTCCTGTCGTCGATCAAACCGCATTGCGGGGAGATCCGCTCCACGGTCGCCAAGATGGAGCGCAACCTCCTCAACCTGGAGCGCACGAAGAACCAGCTTGCCGGCGGCAATGCCGCTGGCGAAAAGGCGCGCATCAGGGCCGAAATGTCGCGCAAGAATTGCGGCGTCAGCGAAGCAGCGCAGAAGCAGCGCCCGACCGGGCTGTTCGCGCGCCTCTTCGGAACGCGGGGCGAAGGCGCGCGTGAAGACAAGACGGAACGGGAAACCAGAACCGAAAAGGTCCGGTCCAGCGCATCGTCCTCATCGTCACCCGGTTCATCCTATCGCCGCGGCAATCACCGCACGCTCTGCGTACGCACCTGCGACGGCTATTTCTTCCCGATCGCCTATGCCTCGTCGCCGCAGAATTTCGACAACGACACCAAGGCCTGCATGGCGATGTGCCCCGGCACGGAGGTCGAGCTCTATTCCCACACCGTGCCGGACGAAGAAACCGACGCGATGGTCTCGACCGTGACCGGCAAGCCCTACACGGAACTCGCCACAGCGTTCCGTTATCGCGATCCCGACTATCAGCGGCCCAAAACCTGCGGCTGCAACCAGCCCAAGGAATTCAGCATCGTTGCCGGCGAACTGCCGCCGCAAGACGGCACTGACAATGAAAGCGGTCGCGAGACGGTTTACCTGCCCGAACCTCAGTCGCGGCCGGACCCGGCGGAAGACCCTGAAACGCGCGCCAACCGCGAGGGCGGGCTGACCGCATCCTCCGTCGCCAAGTTGCTGGCACCTGAAATCTCCACGCCCGAGCTCGTGGCCACGGCCGATTCGGAGACCGAAGAAAAGCGCATCAGGGTCGTCGGGCCAACGTTCCTTCCCGACCCAGAAGGGGCAATAGATCTGCGAGCTCCGGGCCGGACGGAACTCCGGTGAGTGCCAGCCTGAGCGGCGCGAACAGCGCCTTGCCCTTGCGCCCGGTCTGAGCCTTCACAACCTCCGTCCAGACTTTCCACGTGCCGTGGTCCCATGGCTCGGACGGCAAAAGCTCGAAAGCCGTACGCACGAATTCCCGGTCGTCATCGCTGAAATCAACCGGGCGCCGCGGGCCGGCCGTGACGATCGACCACCAATCCTTTGCGTCGCTCAGCTTTTCTATGTTGCCTCGAATGGCGAGCCAGAATGGCTCAGCGCGCTCCCCTGAAACCCCGAGTGCCACCAGCCGCTCTTTCGCCGCTTCGAATGGCATATCGCGCAGCAGAGCGCGGTTGAGCACCAGAAGCTCCGCCGGATCGAATTTCGCGGCACTGCGCGAGCTGCGCGTGATGTCGAAGCCCGCCGTAAGGTCGTCCATGCCGGGCACCGCGCTCACCGCTTCCGACGTACCGATCAGCGTCGCGAGCGACGCGACCGCCATGGGCTCGATCCCGTCTTCGCAAAGGCTCTTGATCGACAGCGCACCGGTGCGCTTGGAAAGCCCTTCGCCGGTCGAGGTGGTCAGCAGGTTGTGGTGGCCGAAAGCCGGCGGCTCCACGCCCAGCGCGCGGAACAATGCGATCTGCGCACCGGTATTGGTGATGTGGTCGTCGCCGCGAATGACGTCCGTGACGCCCATATCGATATCGTCCACCACCGAAGGCAGCGTGTAGAGATAGGTGCCGTCTTCGCGGATCAGCACTGGGTCCGAAAGCGAAGCGAGGTCGACGGTCTCGTCGCCACGCACGATGTCGTTCCACTGAATTTCCGTGCGCCGCGTTTCAGCTGGATCGCTCTCGAAATTCGGCAGCAGAAACCGCCAATGCGGCTTGCGTTCCTCGGCCTCGAACTGCGCCTTCTCCGCCTCCGAGAGTTTGAGCGCCTCGCGCCCATAGACCGGCGGCAGACGCCGCTGCAACCTGATGCGGCGGCGGCGCTCCAGCTCCTCCGGCGTTTCGTAGCAGGCATAAAGCAGCCCGGCCTGTTTCAGTTTTTCGGCCGCGGCGTCATAGGCATCAAAACGCGCCGACTGCCGCTCGATCCTGTCGGGCGCAATGCCCAGCCAGGCGAGGTCGGCTTCGATCTGATCGGCAAATTCGCGTTTCGAGCGCGCGAGGTCCGTATCGTCGAAGCGCAGAATGAACCGGCCGCCGCGCTTTTTGGCGTAGAGCCAGTTGAACAGCGCGGTGCGCGAATTGCCGATATGGATGAAGCCTGTCGGCGATGGCGCAAAACGAACGGTCGTGGTCATGGCTGCGGGGTAGCCGAAGCCTCCGGCGCTGGCAAGGCGCGTGCGGCCAGACCGCGCGACACGAAGTACATGAGCACCGACGCCGCGAAACAGTAGAGCCCCATCACGCCGATCTGCAGCGGGTAGGAAACGCCGAGATCGATGAGAAAGCCGGTGAGCCCCGGACCCATCGCGGTGGCGAAAACCATGATCGCAACCGTGACCGCGCGGATCGCGCCCAAGTGCCTCACACCATAGACTTCCGGCCACAGCGCGCCGAACAGTGTCGATGACACGCCGTAGGAAAGCCCCATGAAGCCCATGAAGGCGAATGCACTCCACTGCGCCTCCACCGCGCTCAGGATCAGGCAGGCAATGCCGAGCGGGATCAGGAAGGCAGGCAGCAGCCGCACCGCGGAGAAGCGATCCACGAGATTACCGGCGATCAGCGCCGAAATCACCGTGAGCGTAGAAGACAGCATGAAAGTGGTCGCGAAAACCTCGATCGACCAGCCGCGCAGCTCCACCAGATAGACCTGATGGAAAAAGATCGTCGTTCCAATGAAGCCCGGCGCCATCACACCAAGCAGGATCAGATAAAAATACGGATCGCGCAGCGTCTCGCCGCGCGTCCAGTCGCGCACGGCGGGCCTCGGATCGATCTCTTCCTTGGAACGCGGCGCACGCTCAACCGCGACCAGCGACGAAATCAGCGGCAGCGCCAGCAGGATCAGCGATGCGGCAACGACGAGCCAGCCATTGCGCCAGCCGATGGCGAGCGCCAGGAAAACGAACAATGTCGGAAACAGCGCCTCGCCGGCATTGACGCCGATCGCCGTCACCGAAAGCGCCTTGCCGCGCTGCGCGGCAAACCACCGGCCAATCGCGGTCATGGCGTTCTGGGTCATCATGCCCTGCCCGAACAGGCGCAGGAGATAGATCGTCACCACCAGCAGCGCGATGTGATGTGAAAGCGCCATCATCACGCAGGCAAAAGCCAGAACGGGTATAATGATCAGCGTCACCGTACGGGCCGACCAGCGATCCACGATCTGCCCGAACTGCGGCAGCGTCAGCGCGCTCGCCAGCGTCGCCACCATGTAAAGCGTGCCCCATTGGCCGTGGCTCAGCCCGTATTCGGCGCGGATATCGCCGGCCGACAGCGCGATGAAGAAGGTCTGGCCGTAGGACGAAAAGAAGGTGAGCAGAAACCCGCCCGCGACCCAGCGGGCGTTGTCACGCAGGAATGGAAGAAACGACATTGATGGAAGCTCGTACTTAAAGTCGAGCGATGAACCAGCGGGGCGGCGAGGTCAAGCCGTCGGACGCTCTAACTCCGGTCCCGGAACCGGTTGGTGATCGGATAGCGGCGGTCGCGGCCGAAGTTTTTCTTCGTGATCTTCACGCCGGGGGCGGCCTGCCGGCGCTTGTATTCGGCGATGTAGAGCAGGTGTTCGATTTTGTGCACGACCTCGCGCTCGTGCCCGCGCGCAACGATCTCGTCCACGCCCATCTCCTTCTCCACCAGACATTCCAGAATGTCGTCGAGTGCCGGATAGGGCGGCAGCGAATCCTGATCGGTTTGGTCGGGCCGCAGCTCGGCGGACGGCGCCTTGTCGATGATGTTTTGCGGGATTACTTCGCCCGAAGGCCCCAGCGCGCCGGGCGGCACCGTGCCGTTGCGCCAGCGCGACAGCGCGTAGACCTGCATCTTGTAGAGGTCTTTGATCGGATTGAAGCCGCCATTCATGTCGCCATAGAGCGTCGCGTAGCCGACCGACATCTCCGACTTGTTGCCGGTCGTCACCACCATGGAGCCAAACTTGTTGGAGATCGCCATCAAGATCGTGCCGCGCGCGCGGCTTTGCAGGTTCTCCTCGGTAATGCCTTCATTGGTGCCTTCGAAGAGTTCCGATAGCGCGCTGCCGAAGCCTTCCACCGGCTCGAAAATCGGCACGGTGTCATAGCGGCAGCCGAGCGCGCGGGCGCAGGCCTCGGCGTCCTTCAGCGAGTCTTCCGACGTATAGCGATAGGGCATCATCACCGCCCTCACCCGCTCTTCGCCCAGAGCATCGACCGACAGGGCCGCGCATATGGCCGAATCGATGCCGCCGGAAAGCCCAAGCACGACATTCTTGAAGCCGTTCTTGTTCACATAATCGCGCAGGCCGAACATGCACGCGCGATAATCGGCCTCTTCGGCTTGGGGAATCTGCGACATCGGGCCGGCGTCACACACCCAAACATCGTCTTTGCGCTTCCAGGTGGTGACGACGACGCTTTCTTCGAACTGGCTCATCTGAAAGGCCAGCGAATGGTCGGCTTCGATGGCGAAGGATGCGCCGTCGAACACGAGCTCGTCCTGCCCGCCAAGCTGGTTGGCGTAGATCAGCGGCAGACCGCTTTCGATCACCTGCATGAGAGCCACCTGATGGCGGATTTCGACCTTGCCGCGATAGTAGGGCGAGCCGTTGGGAACGAGCAGAATTTCCGCGCCGCTCTCGGCCAGCGTTTCGCATACTGCTTCATCGCCCCAGATATCCTCGCAGATCGGGATACCGAGCCTGATGCCGCGGAAGTTGACCGGCCCGGGCAGTTCCGGCGCGCGGGCGAAGACGCGCTTCTCGTCGAACTCGCCATAGTTTGGCAGATCGACCTTGAAGCGCTCGCCGATTATTTTGCCACCATCGGCAATGACGACAGCGTTGTGCACGCCGCTCTTGCGCTTCAGCGGTACGCCCATGATGACGCCCGGACCGCCATCGGCGGTGTCGGCGGCGAAGCTCTGCGCTGCCTCTTCGCAGGCGGCCAGAAATGCCGGCTTCAGCACCAGATCCTCCGGCGGATAACCGGACAGGAAAAGTTCGGTGTAAAGCACGAGATCGGCGCCGTGGCGCGCGGCGTCTGCACGGGCTTCACGCGCCTTGGCTAGATTGCCTGCGATATCGCCAACCGTCGGGTTGAGTTGGGCGATGGCGATACGGAGTACGTCAGGTGCTTTCATGCCGGATCGTCTAGCGCGGGCCATCCCGGGTGGCAATTGGGGCAGTGGCGGGACTTGGGTAGCTGCTCACTCGGCATCACCGACATATGAGCGGATTTCCTCAGGCGTGCGGTTTGGGCCGATCGACATGGCCAGAATTCGCGAGATGTGGGCGTAAGGCAGTCCGCTCGCCGCGGCCCACTCATTGAGCTTGGCCTGTATCTTGGCGCGGTCTTTCTTGGCGGTCGCTTTTTCCGAGATATCGAGCCCCGCATCCCGCAGCGCCGCGACCATCTCGGATGAGACAATGTAGCTGTCCCAGCCGACCCAGCGCAGAAAATACTGCCCAGTGTTGCCGCCAAGCCGGCTGCCATGTTTGCCGAGATAGTCGATCAATCCGGCCTGATCGTCCGCGGGCCACTCGGCCAGAAACTTGCCGAACGAACCACGCTCCTGGGCAACGCGGTCCACGAAGGCCGCAT
Organism: Rhizobiaceae bacterium; assembly: GCA_017640615.1. Classification (GTDB taxonomy): domain Bacteria; phylum Pseudomonadota; class Alphaproteobacteria; order Rhizobiales; family Rhizobiaceae; genus RCIO01. The sequence continues at coordinate 255,347 of JAEPQK010000006.1, read as the reverse complement.
TTTCGCGCACCGATTTGATCTTCTGCGGATTACGCACGATGCGCGCGTCTGAAGCGAGATCGTGCCAGAAATCCTCCGGCTGAAAGAGCAGCCGCTTGGGCTCGAACCCAAGGAATGCCTCTTCGAAGCCCGGCCATTTCTGCTCGATGACACGCCACACGAATCCGGCGGAAAACACCCGCTCAGCCATGGTGGAGAGAAACCGGTGGTCAGGAATTTCGCGCAGCTTTGCATTGTCCGGTGTCCGCCCAAGCAGGGACATCAGCACATCGTCGCCACCCTTCCGTTCCGCTGCGCGTTTCCTGATCGTGTCGAAGCTCTTCATTGCCGCCTCCGCACCCACGATCTAGGCGCAGAATTTGCTACGCGGCAAGTTCATCCACCAAACATGCTGTCACCGCGATCCAGGATGAGCGGAATAATCAGGTCTTCCTCATCGTCCAGATGGCGCGCGAGCATCTGGATAAGCCTCGCGTTGGCGGCGCCATACGCGTCGGCTGCAAAGCGCTGGCGGTCCTTGTCGGCGTCGAGCGCCTGCAAGAACATGTTCGCCGTGTCGGCGTTCTGTTCTAGCGCTTCGTGGATCAGGTGGTGATCAGCGTCGAGAATATCGAACCCGCGCTTCAGCCGGCTTTCCGCTCGGGCAAAGGCGGGAAAATAGACGTCATCCTCGATCCGGTGATGCCCGTCCAGATTGCTGAGGAAGAAGTTGAGGCGCGGCGCGAAGAACTGCGCAAACTCGCGCGGCGTCGTGCGCCCTTCCTTGTATTCGGCAATCGCGTTCGTGAGTAGCCCGCTCAGTTCGCGGAACATGTTGTGTCGTTGCAGCCAGAACGACGCCATACCCTGCAAGTTGGCGTGCGCTTCCCACTCGCCGCGGGGGTATCGCTCAAGCAGAAAGCGCACATCGTCCGGGAGGCCTTCGCGCACCAGAAGTCCGTGATCATCGAATTCACTATCCGGCAATGAAACGCTCCCAAAGCGCGGATGCCCACACGACGGCCGCAATCAGCATGGTCAGCGCAACAGCCAGCGAACCGCAATCCTTGGCAAGTCTGATGTCGGCATTGAACTCACGCGAATACGCATTGCATGCCGCTTCGATTGCCGAGTTGAGCGCTTCGACGACGATCAGTGCGAGAATGATGCCGACCAAGAGCAAATAGCCGCGAAAGCTGGATGCTATGAACCAGCCGACCGGCAGCGCCAGCACCAGCGCGATCACCTCGCTCTTAAAAGCCGCCTCGCTACGCATCAGAACTCGCCAGGCGCGCAGGGAATTGCGCGTTGCGCTCGCCAACCTCTGCATCTTCTGCTCCGATCGTGCCGCGACGTGTACCTGTTTAGCGGAAGTCGAGCGGTAGCGGCAGGTCCAGAAGAGCGTCAGCCCGATTGGGGATGTTGCGGCAGGCCGTCGTCGATTGTGTAGTAGTCGCCCTTGTCGGCCACAAAGATGTGGCGGCCGCCTTTCAATGAGGACGGTTTGTCGAAGCTGCCGGCAAGGACCGAGATCATTTCGTCGCCATCGCCGTGCCAGAAAAGCGCGGAGCCACAAACCCGGCAAAAACCGCGCCGTGCGGTGTCTGAGGCGCGAAACCATGTCAAATGTTCGCCGCCTTCAACCTTGAGGTCGTCGGCGCGGCAATTGGTTGCTGCGAAATAATGGCCCGACTGCCGCCGGCATTGCGAGCAGTGGCAATAAAGAACCTCGCGCAGCTCGCCATCCACCGAGTAGCGCACGGCGCCGCACAGGCAGCCCCCCGAATACTGTTCGCTCAATGCTCTCACTCCACCGTTTCGACCGGCTCATATGAAGCCATAGTCGGCGAAACAGCAGTGGTGCAGTTGCGGAAAAACGACTCGACAGCGCCGCTAAGCGGCTTTCGGCTCAACCACCGAAACCGTGCCACGGCCGGCAGACTTCGCGTCGTAACAGCCACGATCGGCATTTGCTACGATTTCGTCGACGACACCAGCCTGATGGTTGATCGGTGTGATGCCGATGCTGGCGCCAACTGTGAAGATCTCGCCTTCCCATTCGAATGCTATGCGGGACACAACCGAGACAATCTCTTCAGCGTGTCGAACGGCGGTGTCGACGTTGCAGTATTTCAGCACAAGCGCGAATTCATCGCCGCCGAGCCGCGCCACGAAATCGGTCCGCCGCACCGCCTCCTGCAAGGAGGCGGCGATCTTTTTCAGCAGTGCATCGCCCGCGCCATGGCCGCCCGTGTCGTTGACATGCTTGAAGCGGTCCAGGTCGACAAACAGCAACTGGTGCTCAATTTTTTCGTCCGCCTTCGTTTCCTCGACCAGTTCGCGCATGGTCGTGTGGAAGTTTGCCCGGTTTGCGAGACCGGTCAGCGAATCATGTGTTGCTGCATAGGCCAGCTGGCGTTGCAACGTGCGTGCGTCAGTCACGTCCTGGAACACGATCACCGAACCGTTCATCACTTCACCCTCTGTGATGATGGGCGAGACCACCTGACGGATCGAAGAGCGTTTGCCGTCAGGGCGCACGATCACCGCGCGGTTGTGCGAGCGCGGGCTGCCACCAGCCATCTCCGCTTCGATCGATATGCGCTCGTTGGTTTCCTCGTCGCGCGGGCAATAGATTGTCGACAACGGGCGCCCAATTGCACTGTCTGCAGGCTGACCGGTCAAGGCCTCTGCGGCTGCGTTGACAAAGGTGATGTGACCGTCGGCATCGGTACAGATAACCGCATCGCCGATCGAGTGAAGGGTCACGCGCAGGCGCTCCTTTTCGGCTTTCAGCGCGCGAGCGGTTTCGGCAAGCCGTGTTTGGGCCTGCTTAAGCGCTGTGATGTCGGTATGCGTGCCAATGGCCCGCACAACGCGGCCATACTCGTCGCGTTCAACGGTTTTGCCCCGGTCCAGCACCCAGATCCAGCTGCCATCCTTGCAGCGCATGCGGAACTCAGCCTCGAAAAACGGCGTGCGCCCTTCCAGATGATCTTTGTCGAGATTGAGCGCCCGTTCGCGATCTTCCGGATGGATCATGCGCAACCACAACTCGGGATCGTTGTCGAGTTCGTGGTCCTCATAGCCGAGCAGCTCTTTCCACATCGGCGAATAATAGGTCTTCCCCTCGCGCAAATTCATGTCCCAAACGCCCTGGCGGGCGCTATTGAGCGCAAAATTCCAACGGTTTTCAGCTTCAACGACTGCCTGCTGCGCATTGATGCGTTCATCGACATTCGCGAATTGCGCGACGGTGAAGCGCGGCTCACCGGTTATGTCGTCCTTGATGACCGAGCAGGACATGTCCATCCAGATGGCCGTGCCCTCCTTGGTCACGTAGCGCTTTTCAAAGCGAAACGTCGTGTCGTTTCCATCGACAATGTCACGGATCATACCAAGGCCAATATGCCGGTCATCGGGATAGGAAAGCTCGAAGAACGTCTTGTCGAGAAGCTCTTCAAGGGAATAGCCGAGCATGTCGGCCAACGCCTGGTTCGCCTTGGAGATGCGGCCATTCAGTTCGACGATCGCCATCCCGGTGGCGGAATCTTCCAATGCCGCACGAAACAGCGCCTCGCTTTGCCTCAGGTCGCGCTGCTGGAGCCGCACGCGCCAGATCAGCACCGACACGAAAATCGGCAGCACAAGGCTTGCCGCAAGCGGAAGCTGGAACCGGTCGCCGAAGAGTACGAGGGCGTATTCCGAGGCCGGAACGATACCGAGATGCGCGTTGAAGGTCGCCAATAGGCCTGCTGCAGACGCAAGCAGTGCGACCTCAAGCCGTCCTAGAAAGGCCGTCGTGGCCAGCAGGCACAGGCCGATCAGGAAATATGGATAGACATGCCACCAAAGCGCCAGCGCCGAACAAACCAGAACGCCCGCGGCTGAAACCGCCAAAAGGGCGATTTGCGTCCGCGAGAATTCCGAATCGCTGTTTCGCGCAAGCGCCATGATCACTGGCGGAACGATCAGCATGGCTCCCAAAACCCCACCACCGAGCCAGGCCACGAAAGTATCGGCGACAGTCAAACCTTGGGTTGCGTAAAAAAGAGCCGCCGCCAGCGCGGCCGCGGCGGCTGGTACTACGACTGCCGCCACCACGAGATAGGACAATATAGAGCCGGGTGTCGCGGGCCGCGCTGCACTGTGTCCCAGCCACCACCGCAGCATGCCGACAGCAACACCAACTTCGAACATTCTGAGAGCTGCGATCACCACAGCCTCATTCACCGTTGCACCGAACATGAAGATCGCGCCCGCTGCGGAAACCGCGACGACGGCAAGTGCGGAACTCAGCGGCAGACGCAACGTCGTCGTGAGTACCACTGCAAACGCGCTGGTGAGCCAAACGATCGCACCACCGGCCCCTGAAAGCAGGGTCGAGATGCTGGCCAGTGCGAAATAGCCAAAGCCGAGCGTCAAAAGCGTCGCCGGTACAAATCCCTGATTTCTAGTCACCGCATGCATCCGTAAACCGTCCCCCACGCGTTCACGGGAGCGATCATGCGCCTGCTACCTTAAAGAGCACTTTCCATATGCCGGTTCAGCGCGCGCATGGTTAGCGGATGGTAAAAAACCCGGCGAAGCTACCGCCCGCCGGGTTTCGAATTTCTGTGAATGTCGAGTTTGCGGCTTCAGTCAGCCATTCACAACCTGCTTGCTCTCTGCCGGCTGCTGCTTCTTCAGCAGGTCCGAAATCAGGAAAGCGAGCTCGAGCGCCTGATCGGAGTTCAGGCGCGGATCACAATGGGTGTGGTAGCGGTCATGAAGATCGTCCGCGGAGATTGCGCGCGCCCCGCCGGTGCATTCGGTGACGTTCTTGCCCGTCATCTCGACATGAATGCCTCCAGGATGTGTACCTTCCGCGCGGTGAACTTCAAAAAACGTCTGTACTTCCTTGAGAATACGATCAAAAGGCCGTGTCTTGTAGTCGTTCAGTGTGATCGTATTGCCATGCATCGGATCGCATGACCACACCACCTTGCGCCCTTCGGCCTTTACCGCCCGCACCAGCTTCGGCAGATGCTCTCCGACCTTGTCGGCGCCAAAACGCGCGATCAGGCTCAGCCGGCCCGGCTCATTCTCAGGGTTGAGAACATCGATCAGTTCGATGAGGCCTTCGGGCGTCATCGAAGGACCGCACTTCAGACCCAGCGGGTTCTTGATGCCACGGCAATATTCCACATGTGCGTGGTCGGCCTGGCGTGTTCGGTCGCCGATCCAGATCATGTGGCCGGATGTGGCGTACCAGTCACCCGAGGTTGAATCGACACGCGTCAGCGCTTCTTCATAACCCAGAAGCAGCGCCTCATGGCTGGTATAGAAGTCCGTCTCGCGCAGCGCGAAATTGGTCTCCGACGTAATGCCCATGGCACGCATGAAATCGACTGTCTCGGTGATACGGCTGGCAAGAGCCTCATATCGTTCGGATTGCGGGCTGTCGGAGACGAACCCAAGCATCCATTTGTGCACGTTTTCGAGGCTGGCAAAGCCGCCCTGTGCGAACGCACGCAAAAGGTTCAACGTGGCCGCGGACTGGCGATAGGCCATCTCCTGCCGCGCCGGGTCGGGGATACGCGATTTCTCGTCAAAATCGATGCCATTGATGATGTCGCCCCGATAGCTCGGCAGCGACACGCCATTCTGTGCTTCAACGTCCGACGAGCGCGGCTTGGCGAACTGGCCGGCAATGCGCCCGACCTTCACCACCGGCTGCGCACCGGCGAAGGTCAAAACCGCCGCCATCTGAAGGAAGACACGAAAGAAGTCGCGAATATTGTCCGCGCCGTGCTCGGCAAAGCTCTCCGCGCAATCGCCACCCTGCAGCAGAAACGACTTGCCGTCGGCAACCGCAGCCAACTGGCTCTTCAGCTTGCGCGCCTCGCCTGCAAAAACCAGCGGCGGATAGCTTGCCAGGTGCTTTTCCGTTTCAGCAACGGCATTCGGGTCCGGATAGACCGGAACCTGCTTGATCGGCATATCGCGCCAGGAATTCGGAGACCACTTCTTCATATCTGCACCAATACTCGAATTGCCCTGCCTGCAACGCGCGGCTGAACGCACCGCGCACCGGCAGAATGCGGCTCTATACAGGAACGATTGCTAGCGTTCCAGCCGCTTTCGGCCCGAATTAGGCCTGTTCAGGCGTCTCTGAAACGGGCACCAATTTCTGCCAGAAGCCGGTCGAACATCTCCCGCTCTTCTTCGGCGAGCGTGACACTGCGCGGATATCGCGGCTTTGCCCGGTCGCGCAGAACCGGCGTTTCGAAACTGGCCGTCTCGCGCATGAAGCGGCGCAATCCTGTTTCGCCATGTTCAATGAGAAAGCCCTGCATCACTGCATCGAGATAGGACTGCAGAATTGCTGCGGGTTCGGGGTGCGGCGGGAGCTCCTCCTGCGCGACATAGACATAGGCCTTGAAATTGTCCGGTAGCCGGGCCGCGGTTTCGATCGCTCCGCGATCGATCTCGACGCGGCGGTAGCGCGTTTCGCGCTCGTCGACAGCAGCCAGGTTTTCAGGTCGGTCGAAGACAAGCAGACCGTCACACCCCTCGCCTTCAGCCGCTTCGACCGTCAGCAAGGCCGCCGGAAAGCCAGGCATGTCGGGTCTCGGGCGCCAGCGCCGACGCCAGCCAAGCAACCGCGCCGGCACGGCCGAGACGATCTGCGTGCGCAGCGTCGCGCGATTGACCAGCGAGCCATAACCGAAATAGGCCACATAGTCGCCGGTGCCTGTCAGAGTCTCGTTTGAGCGCATCTCGTTCATGCGGCGCAATCTATTGGTTTTGCAGGCCGGTGCAACGGCCGCAGCAGGATCATGGCAGGGCCAGTTAATCTGGGTGCCAGCCAGCAAAGCAGCATTGACTTTGACGTTCACGTAAATGGTAGCATTCCGGTATCACATCGAGGATTTGCGCCATGCTCGACAATGCACAAGCGCGTGAGAGTACCGAAAACGGCAATTCGAAACCCGGTCCGCTGGTCACCGAAACCATCGTGGAAACGCCGGACGGCTTTCCGCTGGCCGCGACACTTTTCGAAGGCAGCGGCGACAAGCCGATAGTGCTCATTTCGGGCGCAACCGCTGCACCGCGCGGCCTCTATGCGAACTTCGCCAAGGCCTGCGTGGCGGCCGGTGCGCGCGCGGCTCTTATCTATGACTATCGCGGTGTCGGCGGATCGAGGCGACCGAGTGGCTGGCGCGAGCGCATCAACTACAAGGATTGGGCGCTCATCGACCTGCCAGCCGCCGCGGCGCGGCTGGACGAGGTGGCGCCGGGTCACCCGTTGGTCGGCGTCGGCCAATCCTTCGGCGGCCAGGCGCTGGGCCTGTGCGGCATCGCCGATCGGTTTGAGCGCTACGGCATGGTGGCCACGATGACCGGCTACCATCGGCTGCTCGACGACCGAACCGTCTGGGCGCGCATGAACCTCATCGGCGTGCCAATCTCATGGTTCACTAGTGACATCCCGCGCTGGATGGGCCTGGGCGAACCGATCCCATCCAGTTGCTACCGCGACTGGGCGCGCTGGTGCCGCCACCCCGAATATTCGGCGATCCCGATGTGCCCGAAGTATCGCGCTTCGAGACGGTGAAATTGCCAATCCTTACGCTTGGGCTGACCGACGATGTCTGGGGCAATCCGCGCGCAACGGCAAAAATGATGAGTTACTACGAAAACGCTCAGGTAGAGACGCGTTGGCTCTCACCGGAGGAAGGCCGTGCCGAAAAAATCGGCCATCTCGGCTTTTTCCGCTCGCGCTTTGCCCAGACTTTGTGGCCGCAATTCATCGGCTGGCTGCTTGAAGGGCGCCCGGTAAATATGGGTAAGGTCGTATAAGAGAAGCCTCACACGCGCTCGCCGTTCTTCACGCGATAGGTCTGCTGATACATCGTTACCAGCTCTTCGGCGGCCGAGGGGTGCAGCGCCATGGTGCGGTCGAAATCGTCCTTGGTAAGGCCGGCCTTGATCGGGATGCCCAGAAGCTGCGCCATCTCGCCAGCGTCCGGGCCCAGAATGTGGGCGCCGATCACCTTGCGCGACTTGCCATCGACGACCAGCTTCATGACCATCCGCTCATCACGGCCAGAAAGCGTGTGCCGCATGGGCCGGAAGCGCGCGAGGTAGATTTCAAGCTCGTCGAATTGCGTTGAGGCTGCATCTTCCGACAGGCCCACCGTACCGATCTCCGGCTGCGAGAACACAGCCGTCGCGATCGTATCGTGATCCGGGCTCGTCGGCTTGCCGCGAAAGAGCGTATCGACCAGGCACATCGCCTCGTGAATAGCCACCGGCGTGAGCTGAACGCGGTTCGTCACATCGCCGATCGCGTAGATATTCCCCACACTGGTGCGCGAAAATTCGTCCACGACGATCTCGCCGGTTTTGCCGGTTTCCACGCCAGCCGCTTCCAGCCCGAGACCTTCGGTGTTTGGGAGCCGGCCTAGCGCCAGCATCATCTGCTCCACCTGGATTGTGTCGCCCGAATTGAGATGAACCGCGAGGCCGCCGGACGTCTTGTCGACTCCGATAGCCACCGTCTGGCACAGGATGCGAATGCCCTTCTTTTCCATCTCCTCATGCAGCGCGCGCCGCACATCCATGTCGAAACGGCTCAGGATTTCCTTGCCGCGATAGATAAGCGTCGTTTCAACGCCGAGGCCGTGGAAAATGTTGGCGAATTCGACTGCGATGTAGCCGCCGCCCTCAATGGCGATGCTGCGCGGCAGGACCGGCAGGTCGAACGCCTCATTCGAGCTGATGCAATGCTCATGGCCGGGCAGCGCATCATGCGGATTCGGGCGGCCACCCGTCGCGATCAGGATCGTCTCAGCGCTCACGACGCGGTCCTCGGCGACGATGCGCACGTAATGATCGTCCACCAGCACGGCGCGGCTGTCGATCATTTCCGCCTTGGCATTGCCCAGGCCCGAGCGATAGGCGGCCTCAAGCCGGTTGATCTCCTTGTCCTTGTTGGCGATCAGCGTGCGCCAATCGAATTCAGGCGTCTGCACGGTCCAGCCGTAGCCGGCCGAATCCTCGAAATGCTCGGCAAATTGCGAGGCATAGACGAAAAGCTTTTTCGGCACGCATCCACGAATGACGCAGGTGCCTCCGAAGCGGTACTCCTCCGCAACGGCAACGCGCTTGCCAAGCGAGGCTGCGACGCGCCCTGCCCTCACGCCGCCCGAACCGCCGCCGATGACGAAGAGATCATAGTCGTAGCTGGCCATAGGGCGGGCCTCCAAAGTGCGCGTGCATTGGTCGAGACAGGACGCCTGATCTAGGCGCGCATGGCGCAAAAAGAAAGCCCGGCGCGCAGGCCGGGCTTATCAAGTCGGTCATTTGATCGTGACTGGACTACTGATCGGTCTGCCCGGTCGTTTCCTCAGTCGTGGTCGGCGATTTATCGGCGTTGGCAGCGATGATTGCCTGAACCTTGCTGCCGACGCTCTGCGCCAGATCCCGCGCCAGCCCGCGCTGCCAGATGCCGGCCGCTTCGTGAACCTGGCGTGCAACGAGCGCACCGTCCTCAAGCAGCTTCTTGCCGGTTTCGGATTCGTAGAACGCCCTCATCTCATTGAGCTGCTGCTCGGTAAAAATCTTGGCGTATATGGTCGCCGCTTCCTTCTCGAGGTCGCCGCGGCGATGTGCCAGCGCCAGCGTCTCCTCATCGACGACATTGCTGATCATGGAACCCAGGTCAGGGTTTTTCTGGATCAGCTCCTGCTTCAGCGCCTGGGCTGCCTGCGGCAGAACGGCGTCATATTGTTGCGTCGAGGTCAGCGCCACGATCGCAGCGCGCGCAGCCTTCAGATGGCTGTCTGAGATGTCCTGAGAAAATACCGGCGACGCCACGGCGATCATGGCCGACGCGGCAAATGCGGTGACAACGGTACGGGCACGAATGGCCAGATACATAGTAGCGAATACTCCCTAGTGACGGGTTGCGGTGATCGTTTCTATTCCGCCTTCGGCGGCGATGATCGCCACGTCCGCCAGCCCCAGAAAAAGACCATGTTCCACCACGCCCGGTATGGCGTGGAGAGCTTCGGAAAGCGCTCTTGCATCCCGAATGCGGCCAAAAGATGCGTCTATGATCAAGTGACCGCCGTCTGTAACAAAAGGCTCGTTTCCAGTCATCCGCAATCGGAAGTCACAGTTAAGGCCGAGCGCCGAGCCGGCGGCGCGAATGGCCAGTTCGGTCGCCTTGAGACCGAATTTGTTGACCTCGATCGGCAGCGGAAATGCGCCGAGCACGGGAACGAGTTTGCTCTTGTCGGCAATCACGATCATGCGCTTCGATGTCGCCGCAACGATCTTTTCGCGCAGCAGCGCGCCGCCGCCGCCCTTGATCAGCGACAGATCGGGGTCGATCTCGTCAGCGCCGTCGACAACGAGGTCGAGTGCCGGTTCCTCGTCCAGCGTTGTCAGCGGTACGCCGAGTTCGTTGCACAGGGCCGCGGTGCGTTCAGAGGTCGGCACGCCGATGACGCTCAACCCTTCGCCCACGCGCGCGGCCAGCAAACGCACGAATTCCTCCGCTGTCGAGCCAGTGCCGATGCCGAGCTTCATGCCGTCTTCAACATGGGAGAGTGCGGCGCGCGCCGCTTCGATTTTGAGCGCTTTCGGATCCATTGTTTCCCGGGGCGTGGTTCTGAGAATCGCGCGCCGCTGGTAGCATCTTTGACGGCGTGCGCCAAAAGGTTCCGGGCACCACGCACCGAACTTGCCCATTTTCCAAAGCCGCGCTAGGCCAGCGCCACCCGGAGAAGGAACCGAGATGGCAGCGCCGATCATTGTATTCGACCTCGACGGAACCCTGGTCGACACCGCGCCGGACCTGCTCGACAGCCTCAACCACAGCCTGGCGACGGTGGATATGGAGCCAGTCGACGGCGCCGACATCCGGCGTCTGGTTGGCATGGGCGCAAAGGTGATGATCGAGCGCGCATTCGAGGCACGACAGCTTGAGCTGACAAAACCCAAGCTTGCTCAGCTCTTCGATGTTTTTCTCGAGCACTATTCCGCAAACATGCCGGGCCATTCAGCGCCCTATCCGGGCGTGCCGGAGGCGCTCGACCGGTTTTCAGATGCCGGGTTTTCCTTTGCCGTGTGCACCAACAAGTATGAGGGGATGTCGGTCGAACTGCTGGAAAGCCTTGGCCTGCGCGATCGCTTCAAGGCGATATGCGGCCAGGACACGTTCGCGCATCGCAAGCCAGACCCGCGGCATTTGACGCTCACCATCGAAGCGGCCGGCGGAGACCCGACACGCGCAATCATGGTGGGAGATTCCCAAACCGACATCAAAACCGCCATCGCAGCGGGCATCCCGGTTGTCGCCGTCGATTTCGGCTACACCGACCGCCATGTCAGTAACTTCGACCCCTCGCATGTCATTTCACATTTCGACGAATTGACACAGCCGTTGGTCGACAGGCTTTTGAAGGCCGTCGCTAGCTGACGGCTGGACCGCGGCCTGTCATCCAAATCTGACTTGAGGAGAATGGTGGGCGATGCTGGGATTGAACCAGCGACCCCACCCGTGTGAAGGGTGTGCTCTCCCGCTGAGCTAATCGCCCCGAAGCCGCTTCCGCGACCGGAAGCGGGATATAAGGTGCGGCCCCTGATCAAGTCAAGCGCGCGAAGCGGTGTCTACGATCCGGTAGTCACGGCCCGCCAGCCGCAAAGAAAAACCCGGCGCGAAGCCGGGTTTTTCGTGGTCGATTGCGGTGCTCATCAGGTGTTTGGAGCGCGCGTCTCGTCGATCTTGGTCATCGCCTTTTGCATATAGCTGTCGCGATCGTAGATGTCGGGCACATAGTTCACATTGCCGCTCGAATCCGGCCATGCGGTGAAATACGAGACATAGACCGGGATCGTCTTGGCCAACTCTTCTTTTCCGCGCCCATTTTTCAGCCGCTCGACGACCTGCTCGCGGTCCCAGCTGAGAACGGCCGCGGCCATGGCGCGCGGGTCTTCCAGCCGCACGCAGCCGCTGGAATAGGCGCGGCTTTCCCGCTCGAACAGGTGCTTTTCAGGCGTGTCATGCATGTAGATCGCATGCCTGTTCGGGAACATAATCTTCATTTCGCCGAGCGCGTTCCGCGGCCCCGGCGGCTGCCTCACGTCGAAGGGCGGACGCGAACCATAGGCGGCCCAATTAACGGATGAGGACGAAATCCGCCGTCCGCGGCCATCGGAAACCTCATAGCCGATACGATCGAGATAGCCCGGGTCGTTGACCAGCTTCGGCAGGTATTTGTTGACGAGGATCGAGCGCGGCACACCCCAGTATGGGTGGAACTCCACATATTCGATCTCATCGTGGAAGAAGTTCGTCTGCTTGGAGCGCTGGCCGACCACAGCTTTCATGGCCAGCTTCTCGGTGCCTTCTTCAATGTAGCGGGCCCTGAACTCGGCCACGTTGATAAACACGTGCCGATCGCCGAGTTCGGAAGGCAGCCAGCGCAGCTGCTCTATCGCGATCCGAACCTTTTCGAGACGGTCAGCCTTGGAGTCACCGGCGATCGCGCCAACGGTGCGCGGCCCGATGATGCCGTCCGCACCCACACCAGCCTTCTTCTGAGCCGCCTTGATCAGCGGCACGAGCTCCTGCGTATAGGTCTCGTTGTCAATGTTAGCGGCCAGCAGCTCGCCAAATTCGGCGCGGAATTCCGCGTCGGCGTCTCGGTCGATGATCTGCAGAAGCTTAGTGAATTCCGGCGAAGACTTGCCGGGCCTCATGAAAAGGTCGGGCGACACGATGATCGCCTTCTCCTGGCTGGAACGCAGCTCGGCAAGCTCGGCCCGCAGCGCGGCATATGCCGAATTCTGCGGGTGTTCCGATTCCATAAAAGTGCGCACGGCGAAGGTGTCGCCCAACACATCGAGCGCGTGGCCATAGTCGAGCGTCTTCAGCTCGAAATCATGATAGCCGGAAATCCGGTTTGGATCGACGCGGCCACCCTTCGCGTCACGCATATAGCGCAGCACCCGCGCGGAAAGCTCCATCTCGAACTGCGCATTCCGCAATGCCGGATCGATGGTTTCGCCCTCGGCTGCCGGCCGGTCGATTGCCGCAACCGTATATTCCTCGGCCACGAGGCCGTGCTCGGCGGCTTCGGACAGCACTGCGAGGGCCTCTTCCGCACGGTGATTCGGCTTGCCGTCGCGCAGCCAGATGAAGTCGGGATCAGCCCCGTAATGCGCGACGATCGCGTCAGCGATCTCCTTCTCGGCCATCAGCTTGAACTCTTGCAGGCTATCGATGGCTGCCGCGAACTTGCTGGCATCCGTATCGACATCTGGAAGCGGAATGGCGGGCGAAGCTTCGCCGGGTTCGGCAACGGACGCCAGAATCACCTCGCCTGCCTGAGCGCGATCCGTGGACGGCTCGACCTCTTCAAGTGTGCTGATCAAGGCCGCGAAATCCACGCGGACCAGCGGATCGACCTTGTAATTGTAATATTGAGGCGACGAGACCCGGGCGATGACGACTTTCTTCGGCGGCTCCGGCTCGACCTTTTCGACACGCTTGATGCGCTTGCCGCCGAACAGGCGCTCAAAAAGCGTTTCCGCTGAAGCCTGCTGCGTCCCCAGCAGAACCATTCCGGAGAAGACGGCCGTTGCCGCCATCAATCCGCGTTTGGCAAAGAGTCTCATCGATCACCCAATCCAGCCGTCAGCCGGCCCAGTAAGTCCGTTGTCTGAATATGCGAAGCAGATAAGCCACAATCATACGTGCCGATTGCCTTACCGTTAAGGTCGAATATGTCTGCCCGGTGGATTTGATACGTTTTTCGCGAAAACGTGATGCAATTTCGCCGCGGTGAGACGGTTCCGATCAGGCCGGTGCGCCGCGCGTACTGGTCGGTCGGCGGCTGAACCAGGCTGCAAGTGCCAACCCCGAAAGGATGTGCCAGACGCCCCACCAAGCCGCGACGATCGCCATGCCGCCAAGCCCGCCGAAGAAGTTGAAGATGAGAATCAGGCCGAGCCCCGAGTTCTGAATGCCGGTTTCGACGGAGACCGCGCGGCGATCATACTCGTCGAGCCCGCCCGCCCATGCGATGCCGTAGCCGCCGCCAAGCGCAATCGCGTTGTGAAGCAGCACAAGCCCGGCAACCAGGCTCACATAATCGAGGAAATACTGCCAGTTCGCGGCAAGCGCACCGACAACGAAGCCGGCGAAGATGATCATCGAAAGAACACGCATGGTGCCGCGAATACGCGCCGAAAATGCCGGGTATCGTGCATTGATCGTCATGCCGAGGATGAGCGGGACGACGAGCAGCACCGCAACGGTCCACGCCATCTCAAAGGGCGAAACGCTTGTCTCGGTGAGCAGCGGCAAAGTCGGGGCGTAGAGGCTGCCCCAAAACGCCAGATTGAACGGCGTCATGATCGTTGCGCAAACGGTCGCCACCGCGGTGAGGCTCACCGAAAGCGCTGTGTTGCCCCCTGCCCTGTGGGTGATGAAATTCGAAATGTTGCCGCCCGGACAGGCCGCGACCAGCATCATACCCAGCGCCATGCTGGGCGCCGGCCGCAGCAGAAGCACCAGCAGAAAGGTCGCTGCCGGCAGGAAGAGAAACTGAGAGAAAAAGCCCAGCAGCAGCGCGCGCGGCGTTTCCAGCAGGCGGCGGAAGTCGCCCAAGGTCAGGTCGAGCGCGACGCCGAACATCACGATGGCGAGGATTCCGTTGAGAAGCATCAGGCTTCCCGGGCTGAAATTCAGCATCACAGAATCGACTTCGCTCATACCCGTTCTCTCCGCGCGTCATGCCATGTTGTCGGGGCGAGACTAGCAGCGGATCATCCAATTGCGAAACCCGGTGGCAGTGGACATTCCCCATGCCGCGACTAAAACGACTTCAACTGCAGCCATCCATCTGGAACGCCAAAATGTCCGATCCTTCCTCAATGGAAATGTTCCCGCTCGGCGCCGACGAGACGCCCTACCGCAAGCTCAGCTCGGATTTCGTGTCGGTGGAAAAATTCCGCGGCGAAGACATTCTGACCGTCGAGCAAGAGGGTTTGCGGCTTCTCTCCGAGACAGCCTTCGCGGACATCAACCACCTGCTGCGGCCGGGCCACTTGAAGCAGCTTGCCTCGATCCTTGAAGACGGCGAAGCAACCGACAATGACCGTTTCGTCGCCTATGACCTGTTGAAGAACGCGAACATCGCGGCAGGCGGTGTACTGCCCATGTGTCAGGACACCGGCACCGCAATCGTGATGGGCAAGAAGGGCCGGCGCGTGTGGACCGATGGCGGCGATGCCGGTGCGCTCGGCCGCGGCGTACTCGACGCTTACGAAAAGAAAAACCTGCGCTATTCGCAGCTCGCCCCGCTGGCCATGTTTGAGGAAAAGAACACCAAGAACAATCTGCCTGCGCAGATCGACATCTATGAGGAAGGCGAAGACGCCTACAAATTCCTCTTTGTCGCCAAGGGCGGCGGTTCGGCCAACAAGACCTTCCTCTATCAGGGTACGCCGTCGCTGCTGACGCACGACCGCATGATCGAGTTTCTGAAGGAAAAAATCCTGACGCTCGGCACCGCCGCTTGCCCGCCCTATCACCTGGCAATCGTGATTGGCGGCACGTCGGCCGAGATGAACCTGAAGACGGTCAAACTGGCCTCGACACGCTATCTCGATACCTTGCCGACCTCAGGCAGCGAAGCCGGCCACGCCTTCCGCGATCTCGAAATGGAGGCGGAAGTTCACAAGCTCACTCAGCAGATGGGCGTCGGCGCGCAGTTCGGCGGAAAATATTTCTGTCATGATGTGCGGGTCATCCGCTTGCCGCGCCATGGCGCATCGCTACCGATCGGGCTCGGCGTCTCCTGTTCGGCCGACCGGCAGGCGATGGGCAAGATCACCCGTGACGGCATCTTCGTCGAGCAGCTGGAAACGAACCCGGCCAAATACATGCCCGACATCGATGAGGGTTCGCTGACCGATCACGTGGTGCGCGTCGACCTCAACAAACCGATGACTCAGATTCTGAGCGAGCTCAGCCAACACCCCGTAAAGACTCGCCTTTCGCTCTCCGGCCCGATTATCGTCGCCCGCGATCTGGCGCATGCGAAGATCCGCGCGCGGCTGGAAGCTGGCGAGCCGATGCCCGACTACTTCAAGAACCACCCGATCTATTATGCCGGCCCGGCGAAGACGCCGGCGGGATATGCGTCGGGATCATTCGGGCCGACGACCGCAGGCCGCATGGATTCCTTCGTGGACCAGTTCCAGTCCTTTGGCGGGTCGATGGTGATGCTGGCAAAAGGCAATCGTTCGCGGCAGGTGCGCGAAGCCTGCGGCCGCCATGGCGGCTTCTATCTGGGCTCGATCGGCGGGCCGGCCGCGCGCCTGGCGCAGGATTGCATCAAAAAGGTCGAAGTCGTTGAATATGCCGAGCTCGGCATGGAAGCGATCTGGCGTATCGAAGTCGAGGATTTCCCGGCCTTCATCGTCATCGACGACAAGGGCAACGACTTCTTCAAGGAACTCAATCTCGGCTGAGGGTGAGACGATGAAAAAGGGCTACAAGGCGCTGGTCGACGAAGCCAATGCCGAGATCGAAACGATCTCCCCACAGGAGGCAGCGAAACGGGCGGAAAGCGGCGACACGCTCCTGATCGATATTCGCGACATCCGCGAATTGCAGCGCGAAGGCCGCGTGCCGGGCGCTCAGCATTGCCCGCGCGGCATGCTGGAATTCTGGATCGACCCGGAAAGCCCGTATCACAAGGAGATTTTCTCTTCAGGCAAGAGCTTCGTATTCTTCTGCGCGGCGGGCTGGCGTTCGGCGCTTGCTACCAAGACCGCTCAAGATATGGGCCTCGACAAAGTCGCTCACATTGATGGCGGCTTCGGCGCCTGGCGCGAAGCGGGGCTTGCGCTCGAAGCCCCGCCGGAACGCACCAAGAGCTGATTTATGCCGCGGCCGGCGTTGCCGCCGTCACCTCGGGGTCGGTCAGAAACTCGACGATCCGCCTTTTCACATCGCAATCGGCCAGGATGCGCCGGTGGCCGAGTCCCGGCGCCCAGTGGAGCCGCACATGCGGCCCGGCCTTGGCCATCGATTCGGCCTCGCTGGCCGGCACTTCCTTGTCGTCAGGCGCATGCACGACAAGTGCCGGGAGCGGGTGTTCGGCAAGCTGTCGCGCGACCACGAATTCTTCTAGCGGCCGCCCGGCGATCTTGAGCACCCTTTCCGCAAGCGCCGTCTGTGCCCGCGTCCCGAGATTGAGAAAGCGCCCGAATTCGCGAAAGATAGCCGGCATGGAGCTTGGCGCGGAAACGGTCACCAGCCGCCCCGCCGCCACTGGCGCGATGCCCTTCACGGAACCGACGATGGCGTTGGCCGCGACTGCCCCGCCAAA
Organism: Rhizobiaceae bacterium; assembly: GCA_017640615.1. GTDB lineage: Bacteria > Pseudomonadota > Alphaproteobacteria > Rhizobiales > Rhizobiaceae > RCIO01. Next base: position 237,969 of record JAEPQK010000006.1, on the reverse strand, counting down.
TGAATGGCCGACGATTGCCGAAAATGGCCCGAACCACTGGTCCGCCGCGCGCACAGAGGAAACTGCGTTCGCCATGTTGAGATAGCGCCCGCTCGATTCGCCATGGCCGGGCAGATCGAGCGCGATCACCCGGAATCCGCTTCGCGTAAGTTCCGCCACAATGCCGGACATATGCGCTGCCCGAGAGCGCCAGCCATGCAATACAAGCACCGTCGGGGCACGCCGCCCTTGTGGCGAGGCAAAATCATATGCTGTGACCCAGCCACCGCCTTCGAGATTGAGGCGGTGCCGACGCCCCTCTCGCATTATGGGTTCCGCCTTTTCCAGCGCCGCGCGCTCCTTGTCGGAAACCTTGCCGGACCTTGGAACTCGGCTGAACAACTGGAACGCCGCGCGGCCAGCCGCAGCCGGCGAGACGTGTTCCGCAACGGCAAACAGCCCGCGGATGACCATGAAGCCGAATGATGCCATAGTGGGATTCCTTGAAATAGTTCAAACATGAACATATTAGTTCAACCATGAACAAACTACAAGACCTGCCCTGGGACAATCCGCGGTTCAAAAACTGGATTGCCGTCATCCGTGCTGAGAAGGCGATTGTGCGCGAGTTGAGCAAATCGCTCGCGCCGCTTGGCATCAAGCTCGTCCAGCTCGACATCTTGATGAACCTGCACCGGCACCCGGGCATGTCGCAGCACGAGCTGGCGCGCAAGCTCCTTGTCGGCCGCTCGAACATAACCATGCTGCTGCCACAGCTGGAGACCCAGGGACTGCTGCTCCGTGAGGGCGACACCAAGGACAAGCGGGTGATCCGGCTCTATCTCACAGCAGACGGCGAGGCGCTGCTCACCGAGGCGTTGGCGATCTACACGGCGCTGATCGACAGGGTGATGGCACAATCAACCCCGGCCGAATGCGATGCGCTGGGCGAACAGATGCACCGCATCGCCGATATGCTGAAAGAAGAATAAGCTCGCGGCCTGCGGGTCAGCTACCTTCTAACTTCCGCATCAGATAGCGAACGGACTTGGCGCCGCTGTCCAGATCGGCGCGCCCGACCTCCTCAAACCCAATCCGCGCATGAAAAGCGTCTGATTCCGGATTGGGAGGCAGACTGTTGACCTCGCACACAACACGGTCGTGGCCGGCCACGCGCGCCTTCCAAAACAGCCCTTCATAAAGCCGTCTGGCAAAACCTCGCCCCTGGTGGTCCTCGCTGACGACGATGCGGTCGACATAAACGAACTTTGCGTAGCGTTCGCGAAACCAGACAAAATTCGGGCTGTCATAGTCCGCCGCCTGATCGAAAGCGATCAGGAGCGCTGCCGCGCGATCAACGCAATCAGCCGCAAAGGCCGCCCCGACAAGACGATCCCAACGCTCGCGCGTCAGCAATGAGGTTTGCCGGGCGTGGGCGTTGTTGAGTTCCAGAAGCAGCGCCTGTGCCTCTGCCCCCTGCTCTGCAATATTTCCGATTTTCGGTTCGCTCATGCTGGCCATGCTTGTGGGTACGTGCCACTCGGTCAAGCCGTCTGCCGTGCGACCATCATGGTAAATGCCCTGAGGCGCCGATTATCCAGGCATTAACCATATTCCGGCACCTTCGCCGCAGTTTCAGTTGCAGCGAGTGTGCATCATGCGTTTGTTTTCCGCCCTGGTGGCTGTCGCCGCCGCTCTCAACCTCGCTGCCTGCACTACCAAACCCAAAGAAGTCGAACCGCCGAAGCTGGCATTCGCAGCCGAGCAGCGGGCGGACCTTTCACAGCCGGGCGACATCATGTCCTTTCCCGGACCGCGCGGCAGCTTGCGGGGACGCACGATCCGCGTAGGCAGTCTGTCCGATCTTGTCCTTGCCCGCGGCGAAGTGGTTCTGACCTTCGATGACGGTCCGATCCCCGGCAAGACGTCGAAAATTCTGAACGCGCTCGACCAGCACGGCGTGAAGGCGACGTTCTTCACGGTCGGCCAGATGGCCAACGCCTATCCGCATCTGGTGCGCGAGGTCGCAGCCCGTGGACACACCATCGCAACGCATACGCAAAACCATCCAAATCTCGCGTCGATGTCGTTCGATAGCGCGGTGGCCGAAATCGATAAGGGAAACCGCAGCGTAGCGGCGGCACTCGGGCCAAACCGCTCGCGCGTCGCACACTTCTTCCGCTTCCCATATCTGGCTTCGACGGCAGCTCTCAGAAGGCACCTCGCCATGCAGGGCGTCGTCGTGATCGGCGCTTCGGTGGATTCGAAGGACTATTTTGTCTCCACGCCCGATCAGGTGCGCGCCCGCACGCTTTCGAAACTCGAAGCCAGGGGCTCAGGCATCGTGCTTCTGCACGACATTCACGCGCGAACCGCGGCCATGCTGCCGCAATTGCTGAACGATCTGAAAAAGCGTGGCTTCAAGGTCGTTCATCTGGTGCCGCGCTCGCGCAGCGTCGATACGATGATTGTGGCCGCCGCCGAGTAGTCACCCGCGCGAGAGCCGCTTGGTCTCGAGTTCCACCAGATACGCTTCCCACCGCGCCTCCTTCTCCTCGCCAAGCGTATTGAGATAGGTCCAGGTGAAAAGCCCGGTGTCGTGTCCATCGTCAAAGATGATGCGAACGGCATAGTTGCCCACTGGCTCGATTGCACGGATCGCCACGTTGCGCTTACCGGGCACGGTAACGCGCTGCTCGGGCGAATGGCCCTGCACCTCGGCCGACGGTGAGAGCACGCGCAGCATCTCAGCCGTCAGCAGATAGGCTGTGTTGCCGAAGCGAACCGTGAGTTCGCGCCGGTCTTTCGAGACGCGGAGTTCCGAAGGTGGGGTCATGGCAACCTGCTTTCGTCCCTGCCTTAGCGCCGCTTGTCTCGCTGGTCCATGCCCTCGCCCGGCCAGCGTGATTGCATGGCGGTCATTTGCAATGATACTTACGAATACAAGCCCTTGAACTGGCGCTTGCGGGCCCCACCTTCGGTGTGAAAACCGGGAGAAACCATGCAGCAGCATTCGGCACCGATGATCGATCCATTCGGACGCGGCATCACCTATCTGCGCGTGTCGGTCACCGACCGCTGCGACTTCCGCTGCACCTATTGCATGGCGGAAGACATGACTTTTCTGCCGAAAAAAGACCTGCTGACGCTCGAAGAGCTGGACAGACTTTGCACGGTCTTTGTCGAAAAGGGCGTACGTAAGCTGCGTCTCACCGGCGGCGAGCCACTGGTGCGCAAGAATGTGATGCACCTCATTCGCCAGCTTTCGCGCCATTTGGACAGCGGCGCATTGGATGAGCTGACGCTCACAACCAACGGCTCTCAGCTGGCGCGCCACGCGGCGGAACTGGCCGATTGCGGCGTGAAACGCATCAACGTGTCGCTCGACACGCTGGACCCGGTGAAGTTTCGCGAGATCACGCGCTGGGGCGATCTCGACAAGGTGCTGCGCGGTATAGAGGCTGCCCGCGACGCCGGTATCAAGATCAAGATAAACGCCGTAGCGCTGAAAAACTTCAACGACCGCGAAATTCCCGAGCTGATGCGCTGGGCGCACGGCTCGGACATTGATCTGACGCTGATCGAAACGATGCCGATGGGCGAGATCGACGCAGATCGCACCGACCAGTATCTGCCGCTCTCGGTAATGCGCGCGACGCTGGAGGAGAGCTTCACGCTCACCGACATTCCCTACAAGACCGGTGGTCCTGCGCGTTATGTCGAAGTCGCCGAAACCGGCGGCAGGCTGGGCTTCATCACCCCGATGACCCATAATTTCTGCGAAAGCTGCAACCGCGTGCGCCTCACCTGCACCGGCACGCTGTATATGTGCCTCGGCCAGGAAGACGCCGCCGATCTACGCGAGCCGCTACGCGCCTCGGAAGGCAATGAGCTCGTGTCCAACGCTATCGACGAAGCGATTGGCCGCAAGCCCAAGGGCCATGATTTCATTATCGACCGCAATACCAACCGCCCGTCGGTTTCGCGGCATATGAGTGTTACCGGCGGCTGATTCCGGCTCGCCGGGCCGCGTGCCGGGCATTCAAGCACCGTCTGGCCCAATTGCCAGTGCCAGCGACCGGCACTAAGGACGTTCGGGCATACTCATTAGCAATCGGGTTCTCCGCTTTGTCAGCCAATCAGCGCGCTGCGATCTTCATGGCGCTGGCCATGTTCGGCTTTACGGCCAATGACGCGATCATCAAAATCCTGACCGGGGCCATAAACACCGGTCAGATCATGTTCGTACGCGGCATTTTCGCGACGCTGCTGATCGGCTTTCTCGCCTGGCAGCAGGGTGCGCTGAAAAATCCTTCGCTGGCGCTGAACCCGCTAGTTGCCGGGCGCGCTCTCTGCGAGCTGGGCGCCACGCTATTCTTCCTGTTCGCGCTAGCCAATATGCCACTGTCGAACGTGTCCGCCGTCCTTCAATCCCTGCCGCTCGCGGTGACGATGGGTGCCGCGCTCTTTTTCGGCGAGCGTGTCGGGTGGCGACGCTGGCTGGCGATCACCGTTGGCTTCGCAGGCGTGATGGTGATCGTGCGGCCGGGTATGGAGGGCTTCAACACCTATTCGTTGGCCGTGCTCGCCTGCGTTTGCTTTGCCGCAAGCCGTGACTTGCTCACCAGACTGGTGCCAGCGGACGTGCCGTCACTCCTCATCTCGACCGTCACCACAATCTGCGTGACAATTGCCGGTGGCGTTCTGATGGTGCCATTCGGCGGCTGGACGCCGCTCTCCGCGACCGACACCGGCATGCTCTTCGCCGCCTCGGCATTGCTGATGGTCGGCTACCAGTTCATCGTCGTCGCCATGCGCGAGGGCGAAATCGCCTTTGTGGCGCCCTTCCGCTACACCGCATTGCTCTGGGCCGTACTGTTCGGCCTCGTCATATTCGGCGAGAGCCTGGAAACGCCGATAGTCGTGGGCTCAACGCTGATCATCGGGTCGGGTCTCTATTCGCTTTACCGCGAGCGCAAGGTGGGTAGAGCGAAACCGATTTCGGAATCCACCGGCGAAAGCATGTCGCCGGACGGGCTGTAGGCGCGCCGCCAGCCGCATTTGGCGCTTGACTTCAAGTGCGCTTGAGATCGTTTAACCGCGGTGCGATTGTTTGTATACGAATGAAGTGAGAACCAAGATGCAGCCGCGCTGGCTGGACAACACCACTCCCCCGCACATCTTCACGCTGGTCGTCATTGCCGCGATCGGCGCGTTGGCGATGAATATTTTCCTCCCCTCCTTGCCGGGCATCGCCCGCTATTACGAAACCGACTACCGGATGGCGCAGCTGCTCGTGCCGGTGTTTTTGGCAGCGACGGCCTTTGTCCAGTTGATCATTGGCCCGCTGTCGGACCGCTATGGCCGCAGGCCAGTGCTGATGTTTTCGTTATCGGTGTTCATCGCGGCGACCGCCGCAGCAGCGGTAATGCCGACCATCGAAGCGCTGCTTGTTTGCCGCGTGTTTCAGGCCTTCGCCGCCGCCGGTATCGTTCTGTCGCGCGCGGTCGTGCGCGACACGGTCGAGCATGTCGACGATGCGGCGAGCCGTATTGGCTACGTCACGATGGGCATGGCGATGGTCCCGATGGTAGCGCCGACGATCGGCGGCTTTCTTGATGAACTGCAGGGCTGGCAAGCGACGTTCTGGTTCTCGGCCGGGTTCGGGCTATTCGGCCTGATCCTCGTCTATTTCGACCTCGGCGAGACCAACAGCGCGCCGGCAACCGGCATGATGGAGCAGGTGCGCAGCTATCCGGAGCTATTCGGCTCTCGGCGCTTCTGGGGTTACACGCTCACCTCGGCATTCTCGTCCGGCACATTCTTCGCCTTCCTCGGCGGCGGGCCGTTCATCGCCACCGAATTCCTGCACATGACGCCATCACTCTACGGCATCTATTTCGGTCTGGTCGCGCTCGGCTACATGCTAGGCAACTATCTCTCGGGCCGCTTTTCGCGAATGGTCGGCACCAACCGGATGATGCTGAGTGGCTGCACGATCGCTGTTGCAGGTGTCGGCCTTTCGATCGTGCTCTTCACCGTCGGGTACATCCACCCTGTTTCGCTTTTCGTACCTGCGGGCATCATCGGCATTGGCAACGGCATGACACTGCCAAACGCAACGGCCGGCATGGTGAGCATACGCCCGCGGCTTGCCGGCGCGGCCTCCGGTCTTGGCGGCACGTTGCAACTGGGCGGCGGTGCGTTGATGGCCGTACTTGCGGCGGCCGTGCTGACCGTGGAGAGCGGACCCAACCCGCTGCTTTACGTGATGATCCTCGCCGCTGGCCTGAGCGTTCTCAGCTCAGCCTATGTGATGCTGGTGGACTGGCAGATGCGCGATGCCTAGCTTGAGCGGCGATGACTGAGAATATTGCAGGGCTCATTCTTGCCGGAGGTGCGTCGCGCCGTATGGGCGGCGGCGACAAGAGCCTGATGTCGCTTACTGGCAAACGCCTGATTGACCACGTGATCGAACGCCTGAAGCCGCAGGTCGGGAAGATAGCGATCAGCGCCAATTGCGATCCCGAATTGCTTGCAGACACATCGCTGCCAGTGTTGCCCGACGCGCCGCCTGCGGGTCGTGGTCCGCTGGCCGGCATTCTCGCGGGGCTCGAATGGGCGGCAGCAGAGGGTGAGGCCTCGCATCTTGTCACCGTCGCCGCCGACACGCCCTTCTTTCCGTTAGACCTTGTCGCACGGCTGCGCGCCGCCGATCCCGAAGCCGCGATCGTGCTCGCCTCATCTGGTGGCAGGCAGCACCCTGTATTCGGGCTGTGGCCGGTTGAAGTGAAGAACGCCTTAGGGGACTGGCTTCGGAACGACAACCCGTTGAAGGTCGCGGCCTTCGTCGAAAGCCGAAAGAACGCCAGCTGCTCGTTTGACGACGATGGCGCCTTTTTCAACATCAACACGCCGCAGGATCTCGCAGAAGCAGAAAAACGGCTGGTGGCGCAATGACGGCGCCGGTTCTCGGCATTGCGGGCTGGAAGAACGCGGGCAAGACGACCATGGTCGAGCGGCTGGTGGCCGAGCTCGTATCGCGCGGGCTTCGCGTCGCGACAGTCAAACACGCCCATCACGAGTTCGACATTGATGTCCCCGGTACGGATTCCCACCGTCACCGCATGGCCGGCGCACAGGAAGTCGCAATCGTGTCCGGCCGCCGCTGGGCGATCATGCATGAATTGCGTGACGAGGAAGAACCACCGCTCGAGGCCATTCTGGAACGGCTTTCGGATGCCGATATCGTCATAGTCGAAGGTTGGAAGCGCGGCCCGCATCCCAAGATCGAACTCAGGCGCGCAAATTCCGGCGACGGATCACCGCTTGCTGACACCGATGCCTCGATCGTCGCAATTGCCTCGGATTACGAGATTACGCTGGGTAATCTGCCTGTTTTTGACTTGGATGACAGCAAATCCATCGCCGAGTTTGTCATTTCGACCTTCGATCTCGGCTGAAACAGGACGAGCTGCGCGCAAAACGCCATTTGCGGTTGCATTCTTGCCTGCGACTGGTTTTATCGCAGCCAGGGGGTGCGATTTCTCTCGCGCCCACGCTCACCAACGCCGCTTCCGGCGGATGATAAAAAAAGACCACAGAGAGGAATATTATGCGTATTTCCAAGCGTATCGCACTCGCCGCGGCCGCCGCGGCGCTGGCTGTCACCATGGGTGGCGCGCAGGCGCAGGACATGATGAAGCTGAAGATCGGCACCGAAGGCGCCTATCCTCCCTTCAACAACCTCGAGGCAGATGGCACGCTCGTTGGTTTCGACATCGACATCGCAAAGGCGCTTTGCGAGGAAATGAAAGCTGACTGCGAATTCGTCACGCAGGACTGGGACGGCATCATCCCCGCCCTTCAGGCTGGCAAGTTCGACGCCATCATCGCCTCCATGTCGATCACCGAAGAGCGCATGGAAAAGGTCGACTTCACCAACAAATACTACAACACCCCGCCGGCACTGGCCGCGCCGAAGGACACGGACATAACCGGCGTGACCAAGGAAGACCTGGCCGGCAAGGTCGTTGGCGCTCAGGGTTCCACGACCCACTCCAACTACGCCGAAGCGACCTACACCGACAGCGAAGTGAAGCTCTACCCGACCGCTGACGAGTACAAGCTCGACGTCAATAGTGGCCGTGTCGACGCCGTCGTGGATGACGTCATCGTGCTGGGCGACTGGCTCGCGACCGAAGACGGCGCATGCTGCAAGATCGTCGGTACCATTACCCCGGTCGTCGAGATTCACGGCCCGGGCGCCGGCATTGCGATCCGCAAGGGCGAGGACGAGCTGCGCGAGAAATTCAACGCAGCCATCGACGCAATCCGCGCCAACGGAAAGTACAAGGAAATCAACGACAAGTACTTTGATTTCGACGCTTACGGCAGCTGATTAGTCTGACCTGACAAAAGTGGAAGGCGGCGCGCCGCCTTCCACACCTCTCCCGAGAGCGGGGATATGGACAATTTTCTGGGCCTGCTGAGCTTCGGAGCCGAAGGCTGGGGCGACGAGATCGCTTCGGGCGTCTGGGTGACCGTTTCGCTCGCCCTGGCAACGCTGCCATTCGGCCTAGTGCTCGGCTTCTTCGTAGCGCTGGCGAAACAGGCGCAGGAGCCCTCCCTGCGGCTTGCGGCAAACATCTACACGACCATTTTCCGGGGGCTCCCGGAACTGATGACGCTGTTCCTCATCTACTTCGGCGCGCAGATCGGCCTCAGACAATTGCTGATCCTGCTTGGCTTCGAGACGGGCATCGAGATCAACTCGTTCCTCGCTGGCATGCTGGCGCTCGGCATGGTGTTTTCGTCCTATGCCTCCGAGGTTTTTTTGTCGGCGTTTCGCGCAATACCCAAAGGGCAATATGAGGGCGGCTACGCGGTTGGCCTTAGCTACGGGCTGACGATGCGCAAGGTGGTGATGCCGCAGCTTATTCGCCTCGCCCTGCCCGGCCTCTCCAATTTGTGGCTGGTTCTTCTGAAAGATACCGCGCTGGTCTCCACCATCGCGCTGTCCGACATATTGCGCCAGACCGGCATCGCCGCGCGCGTGACCAAACAGGCCTTCTTCTTCTACGGCACCGCCTTCCTGCTTTATCTCGTGCTCGCCATTCTCTCCGGCCTTGTGATCAGCCGCATCGAGCGCTACGGCCAGAAAAGCGAGCTGGCGCGATGACAGAGATGGCGCTCAACCAGAGCACCGTGGAGCGCCCTCCGGCGCCGCCGCGCTCATGGACGGCAAGCCGCATATGGGGTCACGCCTTCGTAGCACTCTGGGCGCTAATCGGGATCGGTTTCGTCTGGTATCTGGCAACGTCCTGGAACCCCGAACTCGTCGCCAAATACGGCCCGCGCTACTGGTCGGGACTCAAGGTCACGGTAAGCCTGGTATTGTCATCGCTTCTCGCGGGCGCGGTTCTTTCGGTCCCTGTCGCGCTCGGCCGGCTTTCCAAGAACCGCTACGTCGGCGCCCTCGCCTACGCCTATGTCTACACCTTTCGCGGCACGCCCCTGCTGGCGCAGGTGTTCCTGATCTATTACGGCCTCGGCCAGTTCTCCAACGAGCTCAAGGCGATCGGCCTATGGGGATTTTTCCGCGACGCCTGGAATTGCGGCTTTCTGGCCTTCACGCTGAACACGGCCGCCTATCAGGCCGAGATACTTGCCGGCGCGATCCGAAGCGTGCCGCGCGGCCAATGGGAAGGAGCGGCAGCACTTGGCCTGCGGCCATCCTTTACCTTCCGCCGCATCATCTTCCCGCAGGCGCTGATCGTGGCGCTGCGGCCCTATGGCAACGAGATCATCCTGATGATCAAGGGCTCGGCAATCGTGGCCATCATCACCGTCTATGACCTGATGGGTCAGGCGCGCTGGGTCTTCTCCAAAACCTTCGACTTCCAGGCCTATTTGTGGGCTGCGGTGTTCTACCTGATCGTGGTGGAAATCCTGCGCAACATCTGGGCCTGGCTCGAGGCGCGCTTGACGCGTCATCTCAACCGCTGAATATCCAGACCCAAACCACACAGACCGGAGACTTCAATGGCATCCGTTGCATTTCTCGGGCTCGGCGTGATGGGATATCCCATGGCCGGCCATCTCGTTCACAAGGGCGGCCACAAGGTCACCGTCTATAATCGCACGCAGGAAAAGGCGGAGAAATGGACCGGCGAGCATGGCGGCATCTTTGCGCCGACGCCGGCGGCGGCGGCACGCGGCCGTGATTTCGTGATGGCCTGCGTGGGCAATGACGACGATTTGCGCTCCGTCACACTGGGGTCGGATGGCGCGTTCGCCGCCATGGAGCGCGGCTCGGTCTTTGTCGATCACACCACGGCCTCAGCCGAAGTTGCGCGCGAACTCGCGGAAGAGGCGAAGAAGCGCGGCATTGGCTTTGTCGATGCGCCTGTGTCGGGCGGACAGGCGGGCGCGGAAAACGGTGTACTTACCGTCATGTGCGGCGGCGACGAGGCAGATTTCGAAAACGCCAAGCCTGTCATGGAGGTTTATGCTCGCATGGTCGGGCTAATGGGCCCAGCAGGCGCCGGCCAGCTGACCAAGATGATCAACCAGATCTGCATTGCAGGTCTGCTGCAGGGCCTCGCCGAGGGGATACACTTCGGCAAAAAGGCCGGGCTCGACATCGAGGCGGTTATCGATGTGATCTCCAAAGGCGCGGCCGGCTCCTGGCAGATGGAAAACCGCAACAAGACGATGAACGAAGGCAAGTATGATTTCGGCTTCGCCGTCGATTGGATGCGCAAGGATCTGGGCATCTGCCTGGCCGAGGCCGACCGCAATGGCGCCAAGCTTCCGGTAACCGCGCTCGTCGATCAGTTTTACAAGGAAGTGCAGGAATTGGGCGGCAACCGCTGGGATACATCTTCACTGCTGGCGCGGCTGGAACGCAAGGCGTGATCCCGCTCTCGCCAGACTCTTCCGCCGCCGAGGTGATCGCGTATCTGCGGTCAATTGGCTCGGAAGACAATCGCGAGGGGATGAAGCGCTACGGCATCAAGACCGAGCGTGCGCTTGGTATTTCGCACGGCATCCAGCGCGACATCGCCAAGAAGATCAAGCGCAACCACGAACGCGCCTTCGAGCTCTGGGCAAGCGGCATCATGGAGGCGCAATTCATTGCCTCGCGCACCGCCGACCCCAAGCGCTTCACGAAGGAGGATGCGCGCAGCTGGGCAGCAGAGTTCGATTCCTGGGATATCGTCGATGGCGTCTCGAACCTCTTCGTCGACACCGACCGCTGGCAAGACCTGATCGAAGAATTCGCGGCCGATGAGCGCGAATTCGTGCGCCGCACCGCCTTCGCAATGCTGTGCTGGGCCACGATCCATCGCAAGAAAGAGCCCGATGCGACGTTCGAGGCCTACCTTCCGCTGATCGAAAAACATGCCACGGACCCGCGAAATTTCGTGAAAAAGGCCGTGAACTGGGCACTGCGGACAATCGGCAAGCGCTCGATGTCGCTGCATGCACCAGCGCTTGCGGTGGCAGAGAAACTCGCGGCTTCTGAGGACAAGACCGAACGATGGATCGGCAAGGATGCCGTGAAAGAACTCAGCGCGGAAAAGACCATCGAGCGAATCGTCGCCAGAACGGCCAAAGCGGGCAAGCGGAAGTGATCGACACCTCGATTGACTGAATGCCCAAGCCCGCATTTACTTCGTGCATGTCAGTTTATCGCCTCACACACAAAGCAATTGCCGCTACCGCCATCAGCCTTGCCTGCATAGGCGGCATTCACGCCCTGCCCGCCACGCAAGCACTCGGCTTTGAGGATTTGCGCCGCATAGACGGAACCGCAGCTGCACCCGCCCCGTCAAATGTGGAGGTGCGCGGTTTCATGCTGCCTGCGGATCAGGAAGGCGATCTTGTCTATGAATTCATGCTGGTCGCTGCCCCCGGCGCCTGCAGCCACGTGGCACCGCCGCCGGCTAACCAGGTCGTGCGGGTGATCCCGGACGAGCCGTTTCCAGCCAAGCACATGTATCAGGCGGTCAGCGTGAGCGGCACGCTTCTGACCGAGCATAATAAGGCGCAGCTATTCGTGCTCGACGGTGTGCGAGAAGTGGAATCGGCCTTCCGCATCAGCGCGGCCGATGTTGCAGCGATCGACATGCCGCCACCGGCGCCGCGAGCAGCATCGCGGTCGCCATGGAGCAAGCTCGAAAACAGATCGAAACCTTAGTTGCTGGCCTGCGCGCCCTTATCCAGAACCATATAGTCGAGCGGTAGCTCGGTTGTGTATTTGATCTGCTCCATCGCAAAGGTCGAAGACACGTCGCGAATTTCTATTCTAGCAATCAGCTTCTTGTAGAATGTGTCGTAGGCAGCGATGTCCGGCACAACGACACGCAGCAGATAGTCGACATCACCGCTCATGCGGTAGAATTCGACCACCTCGGGAAATTCCTGAATGACTTCCGAAAAACGCTTCAGCCATTCGAGGCTGTGCATGTTTGTTCGGATCGAAACGAATACCGTGACGCTGGCATTCACCTTGGACGGTTCCAGAATAGCCACCCGGCGTTTGATGACGCCCTCTTCCTCAAGCTTTTGAATACGCCGCCAGCAAGGTGTGGTCGAAAGGCCGACCTTTTTGGCAATGTCGGCAACGGCGAGCGTCGTATTTTCCTGAAGAAGGCGCAGGATCTTGCGGTCGAGGCGGTCCATGAAGGGCTCCGTTAGAAATTTGTTGCGATATCGGCGTTGTCGAGGCCAAAATCAAGAAGATATTTCTAACGGAGTGCGCAATTCTTGGCTCAATGACGTGTAATGCGCTCGTCCACGGCACGCCGCAACACCGGCAAAAGCTCCTCGCCGAACCATGGGTTGGCCTTCAGCCACCCGGTATTGCGCCAGGATGGATGCGGCAGCGGAATGATGAGCGGCGCAGTGTTACGCGCTGCAAAGTCGCGCCAGCCGCGCACCGTCTCGGTGACGCTGCGTTTGCCCTTGAGGCCGAGATGCCACCCCTGCGCATATTGGCCGATCACGAGCAGCAGATCGATCTGCGGCATCGCAGCCATCAAATCCGCACGCCAGGCAGGCGCGCATTCGCGGCGCGGCGGCAGGTCGCCACCCTTAGCGTCTAGCCCCGGAAAGCAGAAGCCCATCGGCACAATGGCGAAATTGTCCGTGTCGTAGAATTCCGCATCAGAAACGCCGAGCCATTCGCGCAGCCGATCGCCCGAGCGGTCGGTGAAAGGCCGCCCGCTTTCATGCACCCGGGTTCCGGGTGCCTGCCCCGCAATCATGATGCGCGCTGAGGCCGAAGGCACCACGACCGGACGCGGCTCATGCGGCAGTGGCTTGCCTTCAGGATGGTCGAGGCAGATGCGGCAGGCACGGATTTCCGCCACCTTATCCGCAAGCTTTTTTGCCCGCGCGGAGCTCATCACGCTTCAGCACTCGGCCGGGCTTTCACCGCTTCGTACCAGCGTCGAACATTGGCGCATTCCTGAGGCAGCTCGATACGCGCAGGCTTCATGAAGTCGATTGCAATCATGCCCGTGATATCGGCAATTGAGTATTCCTCACCCGCAACGAACGGCCGGTCGCCAAGTTCGCGGTCGAAGAGCCTCAGAAACTCAACCGCTTTGGGCTTGTTTGCCTCGCCCCATTCGGTGATCTGCGGAACTTCCCATTCCTTCATCGCCGGGTGAATGTGACGGAAGGCATGACCGACCTGCATCATCAGGTTGATCTCCATGCGCCGCTGCCACATCTCCACCTGTGCCCTGCCGAGCGCCCCTTTGCCGAAGAGCGCGGGTTCGGGGTTCAGTTCCTCGAAATAGCGGCAGATCGCGACGCTCTCGGTAAGCACCGTGCCGTCGTCGAGCTCCAGAACCGGCAACCGCATCAGCGGGTTAAGCTGCTGAATTTCCGGCGCCTTGTGGCCAAGTGCGGTCATGTCGACCGGCACCAGCGGCACCTCGATACCCTTTTCGGCCAGAAATATCCGCACACGGCGCGGATTGGGCGCGCGCCCGCCATCGTAAAGCTTCATGATACCCCTCGCTTGCGTCGCACCGATTAGAGCAGAAAGCCGCTGACCTTTTCCATAAGCCAGCCGATCAAATCATGCTGGTTCTCGGCCGGTTGGCCTTTTGCATCCCGCCAGGCACGCGGCTCGACGAATTCGCCGCGCCAGGCGCCGCGGCGGTTCGCCCGCGCATTCGCTTCAGCGGATTCATAAGCGCCATATGAGACGGCCCAGCCTGATGACACCATTTCGCGATTAAGGCTCCTACCGCCAGCCTCGCATTCGGCAACCAGGCGGCCATAGCGGTCGCGGCGGCTGCCTGCGCATTTGATGCCTGGCGCGGCTGCGATCTGACGCAGATATGCGGTTGCCTCCTCCCCGCAGGCATAGGTGCGGCCATCGCTCTCGCAAGTCTGGTCAATTTCGAAGGCATCGATGCCCTTCAGCCTGATGCGTTCGCCCTCCAATGTCAGCGTATCGCCATCATGAATGCGCGCGCTGCCGGCAAGCTCCAGCTTGCCCAGTTCCTCCAGCCTCGCGGCAAGCAGGGCGCAGGCGCCGAAAAGCACGATCACGACAATCCAGCTGGTCAACTGACCGCCGCGCCTACGCCTGCTGCGCCGCCTGAAACGTGGTTTACGAATGGATAAAAAACGCATCGCTGGAAGGGTCTCTTAATCATTCGCGAATAGCGTCGATGGCTGACGAAAACCGCACGAATTTCCGAAGCGCACCATGGCCTTGCAGCGTTCGCAGGTAGCGGACAAAAACATAGTGGACCGCACCAAGGCGCATCGCAACAGCGATGTCGCCCGCGCCGTACGCCGTACGCGGGATCGGCTTGCCCAGCAGGAAGGCAGCCCGGAATTCGACCGCGAGCTGCTGAAAATACATGCCCGCACGCTGACCAACAGCGCCGCCGCCCTGCCGTTGCTGATCGTTCTGATCGTCGCAGCCGGCATCTTTGGCGGCATGACCCGCGAAATCCTTGTCTGGGCGGTGATCACCGCGGTCTGCCATGCCGGGCTCGTCTATCTGGCTCGCCAGACCGACAAGGCAGACGTCACCGAAATCGACCCGGATGCGTTGCGGCGCAAATTCCTTATCGCACATTTCCTCAGCGGCTTCGGCTGGGCCTATTTCGCGATCCTCGAATGCGCGCAATGCGGGGTCGAACCGCTCTCGGTCGTCAAGGCGGTGGTGCTGCTGCTGGCAATCGCCGCCACGGCGCTCATTGCCTCGGGCCTGCGCGGCGCGGTGATCATCACCTTTGCGCTGCCGGTCGCAGTCTACGCCGCGTTGGCGGCGCGCTACTCGGTGCCTGTCGAAGTGCTGATGGTGGCGCTGCTCGTCGCATCCATGCCCTTCTTCACCTATGTGGCCGGGCATTTGCACACATCGGCGCTGATGCATCTCGCATTCCGCTCCGAAAAAGACGCGCTGATTGCCGAGCTGGAAACCGCGAAATCGATGTCGGACGAGGCGCGCCGCCGCGCAGAGGAAGCCAATCTGGCCAAATCGCGCTTCCTGGCATCGATGAGCCACGAACTGCGCACACCGCTGAACGCCATTCTCGGCTTCTCCGAAGTCATGGCCAATGAGGTGCTGGGCAAGATCGAAAACGACGCCTATCGCGATTATGCCCACGACATTCACGGCTCCGGCCAGCACCTGCTCAACCTAATCAACGAAATTCTCGACCTGTCGCGCATCGAAGCCGGGCGCTATCAGCTGAATGAAGAACCGATGCTGCTGGTCGATGTCGTCGACGATTGCTGCCACATGCTGGAAATCAAGGCGCGCAAGAAGGACATCAAGCTGGCTCAGCAGTTCGAGCAGTCTTTGCCGCGCCTGTTTGGCGACGAGCGCGCCGTGCGCCAGATCGTGCTCAACCTGCTGGCCAACGCGATCAAGTTCACTTCCACCGGGGGCGAGATCAAGGTGCGCGCCGGGTGGACGCGCGGCGGCGGTCAATATGTTTCCGTCAAGGACAACGGCCCGGGCATCGCGCCGGAGGAAATCTCGGTCGTGCTCTCGGCTTTCGGTCAGGGCTCGATTGCGATCAAGAGCGCCGAACAGGGCGCCGGCCTCGGCCTGCCAATCGTTCAGGGCCTGGCCAACATGCATGGCGGCGAGCTGCAGCTCCTGTCGAAGCTGCGCGAAGGCACCGAGGCGATTGTCTCTTTTCCGGCGTCTCGCGTGATGGAAGCGCTGCCGGCTGTGCCGACCACGGACAAAAAGAGCGCCTGATCAGCTGCCCGCGAATGTCCGCCCCGCGGCCGCGTGGCAGTAGGCGGCTGCCTGCACCACGCCAGCGGCAATCGCCCCGGCACTTGCATCGGAAGTCTGCATACCGAGATCGACTACAGTGTTCAGGCCAAGGGACTGCGCCAGCTCGACCTGCCCGCTGTCAGCCACCATACAATGCGCCACGGCCTCGGCATTGAGCGCGTGAACAACCGCGGCGGCCGCAAGCGCCGACAAACCATCGAGCAGCACCGGAACCTTCTGTGTGCGCGCTGCGAGGATCGCACCGGCGAGAGCGGAAACCTCCCGACCGCCAAGCCGCCGCAACACTTCGAGCGGGTCGTTGAGATGCCCGGCATGGGTCGAAAGCGCTTCCTCCACGAAGCCGGTCTCGTCAACAACCGACGAACTCGACTCGAAAGCGCTGAGCACTGCCATCGCGGAAACCCGCCCCGCGCCGCCGCCATGTCCCGCCAGCACGACGAGCCCGTTGGCGCCAGCGAGCGCTTCCATGCCGAACGCCATGGTGGCCGCACATCCACGTTCGTCGAGGGCCGCATCGCGCGTGATGTCGGCGACCAGCACGTCGAGCGCCAGATCGAACACTTTGAGCCCGTAGTCGCCGGCAGCGCAAAGCTGGTTGATCGATGCGCCCCCCGCCCCGCAGCGCTCGACAAATGCCTGCACGCTTTCGACTTCAGTCGGCATATGCTCCGCAAGACCGTGCGTGCCAGCAAAGATCGCGATCTGCGGTTTGAGCGGGCCGGGTCTGCGCCCGCTCCATGCCGCCAGCCATTCCGCGATTTCGCCTGCCTTGCCGGCCGACCCATCACGCGCTGCTGCGCGCCAGTTAACTGCGGCGGCCTCGGCACGGGCCGCCTCATCAGGACCGGCGGCATTGGCGATCAGGTGTCGGAAATCATCAAACGGGAGTCCGGAAATCATCGGCGAACGGTCTTTCACAAGGGCACTGTGCGGGTGTGGCTTAGGCGGCCAGTCGTTCAAAGGCAATGGCGGCTGGCGCCTTGCCGCAGAACTTGCATTCCGCACCGCCCTGCCCCATGTCAGAAAAGACAATGAGCCTGATCGAATCCCCCTGCATTCTCGTCTGCTCAATCGACGACAAGACCGGCTTTTGCTTCGGCTGCGGGCGCACGAGTGCCGAAATCGGCGCCTGGATTTCGATGACCGGGGAAGAGCGCCGGCGCGTCATGGCGGTGCTGCCCGCCAGGCTCGAAACCGTGGAGCGCAAACCGCGCCGCGAAACCCGCCGCGCCCGCATGGCGCGCGAAAAAGCAGGAGACGCCGGGTCGTGAACCGCCTCTTCTGGCTCGCCATAACACTGATCGCAGGGGGACTCGCCTGGCTCCTGATCGGCGGCGAAAGCAACGTACCCTTCGGCATATCGGGCGACCAGTTCGCCGGCGCGCTCTATCTCGGCGTGCTTGGTTTGGTCATTGCGGCCACGACGATCGGCACCGATATCGGCCTGCGCGGCGCGCTCAAATCCGCCGTCATCTGGGGAGGCATATTCCTGCTTATGGTCGGCGGCTATCAATATCGCTACGAGCTGCAGGACATAGCAAGCCGGCTCACGGCCGGCCTTGTGCCCGGCAGCCCGCTTTCGGTGACAAGCGCCGATGGCCGCCTGCTTGTGGCGCTGGAGCGCACACGCGGCGGCCATTTTCTGGCTCGCGGCGAGGTCAATGGCGCACCCGTCACATTGCTTGTCGACACGGGCGCAAGTTCGACGGTGCTGACCCTGAATGACGCAAACCGCGCTGGCATCGACCTCGAAACGCTGTCCTTCACCGTGCCGATTACCACCGCAAACGGGCCGGCCACGGCCGCTCGGGCAGTGGCTTCCGAAATCGCCGTCGGGGAAATCGCCCGCCGAGACCTGACCGTGCTGATCGCTTCGCCGGGCATGCTGCAACAAAGTCTGCTCGGCATGAATTTCATCAACACGCTGTCGGGTTTCGACATGCGCGGCGACAGGCTGACCCTGATCGACTGAGGTTACAGCAGGCTGGCGAAGAAGCGCGCCGACACGATCATGCAGAAGGCGCCGAACGCAAGTTCGAGCTGACGCTTCTTGAGCGCATGTGCGATGCGCACGCCATATGGCGCAACCGCGATCGTGATTGGAATGACCAGCGCCACCGCGATCCAGTTGACAAAGCCGGTCGAGGCCACCGGCAGCAGCGGGTTATTCCAGCCCGCCCACACATAGCCGACCGTTCCCGGTATCGCGATCAACACACCAACGCCCGATGACGTGGCAACCGATTCATGGATTGGCCGGCCGTAAAGCGACATGAAGGTGTTGTTCATCACTCCGCCGCCAATGCCCATCAGCGTGGAAAGAAAACCGGTCAACATCCCGACGATGGACCGAACGGGATTTCCCGGCACTTCCGTACCGAGCCGCCAGTGCTCGCGGTCGAACAGCATGCGCAGGCCGATAATCAGGACAACGACAGCGAAAATGATGCGAAGGCCGGCGCTCGAGATATAGGCGGCCGTCAGGGCGGCGAGTACGACCCCTGTCGGTACGGCAAACACGTAACTGCGCAGCAGCGCCATATCGACCGCGCCGCGCGCATAATGGCCGGAAAAGGAGCGCAGCGATGTGGGCACAATGATCGCCAGAGACGAACCGACAGACAGATGCATGCGCACTGCCTCGTCGACGCCCAAAAGGCCGAACACCTGATAGAAGACCGGCACCAGAACGGCGCCACCGCCAATGCCCAGAATACCGGCGAGCAACCCCGACAGCACACCAGCCGCAGCAAGCGCGAGCGCAAACACCGCCAACTCTTCAACCGGCAAACCGCCAAACATGCGCACTCCCTTCCGCCGCCGAATTCCTATGCGGTCGGCTGCGAAACACAAGCCGCAGGAAAGCGATTCCGTGCATCTGGCTCAGCCGTGCACGCGCGCGTCAAAATTCAGCAACATTCGCGTGGTGAACTCGTTGGTAGTTCGCGAGCCTCAAAAGAGGCCGCAGTCTCGAGTTCCATGAGTTTTGCAGGTATGAGGCGTAAAGGGGTGGCCATTCGAGCCGCCCCTTTTCTTTTTGACTCTTCAGGCGGCACGGCGTTCGGAAGCCGTGTCGACCGCCTCAAATGCCTTAAACAGAACATCGGCGGCGGCACCGGGTTTGGTCGCCTCAATCGACAATATCTGTCGATAACGGCGTGCACCCGGAAATCCCTGAAAAAGCCCGACCATGTGCCGCGTCACATGCGCAAGCCTGCCGCCGGATGCGATATGGCGGCCGGCGTAGTCAGCCATGGTTTCGACAATCAGGGCCCAATCGTCGAATTGCGGATTGCCGGTCAATTCGGCCTCGACCTCGGCCAGCACGAAGGGTCGGTGGTAAGCCGCGCGCCCCATCATTACGCCATCGGTTCTCTCAAGATGCGCGCTTACCTCCGCCGACGTCTCGATGCCGCCATTGATGCCGATGAAGCGCTGCGGCAAGCGCTCCTTCAATCTGTAGACGCGTTCGTAGTCGAGCGGGGGTACAGTCCGGTTTTCCGCCGGGCTCAATCCCTGCAGCCAGGCTTTGCGCGCATGCACCCAAAGCGCGTCTGAGCCGGCGGCGAACACGGCGTCGGCAAGACTGTCGAGCGCGGTCTCGATGTCCTGGTCGTCAACGCCAAGCCGGCACTTGACGGTAACGGGCACGCCGACACGCGCCTTCATGGCCGCCACGCAGCGCGCAACGAGCTCCGGCTCACGCATCAGACAAGCGCCAAACGTGCCGGACTGAACCCTGTCGGACGGGCAACCGACATTGAGATTGATCTCGTCGTAGCCAAAGTCGACCGCGATCGCGGCGGCCTCCGCCAGCTTGTCTGGATCGGACCCGCCAAGCTGCAGCGCAACCGGATGTTCTACGGCATCGAAGCCGAGCAGCCGCTCGCGTGGGCCGTGGATCACGGCATCGGCCACCACCATCTCGGTGTATAGCAGTGCGCTCTTGGAAAACTGGCGGTGCAGGAACCGGCAATGCCGGTCCGTCCAGTCCATCATCGGCGCGATGGCGAATATGCGCTCGCCGTAAGTCATCAAGATAGCTCGTTTCACCTTGCTGAAACGTCAAACGCCCTGCCGTGTGACGTTAAGCGTGGCTCTACATCTATTAGGGTGCTTTCGCTACCGGCGACTGCGATAAACTCCGACACTCTTATTCGATCACTAACGCAACGCTGCCCAGACCCGACATTTCGACGCGAATTTCGCCCCTGCCTTGATGGTACCAGATCGGGCTGTGGGTGCCGCACATGACAATCTGGCCGGCAGCGAGCGACAGGCCCCGGGCAGAGAGATGGTTGGCCAGCCAGGTGACCGCCTCGACAGGCGGCTGAGGCGCAGCGCCCGTGACATCGTGGACAATCTCGCCGTTGACACGCAGCACCGTGCGGACGCTTGCCAGGTCTAGCTCATGGGGCATCACACCGGGACCGCCGCGCACTGCCCCGACATTTGAGATGTTCTGCGCCACCGCATCTGGAATATGCACCGCTGCCATGTTGGTCTGGCGCATGTCGAGAAGTTCGATCGCCGGAATGAACCGCACAATGGCTTCGGCTACCTGATCGGCCGTGAATGGGGCATCCCGGGGGCCAAGTGTGCGCCCCATGATCGCTGCGATTTCGGGCTCGAATGCAAATTCGGAATAGTCCGACGCTTTCAAAACAGGCGTAGCTTCGTGGATCTGGTCGGCGAAGATGCGGCCCGAAACGGGTTCCTTCAGGCCGAAGCGTTCGAGCAGGGCCTGTGAGTTTGCCGCCATTTTCCAGCCGGCGACCGGGCCACGCGCCCCGCTGTCGGCCAGCCGCGCAGCCACTTCGTCCTGCAACAGATACGCTGCCTCGAGCGACCGTGGCAGCTCGCTGGAATAGGGCTCGAAGGGCGCGCCATCCAACATGTCGCGCGCTATTCGCTCTGCAATCGGCTGCCTTTCACTCATGCCACCATCATCCTTTCGAACGTTGCCATCCAGCTTAGTCCCTCCCCGGTTGTGCCGGCGGGACGGTATTCCGCCGACAGTTCGCCATCATATCCAACCCCACGTAATGCCCTGATGGCCGCCGCGAAATCCACGTGGCCGCTACCCGGCTCGTGCCGTCCCGGCGTATCTGCAAATTGGACATGGCCGATCCAACGGCCCGCCTGCATTATCGCCGCCCCGAGGTCCGGCTCGGTGATCGCCATGTGATAGAGGTCGAATTGCAGGGCGAGATTTGGGTGCCCGATTTCCTCGAGCAACTCCAGGGTCGGCGCAAGCCCGCTGAGGAAAAAGCCGGGTACGTCGATGCGGTTTACCGGCTCCACCATCACCCGAACGCCGATCTGCGCCATCTGGTCGGCGGCATGGATCAGGTTGTCCTTCAATACGGCCCGGCAAGTGGCCGGGTCGGCACCGGACGGCGGGCGTCCCGCCAGCACATTGACCTTGCCCACCGCGAGCCGCCTTGCTTGGGCGGCGCATTGCGCGACCGCCGAGCGAAATGCTGCCTCTTCGCCCGGCAACGCCGCCAGTCCGACCGCATCTCCCGGCCCGCGCGGCACATTGATCAGCACGATGTCGATGCCAGCCCGTTCCACTGCAGCGCGCAGCGGATCGATATCCGCATCCTCGGGGAACTGGATTTCCACACCCCGGAACCCCGCGGAATGCGCAGCTTCCAGCCGTTCGGCCAGCGGCAATTCGGTGAACAACATCGAGATATTTGCGATCAGCCGCATTCTACCGCTTCCCTGAAATCCCTCGTTGACAGCAAACGGCAAAAGGTGATTTGGTTCAAGCTGAAACATTCTGCTTTAAGAATAATTTCGGGGGCGAGATGGCGAAGAAGAACCCACTTCGATCGCGGATCACGACGGATGGGATCGACCGGACACCGCACCGCGCGTTCATGCGGGCCATGGGTCTGGACGACGAAGCCATTGCCCGGCCCATGGTGGGTGTTGTCAGCCAAAAGGGCGAAACGACCCCCTGCAACATGACCCATTACGCTCAGGTGGAATTCGCCAAGGAAGGCGTGCAGATGGCGGGCGGCACGCCGCGCGAATTCACCACCATCTCCGTGTCCGACGGAATCGGCATGAACCACGAGGGGATGAAGTTCAGCCTCGTTAGCCGCGAGATTATTGCCGACAGCATCGAAGCGGTCGTCCATGGCCACGCATATGACGGCCTGGTTGGCTATGGCGGCTGCGACAAGACCCTGCCCGGCGTGATCATGGGCATGGTTCGCTGCAATGTACCGTCGGTCTTCGTATATGGGGGCTCAGCCCTGCCCGGCCGTCACGCCGGACGCGATATATCAGTGCTCGACGCATATGAGGCCGTCGGCGCCGTTCAGACAGGCACGATGACGCAGGATGAGCTGACCCAGATCGAGGAGGCCTGCAAGCCAACCATCGGCGCCTGCGCAGGGCAGTTCACCGCAAACACGATGGCCATGGTTTCGGAGGCGCTAGGGCTGACCGTGCCCAACTCGGCCATGATCCCGGGCGTCTATTCCGAGCGCAAGGGCGTCGGCCAGCGCGCCGGCGCACTCGTCATGCAGATAATCGAAAAGGGTGGTCCCCTGCCGCGCGACATCGTCACCCGCAAGGCACTGGAAAATGCCTGCGCCATCGTCGCCGCCACAGGCGGATCGACCAATACGGCGCTGCATATTCCGGCAATCGCGCATGAAGCCGGGATACGCTTCACCGCGGATGATGTGGCCGAGGTTTTGCAGCGCACACCCTTCATCGGAAACCTGCGTCCGGGCGGGAAGTACCACGCGAAAGACGTCTACGAGATCGGCGGCGCACATGTGGTCATCAAGGAGCTGATCGCCCATGGGTTCATGCATGGCGATACGCTGACAGTCACCGACCGCACGCTGGCCGAGGAGGTTGCCGACGCCCCTGCCCCGGATGGCGAGGTGATCCGCCCGGTCAGCGATGCGATCATGAAGTCGGGCGGGGTTGTAGTGCTCAAGGGCAATCTGTGCCCCGATGGCGCGCTGCTCAAGGTCGCGGGACTGAAGTCGCGCCGCTTCTCAGGCACTGCCCGCGTGTTCGAATCCGAGGACGACGCGGTTGTAGCGGTCCATGCACGCGACTATGAGGCCGGACAGGTTCTAATCGTGCGCAACGAGGGACCCGTCGGCGGGCCGGGTATGCGCGAAATGCTGGGCCTGACGGCGCTTATCTATGGTCAGGGCATGGGCGAGAAAGTTGCTTTGTTGACCGACGGACGTTTCTCCGGCGCAACGCGCGGCATGTGCATTGGCCACGCCGCGCCGGAAGCGGCCACAGGCGGACCCATGGGGCTGGTGCGCGACGGCGACCGGATCACCATTGACGGCGACGCGGCAACGATCACGCTCGAGGTAAGTGGCGACGAACTGAAAGCCCGCCGCGCCGGCTGGACCGCGCCCAAGACCAGGCACCGGGCCGGTCTGCTCTACAAATACGCCGTCACAGTCGGTCAGGCGCACGAGGGTGCGGTAACACATCCCGGCGGCGCAAAATGGCCAGGTCACCGGCGCGCAGAAGGAGACCGGACGTGACAATGAAGCTCGGCTATATTGGCACCGGCCTGATGGGCGCGCCCATGTCGGCCCGGCTTCTTGCCGCCGGTCACGACCTGAGCGTGTGGAACCGAACGGCATCCAAGGCGCAGCCCCTGGTCGACAAGGGTGCGCATCTGGCCGAAGGGCCCGCCGATCTGGCCAGCCGTTCCGATATCGTCTTCATGTGCCTGACCGATACCGCCGCGGTGGAGGCTGCGGTGTTCGGCCCCGGCGGCGTTGCCGAAGGCGCACGGCGCGACACCATTCTGGTCGACTTTTCCTCAATCCAGCCGGACGCGACGCGGCAGATGGCCGCCCGGTTGCGGGATCAAACCGGTATGCACTGGATCGACGCCCCCGTATCCGGCGGTGTGCCCGGTGCAGAAGCGGGCACACTGGCAATTATGGCCGGGGGTGAAGCCGTCGCATTCGAGCGCGTCGAAAAGGTCGTGCTGGACATGGCCCAACGCTTCACATTGATGGGGCCGGTTGGCGCTGGGCAGACAACGAAGCTGTGCAATCAGGTGATTGTGGGCTGCACCATGGCCGTACTTGCCGAGGCGGCCAGGCTAGCCACGAATGCCGGCGTCGATGCCGCGCGGCTGCCTGAGGCACTTGCCGGCGGTTTCGCAGACAGCAAGCCGCTGCAACTGTTCGTGCCGCGCATGGTGGGTGCTCAGCACGAACCGCCGCTCGGGCACGTCTATACAATGCTGAAAGATCTCGATTCAGTACGCGATCTGGCACGGTCCTGTGCATCACCGGTACCGTTCACGTCGCTGGCCGCCGAACAGTTCCGATTGCTCAGCGCTCGGGGGGGCGAGCAAGCCGATGCGTTGGAAATCTTCAAGCTTAGCGCGCCATCCGCGCTCTGATAGAACGAGGAAACCAAAGGGAGGAACAGAATGAAACATTTCAGAACTGCCTTGATGGCCGCCGCGATGGGGGTCATGGCCCTGCCCGCATGTGCACAGGAAGTCACCACGCTGCGCATCGGAAACTGGCTGCCGCCGCATCATCTGATCGTGGCAGGCATCCTCAAGCCCTGGGCCGCGGCCATTGAAAAAGAGACCGGCGGGTCGCTCAATTTCGAGCTGATGACCTCCGCGCTCGGCCCGCCGCCAGCCCAGTTCGACCTGCTTCTCGACCAGTCTTTCGATGTGGGCTACGGCGTCAGCGGGCACAATGCCGGCCGCTTCACCATGACCCAGGTGATGGACCTGCCCTTCATGTCGCCAGACCCCTGGGCCGGTTCCGCGGCTGCGTGGCTGACCTACGAGAAATACGGAGGTGACTACGGCGAGCATGAAGGCGCGCATGTGGTCGGGCTCTTCACCCACTCCAATCCCAACATCAACATGGCCAAGGGCCGGGTCGAAACGCTCGCTGATCTTGAGGGCAAAACCATTCGCGTGGGTGGCAACGTCACCGGGCGGATCATGTCTGAGCTCGGCGCATCGCCGGTGCAATTGCCGCCGACCGAGGCACAGACGGCGATGTCGCGCGGCGTGGCCGACGGCATCACCTTCCCCTCGGAGTCGATCGAGTTCTTCGGCATCACGCCCGTCATCACCTCCATCACGCGGGTACCGGGCGGGCTTTACACCGACACGTTCTGGGTTGCCTTCAATCAGGCCAGCTGGGACAAGCTGACCGACGACCAGCGCGCCGCCGTGGAAAAGCACTCCGGCATCGCCATCGCCCTTTTGGCCGGGTTCGCTTGGACCAACGGCGACACCTATGGCGAAGGCAAGCTGAACGAGCAGGGTGTCGAATTCCTCAGCCTGTCGGACGAGGATGTCGCAGAGGCCCGCAAGATTCTGGAGCCGCTCGAAGCTGAATGGTTGGCACAGGCCGGCGAAAAAGGCTTCGATGGCAGCGAAATCCTGGCCTACGCCCGCGAGATGGTGCAGCAATATCGCGCCGACAAGATCGTGAACGTGGCACAATAACAAGGGGGCGGGCGTGCTCCGGCACGCCCCCTACCCAAAGTGGGCGCGATGCACCGTCTCGTTGCTTCCTTCGATCGATTCTGCCTGGGCCTCGGCTGGCTCTCGGGGTTTATCGCGGCCTTCGTGATGGCCGTCACCTTCGTTGGCGTCGTCATGCGCTATGGCCTGCGCAACCCGCTCATGGGCGGCTTCGAGATGATCGAGATCGGAATGGGGCTGATCGTGTTCACGGCGCTGCCGCTGATGGTGCGCCGGCGTGGAAACATCAGCGTGACGGTGCTTTCCGACACATTCAAGCCGGACCTGCGTCGTCTAAGCACGGCAGCAGGGCAATTGCTCGGCGCAGCATTGATGGCGTTCATCTGCTGGCGCGTCTGGCTGCAGGGCGAGCGGCTGCTCACCTACAATGAAGTAACGATGGAACTGCGTGTGCCGAAAGGCCTGATCGCTCAGGGCATGTCCGTCCTCCTCGCAATCACCGCACTTGCCTTTCTGCTCTGCGCCATCGAAGCGCTGCGCGGCAAGGACGATGCGCCCAGCTCCGGAACAGGTCAGCACTGATGGGCGTGTGGGAAACCGCGGGACTGGCCTTTGGCGGCGTGTTCCTTCTGATGATGGGCGGGGTGCCGATTGCGCTCGCGATGCTGCTGATCGGGCTCGGTGGCATCTGGCTGTCGATCTCGGAGCGCACAGCAATGGGCATGATCGGGCAGCTGCCGATCAATGCGACCATGTCATACGAGCTTTCGGTCCTGCCCATGTTCATCCTGATGGGCGTTTTCGTGACCCGCGCGCGGATGTCGGAAGACCTCTACCGCCTGTGTCACGGGTTCGTTGGTCATATGCGTGGCGGGCTCGCAGCTGCAACGATCCTGGCCTGTGGCGGCTTCTCCGCGTTGAGCGGATCGTCCATCGCAACGGCAGCTACCATGGCCAAAGTCGCTGTGCCTGAAATGCGCCGCTATGGCTATGCCGACGGCTTTGCCGCCTCGGCTGTCGCGGCCGGCGGCACGCTCGGCATTCTCATTCCGCCGTCAGTCATCCTGGTTCTTTACGGCATTGCCACCGGCACCGACATCGGCGCGCTGTTCCTGGCCGGTATTCTGCCTGGCCTTCTGGCCATCCTGCTCTACATCGCCGCGATCCGCATCACCGCCCAGATCGATCCTGCGTGCGCACCCTCGGCGCCACGCACGGACTGGCCGACCCGCCTGCATTATTTCCGCAGTGTCGGACCTATTTTGCTTCTGTTCCTGGCGATCATCGTTGGGCTCTATCAGGGGGTCTTCACGCCCACCGAGGCGGGTGGCGTCGGCGCGACCGGGGCGCTCGCCTTTGCGCTTTGGCGGCGGGCGATGAGCTGGCAGGGATTTGTGGAATCGCTGCTGGAAACAGTGCAGACCACCGCAAGCCTGTTTCTGGTACTGATCGGCGCGCTGGTCTTTTCCAACTTCATGAACCTGATCGGCCTGCCCGGCGCGATATCGGACCTCATCACGTCGCTGGGTCTCGGCCCCTACGCGGTGATCTTCGCGATTTTCGCGATCTATCTGGTGTTGGGCATGTTCATGGAAAGCCTCTCCATGATCCTGCTCACGATCCCGATCTTCTTTCCGATCGTCACGGAGCTCGGATTCAACCCGATCTGGTTCGGCATCTTCGCAGTGATGGTCACGGAACTCTCACTGGTCACGCCGCCTGTCGGGCTGAACCTTTTCGTTATCAAGTCGGTGGTCGACGACATCGCGATCGGCCAAGTCTATCGTGGCATCATCCCCTTCGTTCTTGCCGATATCGTCCGCATCGTCTTCATCATCGCCGTGCCATGGCTGGTGATGGTTCTGCCCATGATGGCGCGATAGGAGCGCAGATGTCGGAACCCCTTCCCCCGCTCGCCGTCGAAGCCGACACGCCCCCGCCTTTCGACACGCTCGATTACGGCATACTGCATGAATTTGTCGGCATGTATCTGCGGGTCGCCTATGAGGAAGCCTATGCAGATTTCGTCCGGCGCCTGGGCGACGAGGCATTGCGGCCGGGCTATTTCACGATCCTGACGCTCATCGTTCACAATCCGCGCATTACCCAGACGCAGATCGGCATGGCGTCCGAGCGCGACAAGACCAACGTAACCAACGCGCTGCGCTGGATGGAGGATCGGGGCCTGATCCGCCGCTACGTCGCCGCGAACGACCGGCGCACGCATATGTGCGTTGCGACCGAGGCGGGACAGGAGATGCAGGCCCGCATGAAAGCCAAGGCGGTTGTGCACCTCACGGCGCTGAACGACGCCATAGGCGTGGACAAGCGGGCCGAGTTCGTCGGCACTTTGAAGAACATGATCGCGGCCCTGCGCGCCGAAAAATAGATCGCTATTTGACGCTTGTGCAGCTCGACATAGGCTAGCTGAACGGTTCCTACCCTGCGTAAATCTGGCAATCCTCAAAATCGATATCGACCGCAACCTCGTCGCCAACGCTGGCGTCGGGGTTCTGGTTGCGCGGGCAGCGGGCGCGTATTTCGACGTCGCCGACCGACAATATCCACTCGCTGACGGCACCCAGGTCGCGGCGGAAGACGACCTGCGCGGCGATTGCGGAGTTTACCGGTGTGTCCGACGTGCCGGGTAAGCTCAACCTGACATCCTCGGGTCGTACCGCCACACTGACCTTCGCGTTTTCGCTGAACGGCGCAACATGGCCGGTCTGTGCGCCGAGGAAGACAAGCTTGCCTCCGGGGCCAACCCGCGCATCGACCAGATTGGCGGAACCCAGAAAGTCTGCGACAAACCGGTCGGCCGGTTTGCGGTAGACGTCGGTCGGCTTGCCGGTCTGGCGGATACGCCCGTCCTTCATCACCACAAGCTCGTCCGCCAGCATCATCGCCTCGGCCTGATCATGTGTGACGAGGATGGTGGTGACGCCGAATTTCTGCTGCAGGCGGCGAAGTTCGATCTGCATGTTCTCGCGCAGCTTGGCATCGAGCGCCGAGAGCGGTTCGTCGAGCAGGAAAAGGCTTGGCCGGATGGCGAGCGCACGCGCAATCGCAACGCGCTGCCTCTGGCCGCCCGAAAGCGCTGACACCGGCCTATCGGCGATATTGGGCAGCTCAATCACCTCGAGCAGTTCCTCGACCCGCTGGCTCTGCTCGGCGCGACCGGCCTTCCGCAACTTCAGGCCATAGGCGATGTTCTGGGCAACGGTCATATGCGGGAAGAGCGCCAGCGACTGGAACACCATGCCGAAGCCGCGATGATGCGCCGGCTGGCCCGTTATGCTCTTGCCGTCCAGAGTCAGGCTGCCGGCACTTGCGGCCTCGAACCCCGCGATGATGCGCAGCAGCGTGGTCTTGCCGCAGCCGGACGGACCCAGCAGACAGACGAACGACCCGCGGTCCACGTTCAGGCTGACATCGGCCAGCGCATGAACCGTGCCGAAGCTCTTGGTGACGTTTTCGATACTCAGATGCGTGTCGGACAAGCGGGCCTCGCTTAGAACAGATTGGCGCGACCGGCGATCAGCCTGTCGACGAGGAGAATGAGGACGAGGTCGAAGAGAATAATCACGACCGAAATCGCCAGCGTTGCAGGATCGAGCGACGATACGGTGCGGCTGTACATCCAGATCGGCAGCGTGCTGATGTCGATCGTGTACATGAAGAAGGTGACCGTGAACTCGTTGAAGCTGATGATGAGCGCGAAGATCAGCCCCGCCAGAATTCCGGGTTTCATCATCGGAATGACAACGTCCCAGAACGCGCGCGCCGGCGACGCGCCAAGCGAAACGGCTGCTTCCTCCACCTCGACGTGAATGCCGCTCATCGCGCCGAGGCAATTGCGCAGCACGAAGGGCAGAACCAGCGCGACATGCGGAATGACGATGCGCCAGATGCCGAGCTCGAGCTTCAGGCTTTCGGCCATCAGAAGAAAGGCGATGCCCAGCATGACGAGTGGGAAGACAAGCGGCAGCGTGAAGAGCGTCTCCATGCCCTCGCGCACCCGCCGTTCGCTGCGCGCCAGAACATAGGCGAGTGGCACGCACACCACTGTCGAGATGATCATCACCAGTACCGCGACGGTGATGCTGGTGAGCGTCGCCTCCGATACCGATTGCGCGCTGGAAGCATCTGCGGCCGTGAAGAGCGCCCAGACATCCTGATACCAGCGAAACGAGAACGACTGCGGCGGGAAACCGGTGAATTCGGACGCCGAGAACGACATGATGGTGACGATCGCCACCGGCAATGCGCAGACCAGAATGCCGATGACGGCCAACAGCCGGATCGCAAAGGTGAACGACCCGCCATTTCGGCCGGGCAGAAGCGCGGTTTTCATCTCAGGTTCCGATCCGCGCGGTTGTTTTGCGCACCAGATAGTTGGAGGCGAAGAGAACGAAGATCGTAAGCAGGATGAGCACCATCCCGCCGGCCGCGGCACCCGACCAGTTGAAGAGCGGCGAGATCATGTCACGCACAGCGAGGCCGACCATCTGCACCCGGCGGCCGCCGAGAAGCAGCGGGATTGCGAATGCGCTGGCGTTGAACGCAAAGACGATGGATGCCGCAGCGACCAGTCCCGGCCGCAGCAATGGCAGCGTGATGTCGCGGAACGAGCGCCAATGGGTCGCCCCGAGCGAACTGGCGGCTTCCAGATATTCGCTGGATATCGAACGCACCGAACTCGCGATCGGAAAGACGGCGAGCGGCAGCGAGGTCTGTATGAGCCCCAGCAGCACGCCCGTTTCGTTGAACATCAGCCGAACCGGCCGGTCGGTCAGACCGAGCGCGATCAGCGTGCTGTTGATCACGCCGCTTGGTCCGAGCAGCAGCACCCAGCCATAGGCCTGTACCAGCAGGTTGAGAATAAGCGGCAGCAGTATGGTGACCGTGAGCAGCCGCCGCGCAAGGTTGGATTGCAGCGTCACCAGCACAAGCGCCAGTGGAACCGCAAGCACGATCACCACCGAAGTTGCGATCAGCGAAAGCTTCAGCGTGATCCACACCGAGCGCCCGAAATAGGGCGTCAGCAACTCGTAATAGGGTGTCAGCGAAAAACCTTCGATGACACCCTGCTCTCCAGAGAGGGAGAAGCGGAGAATGTAGAGGCACGCTGCCACGAAGGGAGCGATTGCGACCAGCGCCGGAAGCGTGAACGCAAAGGCCAGCCTTCGTGACAGGTGCGACGTCATCGGATCGATCCTGGATGGGCTATCAGGTCAGGATCTGGGTGTATTTCGCGATCCAGTCTTCACGCACATCGGCGATGAAGGCTTTGTCGTGAACGACCGCGCTGTCGCCAAGCTGCTCCGGCTTGATGATGAACGGCGAGGCCTTGGCCGCGTCGCTCATCACGGCGTTTTTGTTGATCGGCCCGTTGAGCACCGCCTCGGCCATCACACCCTGCACATTGGCGTCGAGCGTGTAGTTGATGAAAGCGTGTACGGCGTCGTCCTCGCCCGGATGGGATTTTGGAACGATCGTGTACATGAGGTCGGCGAAGAAGCCCTCGTCCACCGCATAGGAGGCGCCCATATTGGAGTTTGCCGGATCGTTGAGCTCCTTGGCGTAGAAGGCTGGCGCATAGACGCCGCCGATATCCAGCGCGTTGGAACGGAACAGCTCCGAAATCTGCGTCGGGTTTTCGCCGAAGGTCAGCAGCCGGTCGCGCAGCTCGCCGAGCTTGGCGAAAGCCTCATCGGCATTGGTGCCGTCGCCGCCAAGCAGCTTACCGGTTGCGAAGATCGTATCCAGCGCGTCGGTCCAGGTCGCCGGCGGCAGGAACAGCCGTCCGTCATGTGCTGCGTCCCAAAGCTGCTCGTAGCTTGTGGGCGGCGCACTGAAGGTCTTGGTGTTGTAGATCAGACCGCCGGTCCAAAGCAGGTAGCCGATGCCGTGACCATCCGCCCCGGTGCGGAAGCGCGGATCGACCTGCTCCAGATTGGGCAGCTTATTGAGGTCCGGCTTGGCAAGCAGTCCGTCGCCGGCAAGCTCGACTGCGCCGACGCCGGCGAGCGTGATCACGTCGTATTGCGGCCGGTCGCCCAGAGCGCGCAGCTTGGCGACCATCTCCGAGGTCGAGCCGGTGCGGTCGGCGATCACCTTGGCTCCGGTTGCCTCCTCAAACGGCTTGGCGATGTTTTCCAGGATCGCGAGGCCGGTATTGTCCGACCATGTGAGAAGGCGGATTTCCTTGCCCTTCAGGCTTCCATGATCGGCGGCGCGCAGCACCGCCGGCATCGCCAGCGCAGCGGCGCCAGCGGCTCCCGAAATCAGCAGATTCCGGCGCGTGGTTTTCAATGTCATTGTACCCTTCCTCCCAGGTGGTGACGAATTCCAGACGCATTCAACACCAGCGCTGCGTTGCGAAAAATCGCGAAGGAAAGGAGGATAGTTGCAAGTTGTTGCAACAAGTTCGCGGTTGCACCCGGCCGCGTCTGCGGCGGGCGATCAGGCTTTGCTGAAGAGGTACCGGCGCTCCAGCCAGCGGATGCAAAGTGTCAGCACCGCCACGATCGCCATGTAGAGAACCGCGGCCGTGAGGAAGCCCTCATAGACGACGTAATATTGTGCATTCAGCGTGCGCCCTGCACCCAGAATGTCGATGACCGTGATCGTGGATGCCACGACGCTGGCATGCAGCAGGAAGATCACTTCATTGGAATAGGCTGGCAGCGACGTACGCAGCGCCTGCGGGACGATAATGCGCCACATCACCTGTCGCCGTGTCATTCCGCAGGCGAGCCCCGCTTCGATCTCGCCGCGATCGACATTGAGCAGCGCGCCCCGGTAAATCTCGGTCACATAGGCCGCGCTGTTCAGCGTGAAGGCGATCAGCGCGCAGACATAAGCGTTCGACAGCGGCACCCAGAAGATCGACGCCCTAACGGCTTCGAACTGCGCCAGGCCGTAATAGAGAATGTAGAGCTGCACGAGCAGCGGCGTGCCGCGAAAAACGTAGGAATAGACCTGCGCCAGCCGGCCGAGCACCGGTATGCGCTGCGATTGCGCAATCGCCATAGGCAGGCCAAGCAGCACGCCGCCCGCCAGCGCCATCGACACCAGCGTAATGGTGACCCACACGCCCTGTGCGAAGAGATGCGCGTTTTCGGCAATCAGCGAGAGATCCATCATCGTGTCTCCGCCCCATATCTGCGGGCAAGCAGCTTGAGCCCGGCATCGGAAACCAGCGTCAGGGTGAGATAGATGAAGAAAGCGAGGATCAGGAACAGGAACGGTTCCTGCGAGGAGCGGCCTGCCTGATTGGCGTTGTACATGACATCCTGGAGCCCGATGATCGACACCAGCGCGGTGGTTTTCAGAAGCACCAGCCAATTATTGGTGAAGCTCGGCAGCGCCAGCGGAATGATCTGCGGCAGGATGACGTGGTTGAAGGTCTGCAGGCGCGAGAAGCCGACGGCTTGGGCGGCCTCAAGTTGCCCGACAGACAAGGCGCGGTAAGCACCCCGGAATGTCTCGGTCATATAGGCGCCGAAGATCAGCCCGATCGTCCCGGCGCCGGCCCAGAACGCGCTGATCTCGACATAGTCCCACAGGCCGGTTCTGAAGCCGAGTTCGTTGACCGCGGTCTGTCCGCCGAAAAAGATAATCAGCATCAGAACGAGATCGGGGATGCCGCGCACCAGCGCCGTGTACCCCTCCCCGACGCCGCGAAGGACGGCGTGGCGCGAGAGCTTCGCCACAGCGCCCAGAATGCCGAGCAGGATCGCGATCAGCAGCGACACAAGCGACAGAAGGACCGTCGTCTCCAGACCCGAGAGGACCAGAGGCCCATATTCGAGAAGCACGGCCATGCCTGTCTCCAAAAAATCCGGCCCGGCAGCTGCCGGGCCGGATATCAGTTTAAGCGCGAGTTGTTATTCGCCGTAGATGTCGAACACGAAATATTTCGCGTTGATCTCCTGATATTTGCCGCTGGCGCGCAGTTCGGCGATCGCCTTGGTGATCGCTTCCTTCAACTCGCCATCCTGCTTGCGCACCGCAATGCCGGTGCCTTCGCCGAAATATTTCGCTTCGGTGTAGTCGGGGCCGAACATCTCGAAGCCCGCGCCCTTGTCGGTGGAGATGAAACCATCCTGCACCACGATCTTGTTGGCGAAACCGGCATCGATGCGACCGGCTGCGAGATCAAGCCAAACCTCATCCTGCGTCGGGTAGGCCTTGATGGTGATGTCGGGGCGCTCGGCGCGCAGGTAGTTTTCCGTTACCGTGCCGGTCTGAACGCCAACGGTCTTGCCTTCGAGACCCTCGATGGTCAGCCCGGCAGCGCTCTTGCCGACGAAGCGGTATCCGACCTGATAATACTTGCCGGTGAAGTCGACGACGCGCTTGCGCTCTTCGGTAATCGACATGGACGCCAGGATCGCATCGTATTTGCGTGCGTTCAGCGCAGGGATGATTCCGTCCCAGGCCTGCTCGGTCCAGGTGCATTCGGCCTTAAGAACCTCGCAGATGGCGTTGCCGATGTCGTAATCGAAACCGGTCAATTCGCCGTCGGCGGTCTTAAACATGAAGGGCTTGTAGCCGGCTTCGGTGCCCCACCGGATCTTCGTGACATCAGCCGAAGCGCTCGTCACGGCTCCCATTGCGATCGCAACTCCAAGAAGTGCGGCTTTGTGCAGTGCTTTCATGGTGCGTATTCCCTGTTTGGTTTGTTGATTGTTGTTGTTCGGCTAGTTGCGTGTTCGCGAAATGAACTCGGCCCAGCGGGCCGAGTGTTCCGCCGGCTTCGCGAATATCTCGGCCGGGCTGCCTTCAACCTCGATCTGCCCGTGCTCCAGAAAGACGACCTTGCTGGATACCTCGCGAGCGAAATCCATCTCATGCGTCACCACGATCATGGTGCGGCCCTGCTCGGCCAGACCGCGCATGACGGCCAGAACCTCGCCGACCAGCTCGGGGTCAAGCGCCGAGGTCGGCTCGTCGAACAGGATGACCTCGGGGCTCATGGCGAGCGCCCGTGCGATCGCCACACGCTGCTTTTGACCGCCCGAGAGCCGCGCCGGCATCTGGTCTTTCTGGGCCGCCAGCCCGACTTGGCTCAGCGCCGCTTCTGCGATCTCTCGCGCCTCAGCCGCAGGTTTTCTCAAGACCAGCGTCAGCGGCTTGGTGACGTTTTCAAGTGCGGTCATATGGCTCCAGAGATTGAAGCTCTGAAACACCATCGCAACGCGGGTTCGGTAGGCTACGAGGCTCGCCTGATCGGCCGCGTAGAGCTTTCCGTCCTTGCGGCGGGCGAGCGCCAAGGCAACGCCATCGAGCGCGATTTCGCCCTCATCAGGGTTTTCCAGCAGGTTCATGCAACGCAGAAACGTGCTCTTGCCGGAGCCTGACGATCCCAGGATGCTGATGACTTCATGAGATTTGGCGCTAAGGCTGACGCCCTTCAAGACCTCCATATTCCCGAAGGACTTATGGATATTGCGCGCCTCTAATTTGTTCGCAGCCGTAGACAACTGGGTGGTCTCTTCCCGTTTATTCTATCGTTTCACATGAATTGGGGTGCATAAATCGCCAGCAAATCACCATTTGGTGCATATCGATGCAACAAATGACTCGTTACGTTCGTCGCCATCAAGAACGCGACAGCAGATCCTCCAGAAACGCATTCAGGATCAGCGAACGCGACCGGCTTGACCGCGTCGTTGCGCAAATCGGCACCGAGTAGCGGAACTTGTCGGGTCGGACGCTGACCACGTCGGCGGTCGCACTGTGCGAAGGCATGAAGCCGAGATAGATGCCGGCATTCAAGAGCACGAGAACGCTTTCGGTCTGCAGAACGGTCGCGCCACGCCGGAACTCCTTCTTGATGTCAGCCAGCCGGTCGCCTTCGAGATAGCCGCGATAGACCAGCTCGTGTTTGAAGACTTCCTCCAGGTCGGGTTCGATGCCGCTTGCAACCTTCTTGCCAAGCGGGTGGTCGCGGCCAGCGAATAATTCCACCGTCTCGTGATAGACGACATCGTAGCGAAGCCCGTCGAGGCGGCGATAGTCCGGCAGGATGCCGAGGTGATATTTCCCCTCAATCACGCCGCGTTCGATCTGGTTCGGCGATTCAATGCTGAGATTGATCGACACTTTCGGCGCCCGCTCATGATAGGCCTTGATTGCCTTGATCATTGGGTTGGCCTGATCGGAAAAGGAAAAGTCGATCATCGCCACATTGATCGACCCGACGAAGTCCTCGTTGATGCCGGCCATGTTCGACGCAAAATCGTCGGCTGCCGAAAGGAACACGTTGATGTATTTCAGCGCCTGTTCGCCATGCTGGGTGAGTGCAAACCCGCTGCGCCCGCGGTGGCAGAGCGTATAACCCAGCCGGTCTTCCAGATGCCCGATCTGCCGCGAAACAGTTGAGCGCCCGACGCCGAGTTCGCTTTGCGCGGCGGAAAAGCCGCCGCATTGGGCAACGGTCTGGAATACGCGGAACAAATGCATGTCGGCCGAGCCGACGCGCCCGAGCACCTGCCGCTTGTCGTTTAGCCTACGCATATGCACTCAACGCTGATTTCGGTGTTGCGCTGTACAACAATATCGCTGTGCCGCGCAATTGCACGCGCCTGGCCCGCTCAGCCGGCGGTGCGTTCATATGCGTAGGTCGCCGCAACGAGATCTTCGAGCGCCGTGCCGACAGACTTGAAGGCCGTGATCTCCGCATCGTCGCGGCGACCCGCATGCACGCCCCCGCACAAATCGAACAGATCGGCGGTGATGTCGCTTTCCGAAATCGCACCCGACTTGATCGCGAGAACGATGTCGCCGGCTTCCTTCAACGCACCAGCGCGTGTGTCGACAAAGACTGTCGCGCGCTTGAGTGCGGCATCGTCACTCTCCCGCATTGTCGGCTTGAAAGCGCCGACGAGATCGAGATGCGCGCCAGGCTTCAGCCAGTCGCCGAATATGATGGGCTCGGTCGAAACGGTCGCGGTCGAGATGATATCGGCCTGCCGCGCCGCAGCTTCAAGATCGCCGGCGACCGAGGCCGGCAGGCCGGCGTCACTCAGTTCTTCGGCAAGCGCGCTCGCATTGGCAGACGTCCGGCCCCAAACCACAATCGACTTTAGATCGCGCACGGCCGCATGCGCCAGCGCAAGCGAACGTGCGACACCGCCGGTTCCCACGACGAGCAATTGAGAAGCGTCCTTGCGAGCGAGATAGCGCGCCGCAAGTGCGGAGGCCGCCGCGGTCCGTTTGTTGGTCAGCGTGGCGCCGTCGATCATCGCCAGAAACTGGCCGGTTCCCGCATCCAGCAACTGGTAGCTGGCCTGCACGGCGGAAAGACCACGCGCGCCATTGCCGGGCACGACCGCCACGGTCTTCACGCCCAGATACCGCCCGACGGTCCAGGCCGGCATCAAAAGCAGCGTGCCCGCACCCTCATCGGGAATATCGAAGTCGTGATGATGCCGAACCGGGCTCACGCATTCCTGCCTGAACCCTTCGTCCAGAACATCGACCAGCTCGGCCCAGGGCAGCGCGGCTTCGGTCGCCGCAGCATCCAGCATCTTCATGTCAGCGCGCCGCCACCACCATGAACTCGACGAGATAGTCCGGCGTGGCAAGCCGGGACTCTCCGGCCGCGCGCGCAGGCGGATTGTCCGGGTCGATCCAACGGTCGTAAACTCCGTTCATCTCGTCAAATCCGGCCATATCGGCCAGCCACACGGTAACGGAGAGAATACGGGATTTATCCGTGCCAGCCTTTGCCAGCCACTTGTCGACTTCCGCCAGCGCGTCCGCGGTCTGCTCTGCCACCGTGGCACCGGAGCCGACCTGCCCGGACAGATAGACGACATTGTCGTGCACAACGGCCTGGCTCATGCGCCCGCCTTTGCCGAGACGTTCGATTGTCATGCGGATTTCCTTGAAAATTCGGGATTGCGCACCATCAGGCACAGTATTTCGAACAGCATCTGTGCGCCAACCTGCGCCGTGTTGGTGGTCGCTTCATATTGCGGGGCAACTTCCACGACATCGCCGCCCACGACATTCAGACCGGCGAATCCGGCCATCATCATCAGCGCCTCGCGCGTGCTAAGCCCGCCAAGTTCCGGCGTACCGGTTCCAGGCGTAAATGCGGGATCGAGCCCGTCCACATCGAAAGAGATGTAGACAGGCCCGTCGCCCACGACCTCGCGCGCCTGCGCGACGACTTCATCCACCCCTCGCCTGTGAACATCCTCCGAATGAATAACGGTCATCCCGCTTTCATAGGAGAACTCCCACAGATATTCCGTCGCGCCGCGAATGCCGATCTGCACGGTCCGCTTGGGATCGAGCACACCTGCAAGCACGGCGTTCCGGAATGGTCCGCCATGATGGAACTTCTGGCCTTCATAGGAGCCGGCGGTGTCGCAGTGGGCGTCGATCTGGATCATGCCGACCGGCTGGTCTTCGCCCAGCGCCTTGAGGATCGGGAAAGAGATCGAATGATCGCCGCCGACAGACAACGGCCTGATCCCGGCACCAACGATCTGCTTGTAGAACTGCTCGATATCCTCGGTGCACATATCGAGGTCGAAGCGGCTGCGAAACGGAACGTCGCCCGCATCCGCGACTGTAGCCAGGCTGAGCGGCGCACATTTCATCAAATGATGATACGGCCCGACACGATCGATTGACCGCACCGCGCGCGGCCCGAAGCGCGAACCATTGCGATTGGTCACGCCCAAATCCATAGGCACGCCGATCAGCGCAATATCGAGCGCCTCGCCTGCACGCATATCGGTGTCGAGGGGCTGATGCGGTGCGTCGAGAAGGGTCGAGACGCCGCTATAGGGCGGCGGGCGGCGATCGCCCGAAAACACCGCTTCGGCGACTTGCCTGAATTCGTCGTTGAAAATGTCGCCGCCTGAGGCGGACCCGTACTTTTCCTGCAACCGAGCCAGATGCTCACGGTCGTTCATAGTGACCTCTCGACACGTATCTTCCTAGGATGACAGTGTCATTCGTGAGAGGGTTCATTCAACGGCACCATAAGCAACCAAAGTTGCAGAACTCGGCAACTGGCGCGCACCCGCATTGACGGCCCCGCGCAGGCCGAGTAATGACGCTTCGCCAGCAATTCTTGAGAAGTATTGTCAAGAAAGCCAGCCTGACATTGACGGGAGCGATATCGGGCACTTGCCGCAGCTTCGACGAAGCCGCCGCACGACCGACCTCATCGCGATTGTCATGCATCGCCAGGGCTGGAGGCTGTCGTTCAACTGCTTCCTCTCGCCACAAAAATACTGTGCTCGGCCTGCGTCCGAGCGCGCCCATAACCAAAGGAAGCCGACATGATCATGCGTCGCTCACTGCTGTGCGCCCTCGCAATTGGCCTCGTTGTCACCTGCCCCATTGCAGCGTTTGCTAAAGATGAAGATGCCCACGAAAAGATCACCGTGACGGATATCGCCGGGCGCGAAGTCGCGGTGAAAGCGCCAGTGCAAAGAATGCTGCTGGGCGAAGGCAGGCAGCTTTATCTCATTGCCTCGCTTGAACCGGACAATCCGCTTGCCCGCATCGTTGCCTGGCGCGATGATCTGATAGAGGCCGACCCGGCCACCTATGAGCAATATAGAGAGGCGTTCCCTGAACTCGCTGAGTTGACGTCATTCAAAGGACAGGAAGACAGCCTGATCGATATCGAATCGGCCATCATCCAGAAGCCGGACGTGGTGCTGCTCAACCTCGAAGCAATGCGCGCCAATGAAGACGCAAAATACATAGAAAAGCTGGCCGAACTGGATATTCCGGTTCTCTATGTCGATTTCCGCCACCATCCACTGGAGAACACCGAACCGACCATTCGCCTACTAGGCGAGATCATGGGTCGTCAGCAGCGTGCCGAAGAGATCATCGGCTTTCGCCGCGCGGCAATGGCACGTGTTACCGACGTCATCGCTGAAAACCGACCGTCGGCGCCCACCGTGTTTATCGAACGTATCGGCGGCTACTCGCAGGATTGCTGCTTTACGTTCGGCCCCGAGAATTTCGGCAAATATGTCGAACTCGCCGGAGGCCACAATATCGGCAGCGGTGTTCTCCCCTCGACTTTCGGCCAGCTGAACCCCGAGCAGGTCATCGTGGCCGATCCCGAACATGTGGTGGTCACAAGCGCCGACTGGGAGGCCTATGTGCCGGGCGGCCGCTGGATTCCGCTTGGCCCCGGCGCTGACACGGACACGCTGCGCGACAAGCTGCAATGGTTTACGACCAGGGACGCCTATGCAGGGATCACGGCCCAGCAAAGCGGTAATTTCCATGGCATTTGGCACCAATTCTATAACAGCCCCTATGAATTCGTAGCGGTGCAGCAGCTGGCCAAGTGGTTTCACCCCGAGCTGTTTCAAGACCTGGACCCCGATGCGACATTTGCCGAATATCACCGGCGTTTCCTGCCGATTGAATACCGGCCGGGCTATGCGGTTACATTGACCGAAAGTCCTTCGTGAGCGACGCATCCATCAATGCTGCGCCCATAGTCGGGCGCAGCACTTATCGCGCCTTGAGCAGCAGACGGCATTTCGTTCTCGTTGCACTGTCATTCGCTCTGTGCATGGCATTTGTCGGCGACGTCGCGACCGGCCCAGCCAGCTATGGGGTCGCCGATATCGTGCGCACGCTCCTAACGCCCGCCGAAGCGGACGCGCAGATGCGCGTCATCGTCTGGTCGATACGCATGCCGTCGGCGCTGATGGCAGTCGTGGTCGGAATGGCGCTTGCCATTGGCGGCGCGCAAATCCAGACCATCCTCAATAATCCGCTGGCGAGCCCGTTCACGCTCGGCATTTCTGCCGGCGCCAGCTTTGGCGCGGCACTGGCGCTTGCCTTCGGCGTTGCCCTCGTTCCACTTGCCGGCGACTACGTGATCGCCGCCAACGCATTCGCCGTCGCAATGGTTACGGCTCTGCTGATCCATCTGGCAAGTCTCAGACGCGGGGCCTCCATCCAGACCATCGTCCTATTGGGAATTGCGCTGGTCTTTAGCTTCAACACCGCGCTTGCCATCACCCAGTATTTTGCGGATCAGCAGGCGGTCGCGGCCATTGTCTTCTGGACAATGGGAAGCCTGACCAAGACGACCTGGCCCAAGCTGGCAATCACCGCACTCGCACTCTGCCTGACCTTGCCGATATTCCTGCATCGTCGCTGGCAGCTGACCGCACTTCGGCTCGGTGAGGCGCAAGCCGCGAGCTTCGGCATCCCCGTTCGGCGACTGCGGCTGGAAACGCTTATCCTGGTCTCCCTGCTCTCCGCCATTCCCGTGGCATTTGTCGGCACGATCGGCTTCATCGGCCTGGTTGGCCCGCATATCGCTCGCATGATGGTCGGCGAAGATCAGCGTTTCTTGTTGCCTGCCAGCGCACTCACGGGAGCTCTGATCATGTCGCTGAGTTCGGTTCTCGCCAAAATCGTTGTTCCCGGCGCAGCCCTGCCAATCGGCATCGTGACTGCCGCCATCGGACTGCCTGTCTTTCTCTATCTCATCCTGAAAAGCGGCAGGGAGATATGGTAGCTCTCAGCACATTCCGTCTCGGCGTAATGTTTGGAGCGCGGCAGGTTCTGCGCGACGTCACGCTGGCGCGATGCAATGGGGGCGAGGTCGTCGCTGTTATCGGCCCCAACGCGGCCGGCAAATCCACGCTTTTCCGTCGCATAGCTGGTCTTGTGCCGGGATCCGGCGAATGTCGCATCGAAGGCGCTCGCGATCCAGGCAGGGCGATTGCCTATATGCCTCAGGGCCAAACCGCGACCGCGGTTCTGACAGTATTCGAAGCGGTACTGCTGGCACGCAAGCAAATTAGCCGATGGCATTTGCGCGATAATGACCTCACCGAGGTGGACCTGGTGCTTTCCGGCCTCGGCATCGCACATCTGGCCGATGAGGAACTGCCCGAACTCAGCGGCGGGCAGCGCCAGCTCGTTGGCCTCGCTCAATGTCTCGTGCGCAACCCGCAGGTGCTGCTTCTCGATGAGCCGACGAGCGCACTCGACCTGCATCGGCAACTCGAAGTCATGCGAGGCATACGAAACCTCGCTCTCGACAACGGTATGCTCGTGCTGATCGCGCTGCACGACCTGAATCTAGCGCTGAAATTTTCCGACAAGGTAGCTGTTCTGGCTGAAGGCACGTTGCAGGCGTTCGGACCCACGGCAGATGTTCTGACGTCAGAAATTTTAGCGAAAACGTTCCGCGTCAATGCGCGGGTCGAAGCGTGCT
This sequence comes from Rhizobiaceae bacterium, assembly GCA_017640615.1. Lineage (GTDB taxonomy): Bacteria > Pseudomonadota > Alphaproteobacteria > Rhizobiales > Rhizobiaceae > RCIO01. The sequence continues at coordinate 195,981 of JAEPQK010000006.1, read as the reverse complement.
CGAGAGGAATGCCGCACCTGATTGTCGATGATTCTATCTGATCGAAAATGCGCAGGCGACGAAACTCCGAAGGCACGCGCCTTCAACTTCAGTCACCCGTCTTGCACGCCGTAGCCCGCGAACATTTTGAACGTATCGTCGATTGCTTCCTTCGAGAGCAGGACCGGTTCGCCCATCCGCAACGCAAGATAATATTGGCGCGCGATCGTCTCCAACTCCACTGCCCGCCACATGGCCTGCTCGATGCCCATGCCGCCAGCTACCATGCCGTGATTTGCCAACAGGCAGGCGGTTCTGCCCTGCATGGCCTCAACTGCCATGGTGGCAAGTTCCGGCGATCCGAAGGTGTGATAGTCCGCGCAGCGCACATCCATGCCGCCAAACGCCGCGATCATATAGTGGCAGGCCGGTATGGGCTTACGCAAAATCGCCAGCGCCGTGCAGTAGGTCGGATGCGCATGGACGACCGCTGAAATATCCGAACGGTCCTTCAGCAGCTGCCAGTGTATGCGCCACTCCGTCGACGGTTTCAGCGGGCCATCCCATTCGTGCTTCATCGTGCCCGACAGATCCATTGACGCGATCATGTCCGGCTTCATCTTCCTGTAGGGCGTAGCCGATGGCGAAATCAGCATCCGATCTTCATAGCGGATGGAAATGTTGCCGGACGTGCCCTGATTCAAGCCACACGCGTTCATCTCAAGACAAGCGTCGATAATCTCCCGGCGTGCATTGGCTTCCGTGGCCATGGGCCCCTCCTCTAGCGTGATGACAAGATGTGGTCGGCGATCTGACGAAAGCCGCTGCCGCCCTCGCGGTCGGCGATCCAACTCGGGTTGGCTTCCATGCGACCATCGAAGGCACGCACATTGGCGACACCGCAGGAATTCTCGAAGAAGCCGAACATCGGTGCGTCGTTTGGGCTGTCGCCGACAAACACGATCCGCTCGTTCGCTTCGTCGATGTCGATCCCGAGTATGTCGGAGGCCAGTCTGCGCGATGTGGTCAGCTTGTCATACGCGCCGAACCAGCCATTGACGTGGATCGACGAGACCTTAGCCACCGCACCTTCCTCGCGGAAAATCTCAGCGATGTGTGAAACGTCATCGTCACTAAGCGCCGCCACATCCTCGCAAAAATCGATCGCCAGGTCGGCGAGCCGAAACGGCTGGTCCGCAGAAATGGCAGCACCGGGAACCTCTGCCGCCACGCGCGACTTGATGCGCTCGAAGCGATCAGGACGCGCGACATGTTCGGCAACGACCGGATGCAAATTCCGCCGCATGCGGCGCCGGGACCAATCATATGCGTAGTAGAACGCGCCATTTTCGCCGACGACGCCTTTGACCGGCCAGAACCGGGCAATCATGTCACACCAGCCGGCGGGCCGTCCGGTGATCGGGGCGACTGCGATCCCCGCCTTGTCCAGGTCTTCGAGCGCCTGATAGGCCGGGCCAGTCAACCTTCCATCGGTCGTTATCGTATCGTCGATGTCGCAGAAAACGACCTTGACCGCCGCCGCGACCTCTTTCGGCATTTCTGCAATCGGCTTCACGGTCAGCTTTCAGCTGCGGCAAGTTGCGACAACACCCCGCTATCGCAAGCGATATCAGCGAAGGAAAAGCGGTCGCGCATTTCATGCGCGTGGCTGACGGATTCGCGATAGAACTCCGTTGGGATGGCAAGTGCCGTCGCCGTGGTCGGTCCACCGGAGGCCTCAAGCAGCTTCGTCAGCCTATCGGGTCCAACCCGCATCTCAAGACACTCAGCCCTCAGCTGCGGCCAGTGCTTGCGCATACGTTCGTTGAAAGCGTCAGCGCTTTTCTGATCGAAGGCTTTTGCCCGATAATGCTCTGCGCATTGCCGGGCGACCGGCGCACCCATGCGGCGCGCCATATCGGCCTCGTCGATCTGCGTCGGACGCACCTCAGGCGGGCTCTCGCTCGCCAAGAAATGCTCTTGGATGCGCGCCATGGTGAGCGTGGTCACACCTACCTGCTGGCCATGCGTTGTACCAGGGTGTCGATCGCCGGCGAAACAGTCGATGTAGTGTGAAATCTGATGCTCGCCCATCGAGCCGTGATTGGAGATGCCGGTGAAGTTTATGCCAAGCCCACACAATGTGAGCACACGAAACAGCGTGCCGATGGCTTCGATGTCGCCTTCGGCAATTCCCCTCGCCTGCTCCATGAGCCTTATTTCGTCGGGAATCTCGATCAGATAAGGCTCATGCCTGTAGAGCGTGCCAAGCATGCGATGCGACATCCACCAGTCGATCTGCGCAACTGAACGGCACAGGCAGTCGCCGAAACCGGCGGCGTTGAGCCACGCTGGCGCCGAAGCGCACACTTCTAGGTCGACAAAGAAGCCGGCGGGCGCCTGCGCCGGAAGCGAGACCTTGAGCCCGGAATCGAGGGTCATCGAAGCCGTCGACGAGGTGTAACCGTTCATCGAGCCGGCGGTCGCGAAGACGCAGTAGCGCCGCCCATTCTGCAGGGTGGCATATTTGGTCAGATCGTTGATCGATCCAGAGCCAACGGCCACCGCAGTGGGAAATGGCATCAGGCGCTGCTGAAGATCGCGCGCCGTCGCCATGTCCGCATGCGGGTTGTCGAGAATGATCTCGGTCACCTCGCCGAGTGTGCGCAACGACTTGCACACGCGTTCGCCCAATGCCTTGAAGGTTGCCGGGTCGCAGACCACCGCAATCGGACCTTCGAACCCCAGCGATGCGACTAGATCGGCTTCGCTGCCATCCAGCGACTCCGAGAAGACAATTTTATCGTATGGAGCTGGAGGATAGCGTTTGCCGTTCAGCGGGCTAATCCAGGTGCCCGCACAGATTTCGTCGATCAATTCGGTCCAGTTGAAGGCCGAGCTTGGCATGGCTATCCCGCCTGTTAAGTGCATTTTCTGCATGCTCTAACGCGCGCACTTGACAGATGCATTCTTGTATTGGCATTTGTCAAGTGCGTCAGATACAGGAGGCCGATTTGACGTCGAAGCGCCCACTTCATTTCGCCGGCGACGTGATACGCACCGCTGCCTGGCTTTATTATGGTGCGGGCAAAACACAGAACGAGGTTGCCGAAGCCCTCGGCGTGAGCCGGCAGACGGCGGCCGGATACCTGGCCGAAGCCAAGAATGCGGGTTACGTGTCAATCACACTCTCGCAGGATATCCTGGAGAGGAACGCTCTCTCCGAAGCACTGCGCACCCGGTATGGCCTGGGTGCAGCGCATATCGTCCCGTCTTCGCAATCGCTGACGGATGAGAGAAGACATGTCGGACGCGCCGGCGCCGACGTGCTGTGCGAACTGGCCACTTCCGGCATGACCATCGGCGTTTCGTCCGGTCGAACCCTGAGCGAACTGGCAGCGCAGCTTCGCCCTCTTCATCTGGAGGACGCCACAGTCGTTCAGGTTTCGGGGAGTTCGATCGATCCTTCTGCCCATTCTCCCGAAATCTGCGCCTCGACGGTGGCAGCGGCACTTGGCGCAGGGTGCCTGAATCTTCTGGCGCCAACCTATCTGACAACCGAGTCTCTGTGCGCCGCACTTTACGCGGAACCGCCCCTGGCGCGGCATTTCGGCGTTGTCGCCAAAGCCGATCTGCTGGTCTTCGGCATTGGCGACCTGTCGCCGGACACAGTGTTTGAACAGCCAGGTTATTTCGACGCGACACAGCGCGAGGCTTACCTCGCCGCCGGTGCGGTGGGCATCGCGTTTGGCCGCTTCTTCGGGCCGGATGGAAGCGAAACCGAGGGGCCGCTCAGAAAGCGAACCATCGCAATCGATTTCGCGACCGCCGCGCAGATTCCGATCCGCCTCGCCGTCTGCAACGGCACCCATAAGGCCCGAGCCGTAAAAGCAGCGCTGAGCGCGGGGCTGGTCACGCACCTGGTTCTGGACACTGCATTGGCCAAACTGCTCGTTGAGGAAAAATAGAATGGCGGAGAACTTCGTGATCGGTCTCGACAGCTCGACGCAAATGACAAAGGCGGTCGCGTGGTCGAAGTCCGGCAACGCGCTTGGCGAGGGCCGCGCACCGATCACGATGGAACGCCCGCGCGAAGGTTGGTTCGAGCAGGATCCTGAAAACTGGTGGAGCTCGGCCTGCGACGCAATCCGTCAGCTTGGCGAGACAGTTGATCTCGCCAATGCAGCTGCGATTTCAGTCTCCAATCAGCGCGAGACGATCGGTTTTTTCGAGGCAAATGGCGCACCATCGCGTCGCGCAATGGTATGGCTCGATGAGCGCTCAGCTTGCCTGATGCACGAATTCGCTGACCGTATCGGGGCGGAGAAGCTGCATGCCATCACAGGCAAGCCAGTCGATGTCACGCCTCCGCTGTACCGGCTCGAATGGATGCGGCACCATGAGCCCCAGGCTTTTGCGAAATCATCGGCGATCTTGGACGTAAACGCCTACCTGACCCGTTGCCTGACCGGTCATGCCATCTCGAGCTGGACCAGCGCGGACCCTTCAGGCATCTTTGACTTAGCTTCAAAGCGATGGTCGACCGACGTGCTGGAAGCACTGGGGCTCACCGACGCAAGCTTCGCGAAAACCGTCGCGCCCGGCAGTGAAACCGGTAAGATCACAAGTTCTGCGGCAAAGGCTACCGGTCTCGCCGAGGGCACGCCCGTATTTGCCGGCGGCGGCGACGGGCAGTGCGCCGGGCTAGGCAGCAACGCCGCGCGCCGCGGCACCGCCTATCTCAATCTCGGCACAGCAATCATCACTGGCGCTTGGGACAAGAAGCCACTCATCTCAAAATCCTGGCGCACAATGTCATCGCCGACCGGCGACGGCTATTTTCTTGAAGGTGTTTTGCGCGCCGGTACTTTTTTCATCGACTGGTTTGTCCAGAACGTTGTGCGCGGAGCCTCGGATACGGCAACATTCGCCGAACTGACCGATGCCGCGACAGCCGTCCCCATCGGTTCGCAAGGGCTGCTCGTCAGCCCCTATCTCTCCGGCTGCATGAACCCGCATTGGTCGATGCATGCGCGCGCAGCCTTCTTCGGTATGACGCCGGAACACGGACCGGGCCACCTCTATCGTAGTGTATTGGAGGCGCTTACCGGCGAGATTGCGCGCTCGGTGCACGATATGCAGTCCGAAGGCGTCGAGATTGAGGAGATCGTCGCAGTCGGCGGCGGCTCCGCCTCTGAGCTTTGGCTACAGATGATTGCTGACGCGTCAGGCCTTCCAGTCAAAATCAGCAACTCACTCGAAGCGTCTTCGCTCGGCGCAGGCATCACGGCCGCTGTTGGGCTTGGCTGGTATCCTGATTTCGACAGTGCGGCCGCCGCCATGACATCGACCTGCAATGCGCAATCGCCGCGCCCAGAGACGCGCATGGCCTGGGATGCGCTTCTGAGCCAGCAGGAGGCGCTGAACCGCGTTGTTGTTGAGCACAGCCGGTCGCGATGAAACCGGCTAGAGCGAGCGCAAAATATGTGCCGGCCTATGCAAATCGTCGGACGACATATCCGAGACCGCCTGAGGCGTAAGGTCTGCGCCTAAGCCGGTGAGCACAAGCGCGGAAGACAGGCCCGCCCGGTTCGCACCAAGGATGTCGTGGTGGATGCTGTCACCAAGGGCACAAATTCTCGCCCCGGGTCCGAGACCGAGCGCTCGCAGGGCCGCCTCGTAAATCTCCGGCCAGGGCTTGCCGACATATGCGACTGTTCCGCCGAGATCCTGATACCAAGCGGCGATCTGCCCTGCACCCGGCTTCAGACCGCTCGGAGTTAGCATCTGCATGTCGGGATTGGAACACAGCGCCGGCACGTCGCGCGCGGACAGTTGACCGAGAATGCCGCGATAATGCGCCTCCGAAACCGTATCCGTCTCACTACCGGCGATCAGCAGCAGATCGGCTTCCTCCGGGTTGCTTGTTTGCGGCCCCGCCCCGCGGACTGGGTCGCTGCCGCGAGCCAGGATGTAGGTCGCCCTGGCATCGAGCGCCGTCAAAGTCTCCTGCGCCAGATCGCCAGATGTAACGATAGCTGAAAACAGCGAAGGATCGAGGCCTAGCCTCGCCAGTCGCTCCGCATTCTCCGCAGCGGTTCGCCCGGAGTTCGTTACAAGAACGACGGGCTTACCCAACACCGCACAGGATTCAAGGGCATCAATCGCGCCGGGATAAAGCGTCTGACCGTCATGCAGTACGCCGTATTGATCGAAAATGAAGCCATCATAGCTAGCGACTAGATCGGCAAATCTCTTCATTGCACGCCAAGCCTTGCCAACAACGCTGCACCGAACGCCGCCTCGGTCGACGCTGGACGTTCAAGCGGCAAATTCAGTCTCGACGCTCTAATTTCTCTCCAAAGATGGTTGACCGTGCCACCACCTACCGTGAAGACCCTGCGGGCGGGCGATGCACCAAGTTCCGCTAGGCGCCGATACCCGGCCGCCTCGATTTCCGCCATGCCCTCGAACATTCCTTTCAGAAATACAGCGTCATCCTGCGGTCGCGGTTCGAGCCGCGGTTGCATCTGCGGTTCGCAAGTCGGGAAACGCTCTCCCGGCGACACAAGCGGATAGTAATCAAGGCCGGTTGGCGGATCGGCGCGTTGGCCTTCTGAAAGCCTGCTTATGGCCTCCGCGTCGAAATAATGCGCGAGCACTCGCCCGCCTGAATTGGAAGCCCCCCCGGCAAGCCATTGGCCGAGCAGACGATGCGAATAGACCCCGGAATCGCGGTCTTCGATGCGAGTTGCCGAGAGCAGCTTCAGTGTCAGCGTAGAGCCAAGCGAGGTGACGCAGTCGCCTTCACGTTTTGCACCGCTCGCCAGAAACGCGGCGCAACCGTCCGTCGTTCCCGCCGTTACGATTGCCTCCCCCGAAAGACCGAGCTCTTGCGCAAGCAGGCCCCTCGCCCGCCCGATCGAATCACCGGGCGCAAAGACCTCCTCCGGCAGATATGGCGTGAGACCCAACGAGTGGACGTCCGACGACCAGCTTCGCGCCTGGGGATCGAAACCGGTCTTTAGCGCGTTGTTGTCGTCGCTCACATCGAAGCGGTCGCTAAACAGACCGGAAAGCCAGTCCGCCTGATGAACAACGCGACCATGTGGCGCGAAACGCGCGAGATGGAACGCGCGACCTGTCGCCGTACTCACAAGATGGCCCAGACCATGCGCCTTCAAGGCTTCGAGCGTTTCCGGGTCGCTGACCGCCTCGTCGTACATCAGCGGTGCTGCAAACGGTGTTCCCTCCTGATCAATAGCCAGCACCGTGCCCGACGTGCCATCGACGGCGACCGAAGCAATCGAAGCCATCTCGATTTGGCTGGCAATTTCGCGCAGCACACTAGCAAGTGTGGAAAGCCAGACAGCGGGCGACCTGGCATCTTCGCCGAAGCGCTTCGCCGTCTCCGCGCGGACCGTTTCGGCCTCGTCGATAACGATGGCACGCACGCCCGACGTTCCTATGTCGATGCCGAGAAATAGCCCGCTGTTCATTGCCCGAGCGCCTGCCGGTATTTTTCGGCATCCCAGTCCAGTAGCTCTGCGCATTCGGCGCGTGTGAGATGTCGCAGAGTTGCATCATCAGGCAGGCGCGACAGAACATCGGCGAAGCAGGCGAGCATTGCCGCGGCGCCAGATTTGGCCTGCGGATTGAGAAATGCGCCGCTGCCAGACACAACGATGGCCGGCGCTTCATTCCGCATTGCTTCATCCGCCTCTTCAAGGGTATCGCACCAGACCGGGCTTAACTCCAGAAACACGACATGATCTGGATAGAGCGGCCCCGCACGGAGAATGGCTTTCGCCAGAGGGTGCGTGAGGATTTGATTCGAAATCCAGGTCTCGGCCGCGACGTATGGCATCAAGGTTTCGGCGTTGCTCAACTCTACGCGGGCTACGCGCGGCGGGTGTCGCAGAGCCTCGCTAACGCCCCGCAGCAAATCGTTGGCCAATTCCACCGTCTCATCGCGAACGATCAGCCCGTGATTGCCGAGTACGAAGACGTTCGCTCCCCGCTCGATGCCTTCTAGAATTCCAGGCAAAAGCGGTTGGCCGGGCCGCGCATAGGGTACGAAATGCCAGCGGAACTTGCCATCCAGCCGCGCCGCAAATTGAGGCTCGGCGTCTGTGCGCACTGCCCACGCGATGGTTTCGACGCAATGTGTGTGCAACACAACCCGATCTTCAAACACTGCATGCAAGGGCGTTTCGATCGATGGTCGCAAAGTTCCGCCGAGCGCGAAATCCTGCGCACTTACCGGCGAAAGCGGATTGGCGATCAGCGCCTCCCGATAGGGCTGCCAATCAACAGGGACGAAAATGTCCTTCTCATCGGCGTCTGCGAGCAGCGTGCCCGAAGCCTTGATCCACATCGTCTCGCCGACCTTGATCGACGTGTTTCCGCCCGCACCCTGGACGTGCAGACGATCTCGGCCAAGCTCGGCCGAGACACGCTTTAGTTCCTGCAGGCTCACCGAACCATGGCGGCAACATTGCCGCCATCGACAGTCAATATTGCGCCCGAAGTTTTACGTGCCTTCGCCAGATGCAAAAAAGCCTCGGCGACATCGGTTCCGGTCACTTCCCGCCGGATCAGATTGCCGCGCATGTATTCCTCGGGCGAGATGCCCCTCGCCTGTGCACGCTCGGCAACGAAGTCATCGGTCAAAAGGCCGGTGCGAATGCGATCGGCATTCACCGCATTGGCCGTGATGCCATCGGAACCGTGCTCAATCGCGTATTGACGGACCAGCGCCATAAGCGCGGACTTCGAAGTGCCATACGGGCCGAATTCCGGGCCGGGGTTGAGCACCTGCTTGGTTACGTTGAACACCAGAGCTCCTCCGGTGCCCTGCGCCCGCATGACCTTCACACAGGCGCGCGCCACGAAGTGATGCGACCAGTAGTTCAGGTCGAAGGCCTTGCGGAAGTAGCCGTCATCGACGTCCAGCATCTTGCCTTGAAACGCTGCCCCCGCATTCGAAACCAGGATGTCGACGCCGCCAAAGGTCTCGCAAACCTTGGCAACCGCCGCATCGACCGCCGCGGGATCGGTAACGTCGCAACAGACCGGCAATGCTCCAATCTGCCCGGCAACCGCGGTCACGGCTTCCGCGTCGATGTCGAACAGGGCAACCTCAGCGCCCTCCTTGCGCAACATGGCCGCCGTTTCGCGGCCGAGCCCGCTAGCTCCGCCGGTCACAACCGCGACCTGCCGGTGAAGCGGCTTTTCGACAGCCTTCGCGAGCTTCGCCTGTTCGAGCGACCAGTATTCAATATCGAACAGATCATCCTCCGAAAGCGCGACGAACGTACCGATCCCCTCAGCTTTGGTGATCACATCGACGGTCGCCTCCGCAATGTCGGCACAAATGCCGGCTTCCTTGGCCGTTCTGCCGACCCCGAACAACCCGAGACCGGGCACATAGACAATGCGGGGCACGGGATCGAGCTGCCTGAACCCGCCTCCCGCGCGCCGATTTTGCCTCTCGAAGTAAGCCGAGTAGTTGTCGGCAAATGAAGCGGCGGCGGCATTCATTTTCTCCGCGAAATCATGCGCTCCCGCCTCGGGCGCGACCATACCGAAACGCTTGATGCGGATCGAATGGTCCGGGGCGGCGTTGCCGCGCGTGGCGTAGTCGGCAACACTCTCACCATCGACGAAATGCCTGATCAGATCAGATGTGCGGAAATCGAGCACCCACCGGTCAGGCCGTCCTTCGATTTCCGTTTCCCGCGCCAACGCACCCCGAACAAACGGTGCAATTTTTGCCAGCGGCGCGGCATCGGCGAGCGATGCGCCCTTGAACGGGCGCGGATTGCCCGCGGCCAGCCGCTTCTCCGCCGCATCGCACATGGTGATCATGTCGTCGTAGGACTGACGCGGATCGTCGTGAAAAGTGAAGATGCCGTGGTTCATCAGGATCAGATGGCGGGCATCCGGGGTCTCGTCCAAGATACGCCGCACCTCCTGCGCCAGCACGAAACCCGGCATCACATAAGGCACGATCGTCGTATCCGGAAACAAGTCGCGAATAATGTCTTCGCCATCCGGCTGATTGGTCAGCGAGATGATCGCGTTCGCATGTGTGTGATCGACATGCTTGCGCGGAATTATGGCGTGAAGCACCGCTTCGATCGAAGGATTTGGCGCATACGGATCAAGGAGCATTCGCCGCTGCGCTGCCACAAGCTCCTCATCTGAAAGGCTGGCCTTGCGCGCTAGTGCGGCGAGCGGCTCCAATTGCACCGCCGGCAGACCCGCAGGCTCGATCGAGCCCATGTCCCATCCAGATCCTTTGACGCACAAAACCTCATGCACGTCGCCCAGCGCGTCGGCCATCGTCGTCTTGACCGAAGTGTTGCCGCCGCCATGCAGCACAAGAAGTGGCTCTTGGCCGAGTATGCGCGTTGTGTAGGTGCGGGTCGCGAGATCGCTACCAATGCCTTTCCCGGCATAGTCGGCAATCACAAAATCCAGTTCCTGCTGGTTCCAGCGCGATTTCATGGCGATGTCTCCAGCCTGCTAGGCAGCGATGCGAATACCACTTGCATGGTCGAAAAGGTGGATATTGTCGGGGGCAACCGCAAAGCGCAGCGTGTCACCTGGCACACCTTGCGTATGGCGCGGTGCTACGGCCACGAATTCGGAGCCGTTCACGTCCAGATGCATCTGCTTGTCGGCACCCGTCTTCTCGGCGATCTGGAGCGTGCCGACGATGGGCCCAGTGTCACTCAAAGCCACGTCGCTTGGGCGAATGCCGCAAGTGACCTGACGGCCCTGATGCGCGGCATAGCTCGCCGGCAGCGGCAATTTCAATTCGCCATTCACAAACAGCGCCTCACCGCCATTCGATACGATCTCCCCATCCTGGCAGTTGATCTGCGGCGATCCGATGAATTCCGCCACATAACGTGTAGCCGGCCGATCATAGAGATCATCTGGCGTGCCGACCTGCACGATACCGCCGCCTTGCATCAGCACGATCTTGTCGGCCATGGTCATGGCCTCGATCTGATCATGCGTAACGTAGACTGTGGTTGCCTTGAGACGGTCGTGGAGCTGTCGTATCTCGACCCGCATATGCGCGCGCAGCTTGGCGTCCAGGTTCGACAGCGGCTCGTCGAACAGAAACACTTTGGCGTTGCGCACCATCGCGCGACCCATAGCGACCCGCTGGCGCTGGCCGCCTGAAAGCTCCGACGGCTTCCGGTCGAGGTATTCCGTCAGGTTCAGAACCCGGGCGGCTTCCGCGACCTGGGCCTCGATTTCGTCCTTGCTCTTGCCCGCCACCTCAAGGCTGAAGGCGATATTCTCGCGCACCTTCATGGTCGGGTAGAGCGCATAGTTTTGAAACACCATCGCGATATTGCGATCGCGCGGGTGCACGCCGTTGACGACTTTGCCATCAATGACAATCTCTCCGGACGAGATGGTCTCCAGCCCTGCGGTCATGCGCAGCAGCGTGGATTTTCCGCAGCCTGACGATCCGAGCAGCACAACGAACTCGCCATCCGCGATGTCGAGCGACAGTTTCTCAAGGACCTGGACCGAACCGAAGGATTTTCCGACGCTGCGATATTCAACATTCGCCATGGATGACCTCAGAACTTCTGGCGTGTCGGCGTGATGCAGATTTCCTGCACAAGCGCATTCTGTGGGAGCTGATAGGCGTTGAGGATCAGGCCTGCGACGATGTCTGCGCCGATGCCGCCGCCCATCTTGACCTTGTTTTCCTTGTAGTTCGCCAGTGTCTCTTCATCGAGAACGCCGGAGAGCACCTCTGTCTCGATGACGCCCGGCGAAAGTACGAGCACACGTACATTGTAGTCTGACAGATATTCGCGCAGCGACTCGCTCACCGCGTGTACAAAGTATTTGGTCCCGCAGTAGACAGTGTGGTCGGGATAGACCTTGCGGCCGGCGATGGATGACATCATGACGACAGTGCCGGTCTTTCGCTCCATCATGCCGTTCATGACCGACTTGACCGTATTCATCACACCCTTGGTGTTAATGTCGATCATCTCGTCCCATTCTTGAGGCGGCTGACGCCCGATATCCGCCAGCCGCGCAACACCGGCATTTGCAAACATCATGTCGACAGGACCGTATGCGGCCTCTGCGTCCGCCACGGCCGCGTTGATCTCATCGCGCGAAAGCACGTCCACCTTGCGGCACATCGAATTCGGCAGGCCCATCGCCTGCATTTTTTCAATGCGGCGCGCCATCATCAAAACCGGATGACCGGCGGTCGAGAATGCGCGCGCCGTCGCTTCGCCGATGCCGGAACTTGCGCCAGTGATCGCCACGAGCGGCTTGTTGGTCATATCCAACCTCAGAATTCAGATCAGTGCACGCGGCGGCCCGGGAAGGCCGCCGCGCGTTGGGAGGTGGGGCGTTCAGCCCGCGGAAACGATCTTGTCGGCCGCCTGAGCGATGTCGTCCATCGCCTCCTTGGCCGAGCTGTATTCGCCGGCGAAATATTTGCCGAGACGAACTGGAATCGTATCGTTTGACAGCTCCGCCCACTGCGGCAGGTCCGGCTCCGAGCCCATGTCCTTGGCAATCGTCTCGCGAACGACGTCAAGGTGGCGGGTCGTGCCTGCGCCGACGCGGCGATTGGCGATGATGCGCTCATCGTCATAGACACTCTCACGGGTCGGGCCTGTTCCGCCGCCGAGTGCGGTGATCAGCACCTGCGTATCGTAACAAGTCGCCCACTGCATGAATATCCACGCAGCATCGGGCGCCTTGGAGTTACGCGAGACAGCAAGTGACGAGCCGCCCTGGTGGCCGACGCCCGGAATTTCTCCGAAGCCGGTTTCTGCGACTGTCCTGAGCGCCTTTGGCTTCGGGCAGCGTGCCGCAGCCATCAGCCCCGAGACCTTGGTTGCGTCTGGATCGTCGAAATAGGGGAAGAATTCGCCCCACGACATCATCGACGCAGCAACGCCTTGGGCGACGGACTGACCCTGGCCGTCCCAGGTCCAGCCGGTGACGCCGGGGGGCATGGTCGCCTTCAGCCGATCCCAGTATTCCATGGCTGCAAGACCGGCTTCGTCATTGCCCGAGAACTTTCCGTCGGCATTGAAGATCGAGCCGCCGTGACCCCACAGCCATGCCGTCCAGTCACACTCCAGCGAATAGTGGCCCGACTTCATCTGACCGCTAGCGCCAAACATGTCGGGGCCCATCTCGTCGGTGATGGCCTTCGCCTGCTCGTAATATTCCTCGAGCGTTTCCGGCGCGGAGAAGCCCATCTTGTCGTAGATGTCCTTCCGATACTGCATGATGAAGATCGGAATGTCGTAAGGCACACCGACCCAGCGGTCTTCGTATTTGGCGATGCCGTCAACAAGTGCCGGCAGAAAGTCATCGATATTGTAGTCCGGCATTGCCAGATCAGGCTTTTCCGCCAGCTGCTCGCGGGGATCAAAAACGTCGCGCGATACGGAAGCGGCCCAGGACTGATCGATGTAGTAGAGATCGTAGGTGCCAAGCTGAGAGGCGATGTCTAGCGTCAGCTTCTGCAACACCTGCTCCAGAGGCAGAACCTCGATTTCGACCTTCATGCCGGAAGCTTCTTCAAAAAATTGCTTCAGCTGGCTGTTGATCGCGTTGGATGGCGGCGTCGATTCCGTCGCCAGCCGAAGCGTGGTACCGGCAAAAGGCTTCGAGACCTCCTTCACCCATGCAAGGACGTCCTTGGACGGTTCAAGCGTGGTATTGGCGGCAAAGCTCGGCCGCGGACGAACGAGGCCGGCGCCCAGCACCCCGGCGCCGAGGCCGAGTGCAGAAGCACCTCTCAGAAAACTCCTCCGATCCATGCGGCCGCGAACGTAGTCGTCCACGATCTTGGCACGGAATAACTTGCGGTCACTGTCTTTCATAACACTCCTCCTGTGTGGTTCAGCAGTGGTTCATTGCTTGACCGAGCCGAGGGTGAGCCCTCGCACCAGGTGTTTCTGTACAAGCAAGATGAACAAGAAGGCCGGGAGCATGGCTGCGGCGCCGAGCGCCGCCATATTGCCCCAGGCGGTTCCGGTAGACGTCACGAAGGTGGAAGACACCACAGGCACGGTTTTGAGACCGGTCTGCGTGAGCGTCAGGACGAACAAAAACTCCGTCCACGAAAAGATGAAGCAGAGAACGGCTGTCGCCGCCGCCCCTCCTTTGACCATCGGCAAGATGATGCGCCGAAAAATCAGGAAGCGCGATGCGCCGTCGATCATGCCGCTTTCATCTATCTCGCGCGGTATGTCGTCGAAAAAGCTCTTCATCAGAAGAACAGCGAGCGGCAGGTTCATGAGCGCATGAACGAGAATGACGCCCGTATATGTGTCGAGTAATGAGAGCTCATTGTAGATAAAGAAGATCGGTATCGCGACGGCCACCGGCGGCATCATGCGGGTCGACAGCACCCACGACACGAAATGGTGGCGACCTGAGAAGTTCATGCGGCTGAGCGCGTAGGATGCAAGCGTCGCGATAGAGACCGCCAGCCCGGTCGACAGGATTGCGATGACGATCGAATCCCAGAGCCTGGGGGCCATGCGCCAGTTGCCACCGCCGGGCAGAACCTCGCGCTGCTCGCCAAAGCCAAAGCCCAGCGAAATGCCGAAAATCTCTTCGAAATTACGGACCGTCGGCGAGAACGACCACACCTGCGGCGGGTAGTTGAATATCTCCTTGCCGTCCTTGAACGCGACAGTCAGCCAGTAATAGAGCGGGAACGCGAACAGCAGCACCGTCGCCCATGCGACGACCGAACGCAGAACGCGCGTCGATTTGGATTGAACCATCATCACCAACGCACCTTCGCGACCCAGATGAACAGGTTCGCAACGACAAGGATGATAAGGAGCGTGAACAGCGAAAGCGTCGCTCCGTAGCCCCATTTGATGAAGCTGAACGTCTGCTGCCAGGAATAGAGTGAAAGCGTGTATGTCGAGGTGCCGGGACCGCCCGACGTCATGACGAACACGTAGTCGAACATGCGGAAGATATCGATGCCGCGGATCAGCACCGCGACCGCGATCACCTTTTGCAGGAGCGGCAGCGTAATGCGGCGAAACACCATGAATCCCGAGGCGCCGTCGAGCATCGCCGCCTCGTAAGGCTCAGGCGGCAGCGAACGAAGACCGGCCAGGAAGATCAGCACCATAAACGGCGTCCACTGCCAGATATCGACCAGCATGACGCCCCACAGCGCGGTAGAGCCTGTCGCCAGGATCGGCGTCGTTTTGTCGAGAAGCCCGAGCACCTCCAGCACATAAGTGAGGACGCCGAATTCGGGGTCTTCGATAAGTAGAAACATCATGCCGGCGATTGCAGGCGGCACCACCAGCGTCAGCGTCAGGAGCGTGCGCAGGAAACCGAAGCCAATCTCGTCGGCATCGAGCAGCAATGCGATTGCCATGCCCAGGATGACTTCGACGGTCAGTGTGACTGCGAAATAGGCCAGCGTGATGCCGAGCGCTTCCCACATCCGCTCATCGGCAACCAGCTGCGCCCAGTTGGCGCCCCCAACCCAGCGGAGCTGACGGCTGAATGCGTGATATTCGTGGAAGCTCAGCCACACATTGTAGATCAGGGGCACGATCGTGAACGCGACCAGCATTGCGATCAACGGCGCCAGCCAGATCCAAGGCCTGTCCCAAGAAAGAACCCCTACCCGCAAATCGAACACCCTTTCCGATCGCCAGCGCACTTGATTGCACACGTTCAACATATGTGCAACATATTTTGCTTGATTGCACATATGTGCACTACCATGCTAGGGCATGCGATTATTGTTGGCGCGCGAGGGCCACCCGGGTACCGTCTTCCAATGAGGAGCTGGGTTCGATGAACAAGTATTGGGGACGGTCGTCACCCAACGCGGCAACCGAGACCATGGCGCGCGCCGCTCACCTCTATTATGTGCTGGGCCTCACGCAGGCGGAGGTCGCCAAGCGCCTCAACATCACGCGGTTCAAGGTTCATCGGATGCTCACCCAGGCGCGCGAGATGGGTATGGTGCGCATTGAGATCGATGTGCCCTTCACCGAGCGCTTGCGGATCGAGGCAAGCCTGATCGAAACCTATGGGCTGTCGGCTGCCTTCGTTTGCCCGTCGGAGGAGAGCGACACGATCTCGTTGTCCGCAGTGATCGGCCAATATGCGAGCGGCGTTGTCGCCGACCTGCTGCGCGACGGTCTGACCGTCGCTACGTCATGGGGGGCAACGCTGCGTGCGCTCGCCAATTCGATCGATCCGGGCACTGCTCAGCATCTCACGGTCGTATCCATGATCGGCTCGCTATCCACGCGCTCGAGCCAGGACAAATACGAAGCGGCATCTGTATTGGCGGATCGGCTCGGTGCCGAGTGTTTCTATATCCCCGGCCCGATATTGTGCGACAGCGTTGAAGCAAAACGGGCAATCGACGCTCAAAGTGTCGTTCAGACGGCAATGGCAAAGGCGCGGAACGCCGATATTGCGCTTCTAAGCGTCGGCGGCACCGAAATGAGCAGCATGCGCAACGCTCTCGTGACAGGTGATGAGAACTTCGACGCTGTGATAAAGGCCGGTGCGGTCGGCAATCTGCTCGGTCGTTTCATCGGCAAAGATGGCGCGGTGCTGGACCATCCGCTCAACACACTGTGCCTCGGCATCGGCCCTGACGAAATCCGCAAAATCCCGGTGCGCGTTCTGTGCGCAGGCGGTCCAAAAAAAGAGACTGCGATCCGCTCGGTGTTGCGCCGCGGCGCCGCCACTATATTAGTCACCGACGAGGAAACCGCGCGGGCTCTCCTCTAAGGCGCATCAAATACCAAACTGGCGGCAATGGCAGACCAAACCTACGACCTCTTCATCATCGGCGGTGGCATCAATGGCTGCGGCATTGCGCGTGACGCGGCAGGCAGAGGCCTGTCGGTCTGCCTTGCCGAGATGAACGACCTTGCATCGGCGACCTCCAGCGCGTCGACCAAGCTGTTTCACGGTGGCCTGCGCTATCTCGAATATTTCGAGTTTCGCATGGTGCGCGAGGCGCTGATCGAGCGCGAAACGCTACTCCGCGCCATGCCGCATATTTCATGGCCGATGCGCTTTGTGCTCCCCTATCACCGCGACATGCGTTTCGACAGCGAAACGCCGACCTCCAAGCTTCTGACCGCGGTCTTGCCTGGCATGAAGGGTCGCAGGCCGGCCTGGCTCATTCGGCTTGGCCTGTTCCTTTATGACAGCCTTGGCCGCCGGCAGTTGCTGCCTGGCACCGACCGTCTCGACCTGACAAAGGCACCGGAAGGCAAGTCGCTCAAGGCCGACTTCAAGACCGCGTTCGAATATTCCGACTGTTGGGTGGAAGATTCGCGGCTGGTCGTGCTGAACGCGCGCGACGCCGCGGCACGCGGCGCAACCATCATGGTACGCACCAAAGTGACGGCGGCGCGCCGGTTGGACGACCACTGGCAGATCGAGACTCAGGACAGCGCAAGCGGCAAGAAGCGGACCGTTCGAGCCAAAATGCTGGTAAACGCAGCCGGTCCCTGGACAGCCGAAACCTTGACCGGCGCGATCGGACAGAACTCGTCCATCAAGCTTCGCCTGGTGCGCGGCTCGCACATCGTCGTCAATCGGCTCTACGATCACGACAAATGCTACTTCCTGCAAGGCACCGACGGGCGCATCATATTTGCCATTCCCTACGAGCAGGATTTCACGCTGATCGGCACGACCGATGTCGATCATGACGATCTCGAGCAGCGCCCGTTCTGCACCGACGAAGAACGCGATTATCTGCTCGATTTCGCCAACCGATATTTCGAAAAGCAGCTAAACGCCGAGGATGTCGTGTGGACCTATTCCGGCGTGCGGCCTCTCCAGGATGAAGGCGCGGGTAGCGCCGCGGCGGCAACCCGCGACTATGAAATCGTCCTGGACAAGAACGGGCCGCTGCTGGTCAATATTTTCGGTGGCAAGATCACCACTTACCGCAAGCTCGCCGAACACGCGTTGGAAAAGATCGGTGCGCACTGGCCCAAGCTGGGTGAGCCGTGGACGGCCGGCGCCCCCCTGCCCGGCGGCGATTTCCCTGTACGGGATTTCGAAGCGCTGGTGGCTTCGCTGGTAGAGAAATACCTATTCCTGACCGAGCGTTGGGCACGTCGTCTCGCCCGCGCCTATGGCACGGACGCCAAGGACATGTTGGCTGATGCACGCGATGCGGCCGATCTCGGCGAAGACTTTGGCGCAACGCTCACTGAGCGCGAAGTCTCCTGGCTGGTGCAGAAGGAATGGGCGCGAACCGCCGACGACATCATCTGGCGGCGCTCGAAACTCGGCCTGAAGCTGGGCCAGCAAGACATCGCACGGCTGTCCGAGTATTTGAAACAGACAATCCACTCAGACACGCAATAACCTAAGGCCATAGTTCACCTACCAGGCCGCGCGGTAGATCGCGAGCGCGTCTTTCTCGGTCACTTCGCGCGGATTGTTCACCAATAGCCGCGTCTGGTTCATCACGTCGCGCGCGAGCGTGGGCAGCACATCTTCGCCAATGCCGACATCACGCAGCTTCTGCGGCAAGCCGCAGCGCTGCGAAAGATCGGCCAGAGCCTGGCAGAAGGCTTCCGCCCGCTCCTGCCCTTCCAATTTCGTCAGATCGGGAAAGGCATAGGGCGCAAGTTCGGCATAGGGCTGATACGCGACCTTCGTATTGAAGCGCAGCACATGCGGCAGCACCAGCGCATTGGAAAGCCCATGCGGCACATGGAAATGCCCGCCGATCGGGTAGGCCAGCGCGTGCACGGCGGCGACCGGCGAATTCGCGAAAGCCTGCCCCGCCATCATGGAGCCGAGCAGCATTTCGGAGCGCGCTGCGATATTGCCGCCCTCATGCACCGCCGTCTCAATGGAGCGCCCCATAAGCGACAGTGCCTCGGTGGCAAGCTTGCGCGAGATCGGATTGTTGTTGGGGCTGGCCGAAGCATAGGCCTCGATTGCATGCACCATAGCGTCTATGCCTGTCGCGGCCGTCACATGCGGCGGCAGGCCGAGCGTGAGCTCGGGGTCCAGCAAAGCGATATCGGGCAGGATCACCGGTGACACCACACCCATCTTCTCGTTGGTACCGGTGGTGACGATCGATATCGGCGTGACTTCGGAGCCTGTGCCCGCAGTGGTCGGCACCAGTATCAACGGCAGCCTCGGCCCCTTCGCGTTGCCGACGCCATAGACATCCTTGAGGTTTTCGGCTCCACCGGCCAGCAGCGCGGCCAACTTCGCGACGTCCAGCGAGGAACCGCCGCCAACGGACACGACGCCGCTCGCCTTGCAATCACGTGCAGCCTGTGCGGCTTCCTGCACGATCGCCTCCGGCGGATCGGCCTCGACCTTGGTGAACTGCGTCACCTCAATATCTGCGGCTTCCATCGCAGCGACCGCGCGCCCGACAATACCGGTCGCTACCATGCCGGGGTCCGTAACCAGAAGCACATTGCCGCTCATGCGTTCGCGCGCGATCGCACCTAGTGTATCGATCAAGCCCGCGCCAAAACGGATGCTTGGCGAG
Organism: Rhizobiaceae bacterium; assembly: GCA_017640615.1. Lineage (GTDB taxonomy): Bacteria > Pseudomonadota > Alphaproteobacteria > Rhizobiales > Rhizobiaceae > RCIO01. The sequence goes on along the minus strand of JAEPQK010000006.1, from coordinate 176,438 downwards.
GTGTTGAATGTGAACGGTTTCAAATCGTTCCTCCGGTGCCTATGCCGCGGTTCTTCCGGAAATCAGCGCCTTCAGGTCGAATCCCGAATCCCCAGCCTGCTCGGGCGTCAGCTCAATACCGCTGCCGATCAGCTTGCGTACTGCCATATGATCGGCCGGGCTGTTGACGGACTCGACCGCGACCAGCTCCCCGCCATCATATAGAAACACCGAAAACCGGCTTTCGTCAGCGCCCTTGCGAACGATTTCGGTGAGCCCCGGCCGCGACAGCCCGGCGATTTGAAGCCGAGCAGCGCCCTGAATCGACCAGAACCACGGCAGCGCGTCATAGGGTTTCGGCTGACCGGTCAGTCGTTCGGCGACACAACGTGCATGATCGACCGCATTCTGCACCGCCTCGAGCCGCGCCATACCGCCGAGGTGATGGCTCGGATAGGCGGCGCAATCGCCGATTGCAGATATGGCAGGGTCGTTGGTCATCAGATGCTCGTTGACAACGATACCGTTTGCCACCTCCAGCCCGCAGGCTTCGGCGAGATCGGTATTGGGCTGCACGCCGGCCGCAAGCAAAACGGCGTCTGCTTGAACTGAACCGCCGTTGGAGAGCGCGACTGTCGCGCCGGCGCTGCCATGTTCAACCGCAGCGACCGAGGTCGAAAGGTGCACCTTGCTCCCCTCACCCTCATGGTGGCCCAGAAACCAGGCCGACATCGGTTCGGTCACGGCACGCTGCATCAGCCGAGGCGCCATCTCGACAACATCGACCTCGATCCCCATACCGCGCAACAGGCTGGCGGCTTCCAGACCGATGAAACCGCCCCCGACTACGGCGATGTGCCTGGTGTTCGGCAGCACTTGTACGATGCGGTTTGCATCGGCGAGCGTGCGCAACTCCAGAATGTTTGTGTGGTCGAGCCCGGGCACTGGCGGCTTGCGGTTGCGCGCGCCAGTCGCGAAAACGAGATGGCCGTAGGAGATGCTGCTGCCATCCGAAAGTGCGACAGAGCGGCTTTCGCGGTTCACCGCCTCCGCTCTAACGCCGAGCCGCAGATCGACGGCATTGTCGGCGAAGAAACTCTCCGGCTTCAGCACCAGCGCGGGCGTGTTGGCAGCGCGCTTGATGTAATCCTTCGAGAGCGGCGGGCGCTGATAAGGCAGGTCCGGCTCATCGGAGACCAGCGCAATCGAGCCCTCGTACTTGTGCTGCCGGAGCGCGGCTGCCAGTTCGACGCCACCATGCCCCGCACCGATAATCACAACTTCGAACGAGGACTGCGTCATGCGATCTGCTCCGTCGAATGCTCTGCGCGCGCCATGGTTGGTCGGTCACGCGCCCGGCTGTGTCAAGATGGTAGAGCGGCTGTGCCAGTGATCCGCCTTGTTTCGGCCTACCAAGCCATGAGATAACATCGGCCGGAGGAGCCCACTGTCCCGGCATCGCGTCGGGTGTACTTCGGGCCTGTTTTGTCAGATTTCGGGTATCGTAATGGTCAGTAACACCCAGCACGCCGCAACCGGCGCAAGCGTCCATCCATTGCCAGGGGCGGCTTCGCCGACCCCACGGGAGGCCGACGATGACGCGTTGGTCCGCAACCCCGGAATGCCGCTCGACCTCGGCGTTCTGGAAGCCATGCGCGCGGTCAATCGCAGTGCACTGGAGCGCCGAGTTGCAACGTTGGCCAAGCGCCGTTCTATCAAAGGCGACAACCAGGCCGCCTGGCTGTTGCGTTCGATATCGGTGATGGACCTGACGACGCTGAACAGCGACGACACGCCTGAGCGGGTGCGCCGGCTCTGCGCCAAGGCGCGCAACCCGCTGCGGCCGGATCTGTTTGACGCCTTGGGTTTGAAAAAGCGCCCCATCCGGCCAGCTGCCGTATGCGTGTACCATCCCTTCGTTTCGACCGCTGTCGAGGCCGTCAAAGGCACGGGAATCCACGTCGCGGCAGTCTCCACCGCGTTCCCGCATGGTCTGTCGCCGCTTGCAACGCGCATTTCGGAAATCCGGGCCTCGGTCGCCGATGGCGCGGATGAGATCGACGTCGTGATACCGCGAGGACTGGTCTACGAGGCGCGTTGGCAGGAACTTTATGACGAGGTGGCCGCCTTCCGCGAAGCCTGCGGCGAAGCGCATCTGAAGGTCATTCTCGGCACCGGCGATCTATCGACACTGCGCAATGTCATGCTGGCGTCGATGGTGTCGATGATGGCGGGCGCAGACTTCATCAAGACCTCGACCGGCAAGGAATCCGTAAATGCCACCCTGCCCGTCGGCCTCACCATGGTGCGGGCAATCCGCGCCTATCTCGAGCTCACCGGCTACAAAATCGGCTTCAAGCCGGCCGGCGGCATCTCGACAGCCAAGGCCTCGCTCGACTGGCTGGTACTGATGAAAGAAGAACTCGGCCGCCGCTGGCTCGAACCGGACCTCTTCCGCTTCGGCGCTTCGAGCCTTCTGACCGACATCGAGCGCCAGCTCGAACATCACCTGACCGGCCGCTATTCGGCCAATTACCGCCACGCAATGGCGTGACGCTGGGAGCATCAGCCGTGAATATTATCGAGCGCTATGACGCGATGGACTATGCGGCCGCACCGGAATCGCGCAGCGAGGCCGATGCCTGGCATGCCGCCCGCGACCTGACGAAATCGCTGTTCATCGGCGGTGAATGGAAAGCCGCACAGAGCGGCAAGACCTTCAGCGTGCTTGAGCCTTCCAACGGCGCGAAGCTCGCCGAGATTTCGGAAGCCGGCAGCGCGGATGTCGAAGCCGCGGTTGCCGCCGCCCGCAAAGCGCTGCCGAAATGGCAGAAGGCAGGCGGCTACGCCCGCGCCCGCGTACTCTACGCGATCGGCCGCGCCATGCAGCGTCATGCGCGCCTCTTCGCCGTGCTGGAATCGATCGACAACGGCAAGCCGATCCGCGAAAGCCGCGATATCGATGTGCCGCTTGCGATACGCCACTTCATCCATCATGCCGGCTGGGCACAGCGGCTGGACAAAGAGTTTCCCGATCACACGGCAGTCGGCGTCGCGGGTCAGATCATCCCCTGGAATTTCCCGCTGCTGATGCTTGCCTGGAAGATTGCGCCGGCACTCGCTGCTGGCTGCACGGTGGTGCTGAAACCGGCCGAATTCACGCCGCTGACCGCAATCCTGTTTTCCGAAATCTGCGAACATGCCGGCGTGCCGAAAGGCGTGGTCAACATCGTCCATGGCGGCCCGGAAGCCGGCGAAGCGATCGTCAACCATCCCGACATCGACAAGATCGCTTTCACCGGCTCCTCGGAGGTCGGCAAGATCATCCGCCGCGCCACCGCCGGCACGGGAAAGAAGCTCTCGCTCGAACTCGGCGGCAAATCGGCTTTCATCGTGTTCGAGGATGCCGACCTCGATTCGGCGGTCGAGGGTCTGGTTGACGGCATCTGGTTCAATCAGGGCCAGGTTTGCTGCGCCGGCTCGCGGCTTCTCGTCCAGGAAGGCATCGCCGACGCGTTCCTGGCCAAGGTGAAAACCCGCATGAGCCGCCTGCGGCTCGGCGACCCGCTGGACAAGAACACCGATATCGGCCCGCTGGTCGACACGACCCAGCTGGAGCGCGTGTCGGGTCTGGTGGCGCAAGGCGCGAAACAAGGCGCCACCTGCTGGCAGCCCGACAGCGAACTGCCTGGCAATGGCTGGTATTACCGCCCCACGCTGGCGATGGATGTCGCGCCCGCCAACATTCTGGCGCAGGAAGAAGTGTTCGGGCCGGTACTGGCCGCCATGACGTTCCGCAACACCGCCGAGGCGATCGAACTCGCAAACAATACGCGCTACGGCCTTGCGGCCTCGGTGTGGAGTGAGAACATCAACCTCGCGCTCCATGCCGCGCCGCAGCTGAAGGCCGGCGTGATCTGGATCAACGGCACCAACATGTTCGACGCCGCCTGCGGGTTCGGCGGCTATCGCGAGAGCGGCTTCGGGCGCGAGGGCGGCCGCGAAGGCATGTTCGAATATCTCGCATTGATGTCCAAGCCTTCGACGCCGCTCAAGGAAAAGGCTGAAGGCAAAGCGGAGGAGCCGGTGTCGGCCGATTTCATCGACCGCACGCCCAAGCTTTTCATTGGCGGCAAGCAGGTGCGGCCGGACGGCAATTACGCCTACCGCGTTTACGACGCGAAGGGGCGGCTTGCCGGCGAAGCGGGCCTCGGCAACCGCAAGGATATACGCGAAGCGGTTGCCGCTGCCCGCAAATGCTCGGCATGGCCCTCGGCTACCGCGTTCAATCGCGCGCAGGTGCTCTATTTCCTCGGCGAAAACCTGTCCGTACGCGCTGATGAATTCACGGCCCGACTAACCTCCCTTACCGGCGCGTCGGCCAAGGCTGCGCGGGCGGAAGTGGATGCCTCGGTCGAGCGCCTCTTTGCCGCCGCCGGCATGGCAGACAAGTTCGAAGGCTCGGTTCACCAGCCGCCGTCGCGCACCGTCACGCTCGCCCTGCATGAGCCGGTGGGCACGCTCGGCATTGTCTTGCCCGATCAGAATCCGCTGCTCGGCTTCATCGGCACGGTGGCCCCGGCGCTTGCGATGGGCAACACAGTGGTCGCTATTCCCTCGGAGCGCTGGCCGCTGATCGCGACCGACCTCTACCAGATCATCGAAACTTCGGACGTCCCTGCCGGAGCGGTCAACATCGTAACCGGCAAGGGCAACGAACTCGCGCGTGTGCTTGCCAAGCATGACGATCTCGACGGTCTGTGGGTGATCGCCGATCAAGAGACCTGTAAGGCAGTCGAGCTAGAATCGGCCGGCAATCTCAAGCGGATCTGGACGACCAACGGGCGCTTGCCCGACTGGCAGGCCGGCGATGGTGCGCTTGATCCCATGCTGCGGCGCTCGGTTGAAGTGAAAAACGTCTGGGTGCCTTACGGCGACTGATCCGGTTGGACGAACGAGGGAGGCTTCCGGTGGGCGAAATCGTCCTGCACAACTATTTCCGCTCATCGACCTCCTATCGCGTGCGCATCGCGCTGGCCCTGAAAGGCATCGACTACCGCTATGTGGCGCACAATCTGCGCACCGGCGAGCATCGCGAAGAGAGTTATCTCGGCGTCAATCCGCAGGGGTTGATGCCCGCTCTTGTGTGGAGCGACGGCACGATGATCGCGCAGTCGCTAGCCATTCTCGAATTCCTGGACGAGGTGCACCCCGAACCGGCGCTGCTGCCGACAGACCGGCATGGCCGCGCTCGCGTACGCATGATCGCGCAGATGATCGGCTGCGACATCCACCCGGTAAACAATCTGCGTGTGCTCAACGAACTGCGAAAACGCTATGGCGCCGATGACGGCGAAATCGCGTCGTGGTTCCGCCACTGGGTGGCCGCGACCTTTGAGGCGCTGGAGACGATGCTGGCCACGAGCAGCGAGACCGGGCGCTACTGCCATGGCGATCAGGTCACCATAGCCGATTTGTGCCTCGTCGCGCAGGTGACCAACAATGCCCGCTTCGAAGTCGATATGGCGCCCTACCCCACAATCGCGGCCATCAATGCTGCCTGTATGGAAATCCCGGCATTCGCCAACAGCGCGCCTGCCAAGCAGCCGGACGCGGCCTAGCTACTCAGCGATCAGCAGCGTCAGTGAATCCGCAACAAGCGCCGGTTTGTCCCCGCCTTCGATCTCCATCGTATTGGCGCGCCGCATGAGAAAACGGCCCGGCGATCTTTCGTCGAAGCCCGTAAGGCTGCAGCGCAGGCGCACCCGCGCGCCACAACGCACAGGCGACAGAAAGCGCAGTTTTTCGAGGCCGTAATTGAGCGAGGAATGGACGCCAGATGGGATGCCGCCAAGCTCGTAAGACATCGCTGCCATCAGTGAGAGCGTCAGGAACCCATGAGCGATCGTCGTTCCGGTCGGCATCTCGCGCGCGGCACGATCGGCATCGACGTGGATCCACTGGTGGTCGCCGGTGCAATTGGCGAACTGATCGATCATTGCCTGATCGACCATCACCCAGTTCGAAACGCCAAGCTCCTGCCCCACCAGACCTGTCATTTCGTCCAGCTGGGTCGGCCGCTGGCCCGGCCGCACATCCTGTAGCATTTAGGTCTCCCGCTTGGTGCCGCAACGTCATGCGCCCGCGGCGCGCAACAGGCAACCCCTTCCGCTCGCGATAAAAGTTGACCCTTGCGGGCTAGATTTATTCTGGAATTGTTCTAAATTGCTGTTTCGACAATATCGATTGGCAGGAAACCAATGCGCCTGACACGCCAGACGAATTACGCAATCCGCATCCTGATGTATTGCGCGGCCAATGACGGCCGGTTGAGCCGCGTCCAGGAGATTGCGGCGGCATATTCGCTGTCAGAGCTGTTTCTGTTCAAGATATTGCAGCCGCTGGTCGAAAGCGGGCTGATTGAAACCGTTCGCGGCCGCAAGGGTGGCATTCGGCTGGCCAAGCCGGCAGCGGAGATCACGCTGTTCGACGCCGTCCGCGTGACCGAGGACAATTTCGCGATGGCGGAATGTTTTGAGGACGGTGAGACCGACTGCCCGCTTGTCGATTCCTGCGCGCTCAACGAAGCGCTTCGCAAGGCGCTGGGCGCGTTCTTCGAGGTGCTTGAGGGCTATACCATCGCCGATCTGATTGCGGCGCGGCCATCGATTCGTAGCCTGCTCGGCATCGACGCGATGGAAGTGGCGGCGTCGGCCTAGTTTCAGACGACGCCACCAGCCGGATAGTTCCGACTATTTGTTCAGAATGAGCTTGCCCTGCCGGGTGATCTTCAGCCGGTAGATGGATTCACCGTGCTCGATAGCGATCTCGCGCCGCCCCTCGAACAGGTTTCTGCTCGAAAGCGTGCGCACGGGCTGCGGGTTGAGAGCCGAAAAGTTCTTCAGCGGCTGGGATGGGTGAACGATATGCACTGGGCCGGACATAAGACTTCCCCGTTTTCGGTTGGCTTGCCGACTGCGATAAGCTGACATTCGCAATCAGCTTATCGCTATATTAGTTGACTATATTAGTCAACTTTAACTGCTGGCCGGATCATTCCGCGGCGGCCAGCAGGCTCGCATTGCCGCCGGCCGCTGTTGTATCCACACAGGTCGCCCGTTCCAGCGCATAAGCATCAGCCTCGATCACTTCCGAAACCAATCGCACGATGAGCCCTTGGCGGCCGGCCAGAACCTGCCGGACCTCGCGCAACGCCTCGCCCACAACGGCAAGGGCAACGACGTCGATATCGAGTTCTGCGAGCTGTTTGCGGTCCAGCACGCCGTCGAAGGCGACCACGGGAAGCCCTTTGCCAGTGAGGGGCGACAGCGCGGCAACGGCCCCAGGTGCGACCGCGACGACCGCGTTTCCGGCGGCAAGCGCCTGCACGGCCTGCGCAATCAGTGCTTCAGGATTAGGCCCAAGGCACAAAACGCGCCCGCGCGGATGCAACGCCAGAGTGTTCGCCTCACCGGTCGGCCCGGGCAGATCGATCGGGCCGAAGTCGAGTGCCGCGGCCGCTGCGATTGCATCACCCGCTTTGCCGCGCAGAAGCTTGCGCAGCGTAGCAATGCGGTCCTGGCGCGCCGCCCAGCCATCATCCTCGGCGTTCGGCAATTTGTCTGCGGGAATGACGATGGCGCTGCCCTCGGCCCCCGCCGCAATCTCGACCGCATGGTCGCCCAGTTGCTTGCGGAAGCGCTTGAGATAGTGCGGCCCGCCGGCTTTGGGACCGGTTCCCGAGAGCCCCTCACCGCCGAATGGCTGCGCCCCGACGACCGCGCCGATCTGGTTGCGGTTCACGTAGAGATTGCCGGCGCGTACGCGGTCGATCACGTGCTGAACGCGCGCATCGATGCGGGTATGCAGCCCGAAGGTCAGCCCGTAACCGCGCGCATTGACCGATGCGATTACCTTGTCGATCTCGTCGGCCTCGAAGGTCGCGACATGCAACACTGGTCCGAAAATCTCGCGTTCCAGTTCCTCGATGCCCGACACACGGAAGAGGTGCGGCGCAAGGAAATGTCCGCCGCGCGGTGTCTCGAGCTTTTCGATCAGCTTGTCGGCAGCGATCAGCTCCTCGCAATAGGCAGTTATGGCGCGATTGGCCTCATCGTCGATCAGAGGTCCGACATCGGTCGAAATCTGCCAGGGGTCGCCCACTGAAAGAGCGCGCATCGCTCCGCGCAGCATGCCGATCACCTTGTCGGCCACGTCGCGCTGAACATAGAGCATGCGCAGCGCCGAGCAGCGCTGACCGGCACTCTGGAAAGCCGACGCGATCACGTCGCGCACGGCCTGCTCGGGCAATGCGGTGGAATCGACAATCATCGCATTGAGACCGCCCGTCTCCGCGATCAGCATTGCGTCGGGCGCGGCAGTTTTTGCTAGCTGGCGCTCGATCGCCCGCGCAACCTCGACCGAACCGGTGAAGCACACGCCGGCGATGCGCGGATCGGCCGTCAGCGGCTGACCGACGGCCGGGCCATCGCCCGGTAGTAGCTGGATGATGTCGGCAGGAACACCGGCCTGGCGCATCAGCTCTACGGCGCGATGGGCGATCAGCGATGTCTGCTCGGCGGGTTTTGCGATCACGGCGTTGCCGGTCACAAGGGCGGCGGCTATCTGGCCGGTGAAGATTGCCAGCGGAAAATTCCAGGGCGAGATGCAGCCGATCACGCCGCGCGCATCGCTGCCTTTCTCCGCGCTGCCCGCGCCAACAGCATAATAGTGCAGAAAATCCACTGCCTCGCGCAGCTCGGCCACGGCATCCGCCAGCGTCTTGCCTGCCTCGCGGGTGGCAAGTGCCAGGAATTCGCCGGTGTGCTCTTCATAAAGTTCGGCGATTTTCGACAGCAGCGCTGCGCGCTCGCTCACCGGCCGTGCCGCCCATGCCGGCTGCGCCTTCAGGGCCGAATACACTGCGGATTTGACATCCGCCGACGTTGCCTCGACCACCGAACCGACCACATCGTCGTGATTGGCCGGGTTGACCACATCCCGACCTTTGCCGCCCTTGCCCTTGCGCGCCACCAGCGGCGCCGCCTGCCAGCGATGCGGGGCGGCGAAGGGCGACATCTGTTCGCCCAGCACCGTCAGCGTTTCGGCGTAGGCGATGTCGAAGCCGGCGGAGTTCGGGCGCTGCGGGCGGAATATGTCCGCCGGCATCGGGATCGCGGTGTTGTGTGCAGAGGCGCTGCTCAGCACCTGTTCGAATGGGTCCGCGGCAATCTGCTCCGGTTGCACATGCTCATCCACGATCTGGTGTACGAAGGACGAATTGGCTCCGTTTTCGAGCAGCCGCCGCACCAGATAGGCAAGCAGATCTTCATGTGCGCCGACCGGCGCATAGATGCGGCAGCGCGTGCCCTCGCGTTTGCGCACCGTCTCGTGCAGCGCCTCGCCCATGCCGTGCAGACGCTGGAACTCGAATGCATCGCGATCCTTGCCGGCCATGTTCAGGATGGCGGCAACGGTATGCGCGTTATGCGTGGCGAATTGCGGGTAGATGCGGTCGGTCATGCCGAGCAGCTTGCGCGCGCAGGCGATGTAAGACGCATCCGTGTTCACCTTGCGGGTAAAAACCGGATAACCCGGCAGGCCAAGTACCTGCGCGCGTTTGATTTCGGTGTCCCAGTAAGCGCCCTTTACCAGCCGCACCATGATGCGGCGGTCGAGCTTTTCGGCCAGCGCATGCAGCCAGTCGATCACGAACGCCGCGCGCGGGCCATACGCCTGAACCACCACGCCGAAACCGGCCCAGTCGGCGAACTCCTCGTCGGACAGAACCTGTTCGATCACGTCCAGCGAAAGGTCGAGCCGGTCGGCCTCCTCCGCGTCAATATTGAGGCCCATTCGCGCATTGTGGGCGGCGTGGCAAAGCGACCTCAGCCGCTTGACCATGACCGGCAGCATTGCCTCCTTCTGCGCCAGCTCGTAGCGCGGATGCAGCGCGGAGAGCTTGACCGAGATGCCCGGATTTTTGCGAATGTCGTTGCCTTCAGAACCGCTGTCGAGTTCCGCTATGGCGTCGGCATAGGCCTTCCAGTAGCGCTTGGCGTCCTCCTCAGTGCGCGCCGCCTCGCCCAGCATATCGTAGGAATAGAGGTAGCCCTTCGCACGCGCCGAGGAGCCGTTCTTGCGCGCTTCCTTGATGTTGCGGCCAAGCACGAACTGCTCGCCAAGCTCGCGCATGGCCGTGCCGACGGCGCGGCGAATGACCGGCTCGCCAAGGCGGCGCACCAGCGAGCGCAGCGTGCCTTCAATCCCCGCCTCGCCCTCTTCCAGCACCCGGCCGGTCAACATCAGCGCCCAGGTCGAGGCGTTGACGAAAATCGACCCGGAATCGCCGATATGCTCCGACCAGTCGTGCGGTGCGATCTTGTCGCGGATGAGCTCGTCCACGGTCTCCGCATCCGGCACGCGCAGCAGCGCCTCCGCCAGGCACATCAGTGCGACACCTTCGCGCGTCGAAAGCCCGTATTCGGCGAGAAACGCCTCCATGAGCTGCGGGTTGGTCGAGCCGCGCACGGCTCGCACGAGCCCAGCCGCATCGGCCGAAATCGCCGCTCGATCGTCAGGCGAAAGCGCAGCTGTCTCGACGAGACGCGCTACGGCCTCAGTCTCGTCCGGCAATGTGTTGGCACGGATCGTCTTGCGCAGCTCGGTCAGGGCGGCAGTCATGATGCAGAAGCTCCAAATCCGGGAAAGTGAAGCAATCTAACACGAAGCTCGCAAGTCATATGACCCGAATATCTGGCGCTGCGGCGCGTTCCGCGCTAATGATGCACGCCTCATTGGATCGAACAGACTATGAAATCACCCGATACAGCCCAACTGGATCGCATCGACCGGAATATCCTTGCCGCACTGTCTGCCGACGGACGCCTCTCCATGGCAGAGCTCGCCAACCGGGTCGGCCTGACAAAGACGCCCGTACAGGCGCGGGTGCGGCGACTGGAGCGCGACGGCATCATTCGCGGCTACACCGCTCTGATCGATCATGAGCGCATGGGCGAAGGCCATGTCGCCTTTGTGCAGGTCACGCTATCGGACACACGCTCGAGCGCCCTCACCGCCTTCAACGATGCTGCCTCCGCAATCCCGGAGGTCGAGCAGTGCCACATGATCGCTGCGAGCTTCGATTATTTGCTCAAGGTGCGTACCAGCGACATTGCCGCCTACCGCCGCGTGCTGGGCGAGCGTATATCGTCGCTGCCGCATGTCGAGCACACATCGACCTTCGTTGCCATGGAGACGGTGAAGGACGGCTAAGGGCCGAGGGTTTTCAGGAAGGCGACAAGTGCTGCGCGACCCCGGTCGGTTAGGTCGAGCGGCTGAATTTCGCTTTGCCCTGAAGGCGCGTCCGGCGCGCGATTGTAATGATCTACCGCGTCTTCCAGCGTCAGAATCTGCCCCGCATGCATGAACGGCGCGCGATCGGCCACGCCTCGCAGCGAAGGCGTCTTGAAGGCGCGTTCCAGAGCCTCCCCCGCTGGCACCATGAATTCCAGCTCGTCGCAATCGGCTTCGGAGCCGTCGCTGTACGGGCCGAGGCAGTTGAAGGGGTCGGAAATCACCTGCCTGACAGCACCGGCGCGCCCCCGGTCTTCGGGATTGGCCGGGTCGGCAGGCACGCCGGTATTGTGAAACTGGCCGTCTGTCAGCAGCGGCCCGTTGTGACAGTTGGTGCATCCCGCGCTGCCAATGAAGAGCTTCAGCCCCTCGCTTTCGAGCTCGGAAAAGGCAGCGTCGCCGGCTGGCTCTTTTCCTGACGCAAGGGCTGTCACATGCCGGTCGAAGCGTGTTTCCGCGGGCAGAAGCGTGCGTTCGAATGCGGCCATAGCCTTGCCGATATTGGCAAAGGCGGTGTTGATAGCCTCCTGCCGATCAGGCGGTATCGCGCGCCAGGCGGCCTTTTCGGCAAGCGTGCCAAGCGGCCCCGCATGATCCGGCAGGCCTGCGAGATCAGGCAGCGGACCGAACAGGCTTTCATAACGCTCGCGATAGCGCTCAGCTATCAAACGCACATGGAAAAGCCGGTTGCCGCCATGTTCGCGAATGTCCTCAAGCGGCGTAATCGCCTGCGCCCACAAACTGTCGCGCCGCCCATCCCAGAACTGCCAGGAATTATAGGCCACGCCGGCGAGCGGCATGGTGCGGCGAGGTGTGATGCCGATCGCGTGGCCACGCGGCAGATCGTCCTGAAACTGCCGATCGATCTTATGGCATGTGCCGCAGGATACCTCGCCATTGATGCTCAAGGCAGGGTCGAAGAACAGCGTTGCGCCGAAGGCCGCCGCGCGCGGCTCGTCAGCGACGCGGTTGGTTGGGTCAGGTGGAACCGGCGGCAATGCCGACAGCGTCAGCGATTTTGCGACCTCGATCTCTTCGCGGCTGAGCGCAGACGGGTCGCAGGCTGCCAGCAACCACGCGGCCAGGGAAGCGAGCGCGACCTGCGCGGCCGCTCGCCCAATGCATCTCCGGCTAGAGTTGGATGTTGAAGACAACCTCATCCTCACCGGTAGGCCCGTTGAGCGACAGGCGCAACTCCCACAGCCCGCCCATGTTGAAGCGCATGCCCTCGATTCGATAAACCCCGTCACCCACATGTGAGGCCTTCGGCGCGGTCGGCAGGCCATGCCCATGCGCCGGCATGCCGCCATCGACGCCGATCTGCGCATTCACAACAGGCGTGCCATCGGGCAGCTTCACCCGCGCCAGCCAAGTGTGCAACGGTCCCTGCTCGACCGGCTCCGCCTCCGGTTCGATGGTGACCTCATAAATACCGTTTGCACTTGCCTTGCTGCGCGAGAGGTCGGCGCCCTCGGGCGGCGTATGGCGCCCGGCCATAACCAGCCAACCAGCGACAACGAGAGCCACGATTGCAGCGAGAACGGCGTAACGGCCGGGCGAGTGCTTCATGCATATGTCTCAAGGTTCGAATTGCGCCGCACAATCGCGCAAGCCCGACCCGCGCCGCAAGTTACAATTCGCTCACCCACACAATAGGCGCGCTCAGATCGCTATGGTATTCGGCGCCCGCACGGAATGGAGAGCATATTGGAAAAGCCTGTCGGAATTGCCGCGATCGGAGAATGCATGCTGGAATTGTCAGCATCGGACGGCGATGCCTGGCGCATGGGATATGCGGGCGACACGCTCAACACGCTCTGGGCGCTGCGTGCGCTGTTGCCTGAGGCGCGATGCGACTACGTCACCGCATTCGGCGACGATCAGTTCTCGCGGCGCCAGAAGGATTTTCTGGACGAAAACGGCATAAGCACAGGCGCCAGTCCGGTCATCGCCGGCGCGCGGCCCGGTCTCTATGCAATCACGCTGGAGGGCGTGGAACGCTCCTTCACATATTGGCGCGCCGATTCCGCCGCCAGGCAACTCGCCTCGGACCCGGCCGCACTCGATAAAAGCCTTTCGGGTCTGCGGCTTGCCTATGTTTCCGGAATCACTTTGGCAATTCTGGATGAGCCCGCGCGCCGGACCTTGCTCACGGCACTTGCGAAAGCACGAGCCGACGGCACGATTATCGCGTTCGATCCAAACTACCGGGCGCGCCTTTGGGCTTCGCGTGACTATGCCCAGCAGGAAATCAACGCCGCGCTTGCCGTCTCCGACATTGTTCTCCCTACCTTTCCGGACGAGCAGGAGCTTTATGGCGATGCGACACCGGAATTGACGATGCAACGCGTGGCGGATGCCGGAGTTACCGAAATCGTGGTGAAGAACGGCACGGAGGACGCGCTGGTTTTGTTCGACGGCAAGGTCTCACGCTCACCGGCTTCGCGAGCCGACAACGCGGTCGACACCACCGGCGCGGGCGATAGCTTCAATGGCGGCTATCTCACCGCCCGGCTGAGTGGCCATAACGGCCCGGAGGCCGCCGGCCATGCGCACCGCACGGCAGCCGCGGTCGTGTGCGTACGCGGTGCGCTCGCGCCTTTCGACCTGCTGCGCGCGGCCTTTACGGGCGAAAGTGCGGCGCCCTCAGCCGCCTAGACCGCCAATGCAGACATATTTGGTGTCGAGATAGTCCTCGATGCCCTGATGACCGCCCTCGCGGCCAAGGCCCGATTCCTTCACGCCGCCAAACGGAGCTTCCGGCGTGGTGATCAGTCCTTCATTGACGCCGACCATGCCGTATTTGAGCTCGCCCATCACGCGGAAGGCGCGGCCGAGATCGCTTGTGTAGAAATAGCAGGCGAGCCCATATTCGGTGTCGTTTGCGAGCGCGATCGCTTCCTCTTCGGTCTCGAAGCGGAAGACCGGCGCAACAGGACCAAAAATCTCTTCCTTCATGAACTTCATTTTCGGCGTTGCGTCAGCGATGACGGTCGGCTCGAAAAAAGAACCGCCCAGCGCATGGCGCTTGCCGCCAGCGACGATCTTGCCGCCGTTCTGGGTGGCGTCCGCCACCAGCTCCTCGACCTTCTCGACCGCCTTCTCGTCGATCAGCGGCCCCTGCTGAACGCCCTCATCGACGCCCGGACCAACCTTAAGCGCCTTCGAGGCCTTGGCCAGTTTCTCCACAAAAGCGTCGTAGACGCCCGCCTGTACGAAAAAGCGATTGGTGCACACACAGGTCTGGCCGGAATTGCGGTATTTGGCGGTCATGGCGCCTTCAACGGCCCGGTCGATATCCGCGTCGTCGAAGACCAGGAACGGCGCGTTGCCACCAAGCTCCATCGAGACCTTCTTCACGGTGCCGGCGGCTTTTTCCAAAAGCAGTTTGCCGATCGGCGTCGAGCCGGTGAAAGTGATCTTCTTCACAAGCGGATTGGTGCAGAGTTCGTCACCGATCTCGCCTGCAGCACCCGTGACGATGTTGATGACGCCGGCCGGAATGCCGGCTTCCTCCGCGAGCACACCCCATGCAAGGCCCGAATAAGGTGTCTGCGTCGCGGGCTTGACGACACTGGTGCAGCCCGCCGCAATCGCAGGTCCGATCTTGCGCGCCAGCATGGATGACGGGAAGTTCCAGGGCGTAATCGCGGCGATCACGCCGACCGGCTCCTTGGTCACGATAACGCGACGGTCGGCCCAGGGCGACGGGATGACATCGCCATAGGTACGCCGGGCTTCCTCAGCGAACCAAAGCACATAGGCCGCGGACGCGCCGATCTCGCCCTTGGCCTCGGCGAGCGACTTGCCCTGCTCGAGCGTCAGGAGTTCGGCCAGAGAATCCTGATTGTCCAGAAGCGCGTCATGCAGCTTGCGCAGCATCTTGGAACGCTCGAGCGCGGTTGTCTTGCGGAAGCTTTCGAATGCCTTTTGGGCAGCCTCGATTGCGCGGGCCGTCTCGGCCTGGCCGCATTTCGGGATCGTTCCCAACACCTTGCCATTGGCCGGGTTCACGACATCGATTTTGGCGCCGGAATCCGCCTCGACCCATTTGCCACCGATCAGGTTCGCTTGTTTCATGTATGGGTTGGCATTCTGGAGCATTGGTTTGCCTCCGCTTGTCGCGCTGGTCAGACGTCGGTTGTCAGGATCATAGGCGCGGGAACCACCGCGCCGGTTGGCAAATGTCTAGCGTGCGCCTGCCTTGGCCGCAAATGGCACGGCTGGAACTCACGATGCGCCAGCACGGTTGCGGCATGGAAACGCGCGCGGTTGCTTTTCCTGCGCGCTGCTGAACCTATATGCGGAATGTCTGAGGTATCCATGCTCCGTTTCGCCGTTTTCGCACTCGCATTGCTCTGTATTTCCCCCGCCGCCGCTACCGAGGCCGGCTGGGTTTTGCTTAGAACCGGTGGGCAGGTCGTGCTCCTGCGCCATGCCTATGCGCCGGGCGCGGGCGACCCTGCCAATTTCGATATAGAAAACTGCGGCACGCAGCGAAATCTCTCGGATCGAGGCGAACACCAGGCGAGGCGCATTGGCGCGCTGTTTCAGGCCCGAGGTGCGCCGATCGATCATGTCGAAACCAGCCGCTTCTGCCGTTGCCGCGACACCGCTAACATCGCGTTCCGCGACGAGGAAGTGACCGACAACGACGCGCTCGACTGGCTGCCTGACGAAGTGGGTCACGAAGACCGGCTGGACCGGCTCCGTGAGCAGATCGAAGGTTACACCGGCGCGCGCAACCTCATCCTCGTCACGCATGAGGAAGTGATCGCCGAACTGCTCGGCACCGGCGCGCGCGAAGGCGAAGCGGTGATCGTTTCGCGCGGCGGCGAAGACCTGGGCGTCGCCGGGCGCATACGCATCAACTGAGCTGTCCGCGGTAATAGTTCATCACTGCGTGCCGCGCTTCGGCAAAGAACAGCCAGCGCTCGACAAGAATGCCTGCCATAAGCGACGCAAGTGCGGCCAGCGAAACCAGCGTCGCCGCACCCCCTGGTGCGCCGGCCGCGACGGCAAGGCCAATCAGAAGTACGACCGGTACCCCGCACCCCACAACCGATGCGATCAGCCATAGCTTGCGCGCATGTTTGCGGCCGACGCGAAATCCCATCTCGCGGGTGAGATAATTGTCGGTCATATGCGGCGGCTCGAGCTCCCGCACCGTGCCGAGATGTCCAAGACCCGTCGCGGTCTCCGGCGTGGACAGCGGCGGGCGACCAGTCTGCTCTCGCCACCCAAGCTTGATCGCCCATGCGACCGCGACGAGCACCGCTGCACCGAGCGCAAAGGGCCACAAGCTTTCAGCGCCGCCCAATGCCGCAAACAGGGCAGTCGCTGTTGCGCCGGATGCGGCTGAGAAACCGAGATAGGATGCCGGCGTCCACGGGCTGTGCCAGCTGTCGATCGACTTCAACGACGCGTAGATCATCGAGGTGGAAAACACGGTGATCGCACACAAAAGCGTGCCTGCGGTTCCAATGACTGGCTCCCAACGACTCTCGAATACGGCAAGCCAGGCAGACCAGGTGAGCGGTACGAAGGTGAAGATCGCCAGCACCCCTTCCCGCGACAGCCAGCTTGAGCGCCATTGCGAAAACGCCCGCCATGCGCGCTGCGGATTGCCGAGATGAAGGGTGGAGGAAATCAGCCCGCCGCCAATCAGCGCCAGCGCAATGACGTGCGCCGCCTTCGTTGCCATCTGTGCGGGATCGAGCAAGCCAAGGCCAAGCAACGCCGCCAGCCCGTAGCCCAGGCCGGAAAGCGTCGTGAAGATGATGATGGAGAAGGCTGGATGCATGAGGTCAGATACGGTCCAGCATGCGGTCTACCCAGCCGAAGAAGCCGGCTGCGTCCGCCGTGTCTTCGACAGCCGGTTGTGCACATGCGGAGAGCGGCGTGCGTGGGCGGGGCGGCAGATATTTGTTGACTGGCCGCGTACCTTGCTCCGGCATCAGGTCGAAGCCGCCTCGCTCCGCGACCATTTGCGAGACTTCCGACGTCGGATCGGCCAGATCACCGAAATGTCGAGCGTTTGTCGGGCAGGTCCGCACGCAGGAAGGAACCCGGTCCACCTCTTCCAGCGTCTCATTGTAGATGCGGTCGATGCACAGCGTGCATTTCTTCATCACACCGGCCGCAAGATCCATCTCGCGCGCGCCATAAGGACACGACCAGGCGCACAAGCCGCAGCCGATACACTTGTCCTCGTCGACCAGAACGATGCCGTCTTCTTCGCGCTTGTAGGATGCGCCGGTCGGGCACACGGTCACGCATGGCGCGTCCTCGCAATGCAGACAGGATTTTGGGAAATGCACGACACGCGCCTCACCCGCCTCGCCGATCACCACGCCGTCGCTATTGTCCGGCATCACCTCGTAGCCATGGACGCGGTTCAGCCATGCGCCGGAAACATCGGCTCCATAGGGCTGTTGGTCGGACAGCGTCGCGCCGTAGCCGCCGGTGTTCCATTCCTTGCAGGCGACGACGCAGGCGTGGCAGCCGACACAGACATCCAGGTCGATGACCAGGCCAAGCTTCTTCGGCGTTTCGTGGCGTGGCAGGCTGGTCAACGCCGCGCCTCCGCCGGTGCCAGATCCTTGAAGGAAAGCAGGATCGCCGCGCCGATCATGAGTGCGCCCGAAATGCGGTTCGCCCATTTATGCGCCGCACCGCCGAGCATTACGAAAAGGCGTTGCGACGTGAAACCCATAAGGAGCAGGATCGTGCCGTCGATTACCAGGTAGGTGACACCGAGTATCGCGATTTGCGGTGTCAGCGGCTGCGATGCGTCGATGAACTGGGGCAGGAGTGCTGCAAAGAAGATCACCGCATAGGGGTTCGCAGCTGAGGTGACAAAACCCTGCCGGAACAAGGCTCCGCGCTTGGGCGCCGCCGCGGCCGATCGGGGCGAACTGATAATCGTGCGTACGCCCACCCAGACAAGGTAAAGGACGCCCGCCCATTTGACAGCGAGAAAGAACTCCGCAGACAGCGCGACAAGGCTCGCCAGCCCGAATCCGGCAACCAATATCTGGACCGAGTTGGCCGAAAGGTCGCCCGCCATGGTCGGCAACGCGCCGCGCACCCCGTGCCGCATCGAATTTGCCATGAAAAGAAGCTGGCTCGGACCGGGCGGATGCACGAAAAACACGAGCACGGTGGCCAGATAGGCGAGATAGGTCGCAAGAGTCACCGGTTCCATTCCTCCCCATATCTGATCTCGTCCGGCCGCTCGGCGGTCGTCGGTTCGATGTCTCCGAACTGCGGCTCGCTGCGCTCTCCAGGTTCGGCCTTTTCGATGCGCACGCGCAGATCGTACCAGGCCGCCTGCCCCGTTACCGGGTCGGAGTTCGACCAGCGGCGTCCGTCGCCTTTCGGCGGCAGCAATTCATGGATCAGATGGTTGAGCAGGAAGCCGCGTTCGGCTTCGGGTGCATCCTTGGCGAGGCCCCAGCTGCCCTTGCGTTTGCCGATCGCGTTCCAGGTCCACATCGTGAGCGGATTCACCGCTTCGGTGCGCTCTACTTCCACTTTGATGCGGCCGTGATGCGAAATGACCCATGCCCAGTCGCCCGTTTCCAAGCCATGTGCGTCGCAGATCGCACCGGGCACTTGCAGCCGGTTACGCGTGTGAATCTGGCGCAGCCACGCATTCATCGAGCCCCATGAATGATACATCGCCATCGGGCGCTGGGTTATCGCGTGATAGGGATAGGTTTCGCGGTCCACCGCCGCCTCTTCCAGCGGCCGATACCATTCGGGCAGCGGCGTGAAAGCGGAGCGAATGCGCTCGCGATGCTCTTCCGGCGCAACCGGTTCGCGCAGCCCCTCCGCCGATAGGCGGAATTTCTGCAGCGGTTCCGAATAAAGCTGGAAGGTCACCGGCTGCGGCGTGTCGAAGAAGCCCATCGATACCGCGAAATCCTGATAGGCACGGTTGGCGTGTTTGAAGAATTGGGCCTTCGGCGGAATGTGCACGCTGAAGAAGGAGCCGTTCTCGACATAGCGCTCGAGCTGCTCCGCATTGGCCGCGCCGCGCCCGGTGCGCTCGCCGTCCGAACCGCGAAAACCCGCCAAAGGGCCGATGCCCGGCCGCCTTTCGTGATTGACGATGTAGTCTGCATAGTCGCGATAAAGCGGCTGGCCGCGATTATCGGCAAAACCCGGCAGGCGCAGCCGCGCCCCGAGATCGAGCAACACGGACTGGAAGCCGCGCACATCGCGATCCGGCTCGACCACTGGCCACCGGATTGCATCGTTGACGCTGTCGGGTTCCGAAATCGGCCGGTCGAGCAGCGAGATGCAGTCATGCCGCTCCAGATAGGTGGTGTCCGGCAGCACCAGATCGGCATAGGCAACCATTTCGGACGCATAGGCGTCCGAATAGATGATCTTGGGTATTCGGTATTCGCCGGTCTCGGGATCCTTGTCCTCCAGCATGCGGATCGTACCGGCGCTATTCATGGCCGAGTTCCAGGCCATGTTCGCCATGTACATGAAGAGCACATCGACCGGGTACGGATCGCCGGCATGTGCGTTGGCGATCACCATATGCATCAGCCCGTGCGCGGCGATCGGTGCATCCCAGGAGAACGCCTTGTCGAGCCGCGCCGGGTTGCCCTCGTCATCGACGAGCAGGTCTTCCGGGCCGAGCGGGAAGCCGAGATGCGGGCCGGCCAGCGGCTGATTGGAGCCAAAATGCTCCGCTTTGCCGTGCGGGCGCGGGTGCGCGGCGAGCGGTTTCGGATAAGGCGGTTCGAACCGAAATCCTCCCGGACAGTCGATGGCGCCGATAAGCACCTGCAGGAGATGCAGCGCACGTGCTGTCTGAAAACCGTTCGAGTGAGCCGAGATACCGCGCATGGCGTGAAACGAGACCGGGCGACCGACGAAGGAAGAGTGCTCTTCGCCATTCATGTCGGTCCAACGCTCGAAAATCTCGATCGCTTCTTCGAACGCGACACGCCCGATCTCGGCGGCAAGCCCTCTGATCGTGGCTGCGTCCACGCCTGTTTCGGCCGCGACCGCCTCGGGCGCATATTGCGGATCGAGATATTTGTCGGCGAGCAGTTGAAACACCGGCACCGCGCTGCGCCCGTCGGCAAGCTCGAACCGGCCGGAGAGTGCCGGTCTCGCGCCTTTGGTGCTTTCGGGCACTACCCGCTCGGTCACGCTCTCGAAGATGAGCGCCTTGCCGTCATCATCGCGTGCGAAAAGCCCGTGATCCGACGTGCCAGGCGCGTCGATAACGAGCCAGGCAGCATTGGTGTAGCGGACCAGATAGTCGATGTCGATCCGCCGCGCTTTGAGAAGCTCGTGGATGACGGCAAGAATCAGCAACCCGTCCGTGCCAGGCCGAATACCAATCCAGTTGTCCGCGATGGCCGAATAGCCGGTGCGTACGGGATTGACCGAGACGAAACGCGCACCGCGCTTCTTGAGCTTCGAAATGCCGATCTTGATCGGATTGGAATCGTGATCTTCCGCCACCCCGAACAGCACGAAGAGCTTGGTGCGGTCCCAGTCGGGCGCGCCGAATTCCCAGAACGCGCCGCCGATCGTCATGATGCCAGCTGCGGCCATGTTCACCGAGCAGAAGCCGCCATGCGCGGCATAGTTCGGCGTACCGAATTGCTGCGACCAGAAGCTCGTCAAAGACTGCGATTGGTCGCGCCCGGTGAAAAAGGCGAGCTTCTTCGGATCGTCGCGCCGCACTTCGCCCAGCCATTCGGTGGCAAGCGCCAGCGCTTGATCCCAGCTGATTGTCTTGAACTGGCCGGAACCGCGCGGCCCGGTGCGCAGCAGCGGCGCGCTGAGCCGCGCCGGCGCATAATGCTGCATGATGCCGGCCGAGCCCTTCGCGCACAGCACGCCCCGGTTCACAGGGTGGCCGCGATTGCCCTCGATATAGCGGACCTTGCCGTCCCTAATATGCACGTTGATCCCGCAACGGCAGGCGCACATGTAGCATGTCGTCTTGCGAACCGTGTCACCGACCGGCTGGCTCAACGCTTCGGCTGAAAGGCGGGACATTGAAACCTCCGGCTCACTTCATAGGAGCCGGGTCAGGAAATGAAAATACCCCTGAACCGCAATTCAGGGGTATGTCATTCTACAGGCTGGCGAATATCGGCAATCTGCTCCCAGGAGCACCCTAAGGTGTCGGCGCTATTTGCGCACCACAACCTTCATGTTGCCGGGGCCAACCTCTTGCGCGAGCGAAAACAGCGTCGCGGCATTCGGCGTGTCGAGGCGGATACAGCCATGGGAGGCAGGGCTGCCCAGCCGGCTAACCGCGTTGGTGCCATGAATAGCGTAACCGCCATCGTAGAAAATCGAATAGGGCATCGGCGACATGTCGTATTTGCGCGAATACCACATCTTGTGCATGCGCTTGGGCCGCCAGCTGCCGGCCGGCGTCACATAGCCGGAGCGCGCCGTGGAAACGCGCCACGTGTGTATCACCTTACCGTAGTGGATGACCTGCATGGTCTGGGTCTCGACATCGACCTCTGCGACCAGAACCGCCGCATTTGCCGCGGCAGCCATCAAACTCACGAAAACCGAACTCAGAACGGCAGCAATCACATTCTTCATATACCCAAACCCCGTGATAGCCTCTGCCCTTAGGTTAGATCGCAATTTGTGAACGCGCAATGAACGGAAATAATTGCGTGATTGGCCGTGACGGGGACGAAACCGGCGCTTGCCTTTCGCATGACCAGCCTGCTCAATACGGCAATGAATGATGCGCTCTACAAATCCGTCGAGGATCGCACCGAAGAGCTGGTCGCCCTCACGGTCGATCTGATCCGCTTTCCGACCGTAAACCCGCCAGGCGACGCTTATACGCCCTGTGCCGAGTTCATCGGTAATCTGCTTGCCAAACGCGGCTTTGAAACCCGGCTCATTCGCGGCGAAGGCGCCCCGGGCGACAGCGACAAATACCCGCGAACCAACATTGTTGCCCGCCGCGAAGGTCGTGGTCCTGGCCCGACCGTCCATTTCAATTCGCATATCGACGTCGTGGAAGCCGGCGAAGGCTGGTCGCTCGACCCATTTGCGGGCGTTGTGCGCGACGGTCGTGTCTACGGTCGCGGGGCCTGCGACATGAAGGGCGGCATGGCGGCGTCAATCATCGCCGCCGACGCTTTCATGGCCGTCTACCCCGACTTTCCGGGCGCAATCGAGATATCCGGCACGGTCGACGAGGAGTCGGGCGGCTTCGGCGGCGTTGCCCATTTGGCGAAGATGGGCTTGTTCTCGAAGCCACGTGTCGATCACGTCATCATACCCGAACCGCTGAACAAGGACCGCATATGCCTGGGGCATCGCGGCGTCTGGTGGGCGGAGATCGAGACCAAGGGGCGTATCGCGCACGGCTCGATGCCGTTTCTGGGCGATTCCGCAATCCGCCATATGGGCGCGGTGCTCCACGCTTTTGAAGAGGAGCTGTTCCCCGCGCTCGACCGCAAGCAGACGGCGATGCCGGTCGTACCGGAAGGCGCACGTCGCTCCACCATGAACATCAATTCGGTTCATGGTGGCCAGACCGAGGACTTCTTTCCAGGCCTCCCCTCGCCCAACGTCGCCGACGCATGCCGCATCGTGATCGACCGCCGCTTCCTGATCGAGGAGGACATCTCCGAGGTCAAAGGCGAGGTGCTTGCCATTCTTGACCGGCTGAAACGGGATCGTCCGCGTTTCGACTACGCGATGCGCGACCTGATGGAAGTGTTGCCACTGATGACACAGGAGGACGCGCCCGTCCCGCAGGCTGTTGCCGAAGGCATTCGTAGCGTGTTCGGCAAGGAGCCCGAATATGTCATCTCGCCAGGCACATACGATCAGAAACACATTGCCCGACTTGGTCATTTGCACGACTGTGTGGCGTATGGTCCCGGCATTCTCGACCTTGCCCACCAGCCCGACGAATGGGTCGGCATCGAGGATATGGTGGAGTCCGCCAAGGTGATGGCGACGGGGCTGGACGTGCTGCTGCGCGGCGCAACTGGGTAATAACGCAATTTACTCGCGCGGCATTTCGCGCTTTGATCGAAGAAAAATCTCAACCGCTGGGAGAGCGAGCATGAAAATGTGGAAATCCGTACTGGCCGCAACGGTCATTGCACTGTCTGCGAGCGCTGCACACGCGGCCCGCACCGATCTGGTGCTGGGCGTGGTTTTGGAACCGCCGCATCTCGACCCGACCGCGGGCGCAGCCGCGGCAATCGACGAGGTGGTCTACGCGAATGTGTTCGAGGGACTAACGCGCATTGGCTCCGGCGGCGAAGTGCTGCCCGCCCTTGCCGAAAGCTGGGAGATTTCCGACGACGGCAAGACCTACACCTTCCATTTGCAGGAAGGCGTGAAGTTCCATGACGGCAGCGACCTGACCGCGGAAGATGTGGTCTTCTCGCTGGACCGCGCCCGCGCTGACGATTCCACCAACGCTCAAAAAGCGCTGTTTGCGGCAATCGACACCGTCGAGGCGGTCGACCCCACAACGGTCAAAGTGACTTTGAAGAACCCGCAGGGCTCATTCCTCTACAATATGGGCTGGGGCGATGCAGTCATCGTTGCGCCAGAATCCGCCGAGGGCAACAAGGAAAATCCGGTCGGCACGGGGCCGTTCAAATTCGGCAGCTGGGCCAAGGGCTCCTCCATCACGATAGAAAAGAACCCGGATTACTGGGGCGACCCGGTCGCACTCGACAAGGCAGAGTTCCGCATCATCCCGGACGCCGCTGCCGCGATTCCGGCACTTTTGTCAGGTGACGTCCAGGCGTTTGCGAACATGCCGGCAGGCGATGCGCTTTCGCAAATCCAAGCAGATCCACGCTTCGAAGTCGTCATTGGCTCGACCGAGGGTGAAACCATTCTCTCGACCAACAACAAGAAGGCACCGTTCGACAATCTGAAAGTGCGACAGGCTGTTGCGCACGCACTGAACCGGGAAGAAATCATTGCCGGCAACGGCTCCGGCCTCGGCACGCCCATCGGATCCCACTTCTCGCCCGGCAACGCAGCCTATGTCGATTTGACCGGCACCTACGGCTTCGACCCTGAAAAGGCGAAAGCGCTTCTCGCGGAAGCTGGCTTCCCGGATGGCTTCGACGCAACAATCAAGCTGCCTCCGCCGCCCTACGCGCGTGACGGCGGACAGGTGGTCGCCTCGCAGCTGCGCAATGTTGGCATCAACCTTGAAATTATCCCTGTGGAATGGGCCGACTGGCTGGATCAGGTCTTCAAGAACAAGGACTACGATCTGACTATCGTCTCGCACACCGAGCCGAACGATATCGGCATCTATGCCCGCAAGGACTACTACTTCCAGTACGACAATCCTGAGTTCGACGCCGTTATTGCCGAACTCGATGTCTCGTCGGATGAAGCCAAGCGAACGGAACTCTATCAGAAGGCACAGCGCATTCTGGCAGAAGATGCCGTGAACGGTTTCATGTTCCAGCTGCCGAAGGTCGGCGTGTGGGACGCGAAACTTGAAGGCATGTGGGAAAATTCGCCTGTGCAGGCCACCGACCTGACCGGCGTGCATTGGGAAGATTGACCTGATCAATAGCTCCAAACGGAGCGATCAACAAAAAGGGGCGGTGCAGAAGTGCCGCCCCTCTTCCAAGGGTGCTGACGACGTGCCGGCTGCTGCAACACGGAACTCATGACCGCCTTCATTCTCAAGCGTCTCGGCATTGGCCTGGCCACACTGGTGCTGGCGTCGATTGTCGTATTCGCCGTCATGGAAATCCTGCCCGGCGACCCGGCCCAGCTGATGCTCGGGCTAAACGCGACAGACGAGGTACTTCAGGCGCTGCGCAACGAGATGGGGCTCAACGATCCCGTTCTGGTGCGCTATTTCAGCTGGGTCGGCGGCATGCTGATCGGCGATTTCGGCAATTCCTACACCTATTCCTCGCCGGTCATCGAACTGATTGGCGAGCGCGCCATCGTCTCGCTGCCCCTTGCGGTGATCTCGCTGGTTCTCTCCACGCTGATTGCTATCCCGGTCGGCATGTTCGCCGCCGCGCGGCGCGGACACGTAGCAGACACATCGGTCATGGGTGTCACGCAGCTGGGCGTCGCGATACCCAATTTTTGGTTTGCGCTGCTCCTGATCTACGTATTCGCCGTCTGGCTGCGGCTGGTGCCTGCGGGTGGCTTTCCGGGCTGGAGCGGGGGCATTTGGCCGGGCGTTCGCTCGCTGCTTCTGCCGGCCGTGGCACTGGCCCTGCCGCAGGCGGCAATTCTCGCCCGCGTCACGCGCTCAGCCATGCTGGAGGTTCTGGGCGAAGACTATATCCGCACGGCTCGCGCCAAGGGCATGCCGCGCAGAGTGGTGCTTTGGCGGCATGCATTGCGCAATGCGCTCATTCCGGTGCTCACGATAATGGGCCTGCAATTCGCCTTCCTGCTCGCGGGCACAATCATCATCGAAAACGTATTTTATCTGCCCGGTCTCGGCAGGCTGGTCTTTCAGGCCATCACCCAGCGCGACCTGATCGTGGTTGAGGGCGTGGTAATGCTGCTGGTCGCCAGCGTGGTAATCGTCAACCTCGCGGTCGATCTGACCTATGCACTGGTCGACCCGCGGCTGAGGACGCGGGCATGAGCGTCGAAACCGCACCGTCGGAGAAGGAACAAGAGCATTGGCTGCGGCTGGCGCTCAACAATCGCTCTTTCCTCACCGGGCTGGTCATTACCGCCCTCATCGCGGCGATGGCGCTGATCTCCTTTGTCTGGACGCCCTATGACGTGACCGACCTCGTGGTCGCCAATCGCATGAAGACGATGTCGTCCGAGCACTTGTTTGGCACCGATCATTTCGGCCGCGATATCTTTTCGATGATCATGGTCGGCGCACGCAATTCGATTGCCGTCGCCATCGTCGCGGTCGGCGTGGGCATGGGTATTGGCGTACCGCTCGGCTGCTGGGCGGCGGCGCGTGGCGGTTTCATCGACGAGACGCTGATGCGCTTCAACGATCTCATCTTCGCGTTCCCCGCCCTGCTCTCGGCGGTGATGATCACCGCGATTTTCGGACCTGGCGCCATCAACGCAATTATCGCTATCGGCATCTTCAACGTGCCAGTTTTCGCCCGCGTGGCGCGCGCGGGCGCTCTGGCTCTGTGGCCGCGCGAATATGTGCTTGCGGCCCGCGCGGCTGGCAAAGGCAAGGCGCTGATCACGCTGGAACACATCCTGCCTAACATTGCCTCCATGCTCCTGGTGCAGGGAACGATTCAGTTCGCGCTGGGCATTCTGGCCGAGGCCGGCCTTTCCTATCTGGGGCTTGGCGCACAGCCGCCGATGCCGAGCTGGGGACGCATGCTCTTTGACGCCCAGACCCGCATGATGGTCGCGCCGCATCTGGCGATTTTCCCGGGGCTTGCCATCGTCATCACCGTGCTTGGGCTCAACCTGCTTGGCGACGGACTGCGCGACGTGCTCGACCCACGGCTCAGGCGCGAACGATGAGCCTGCTTGAAATCGAAAACCTGGAACTCGCGATCGGCGATACGCCGATCCTGAGGGATATCGACCTGACGCTGGAAACCGGTGAGGTGATGGGCCTTGTCGGCGAATCGGGTTCGGGCAAGTCGATGACAGCCCTGACGGTGATGCGGCTGCTGCCGCATGCAGCACGAGCGTCTGGGCGGGTCATCTTTGACGGCATAGACATTCTCGCCGCGCCCGAGGACGCAATGAACAGCCTGCGCGGCGACGATATCGGCATGGTGTTTCAGGAGCCGATGACCGCGCTCAACCCGGTCAAGACGATAGGCGAACAGGTGGCGGAAGGGATCCGCTGGCACACCGGCGCAAACCGCGCCGATGCCGAGGCGCGCGCCCGCGCCATTCTCGACCGCGTCGGTCTTCCGGAAAAGCAGTTTCCGCTTACCCGCTATCCGCACGAACTCTCCGGCGGCCAGCGCCAGCGCGTCGTGATCGCCATCGCCTGTGCGCTCAAACCCAAGCTGCTGATCGCGGACGAACCCACAACCGCGCTCGATGTCGTGCTGCAGGCGCAGATACTCGAACTCCTTCGCGATCTCGTGCGCGAGGACCGTATGGGCCTGCTGTTGATCTCGCACGATCTCGCAGTGGTTACCGACATGGCCGACCGTGTGACGATTATGCGCCACGGCGAGGTCATGGAAGCAGGCGAAACCGCACGCACCCTATCGGAACAAAAGCACCCATATACACGCCAGCTTGCCGCGGCTTCGGTGCACGTGCCCGAGCGCCGCGTGCAGGCTGAAACCGAAGCCGAACCCCTTCTGCAGGTCACCGACGTGGTGAAGGACTACTCGATCCGGCGCGCCTCGCTTTTCGGCCCGCCGCGGCATTTCCGGGCAGTCGATGGCGTCAGCTTTTCGCTGGCGAAGGGCCAGTCCAAGGCGCTCGTCGGCCGTTCTGGATGCGGAAAATCAACACTCGCCCGCATGATCCTGGCGCTCGACCGACCGACCGAAGGCTCGATCCTGTTCGATGGCACGGAGCTGACCGGCAAGACGGAAACCGAACTGAAGCCGTCTCGCCGC
Organism: Rhizobiaceae bacterium; assembly: GCA_017640615.1. Taxonomy (GTDB): domain Bacteria; phylum Pseudomonadota; class Alphaproteobacteria; order Rhizobiales; family Rhizobiaceae; genus RCIO01. The sequence continues at coordinate 148,542 of JAEPQK010000006.1, read as the reverse complement.
AACATGCAGGTTGTGTTTCAGGATCCCTACGGCTCCTTCAACCCACGTCACAAGGTGGAGCGGCTTGTTGCCGAACCGCTGCATCTGATCGACCCGCAACCCACTTCCGCCGAACGGCGCGAACGCGTGGCGCAGGCGCTTGTCGATGTCGGCATGAGCCCTGCGGATATGGACAAATATCCGCATGAGTTTTCCGGTGGGCAGCGACAGCGACTGTCGATTGCACGCGCTGTCATCACCCGCCCGCGTCTGATCGTGGCCGACGAGCCGGTATCGGCGCTCGATGTTTCGATCCGCGCTCAAATTCTCGATCTCTTTGCCGATCTCAACCAGCGCCTTGGCGTGGCCTATCTGTTCATCACCCATGACCTAACCGTTGCGCGCGCAATCACCGATCACGTGCTGGTCATGCATGAGGGGCGAATCGTTGAGGAAGGCGAGACGGATCAGGTTTTCGACCATCCGCAGTCGAACGCCGCCCGTGCATTGGTGGACGCCGCTCCAGATCTGGAGCGTGCAATCAGCCGGCGGCTGGCAAACGCATAGGCGGCTAGGCCGTCGGCCCGGTGATGGCCTGCGGATCGATTTCGAGTATCTCGACAACCCGCGCAAGCAGGCGAATTTCATGATGGCTGAGTTCGTCATCCGCCTTGGCCAGCGTCGCCATATGCCGCGCAAGCGAGATGCGCCGGTCCATATCGAGCTCGCGAAACACGGCAATTGCCTGAATTGGCGTGATTTCGTAGCCGAACGCGCCGAGATGATCGAGCACCTGTTCGAGGTCGTCGCCATCGATGCCCAGGCTGTTGGTGGCGATGCGGCGCAACGCGTCGAGCTCGCGCGCCCGCACCTCGCCATCGGCGAGCACCATGCGTACCAGCAGAAGAAGTTCGGCAGTCAACGCGGGGTCTTCGGCCACTTTTCTCACGGAGGCGTTTCCTTGCAGTAGCTCGCGCAGCCGCGCCAACATGTTCTGTGGCATCTTTGTCTATCCCGCCCAATGGGTTGTCAGTGTACCGTCAATTTCAGCGCACGCAAAAAATGCCCTATGGAATGGCATGATGCGCCCCTTCTCGCATTAAAGTTTGCCATGCCTGAATTCGCTTTCGACATCGTACTTCTGCTTATATTCGCGGCTCTTCTCGCCGGTTTCATGGATTCGATTGCCGGCGGCGGCGGGCTGATCACCATTCCCGTGCTCCTCATTGCCGGCTTTTCGCCGGTCGAGGCGTTGGGAACCAACAAGCTACAGGGACTGTTCGGGTCAGGCTCTGCAACCATTGCATTCGCTGCCAAAGGTCATGTCGACCTAAGGAGCCAATTGCCTTCGGCTCTGTTCGCATTCATTGGTTCGGTGCTGGGCGCCACGCTCGCAACCGTCCTGCCCGGCCAGCTGTTGCAGGCGGCGATGCCGTTCCTGCTCGTCGCCATAGCACTCTATTTTGTGCTGAAACCCAATCTGGATGATGTCGACCGGGCAAGCAGGATCACGCCCTTCATGTTCGGCCTCATCATACCTCCGCTGATCGGCTTTTACGATGGTGTGTTCGGGCCAGGCACTGGCTCTTTCTTCATGCTCGCCTTCGTCGCGCTTGCGGGCTATGGGGTCCTGAAGGCAACGGCGCATACGAAGCTGCTCAACTTCGCGTCCAACTGCGGGGGCTTCATCGCCTTTGCAATCGCAGGGGCAGTCGCGTGGAAAATCGGCCTGTTGATGGGTGTCGCCCAATTCGTCGGCGCGCGCATCGGGGCATATGTCGCCATGCGCGCCGGTGCGCGGGTCATCAAACCGCTTCTGATTTCGGTGTCGCTGATCTTGGCCGTACGCCTGCTACTGGATGAAACGAATCCGCTCCGCAGCTGGGTCGGTTTCTGATCGCGAGCGCCCACTGTCGCACAACCGTTGTGCATGGAAGTGCGCCCTTGCCAGCAGGCGGAACATTGCGCGGCATCCGCGATGTTCTAAACTGACCACCGTCGGCCGCATGATCGATTTTCGGCCGTCGGGAGGACCCCATGGATGCCATCGCAGAAACCGACAACCAGTTCGACTTGAATGCCGACCAGCGCGCCATCAAGGAGATGAGCGACGCATTCGCAGCCGAAAAGGTCGCGCCATACGCGCTCGAATGGGATCGCGAGAAGCACTTCCCGGAGGATGTGATCCGCGAGACCGGACAGCTCGGTTTCGGCGGCATCTACGTCAGTGACGATGTCGGCGGTTCCGCCCTCGGCCGCATGGACGCGGTGCTGATATTTGAAGCACTCTCGGCCGCCTGCCCTGCCTTCTCGTCCTTCATTTCCATCCACAATATGGCGGCATGGATGATCGACAAGTTCGCTTACAACGCGCAGCGCGAGCGTCTGCTGCCGCCGATCACATCCATGGAGCAGCTGGCGAGCTACTGTCTGACCGAGCCGGGCGCAGGCTCCGATGCCGCCGCCCTCAAGACAAAGGCCGTGCGCGGCGCGGGCAACGGCGCTGACTATACGCTGAATGGCGCCAAGCAATTCATTTCCGGCGCCGGCTCGTCCGACGTTTATGTGGTCATGGCGCGCACCGGCGAAGATGGGCCGAACGGCATCTCGACGCTTGTCGTGCCGAAAGACGCGCCCGGCCTCTCGTTCGGCCCGCTCGAAAACAAGATGGGCTGGCACATGCAGCCGACCCGGCAGGTGATTTTCGAGGATTGCAAGGTGCCGGCCGAGAACCTCCTTGCGGGCGAAGGCATGGGCTTCCGCATCGCGATGGCCGGCCTCGATGGCGGGCGGCTGAACATCGCAGCCTGCTCGCTGGGCGGTGCGCAATCGGCACTCGACAAGGCACTGGCCTATGCCTCCGACCGCAAGGCATTCGGCAAGGCGATCAATCAGTTTCAGGCGCTGCAGTTCAAGCTGGCCGATATGGAAACCGACCTGCAGGCTTCGCGCATGTTCCTCTACGCGGCGGCTTCGCGCCTTGATCGCAAGGCGCCCGACGCGTCCAAATGGTCGGCGATGGCCAAGCGTTTCGTCACCGACACATGCTTCGACATCACCAATGAAGCGCTCCAGATACATGGCGGCTACGGATATCTGCACGATTATGGAATGGAAAAGCTGGTGCGCGATCTGCGCGTGCACCAGATCCTGGAAGGCACCAACGAGATCATGCGCGTCATCATTGCACGCCATCTGATCGGGCGCTGAGACACGAACAAGCGGAGGAATACAGCGGCATGAGCACCATTGGCTTCATCGGCCTCGGCAATATGGGCAACCCCATGGCCGCCAACCTCGTGAAAGCAGGCCACACCGTGCGCGGCTTCGATCTCGTGGCCGCCAATCTGGAAACCGCCAAGGCCAACGGCGTGACGGTCGCTGCTGACGCAGCGGCCGCAATCGATGGCGCCGATGTGGTCATCACCATGCTGCCCGCCGGCAAGCATGTGCTGGCCGTTCATGGCGACATTGCACCGGCAATGAAAAAGGGCGCGCTGCTGATCGACTGTTCGACTATCGACGTCGATTCTGCTCGCGCCGCGCACGCAATCGCCGAAAAGCATGGCCTGCTTTCCATCGACGCACCGGTTTCCGGCGGGGTGGGCGGTGCGGCGGCAGGCACCCTCACCTTCATGGCCGGCGGATCGAAAGATGCCTTCGCGGCCGCGGAACCGATCCTTGAGCCGATGGCCGGGAAGGTGGTGCATTGCGGCGACGCCGGCAACGGCCAAGCCGCCAAGATATGCAACAACATGATCCTTGGAATATCCATGATCGGCGTTGGCGAGGCGTTTGTGCTGGCCGAAAAACTTGGCCTGTCCCATCAGGCTTTGTTCGACGTCGCATCCACTTCGTCCGGCCAGTGCTGGTCGCTCACGACGTATTGCCCGGTGCCCGGCCCCGTGCCCACCTCGCCGGCCAACAATGACTATGTGCCGGGCTTCGCCGCCGCTCTCATGTTGAAAGATTTGAAGCTCGCGCAGTCAGCCGCGCAATCGGCCGGGGCGGCCACCCCGCTCGGCGCGGAGGCAGCACAGCTTTACGGCCTCTTCGACAATGCCGGCCATGGCGGCAAGGACTTCTCGGCGATCATCAAATTCCTGCGTGGCGAGAAGCTTACCTAGAGTAACGCACCGCAGTGCATTTTTTCGCCAGATTCACCTTTGCTTAAGCGCTCGATAACCGTGCGGTAACGATGTGCGGCTAAAACTGCGGATGTGGCGGGCGACAAACCCACCACACCGCTCCGGATCAGGTCTCGCGTACCGGAGCCGTAAATCTTCGCCGCGTCTTTCCTTGCGAAGAGCCAGGCGTTTGTTGGCAAGACCGCGTCCTCCCCGCCCGGAGAGCGCGGTTTTTGCGTTTCGGGCTTAAGGTCACAGATCGGCAGCGGAACGATCGAGCGCCTTGCGAATGCGCTCGCAGGCCATGTCGATCGTCTCTTTGGTCCAGATCAGCGGCGGCGACAGGATCATCGTATCGCCGACGGCCCGCAGCATCATGCCGTTGGCGATTGCATGGTCGCGCACGGTGGCGCCGGCGATGCCGGCACCTCTGAAGCGCTCGCGGGTCGCCTTGTCCTTCACGATCTCGATTGCCCCCATGAGGCCGATGGAGCGTACCTCGCCAACAATGCAGTGATCGGCGAGCGCCTCCTTCAACGCCTTGGCAAGATAGGGGCCCGTCTCATCCCGCACCCGCTCGATAAGCCCTTCCCGCTCGATAATGTCGAGATTTGCGAGTGCGACCGCACAGGCCACCGGATGACCGGAATAGGTATAGCCGTGATAGAACTCGCCGCCCTTTTCCACGAGCGTCGATGAAATGCGGTCGCCCACAAGCAGCGCCGAAAGTGGCTGATAGCCGGAGGTGAGCGCCTTGGCGGTGGTGATCGTGTCGGGTTCGAGCCCGAAGGTCTGCGCCGCAAACCATTGGCCGGTGCGGCCATAACCCGTGATCACTTCATCGAGCATCAGAAGCACATCGTGTTTGCGGCAGATGCGCTGGATCTCGGGCCAGTAGCTGTCCGGCGCGATCTTCACGCCGCCCGCACCCATCACCGGCTCGCCGATGAACGCGGCGACGTTTTCGGGTCCGGCCTCGAGGATCGCATCCTCCACGGCCTTTGCCGCCCGCAGACCGAAAGCCTCGTCGCTCTCGTCCGCCCATTTCAGTTCGAACGCATAAGGCGGCATCACATGTACGATGTCCGGCACCGGGCCATTAAGCTGGCCGTGCATCGCCGCCATGCCGCCGAGCGATGCGCCGGCAATGGTTGAGCCATGGTAGGCCCAGTCGCGCGAAATCACCTTGCGCTTGTTGGGCTTGCCTTCAAGCGCCCAATAGTGCCGCACGAGCCGCAATGCGGTGTCATTCGCCTCGGAGCCGGAGGAACCGTAGAAGACCTGGCTCACGCCGGCTGGGGCAATCTGCGCAAGCTTTTCGGCAAGCAGCGCCGGGGTGGGCGTCGTGCAGCGAAAGAAGGAGTTGTAATAGGGCAGCTCCTTCATCTGCGCGTAGGCGGCCTCGGCCAGCTCGTTGCGCCCATAGCCGACATTCACGCACCAGAGCCCGGCCATGCCGTCGAGTATTTCCTTGCCCTCGGCGTCGTAGACGAACGGCCCATCGGCGCTGGTGATGATACGGGTGCCCGCTGCGCGCAGGTCTTTGTGGTCGGTGAAAGGGTGCAGATGATGAGCGGCATCCATCTCCTGCAGCCGCTCCAGAGAAAAATTCTGATAAGTCATGGGCTTGTCGCCTCCGATTGAATCAACCCGGCAACGCCGGAGCGAAATTCAGAGGACGGCAGGCGGCGAATAACCGATACGCGCGCAAAGCCGCAGCAACTCGGTATGGCGCGTGCGCCGCGAAGGCGTGGACGCGATCTTGAGGATGAGCGCACTGCGAGACATGATGGCAATGTAGCGGATGTCGATCGAAACCGACAAGCAGGGGAACGCGCAGTTCAGCGGAGTTCGTCGCGTCCGATCCCGAAACGCGAAATGTCGTGCCGCGTTGCCTGTTCGGCCGCCAGATCGGCGAGGATTTCGCCGAACACACTGGCAAACTTGAAGCCATGCCCGGAACAGGGTGACGCAACCACGATGCGCGGGTCGTCAGGGTGAAGGTCGAGCACGAAATCCTCGTCCGGAGTGCGCGTGTAGATGCAGGTGCTCATGGCGCGCAGCGGACCCGCCGCATCAGGCAGATAGGCTTCCAGAAATGCGCGCATACGCGCCTCGTCGGCCGGGCCGGCATCCTGCGCCGCCTCATCTGCCGTGGCCCATGACCCACTGTCATTATGCGAGGCGCATTTGAAGCCGGACCCGACATTTGGGAACCCGTAGGCGATGTCTTCTTCGCCATCGATGATGAAGACCGGCAATTGGCCGTCCGCAACGCTTTCTAACTTGCGTGGCTCGAACCAGCAGGCGACTTGCCGCGTCAGCGTGAGCCTGTTGCGCAAAGCGGGCACCAATTCGCCAATCCACGCGCCGGCTGCAAGAACGACCGACCCCGCCATGACGAACCCGTGCTCAGTTGATATCCGCACGCCGGCCGTCGCAGGCTGGATGCTCAGCACCTTCGCATTTTCTCGAATGTCAGCGCCGGCGCGCCGCGCCTGCTCGACGTGAAGTCGGTTCGCAAGCTCCGGCCGCAGATAGCCGCCGTCCGGTTGCCAGACTGCCTCATAGCCTTCAGGCAAGGTGAATTGCGGAAAGCGTTTCCTGATCATCCGGGTGTCGAGCAGTTCATGCTCCAGCCCGTGCTCGCGGCTGGCGCGCGCCGAGCCGGCTACGATCGCGCTGCCCGGCTTGCCGATTTCAAGAACGCCGGTTTTACGCAACACCGCCTGCCCGGTATCGCGCTCCAGTGCGTGCCAACCTTCATAAGCGGCAAGAACCAGCGGCACGTAGGAAGGGTGTTCGAAATAGCCTTTGCGGATCGCGCGCGTCTCGCCATGCGAGGACCCGCGCTGGTGCCCCAGCGCGAACAGTTCAAGCCCGAGAACCCGCGCGCCCCGACGCGCGAGGTGGCACAGCGCCGCCGATCCCATGGCACCGAGCCCGACAACGACGACATCGTATTGATCGTCTGGGAGCGACATTGGCATGTCGATTCTTTCGCCCTTTTGGTCGCCGCTCACTTAACCGCCTCATCTTCTCGGGTCCAATATGGACTGAACGGCAATTTGCATGGGGGAGTGAATGACCGAGGCGAGCCTTCCGCAAGAGGCAATTCCTGAACGCGGCCGGCGCGGCGGCCGGGCCGGGAAACGCGCCGCGGATGCTGCCACTTTCGCACAGCCGCCTTTCCGCCAACTGCAGATACCGTTTCAGCCGACAAATCTGGTGTCTGAGGACGAACTGGAATCGATCCACCTCGCTTCGCTGCGCGTGCTGAAAGAAATCGGCATGGACGTGCTGCATGACGATGCTCGCCGGCTGATGAAAGAACATGGCGCAGACGTCAAGGAGGGCTCGGAGAAGGTCCGCTTCGACCCGGAAATGATCCTCGAGCTCGTTGCGCACTGCCCCTCAGAATTCACGCTTCACGCCAGAAACCCGGCCCACGACGTTCGTTTCGGTGGCAAAAACATCATCTTTTCGCAGATGGGCTCCGCGCCCAATTCGTCCGATCTGGATCGCGGCCGGCGGCCTGGAAATCAAGAAGACTTCCGCAATTTCATCAGGCTGGCGCAGACACACAACATCATCAATGTCACCGGCGGCTATCCCGTGGAGCCGACGGACATTCACCCATCCGTGCGCCATCTGGAGTGCATCCGCGACCTGATCACGCTGACCGACAAGCCCTTCCATGCCTATTCGCTTGGCAAGGAGCGCAACACGGACGGCATTGAGATGGCGCGCATCGCGCGTGGTATTTCGCGCGAGCAGCTTGAGCGTGAGCCGTCGCTCTACACGATCATCAACACCAACTCGCCGCTCAAGCTCGACATCCCGATGATGGAAGGCATCATCCAGATGGCATCCGCCGGGCAGATTGTGATTGTCACACCCTTCACGCTGGCGGGCGCCATGGCGCCGGTCACTGTCGCCGGCGCACTTGTCGAACAGAACGCCGAAGCGCTGGTCGGGCTGGCCTTCGCGCAGATGGTGAGAAAGGGTGCGCCGGTCGTTTATGGCGGCTTCACCTCCAATGTTGACATGAAGTCGGGCGCGCCGGCCTTCGGCACGCCCGAATACATGAAAGCGCAGATGGTCGGCGGCCAGCTCGCGCGACGCTACGGCGTGCCTTACCGAACATCCAACACCTGCGCGGCCAATACCGTGGATGCGCAGGCGGCCTATGAGAGTGTTTTCTCGCTTTGGGGCGCGATTCAGGGCGGCGGCAACTTCCTCATGCACGGCGCCGGCTGGCTGGAAGGCGGCCTGCGCTGCTCCTACGAAAAGATGATCCTCGATTTCGACCTTCTGCAGATGGTCGCGGAGTTCCTCGCCCCGCTCGAAATGACGGAAGACGCGCTCGCCGTCGATGCCATTCGCGATGTCGGCCCCGGCGGGCATTTCTTCGGTACCCAGCATACGCGGGAGCGTTACAAAACCGCATTCTATGCGCCAATTCTATCGGACTGGCGCAATTTCGAATCCTGGGCGAATGCCGGCTCGCCTACCGTGATGGAAAGCGCGAACCGTATCTGGAAAGAGCGGCTCGCCGCCTATGAAAAACCGCCGATTGACCCGGCAATCGAAGAAGAGCTCAACGCATTTGTCGACAAACGCATCGCCGAAGGCGGCGCACCGACGGACTTCTGAGCGATGGTGCAGACCAGCAATCGACCTGAATCAAACTCCCAAGCATCGGAAGCAGTGCTATGAAATCCCACACAAAAGCGGTTGTCATTGGCGGCGGCGTCGTCGGTTGTTCGGTGCTCTACCACCTGGCCAAGGCCGGCTGGACCGACGTCATGCTGATCGAGCGGTCGGAACTCACATCGGGGTCGACCTGGCACGCCGCCGGCGGCTTCCACACGCTGAACGGCGACCCCAACGTCGCCAAGCTTCAAGCATACACGATCGGGCTTTATGATGAGCTGGAAGAGCTCACCGGCCAGTCCTGTTCGCTGCATCTGGTCGGCGGCTTCCAGATGGCCGACACGCCCGAGCGCATGGATTTCCTGCGCCTCGTCCACGCCAAGTGCCGCTATCTCGGCATGGAAACCGAACTCGTCACGCCGTCGGAGGCGAAGGCGATGTTCCCGATCATGGACGAAACCAAATTCGTCGGTGCGCTTTGGGACCCGATTGAAGGCCATCTCGACCCCTCGGGCACCACACACGCTTACGCGAAAGCCGCCCGCCAGCTCGGCGCCGAAATCGTGCTGCGCAACCCGGTCAAGGAACTCACGCAGGATCCGGACGGCACCTGGAACGTCGTTACAGAACAGGGCACCGTGCGCGCCGAGCACGTCGTCAACTGCGGTGGTCTGTGGGCCCGCGAGATCGGCCGTATGGTCGGCCTCGAGCTGCCGGTGCTTGCTATGGAGCACATGTATCTCCTGACGGAGGACATGCCGGAGGTGATCGAATACAACCAGTCGTCCGGCCGCGAACTCTGTCACGTAATCGACTTCAAGGGTGAGATCTACACGCGGCAGGAACGCCAAGGCATGCTGCTCGGCACCTATGAAAAGGCGTGCGTTCCGTGGTCGCCGGTCAACACGCCCTGGGATTTTGGCCACGAATTGTTGCAGCCTGACATTGACCGCATCACGCCATCGCTGGAGGTCGGCTTCCGGCACTTCCCCGCACTTGAGCGCACCGGCATCAAGCAAATCATCAACGGCCCCTTCACCTTCGCGCCAGATGGCAACCCGCTCGTCGGCCCAGTGCAGGGACTGACCAACTTCTGGTCGGCCTGCGCGGTTATGGCGGGCTTCAGCCAAGGCGGCGGCGTTGGCCTCGCGCTCTCCAACTGGATGGTCAATGGCGATCCGGGCTTCGATGTCTGGGGCATGGATGTCAGCCGCTTCGGCGAGTGGGCGACATTGCGCTATACCAACGCCAAGGTGCGCGAAAACTATTCGCGCCGTTTCTCGATCCGGTTCCCGAACGAGGAATTGCCCGCGGCCAGGCCCGCACAGACCACGCCGCTCTACGACACGATGGTCGCGCAGAACGCTGTCATGGGCGACAGCTGGGGCCTCGAAACGCCCCTCTGGTTTGCGCCGAAAGGCACGGAACCCAAGGACATCGTCTCCTTCCACCGCTCCAACGATTTCGAGCATGTCGGCAACGAGGTGCGCGCTGTGCGCGAGCGCGTCGGCGTCACCGAGATCGCCAACTTCGCCAAATATGAAGTCACCGGCCCCGGCGCAGAGGATTTCCTCAATAGGCTGATGACCAACCGCATGCCGAAGACCGGCCGCATTGTGTTGACCCCCATGCTCAACGAATTCGGCAAGCTGATCGGCGACTTCACCATCGCCAAGGCAGACGACGAGCGCTTCATGGTCTTCGGTTCATCCGCGGCGCAAATCTATCACATGCGCTGGTTCGAGCAGCATCAGCCAAAGGATGGCTCGGTATCGATCCATCGCTTCGACCAGACGCTGGTCGGTCTCTCCATTGCGGGGCCGCACAGTCGCGACGTGCTGCAGAAACTGGTCGACGAGGACATCTCTCCCACCGCTTTCCGCTTCATGGATTTCCGCGAAATGGCCGTTGGCGGCGCACCCTGCATGGTCAACCGCCTCACCTATACCGGCGATCTCGGTTACGAAATCTGGATGCCGCCTGCATACGAGCGCAAGGTCTACGCGGCAATCAAGGAAGCCGGCGAGGAATTCGGCATCGCCGATTTCGGCATGCGCGCGCTGCTGTCGATGCGTCTTGAAAAGAACTTCCCCACCTGGTTCCGCGAGTTGCGACCGATCTATGGCCCGTTCGAAGGTTCAATGGACCGCTTCATCAAGATGGAGAAGAACGACTTCATCGGCCGCGATGCTGCCGCGAAGGAGCTGGCGGACGGACCGAAGCTGCGCCGCGTCTCCATGATTATCGATGCAATCGACGCCGACGTGATGGGCGACGAGCCGATATGGGCGAAGGTAAACGGCAAGGATTTCGGTACCGTGGAAGACCCGCATGGCCACGGGCCGAGCCGCTATGGGCCCGACGGCAAGGTCGCCGAGGGTTCGGAAGCCGACTTTGGCGCGGCCTCCATACGCGGCATCCATGATGGCGAATGGAGCGTCGTCGGCTGGGTCACATCTGGCGGCTACGCCCACTATGTCGAGAAATCGATGGCCCAATGTTACGTGCCGGCGGCACTCGCCGAGGACGAAAGCGAAGGCATGTTCGAGATTGAAATTCTCGGCCACCGCTGTGCGGCGCGCATCAATGTCGACCCGCCTTTCGATCCCAAAGGCGAGAAGATGCGGGCGTGATCAGCCTAGGCGGCCGGGTTTCAGCCAGGCGGCTCAACGCGGAAGATGATGTCACCTTCCTGAGCCCCAAACAGCTTGATCGTGCCGAACTGCGGCGTCTGGCTGTCGCCCCGGTCCTGGATGACCTTGCCTTTCAGGAAGTGCGACAACTGATTGCCGGTCAGCAGTCCGTCGTCGCTGCCTGCCTGCAGGCTGCCGTCGAGAGCAGCGACGAAATAGCTTGCGAAGACGCTGCGATCGGGCACCAGCTGGTCCGCCGACCCGGAGGTGATGACACGGCGCACCTTGCCGGTTTGCAGGAATGTCTCCCATTTGCCCGGCGCCTCTCCGCCCCTCAAAGTCTCGATGAGCTGGCCGGAGAAGCAGCTGTCGAAGACCCAGAGTACATGTTTGGCGTTGATCAGCAGCGAATATTTGCTGATCTGGTCCATGGACAGCGCGGTACGGAAGAAGCCGCTCGGATCCTTGTTGGGGTCCGGCGCATCGACCGGCACCACCCAGCCGGTTCTGAGCGGTGGAACGCCAAGCGTGTAGCCATGCCCGGCATAATAAACAATGAGCCGCGCATTTTCGTCCGAGCCGTTTTTCGCGGCGAACTCGGCCAGAGCCGTCTCAAGGTCCTCCTTGGTCGGATCCATCACCGTGGTCACTTCGAAGCCGTGCTTTTCGGCAAGCACCTTGCCGACCGCCGCGACGTCCTTCTCGACCCCCGGCAGGTCAAACCACGTCGCATTGGCCTGATAGTGGCTGGCGCCGATCAGAAGAGCATGGCTGGTCGTGTAGGTCGGAACGAGGCTGCCATCGGCCTGCGGCACGATCACATGCGCAGCGCGCAGGTCGGCAGTCTCGGCGGAGATGGTGCCGCGATCCTCCTCCGGGAAGAAATAGAACGGACGCGGCAGAAAACCCATCAGGCGCGGCCAGGTACGCCCTTCCGTTTCGTTGCGAACGTCGGCGGCGATGCCGCGATAGAAGTCGCTGAGCTCAAGACCCGGCTTGCGCAGCTCTTTAACGATCGCACGTGCAAACGGGCTGTTGTGCTCGTCGTCCCCGGCGTCAGTTACGTCAGGTCGGTAAGAGAAGATGAGCGCAGTGCGGCTGACCGTCGTCGCGCTCAGGTCAAATTCGAGGAAGGACGCGCTACGGCTTCTGGAAGGCGCTTGCCCGACATCCAGAAGGAGCACACTCGCGCCCCTATCGGTCTGATGCGCATTGAGCGCCTCGAACAGCTCGCGAAAGCTTGGATAGATGAACGGCGGATAGTCTTCGTCATAGTCGACCGGCAGAAAGCGCTGCTCCGCCCCATCCGCCTTGGCATGGCCAGAGAAGTAGAACACGCAGTCGCTGCAGGCCTGCTGCGCCATGGTGCGCTTGACGTCGAGCCACACGACGGAGAGTTCGCTCTCATCCAGCTCATAGGCGTCGCGAACCTCGTAACCGGCAAGCCGCAGCGCCTCTGCAACAGTTCGCGCATCATTGACCGCATGCGCCACACTTGGCAGTTGCTGATATGTCGCGTTCCCGACGACCCAGGCGATCCGGTCGGTGTCGGCGCCACTCGCCGTGCCACCGGCGACAATCGCCATTATGGCGAAGCACACAAGCGAAATCGCGCGATGCATCCTACCTCCGGTTTGGTCTCACCGTGGCTGCGCCGCAATTCTACTCTCAGTCGGCGAGTGACGCAAAAATGCACGGCCGCATTGACCTCAGCATCGCGTGCACGAAACCAAAGCGCCTTGCGCGCCGACTGCATCGGATAGCCAACGCAAAATAAGGAGGATCGCATGACGACAACTGAGCCGAGTGCGAAGTTCGGAAAGCACCGCAAGATCATGCCGTTTCTCCCCGATGCCACGAGGCTGGACGAAGCCGAACTGACCCGACTTGCCCGCTCGAAAGCGGCATCGCTCAATCAGCATCTCCTCGGCTACGGCGTGCTCGCCGAGAGCGAATGGGCGGCCGCCGGCCTGCCCGCGCCCGACCTTTCGGCGATGCGGCAGCGCAGGCTGGCGCGCATTCGTGCCGAGCTGGGACGGCGCGATCTGGCCGGCATCCTGCTCTACGACCCGCTGAACATCCGTTATGCCGCCGACCACACAAACATGCAGCTTTGGACAGCGCATGACGCCAGCCGCTATCTGTTTGTCGCAACGAACGGCCCGGTCGTCCTGTTCGAATTCCAGAACTGCTTCCACCTGTCCGACCATACCGGCATCGTGGACGAAGTGCGCCCTGCCCGCAGTTGGATCTATATGTTTGCCGGCGACCGCATCAACGATGCGATCCGGCCTTGGGCGGCCGAGATCGCCGATCTGGTGCAGACACACAGCGGCGGCAACCGGCGCATAGCGGTCGATCATCTCGATGCAGAAGGCGTTGCCGGCCTCACGGCCGCAGGGCTCGAAGTTCACAATGGCGAATCGATCATGGAGCTTGCCCGCGTCATCAAAGGACCGGATGAGCTGAAATGCATGCGCCGCGCCATCCACTCCTGCGAGCAGGCCATGCACGAGATGGAAGCCGCCATGCGCCCCGGCATGAGCGAAAACGATCTGTGGGCGCTGCTGCACAAGGGCAACATCATGCGCGGCGGCGAATGGATCGAAACGCGGCTGCTGGCGTCGGGCCCGCGCACCAATCCCTGGTTTCAGGAGTCCTCCTCGCGCGTAATCGAGGATGGCGATATTGTCGCCTTCGACACCGACCTCGTCGGCCCCTATGGCTATTGCTGCGATATCTCGCGAACCTGGCTCGCAGGTGACGGCCAGCCGACGAACGAACAGCGCGACCTCTATCGCCTTGCCGCCGAACAGGTGGCGTACAACACCGAACTGCTTAAGCCCGGCGTGACGCTGCAGGAACTATCGCATTCATGCCTGCTTGCGCCGCCCGACTGTATGCCCAACCGCTACGGGGTTTTGATGCATGGTGTGGGCCTCTGTGACGAATACCCCTCTGTCTTCCACCCGCAGGAGCTGACGCCGGAGACCTTCGACGCGGTGCTCGAGCCCGGCATGGTGATCTGCGTGGAAAGCTATATGGGACGCCTGGGCGGCCATGAGGGGGTGAAGCTCGAAGAGCAGGTGCTCATCACCGAAACAGGACACGAGCAGCTTTCACACTTCCCGCTTGACGCACGCCTCGGCGGCTAGCCGGCAACGGTGATCCCGGCGCTAAGCAGCGCATCGCGCATCGTTGTGACGGTGCTTGCTGGCAAAGTGCGCGAACAGATGTATGGCAGTCCCGGCCGACGCGCCGTCCAGCCGATGGCGGAAACCTCTGAAGCGCTTTCCTCGAAACGCTTTGCCAGTTGCCAGGAGCGGCAGTCGACGACGCAGATATCAGCCTCTCGGCGCGCGATGGCGGCTATCGAGGCGCGATGCGAACCCGTTTCCAGCATTGACGAAAAGATGTTGTGGCTTTCGCCCGCGGCTTCAAGGTCGCGGGTCAGCGCGATAATGCCCGACATGGAGTCAGGTCCGTTGAAAGCAAGACGTGCCCCGCGCATCGTCTCGAGCGGCAGCAGGGCTGCGCCATCGTTTGGCGCAGGGAGATTAACATCGTCGCGGCGGGCAAGAATCGCACTCGAATAGTACGCGCCCTCGCCGCCTTCACAGTCGGAATAGTCCGGCTGGCCGAGCAACTGGACGTGGTCGCCAAGCCCGAGCTCCATCGGCCCCCAGCAGGTCTGTGCAAAAAGCAGCGCCGGATGCCGCCACATTGTGCGAACGTCGAATTCGTCTGCCGGCAAAGTCGCAGGATCGGCCGCGATAATCGTGCCATCAGTATCTTTGATGCCGCCAGCAACCGGCGGCAAATCGGCATTGCGCCGGGTCAGCGTGTCTGGCGCATCGACACCGGCAGCGCGCAGCACGTCGCGAATGGCCGTCCATTGCGCGTCGATCTCGACACGCGTTTCGGGCCAGTCATACATGGAAAGAGAGGCAATCAGGCTCATGAAAGTCATCTAGCGCCGCGCGAGGCTACGCGCCAGCGCGATGGGCTCAATCGTCTGATCGCTTGGCAGGTGCAGGCGCGGTGCCAAGCCCGTGAATATTCTGCGTCCGCACGCGCGGCCGGAAAGCCCGGCCGGGCTCCGCCTCGCGCCGCAGCACGGGATGCGCGACTGTCTGTTTCGGCCGAAACGCGAAATCGCGCACCAGCGCCAGATAGTTCGCATAATAATAGCCGTCATTGGCCTTCAGCCACTCGTCGCGGCGTTCGCGGAAGAGCTTCGGCAGCGCATACCACGGCGCGGTCGGCAGCTTGTGGTGCACATAGTGCAGATTGTTGTTGAGGAAGAGCAGCGCCAGCGGCGTGTGCTCGACGATCAGCGTACGCCCGTCCGGCCGTTCCGACCACCGATGTTCGGCATAGGTACGGATCGAAATGATCGACTGACCGAAATAGACCGGCACAAGGTAGGCCCAGAAAGGCATTTCGAAGACGAAAACTAAGATCGGGATGACGAACCCCAACCCTGCGGCATGGTGCAGCCATGCGCGCCAGATCGCCCGGTCCCCCGCGGCAAGCAGTTTGAGGTCGCCGGCTACGAACCCGGCATTCGACAAAAGCGGACCGAGGAAGAAGCGACCGACCATTGTGTTGTTGATGACCAGCAGCTGCTGCAGCCAGCCCGGCATTGCCTGATATTGCCAAAGCGCCTTGTAGTAGCTCTCCGGGTCGTCGAACGGGTCGGTCAGCCGCTCATCCGCATGGTGGCGAAGGTGGATCGACTTGAACCGGCGATAGGGCCAGACAAGGCCGACCGGCAGCCCGACAAGCAACTCATTGAAGAGCGCGTTGCGGGTGGGATGTCCGTGAGAGGCCTCGTGCATCAGCGATGATTGCAGCGCGACGACCAATGTGAGAATCACGAGCGCGGTGATCGGAAGCGAATGCCACAGCACGAACCCAGCCCCGAACCAGATCAGGTAACAGCCGGCAATGAGAGCCATCGTTGGCCATTCGATGCGGACGGCTCTGTCCAAACGCCGTGTGAACTGCGTGGTCATGCGTCTCCTTGTGTGCGGTTGCGGCGCGCGACTCGCGCGTCCTCACTGACAATTCCTGACAATGAAATGTCAGTAGCCGGCTGCCACCTCAACGCGACAATGCACAGAATCCGTTGATTTCGCGACGCAAACGCTGCATTTGTTGCATAAAGTGAACAATCAAGGCGCCGGGCAACGCTCTAATGGACAAACGCGACCTCTCGACACTCTTTCGCGAGCGCTTGCGCGCATTGCTGGCGCGCTCCGGCGACAACCAGTCGGCATTTGCAGCCGCCGTCGGCATCGACCGTTCAGCACTTTCCCAGCTTCTGTCGGGCACCTCGACCCGCCTGCCCCGCGCCGAAACGCTGCTCAATATCGCCAGCGAATACAAGGTTTCGCTCGACTGGCTGCTGGGCCTCAGCCAGGACGAAGGTGTAACCGGAGAAATCCGCGCCAGCCTGGAGATAGAAGAAGGCTCCGGCGATATCGAACGCACGCTGCTGGCGCGCTGGCATGCCGAGGCTGTGGGCACGAAGATCCGCTACGTTCCGGCTGGGTTTCCCGACCTGCTGCGCACACAGGAGCTGATCGACTACGAAGCCGGCATCACCAACCGTAGCCCCGAAGCCCAGACCAAGGAGGCGAAGTACCGGTTGGAATACAACCGCCTGCCCGAGACCGACATGGAGGTCTGCATGCCGGTTCACATGATCGAGATTTTCGCGCGCGGAAACGGCATCTGGTCGGGGTTGCCGGAAGCGGCGCGCAAACGCCAGCTCGATCACATGGCTGAGCTTATAGACGACCTCTACCCGACCTTCCGGCTCTATCTCTATGACGGCCGCCAGCGCTATTCGATCCCCTACACGATCTTCGGGCTGCAGCGCGCGGCGATTTATGTCGGCGACATCTATCTCGTGCTCAACGCGACCGAACCCGTCCGCACCCTGACCCGCCATTTCGACAATCTGATCCGTGCTGCCGTGGTGAATGCGCATGAGGCCGCGGCCCATGCACGTGCTTTGGCGCGGTCGGTTTAGAGCGTCGCAAAACGCCCAGTTCCCCACCTCAAGCGCATTGACAGATATAAAGACTTCTTTATATCGTTATTCGATCCAAGCTTGAGAGTTCGCATGATGCACAATCCGATCGACGCGCTTCTGGAAAAGAAGGGCGTTCTCCTCGCCGATGGCGCCACTGGCACCAATCTGTTTGCCATGGGGCTCGAATCCGGCGAAGCGCCCGAGTTGTGGAACGAGAGCGCGCCCGAAAAGGTGACCGCGCTCCATCAGGGCTTTGTCGATGCAGGCTCGGACATCATTCTCACCAATTCCTTTGGCGGCACGCGCCACCGGCTCAAGCTGCATGACGCTCAGGATCGGGTTTTCGAGCTGAACAAGAAGGCGGCGGAGATTGCCCGCGCGGTTGTCGCCTCCACCGGCCGCGAAGTGATCGTAGCGGGATCCGTAGGCCCGACAGGCGAGCTCCTGGTGCCGCTCGGCGCGCTCACTTTTGAGGAAGCCGCCGAGGCATTTGCAGAGCAGATTGAAGGTCTGAAAGCCGGCGGCGCTGATGTGATCTGGGTTGAGACGATGTCATCGCCCGACGAGATCAAGGCAGCGGCGCAGGCCGCAATCCAGGTCGGCATGCCCTACACATTTACGGCCTCTTTCGACACCGCCGGCCGCACAATGATGGGCCTGCATCCGAAGGACATTCATGGCGTCACCGAGGGGCTCGACGAAGCGCCGGTAGCCGTCGGCGCCAATTGCGGCGTCGGTGCCTCCGACATTCTGGCTTCGCTGATCGACATGAGCGATGCCAAGGCAGACGCCACAATCATCGTCAAAGGCAATTGCGGCATTCCCGAATTCCGTGGCACCGAGATTCACTATTCTGGCACGCCTGAACTGATGGCTGACTATGTCCGCCTCGCGGTCGATTCCGGCGCGAAGATCATCGGCGGCTGCTGCGGCACGTCCTTCGAGCATCTGAAAGCGATGCGCGTTGCACTCGACGAACACAGTCGCGCCATGCGCCCGACCGTGGCAGAAATCACCAGCCGCATCGGCCCGATGCGCAACAAGCTCGCCAGCGAAAGCGGCGCTGATGCCGCCGGCGCACCGCGCCGCGAACGCCGCCGCGCACGGGGCTAGCTCCGGGACAATCTAGGCATCGAAAAAGGCCGGCGGGACGAACCCGCCGGCCTGCCTCACCCGCCCAGTAAGCGGGAGCGCGGTTTCAGAGCCAGAGGAGCCCGCACGCCCGCATCATTGCCACTACCGCCTTTCGCCGAGCGCCGAGGCAAGGCGCACCATCGAAAGGAACTCCGCCCGATAACCAAACGGGTCGGACCCACGGGCAGCGGTGGCAATTCGCATGATCTCGTCATAGTTCAGGCCGGCAGTCGCATCGGCCTTGCGCAGCTTCTGGCCGAAGGCAGCGACGGCAACCGAAAAGCGCTGGTCGGTGCTGGCAGCGTCGAACGAAGCGATCTCGTTTTCTGCCGTCACCGGCGTGGTGATCAGCTTCGAGGTGTCGCTGTCGAGCGCCTTGTAGCGCAGCTTCAGGAAAGCGTACTCGCCATCCTGAGCGGTGCCTTCCGGTGCAGCAGGCCGTTCCTCGCCATAGCGCAAATCGTCGATCATCTCCGCAGGGCTGCCTTTCGGCGTGATTTCGTAGATCGCCGTCACCGAGTGGCCGGAACCAATCTCGCCGGCATCCACGCGGTCATTGTTGAAATCCTCGCGGTTGAGTGCCCGCGTCTCGTAGCCGATCAGCCTGTATTCGGAGACCATCTGCGGGTTGAACTCGACCTGAATCTTCACATCCTTTGCGATCGGGAAGAGCGTGGAACCCGCCTCCTCCACCAGCGTCTTCTCGGCTTCCGCCAGTGTGTCGATATAGGCCGCCGTGCCGTTGCCGTTCTGGACAATCGTCTGCATCAGCTGGTCGTTGAGGTTGCCGCGACCGAAACCGAACACCGACAGAAACACACCGCTCTCGCGCTTGTCCTCGATCAATGTCTTCAAATCCTCGTCGCTCGTCTGGCCAACATTGAAGTCGCCGTCGGTCGCCAGCATCACGCGGTTGACGCCGCCGTCCACGAAGGACTGCTCGGCAAGCCGGTAGGCCTCGCGAATGCCCTCTTCGCCCGCGGTGCGCCCGCCTGCATCCAGATTATCGAGTGCGGCCAGTATCTTGGCGCGCTCGGTCGCCTTGGTCGGCTCAAGCACGGTGCCGGCACTTCCGGCATAGGTGACGATCGACACGGTGTCGTCTGCCCCGAGCTGGTTCACCAGCAGCCGGAACGCCGATTTCAGCAGCGGCAGCTTGTCCGGCGCGTTCATGGAGCCCGAGGTGTCAATCAGGAACACCAGGTTCGATTGCGGTTTTTCGGTCGGCTGCACGTCATAGCCCTTGATGGCGACATGCATGAGCTTGGTATGCTCGTTCCAGGGAGACGGCATGACCGTAACGGTGGGGTTGAACGGCGTGGAAGCGTCTTCCGGTCCTGCCCAATCATAGGGGAAGTAATTGATCATCTCCTCCACCCGTACATTGTCGGGCTGGGGCAGAAATCCTTCCTTCAGCGAGCGCCGCACGAATGCGTAGGACGCCGTGTCCACGTCGATTGAGAAGGTCGAGACCGGGCTCTCGAGCGCTGAGCGCACCGGATTGGTCTCGAAACTCTGGAAGCGGTCGCGGTTTTCCGCCAGTTCCGGGGCAGGCTCGGGCGCAGGCGGAAGGACCATCACCTTGGATTCGCCACCGGCGGGCGAGCGCAACAGCCGTGACGGCTGCGCCGGTCGCGGGGAGGACGCGACTTGCCCGCTCATATCCTGGACGGCCTCTTCCGCCTGCGTGAGCGTGTCGTAGAAAGAGCGCTCGCGCTCTTCGGCTTCAGTCGCCGCAAGCTCCTGCGGCTCCTCACGTTTGCTGGAAGCCGGCGCCGTGGTTTCCACAACGGGCTTCTCGGCGGAAGCCTCGCGATCGATGCCGAACGTTCCGCCGGACATGAGCTGCCAGGTCGCATAGCCAGCGACAGGGAGCACCAGCAGCCCGGCAACCGCCGGCGTCGCACTCAGTTTCATTTGCATCATCGCACTCCAAAGCTTGTTCATTCGACCGCTTTGACGATGCGCGGCGGCCGATCCTTGGGGTGCGGTGGAAAAATTTTCGTCGAAAGCGCCAAGCGCGCTGCGCAGCGCTGCCTGCCGGGCCTCGTCGCGCGGCGCGGGAACGCTTGTCCTCAGGATGTCGAATTCGTCTTTGTCAGACATGGTCATTCATCCCCGGCCGTGGCGAGATGCGCCTTCAGCCGTTTCTTTGCTTCGTGGATGTGCCAGGAGACAGTCGGTTCAGCGACTGCCATCAGTTCCGCCGCTTCGGCGTGGCTGAGCCCTTCGCCGTAAACCAGCGTCACCGCCTCGCATTGTTTGTCCGGCAGCTGCCGAACCGCCGCCCATAGCTCTTCGGCCGGGTCTTCGTCGGCAGCACCCGCTTCGTTTTCGAGAAGCGCATGGCTGCGATAAGCCTGCGCCTGGCCGACCTCGCGCGAACGCTTGCGCAGAAAGTCGCGCGAGGCATTCGCCACGATGGCGTAGAGCCAGGTTGTGAAGGCTGAGCCGCCCTGATAGCTGCGGATCGCCTTGCCGAGACGCGCGCAGACTTCCTGCGCCAAGTCCTCGGCGTCTTCGCGCCGACCTGTGAACCGGAAAGCGACCCGGTAGACAAAATCATAATGCCGCCCGACAAGTTCGCTGAACGCGCCCCTGTCGCCTTCGCTTGCCTGCGCCGCTAATTCGCCGTCGGCGGGCTCTTTTGCTTGCAGCATCATCGCCGTCATTTGTCCCTTAGACGGTGCCTTGTGGGCAATCCTTGGGGTCGTGTGAAGTTTTTTCCGTCAGCCGGAAACAGCCTCTGCCCCACGCACTTGCGGGCGCGAGCGAAAGCACCGACATATGCGCGATGGCAAGACGGCGCTCCTCCCTCGGTTTTCTTGGCGTTTTCGGACGCTCATCCGATCTTCGGCAGCTCGAAGCAGCACTTCGCGCGGCTGATCTGCACCCGGCAACCGTGCCGGAGCCGGCAAAGCTCACAATCGTCAATCTGATGAAGGATCATTTCGGCGAGCCCGAACCACCGGCAGAATCCTACGCGCTGGTTGCCGCGTTTTTCGCCTACTGCCTTGCCGGCCCGGAAGCGTTTGAGCGTGCTAACGGCCCTGAAGCGCGGCAGCTTGTTGAAGAGCGTATGGAGATGGCTCTTGCCGAAGGTGACGGTCCTGACGCGCAGCTGGTCCTGCTCTCCGTCCACGCAAACCTCATCCACCCGGACGTGCTGTCGCGCTACGATATCGACGTCGAGGACTGAGCCTCAAAGCCCCGCGAAGGCAGTTTGCAGAAATGCCTGCACCTCGGACCGGTAGCGCCAATCCATGCCGACGGGACAGGCATTGCGGCTGAAACATCCTTCGGCACGGCAAGCCTCGCCAGCTTCGCCGCGCACATGCGCCAGACAGCCAGCGTAGTCGAAGCCGCGGCGCGAATGCGCCCCGACCGGACAGGCATTCAGGCAAGGTTTTCCGACACATGCATCGCATGCGTGAATCACATTGTGAGCTGCTTGAATCATCGCATCAGGCAATGGCGCATCGAACAACAGCGCTGCGCGGTAGCTGTGCCAGAGGCCGTATTCAGGATGCATAAGAATGCCGAGTGGAGAAGCGCGCAGCCATTCCGCTCGCATCGCCCATTGCTGAAACGGCGCATACGGCCGGTCGTTTGGCATGATTAGCCGCGCGCCATGGTCAGCCGCCAGTGCGCCAACAATTTCACGCGTCCAGCTGTCGAGCGGATTGTCGGTGGACCTGCCTTCTTCCGAAAGCCAGTCCTGAAAAGGCTGCCACCAGCCGTCGCCGGCCGAACCGACGAGAACAAGCGTGCCGGACAGTTCGTCGTTTTCGCCGAATTCGAAGCCGCCCCTCAAGATAAGCCCGTGCGGCGCAAGCGCCGCTGCGAGCTTATCGAGCGGAATTTCAACCATATCGCTACTGGCGGCCCGGATCACGCACGGAGCGCCAGACTTCCTTGTGAATAATGTCGGCCACTTTAGCCCGGCCTGAAGCGGGCTCCCTTCAAGTGAAGGCGTCGGGCATGGATTCCTTTTTCTTGGCGATGAAATCCTGCAGCCCTTCTTCGATGCCGCGATCGAGCCCGGGCGCCTCGTAGCTTTCCAGCCACTGCCGCGCGATCTCATTGGCGCGTTGACGCGCAGTCTTGCCGCCCTCGGCCTGCCACTGCTCGAATGAATTGTTGTCAGCAATGTTGGAGCGATAAAACGCGGTCTGGAAATTGGCTTGCGTGTGGGCACAACCGAGATAGTGGCTGCCCGGCCCCACTTCGCGAATAGCGTCCATGGCCTGGCCGTTTTCGCTGAGGTCGAGCGGCTCCGTCATGCGCTGCTGCATGCCAAGCTGGTCGATATCCATCATGAATTTCTCAAAGCAGGAAACAAGCCCGCCTTCGAGCCAGCCGGCAGAGTGGAGCACGAAATTCGCGCCGCCGAACATCGTCGAGTTGATCGTGTTCGCGCTTTCATATGCGGCTTGAGCATCGGCCACCTTGGAGGCGGTCAGCGAACCGCCGGTGCGGAACGGCAGTCCCGCGCGGCGCGCCAACTGCCCTGCCCCGTAAGACACGAGCGACGGTTCGGGCGTGCCGAAAGTGGGCGCGCCTGACTGCATGGAAATAGAGGACGCGAAGGTGCCGAAGACCACCGGCGCCCCTGGCCGCACCAACTGCGTGAACGCAGCACCTGCCAGCACTTCGGCGAGCACCTGCGTAAGCGTCCCTGCAACCGTGACCGGGCTCATGGCGCCCGCCAGGATGAACGGCGTGATGATGGTGGCCTGATTGGCACGCGCATAGACCTTCGCCGCGCCCAGCATGGTTTCATCGAACACCATGGGCGAATTGGCGTTGATCAGATTGATGACGACCGTGTTCTCGTCGACAAACTGGTCGCCGAACAGGATGCGGCACATCGCGACCGTATCTTCCGCGCGCTCCGGCGCCGTTACCGAGCCCATGAAAGGCTTGTCGGAATAACGCATATGCGAAAACACCATATCGAGATGGCGTTTGTTGACCGGAATATCGACCGGCTCACACACCGTGCCGCCCGAATGGTGGATCGAGGGCGCCATGTAGGCGAGCTTCACGAAATTGCGGAAATCCTCGATCGTGGCGTAGCGGCGCTGATGGTCCAGATCGCGCACGAAGGGTGGCCCGTAGACGGGTGCGAAAACGGTGGCATTGCCACCAATTTGGACGGAACGTTCGGGATTGCGGGCATGCTGGGTGAAGGTTGACGGCGCTGTCTTCAGCAACTCGCGGCAAAGCCCTTTCGGGAAATGCACGCGCTCGCCCTGCACGTCCGCTCCGGCCTCTTTCCACAGAGCCAACGCCTCCGCGTCATCGCGAAACTCGATGCCGATTTCCTCAAGTACCGTATCGGCGTTGGCTTCAATGACCGACAGGCCTTCTTCGTCCAGCACCTCATAAGGCGGGCGCACTCGACGAATATAGGAGAGTTGAACGCGTTGGCCGCTGGTGCGGGCCGCGCGTCTGGCCGACGCGCCACCGCGGTCTCCACGTCCCCGGCGTCCCGACGCTGCCGCAGGTTCCTGAATTTGCGCGAGATCGTCTTCCATCGCTCTTTCCCATGCCAACGCGCCGCAAATCGCGGCATTTCGGCGAGTTTGTAGCCGACAAGCATGTCCGAAACGGCTCGGCTGCGCCAGAAGGTGTCGCAAACCAGCCAAGCGCCAGCGGATGCATGCTAAGGCATTTCAGTCGCTTTCCTTTTGCGCCAGGTCGCAAATCGGCTATGGCAATACCTGCGGTGAAGACTATGAAGCTGTTGCGCATTACGCTGCGGCCACCTGAAGATACGGTAGCTCCGGGGATTTGATATGTCTGACGATGAGATCATCCTGTCCGAACTGAACGACGAAGACCTCGTTCTTCAGATGCACGACGATCTTTACGATGGCCTCAAGGAAGAGATCGAAGAAGGCACGAACATTCTTCTCGGTCGCGGCTGGCAGCCCTATCGCGTCCTCACCGAAGCCCTGGTCGAGGGCATGCGAATCGTCGGCGAAGATTTCCGCGACGGCATTCTGTTCGTGCCGGAGGTTCTACTCTCGGCCAACGCCATGAAGGCCGGAATGTCGATCCTGCGCCCGCTCCTGGCCGAAACCGGCGCGCCCAAACAGGGCACGATGGTGATCGGCACCGTGAAGGGCGACATTCACGATATCGGCAAAAACCTCGTCGGCATGATGATGGAAGGTGCCGGTTTCGAGGTCATCGATCTTGGTATCAACAACCCGGTCGAGAACTATCTGGAAGCGATCGAGAAGCACAATCCCGACATCGTCGGCATGTCTGCGCTGCTCACCACCACCATGCCCTACATGAAGGTTGTCATCGACACGCTGAAGGAAAAGGGCATCCGCGAGGATCTCGTGGTGCTCGTCGGTGGCGCGCCGCTCAACGAGGAATTCGGCAAGGCCGTAGGCGCCGATGCTTATTGCCGCGACGCCGCGGTTGCAGTGGAAACCGCCAAGGATTTCATGAAGCGCAAGCACAACCAGGCACAAAGCGCCTGATATTGCGCATTGCCTGTGCTAAGCGCTCGCCAGACGATTGCGGGCACTTGGTAGCAGGATTTCATGACTTCCGATTTTTCGCAGGACACGCGCCTGCAAGGCGTTGATGACTACCACCAGCGCGCCGCACTTGCAGTCATCCTGATCGCGCTGGCGGCAAGGCTCGCGCTGTCAACGCTTCTGCCGCTTATCGCCGACGAAGCCTATGCCATCGTCGTTTCGCGCGTTCCATCGATCTCTTATTTCGACCATCCCATGCTCGGCTTCGGGTTTGCCCGCGCATCCGCATGGCTCTTCGGCAGCGAGGCAAGCGCCGTCGTCAGGCTGCCACACGTGCTTTTCGGAGCGCTGTCAGGCTGGCTGCTATTTCTGATTACCCGACGCGCTTTCGGCAGCCGGGCTGCCTTCTGGGCGGTCGCCTGGTATTCGGTAACGCCGTTTTTCCTCGTTTCAGCCGGCAACTTCGTCGTTCCCGACGGACCGCTGAATTTCTTCCTGCTGCTGACATTGTGGCTGGTACTGCCCGATCTGCTGGAGGACCGCCCCGCGAACACGCAGCGCTGGATTCTTGCCGGCCTGACACTCGGTCTCGCCATGCTCTCCAAATATACCGCGGTGCTTTTCGGCGTGGCCGCGGTGATCGTGCTTCTCACCAGCGCACGCGGCAGACGCATTCTGGCAACGCCCGGCCCATACCTCGCAGCGATCGTAGCCGCGCTTTGCCTGACGCCGATCATGATCTGGAATGCGCAGAACGATTGGGCCTCGGTTACCTTCCAGTCGAGCCGCGCGACCGGTGGCGACTTCAACCCGCTCAATTTCCTCGTCATTCAACTTGGCCAGGCGGGCTTCCTGCTGCCCTGGATTTGGGCGGCGGCGGTCTATGCCATTGTAAAATCGATATTTTCTCCGAAGCATCCGGCGCAACGCATATTCGCAATTCTCGCCATCGTTCCGATCCTGCTCTTTGATCTGGTCGCCATGTTCGGCCGCGAAATCCTGCCGCATTGGGCAATGCCGGGTTTCCTGTTCGCCTTTCCGCTGATCGGACTTGTCAGCGCAGGCCTCGCCGAAAAGCTGCCACGGCTGCTCAAGGCAACCTTCGCGGTGTCGCTTGCGCTGGTCACCGCACTTGCTTTTGGCGCCATGCTGCAGATCAGGGATGCCGCACTCGCCCGCCCACTCGGGCTTGGAGAACGAGCGGATTTCGACTGGACGTTTCTTGCCTGGAGCGCATTGAGGGATGACTTCGCCGAGCGAGGCATTCTGAATGATGGCGATAGCTACCTCGTGCCCGGCAGTTGGCTGATCGGCGCCAAGGCAGGTTACGGCGTCGGCCCCGAAGTGCCGGTGGCGAAGCCGCTCGCCGACCCGCGCCATTTCGCCTTCCAGGCAGACCCACGACTGGCAGGCCGCGCGAAGGGCCTTGCCGTGATCGCAGCATGGCCGAGCGATGCCGAGAGCTCCGCCGTGGAGCTTGTCCGCATGGCGGAAAGCGACGGATATGAAATCGCGGGCGAAGGCTGGACGGTCACGCAAACGCGCGGCGGCAAGGCTTCTTTTGTCGTGCTGGTTCAGCCGGTTACGCGAAGGGCCGACTAAACGTCGCGCCAGGTCACAAGCTTGGTCACCGAGTAGTTGAACACCGAGCTCATCAGCGCGCCGGCAAACCCTGCGAGGCCGATCGAGGTCTGCCAGGAATAGATGTGCGACGCGACACTGACATTGGCGATCGCTCCCAGGCTGCACACCGCATAAAAACTGAGCAGGCCGAGCAGCCAGCGCGTTCCCTTCAGCTTGCGGTGCGCGAAGGTAAGGTTGTTGTTGATGACGAAGTTCGAGGTCATCGCGATCAGCGTTGCGCCTACCTGCGCATAGGTGAAACCAACGCCGAGAATGCCGGTCAGCGCAAACAGTGCCGCCATGTGCACGAAGAGACCCGTAAAGCCCACCAGCGCGAAAAGCAGAAACTGGCCGGGCACCAACCCGCCTGTCAGCCGCGACACCAGCAGGCCCAGAAACTGCACCGTCACCAGCGCGTCGAGCTTGCTTTCGCCGCTATGCCGCTCACGGAAGGTGAACGGCACTTCGCGAATTTCGGTTCCGGGTTCAACACGGCTCAGAATGTCGAACAGTATCTTGAAGCCCTGATGGGTCACCTTGCCGGCGACCTGATCCGCCACATCGCGCCGCAGCATAAAAAACCCGCTCATCGGGTCGGACGACAATTCGCCTGTCACCCGGTTGGCGAGGTTGGTAGCAAGCTTGCTGCCCCACTCACGGGTCGAGGAAAGCCCGTCGCCCGTCGAACCGTCACCGCTGTAACGTGTGGCAACGACAATGTCGGCGCCGGTGCGTATTTCGTTCAGCATTTCGGGAAGGATCGTCTCGTCGTGCTGAAGGTCGGCATCCATAACCGCGACCACCGGCGCGGAAGCCGCCATCATGCCCTCCACGCACGCACCGGAAAGGCCGCGTCGTCCGACCCGGCGAATGCAACGCAAATTGAGGTAGTCCTCGCCAAGCTTGCGCGTGACATCGGCCGTTCCGTCGGCGCTGTCGTCATCGACGACGACAATTTCACACGGCGTCTTGCCGAGCGCTGCCACGATGCGTTCCACGATGACCGGAATGTTTCCGGCTTCGTTGAACGTGGGCAAAATGACGGTGAGTTCGGGATGCTGCGAAGGAATGACTAACCGACTCCAGACGAAACGACACCGCCCTTTAGGTGAATTGTCGCGGTTGATAAAGTAGCAGCCTTGCCGCAGAGCCGAGAGATGAAAGCACACAAGACGGAAAATACAGCCCCCTCGCCCGACATCGCCCGTGAGGACCGGCTGCTGGTTATCGCCTGCGGCATGATTGCGCGCGAGGTTCTTGCCGTACGCGAGCGCAACCGGCTCGACCATTTGGAGCTGCGCTGCCTGCCGGCAGATTTCCATTTCTATCCAGACAGAATCGCACCTGCGATGGATTCGGCAATCGCGGAGGCCAAGGATGAAGGCTATCGCCACATCTTTGTTGGCTATGCCGATTGCGGCACTGGCGGCACGCTCGACAAGATTTGCGAAAAACACGGCGTTGAGCGGGTTGCCGGTCCGCATTGTTTTGCCTTCTACCAGGGCAACGCCGCCTTCGAGAAAATCGCCGACGATGATTTCACCGCCTTCTACATGACCGACTTTCTGTGTCGGCAGTTCGACGCATTTTTCATGCGTCCGCTCGGACTCGACCGTCACCCGGAACTCGCTAACGACTATTTCGGCCATTACGAAAAGATCGTCTATCTGGCACAGACCGACGATCCCGCGCTCGACAAGGTTGCGGAAGATGCAGCGCGAATGCTGGGCCTTGGCTATGAGAAGCGGCGCACCGGTTATGGCGATCTGGTTCCGGCGCTGGCAGACGCCGCCTGCTCCAGCTGACACTGCACCGGGCGCTACGCGCTTGCACAGACCACAATGCGGCACTAACACCAGCGCAAGCTGGAGTGCGATTCTTCATGCCTGACATTTTCGGCCTTCGCTGACATTTGCCGGATCGGACGAGGCTTTGACCGGCACCCAACTGGTTCACCACAACCCACCCCGCCGTCTGTCGCAGGTTCTGCGCCAGCTCGCCGTCACCGCCGAAGGCCCGGTGACTGTGGAAATGATCCGCGATGCGCTTGGCGACCGCAGCTTTGCCGCGCTGCTGGTTTTCTGCGCACTTCTGAACCTTTTGCCGTTGCCGCCGGGCTCCACGCTTCTGTTCGGCCCCCCGCTGATCCTGATCACGGTGCAGATGGTGGCAGGTTACCAGACAGTCTGGCTGCCACGCTCCTGGCTCCGCCGCTCTATCGGCGCCGCCCGGTTTCGCGGCACGATCACCCGGCTGGCGCCAAAGCTTGAGCGCCTGGAGCGCCTCATCAAGCCCCGCCATTGGCCGTTCGTTTCGCCCAAGACCTCGGACCGCTTCATCGGCCTGATCGGCCTTGTGCTGTCGATAGCGGTCACTCTGCCGATCCCCTTCGGCAACTGGTTGCCAGCATGCGCCATCGCCATCATCGGGCTCTCGCTTTCTGAACGCGACGGCATCTTTCTTGGTGTCGGCACTGCAGTGGGTGTCGTTTCTCTGCTGGTCATCGCCTCGGTGATCGGCGCCGCTGGTGCTCTGGCAGCCCTGTTTTTCACCGGGCTTTAGCTGCTTTCGGGCGGCCTTATGTCCATTCCAATGGGCGAAACGCGGCGTCGTTTTTGAATGCTCGTGCGTCGCCTCACAACAAGCGGGTTGCCGACGCTTGCGGCAATCCTCGCACACTTCAAGGGAGTTGGGCTGAATGGCCAATCTGATCGTCGTCTACTGGAGGGATATCCCCGCGCAGGTGATCGTGCGCAAGGGCCGGCAGAACGCCAAGCGCGAATTGCCGCTGCGCTTCACCGAGGCGATCGACATGTGTGCCATGCGCACCGGCGCCGGCGACACCGACGCATATCTGGCAGAATGGCGCAAAGCCGACCCGGTCGAGGTCGGCGATGACCTGGAAGCTGAGGCCGAAAAAGCGCTCGCGGCGATCGACAGCGAGTACGACAAGGACCGGCTGGTCGCGCTTGTAAAGGCAGGTGGGAGAGACGATGGCTGAACAGGTTCAGGCAACGCAGGCCGCGCTGGTCAGAAAAGCGCAGCCGAAATCTGACTACAAACCCGCTGACGTGTCGCCACAGCGCCGCGTCCAGAGCCGTTACACGATGCGGCTTTGGTCGGTTCGGCATTCACGCGGTCTGGAATGGTTTTACAAGCATTTCGCCAACACCTTCCTGCTGCTCCACCCCGTCTGGAAGACACTTGGATACGGCCGCGTCGAGCGACCCATCAAATTCGTTGAGCGGAACGTAAAGGGCCTGATGTTCGACTGCCGCATGTGCGGCCAGTGCGTGTTGTCGTCGACCGGTATGTCCTGCCCGATGAATTGCCCCAAACAGCTGCGCAACGGGCCCTGTGGCGGCGTGCGCGCAAACGGCAATTGCGAAGTCGAGCCGGACATGCCCTGCGTGTGGGTGAAAGCGTGGGAAGGATCGCGAACCATGCGTGAGGGCGACGCGATCCTGAACGTGCAAAAATCCGTCGATCAGTCGCTGCGCGAAACATCCTCCTGGCTGCGCGTCACGGCACAGGCCGCCGCGCAGCGCGCTGAGGCAAAGGCCGGACAGCCATGACCCCGCGCCCGCCGCAGGCTGACGAAAACCCCGCCGGCATCGATCTTCCGCTTGAGCCGCTTCCCGGCCACTCCTCGTTTGGGCGCCTCGAGCGCGTCTTGCGACGCGGCGAATTTGCGGTGACGGCGGAGCTCAATCCGCCCGACAGCGCGAATCCCGCCGACGTTTATGAGCGCGCCGCCGTGTTCGATGGCTGGGTGGACGGCATCAACGCTGTGGATGCCTCCGGCGCGAACTGCCACATGTCGTCGGTCGGCATCTGCGCGCTGCTGACGCGCATGGGTTACGCCCCGATCATGCAGATCGCCTGCCGTGACAAGAACCGCATTGCCATCCAGGGCGATGTGCTGGGCGCATCCGCCATGGGCGTGGGCAATATTCTGTGCCTCACGGGCGATGGCGTGCAGGCTGGCGATCAGCCCGGCGCAAAACCGGTGTTCGACCTCGACTGCATGTCGCTGCTCGAAGCCATCCGCACGATGCGCGACGAGAGCAAATTTCTCTCGGGCCGCAAGCTCACGACGCCGCCGGCAGTGTTTCTTGGAGCCGCGATCAACCCGTTCGCTCCGCCTTTCGACTTCCGCCCGCATCGGCTGGCAAAGAAAATCGCCGCCGGGGCGCAGTTCGTGCAGAGCCAGTATTGCTACGATGTGCCGATGTTCCGCGAATATATGAAACGCGTGCGCGACATGGGCCTGACCGAGGAGTGCTTCGTTCTGTGCGGCGTCGGCCCGCTCGCCTCCGCCCGAACCGCGCGCTGGATGCGCTCTAACGTGCCGGGCGTTCATATCCCTGACGCCATAATCGAACGGCTCGAGGGTGCGGAGAACCAGAAGCAGGAAGGCAAGCGTCTCTGCATAGACATCATCAATGAGGTGAAGGAAATCGACGGCGTTTCCGGCGTCCACATGATGGCCTACCGGCAGGAAGAACTGGTTGCCGAGATCGTGCACGATTCCGGCGTGCTCAAGGGCCGCAAGCCCTGGCAGAAGGAGCCGCGCGCCGACGACATCCGGGTCGCCGAACGGCTCGAGCAAATTCTCAGCGACGACACCACCGAACGCCAACAGGAAATGGCGAAGGACGCCGCCAACTGAACGGCACTAAGCCACTCGGTTGCCACACAACAGATAACGATATAAAGAAGTCTTTATATCTCTTGGAGACAGACATGACACGTACCATCGTTGCCTCGGCAACCCGCGAAGTCGTCATTGGCTTTGACCAGCCCTTTTGCGTGATTGGCGAGCGCATCAATCCGACCGGGCGCAAGAAACTGGCGGCCGAGATGGTCGAGGGAAATTTCGATACGGTGAAGAAAGACGCGCTGGAGCAGGTTGCGGCAGGCGCGACGATGCTCGACGTGAATGCGGGCGTGACCGCCGTCGACCCGAACGCTACCGAACCTGCCCTATTGGTTCAGACGCTCGAGATCGTGCAGGACCTGGTCAACGTGCCGCTGTCGATCGATTCTTCGGTCTCCGCCGCGATCGAAGCCGCGCTTCAGGTCGCCAAGGGCCGTCCGCTCATCAACTCCGTCACCGGCGAGGAGGAAAAGCTCGAGGCGATCCTGCCGCTGGTAAAGAAATACGACGTGCCGGTTGTCGCCATCTCGAACGACGAAACCGGCATTTCGGAAGACCCGGATGTGCGTTTCGCGGTCGCCAAGAAAATCGTCGAGCGCGCCGCCGATTTCGGCATTCCTGCGCATGACATCGTCGTGGACCCGCTGGTCATGCCGATCGGCGCCATGGGTACCGCCGGCAAGCAGGTCTTTGCGCTGCTGCGCCGTCTGCGCGAGGAACTGAAGGTCAACACCACTTGCGGCCTCTCCAACATCTCATTCGGCCTACCGCACCGACACGGCATCAATGCCGGTTTCATTCCAATGGTAATCGGCGCTGGCATGACTTCCGCAATCATGAACCCCTGCCGCCCGCAGGAAATGGAAGCAGTGCGCGCCGCCAATGTGCTGAACGGCACCGACCCGGATTGCATGACCTGGATCAGGACTTACAAGGACTACCAGCCACACGCACCGGGCGCCGCCGCTGCGGCGGCTCCTGCCGCGGCTCCAGCATCCGACGGCGGCCGACGCCGCGGTGGCCGCGAGGCGCGCAGAGCAAGGGCTTGAGGATTAGGTTCTAAAGGTTGGACCCGCCACCCAACATCACTGACCCGCTTGTGCTGTTCATGCCGTCCGGCAAGCGCGGGCGCTTCCCGAAAGGGACGCCCGTGCTCGACGCTGCGCGTGAACTCGGCGTTTATGTGGAAAGCGTGTGCGGCGGGCGCGCCACCTGTGGCCGTTGCCAGATCGAGGTGCAGGAAGGCCAGTTCGCCAAGCACAAGATCACCTCCTCGCTCGATCACATTTCCCCGGTTGGCCCGAAAGAGGAGCGCTACGACCGCGTGCGCGGCTTGCCCGAGGGCCGGCGCCTCTCCTGCTCGGCCACGATCGAGGGCGACCTGGTGGTGGATGTGCCGCAAGACACGGTCATCAACGCGCAGGTGGTGCGCAAGGATGCCGACACGCGCCATATCGAGCGCCTGCCCGCTGTCCAGCTCTGTTATGTCGAGGTCGAGGAGCCCGACATGCACAAACCGCTTGGCGATCTCGACCGGTTGAAGGCGGCCCTTGTCCAGGAATGGGGCTTCGACCAACTCGACGTCGACTTCCATCTCCACGCAGACATACAGCGCATCCTGCGAGAAGGCAGCTGGGCGGTAACGGCCGCCATCCATCGTGAACGGGAAACAGACCGGCCGCGCATCATCGCGGTATGGCCGGGCCTCAAGAACGAAGCCTATGGTATCGCCTGCGATATCGGCTCCACAACGATTGCGATGCATATGGTGTCGCTGCTGTCAGGCCGCGTTGCCGCATCGGCAGGCCTCTCCAATCCTCAGATCCGCTTCGGCGAAGACCTGATGAGCCGCGTCTCTTACGTGATGATGAACCCCGATGGGCGCGGTGCGATGACCAAGGCCGTGCGCCAGGCGGTTTCCGAGCTGGTCGACAAAGTCTGCGCGGAAGGCGGCGCGCACCGCGAGGACATTCTCGACTCGGTGTTTGTCGGCAATCCGATCATGCACCACCTGTTCTTGGGCATCGACCCGACCGAGCTCGGCGGTGCGCCCTTCGCGCTGGCCGTGTCGGATGCCGTCACCTGCCGTGCCAGCGAAATAGGTGTGGAGCTGAACCCCGGTGCGCGCACCTATCTGTTGCCCTGCATTGCCGGCCACGTCGGTGCCGATGCCGCGGCCGTTACGCTTGCCGAGGGGCCGCACCGGCAGGACGAGCTGATGCTGATCGTGGATGTGGGCACCAATGCCGAAATCGTGCTGGGCAGCCGTCAGCGCGTGGTTGCCGCCTCCTCGCCCACCGGCCCTGCCTTCGAGGGCGCCGAGATTTCCGGCGGTCAGCGCGCTGCACCCGGCGCCATCGAGCGCGTACGTATCGACCCAGAAACGCTCGAACCGCGCTTCCGCGTCATCGGCTCCGAACTGTGGTCGGACGAGGCAGGTTTTGCCGAAGCCGTTGCAAGCACCGGTGTGTCGGGCATTTGCGGCTCCGGCATAATCGAGGTGATCGCCGAGATGTTTTTGGCCGGGATCATCTCCGAAGATGGCGTGGTCGATGGCGCGCTTGCCGCCAACAGCCAACGCATCGTGCAGACAGGCCGCACGTTCGGCTATGTACTGAGCGAGGGCGAGCCCCGCATTACGATCACGCAGAACGATGTGCGCGCCATTCAGCTCGCAAAGT
This sequence comes from Rhizobiaceae bacterium, assembly GCA_017640615.1. GTDB lineage: Bacteria > Pseudomonadota > Alphaproteobacteria > Rhizobiales > Rhizobiaceae > RCIO01. The sequence goes on along the minus strand of JAEPQK010000006.1, from coordinate 114,506 downwards.
CGGCTCTTTATGCGGGCACCCGCCTGCTGATGGAAAAGATGGACGCAGACCATGTCGATGCGATCCGCTTCGCGGGCGCATTCGGTTCCTTCATCGATCCTAAATACGCGATGGTGCTGGGCCTCACCCCGGACTGCGATCTGGATGCCGTGAGCGCGGTGGGCAACGCTGCGGGAACCGGCGCGCGCATGGCGCTGCTCAACCGGGAGCACCGGCGCGAAATCGAGGAAACGGTGCGACGCATCGAGAAAATCGAAACGGCGATCGAGCCGCGTTTTCAGGAGCTTTTCGTCAACGCCATGGCGCTGCCGAACAAGGTCGACGCATTTCCCAATCTGGCAAAACGGGTCGCCTTGCCCGAGCGCAAGTCGCCCTCGGATCCTGACACAGCAGGAGCACCACGCCGCCGCTCGCGCGAGGAACGCGCCGCACGTCGCAGCCGAACCTGAGCGCTACGCAGCCTCGCGCAGCGTCTCCATCGTTGCCCGCAGATGGTCTGCCGCCGCGCGTACAGGCGCAGGTGCCTCGCTGATCAACTGCATGCACAGATTGTAGCAGGAAAGCGTCGGCAGGCCGTGTTCCGGACCGAGCGCCACGATGTCGTTGCCCACGAATGAGCGCGGCAGCGGCGCAACCGCGAGGTCTGCCAGAATGGCGGCCCGCTGGCCCGCGGTATGCGCACTCATATAGGCCGTGCGGTACTCGACACCGGCCTCGCCCAGCGCTTCCAGCGCATCGGCGCGCCATGCACACCCCTCTTCCCACACCGAGATCGGCAAAGGTTTGCGCATATAAGCGTTCCCGCCCTTCGCGCCTGCCCACACGATCGGCTCGTTCAGGATCACTTCAGCATCAGCGGGCACGTTCCGGCATGCGCTGAAGAGCATGATGTCGAGCTCGCCCTTGGCCATGCGCTGGCGCAGATTGTTGCTCTGGTCGATGACCACATCTACTGCCACCGAAGGATGCGAATTCGCAAAGCGCTTCAGCACCTTGGGCAGAATGCGTTCGCCGAAATCGTCCGGCGAACCAAGCCGCACGATGCCCGACACATCGGGCGATATGAATTTCGACACAGCGTCGCGATTGATCGCCAACAGCCGCCGCGCATAGCCCAGTAACATCTCGCCATCGGTGGTCAGCGAAACAGAGCGGGCGTCACGCGTGAACACAGAGCAGCGCAGCGTGTCCTCAAGCTTCTTGATCTGCATGGAAACGGCGGACGGCGTGCGGAACACCGCATTGGCGGCAGCGGTGAAACTTCCGGTTTCCGCGATCGCCACGAATGTGCGCAGCACATCGAGCTCAAGCAGCGGCAGCGGGTGATTGAGTGGAGCGGTCATCGGGCAACCTCGTTGGATCAAATAATCTGAACAGATCGATCATTCCATTTCGTTTGATTGAACTGCAGCTAAGGCCGATAGTCAACCCTGCAGACGGAAACAACCCGCCAGCACAGAACGGAAACCCAACCGCCCGACCGGCAATCCGGTATCTCGCCGGAAGCTGCGGGCAAACGAGACAGAGGAGACGAATGATGGACGTGCTTTCCGCCATCCGTAGTTATGTGAGCACCTACCGGGCCCGCAGGCGCCACTACGAAACCGAAAAGCTACTGCGCAGCCTGCCGTGCAATATTCAGAAGGACATTGGCTGGCCCGGTTCATCGCTCGGCGTAGATATCGCCGCCTCAAGGCCGCGGGTCCGGTTCAGCTGAATGCGCGACCAGCCAGTGTCGCAATACCGATACCGCAAACGCCATAAGAGCCGCCGCATTTGACTGAAACTTAACGCTTTTCAGCGACGTGCGGCGGCTTCCGGCCAACGTGTCGTTTTTGATATACAGCGCTTCGCATTTATTTCGTCAGGCTGCTTCGCCCGCTCCTATATGGCGGGAAGATGAGCCGCCCCACTCCAACATGCGAAGGCGCTCCGTGTACAACCACGCACCTGCATGGAGATCTGAAATGAAGCTTTTTGCTCGCATCGTCGGTGGCCGCCGCGTGACCAATCCGACCACTGTCTACGAACGCAATCGCCTGATCCGCACCATGCCCGGCCAGACCGGCGCAATGGCCGCCTCACGTTTCGGCTACGTGATTAGCTAAGCCGCCATACCTCCCGAGATACCGCTGCCGCCGCGCCGGGAATTCCCCGCGCGGCGGTTTCAGTATGCGCCGAGGAGTGCTCTGCCTAGCTTGATTGCGAAACATCATCCCGTTGACTCAAAATTCCTTTTCTGCTGACGCTTTGCTCAAAGCGACATGAGCCCTGAAGACCTTGGGAGGGGTTGTTCATGAAGCCAACACCAAAGCGGTCGATCGTCTTTTTCCTCATCGACGATTTCACAATGATGGCTTTCGCCACCGCGCTCGAGCCGTTGCGCGCCGCAAACCGCATGCTCGGCTATGAGGCGTACCGCTGGCGCCTCGCCAGCGCCCGTGGGGCTTCGGTAAAGGCCTCAAACGGCGTGGAGTGCACCGTCGACACCTCGCTCGAACAGGAACGCCGGCTGATGACCGGTTCTGACCGGCCGACCATGGTCGTCGTCTGCGGCGGCGTCGGCATCGAGAATTTCGACAACAAGACCGTGCTGGCGTGGCTGCGCGAGGAATATAACCGCGGTGTCGCAATCGGAGGGCTTTGCACCGCAGCGCATGTGCTGGCCCGCGCAGGCCTGCTCGCCAACCGGCGCTGCGCGATCCATTGGGAAAATCTGCCCGGGTTCCAGGAGATGTTCCCCAAGGTGAACGTCTTTGCCGATCTGTTCGAGGTCGATGCTAATGTCTACACCTGCGCCGGTGGTACGGCTTCGCTCGACATGATGCTGAAGCTGATCGGCGAAGACTTCGACGACACGCTCGTCAACCGCATCTGCGAACAGTTCCTCACCGACCGTGTGCGCAGCCCGACCGACCGCCAGCGTCTGCCGCTGCGCGCGCGCCTTGGCGTACAGAACTCGAAGGTGCTGACCATCATCGAGCTGATGGAGGCAAACCTCACCGAGCCGTTATCGCTGGTGCAAATCGCCGACCATGTCGGCCTTTCGCGCCGACAGATCGAGCGCTTGTTCCGGCAAGAAATGGGGCGGTCCCCTGCCCGCTATTATCTGGAAATCAGACTCGACCGGGCACGCCACCTGCTGCTGCAATCTTCGCTGCCGGTGGTGGAGGTGGCGGTTGCCTGCGGTTTCGTATCGGCCTCGCATTTTTCGAAATGCTACCGCGAACTCTATGCGCGCTCGCCCCAGCAGGAGCGCGCAGAGCGCAAGCAACTTACTGCCGCCTGAATTGGCCGCCTCCTATTTGATGTCGTCGAATATTTCCATGCGCCCGCGCCAGCGCTTTTCACCCACCTGGCAATCGTATGGCGTTTCGTCTGCCACCTTCATGACCGGCACTGCATAACCTGGCGATGGCGAAGGCCACAGCGGTTCCGGCACGGCTTCTGCGATTTCCAGCACCAGCTTGCGCCGTACTGCCTCCGGGAACAGCGTCCAGTCATGCACCGGGATAACGAATGAGCCCGGCCCGCCGGTCACGCATTTCTCGTAATAGACGTCGAGATCGGGAATGTTGAAGGCGGCCATGTATTCGAAATCGGCCATGATCGGCAGGCCATTGATAACGATGCCGCGCGCAACAAGCTCGTCGCGCACATCGTTCACCCACTCGCCTTGGTTGTTCGGCCCGTCGCCCGACACGTCAACGACGCGCTTCAGGCTACGAAACGCACTTTCGGCAAAGAGATCGGCCGCGAAGCGCAAGCCACCCGAAATCGAGGTCCGGCGCGCGCGGTTGCGTTCGCCGGAACGGATCATCTCTGCCACGCGCTCCGCATCTTCACGGCTCGCGATCACCGTCCACGGGACGATCACATATTGCGATTGATCGCCCGCCCATTCGATGTAGGAAATCGCGATCTTGCCGTGAATACCTTCACGGATCGCATTGATGACAGGCGTGCTGGTGATTGCAGCGACATAACCATCACGCTGAATTTCCAGCTCTTTTTGCGACATGGAGAGCGAAATATCGACGGCGAGCACCAGTTCGACGTCGACAACCTCCTGCGCCTGCGCGGGGTGAGACAACAGAAAGCTCGACAATAAGGCTGTCGCAGCGGCTCGGCCGAAATAGCCGGCCAACGTCGTTTTCAGGCGCTTCGTGTTCATGTCGTCACCAGCCCCGCCAAAGCTTTTCCCCGATCGAGCAATCGGTACCGTTCGCTGAAACACGCCACAGCCTCACTGCCGGCGCAGCCGGAACAACGTCCATTCCCCTGCCACTGGCCAATTCCAGAACGAGTTTGCGCCGCACGGCATCGGGAAACTGGTCCCAGCTGCGCACGGGCAGCAGGAACGACTGACTGCCGCCAATCACGCAATCCACGTAGTAGGTATCGAGCGACGGGGTGTTCCCGTTGAGAACATTACCCGGCACCATGAGCGGCAATCCATTAATGGTCACGCCGTCAGCAACGGCGGCGTCGCGCGCCCGAGTGACCAGCCCACCCTGGTTGTTGGGCCCGTCACCCGAAATGTCGATGACGCGCCGCCCGCTGCTGAACCGATTGTTGCGGATGGCCCGCTGCCCGTACCGGATTGCGCCCGCTATCGATGTCAGATAGCGGCTCTTTCCGATTTCCGCCGCAAGAAGACGGTCTGAAACGCGGTATGCGTCGTCCGCACTTCCGATAACCGTCCATGGCACGATGACATATTGCGAGGCTTCTCCGCCCCACTCGACATAGGTAATCGCAACCTTGCGATGAAGGCCGCCCGTAATCGCTTCGATCACGTCCTTTGAGCGGAAAGCCGCAGCATAGCCTTCCCGCTGCAGCCTCAGTTCTTCTTCGTTCATGGAACTGGAAACGTCGACCGCAAGCACCAGTTCGACATCGACTGGTTCAGAGGCGGCAAACGCACCAGTTGTCAGCGACCCAACAAGCGCCAGACAGGTCAGTGCGGCCCGCCAGCTTCGAGCGACCGCATTCATGTCGAAGAGGATAGGCCAAACGCGAAATCTGAAAAGCCGCAATCGCCCCGCGCCGGTGCAATCCCTTCACAATTGCGAGATTGCGCCGGCTGTTCGAGCGTTGATTAGCCGGCTACAGCGCCAGCGACTGGAAATCCGGGCATTCTGGCCAGGGCGAATCACTCGCACCGGCAGGCCTGCTTAGGTTCTCGGCTTCAGGTTCTCGGGGTCATAGAGCGGGCGGTAGCCGATCGCTGCCACCTCAACCGGGTAGGTCTCACCGAAATATTCCACGATAAGCTTGCGGCCTTCCTGACAGTAGGCATGCGGCAGGTAAGCGAGCGCGATGTTTTTGCCGATGGTCGGGCCGTAAGCTACCGAGGTCGTGAAGGAACGCCGCCCCAATTCATCGATCAGCGTTTCCCCGCTCTCGGGATCCATGACCGGCATGATGCCGACAGGGTAGCGAGCCACACCCTTGGAATCGGTGTTCTCTGTCATCACCAGCGTGCACAGCGTCGCGGGCTGATGGTCGCGCGCACGATATTCCAGATGTTTCGCCTTGCCGCGGAAATCCGCCTCCTTGACCTTGGGCCGCGCCAGGTCGGCCTCGTAGAGGTTGTATTCAGTCAGAAGGTCGGCGTTCTGCAAACGCAGGCTTTTCTCCATGCGGCGCGAATTCGCGTAGGTTTCCACCCCGAACGGCATCACGCCGGTCTCGCGCAGCGCATCCCACACCGCGAGCCCGTCCTCATAGGCCATGTGCAGCTCCCAGCCCTGCTCCCCGACATAGGAGATGCGGAAAGCGGTAACCTGCTTGCCGGCGATGGTCAGCGGCTTGATCGCGGCAAACGGGAATGCCTCCGGCGACAGCGCGTCCGGATCGGACACGACTTTCTGCAAGGTCGTGCGCGCATTTGGCCCCCAAATGCCGATTGTCACATATTTTTCGGTCACATCGGTCACGGTGGCGTCGAAACCTTTGTCCGCCGCCATGCGCTTCATGTAGTTGAAGTCGCGCGGACCGGCATCTGCGCCGTCGATAACCCGGCAGCGGTCGGCCATGCGGATGACCGTCAGGTCGGCGCGCACCATGCCCTCATCATCGAGGAAGTGCGTGTAAATGCCTTTGCCGACCATATTGTCGCCGCCGACCTTGGCCGCACACAGCCATTCCATCAGCGCCACATGGTCGGGGCCTTCGACATCGTAGATTGCGAAATGCGATAGGTTCACGATGCCGCAATCCTCGCTCATTGCCAGGTGCTCGGCATTGGAAACGCGCCAGAAATGGCGACCGTCCCACTCGTTTTCGCGCAACGGGACGCGGTTGCCGTATTTCTCAAGCAGATACTCGTTGGCGGCGTAACCATGGGCGCGTTCCCAGCCGCCAAGCTCCATGAAATAGCCGCCGAGTTCCTTCTCGCGCTCCCAGAAGGGAGACCGGCGCACATTGCGCCCAGTGGCATAGGGTTCGCGCGGGTGCACAGCGGGATTGTAGACCTTCTGCGCTGCCTCGCCGCATCGGCCGGTAACAAAGGCGTCGTCTGTCTGGTGCGGGTAGAAGCGCGCATAGTCGATTGCGTGATGGTCGATCTCGGTGCGGCCGTCCGTCATCCAGTCCGCGACCAGCTTTGCCATGCCTGGCGCATCCTTCACCCAGATGGCGACGGCATACCAGAGCCCGCGCACATTCTGACTTTCGCCGATCGAAGGCCCACCATCCGCCGTCACCTGCAACAGCCCGTTGAAAGAACGCCGCTCGTCATAGCCAAGCTCGGCCAGGATCGGCGTGAGCTCGATGGCGCGCTCCAGCGGCTCCATGATCTGCTCGAGTTCGAGGTCGCGCTGCGAAGGCGAGAGCCTTGCCCGCTCCTTTTCCAGCAGATCGCGTGGATGAACGAGCCGCGGCTCCTTCTCCTCGTAATAGCCCCACTCGATCATCCCGCCTTCAGATGTCGTCGGATCGCCCGTGTCGCGCATATAGGCTGAGTTGCCCTGATCGCGCAGCAGCGGGTAGCCAATCTCCTTGCCTGTGCCTGCAAACTCCGTATAGGGCCCGAAGAACGTGAGCGGGTGGTCGACCGGCATGACCGGCAAATCCTCACCCGCCATTTCCGCGATCAGCCTGCCCCAGAGCCCCGCGCAGACGATCACATACTCGGCGCGGATCGTCCCGCGTTCGGTAACAACGCCGGCAATGCGACCATCCTCAATGACCAGCGACGTGGCAGAGGTGTTTGCGAAAGTGCGCAGCTTGCCGGATGCCGTTCCCTCGTCGATGAGTTCGCCGGCAACCGTCTGTGAGCGCGGGATGACGAGACCGGCATCTGGATCCCACATACCGCCCTGCACGACATCCTCTTCGATCAGCGGGAATTTTTCCTTGATCTCGGCAGGCGAAACCAGATGCGCGCGCGTTCCGAAAGCCTTGCCGGAAGCAACCTTGCGCTTGATCTCGTCCATACGGGCATCGTCGCCCACGCGCGCAACCTCAAGCCCGCCGACACGCGCATAGTGGCCGCGCTTTTCGTAAAAATCGATCGAGTAGAGTGTTGTCCAGCACGACAGGAAATCATGGCTGGTCGCGTAGCAGAAATCAGATGCGTGCGCCGTGGAGCCGATGTCGGTCGGGATGCCGGACTTATCGATACCGACGATATCGTCCCAGCCGCGTTCGATCAGGTGATGCGCGACTGACGCCCCGACAATGCCCCCCACGCCAATGATGACGACCTTCGCCGTCTCCGGAAATCTGGCCATGCTCGCGGCTCCGCTATTCGAATTGCGGCGCGACTATAAAGCGGCCCGCCAACCCGGTTGAAGCCTGATTGCGACATCGAACACGTGCCGCGCGACCTTGCCCCTGCTCAAGCTCGAAGCGCTATTCGTCGCCTGCGTGACCACGCGGCTTGCGCCTGCGCTTCGGTTTTGCGGGTTCTGCGCCCGGGAACAGCTTTTTCGGGTCGGTTTCCGATGCAGCGTCGTCCTTTGCGTCCTTTTCGGCGGTCTGGGACGCCGGCGCGCCAAGGCCGCCCGTGCGAATATGCAGGTCGCGTTGCGGGAACGGAATCTCGATCCCCTCCTCCTTGAGCCGGTCATAAATGGCGAAGCGGATGTCGTTCTGGATAGCAAGCTGCGACATCACATCGGCGAGAAAGAAGCGTATCTCGAAGTTGAGCGAGGAATCGCCGAAATCCTTGAACACCACCATCGGCTCAGGGTTCTTTAGGATCGTGGGGTGCGCGGCGGCAATCTCTGTCAGGATCGCGTGAACCCGACGCGGATTGGCGTCGTAACTGACCCCTATCGGAATATCGATGCGCCCGAGCCGATTCCTGTGCGTCCAGTTGCCGACCGCTGAATTGATGAGCTCTGAGTTCGGCAGGATGACCGACTGGCGCTGGAAAGTCTCGATCTCGGTCGCCCGGACGCTGATCTTTTTCACCGTACCGCTAACGCCGCCGGCGACGATCCAGTCACCGCTCTTGAACGGTCGCTCCACAAGCAGGATGAGCCCCGAAACAAAATTGGAAACGATGTTCTGGAGACCGAAACCGACACCGAGCGACAGGCCACCCGCAACCAGCGCAAGACTGGAGAGGTTGATGCCTGCCGCCGACACGCCGATCAGAATAGCGATGGCGATACCCGTGTAGCCGACAACGGTCTTGATCGAATTGCGTACGCCTGCGTCGACCCGCCCGCGGGTCATCACCGATCCGTCGAGCCAGCGCTGGAACCAGCGCGTGACGAAATAGCCGATAACGAAGACAAGGATGCCCGTCAGCACATCCAGAATGGAGAACGACACGGAGCCGATCTGGATTTGCCGCAGCGACCGCAGCGCCCAGGTAGTGATGTCGCCCCACTGAAAACCCCATTGCAGCAGGATCAGTGGGATGCCGATCGCAACGACCATGAGATTGATCGACACACTGAAAAGCAGGCCGAGCTGGTCTTCCAGCGTCTGATTTGATTCGAAGTTGCGGTCCAGCCACTGGCCGAACGCGGTCTTTCTGATCGCGCCCAGATCCGACACCGCACGCGCGGTCATGTGGCCGATATACATCGTGGCCAAGATGGCGCCGGTGACCACGATCTGCTGCGAGATGAAGCGCGCTAGGCCGATATAGCCAAGAACACCGGCAAGAATGGTGCTCAACCCAAGCGCAAGAAGCGGATAGATGAGCCAGCGCGGCCAGGCCTTCGGTGAACCGTCTTCATGCCGGAATGGCCTTACCAGAGCGATGAGGATCACGAGAACGCCGACGACGAAGGTCGCGACCAGGCTCTTGGCGACCGTCAGCGATAGGGGTGAACCGAGCACATCGTTGACGCGCGAGAAGATGAAATCGAAGCCGGTCGCGATCGAGGTGACCCAGACGAACCAGTAGAGCTTGCGGGCAGCTCCCGGTGCAACCGGGATGAGGCTCCAGTTCGGCAGGCCGGGTGAAAACAGCGCATGTGCGAGCCGGTTAACAAGGAAGACCGTCGCGACAACGTTGAAAAACGTGCTCAACATCCGCGCAATGTCGGGCCACAGTATGTCGAAATAGGCCATCAGAGCGTAGCTGGTTCCAAGGAACACAGCGAGCGCCAGCGACGGCAGCAGGGTCGACCAGAACGCAACTGAGAGGCGGCTAAGATACGATGGCTCTTCGACGAGCGGATCAGCAAATATCAGCGACCCGAAGAGCCGTCGCCCGCCGTAGAAAAGCACTGCCGCGGCTGCAAAGGATATGAAGCCTGCAAGCAGCGTCGCATTGAGTTTGAAGCGCAGTATGAATTGCAGCCACGATCCAACCGTTTGCCGCAGCCGCTCCAATTCGGAGACGAAATCGCCGAGCGTCTTGAAGCTGAGGGCATCGGAAACATTGTAGCGCTTCGTAAGTTGGCGGGCGAAAAGATCGCGCCTGATCTGCGCAATCTCTTTGGTAAGCCGGTCGATCCTCTGGCCAAGATTCTCGACTTCACCGAGGAAGGCGTTGATATCCGCCTTCTCTTCCAGCAACTGCGTTCGCTCTTCCTTCAGCGCTTCCGGTTCGGTGTTGTCGTCGCCTGGCGGACCGATCTGATCGAGGCGGTGATTGATCTCCTGCAGGCGCGGCGCGAAAACCGTGCGGCTGGCATCGAGCCGGATGCTCAGTGCCTCAAGTTCGTTGCGGATCGCCACCAGCTCGGTATCGTCGCTGGTCTCGTTTCGCATGCGGTTTTCGAGCGTATCGACCTCGGTCGCGAGCGTGCGCACCGCTGCCAGTTGCTCTTCCACCCGAGCGGCGGTCGCTGCGGCGTTGGCGGCCGCCGAGGTGTCTGAGCTCGCAGCGGGCGCGTCCGCCTGTTGCGCCAGCGCAGCGGGCGCTGACACGGCGAAAACGAAAAGCACAGCCAGTATTGTGAACAATCGGGACAATGCGGCTGCGGCCATGGTTCTCGCTGAATCTACCGTTCGCTCGAAGCGCCATTGATAGGCGGCGCGGCCCGCAGGGGCAAGGCGCCGTGGAGTCGATCCAATGCCGGTCAAGGTGGTCGGCTTTGTGAAAGCCCGCGGCGCATATGTTGCGTACATTCGGCCTCGAACCTATAGGTTCGAAGCGTCGGCTCCGTGCCGAACGGAAGGAACTATGGCGGAATATTCAGCTTTTTCGCTTCTGCGGAACGCATTCAACGGAAACCGGGATTGGAAGCCGGCATGGCGCAAGCCGGAGCCGAAACCATCCTATGACGTCATCATTATCGGCGGCGGCGGGCACGGCCTCGCAACCGCCTACTACCTCGCCGCCGAGCACGGCATCTCCAATGTGGCGGTGCTTGAAAAGGGCTGGCTGGGCTCCGGCAATGTCGGCCGCAACACCACGATCGTGCGCTCCAACTATCTGCTGCCGGCCTCGACGCGCTTCTACGGCTTCTCCATGAAGCTATGGGAAAACCTGTCGCATGAGCTGAATTACAATGTGATGTTTTCCCAACGCGGCATCCTGAACCTGGCGCATTCGCCGGCTCAGGCCGACGATTACATTCGACGTGGCAATGCCATGCGCCTCTCAGGTGGCGATGCCGAGTGGCTGAGCCCGGAAGAGATCGGCCGCACCATTCCCGGCCTCGACGTCTCCGGCTCCGCACGCTTTCCGGTTGTCGGCGGGCTGATGCAGCCGCGTGCCGGAACCGCTCGTCATGACGCGGTTGCCTGGGGTTATGCGCGCGGCGCGGACCGGCGCGGCGTCGACATCATCGAAAACTGTGAGGTGACCGGATTCCTGCGCGATGGAGACCGCATCACCGGCGTCACGACAACGCGCGGCGAAATCCGCGCTGCAAAAACCGCTGTTGCCGTAGCCGGCAGCACAGGTCGGGTCATGAAACGCGCCGGGATCGACAAGCTGCCCATCGAGAGCCATGTGCTACAGGCATTCGTGTCGGAATCGCTCAAACCATTCGTCGATACGGTCGTCACCTGGGGTGCGGGCCACCTCTATATGTCCCAATCGGACAAGGGCGGACTGGTCTTCGGCGGCAATATTGACGGCTACAACTCCTACGCGCAGCGCGGCAATCTGCCTATCGTGGAAGAAGTGATGAGCGAGATGGTCGCAATGTTCCCCTCCGTCGCGCGTGTGCGCCTGCTGCGCTCCTGGGGCGGCGTGATGGACATGTCGATGGACGGCTCGCCGATCATAACCACAGGCCCCCTCCCCGGCATGTATCTCAACTGCGGCTGGTGCTATGGCGGCTTCAAGGCGACGCCCGCATCGGGCTTCTCATTCGCCTGGACCATCGCGCGCGACGAGCCGCATGAGATCAATGCGCCTTACACGCTCGACCGCTTCCACCGCGGCATCCTCATCGACGAGAAGGGCCAGGGCGCAACGCCCCGGCTGCACTAGGGAAAAGCGATGCGAATCTCATGTCCCTATTGCGGCCAGCGCGACGTAGTCGAATTCACCTATCAGGGTGACGCCACTGTTGAGCGCCCTGACCCCGCATCCATCGATCAGAATGCCTGGAACGCCTTCGTCTATGACCGCGCCAACCCGGCCGGAAGACACCGTGAGCTGTGGCAGCATTCGGGCGGCTGCCGAGCGCATCTGGTCGTGGAGCGCGACACGGTAAACCACGTCATCCACTCGGTTGCCTTTGCCGGCGAGAAGCAATCGCCGAAAACCGCGAGCAAACGTAAGAGCCCGTCGCGCCGAAAGGCAGCGTCATGAGCGGCCGGCGTATTGCAGATCGCGGCCGTATCGACCGCAACCGCACAATCTCCTTCTCGTTCGATGGCAAGCGCTATTCCGGTCACCCGGGCGACACGCTTGCCTCTGCGCTGCTCGCACAAGGCGTGACGCTCTTCGGACGCTCGTTCAAATATCACCGGCCGCGCGGCGTGCTGACCGCCGGCATCGACGAGCCCAACGCGCTGGTAACTGTGCTGCGCGGCAAAAAGCGCGATGCCAACATTCCCGCCACACAGCTTGAGATTTACGACGGGCTGGTCGCGGAGAGCCAGAACCGCTTTCCCTCACTTGCCTTCGATGTCGGTGCGGCGAACCAGCCGGCGGGCAAGGTGTTTTCGGCCGGCTTCTACTACAAGACTTTCATGGGACCGGTCGTCGGTCCGCTGCGCGGCACGCGCTTCTGGATGTTCTGCGAGTGGTTCATCCGCCGCGCCGCAGGCCTTGGCCGCGCCGACCATGAACCGGAGACTGCGCGCTACCAGCGCATGAACGCCTATTGCGACATGCTCGTCGTCGGCTCCGGTCCGGCGGGTCTTGCCGCCGCCCGCGCAGCTGCCGAACAGGGCAAGCGCGTGATTGTGACTGAACTCGATCCCGTTGCCGGCGGCTCCGCCAAATGGTCGGGCGAGACGATTGCTGGCAAACCTGCCGCCGAATGGGCTGCAGGCGAAGCGGAAGCCTTGGCCGATATGGACAATGTGCGCCTGCTCACGCGTACTCATGTCTGGGGCTACTATGACGGCAACACATTGGCGGCGCTTGAACGCGTCGGCGATCATCAGCCGGTCGCAACGCCCGGCGCGCCACACCAGCGCCATTGGGTGATCCGCGCCGACACCGTGGTGCTGGCGACCGGCGCGTTCGAACGACCCATCGTCTTTCCGGGCAATGATCGCCCGGGCGTCATGCTGGCCGGTGCCGCGCAACGCTATGCCGCCGAATTCGGTGTGCTGCCAGGGAAGCGGATCGCAATTTTCACCAATAATGACACCGCATATGCCGCAGCCGCCGAGCTGGCATCTGCGGGCGCGACGATTGCCGCAATCGTCGATACGCGCCAGGTCATATCTGCCGGCGCACGCGAGCTGGCCGAAAGGGCCGGCGGCGAATTGTTGCTCGGCCAGGCTGTCAGCGCGACCAGCGGCGGCAAGGAGCTAAGCGGCATCACCGTGCAGCAGCTCGACCCGGTGACCGGCTCGGCCTCGGGCGCGAAGCGTTCGATCTCGGTCGATTGCCTGGCCATGTCCGGTGGCTGGTCGCCTGCAATACACCTTGCGAGCCAAGCGGGTGCGGCACCCAAATGGAATGACGATCTGCAGGCTTTTCTGCCCCCGGACCCCGCCCAGCCATGGCTTGGCGCCGGCGCGTTCTCTGGCGACACCAACACCGCCGACGCGCTTCGCAACGGCCGAAATGCGGGGTTGAAGGCAGCCGGCGGTCGCGCCTCGCGTGCGCAAGTGGCGAAGGTCGAGGCACCAACGCTCGATCCCTTCCCTGCGCCGGTTTTCGAAATCCGTACCGCGGATGGCAAGGGCAAGGCGCTCGTCGATCATCAGCTCGACGTGACGGCCGAGGATGTGCGTCTCGCGCATCGCGAGGGATTTCTGTCCGTCGAACATCTGAAGCGCTACACCACGCTCGGCATGGCGACTGACCAGGGCAAGACCTCGAATGTGCCCGGTCTTGCCATCATGGCAGAAGCGCGCGGCATTTCCATTCCCGAGACCGGCACCACCCGCTTCCGCCCGCCCTTTGCGCCGGTTGCGCTCGGCGCGCTGGCGGCGGAGCGTACCGGCGACGTCAGCCCCGACCGGCTGACACCGATGCATGACTGGCATATCGAGCGCGGCGCTGAGATGATGCCCGCCGGTCTGTGGCACCGGCCCCGCATTTATGCCCTGCCCGGCGAAACGCTTGAGCAGGCTTATGTGCGCGAGGCAAAAACCGTGCGCGCCGGCGTCGGCATGGTGGATGTTTCGACGCTCGGCAAAATTGCCGTTCAGGGGCCGGACGCGGCCGAATTTCTCGACCGTGTCTACACCAACAAATTCTCCACACTTCCGGTCGGCAAGGCGCGCTACGGCTTAATGCTGCGCGAGGACGGACTGGTGCTCGACGATGGCACCACCTGGCGGCTCGGCGAGACCGACTTTCTGATGACCACGACGACCGCCGCTGCCGGCAAGGTCATGCAACATCTGGAATGCCTGCTCGACGTTCACTGGCCGGGCCTCAAAGTCGCGCTTACCTCCGTCAGCGATCAGTGGGCAGGTGCTGCAATCTCCGGGCCGGATTCACGCCGGGTACTGGAACGCGTGGTGAAAGGCACCAAGGTCGACAACGAAACGCTGCCCTTCATGGGTATCGTCTACGGCGAGTTCGACGGCGCCCCGGTGATGATCTGCCGCCTCTCTTTCTCGGGCGAACTCGCCTACGAAGTCTATTGCGGCGCCGGCCACGGAACGCATGTCTGGGAAGCGCTGATGGCGGCGGGCGAACCCTTCGGCATCCTGCCTTATGGCATGGAGGCGCTGGGCACGCTGCGCATCGAGAAAGGCCACGTTACGGGTGCCGAGATCGATGGACGCGTGACAGCGCGCGACCTTTATCTCGACTGGATGCTGTCGAAGAAAAAACCCTTCGTCGGCTCGGCCATGATGGATCGCGAAGGCCTGGCGGATGAAGAGCGCATCCGCCTTGTCGGCCTGATTGCTCTCGATGGTCAGCCGCTCGGCGGCGGCGCACACATCGTGGAAGACAATAGCCGCGCCGAGCCTAATGAGAGCATCGGCCATGTCACCGCCTTCTGCTATTCGCCGGTGCTTGCGAAATACATAGCGCTGGCGCTCGTCAGGGGCGGCAAGGCGCGCCACGGCCAGCGCGCATTCGTCGCCGACCCTCTGCGCAATCGCTACGGGCCGGTCGAAATTGTGAGCCACCATTTCTTCGACCCCGAGGGGAGCCGCATGCATGGTTGAGCGCGAATCCCCTTTGGGTACGGCCTATAAACCCGGCCGCCACGGCAATGTGGCCGATGCCGCCGGCGTGACGCTTTCCGAAACGCGGCCGGGCTCGATTGTCGAAATCGTCGCCTGGCCCGGAACCGAGAAGGCTGCACTTGCCGCCATCAAGTCGGTTACCGGTCTTGCCCTGCCGGACAAGCCGCGCGCAGGCGTCGTGAAATCCGGTAAGGCCGGTCTCGGCTTCGCGCCGCGCCGCTGGCTTGTTATCGACGACAAGGAAGGCCTCGCGGCGGAGCTCAAGTCTGCGATCGGCATCGAAACCGGCGCGGTCAACGACCTCTCGCATGGCCGCACCGTGATCCGTGTCGCCGGCCCGCGTGCCGAATGGGTTCTGTCGAAGCTGTTCGCGGTCGATTTTTCTGTCGACGCATTCCCCGTTTCAAACGGCTGCTCGACAAGCCATCACGAGATATTCGCGCAGATACAGCGCACCGGAAGAAACCAGTTCGACGTGATCGTCTTCCGCTCTTTCGCGCGGGCGTTTTTCACGACGCTCTGCCATGCTGCAGAAGAAACCGGCTACGACGTGGCCTAGCCTTCGGCACCATTCAGAACCCTGAATACAGGCCGCCAGCCCATAGCGGATCGATGTCGCACATCTATTTCGCCTGCAAAAGAAGCCCCCCGTTGCGCCTTCGCCTACTGAGAAACTTAACATGCGAAATATCTTGACAGGCAGCACCCCACTTGCAAGTCTATAATTAAAATAGAGTTTCAAATAATGAACCGAATACTGTGCATGCAGTTGCTCTGCCTGCGCAGACCAGATGGGAGGAGAATAAACATGAGGCGAAATACTCTGATTGCGCTTGCGGCGAGCGTTCTGGCGTTGGCTATCGCGGCCGCGCCAGCCCAAGCCGAATACCCCGAAAAGCCCGTCAGCTTCGTGGTTCCGTTCCCGCCCGGCGACCTTGAAGACGTACTGACCCGCATGATCGCCGAAGACTTCCAGGCGGAATACGGTGTCGCCGCCGCGGTGGTGAACAAGCCCAGCCAGGGCGGTCCGTTCCCCGGTGCTGTTAGCGTGGCGACCGCTCCGGCCGATGGCTACACGGTTGGCTCATTCGTGATGGAGGTGCCGATCATCGGCTCGGAGGTCGGCATTCCGGCGCTCGAAGGCAATCTCTTCGAGCCGCTCGGCATCTTCGTCACCTATCCCTTCGTTATCGCAACCAGCAAAGACGCGCCCTACTCCTCCATGCAGGAACTCGCGACTTACGCGAAAGACAATGACGTGGCGCTGGGCCATTTCGGTTCCTTCCTGCTGCCGACCCAGGCAACGTTTGCCGCTTCCAAGCTGCTCGGTTTCGAATGGGGCTCGGAAGCCTCCGCCGGCGCGCTCGACTGCAATACTCTGGCGTCAGGCGACTTTGAGGTCATCAACACAACCATTCAGCAGATCTTCCCCTGCCTGGATCAGGTCAAAATTCTGGCCTCCATCACGCAGGAGCCGCTGAAGGTGGTGGATGGCGTTCCCATGCTCGGGGAAGTGACGCCGGAGCTCGCACTGGACCTTTGGAACGGTCTCTTTGTGCACAAGGACACACCGCAAGACGCGCGCGACAAGATCATCGCGGTAGCGCGCGAAACGATTGCATCGGACCGCGCCAAGAAGCTCGCCGAGGACACAGGTGCGCTGATCTACTGGAAGGACGAGGAACAGTCGCGCCAGCAGATCGAAACCGACGCAGCCACAATGGCCGAAATCACACGGCTGATCGAAGCCGAGTAGCCCCCGGCTTCGTCCGGTCTGCTCCCCAGGACGTATTGTTGTAGCCTGGGGGGCAGAGGTATCTCCGCGCCCAGCAAGCGAAACCGGGAATGGAACACCAAAAGCCGCACGTTTTCCCAAATGCCCGCAAGCCCGGCGAATTGCTGTTCGCCATCATCATCCTCGTCCTGGCGCTGTTCCTGATCAGCCAGATCGGCAATCAGACCACATGGCTGCCGCGCAAGGGGCTGGCTGCACAGCCGCGTCTGTGGCCGCTGATCGGGCTTGGAACAATGACCTTGTTCGGCGTTTTGCATCTCTGGCGCACCAGCCGAAATGAGCGCACGCCGGGGCGCTGGCGCGAGGCCGCTATCTGGCTTTCTTCGCTGGAGTTCGTCGTCTGGTATCTGATCTATGTCGCGTCCGTGCCTTATGCCGGATACCTGCTTTCCACGCTTGTCTTCTGTCTGTTCCTGACCTGGCGCGCAGGCTATCGCTCTGCCCGCTATTTCGTGATCGCGGCGCTGTTTGCGCTTTGCGTGGTTCTTTTCTTCAAGACCGCGCTCAATGTGAAAATACCGGGCGGCGCGATCTACGAATTCCTGCCTGACCCGGCCCGCCCCTTCATGCTGCGATATTTCTGAGGGCCGGATGGACATTCTCTTTTCCAGCCTCTCCATCATTGCCCGCCCCGACGCCATCCTGGCGCTTCTCGTTGGTTCGATCGGCGGGGTGGTTGTCGGTTCGTTGCCGGGCGTCGGCGCGGCTGTTGCAATCGCAATTCTGCTGCCCGCCACCTTTTCGCTGGAGCCGATTGTCGGCATCACGGCGCTGCTCGGCATCTACGGTTCATCGATGTTCGGCGGCGCGATACCGGCCATCCTGATCAACACACCGGGCACACCGGTGAACGCACTCACCACCTATGACGGCTTCCCGATGACGCGGCGCAGCGAAGGGCGCCGCGCGCTGAGCCTTGCCTATTCTGCGTCATTCTTCGGCGGCGTATTCTCGATTCTGTGCCTCATTCTGCTGGCCCCGGTTCTCGCCTCCATCGCGCCCATGTTCGGCGCACGCGAAATATTTCTGGCCGCCCTGCTCGGCATCATTCTGGTCACGCTCACCCACCGCGGGCAGATCATGTCGGCTGCCATGCTCGCCGGCTTCGGCATCTTCCTGTCCACCGTCGGGCTGGAATCCACCGCACTTACGCAGCGCTACACATTCGACCTGACCTTTCTCGCCTCCGGTATCGATTTGATCGTCGTGGTCATTGGCCTTTTCGCACTCAGCCAGGGCTTCGTGCTTCTGGTACGGCCCGACACATCCTATTCGCTCCCCGCCGTCAGCGGCCGCTTCATACAGGGGCTGGCCGAACTGCTGCAGTTCAAGCGCATCGCCGCCTTTGCATCATCATGCGGCGTCGTGTGCGGCATGGTCCCGGGCGTCGGCGAATTCATGTCGCAGTTCCTGTCCTATTCGTACGCTCAGCGGACATCGAAGACGCCGGAACTCTTCGGCAAGGGCAATCCCGAAGGCATCGTCGCCTCCGAAGCAGCCAACAATTCGGTGCCGGCCGCGGCCATGATCCCGCTTCTGGCGCTAGGCATTCCGGGCGAAGAGCTCACCGCGATGATGCTCGCCGTCTTTTATGTCCACAACGTCATTCCGGGGCCCCAGCTGTTTCAGCACCAGATGGATTTCGTGCTGGCGCTCTATATCGCACTGCTGCTGCTCAATGTGCTGGTCATCATCTTCCTGATGTTCTCGACCGATCTGCTGATGCAGGTGATGCGTATTCCAAGCCGCTTCCTCGGCATGATGATCCTCACCTTCAGCCTGATCGGCGTTTACAGCCTGCGCAATTCGCTAACCGATTGCGCAGTCGCAGCCGCGTTCGGCGTGTTCGGCGTCATCCTGAGACGGTTGGAACTGCCGACATCGCCGATCATTCTCGGTATCGTTCTCGGCCGGCTGATGGAAGACAAGCTGCGCACCGCAATGGCTCGCGTGAAAACGCCCTTCGAATTCATCGATCGCCCCATCGCTTTCATCCTGTTCGTGATGATCGTGCTGGTGATCGGCCTGCACATCTACACGGTGGTCAGGGCGCGCAGACAGCAGCGGGAAAGCCGCACGGAAACGGTTCTAGACGCGTAGGCGGGAGCAACGCATGAGCTTTGCAGACGAGATCACTATCGACGCGCTGGAGCGCGATCCATACCCGATCTATGCGCGGCTGCGGCGCGAAAGCCCTGTCGCCTGGGTTCCGGCAGCTAATGTCTGGTTCGCAACGCGCTGGGAGGATGTGGAGGGCGTCACCAAATCGCCGGAGAATTTCACGGCCGAGGCCTCGACCTCTCCTGTCGATCGCTCCTTCGGCAAACCAACGATCATCACCGTCGACGGCGATCCGCACAAACAGCTGCGCGGCGGCATCGACCCGCATTACAGGCCCAAGCAGGTGGCCGCCTATGTGAATGAGCTCGTGACGCCCATCGCGGAGGAATATCTCGACAAGATCGCGGCAGCCGGCAGCGCCGAGCTGATGGCCGACTATTTCGAACCGATCTCGGTGCTCAGCCTCGCCCGATCATTCGGCTTTCGCGATCTGGACGTCACGACGCTCCGCCGATGGTTTCACGGCCTTTCGCAAGGCGCGATCAATTACGAGCAGGATACCGCCCGTCAGAAAATCTCGGACGAGACCTGCGCGGAAATCGACGCCGTCGTACTGCCGATGCTGGAGGGGCTGCGCGAAAAGCCGGAGAGTTCGCCGCTGTCGCACATGCTGCACCACGGCATGCAGGAGGGCCAAACGCGCGCAGCGCAATTCATCCTTCCCTCGGTCAAAGTCACCTTGCTCGGCGGCATGCAGGAGCCCGGTCACGGCGCGGGCTCAATTCTCGTCGGGTTGCTGCAGAACCCCGATCAGATGCAGGCGCTGCTCGCAGATATGGACACGCTGCTGCCCAAGGCCGTGGCGGAAGGCGTGCGCTGGGTCGCGCCGATCGGTACACAAATGCGGATGGCGCGCCACGATGTCGAACTGGGCGACGTGACCATTCCCGCCGGTGCGCCGGTCGCAGCCGTGCTTGCCTCGGCCAATCGCGACGAAACGCGCTACAGCGACCCCGAGAGCTTCAACATCAACCGCACTGAATACGGCACCGCTTCATTCGGTTTCGGCCATCATTTCTGCGCCGGGCGCTGGTTCGCTTCAGCTCAGATCGAAATCGCGCTGCGCATGCTGCTGACCCGACTGCCCGATCTGAAACTCGACCCGGAACGCCTGCCGCAATTCCAGGGTTGGGAGTTCCGCGCGCCTACGACACTCCGCGTGACGTTTCCAACGCGTCACTGAGGGACAAACAGACATGGATCAGGCCGCAATCGACCGCCTGCGGACCACCGCTGTGAGCCCGGGCCAGCTTCTGATCGGCGGCAGGCTGCGCGGCGCCGGAACAGGCGCGACCCTCGACGTAATCTCTCCCATCGACGGCGCGGTGCTCACGACAATCGCAGACGCCGGTCCCGATGATGTGGAGGCAGCGGTCGAAGCAGCGCGACGGGCCTTCGAGCAGCAAAGCTGGTCTGGCGCCTCACCTGCTGAACGCAAGAAGGTAATGCACCGCATCGCCGAGCTGATCGAGAAGCACGCGCTTGAACTCGCGGTGCTTGGCGTACGCGACAATGGCACCGAAATCGCGATGGCTCTGAAGGCAGAACCCGGTAGCGCGGCCAGCACGTTTCGCTACTACGCGGAGGCCATCGACAAAGTTTATGGCGAAGTCGCGCCGACGCCGAACAACGTGCTGGGCCTCATTCACCGCGAGCCGGTGGGTGTGGTGGGCGCAATTGTACCCTGGAATTTCCCGCTGATGATCGGCGCGTGGAAGATCGCCCCGGCACTTGCAGCCGGCAACTCCGTGGTCCTGAAACCCGCCGAAACCGCGTCGCTGGCGCTGTTGCGGTTGGCCGAACTCTGCCATGAGGCCGGCCTGCCGGAGGGTGTGCTCAATGTCGTCACCGGTCAGGGCGCGGTGGCCGGCGAAGCGCTTGGCCTTTCGATGGGCGTAGATGTGCTCGCCTTCACCGGCTCCGGCGGCGTCGGCCGCAAGCTTCTGGAATACTCCGCGCGCTCAAATCTGAAGCGCGTCTACCTGGAACTTGGCGGCAAATCGCCGAACATCGTTTTTGCTGACGCACCGGACCTCGAGGCGGCCGCCAAAACGGCGGCGTTCGGGATATTCCGCAATTCCGGTCAGGTGTGCCTTGCGGGCTCTCGCCTGCTGGTCGAGCAATCGATCCGCAACGATTTCGTGGCGCGCGTTGCGGATATCGCGGCGAACATGAAGGTCGGCGACCCGCTCGACCTCGCAACGCAAGCGGGCGCGATCAACAGCCTCGGCCAGCTCGATAAGAACCTGTCGTTCGTTGACCGCGCACAGGCGGAAGGCGGCAGGCTCGTGACCGGCGGCAAGCGGCTGCGCGAAGAAACCGGCGGCTTCTATACGGAGCCGACGGTAGTAGACGACGTGACCCCGCAGATGGAAATCGCCAGAGAAGAGGCCTTCGGGCCCCTGCTCGCGGTGCAGACCTTCGCTGACGAGGCAGAGGCCGTGCAACTCGCCAATGCAACAGACTACGGCCTCGCAGCAGCTGTCTGGACGTCAAACCTGTCGCGCGCGCACCGCATGGTGCGGGCGGTCAAGGCAGGCGTCGTTCACGTCAATACATATGGCGGTGCGGATGGAACCGTGCCGCTGGGCGGCGTGAAGCAGTCAGGCAACGGCCACGACAAATCGTTGCACGCGCTGGACAAGTTTACCGATTTGAAGACCGCGTGGATTGCACTTTGAGCGCCGCTCAGCCCAGAAACGTCACCCAGTCTTCCAGCGGCGCGCGCTCGGTGCGGAAGCTGTTTTCCGGCTTTGAAGTGTCTTCATAGCCAAGCGCCATGCCGCAAGTGACGATTTCCTCATCCGATATGTTAAGAACTGGACGTATCTGCTTATGATACGGGGCAAAAGCGGCCTGAGGACAGGTGTGCAAGCCGCGCCCGCGCGCAGCCACCATTAGTGTTTGCAAAAACATGCCGTGGTCGATCCACGAGCCCTTGTTCAGCCGGCGGTCGATTGTGAAAATCATGCCCACCGGAGCATCGAAAAAGACAAAATTGCGGTCGTGCTGGGCGCGCATGCGCTCCACTTCGCGGCGCTCGATACCGAGCGCCTCATAGAGCGCAAAACCCACCGTGCGCCGACGTCCCAGATAGGGTTCGAAGAACTTGTCGGGGTAATATTTATACTCTTCCCACGCGATCTTCTCGGCCCGAATGCCGGAATTGAGGATCGAATCGGCGATCCGGTCCTTCACCGCCCCGCGCGTCACATAGGCTTTCCAAGGTTGCATATTCGTGCCCGAGGGCGCCCGCGAGGCCAGCCGAAGCAGGTCCTTGATCGTCTCGTCGTCTACAGGGTCGGGCAAAAACGCGCGCACCGAGCGCCGTGTGCTGATCGCTTCGTCTATGGAATCCACGTTGTCGGCGATGTCTGTCTTGTCGTCACGCGCGAGCATGAACTGTCCTTCCAACCGTGCCGGTCACTGGTTGCGCGGCAAACGCAGATGTCGATTCTTGCCGCCGGCATGTCTGCCGCTCGACAGTACATTGAAAATGATGTCTAATTTTTCACCAGATCATCGTCAAATGAAAACCACGGGACTATTTTCATGGCCAACTCGGCGAGCCAGGTCAAGGAAAGCAAGTTTTCGCTGGCGCTTGAGCGCATCGACGCCCGCATTGCGCGTGATTTGCGGGCATTGCGCCGTGCCCGCAGCCTCACATTGGCGCAGATGTCGGAAAGCATTGGCCGCTCTGTCGGCTGGCTGAGCCAGGTGGAGCGCGGCATTTCGATGCCCACGCTCGCTGACCTCAGCCGCCTCGCCGACACGTTCGGGGTGCCGATGAGCCTGTTTTTCAGCCGCGAGCAGCAATCCGAGCCCGAGATGGAAGTGGTGGTGCGCGCAAATGCCCGCCGCGATCTGGGCGTCATCGAAGACGGCGTTGAGGAGGAGTTGCTGTCGCCGGCCCTGGGCGGCAGCTTCGAGATGCGCCACCGCACTTTCGCGCCGGGTGCCACATCAACGCAGAAATCTGCGCGCGACACCGAGGAAGCAGGCTATGTGCTTTCAGGCACCATCGACATAGAAGTCGATGGCACCTGGCATCTGCTTCATGCTGGCGACAGCTTCCGCTTCAAGGGCAAGACCATGCGCTGGCGCAATGAAAGCGATGAGAATGCGGTCTTGATCTGGGTGCTGTCTCCGCCGGTCTACTGACCGCCGGCAAGCAGCGCCCGTTCACGTGATCAGTCGTCGAACAGCTTGATTGGCCGCTCGCAGTGCGAGACCGGACACTGATTCGCATCCTTGGTGCTGATATAGGTTGGCCGGCGCACTTCCGGGTAGAAACAGTAGCGATTGCTGGCGACAAAACGCGCATAGGTGTGGGTGCCGGTGGTAATCACCACCGCGCCTTCCTGCTTGATCAGCGACTGTGTCTGATGGCAGGTCATCTTGCGCGCATCCGGCCTGGCCATCGACGTACTAACGCTCGCCAGCACGGCAAGCGAGGAAATGGCGCAGACAATTGATGTGCGCATCACGGAGTTCATGTTAGGCGAAGTCATGGGCAGTGCCCTCCTCTCGCGTCCCTCCGCTCCAAAGATAGAATGGCGAATGCTGAGGTCAATCGTCCGAGAGCGTGTTGAAACCCTGGATAGCGGCCCGGAAAGGGCCCTGCCCGGCGCCTCGTACACCGGGCAGGGGTGGAAGTTGCGAGCCACGCTGGGGATGCGGCCCGCCTAACCGCGGTCGGGAACTTCTTCCACCCGGTAAGTTTCGCCCGATTCCAGATGTGAGATAATTGCGTGATCGCGGAACATGACTCCTTTTGTGAGATTTCGCCGCACGGCAAGTCTTTGCAAATACGAAGGAATTGAAAACGTGCCATTATCGGACACTGCCGACTTCAAACCAGCCAAACAGCATCAGCAGCTTGGCCCGGCCTTTTTCGACGAGGTAGCGGCTGCCGATTTTCCGCAGCTGCGACTGCGTTATCGCAACGACCGCTGGGCTGTCCGCGTCGGGCTCGGCGGACTATCGGAAAGCGATTGGAACGATCATTTCGGGAGTTTCGCGCCACTTGAAGGTAGTCTCGAAGCACCGCTGGCGCTCAGATATCACGGCCACCAGTTCCAGGTTTACAACCCGCAGCTCGGCGACGGCCGCGGCTTTCTATTTGCGCAGTGCTACGACCTTGAGGACGGTCGGCTGCTCGATTTCGGTACCAAAGGCAGCGGCCAGACGCCCTATTCACGCGATGGCGACGGGCGGCTCACCCTCAAAGGCGGTGTGCGAGAAGTGCTGGCCACCGAGATGCTTGAAGCGCTCGGCGTCAACACGTCGAAATCCTTCAGTCTGATCGAGACCGGCGAAGAGCTGTGGCGCGGCGACGAGCCCTCGCCCACGCGGTCGTCGGTGCTTGTGCGCCTCAGCCATTCTCATATCAGGATCGGCAGCTTCCAGCGTCTGCTCTACCTCGAAGAGCACGAGAACATCTTGAAGCTGATGGACTACTCGATCGCAAACTACCTGCCTGAGGCGTATCGCGATGCCACCAACGAACGCGCAGTCGCTTTTCTTGAGGCGGTGGGCCGCCGCGTTGCCGAAACCGGCGCACGATGGATGCTGGCCGGTTTTGTGCACGGCGTTCTGAATACGGACAATATCAACATCACCGGCGAAAGCTTCGACTACGGCCCCTGGCGCTTTACACCAACGCTCGATCCGTCCTTCACCGCCGCCTATTTCGACCAGACGCGCCTCTATGCATTCGGTCGCCAGCCGGACGTGCTTTTGTGGAACATGACGCGCCTTGCGGAATGCCTGTTGCCATTCGCAGCCCAGAAGGAGCTCGAAGCGGCGCTGCAGAATTTCGCACTGAGGTTCCGCGACGCCTTCAACGCAGCAATGCTCGACCGACTCGGCCTGAAATCAGCGGATGCGGAAACCGACCAGAACCTCGCGGGTGCGGCCTGGCAGTTTCTCGCCGAAAGCGGCATGCCGTTCGAGCGCTTCTTCTTCGACTGGCGTGGCGCGGATACCAAACGAGCCGCCGCTAGCCCGGAAGCCAGGACATATGAAAGCACCGCGTTCAAACCCGTGGCCGCGCTGCTTTCTGGCTACGAACCACGCACGCCTGATGTCGCCGGGCATCCACATTTCCAACGCGCGGAGCCCTGCACCATGCTGATCGACGAGGTGGAAGCGATCTGGAAACCGATCGCCGAGAACGACGACTGGTCGGCCTTCACGGCCAAGCTCGAGGCAATTGGCGAGGTGCGCGATGCCTATGCAGTTTCGAGCCGCTAGGCGTCGACTAACTCCACGTCCACCACACCCTTGATCGCCTTGAAGGCGGACGCAATCTTGTTGTCGATCTTGTAGCGGTCGGGAAGCTGCACTTCGACCTCCCCTGCATTGTCGGGCCTGATAACGACAAGGCTCACCTGCCCGTCGCCTTTCTGCCCGAGTTGGCGCGTCAGCGCCTCCACCGGTCCTGGATCGCGCACATAGATGCGCATTGCGCGCTGCATCTGACTGGCCTGGTCTTCCAGTGAGTGCATGGTCTGCACGCGCAAATTCACGCCCTCCGGTCGATCTTCCGCCGCAACGGTGATTACCACCGACTGGCCGGCTTCGATCAGGTCGCGATATTGCGCCAGCAATTCTGAAAACAGCACCGCCTCATACTGGCCGCTGGCGTCCGACAACTGCATCACGCACATCTTGTTGCCGGTGCGCGTTCGACGCTCCTGCTTGGAGGAAATCGTGCCGGCGAGACGCCCGGCGGTGGCGCCCTTTTTCACCGCAAGCTGGAACTCGCCCCAGTTCTGCACCCGCATCTTTTCCAGCACCTGCCGGTATTCATCCAGCGGGTGCGCGGAGAGGTAGAATCCGACCGTCTGGAACTCCTTGTGAAGACGCTCAGCCGGCAGCCAGGGCTCGGCAGCCGGCAGCCGCAACACATCCTTCATGCCGCCAGCCTGGCCGAATATGTCGCCCTGCCCCATCTCGGCATCATCGCGTGCGCGGCTGGCGAGCCCCATCATGCGCTCGATGCCGGCCCACATCGCGGCCCGGTCATGGCCGAAACAGTCGAGCGCTCCGGCGGCGATCAGGCTTTCCAGAACCCGCTTGCCAACGATGCGCGGATCGACCCGACCGCAGAAATCCTCCAGGCTTTCGAAGGCCTTTTCCTTGCGCACGGCCACAATGTGGTCGACAGCGGCGTCACCCACGCCCTTAATCGCCGCCAGCGAATAGAAGATGCGGTTTTCGCCCACTTCGAAATCGCGGAAACTGGTTTCCACGGAAGGCGCGACCACCTCGATATCGAGCCGCCGCGCATCCTGGCGAAACTCCGACAGCTTGTCGGTATTCGCCATGTCGTAATTCATCGACGCGGCCAGGAATTCGACCGGGTAGTGCGCCTTCATATAGGCGGTTTGGTAAGAGACAATCGCGTAGGCGGCGGCGTGGGATTTGTTGAAGCCGTAGTCGGCAAACTTGGCCAACAGATCGAAGATGAAATCCGCCTGCTGCTTGGCAAGCCCGCGTTCCACAGCGCCATCGACGAAGCGGGTGCGTTGCTTGTCCATCTCCGCGCGGATCTTTTTGCCCATGGCGCGCCGCAGCAGGTCTGCTTCTCCGAGCGAGTAGCCCGAAAGCTCCTGCGCGATCTGCATAACCTGCTCCTGGTAGACGATGACGCCCTGCGTCTCAGCCACCAGGTGGTCAATCTTGGGATGGATCGAACCGGTTTCTTCCTCGCCATTCTTGCGCGCGTTGTAGGTCGGGATGTTCTCCATCGGACCCGGCCGATAGAGCGCCACCAGAGCGATGATGTCCTCAATGCGGTCCGGCTTCATGCCGATCAGCGCCTTGCGCATTCCGGCGCTTTCAACCTGAAACACGCCGACGACCTCGCCGCGCGACAGCATCTCGTAGGTCTGCTGGTCGTCATAGGGGATTTGCGTCAGGTCGATCTCGATCCCGCGCTGGGCTACCAGTTTCACCGCGCGCTCCAGCACGGTCAGCGTCTTCAGGCCGAGAAAGTCGAACTTGACGAGGCCGGCATCCTCGACCTTCTTCATGTTGAACTGCGTCACTGGCATGTCGGATCGCGGATCGCGATACATCGGCACGAGTTCGGAAAGCGGCCGGTCGCCAATCACGATACCCGCCGCATGCGTCGATGCGTGGCGGTAAAGGCCTTCCAGTTTCTGCGCGATATCGAGCAGCGACTGCACGGCAGGCTCGCGCTCAACCTCCTCGGCGAAACGCGGCTCGTTGGCGATGGCGTCCTTGAGCTTGACCGGGTTGGCCGGGTTCGCCGGCACCATCTTCGTCAGCCGGTCGACCTGACTATAGGGCATCTGCAGCACGCGACCGACATCGCGCAGCACGGCGCGCGCCTGCAGCGTGCCGAAGGTGATGATCTGCGCCACCTGATCACGCCCGTACTTCTCCTGCACGTAGCGGATCACTTCCTCGCGCCGCTCCTGACAGAAGTCGATGTCGAAGTCGGGCATCGACACACGGTCGGGGTTGAGGAAGCGCTCGAACAGCAGCGAGAAACGCAGCGGATCGACATCCGTTATCGTAAGCGCATAGGCAACGAGCGAACCCGCGCCCGAGCCGCGCCCCGGGCCGACCGGAATGTCACGCGCCTTGGCCCATTTGATGAAGTCTGCAACGATCAGAAAGTAGCCCGGATATTTCATCCGTTCGATAACGCCCAGCTCAAATTCCAGACGCTCGGTATAGTCGGCCTCGCTGAAGCCCACGGCCATGCCTTGCGCCGCAAAGCGCTTCTCCAGACCCTCGCGCGCCTGGCGCTTCAGCTCGTTGGATTCCGCCTGCAACGCGGTCTCGGCGTCACCGCCCTCATCCGCCGCAAAGCGCGGCAGGATAGGGTCGCGGTTCTGCGGATAATAGGAACAGCGCTTCGCGATCTCGATCGTGTTGTCGATCGCCTCGGGTAGATCGGCGAACAGCACCGCCATCTCGCGCTGCGATTTGAGATGATTGTCGGACGTAACGCGCGGCCGGTTGTCCTCGGCAATGACCGAACCATGCGCGATCGCCATCAGCGCGTCATGGGCTTCGTAATCGTCAGCGGCCGCGAAGAAGGATTCGTTTGTCGCAACGAGCGGCAGCTCATGCTTGTAGGCAAGCTCGATGGTCGCCGCTTCTACGCGCCGGTCGTAGCCTTGCACGCGCTCAAGCTCGACATAGAGCCGGTTGCCGAAAAGCTGTTTGAGGTTAAGCAGCCGCTCTTCCGCCTGCGCCTGATGGCCCGCAGCAATGGCCGAGCCAATTGGCCCGCGAGGCCCGCCGCTCAGGCAGACCAAACCTTCGGCATGGTCGCCGATCCAGGTAGCGGGCACGAACACGCCGGCATCGGGCGGGTTGTCGAGATATGCCCGGCTGACCAGCCGCACGAGGTTGGCATAACCCGCCTCGGTGGCAGCGAGCAGAATCAGCGGGGCCGTGTTGGTGTCGCTACGGCGTCGATTGCCGGGCTCGACCTCGGCCGCATCTCCAAACCGCACGTCGAGCTGGCAGCCGACAATCGGCTGAACACCAGATCCAGATGCCTTCTGCGCAAATTCAAGCGCGCCGAAGAGATTGTTGGTGTCGGTTACGGCAATCGCCGGCGCTTGCGCGTCGACGGCGTGCTTGACGATCTTGGGGATCGGCAACGCACCCTCAAGCAGCGAATAGGCGGAATGTACGCGCAGATGCACGAATGCGCGCGCAGGCCCGCTTGCCGGCTTTTCGCCATTGGCGGCCGCTTTCGCCGCTTCCCTGATTGGATCTGGTTTTGCCAAGACGCCCTACCACGGCCCACCGCGAGCCGGAATCGGAGCTATTCTTTTTCAAACTGCGGCGACGGTCTACCCGTCCGGCGGCCGGCAGCCGAGTTATCCCCGGTCACTCAAATTCCATGATCACGGCGTCGACGGCCAGGCTATCGCCCGGCTCGGCGTTGATCTTGGAAACCACGAGATCGCGTTCTGCGCGCAGCACATTTTCCATCTTCATAGCTTCTACTACGGCAAGCGTCTCGCCGGTCTTCACTTCCTGCCCTTCGGCGACCGCGATGGAAACGACGAGCCCCGGCATCGGGCAAAGCAACATTTTCGAGGTATCTGGCGGCAGCTTCACCGGCATCAGCTTTTCAAGCTCCGCCATCTTGGGAAGCATCACCCGCGTATCGACCGAGAGCCCGCGCCAGGAAATGCGCATGCCGTTCAGGATCGGCCGCATCTGCGCCGTCACGTCTGTATCGCCGACGCTGCCCTGCCAGATGATTTCGCCAGGACGCCAGTCCGAACGCACCTGTTGCGCATCGCCGCCATCGACAGTGAGCGTGCACTCGGTCGCGCCCCCCGCCGAGCACTCGGCCACCGAAACGTCGAGATAGTCGCCGTCGATCCGGGCCACCCAATCCCGTTTCATCAAGCCGCTATGTGGCGCAAGGCGCCCGCCGAGCCTATCCAGGCGGTCCCGACGCTGAAGCTCAGCTGTCGTCGCCACCGCGGCAAGCACGGCCTTTTCCTTGTCATTCGGTACGGCGGGCTGAAACCCGTCAGGATATTCCTCTGCAATGAAGCCGGTGGAGAGATCGCCCTTGCGCCAGCGCGGATGCTGCATCAGCGCGGACAGAAATGGCAGATTGTGGCCGATGCCATCGACCACGAAGCCGTCCAGCGCCTCCGACATCGCATCGATCGCCTCGATGCGCGTCGGCGCATGGGTGCACAGCTTGGCGATCATCGGGTCGTAGAACATTGAGATTTCCGACCCTTCGAAAACGCCCGTGTCGTTACGGACGGTCACACCATCGCGTACGCCCTCCTGTGGCGGCCGGTAATGTGTCAGCCTCCCGATAGAGGGCAGGAAGTTGCGATACGGGTCTTCGGCGTAAAGTCGGCTCTCGACCGCCCAGCCATTCAGCTCGACATCGCTCTGCTTGATCTTGAGCTTCTCGCCCGCCGCTACGCGGATCATCTGCTCGACAAGATCGACGCCGGTGATCAGCTCGGTCACCGGATGTTCGACCTGCAGGCGCGTGTTCATTTCCAGAAAATAGAAATTGCGGTCCTTGTCGACGATGAACTCGACAGTGCCAGCGCTCTGGTAGTCGACCGCCTTTGCGAGCGCCACCGATTGTTCGCCCATTGCCTTGCGGGTCTTCTCGTCAAGGAAGGGCGAAGGCGCTTCTTCCACAACCTTCTGGTTTCGCCGCTGGATCGAACATTCGCGTTCGCCGAGATAGATGGCGTTGCCATGCGCGTCGGCCAGCACCTGGATTTCGATGTGCCGCGGCTCCACCACGAACTTCTCGATGAACACGCGGTCGTCGCCGAACGAGCTCTTCGCCTCGGACCGCGCGCGGTCGAAGCCGTCACGGACCTCCTTCTCGCTCCAGGCGATGCGCATTCCTTTGCCGCCACCGCCGGCCGACGCCTTGATCATCACCGGATAGCCGATCTCGCCGGCTATC
The DNA here is from genome assembly GCA_017640615.1 of Rhizobiaceae bacterium. GTDB lineage: Bacteria > Pseudomonadota > Alphaproteobacteria > Rhizobiales > Rhizobiaceae > RCIO01. The sequence goes on along the minus strand of JAEPQK010000006.1, from coordinate 83,928 downwards.
TTGCGTGCCTCGTCGGCGTCCTCGATCAGGCCGATATGGCCCGGCACGGTGTTTACCTTGGCCTCGTTGGCGAACTTCTTGGACTCGATCTTGTCGCCCATGGCCTCGATGGCCTTGGGCTTTGGACCGATGAAGACGATGCCTTCCTTTTCCAGTGCGGTGCAGAAGGAGGCGCGTTCGGAAAGAAAGCCGTAGCCCGGATGAACCGCTTCTGCTCCGGTCTCTTTGCAGGCAGCGATTATGCGATCGCCAAGCAGATAGCTCTCGCTAGCCGGAGCGGGCCCGATATGAACCGCCTCGTCCGCCATCTCCACATGCAGCGCATTGGCGTCGGCGTCTGAATAGACGGCGATGGTGGCGATCCCCATGCGTTTAGCGGTCTTGATGACCCGGCAGGCGATTTCACCACGATTGGCGATCAGAATTTTCTTGAACATGCAGCCGCCCCCCTCCTGAGGCGTATTCGTTTTATGGACCGCGTTAGAAGCGTCAAGGCGCATATTTACATAGCGGCTGCGCAAGCCGTCACTGAGCTGTGCCATTCCGGTGCCCATATGGCTTGATCGCGCCCGCGAAAGCTGAAACCGTGCGCGCAGCCATTCGGGGAGGAAATCAGGTTATGAAGACACGTGCCGCCGTCGCAGTTGCAGCGGGCAAGCCGCTGGAAATCATGGAAGTCGATCTAGAAGGTCCGCGCGAGGGCGAGGTTCTGGTCGAGATCAAGGCGACGGGCATTTGCCACACCGACGAATTCACCCTCTCGGGCGCGGACCCGGAAGGCATTTTTCCCGCCATTCTGGGCCATGAAGGAGCCGGCGTGGTGGTCGACGTCGGCCCCGGCATCACCAGCGTGAAGAAGGGCGACCACGTCATTCCGCTTTACACGCCCGAATGCCGTACCTGCCCATCCTGCCTATCGCGCAAGACGAATCTCTGCACCGCGATCCGTGCAACTCAGGGCCAGGGTCTGATGCCCGACGGCACCAGCCGCTTCTCAATCGGCAAAGACAAGCTCTTCCACTATATGGGCTGCTCGACCTTCGCCAATCACACGGTTTTGCCGGAAATCGCGGTCGCCAAGGTCAATCCTGACGCACCCTTCGACAAGATTTGCTACATCGGCTGCGGCGTTACCACGGGCGTCGGTGCGGTTCTCAACACCGCGAAAGTGACACCGGGCGCCACCGCTATCGTCTTCGGCCTCGGCGGCATTGGTCTCAACGTCATTCAGGGGCTCAGGCTAGCCGGCGCTGACATGATCATCGGCGTCGACATCAACAACTCCAAGAAGGAATGGGGCGAACGCTTTGGAATGACTCACTTTGTCAATCCAAAGGAAATCGGCGGCGATCTTGTGCCCCACCTTGTCGACATGACCAAACGCGGCGCTGACCAAATCGGCGGCGCGGATTACACCTTCGACTGTACGGGCAATGTGAAGGTGATGCGGGACGCGCTGGAAAGCGCGCATCGCGGCTGGGGTGAATCGATCATCATCGGCGTTGCCGGCGCGGGTCAGGAAATCGCCACCCGCCCCTTCCAACTGGTCACGGGACGGGTGTGGAAAGGAACCGCCTTCGGCGGCGCGCGCGGCCGCACGGACGTCCCGAAAATCGTCGACTGGTATATGGACGGCAAGATCGACATCGATCCGATGATCACGCACACATTGTCGCTCGACGAGATCAACAAGGGCTTTGACCTGATGCATGCGGGCGAGTCGATCCGCAGCGTTGTGGTCTACTGACAAACCGTCCTGAAAGGATAACCGATGTTTCCGAGCACGCTCGCAGAGCCAGACAAGGGTGACCGGCAAGGCCTGCCCAGCCAGATCGAACAGGCTTTTTTCAAAAGCCGCACGGTCATCATAACCGGCGAGATCAACGACAAGCTGGCACTGCGCACAGTGACACAACTTCTGGCGCTGGCGGAAGAGAGTGACGACCCGATCAACCTCTTCATTTCTTCGCCTGGCGGCCACGTGGAATCCGGCGACATGGTGCATGACATTATCGGCTTCATTCGTCCAACCGTCCGCACGATTGGCTCCGGATGGGTGGCAAGCGCAGGCGCGCTCATCTTCGTCGGCGCCCAGCGCGAAAACCGCTATTGTCTGCCCAATACGCGCTTCCTGCTACACGAGCCGCGCGGCGGTGTCGGCGGCTCTGCCTCCGACATCCAGATTCAGGCCGATCAGCTGCTGCGCATGCGCGAGCGCTTCGTCCAGCTCTTCGCGAAAGCCACCGGCCAGACGCCGGAAAAGATCGCCAAGGATATCGGCCGCGATTTCTGGCTGACCACCGAAGAGGCGCTGGACTACGGTCTACTGGGTTCTGTCATCAGCTCAGCCGACGAGCTGAAATAGGCGAGAAAAGTTCATGCTGTTTCCGCCAACCATCGCCGGCAGCCTGCCCAAGCCTGCTTGGCTGGCGGAGACTGAAAAGCTCTGGCCGAAATGGATGCTGGAAGGCGCGGCGCTCGATCAGGCGAAGCGCGATGCCGCGCTTATCTGGATCAAGCTGCAGGAAGGTGCCGGCATAGCAACTGTTTCCGACGGCGAGCAGTTCCGCACCCACTTCGTCCATGGCTTTCTGGAAACGGTCGAAGGCATCGACTGGAACCTGAAAACCAAGATGGGTATCCGCAACAACCGTTATGTCGTGGATGTGCCGACTGTCACAGCGCCTCCGAAACGCAGCCGCCCAGTGCATCGCGACGAGGCGGCCTTCTGCCGCGAATATGCGACCCGCAGTCTGAAATTCACCCTGCCGGGGCCGATGACGATCTGCGACACGCTCGCCGACGGCCATTATGGCCGCCGCGCCGACATGGCGATGGCGTTCGCCGAAATCCTCAATGAAGAAGCGCTCGAACTCGAAGCCGCAGGCTGCGACGTCATTCAGTTCGACGAGCCCGCATTCAATGTGTTCATGGACGATGTTCAGGAATGGGGCATCGCCGCGCTGGAGCGCGCGGCGCGTGGTCTGAAATGCCGCACCGCCGTACACATTTGCTACGGCTACGGCATCGAAGCCAATATTGAGTGGAAGAAGACGCTGGGCGGGGAGTGGCGGCAATATGAGCAGATATTCCCGGCCATCAACGCATCGAAGATCGAACAAGTGTCGCTCGAATGCGCTAATTCGCATGTGCCGATTTCGCTAATCGAATTGCTGCCCGACAAAGAGCTGTTGATTGGTTCCATCGACGTTGCGAACACGACAGTCGAGACCCCGGAAGAAGTCGCCGCCGTCATCGAAACCGCACTCAGCCATGCCGATGCCGAACGAATTCAACCCTGCACCAATTGTGGGTTGGCCCCGCTCTCGCGAGCGGTCGCGGAGGGCAAGCTGAAGGCTCTGGGCGCAGGCGCTGAGCTGGCGCGCAAGCGTTTCGGCTAACGTTCCACCAATGACGCTTTGCCGCGGCAATCCGCCGGGCTAGCATTCGGATGCGCTGCATTCGCAGCGCTTCTCCCACGCAAATCCATGAGGCCACGGCATGATCCATGCTGGCGAAAACCTGTTCGTTGTCACTGGCGGACCGGGAGCAGGCAAGACAACGCTGCTTCAAGCGGCGGCGATAGCGGGATACCGCACGGTACCTGAATCAGGCCGCGCCATCATCACATTGCAGGAGGCGATCGGCGGTCGCGCGCTCCACTATGCGGACAGCGCCGCCTATGCCGAACTGATGCTCGACCGCGATATGCAGAATCATCAAGCACACGCAGCGTCGACAGAGCTCACATTGTATGACCGCGTGTTGCGGACCTGGTGGGTTATTGCCGCCTTGTCGGTATCGAAGATGCAGAGCATATTTATCGAGCCGCGGAACTGTTTCGCTACAACCGCAAGGTCTTTCTGGCGCCACCCTGGCGTGACATCTATGTCCAGGACAACCAGCGGCGGCAGGAGTGGAGCGAGGCCGTGCATACCTATGAATGTATCGCCAATGCCTATAGCGAGCTCGATTACGACCTGATCGAACTTCCGTTGGCGCCCGTCGCCGAGCGCCTGGCTTTCCTGGAAGATGAGATTGCCATTGCCGTTTGATCCCATCCTCTACGTCGATGCCGACGCCTGCCCGGTGAAGGACGAAGCGATGCGCGTTGCCGCCCGCCATGGCATCGTGGTGACCTTCGTCTCCAATGGCGGCCTGCGTCCCTCGCGTGATCCGATGGTGCGGCATGTGGTGGTGGCGAAAAGCGCCGACGCCGCCGACGATTGGATCGTTGAGCAGTTGCAGCCGGGCGACATCGTCGTCACTTCCGACGTGCCACTGGCCGCGCGGACCGTGGAGAGCCAGGCAACCGCTATTGCGCCCACCGGACGGCTCTTCACCGAAGAGAGCATCGGCATGGCTGTCGCAATGCGCGACCTCAAGCAGCATCTGCGAGAGACAGGCGAAATCAAGGGCTACAATCCGGGTTTTTCTGCCCGCGACCGGTCTGCGTTCCTGTCTGCGCTCGACCAGCTCGTTCGCCGCGCGCAGCGCTCCTGATCACACACGATTTGAACTGATGTGATCGCCCGGCCGAAACTTGCCGCCGGGTAAGCCCGTTTCTGCACTCAACGATACGAAAGACGTTGGAGCGGGAGGAACGGCAAAATGAAGGACAGCGAGAACGGCGCGGAGACAAAAGCGCCAGCCGGCAAGTTGATCTATAAACAAACGCTACCAACCCGCCTCACCCACTGGATTTGGGCTTTCAGCCTGTTCTTCCTGCTGCTCAGTGGTCTGCAGATATTCAATGCGCACCCGGCTTTGTATATCGGCGACCAATCCGGTTTTGCCTTCGACAATGCTGTGCTGAGGATCGGTGGCGAACGTACGCCCGATGCCGGCCGCCGAGGGTTCGTCGAACTGTTCGGAACCAAGTTCGACACGTCCGGCTGGCTGGGGCTCTACCGCGACGACAATGGCATTATCCAGAACCGCGCCTTCCCTGGCTGGATGACGATCCCGTCATTCTACGATCTCGCGACCGGGCGCGTGGTGCATTTCTTCTTCGCCTGGATATTCGCGATCACTCTTGTCACCTGGCTTGCCGCATCGCTTCTGAGCGGTCATCTGACGCGTGATATCCTGCCGCGCTGGCGCGATATTCGCGCCCTGCCGCGTGATCTCGCCGACCATGCGCGGCTGCGGTTCCACCACAAGCGCGAGTACAACGTACTGCAGAAACTCAGCTATGCCGGCGTACTGCTGGTGTTGATGCCGCTGATGATTGCCACCGGGCTAGCGATGTCGCCCGGCTTCAACGCAGCTGCACCTTGGCTCGCGGATATTCTCGGCGGCCGCCAGACTGCGCGCACGATCCATTTCGTCGTCATGCTTCTGTTGGTCGGCTTTTTCGTCATTCACATCGTGATGGTTCTGGCCGCAGGGCCGATCAACGAGCTGCGTTCGATCATCACCGGCTGGTACCGCACCGACGCAGCCGAAAAGAAGGAGCATTGATATGAGCAAGATCGTCATGAACCGGCGCAAGCTGCTGACCATTGGCTCGGTCGCCGGCTCCTCTGCCCTGCTTTCCGGCTGCGACGCATTCGATGGCATGCTGAAGGGCAACAGCCCCGTCCGCAACTTCATGGAGTCCACGGCAAACGGCCTGTCGTTCCGTGTCCAGCGGCTTCTGATCGGCGGCCATGCGCTGGCGCAGGAGTTCACGGAAGCCGATATTCGCCAGCCCATGCGCCCGAACGGTATAACCCAGCCCGAGGATGACACCTACAAGGCGCTCTCAGGCAGCAATTTTGCCGATTACCGGCTTCAGGTCAGTGGTCTCGTACAAAAGCCGCTTGCACTGTCGTTGACCGAATTGATGGCCATGCCATCCCGAACCCAGATCACGCGCCATGACTGCGTGGAAGGGTGGAGCTGCATCGCCAAGTGGACAGGCGTGCCGCTGTCGCATGTGCTCGACCTTGCCGTGGTGAAATCGGACGCGCGCTACATCGTCTTTCACTGCCTCGACACGATCGAGCGCAGCCTCTCGGGCGAGGTCAAATATTACGAATCCATCGACCTAGTTGATGCGCGCCACCCGCAGACCATCCTTGCCTATGGCATGAATGACGAGCGGCTGCCGGTCGCCAATGGCGCGCCGTTGCGCGTGCGGGTCGAACGCCAGCTTGGCTACAAGATGGCCAAATACATCCGCGCGATTGAGATCGTGAACGATTTGAGCCAGTTCGGCGCCGGCAAGGGTGGCTATTGGGAAGACCGGGGTTATGAGTGGTACGCCGGCATCTGAGGCGTCAAACATATTGAGGATCGGCCGCAAGTAGTGGGCCGGTTCGCTCCTTTCCTTGCGAAATTGGCGAAAAAGCGCGTCAATTCGCGCAATTCCGGGCCGTGACCTTGCGTCTGGCGGCTCGATGGCTATGTTCCGGGCCAACAGTGCAACGCGCACGAAGCAATCACCCCAACAAGGAGCGTTTCACGGTGTCCGACACCGCCACGATCTATTCTGACGTCCCCGACAACGACACGATGGGCGGCCGCATGCTGCGTGCCCGCGACGCTGCTGGCCTTTCGCTGGCCGAACTCGGGCGCCGACTGGGCGTGCAGCCCTCGACCGTTCAGGCCTGGGAAAACGACCGCTCGCAGCCGCGCGCCAACCGCCTTTCCATGCTGGCTGGCGTGCTGGATGTGAGCCTGTCCTGGCTTCTCCATGGCGTTGGCTCCGGCCCGACCGACGAGAGCCGTGCCGAACTCTACAAGTCCGTTTCGCTGCAGCTTGAGCGCCTGCGCCGCCTGCAGAGCGAATCCGCCAAAGTCGCCGCGAAAATCGAGCGCGACATGCAGCGCCTGACCTCGAGCGCCTGATTTCAGCCACTCCAAGGCTGGGCATGACTTCACATCACAGGTGACAAAGGCGGCGCGTTAGGCTAGCGTCGCCGGCGTCGAGGATCCACAAGATCCTGCCGGTCCGCGGGAGAGAGCAGCTTTGCTGCCGCCGAAGGGGAAATCGCCCGAAATCTCTCAGGCAAACGTACCGCGGTTCGGTGACGACACTCTGGAAAGTCGGGGCTAACGCCCCGCGCCGAAGGTGTAAGCGTGGTCGACAGAGTTCCGACTGCGCGAGTCTCTCAGGCTTCAGACAGAGGGGCACGAAACGCTGCGAAAGCAGCAATACGTGCGCTTGTCTGGAGGGACTATGGGAGACACGGGCGAACTGAAACAGTTACCCCTTAAACATTTGCATGAGAGTGCCGGCGCGCGCTTTGGCGGCTTTGTCGGCTGGTCCATGCCTATCACCTACCCGGCCGGCGTGATGAAGGAGCACCTTCATACGCGCGAGCATGCCGGTCTCTTCGACATTTCGCACATGCGGCTGTTCGATTTGGCTGGCCCGGATGCGGAAAAGATTTTGGCGCGCGCCTGCCCGCTCGATCCGGCTCAGCTTGAGCAAGGGCAGTCGAAGCTCTCGCTTCTGCTCAACGAAAAAGCGGGCATTCTGGACGATCTCATCGTCACGCGGCTGGGTCCCGACCGCTTTATGGTTGTTGCGAACGCTGGCAATGCGGACAGCGACGAAGCGAATCTGCGCGAACTCGCGAAGGGCCATGATTGTACGATCGAGCCGCTCGACAGGGTGTTCCTGGCTTTGCAGGGGCCGGCCGCCGAGGCGGTTTTGAAGGACTGCGGGCTCGACCTGTCGCATCTCTATTTCATGCAGGGCTTCGAGCCTCGCGACGGCTGGTTCACCAGCCGCTCCGGCTATACCGGCGAAGACGGATTTGAGCTTGCGATGCCAATCGCTGAGGCAGCCGACATGACCGAAAAGCTGCTTGCCGACGAACGTGTCATGTGGATCGGCCTTGCCGCGCGCGACAGCCTGCGGCTCGAAGCCGGGCTCTGCCTCCATGGCCAGGATATTACGGCCGATATCACGCCGGTCGAAGCCGCGCTTCTCTGGACAATTCCCAAGGAGCTGCGCGACGGCGGTGCCTATGTTGGATCGCAGGCGCTGGTCGCAGCGCGCGCGGCAGGTGCTTCGCGCAAGCGGGTTGGCCTGATGCCGGAAGGCCGGCAGCCGGTTCGCGCAGGAACGCCACTCGTCGATAGCAGCGGCGCACCAGCGGGCCAGATCACCTCCGGCGGTTTCGGCCCCTCGGCCGGCGCGCCGGTCGCGATGGGCTACGTCCAGACAGACTTGATCAAGGCCGAGGCGGAGCTTTTCGCCGAGGTTCGCGGCAACCGCATCCCGGTCCGCATCCACACTCTTCCCTTCACTCCGCATCGCTACCGCAAAGGATAAGCCCGATGGCCACTGTCTATTACACCGACGATCACGAATGGATCAGCGTCGACAACGGCGTCGCAACGGTCGGCATCACCGACTATGCGCAGGAACAGCTCGGCGACCTCGTTTTCGTGGAGCTGCCGGAAGCCGGCAAGAACCTGTCTAAGGGCGATGCCGCCGTTGTGGTGGAATCGGTCAAGGCCGCGTCCGACGTCTACGCCCCGGTCGATGGCGAGGTAACAGCAGTCAACGACAAGCTGAACGATGACCCCGCGCTCGTGAACTCCTCGGCCACCGGCGATGGCTGGCTCTGGAAGATGAAGCTTGCTGATGAATCGCAGCTTGAAGGCCTCATGGATGAGGCCGGCTACCAGGCAATGATTGGCTGAGGCGCAACCGATGACCGCACCGACACTTCCCTTCTCCGGGCGCCATGTCGGCCCTGGCCCGCAAGACACGCGCGCCATGCTGAACGCGCTCGGCATGACATCGCTGGACGCGCTGATCGGCCAGACCGTCCCCAAATCGATCCGGCTCGACCGCCCACTCGATCTGCCCGGCGCGGCATCCGAGGCCGAAGCGTTGGCCGAACTTTCGGGCATCATGGCTGGCAACACGGTCTCCAAGAGCTTCATCGGTGCCGGTTATCACGGCGTGCATGTGCCGCCGGTAATCTTGCGCAACCTGTTCGAGAATCCTGCCTGGTACACAGCCTACACGCCCTACCAGTCGGAGATCAGCCAGGGCCGGCTGGAGATGCTGTTCCATTTCCAGACCCTTGTAGCCGAACTGACCGGCCTGCCCGTCGCCTCCGCCTCCTTGCTTGATGAGGCAACCGCCGCCGCAGAGGCGATGGGAATCGCCTGGCGTCATCATCGCGGAAAACGCAATCGCATCGTGCTCGCAGGTGAACTCCACCCGCAGACCGTCGATGTATTGAAAACGCGCGCCGAACCGCTCGGCATTTCGATCGACACCGACAATGTGGACGAAACAGCCACCGCGCTGTTTGTGCCTTGGCCCGACACCGATGGCGTCTATTCCGACTATGCCGAATTGATCGGCAAGGCCAAGGACGCTGACGTCGTGGTCGTGTTCGTTGCCGACCCGCTCGCACTGGCCCTGATGGAACCGCCCGCAGCCCATGGCGCGGAGATCGCCGTCGGTTCCATGCAGCGTTTTGGTGTTCCGATGGGCTATGGCGGACCGCATGCAGCTTATTGCGCGGTGTCGGAGCGACTGACCCGGCTGATGCCCGGCCGTCTCGTCGGCCAATCGGTCGACGCGCATGGCCGCCCGGGCTATCGCCTCGCGCTCCAGACGCGCGAACAGCACATTCGCCGCGACAAGGCGACCTCCAACATCTGCACCGCACAGGCGCTGCTCGCCAATATGGCCGCGGCCTATGCGGTCTGGCACGGCCCGGAAGGGCTGCAGCGTATCGCCGGCGACATCCATTCGCTGGCAACACGTTTCGCCGCGGCGCTTGGCAAAGCTGGCATTGAGGTGGCGGGCGAGCAGCGCTTCGACACCGTGACCGCAACGGTTCCCGGAAAGGCGAAAGCGATTGCCGAAGCCGCTGAAAAATCCGGCCGGCTCCTGCGGGTGATCGACGGCAACCGCCTTGGCATCACCTTTGACGAAACTTCGACCGATGACGACCTGGCTTCCATGTGCGAGTTGTTCGGAGCGAAGGCACAGGGTGAAGCGGCAACCGCCCTGCCCGGCAAACCGCGTGACACACAGCATTTCATGACCCAGCCGGTGTTCCATCAGAACCGGTCCGAGACCGGCATGATGCGCTTCCTGCGCCGGCTGGCCGACAAGGATCTGGCTCTCGACCGCGCCATGATCCCACTCGGCTCCTGCACCATGAAGCTCAACGCCGCAGCCGAGATGCAGCCGGTGAGCTGGCCGACAGTCGCCAATCTGCACCCCTTCGCGCCGGCCGAACACGCCGCCGGCTACCGCAAAATGACGGACCAGCTGGAAAACTGGCTGGGCGAGATCACCGGCTTCGATGCCGTGTCGCTGCAGCCCAATGCAGGCAGCCAGGGTGAATATGCGGGCCTGCTCGCCATCCGCGACTGGCACAGGGCGAATGGCGGCGAAAACCGCACTGTGTGCCTGATCCCCTCCTCCGCGCATGGCACCAACCCTGCCAGCGCCTCGATGGCCGGGCTCGATGTTGTTGTGGTGAAATGCACCGACAGCGGCGACATCGATGTCGATGACCTGAAGGCCAAAGCTGCCGAACATGCCGACCGGCTAGCTGCTCTGATGATCACCTACCCGTCGACGCATGGCGTGTTCGAGGAAGGCGTGCGCGACATGTGCGCCGTCATTCACGACAATGGCGGACAAGTCTATCTCGATGGCGCCAATCTCAACGCGCTGGTCGGCCTTGCCCGCCCAGGCGATCTGGGCGCCGACGTCTGCCATATGAATCTGCACAAGACCTTCTGCATTCCGCATGGCGGCGGTGGCCCGGGCATTGGCCCGATCGGCGTGAAATCACATCTCGCTCCGTTCCTGCCCGGCCATGTCGAGCTCGGTTCGGACGGAGCGGTGGCGGCTGCGCCATTTGGCAGCGCTTCGATCCTGCCGATCACCTGGATGTATATCCGCATGATGGGCGCTGACGGCCTGAAGCATGCGACCGAGATGGCAATCCTGTCGGCCAACTACGTCGCCGAGCGGCTGAAATCGCACTATCCGGTGCTTTATCAGGGCCGCAACAACCGCGTGGCGCATGAGTGCATTCTCGATACGCGGGTACTGAAAGACAGCGCCGGTATCACGGTCGAGGATATCGCCAAGCGGCTGATCGATTACGGCTTCCATGCGCCGACCATGTCATGGCCGGTCGCCGGAACGTTGATGGTGGAACCGACGGAGTCGGAACCCAAGGAAGAGCTCGACCGCTTCTGCGACGCGATGATCGCGATTGCGGACGAAGCGGCCAAAGTCGCCTCGGGCGAGTGGCCGGCAGACGACAACCCGCTGCGCAATGCACCACACACCGCGGCGGACGCACTGGCGGACGACTGGAGCCATCCCTATTCGCGTCAGGTCGCGGCCTATCCGAATGCCGACCCTGTAGAAGCAGCCAAATACTGGCCGCCGGTCTCGCGCATAGACAACGTGGCCGGCGACAGAAACCTCGTCTGCACCTGCCCGCCAATCGAGGCATTGGCGAGTTAGCCTTGCGGATATGTAGCTTGTAAGCTACATATCCAATAGTGGAAATTCGACAGACTGCCGCCTATCGAAAATGGTTTGACGGGCTGAGGGACGTCGCCGCCCGATCTAGGATTGCAATTCGGATCCGGCGGCTGTCCCTCGGCAATTTCGGCGATGTGAAGCCCGTTGGCGGCGGAATATCGGAGCTACGCGTCGACTACGGCCCCGGCTATCGGGTCTACTTCAAACAACACGGCGCTGAGCTCGTCGTCCTGCTTGCCGGCGGGGACAAGAAGAGCCAGGCCCGCGACATAGCCAAAGCCAACAAGCTGGCTCAGGAGTTGGACTGACATGGCCTTGAAAACCACGCCCTGGGATGCGTCCGAACATCTCGACAGCGAGGATGCGATTGCCGCCTATCTTGAGGCGGCTTTCGAGGATGGCGATCCGAAGCTGATTGCTGCCGCACTCGGCGACGTTGCGCGAAGCCGCGGCATGACCGAAGTTGCGGCTCGTGCGGGTCTCTCGCGAGAAAGCCTCTATCGGGCGTTAAGCCAGAACGGCAATCCAGAACTCGCAACGATCCTCAAGGTTACCAAGGCTTTGGGGCTACGCGTAAGCGTGGAGCCCGTATCCGTCCCGGCCGAATGAGCCGCCGTCAGGCCTTCGTCAGCAGCGCCAGGTTCGCATCGACGATCGACTTGTCTTCCAGCCCGTCGCGAGCCTCCAGAAGCAGCTTTTTAGCCTTTTTGCGGTCGCCGCGAAGATAGTGCGAATAGCCCATATTGTTGACCACCTGCGGCCGCCGACCAACGAGGCTCAGCACCTGCTCATAGGCCCGGTCAGCGAAGTCGTAGCGACCGAGCTGATCATAGGCAGCGGCAAGGCCCATCCAGGCTTCGGCGCTGGTCGCACGCAGCTCAACCGCCTTGCGGAAATGCTGCTCGGCGAGCCCGAAATTGCCATCCTCGAACTGCTTCTTGCCGGTCGCAAGATCGGCGGCGGCTGGATCGCGCGACTGCCCAAGAGCTGTCGTCTGCATCGTGTCGATCGATGACGACTGGCAGCCTGTGAGTGCTAGCGACACGGCTATGGCGGTAAGCGCCAATATGCGCTTCATGATGATCCCCTCTCGCCCGAGCCGCATCTTTGGCGGCTACCCAATCTGTCTAGCAGACCCGATTTAAGGACAGGTGGGCGACTTCGCTCAAATTTGATCGAGTTTCAGGAAGCTTTATCGTTCAATATCAGATAATTGAACGAGTAACTTCACTCAGCGCCGGTCATCTTCACGATGACCGGAATGATCGCTACCATCATCACCACAGGCAGAATGCAGACGGTGACCGGGACCGACATCTTGGCCGGCAGCGCATGCGCTTTTTCTTCCGCCATCGACATGCGCTTGTGACGCATCTCGTCGGAGAAAACTCGGAGTGCACCCGACAGGCTGGTGCCGAGTTCGCGTGATTGCTGCAACAGCGTTGCGAAGGAGCGCACTTCCTCGAGGCTCAGCCGGTCGGCAAGAGATTTGAGAGAATCGTCTAGGCCGCGCCCTGCCCTGAGCTCGATCGACACAAGCTGCAGGTTCTGCGCGAGCGCAGGATAGGTAAGCTGCAACTCGCGCGACACGCGCTCGATTGCCGCCTCCATGCTCATGCCGGCATCGGAGCACACGATCATGAGGTCCATGAAATCCGGAAAACCGTTGCGGTATTCGCGCATGCGACCGGCCACCAGCCGCGAAAGCACAAGCCCCGGCAGGAAATAGCCAGCCGCGCCGAGCATGCCGACGAACATCCAGCGGCTCATCGCAGATGAATCGTCGCCGGACACCAATACGGTGACGAAGGCAAGCGCAGCGCATGCACCGAGCGCTACGAAGCGAATAAGAAAGAACGTGCCAACCGCGCCGGGATCGAGGTAGCCTGCGCGGATCAGCTTCATTCTAAGCCGGGCAACGTTTTCTGGATCGGACTTTGCGTAGAAGTCCTGCGCGGTACGGGCGGCCTTGGCTCGCACGGCGTCCGGGTTGCGGCGTGCTGCCGCCGCAGCAGGCGCGCTTGCCGGCCCGTTTTCCAACTTGAGCCGCCGCTTCGTGTCCGCCCGGGCTTCACCGCCCGTCAGCGCCGGCCAGGCGAGCGCCAGCCCACCCAACAGCAGCAACAACACCGCCGCCGGCATCAGATATGAGGCGTCGCCTGCAGCGAACATGGTGACAAGATCGGCCATGTCAGAACCTGAAATTCGCCATCTTGAACATCACAGCATTGCCCAGAAGCAGCCAGCTCACGGCGCCGCCGAGCAAGTACCAGGTCATAGATTTGTCCCACACGCCGCCATAGAATTGCGGCATCAGGACCATCAGACCAACCATCAGAAGCACCGGCACAGCGCTCAAAATGTAGGCCGAGATTCGGCCCTCGGTTGAGATCGCACGCACCTTGCGCCGCAGCTTGCCGCGCTCGCGAATGACACGCGATAACCCGTCAAGAATTTCGCGCAGATTGCCGCCGGTCGTGCTCTGGATCGAAACGGCGGTCACGAAGAGCGGCAGGTCTTCATGTCCGACGCGCTCGAACATCGTGCCCAATGCCGAAACAAGATCGGAGCCGTAGGTCACCTCATCGGCGACGAGGCCGAACTCTGTGCCAATCGGGTCCGGCATTTCGCGCGCCACCATGGAGATTGCCACGGGCACCGGGTGGCCGGCCTTCAGGCTGCGCGTGATTAGCTCCAGCGCTTCCGGCAGCTGAATGCCGAACTTCTTGTGCCGCCGCTTGCGCATGGAGCGCATCGCCATCACCGGCAGCAGCGGCATAAGGATAACCACCAGTCCGGCAGCCATCAGCGGTGACAGCCCGAGCGTCATCCCGGCGAAACCGCCGCCAAACGCTGCGCCGGTGGTGACCATCAGGAAGCGTGGCAGCGGCATGATCAGGCCCGACTGCGTGCGCAGCGCCCGCAACCCCTCTAGTGAAAAGACCGAGCGGCCGCCGTCCACACCGCGCTCCTTGCGCAGCTGTATCAGCACCTGCTCCTGCGAGAGCTTCTTGTCCTTCAGCTTCATACGGCGGTTGATTGCCTGCCGTTTTTCGCGCGTTCCCGAATAGAGCAGGTAGACCGCCTCCGCGATCATGATGCCCGTCAGCGCCGCAGCGCCATAGACGATCCAGATCATACCGAAAGCGTCGAACATCGGCTCATTCCATCGGCCGGTCGGGTTCGAAATACTTGCCCGGAAATTCGATGCCCATAGCTTTCAAATCATCCAGGAAACGCGGCCGCAGGCCCGTCGCCTCGAAGTGGCCGAGCACGGTGCCGTCGGCATCCGTTCCGGTGCGGGCGAAGCGGAAAATCTCCTGCATCTGGATCACGTCGCCCTCCATGCCGGTCACTTCCGCCACACTGGTCACTTTGCGGCGGCCGTCGGAAAGGCGCGTCAGCTGCACAATGATATCGAGAGCGCTCGATATCTGGCTGCGGATCGAAGCCACCGTCATCGGCATGCCTGTCATGCCCAGCATCTGTTCGAGACGCCCGATCGCATCGCGCGGTGTGTTGGCATGGATAGTGGCCATTGAGCCTTCATGGCCGGTGTTCATCGCCTGCAGCATGTCAAAGGCTTCTTCGCCGCGGCACTCGCCGAGGATCACCCGATCGGGTCGCATACGCAGTGCGTTCTTGACGAGGTCGCGCTGGCGTATCTCGCCATGCCCTTCGATATTGGCCGGACGCGTTTCCATGCGCGCCACATGCGGCTGCTGAAGCTGCAGTTCCGCCGCGTCTTCGATCGTAATCAACCGCTCGTCCTCGGGAATAAACGCCGAGAGCGCGTTGAGCATGGTCGTCTTGCCGGTACCGGTGCCGCCCGAAATGATCGTCGTCTTACGCGCATGCACGGCGGCCGCCAGTACCTCAGCCATCTCCTTTGTGAGCGCGCCGAACTCGACCAGCTTATGCAGCGCCAGCTTGTTGGTGGAGAATTTGCGGATCGAGACCAGCGGCCCGTCAACGCCGACGGGGCGGATAGCCGCGTTGAAGCGCGAACCATCAAGCATGCGCGCATCGACCATTGGCTGGGATTCATCCACGCGCCGGCCAACCGCGGCCACGATCTTGGCAATGATCCGCAGCAGATGCGCTTCGTCCTTGAACGGCACATGCACCTGCTGCAGCTTGCCCTTGCGTTCCACGAAGCAGTTTTCGTGGCCGTTGATCAGGATGTCATTGATCGACGGGTCCTTGAGCAACGGTTCGAGCGGCCCAAGACCGACCATCTCGTCCACGATGTCGTCGACCAGCGCATCGAGCTCGGCGACATTGACCGCAAGGCGCTCGGCCCGCGTTTTTTCCGACACGAACTCATGTACCTGGCGGCGCATTTCCTCACGCGGCAGCTTTTCGAGTGCAACGAGGTTGATTTCCTCGATCAGCATGCGATGGAGCCGCACCCGGGCATCGACAACGCGGTCGTTGTTCTTTTCTTTCTGCACCGGCGCCGCGGCTTTCGCGCTGCGCGTCAGCGGTATGCTGACCACATCGGCCGCTTGCGGCTCAGGCTGCGCCGCGACACTGGCCGGCTGCGGCGCCGGCTTTTCGCGCAAGGTCGAGAATCGGTTGCTCACGCCGATTTCCTCAGCGGTACGAGACCGAACAGCGACCGCTTGCCGGTCTGCGCGGTCTCTTCATCGGGAAGGATGATGCGCTTCAGATCACGGATCACATTGGCGTCCGCATCCACCTCATGCAACGGCACGCCACGGTCCACCGCCTCGCGCACCAGCTTGTAATTGTTCGAGATGCCGCCGGCGAAGTGGCCGCCCAGAATGTCCTCGACATCTGCCTGTTTGATGCCGCTATCGAAACGGCGCTGTTCGAAGCGATTGACGATGACGGCAGGCTTCACCTGCTTCTGCGTCATTTCCGCAATGGCGTTCACCAATCTCTGCGTCTGGCGCAGGCAAGGCACGGTCATTTCGGAGACGATGTAGAGCTTGTTGCTCCCCAGAAGCAGCGTTTCCGTCCACGGAAACCAGGTGCGCGGCATGTCGATTACGACATTGTCGAAATAGGCCGAAACCAGGTCGAGCATGCGGATCACGAGATCGGTGTCGAAGGTCCGCATCTCGGTCGGCTTCACCGGAGCGGCCAGCACGCAAAGCCCGCTTTCATGCTTGGAAAGCATCACGTCGAGCAACTGCCGGTCGAGCCGCTCGGGCTGGTTTTCGATCTCGTTGATGTCGAAGCGCGGTTCGAGGTCGAGATATTCCGCGCACGCGCCCTGTTGCAGGTTCAGGTCGACGACGCATGTCGACGCGCCGCGTGTTATCGAGCGGTGCAGCTGGAACGCCGTCTCCACTGCGAGCGTCGTGTTGCCGACGCCGCCGGCCGCCGGCATGAATGTGTAAATCTGCGCTTCCTGCCCGGTTTCGCGCCCCGGCCCCTGCAACACCCTGATGCACGAGCGCACGAGGTCGGCTGTACTGATCGGCTTGACCAGAAAGTCGGCGACCTGAAGCTGGACAAGGATGCGCACCGCGGCGGCGTCGAATTCGCGCGTGACGACAATCACCGGCGCCCGCCCCTCCATCCGACGCGTGACGCGTTGCAGCGCCTCGATTTCGTCGAGCTTGGCGGCGTCCATGTCGATGATGACCGCGGCGCTGTCGGCGCCCTGCAGTTCACCGCGCAGCTCCGTTACCGGGGATGCGATGACCTCGAGGCTGATCCGGTCGGACACGGCGAAAGCGGTCTGTGTCTCGCGTGCAAAAGCGCTGTCGGCCGAGACTAGTACGATGCGGCTTGGTTTTTTGTCGTCGCTCATCGTCAAGCCTCAGGGATTGTCCTGCGAGGCAGTGTCGCTGCCGCCTGAATCTGTGCTGGCGGCATCGCGCCACGGACGCTCGGCTGGCGTCTTCAGGTCGGTGTGTTGAACGCCGTACTGCCAGGGATCTACCATCTGCAGCACAGTGTTGGCGCGTATGGCATCGCCCGCGTAGCTGGTGACGCCCTCATGATGCAGTGTTTCGCTGGTCGAACAGCCGGCAAGCGGCACGAGAGCGCATGCGAAAAGACCTGCTGCGAAGAAGCGCATGGCAATCCCCTAATTGAGTTCGAGATAGTGGCCGTAGCCGCGTGCGGGCTTGGACGGGCCGGCCTTGCCGCCGTTCAGCTGCGACACACGCAGCTCCTCGCGTTCACCGAGGAAATAGTCGAGCGGCTTCGGCGCCTTGGTGTCGTCCATCGGCGTGCGGACCTTTTTTGACGGGTCGATGGGTTTCACCAGATAAGGCGTGATGATGATGACCAGATCGGTCTCACGGCGCTGATAGGCCTTGGAGGAGAAGAGATTACCCAGGATCGGCAGCTTGCCGAGGCCGGGCAGCCTCTGCGTTCCGGTGTCGTTCTGGCTCTGAAGCAGACCGGCGATCATGAAACTCTGGCCGCTCTTGAGATCGACGAGCGTACGTGCGCGGCGCACGACGAAACCTGGAATGGCGAGATTGCCAACCTGATAGGAGGCGGAGGTGTCCACGGAGGATACCTCCGGCGCGATGTCGAGACTGATCAGTCCATCGGCGAGCACGGTCGGCGTAAACTCGAGGCTGACGCCATATTGCTTGTATTCGACCGTGATCGTGTTTTCCCGGCTGGCGACGGGGATCGGAAACTCGCCGCCGGCCAAAAAGCTTGCCGTCTCTCCCGAGCGCGCGATCAGGTTCGGCTCCGCCAGACGGCGCGCCACGCCGCGATCTTCCAACGCTCTGAGCGCCATATCGACTGTCAACCCGCCTGTTGTCAGCCGCGAGATAATCGCACCGGCCGGCGCGTTGGAAGAGGATTGCGGGTTGCTGTTGAACCCCACGCTTGAGCCTCCGAAGGCATATTGCGCGCTGAGCTGAGTGCCGAGCTCTTGCCCGACCTGCCGGTTGATTTCGACAAAGCGGACATTCAACTGCACTTGCTGCGAGGAGGTGATGTTCACCGAGTTGATGATCTCTTCCTCGCCCGAAAAGCGCTTGGCTATGTCCTTCGCCTTCTCGGCTGCCTGGGAGTCGTTTGCCTCACCGGATAGCACCAGCCGGCCATTGGCCGACCCAACCTTGATGTTGTTGCCGGGCACCGCTTCCTTAATCGTGTTGGCGAGACGATCAGTGTCGAGCGTCACTTCGATGTCGAGCGTACCGACCAGCTGCTTGTTCTCATCGAACAGAGCGATGCCGGTGGTGCCCAGCTCATTGCCAAGCACATAGAATGATCGGTCGGTGAGCGGATTGACGTTGGCGACTTCCGGGTCGCCGATGACGATTTCGTAGAACGGCACACTTGTACGCACCGTGCGCGGTTTGCCTTTGGCGACCTTCACGGTGATGTTCCGGCCGTTGGAGACGTCGATCACCTGCGCATGTGCCTGCGGCGGCAAGGTTGCGGCCAGGCCGGCCATGACAAGCGTGAAGATTATCAAGCGCGCGAATGTCAGCATGACATGGAAGCCAAGCGTGTCGGCAGATTCGGTTCTTGCAGGGGTTCGCATCACTCGTCACCCTCCGGGGACACCACCTGGTAGCTCTCCGCCTTGAGGCCCCGCGTAACGACGACGGTGGTGTAGCGCCGTTCCGGCTCGATCTGGAAAAGCGACTGCGGCTCGTCCCCGCCCGTGGCTGTGCCGCCGAAGGAGGACAGCGTGGTCACGCCGTCAGCTCCCGGTCCACCCTCACCGGCGGAACGCAGCGACAACGACAGCGCACCGACATTGCGCGCAAGCGCGATGCGGTTTGCATCACCTGGCGTAACCTCGAGCGTCACGGAATTGGCGACTTGCGGCGCGGTCTGGCGCTCATCCATGCCTTGCCCGACGGTCAGCACCTTGGCGTTTTCGACCACGATCTCGGCGGCGATGGTCGAGCCGCTCGCGCCTTGTGCCGCACCCTGCACTTCCTGGATTGCGCCGGCGTCGCGCGTCAGCACCACGTCCACGCGGTCGCCCGGTGCAACGAAGCCGCCAACACCGGCGATCTCGTCAATGCGGATGGTGACCGCGCGCATTCCCGGCGAAAGGAGATTGGAAAGCGTGGCGCGCCCGTTCGGACCCGAAAGCTTGGTGAGTAGAACCGGCTCATTGGCTTCGATCGGCGACAGCACGAGCCGGCCAGGAACCGCAGTCGCCGCGGCGATCCTGGCGAACGCGCCTTCCGGCAATGCGTCCTGCGACCACGGGATTTCCTGCAGCCCTTCAGCCGCCAACTCGGTGCCGAACCTCAGCCGCTCTTTCGCAACAACGATGGTGTTGAACTCCACCGCCGGCTCAGGCATCGGAACGATCGAAGAAACCTTCACGGTCTCTACCCGCGTTTCGGCAGCGCTGCGCAGCCACATATCGGCTGCAAATATCGACAGCGCGCCAAATACCCCGGCAATGCCGACCATCGTTACAAGTTTTCGCTTCAAGAGCTGCCCCCAGCCTTTCGCGTATATCACCCGGCCAGATGTCGCCGGTTCGCGTTGGGAAAAGCTTGGGCCCGATTCCTAACGAAATCCGAAATTTCGAGGTCACGCGCCGGCTTACTTTGCCGGCGTGGTTATTCGGCCTGCTACAGCCTGCCTTGCATTTGCTGAAAATCTGAACGAACAGGGGCAGGACAACGGCCCCGGTCGCCTCGCATCAGAACTGCGCGCGTGGCACACTCGCCAGTGATTCGAGGCACCTTACAAACTGAACCAGATGGACGACAGCAACGACCTTTTCGCATCGATTGACAAACCGACGGCGCAGAGCCGGCCGGAGGATCCGATCGTGAGTGCCGCGCGCGCCGCCAAGCCTCAGCCGCGCAAGGATGGCAGCGAAAACTACAGCGCCGCCGACATCGAGGTTCTGGAGGGGCTCGAGCCGGTGCGTCGCCGCCCGGGCATGTATATTGGCGGCACGGACGCGAAGGCGCTGCATCACCTCTTTGCCGAGGTCATCGACAATTCGATGGACGAGGCGGTGGCCGGCCACGCGACCTTTATCGAGGTCGAGCTCGACGCCGAGGGCTTCCTCACCGTCACTGACAATGGCCGCGGCATCCCGGTCGATCCGCACCCGAAATTCAAGGACAAATCCGCGCTCGAAGTCATCATGACTACGCTGCATGCGGGCGGCAAGTTCGACTCCAAGGTCTACGAGACCTCCGGCGGCCTGCATGGTGTCGGCGTCTCGGTGGTCAACGCGCTGTCTGAAAAGCTGGAAGTCGAAGTCGCGCGCGGCCGCAGGCTGTGGCGGCAAAGTTTCGCGCGGGGCAAGGCTGATGGCCCGATCGAGGATCACGGCGAAGTTCACAATCGCCGCGGCACCAAAATCCGCTTCCTCCCGGACGCGGAAATTTTCGGCAAAGGCGCAAGGCTTGAGCCCGCGCGCCTGTTTCGCATGGCGCGTTCCAAGGCCTATCTCTTCGGCGGCGTTGAAATTCGCTGGAGCTGCGACCCCGAACTGATCGCCGAAAAGGACGACACGCCGGACAAGGCGGTTTTTCATTTCCCCGGCGGCCTGAAGGACTACCTCGCCGAACAGCTCAATGGCGACTTCCAGGTCACCCGCGAAGCCTTTGCAGGCAAGAGCGAAAAACAGGGCGGCCACGGCTCGCTGGAATGGGCTGTCACCTGGTTCGGCGGCGACGGTTTCGTCAATTCCTATTGCAACACCATTCCGACGCCCGAAGGCGGCACGCATGAGGCCGGTTTCCGCAACGCGCTGGCGCGCGGCCTGCGTGCATACGCCGATCTGGTCGGCAACAAGCGCGCGTCGATCGTCACCACCGAAGACGTGATGATTTCGGCCGCCGGCATGCTGTCGGTCTTCATTCGCGAACCGGAATTCGTCGGCCAGACCAAGGACCGGCTGGCGACGACCGAAGCCCAGCGGATCGTGGAAAACGCCGTCCGCGATCCGTTCGATCACTGGCTGGCGGATAATCCGCAGGAAGCCACCAAGCTTCTGGATTGGGTGATTGCCCGCGCCGAAGAGCGCGTGAAGCGCCGGCAGGAAAAGGAAGTCAGCCGCAAGAGCGCGGTGCGCAAGCTGCGCCTGCCCGGCAAGCTGGCCGATTGCAGCCAGAACGCTGCTGCGGGTGCGGAAATCTTCATCGTCGAGGGCGATTCCGCCGGCGGCTCGGCCAAGCAGGCGCGCAACCGCGCCAGCCAGGCCGTGCTGCCGTTGCGCGGCAAGATCCTGAACGTCGCAAGCGCGGGCTCCGACAAGCTCGCGTCCAACCAGCAGATCGCCGACATCATTCAGGCGCTCGGCTGCGGCACGCGTTCAAGATACCGCGAAGACGATCTGCGCTACGACCGCGTGATCATCATGACCGACGCCGATGTCGACGGTGCGCATATCGCATCGCTGCTGATCACCTTCTTCTACCAGGAAATGCCGGAGCTGATCGCCAACGGCCACCTCTATCTCGCAGTGCCGCCGCTTTACCGCATCAGCCAGGGCGGCAAGGTGATGTATGCGCGCGACGACGCGCACAAGGATCAGTTGCTGCGAGATGAATTCACCGGCCGCGGCAAGGTCGAGATCGGCCGCTTCAAAGGCCTGGGCGAAATGATGCCGGCGCAGCTGAAAGAGACCACGATGGACCCGACCAAGCGCACGCTGCTGCGTGTGGAGGTCGTGGAAGAGGCCGAGGCGACCAAGTCGGCCATCGATGCCCTGATGGGCACCAAGCCGGAACTGCGCTTCCGCTTTATTCAGGAGAACGCAGAGTTCGCCGAGGAACTCGATATCTAGGAAGTGGCGCCCCTAAGCCGCCGCTATCGCCAGTGCATGACCGCGTGCATTGGCGCGCAACTCGTCGAGATGGATCGACTTCAGCAGCGAAGCGAGTTCGCGGCATTCGCGCGCCGGACCGGACTGGCCGGGTGCGGCATTGACCGTCTTCAGCATCAGCCAGGTAACTTCCTGCGCGCCAGCAACCCGTTTGCCGTTGGCAACGTCTCGCCACACCGCAAGTGCCGTGAGAATCGCCTTGTCTGCATAAGACGGCAGGCCTGAAGCCCTGAACAGTGCTGTCAGAGCTGCATCCCTGCCCCCGGCAAGCAACGAACGAACCCGCTGTACCGTCTGGCCCGAGATCGCAACAAGCGCTGCGCCAAAAAAGTCGATCTTGCCGAGCGCGACCGTGCGCATCACAAAATTCGTGGTCAGTTCGCCGCGCATGCGCAAATGCTCGACCAGCGCGCCATATTCAGCTGCGTCCGTACCGTCGATCAGCGTGACCGAGGCTCGCACACAGGCATCTCGCGTGAGTTTGGCAGCCCGGTCGGCGCCAATCAGCGCGACGACGAAGGGCGATTCCTTCAGCACCTCGCCGACCTTCACCAAAAGATGGTGACGGCTGTCGGAAGGCAGGCGGCGGTCCGCGAGCAGCGCTTCGCGCACATCACAGCGGTCGCCGAAACGCTCCGCAAGCCGCCGAAATGAAAGCGCGGCGATCGTCGCGCCGGTATTTTCGATAAGCTCGATGGCGGCTTCGGCCGCGCCGACCTCCGCGATCGCGGCCGCCAGCGACATGGAGACCACCGGCCGCTGCGCGATATGCTTCTGTTCGCTCACGCCACCCGAGGCAACGCGGTCGATCAGGTCTGCGTCGGTCAGCACCGGCGAAAGCGCCAGCACGATGGCCGCGATTTCGGACTGGTCGGCAGCGAGTGCCGCGATAATCTGTTGTGGCGCACGATGGCTCAACGCCAATACCTCCGCCATCGCTAGCCGCACCTTCGGCGAAGGATCGTCGAGCAGCATGGTGAGTGCGGCATCTGCTGCGCACCGGTCTTCAAAGGAAACGTCGTCGCGCAAATAGGCGCGCGCCAGTGCATGCGCGGCGTCTGCGCGCTCCGAAACGCACGCTTTGTCTATCCAGTTCAGGAATTGTCCGACTATCATCTACGCAAACCGGGGCAAAAGGACCGATGACCGGCACGTTAGGCAGGAATGGTTTACGAAGAGTTCACCATGTTTTTTAACGCCTTGCCCGCCGCCGAGCCCGCGTCTATCAGGCTCCCAGCAGGAGGAGATGTTCGATGCCGGGACTTTATCTGGAAGAATTCGAGGTCGGTCAGGTCATTCGTCACAGCGTGACCCGAACGGTGACGGAGTCGGACAATGTGCTGTTTTCTGTCATGACGATGAACACCCAGCAGCTCCATATCGATTTTGACTACGCATCGAAAACCGAATGGGGCAAGCCGCTGGTGAACTCGATCTTCACACTCGGCCTGATGATCGGCATCTCGGTAAACGACACCACGCACGGCACCACCATCGGCAATCTCGGCATGACCGAGACCGTCTTCCCAAACCCGGTTTTCCATGGCGACACGGTGCGGGTGGAAACCGAGGTGATCGGCCTGCGGGAATCGAAATCGAAGCCCGATCGCGGCATCGTCGAATTCGAGCACCGCGCCTTCAATCAGGACGATGTGCTGGTTGCACGCTGCAAGCGCAGCGCGATGATCGTCAAGCGGCCGGCCTGATATGCGCTCGCTGCTTTTCGTTCCAGGCGATGCCGAACGCAAGCTGGCGAAGGGCTTGGGCTCGGGCGCCGACGTACTGATCGTCGACCTGGAAGACTCCGTTGCAGCATCTGCGAAAGAGGCTGCGCGCGCGACGGCAGCTTCTTTTATTGGCTCGAAGGACGCGCGCGCAGCCGCAACGCTCTTCGTGCGGGTCAACGATTTCTCCACAGGACTGACCGACGAAGATCTGGCAGCGATCATGCCGGCAAAGCCCGCAGGCATCATGCTGCCCAAATGCTCGAGCGGCGACGATGTGATGCTGCTATCAACCAAGCTTCGTGTTCATGAGGCACAGAACGACATCGAGGACGGCGCAACGCTCATCCTGCCTATCATCACGGAAACCGCTGTCGGCGTTCTGGCCGGCGCGACATATCAATCGACCACCCCGCGCCTTGCCGGACTGACCTGGGGTGCGGAAGATCTCTCTGCGGCTGTCGGCGCACGCGCCACACGCGATGCGGACGGCCGCTACACGGAGCTCTTCCGCCATGCCCGCACGATCACGCTGCTCGCGGCTTCCGCGGCCGGAGCGCCTGCGGTCGATACGGTTTATCCTGATTTCAGAAACGAGGCGGGCTTCCGCGCCGACTGCGAGGAAGCGGAGCGCGACGGCTTCACCGCCAAGATGGCGATCCATCCCGCGCAGGTGCCGGTGATCAACGAGGTATTCACCCCCTCGCCCGAGGCTGTGGCGGAGGCCGAGAGGGTCGTCGCCGCCTTCAAGGCAGCGGGCGACCCGGGCGTTCTCGCCATCGACGGCAAGATGTATGACCGCCCGCATTTGCGGCTTGCAGAGCGCGTTCTGGCACGCGCCAGCAACACTAAATCCGGTTAGTCCTTGTCCCAGCGCGGGCGGCGCATGGCGAAAATGCTGTCCACCGACACATAGTCCATATAGCCCAGCCGGCCGACATTGCCGGCCGCCACGATATCGAACAGACCGTCCTTCAGCATCGCATCGTCAATATAAACGCCGACGACTTCGCCGGTAACGACAATGGAATCGGACTGCGTGCCGCCAAGTCCGCGCGGGCTTGCAATCTCCGTTACTTTGCATTCCAGGGCAGCTGGCGCACCCGCGATACGCGGCGGCTTCACAAGCGTCGAGGGCTCGGCCTCCAGCCCGGCATAGCCGAACTCGCTCACCCCGCGCGGCGCATCGACAGCGCTCAAATTCATCTTTTCGGCCAGCGCGCGGCCGACCAAATTGACCACGAACTCGCCCGTCGCTTCCGCATGAGTGGCGCTGTCCTTCGGGCCCTCCGATGAAAACCACACCAGCGGCGGGCGCGACGAGATCATGTTGAAAAACGAGTACGGCCCGAGATTTGGTGTACCGTTTTCATCAAGTGTCGAAATCCAGCCAATCGGCCTCGGCGAGATGATTGCCTTGGTCGGGTCGTGCGGCAAGCCGTGCCCGTTTCTGGGTTCAAAAAACATCTCAGCCGCTCCACGGTCCTGAATATTCGCTAGCCAGCGTCTCCGGGTCGGGGCGCGGCCGCTCCGGCGCATCGCCTGAAAACGTGCCAATATGCACAAAGCCGACAACGCGCTCTTGAGGTGCGAGCCCCAATATGCGCCGGCCCTCTTCGTCGTCGGAATACCAGTTGGTGATCCAGTTGCTGCCAAACCCGAGCGCATTGGCGGCGATGACGAGGTTCATCGCAGCTGCCGCGCCGGAGAGCAGCATCTCCCATTGCGGAATCTTGGGATTGTCGCGCGGACAATGCACGACACCGACCACCAGCGGCGCGCGTGCGAAACGCGCCTTCTCCTGCTCGACGCGCGCTTCCGCCAGCGGCCCCTCCCGCTCTTCGGCCCGCTTGGCTAGCAACGCGCCGATTTTGAAACGTGCATCGCCCCGATAGATGATGAAGCGCCAGGGCGCTAATCGGCCATGGTCCGGCACCCTGCTCGCGACCCTGATCAGCGTCGCGATTTCCTCATCACTCGGCGCTGGTTCGTGAAGTTCGGGAATGGGCGCGGATTTGCGCGAAAGCAGAAAGTCGATAACGGTCGCGTTCAATGATTGCTCCAGTCGCAGGAAAATTCGTATTGAGAGGATGGCGCGGCTGGCGATGCTGCTGGCGAGGTCTGGAAACCACACGCCGTTTTCAGCCTTGAAATTGCCATCGCACTGGGTTTCAAGGCAAGTCATGTTTGCGCGGGCGATTTCAATTCTGAGACAGGCAGTTTTCGCGGCAGCCATGATCGGCATGGCGGCAGGCGGCGCATATGCGCAGCAGACGGCATCTGAAGCCAATCCGCCAATCCCGCAAAGCGCGCCGCGCGGGGACGTAGTGGCGCAGGAATCAACAGGGGCGGCCGGCGGCGACACCACGTTCGGCACGCAGTCGGACGTTCCGCTCAACCTGCCGCCTATCTCCGGCTACGCGCCCGCGAACCCGCAGAGCCAGCTCGCCATTCAGCCGGGCTCGATCCGCCTCTCCGCTCAGATGTTCGCCGACGGGCCCGAAATCACGCGCGGCGTAACCTGGCGCATCTTCGGCCCGCAGGCCGATGAGGATGGCAAGCTGCCGCTGATTGCCACCGCCCAAGGCGGCTCAAGCGTATTCGAGCTCGCACCGGGCAGCTATTTCGTCCATGCCGCGTTTGGCCGCGCCGGCGCAACCAAGCGCATAAGTGTCAGCCGCGACCCGCATGCGGAAAACCTGGTGCTCGACGCGGGCGGCGTGAAGCTCGACGCGATCCTGTCGGGCGGCGTGCGCATTCCCTCGTCCAAGCTGCGCTTTTCGATTTACGAGACCGACGCGGGCACGCATGGTGACCGCGCACTGATCATCCCCAATGTCGCACCAAACACCGTGGTCCGGCTGAACGCCGGAACCTATCATGTCGTCTCCACTTACGGCTCCGTGAATGCCGTCATCCGCGCCGATATCCGCGTCGAAGCAGGCAAATTGACGGAAGCGACAGTTGAACACCGTGCAGCGCAGATTACGCTCAAACTAGTGCGCGACGAGGGGGGCGAAGCAATCGCCGACACTTCGTGGTCGGTGCTGACCGACACGGGCGACATTGTGCGCGAAGTGGTGGGCGCGTTTGCCCCCATGGTTTTGGCTGAAGGCACCTACACGGCGATCGCGAAAAACCGCGACCGCATCTACCAAAAAGACTTCACCATCGTCCCCGGCCGCAACCAGGACGTCGAAGTGCTCGCAAACGCGACATCCCTTGTAGAAGCGCTCGACTGAGAGGCAGCCGAGCGCCTTTCGTTATTTGCCGGCGCGTTTGCGCACCGTGTCAGGCGGCGTCGCCTCTTCCAAAAGCGCGGCAAGCGCGTCATCGACCGACATCGACTGCTGGTCGCGCGAGCCAAGCCGCCGGATATTGACGGTGCCTTCCTCGGCTTCGCGTTTGCCGCACACGAGAATCACCGGAACCTTGGTCAACGAGTGCTCGCGGACCTTGTAGTTGATCTTCTCGTTGCGCAGATCGGATTCTACGGTGAGGCCAGCCGCGCGCAGCTTGTCGACGACCTGCATGGCATAATCGTCGGCGTCGGAGGTGATCGTGGCGACCACCACCTGCAACGGAGCGAACCAGAGCGGCATGTGGCCGGCATGGCTTTCGATCAGAATGCCGAGGAAGCGCTCGAGCGATCCCACGATCGCCCGGTGTACCATTACCGGCTGCTTCTTCTCCGAATCCTTGTCGATATAGAAAGCGCCGAACCGCTCCGGCAGTTGGAAGTCCACCTGAGTGGTGCCGCACTGCCATTCGCGGCCGATCGCGTCGCGCAGCGTGTACTCGAACTTCGGACCGTAGAACGTGCCCTCGCCTTCGTTGATGCCGGCCTTGATTCGACCGTTCGATTCGGCCTCCATCTTGGTCAGCGCGCGGCGCAGAATGTCTTCTGCGTGATCCCAGGCAGCGTCGTTGCCGACGCGCTTTTCGGGCCGCGTGGCGAGCTTCACGACGACTTCAGTGAAGCCGAAATCCTCATAGACCGACATCATGAGGTCGTTGATCTTCAGGATCTCCGCCTCGAGCTGCTCTTCGGTGCAGAAGATGTGCGCGTCGTCCTGCGTGAAGCCGCGCACGCGCATCAGCCCGTGCAGCGCGCCGGATGGCTCGTAGCGATGCACCGCCCCAAACTCTGCCAGGCGCACCGGCAAGTCGCGATATGATTTCAGCCCATGCTTGAAAATCTGCACATGGCCGGGGCAGTTCATCGGCTTGAGCGCGAAGATGCGTTTGTCTTCCGCCTCTTCGTCCGCGCAGGTCACCGCGAACATGTTCTCGCGATACCAGCCCCAATGGCCGGAAGTCTCCCACAGCGAGTGGTCGAGCACTTGCGGCGCGTTGACCTCGTCATAATCGAGCTCCAGCCTGCGGCGCATATAGCCCAGCAGGTTCTGGAACATCTTCCAGCCCTTTGCGTGCCAGAACACGACGCCCGGCCCCTCTTCCTGAAAGTGGTAGAGGTCCATCTCACGGCCAAGACGGCGGTGGTCGCGCTTCTCGGCCTCTTCCAGCATGTGGAGGTAGTTGTCGAGCTCGCTCTGGTTGCGCCAGGCGGTGCCGTAGATGCGCGTCAGCATCGGATTGTTGGCATCGCCGCGCCAATAGGCGCCGGCCACCTTCATCAGCTTGAAAGCGTTGCCGATCTGCCCGGTCGAGGCCATATGCGGCCCGCGGCAAAGATCGAACCAGTCGCCTTGCGCGTAAATCTTCAAATCCTGATCGGCGGGAATAGCGTCGATCAGATCAACCTTGTAGCTCTCGCCCTTGTCGGCAAAGACCTTGCGTGCGCGATCGCGCTCCCAGACCTCCTTGGTGAAGGGCTGGTTGCGCTGAATGATCTCGCGCATCTTCTTTTCGATGGCCGGGAAGTCGTCGGGCGTGAAAGGCTCATCGCGCGCGAAGTCGTAATAGAAGCCGTTTTCGATCACCGGGCCGATGGTCACCTGAGTGCCCGGCCAAAGCTCCTGCACCGCCTCGGCTAAAACGTGAGCGGCGTCGTGGCGAATGAGCTCCAGCGCGCGCGGGTCGTCGCGCGTCAGAATTTCCACCGCGCCGTCGCGGCCGATCGGGTCGGCTAGGTCGCGCACTTCGCCATCGAGCGCATAGGCGACAGCTTTCTTGGCCAGTGATTTGGAAATCGATTCGGCGAGTTCGGTGCCGCTCGTGGCGGCATCGTATTCGCGTTTGGAACCGTCGGGAAAAGCAAGTGAAACGGCTGACGCCATGGTCGCATCCTCTCTATCCAGTCCCGCCTACGAACGCGGGTGGTTGTTATGTGTACGAGGCGCAGCACGCCCCGGCAGGGCGCTACATATGCGTCGCGCCGGCGCACGTAAAGAGCGTGCGGTGCCGGCGCGGCATAAAGATCATAGAATGAAGGCCGGCGGCTACGCCGGTGGGATAACTTAGCTGTTGTCTTCGATCGGAGCGCCTGGCCCGTTCTTCTTGATCGAGGCGATTGCATTTTCGGCGCTCGACTTGGAGCTGTAGCCCTCGGTCGAGAACATGATCTCGCTGTTGTATTTGAAGCGGACGCGGAACTCGCCCTTCTTGTCTTTGTAGATTTCGAATTTGTGAGCCATGCCGGCCTCCCTCTCCTTATGAGTGTGCGCGATTCCTAACCTGCCAGCAGCAGAGCAGATGAACAAGTGCCGAACGCGCCAATGCTTTGAGTTCAACCAATCTCTTCGGGCTTCTTCTTGCCGACCCGCCAGAACCTCCATGGCGCCCACCATGTCTGGTCGCGATCCAGCCTTTCGGGAACAGGGTCGATTCCATGTGTGCCGCCCGGCCCGCATCGCATCACCCGAAACAGCCCCAGCCAGCCGCCCGACCATAGGCCGTGGCGCGCAATCGCCTCATAGGCATATTCTGAACAGGTCGGGAAATGACGGCAGGAATTGCCGATGAAGCCGGAAAGTGTGAGCTGGTAGACGCGGACGAACGATGTGCCTATCACCCGGCCAGGCGTCTTGGGCCAGACGCCTTGCCAGTTGCGCGATTTGATCGTGTGTCCGGGCTTTTCGTCGCCATGCTCGTCGTCGGCCATCGACCTCAGGCGGCCTCGCCGGCCCGCTTCTTTTCAATCTGGTCGATCGCATCCACCACCGCGTCGAAGGTGAGCATGGTGGAGGCATGGCGGGCTTTGTAGTCGCGCACCGGCTCCAGATATTTAAGGTCGGCGAAGCGGCCTTCGGGCGGCTCGCCGTTTTCCTTCAGCATCCTGCGCATCGTCTCGCGCACGGCGCGCAATTCATCAGCGCTCGAACCCACGACATTGCGTGCCATGATAGAAGAAGATGCCTGGCCCAACGCGCAGGCTTTCACCTCATGTGCGAAGTCGGTGACGGTGGAGCCCTCCATTACCAGGTCGATCGTCACGGTCGACCCGCACAGTTTGGAATGCGCGGTGGCGCTGGCCTGCGGCGCGTCCAACCGGCCGATCCGGCCGATATTGCCCGCATATTCGATAATCTTGGCGTTGTAGACGTCGTCAATCATCAGCGCACTCACATTGGCAGCAGCATAAACCGCGTTTGCCGCCGGCATCTTTCATTCACCCCGGCCAGTCCTATATAGTGACCCATGCACAATGCGGGCAAGGGAGCGCCACGTCGCATCCGCGCCCGTAGACCAAGGGAATTCACGCCGCCCGGGGCCATGCCTCGAGAAAGGCTGTGGTCCGTTCAACTCGTTCCTTCCTCGAAAGGAACTACGGGAGACGCCTTTCATGGACGCCTACGCGAAGAAACCTGCCGCCACCATCGCGACATCCGAAAAAACCAGCGCCGAGCGCCCTTCGCAGGCGCAAGTCGAAGACGCCGTGCGCACGCTGCTGCGCTGGATTGGCGAGGACGAAAGCCGCGAAGGCCTGACAGACACGCCGGCGCGCGTCGCCAAAGCCTATCAGGAAATGTTCGCTGGATACGCCAAGGATCCGGCGGAAGAACTCGGCCGCACCTTTGAGGAAGTGGCCGGTTATGACGATATGGTGCTCGTGAAGGACATTTCCTTCCATTCCCATTGCGAGCACCACATGGTGCCGATCATCGGCCGCGCGCATGTCGCCTACCTGCCCGACCGCAAGGTCGTCGGTCTGTCGAAGATCGCCCGCGTGGTCGATATCTTCGCCCAGCGCCTGCAGACGCAGGAAGCCCTGACCGCGCAGATTGCCGGCGTCATTCAGGACGTGCTAAATCCGCGCGGCGTCGCGGTCATGATCGAGGCCGAACATATGTGCATGGCCATGCGCGGCATCCGCAAGCAGGGTTCGACCACGCTGACCTCGACCTTCACGGGCGCGTTTCGCGATCATCCCGAGGAACAGGTTCGTTTCATTTCCATGATCAGGGCCGGCACCCCTGAATGAGCATCAGCCGGCCGCCAAATTCGAAAGCCCGGCATGCCCGACATTCAATTCGCCCCCGCCCCTGACGACAAACAGGTTTTGGAAATCGGTTCGGACCTGACACCCCGCTTCGACGCCAATGGCCTCGTCACGGCGGTGGCGACCGACGCCGACACCGGCGACGTGCTGATGCTTGCCCACATGAATGCCGAGGCGCTGGCGCTCAGCATCGAAACCGGCATCGCCCATTACTGGTCGCGCTCGAGAAAGCAGCTCTGGAAGAAGGGCGAAACCTCCGGGAACTTCCAGAAGATTGCCGAGATGCGGGTGGATTGCGATCAGGATGCCGTGTGGATCAAGGTGCGCCCGCAGGGTGACCGCGCAGCGTGCCATACGGGCCGGCGCAGCTGTTTCTACCGCTCAGTTCACCTGAATGAAGTCGGCACCGCCGAGTTGCAAACAGACCCGATCACCGAAAGCTGAAGTGGCCGTTTTTACCATCATCCCAATATTCACCATTTTGATACGCCTAACGTTCTAGGATGAGTATGGGACGAGGTGCCAAATGCTTGAATGGGCGTCATTGCGCGGCAGGCATGTTATGAGGGTGACCGACGATATTCCGCCGGCCTCCGGGTCGGTTGTTGCGGAAGATCCGGACCCGGGTCAGGGGATTGCCCTGGCGCTGGGTGGCGGTGCCGCGCGTGGCTGGGCGCATATCGGCGTATTGCGGGCGCTGGACGAAGCCGGCGTCAATATCAGCATGATCGCAGGCACGTCTATCGGCGCTCTGGTTGGCGGCTGCTACCTCGCCGGCAAGCTCGATGAGCTGGAAGATTTCGCCCGCTCTCTGACCAAGCGCCGCATTTTTGGCCTGCTCGACATCAATCTTGGCGGCGGCGGCCTGTTTGGCGGCATGAAGCTCAACGCACGCATGCAGGAGCATCTTTCGAGCGTCAGCTTCAGCGATCTGCCGAAACCTTTCGTCTGCGTGGCCTCCGAAATTCGCACCGGTCACGAAATCTGGCTTTCTAGCGGCTCGCTTATCACCGCGATGCGCGCGTCCTATGCCTTGCCTGGCGTGTTCGAGCCGGTGGCTTGCAACGGGCGCGTGTTGGTCGACGGAGCTCTGGTAAATCCGGTGCCGGTCTCGGTCTGCCGCGCGCATGAACAGCAGCTCGTGGTCGCGGTGAACCTGCATTACGATCTCTTCGGGCGCGCTGCCGTCATCAAACACACCGCCGATGCGCCGTCGCCGAGCGAGGCCGACGGTCAGGCGTCGAACCAGCTCGTGGTCGATCGCGGCACGTCGGACCGCGAAGCGCGGCTCGGCATCATGGGTGTCATGGTGGAAGCCTTCAATATTATACAGGACCGCATATCGCGCGCCCGCCTCGCAGGCGACCCGCCGGACATGTCGATCCTGCCCAAGCTCGGCCATATCGGATTGAGCGAGTTTCACCGCGCCGACGAGGCGATCAACATCGGCTACGAAACGACGAAGGCGCAGCTCAGCGAGATCGCACGCATGCGCCAGGTCATGGTCTGAGCCTCAGGCCGCTGCCGCATCGACCATGCGCAGTTGCACGGTCCGGTTTCCATTCCAGTGATTGATGGCAAGGGTGCCCACCGCGTGGATCGTGTGTCCGCGACGGTCGAGCAGGAAGCGACCGAGGTCGTTGTCGGCGGCGCGAAAGGCGATCGCCGCCAGCCGCTGGCCGGTTTCTGAGCGCAGTTCAGCCCTAACGTGATTGGTGCCCACGACACGAGCGTCGGACAGGATGTGCCGTGGCAGGACCAGCAGCGGAGCGGCGTGCCCGGCCCCGTATGGCCCGGCGCGCTCCAGCGTCTCGACCAGATCGATCGTTGCACCGCCGGCCGAAAGTGCCGCGTCGATGAGCACGCTTTCCTGATCGCGCAGCGCGAAAATGCGCCCGCCAGCCGCCTCTTCGAAGAAGCCGCGCAACTCCGCGAGCTTGGCCTTTTCCACGGTTATGCCAGCGGCCATAGCGTGGCCGCCGCCCTTGATGAGCAGGCCTTTCTCGACCGCCGCGTTGACGAGACGGCCAAGGTCGAAGCCTGCTATCGAACGCCCCGAGCCGGTTCCGACACCATTTGCGTTGAACGCAATTGCGAATGCAGGCCGCCGCGCATGGTCCTTCAGGCGCGAGGCGATGAGACCGACAATGCCGGGGTGCCACTCGCGCGAGCCGGCGACCAGAATCTCGGGCCCTCCGCCCGCCGCCATCTCGGCGTCGGCTTCGGCTTTAGCCTCGTCCACCATCTGCTGCTCGAGTGCCTGTCGCTCGGCGTTGAGCCGCTCCAGCGTCTCTGCAATTTCCTGCGCTTCGGTGGGATCGTCGGTTGCGAGCAGGCGCGCACCAAGCGCTGCATCGCCGATGCGCCCACCGGCATTGATGCGGGGGCCGAGCACGAAGCCCAGATGAAATGTCGCAACCGGCTCGCCGATACGAGCAGCCCGAATGAGTGCCGCGAGGCCGGGATTGCCGAGCGCCCGCATTGCAATCAGCCCCTTGACCACGAAAGCCCGGTTTGCGCCCGTCAGTGGAACGACGTCAGCAACAGTCGCAAGCGCCAACAGGTCGAGATATTTCAGGAGGTCCGGTGGCGACGGCAGGTCGCTTGCTCCACGCAGCCGCCGCACGGTTTCGA
Organism: Rhizobiaceae bacterium; assembly: GCA_017640615.1. GTDB lineage: Bacteria > Pseudomonadota > Alphaproteobacteria > Rhizobiales > Rhizobiaceae > RCIO01. The sequence goes on along the minus strand of JAEPQK010000006.1, from coordinate 49,921 downwards.
CAAGGGACAGAAACACCACGCCGGCCGCGCATAGATGCCCCTGCCCTGAGAGATCGTCGTCCCGGTTCGGATTGACCACCAGCGTATCGGCGGGAAGCGCACCGCCGACCTGATGATGGTCGAGCACCAGCACATCGGCTCCTGCCGCCCTGCCCGCTGCGATCGCTTCTGCGCTGTTGGTGCCGCAATCGACCGTGACGATCAGGCTTGCCGAACCGGCGAGTTCACGCATCGCATCCGGGTTCGGCCCGTAGCCCTCGAAAATGCGGTCGGGAATGTAGATACGCGCCTCGATACCATAGTGCCGCAGGAAGCGCGCCAGCATGGCCGACGATACCGCGCCATCGACATCGTAGTCGCCAAAGATCGCCACCCGCTCCCTGTTACAGATCGCTTTGGCCAGCCGGTCTGCGGCGGCTTTCATGTCTGTCAGCGTCGAAGGGTCGGGCAGAAGATCGCGGATCGTCGGATCGAGAAAGCGCTCGGCCCCCTCCGCCTGTATGCCGCGCCCAGCGAGAACTCGCGAAACTATGTCGGGCAGGCCATGCTCCTGCGCGATCGCTGTCGCAAGCTGCTCCTGGCGCATATCGAGCCGATGCCGCCAAGCGCGGCCTGTCGCCGAATTATCGACATCGAGGAATAGACGCTTTTCGCCGCTCATCGCAGCATCATGCGCGTTCAGGCTTTTGCGCGAAAGGTCGTGCGGGGCGATATCCCGCGCGAACTCAAAACTTGTCCATGTCCTGATGCCGCGCCTTGATGCTGCGCACGGTCTGCGAGGACGAACGCATCACGATGGTTTCAGTCTCGATGGAGTCGCGGCCGAATTTGACACCCGACAGCAGATTCCCGTCGGTCACGCCGGTGGCTGCAAAAAGCACATCGCCTCGCGCCATTTCCTCCATCGTATAGACCTTTAGCGGGTCCGAAATTCCCATCTTGGCCGCGCGTGCGATCTTGTCGTCCGTGTTAAGCTGCAGCCGTCCCTGCATCTGTCCGCCAATACACCGCAACGCGGCAGCCGCAAGCACGCCCTCAGGCGCACCGCCCGAGCCCATATAGATGTCGATGCCCGTTTCGTCCGGGTCGGTCGTATGAATGACGCCGGCGACATCGCCATCGCCGATCAGCCGGATAGCAGCACCAGTGTCGCGGACGGCTTCGATCAGCCGCGCATGGCGCGGACGGTCGAGAATGCAGGCGGTGATGTCGCTCACCGCGACACATTTTGCCTTGGCGATATTGGCGATGTTCTCTGCCGCGGGCGCATCGAGGTCGACGATACCGGCCGGATAACCCGGGCCCACCGCGATCTTGTCCATATAGACGTCGGGCGCGTAAAGCAGGCTGCCGCGCTCGGCGATTGCGATCACCGCGAGCGAATTCGGCAGGTTCTTGGCGCAGATCGTCGTGCCTTCCAACGGGTCGAGCGCGATATCGACCTCTGGCCCTTCGCCGTCGCCAACCTCCTCGCCGATATAGAGCATGGGCGCTTCGTCGCGTTCGCCTTCGCCGATAACCACAGTGCCTTTGATCGGCAGCCGGTTCAGCTCGGCGCGCATGGCGTCCACCGCCGCCTGGTCGGCCTCTTTTTCATCCCCGCGTCCGCGCAGCCGGGCGGCCGCAACAGCTGCGCGTTCGGTCACCCGCACCAGCTCAAGCGTCAGGATACGGTCGAGGCCCGACTGGGCGGATTTTGCCATGGGATGTCTCCGGCGGGGATGTGGTTCGTTGCGTGGCGATCCTTCTGTCAAAGGAACCTGCCGGCATCAAGTGACAGCTTGACGACCCAACGAACTGAATCGATTGAACTTTTGTGGAACGCCGGAAAAAGGCTCTATGCCGCCCGTTCGATACGGATGACCTGCGCCTTGTCCACAAGGTGGCCGTCGCGCGTCACACCGTCAACGGCCTTGCGCACCGCCGCTTCCGTCGTCTCATGGGTGACGAGAATAACCGTCTTGTGCTTTTCGGGCTGATCGTCGCTGGCGTGCTGAACGATCGATTCCAGCGAAATGGCGTTGTCGGCCATGCGCTTGGCAAGCGCTGCGAAGACGCCTGCGCGGTCATGCACGGTGAAGCGGATGAAGTAGCCGCCCGCATGGGTGCGCATCCGCGCCCGCTTGTAAGGCGTGAGCTGCTTGGCAGGCCGGCCGAACACCGGCGCGTTCTGAAAGCCCGGCCGGCTCTTGGCGATATCGGCAATGTCGCCGACAACCGCAGAAGCCGTCGCGCTGCCGCCCGCACCCGGTCCCGAAAGCAGAAGCTCGCCCAGAATATCGGTCTCGACTGCGACAGCGTTCGTCACGCCATGCACCTGCGCGATCACGGAGGCAGTGGGCACCATGGTCGGGTGAACGCGCTGCTCCACGCCGCTCTCGGTGCGCTGCGCAACGCCCAGCAGCTTGATGCGGTAGCCGAGTTCCGCCGCCGCGCGAATATCCGCCTGGCTGATATTCGAGATCCCTTCAAGATAGATGTCTTCGCCCGCGATTTTGTGACCGAATGCGAGGCTGGAAAGGATCGCCAGCTTGTGAGCCGTGTCCTGGCCTTCAATGTCGAAGGTCGGGTCCGCCTCGGCATAGCCGAGCCGCTGTGCATCCTTCAGGCAGTCGGCGAAGGACAGGCCCTCGGCCTCCATGCGGGTCAGGATATAATTGCTGGTGCCGTTGAGGATACCGAACACGCGGCTGATCGTGTTGCCGGCCATCGATTCCCGCATCGTTTTGATGACGGGAATGCCGCCGGCCACCGCCGCCTCATAGTTGAGCACGACGCCGTTTTTCTCGGCGCGCTCCGCAAGCGGTACGCCATGTTTGGCAAGCAGAGCCTTGTTGGCTGTCACGACGTGACGGCCCGCTTCGAGCGCGGCCTTCACGCTGGTGAGCGCGGCGCCATCTTCGCCGCCGATCAGCTCGACGAAGACATCGATCTCGGCCGAGCGCGCCAGCGCGTCTGGATCGTCGAACCACTCGATGCCGGAAAGGTCGAGACCCCGGTCGCGGTTCTTGTCGCGCGCCGAAACGGCCGTGACGGTGAGTTCGCGCCCGCATTGACGTGTGAGCTCGGAAGCCTTCTCGGCAAGCACCCGCACGGTAGAAGCACCCACGGTGCCCAGACCCGCAATTCCGATCCGCAACGCGTCGGCCATATCCCCGGCGTCCCCTTCCTTACATTCTGTCTGAAAATTCAGCGGCGCGCGTTGAGCGCCACCACATTGTCCGGCGTGGTTTCGACCGACGCCAGGAACCGCTTGATGTTGCGCGCCGCCTGGCGGATGCGATGCTCATTCTCCACCAGCGCGATACGCACATATTCGTCGCCATGTTCGCCAAAGCCGATGCCCGGCGAAACGGCAACGTCGGCCTTCTCGACAAGCAGCTTGGAGAACTCCAGCGAACCCATTGCCCGGAAAGGCTCCGGGATCGGCGCCCAGGCAAACATCGTTGCCGCCGGCGCCGGCACCTGCCAGCCCGCACGCGCAAATGCATCGACCAGCACATCGCGGCGGCGATGATAGATCGCGCGCACTTCTTCAATCTCCGCGCCATCCGAGTTCAGCGCGGCCGTCGCGGCCACCTGGATCGGCGTGAAGGCGCCATAGTCGAGATAGGATTTGACCCGCGTCAGCGCTGCGATCAGCCGTTCATTGCCGACCGCGAAGCCCATGCGCCATCCCGGCATCGAGAAGGTCTTCGACATCGAGGTGAACTCGACCGCGACATCCATCGCGCCCGGCACCTGAAGCACCGAAGGCGGCGGATTGCCGTCGAAATAGATTTCCGAATAGGCGAGGTCCGACAGCAGAATCAGCTCGTGCTTGCGCGCGAACGCCACAACATCCTTGAAGAAATCGAGTGTCGCGACATGCGCCGTCGGGTTCGACGGGTAGTTGAGGATCAGCGCCAGCGGTTTCGGGATCGAGTGCCTGATCGCGCGCTCAAGGGCGGGAATAAAACCCTCGTCCGGCTCAACCTGCATGGAGCGGATCACGCCGCCCGACATGATGAAGCCGAAGGCATGGATCGGATATGTTGGGTTCGGGCATAAGATGACATCGCCCGGCGCGGTGATCGCCTGCGCCATATTGGCGAAGCCTTCCTTTGATCCCAAGGTGGCAACGATCTGCCGCTCGGGATCGAGCTTCACACCGAAACGGCGCCCATAATAGGCTGCCTGCGCGCGGCGCAGTCCGGGAATACCGCGCGATGAAGAGTACCGATGCGTGCGCGGGTCGCGTACGACATCGCACAGCTTGTCCACTATGCTTTGCGGTGTCGGCAGGTCGGGGTTGCCCATGCCGAGATCGATGATGTCGGCGCCACTGGCCCGCGCGCTCGCCTTCAGCCGGTTGACCTGCTCGAAAACATAAGGCGGAAGCCGGCGAACCTTGTGAAACTCTTCCATCGTGATTTCCATCGGTGGGCTGATCGCGGCGGCTATACACCCAATCACCGGGCGGGTCGATAGATGCGGGCCGCTCTGCCCCTAATTCTCGATTTCCTTCAACGTGTCCTCGGCATGACTACGCCTGAGCTTCTTCAGCCTCTCGGCCTCGTTGCTTGCAGTTGTTGGCAGTGCCTTTTGCGATGCGCGCTGGTCGCGTAACGCCGCGAGCCGCGCCGACGCCTCCTCGTCGGTCAGCTGCTCGGTTTCGGCACGAGTCGGTATGTTGAGGTTCGGATAGCTGCCGGTGTTGCGCGCACCCGGCACCGCGTCTTCCAACGACGCCGAAACACAGCCGGCCGCGATCGCAAGGACCGGTGCGAGCGCGCACAAACGCTTCCAGTTCGCTGAAGCCGCCATGGCCGGTTTCTTGTCCTTTTCGGCAGTCCGTTTCAAGCCATCGTCAAATTGCTGACGCAGTTGGACGTGTAGGGACTTCTCATTGTAATATGTCAATAAAAAGCACATTGGGGAGGACAGGCGCCACCATGGGCGACCAGCGCGAAAAGGCCAAAGATGACAAGGCTGAAAACGCCGGTGTCGAACAATATATCGTCAAAGATCCGGAACGTTTCGCACTGAATTTCGCCCGCATGGTCGAGGAAGCCGGCAAAGCCGCTGCCGCATGGGCGGAGCCGCGCGAAAAGGGCGAGATTCGCGACACTGTTTCCGATCCCGTCGCCGACATGGTGCGCACCTTTTCCAAGCTTACCGAATACTGGCTCTCCGACCCGTCCCGCGCGCTCGAGGCGCAAACGCGCCTGCTGTCCAACTACATGTCGATCTGGTCGAACTCGGTCCAGAAGATGAGTGGCAAGGAAGTCGGCGAGGCAGTCGAGCCGGAGCGCGGCGACAAGCGTTTCCAGGATCCCGAATGGGCCAAAAACGCCTTCTTCGATTTCCTGAAGAAAACCTATCTGGTCACCTCGCGCTGGGCGTCTGAACTCGCGGAAGAAACCGAGGGGCTCGACGAGCATACTCGTCACAAGGCCCGCTTCTACATCAAGCAGATCACCAACGCGCTTTCGCCCTCAAACTTCGTGCTGACCAACCCGGAGCTTTTCCGTGAAACGGTTGCGAGCAACGGCGAGAACCTGGCGCGCGGCATGAACATGCTGGCTGAGGACATCAAGGCGGGCCACGGCGAACTGAAGTTGCGGCAGTCGGATGCCTCACGCTTCGCTGTCGGAGAAAACATCGCCACCACGCCCGGCAAGGTCGTGGCGCGCAATGAGCTTGTCGAGATCATCCAGTACACGCCAACGACCAAGAAAGTGCTGCGCCGGCCGCTGCTGATCAGCCCACCCTGGATCAACAAGTTCTACATTCTCGATCTCAACCCGGATAAATCCTTCATCCGCTGGGCGGTCGAACAGGGCCACACGGTGTTCGTAATTTCATGGGCGAACCCCGACGAGCGCCACGGCAAGATGGACTGGGACGACTACGTCAATCTCGGCCTCAATTTCGCCCTCGACACGATCGAGAAAGCGACCGGCGACACCAAGGTCAACGCGATCGGCTACTGCGTCGGCGGCACACTGCTTGCCGCGGCACTGGCCAAGATGGCGCGCGATGGCGACGACCGCATTCGTTCCGCCACTTTCCTCACCACCCAGGTGGATTTCACCCATGCCGGCGACCTGAAAGTCTTCGTCGACGAAGAGCAGATTGCAGCGCTCGAAAAGGCGATGAACGACAAGGGTTATCTCGACGGCACGCGCATGGCGACAGCCTTCAACATGCTGCGCTCGAGCGAGCTCATATGGCCCTATGTGGTCAACAACTATATGCGCGGCAAAGCGCCGATGCCGTTCGACCTGCTTTACTGGAACTCCGATTCCACCCGCATGGCGGCAGCAAACCACTCGTTCTACCTGCGCAATTGCTACCTCGAAAACAATCTGAGCAAGGGCAAGATGAAGCTCGGCGGCAAGCCGGTTTCGCTGGGCGACGTCAAAATACCGATCTACAATCTGGCGACTCGCGAGGACCACATCGCACCGGCGAAATCCGCATTCATCGGCAGCGCCTATTTCGGCGGCAAGGTGGATTTCGTCCTGGCAGGGTCAGGCCATATTGCCGGTGTGGTGAATCCGCCCAAAGCCGGCAAATATCAGTTCTGGACCGGCGGCAAGGTGAAAGGCGAATTCGAGGACTGGCTGGCAGAAGCCGAAGAAACGCCGGGCTCCTGGTGGCCGCACTGGCATGCATGGATCGAATCGCAGGATAAGAAGCGAGTTGACGCGCGAACTCCAGGCGAACGTACCGAGGTTCTGGACGACGCACCGGGCACATATGTAAAGGTGCGTGTTTGATTTGCGGTTGCGGGCACAATTCGATAGTTTGCGCTCAGTGATTTCCCTCGCCGGCTCAAATGTACGGCAAGAATGCTTTGACCAAGGGGCACCGGGACACTGGGGCGCGTAAATCTGGTGGGATGATCCGGCAATTTTGCCGACAGCCGAACCAACGAGAAAACTCTGCTGAGCGCTCAGGCGCTTGGGTCAGAACAAACGCAAAGGGAAGACGCCTTGCAGGCTGACGGCATGTCAACGCCGGCCTTTCGTAGGTTGGAATTCGTCACTTATGCGGGCGCTGCGGGGCTGGCAGGTTTGCTGCTGGCCTCCTGCAGCACGTCGTCCGATCCGTTTTCGCAGCTTGGTCTCGTAGCTCAGCCCGGCTATCAGCAGCAGAAGGTCGCCGACGCGCAGGCCGCTTCCGCCGAACAGCAATTCATCGTCTCGGAAGACGATCCGGCGCTACCCGAGCAGGTCGCTTCGAATCCAGCACCTGCGGATGGCAGCGAACCGGCGGTTGTATCCGGCGGCGAAACGCAGTTTGCAGCCGCTGTCCCCACCGCCGACGACGCGACCCTGGCAACGCGCATGGGCGCCGACGGCGCCTATCTGGAGACAGCGCCGGCAAGAGCCGCTCAGCCACAAGCGCCCCAACCGCGCCGCCGCAATTTCTTCTCAGCGCTGTTTGCCAAGTCGGAACACCGCAAGGCGCCGCCAGCGAATGTTCAGCAGCCGGCCCCTCCGGCACAAGTCGCGCAGGCGGAAATACCTGCTTCGGACGAAGTGCAAGCCGAAGGCTCGGCCGAACCCACCGAGGTCGCGGCTGTCGATCCGACCGATGTCGCCGAGCCGACCGCCTATGTCGAAAACCGGCCGCCGGAGGCCGTCCAGCAGGCCCCTGCCCGCCGCCGCGGCTTCCTGTCATCCTTCTTTTCCGCGCCCGAGCCGGTCACCCCGGCTAAAAAGCGTGAGCCTGTGGTCGTCGCAGCCGCGCAGCCAACACAAGCCGCCACTTCCAATTTCTACGGCACGGACAAACTGCCCGGCGTGCGTGATTCCGACAGCCTCTATGAGATACGGCGCAAGTCGGGCTCGACCGACGACAGCGATATCGACATCAATGAAAACAGCGATGTCGAGCTCGCCCTGGCGCCCGGCTTCGCGCGGCTGGCGCCCAATGGCCTTATGATCCAGACCGACCGCGTCGACGTCGGCTGCCTCAAACCGTCGCTGGTGCGTGTGCTCAAGGCTGTCGAGCGCCATTATGGCGAAAAGGTCGTTGTCACCTCGGGCTATCGAAGCCCGCAACACAACCGCCGGGCGCGCGGCTCGCGCAATTCTTTGCACATGTTCTGCGCCGCAGCCGATATTCAGGTCGAAAATATCGGCAAGTGGGAGCTTGCGCAGTTCCTGCGCTCCATGCCCGGCCGCGGAGGCGTTGGCACCTATTGTCACACCAAATCGGTCCATATCGACGTGGGTCCAGAGCGCGATTGGAACTGGCGCTGCCGCCGGCGCAAAAGAAAGTAGAAAAATCTTCACATTGAGCGGGCTTTCCGGGTTGCCGGCCAAGGCGAAGCTGTTATAAGCGCTCCGTTCCGCGCGCCCATCGTCTAGCGGTCTAGGACGCCGCCCTTTCACGGCGGAAACACGGGTTCGAGTCCCGTTGGGCGTGCCAGCTTTCCAAAATATTGATGAAAATCAGTAGCTTAAGAAACGCGATTGTAAACTGCGGCCCCGAGTTTACACTGTTTGATCTCTGTTTGTCCCGCCGGGACGCTCTCCAATCGCCCTGATCGCCGCTTCGGCAGCTCTGCTACGATCGCGCGCTTCGATGTAAACCATGATCTGCTTGATGTCGCGATGACCGGTAATCGCCATGATCTGCAACGCATCGCAACCGGCATCCGCCAAGCGCCTACAGATGGCCTTGCGCAACCCATGGGACGATAGCCCCTTTTCGCCCTTTGCCAGGCCCTGCCTCAGTCCGGCCTTGCGCACACAGTCTCCGATCCAGTTTCCAAAACCCGCAGGCGAGAAAGGCTTGCCTTGATCGGTCACGAGAAACGTCAGGTTGTCCCGCGACAAGCTATCGAGCACCGTCTTCAATCGGGGGTGAATCGGGATCTCCACCACAGTGCCGGTCTTGGACTGCCGGATCGCGAGTGTGCCATTGCGGATATGCTGGTGCCCCATCCGGATTACATCGGAACGGCGTTGGCCGGTATAGAGCATCAGGTCGAATGCCAATCGCGCCCGAGTCCCCTCCCCGTGCGCTGCATAGAACTGTTCGATCTCGTCTTCGCTCCAGGTCTTGTAGCCGTCCGAACGATTCTTCAGCTTCGGGACGCGGGCAGTCGGGTCATCGTTTCGATATCCAAGCCTGATTGCATGCCTCATCAGGATTTTCATCATCCGGCGGATTCGGTTGGCGGCATCAGGTGTGTCGGCCTTCTCGGCCATCATCCTCTCAAGATGCCGCGGCAGAAAACTAGACACCTGCGCATCACCAAGCAGAAGCCGAATCTTCTCGATCACATTGCGGTTCGTTCGCTGTGATATCGGCTTCAGATTGAGGAACTCTGCCGATCGATAGTAGGACATCACCAGCGCGTTGAATGAACCCGGCTTCAGACGATTGGCACCGATGTCAGTTTCAAGGCCACCTTGCGCCCTGAAAGCGACTTCGGCCGCGGAATGAGCGTCCATGAACTCTGTCGAGAACGGTCGCCCCGGAAGTCTCATCCGGAACTTGCCGCGCCGGTAATAGTAGTAGATGCGGCCGCGCTTGCAGACTTCTTGCGTGTAAGTCGGAAGCTTGACCTTCATGACACGCCAAGAATGCGATCAATTTCGTTGGAAGTGCCTTTTGTCGGCGTATTCGCCGCGGAAGCGATGGCTAGGTCGAGCGCATTGCGATCCCAGACCTTGCGACCGCACCATTTGATGGGCGACGGCAATAACCCCTGACGAACCAAACGGTCCAGTGTGTTCGGGCTGACACCGACGTAGCTGGCCGCTTCCTTTCTGTCGAAACAGCGACGCTCGGAAGGCGGCAGTGCGTGAATGAGCTGAATGGTCGAATATGACATGCGAAATTCCTTTCGCAACTCATTATAGCAACCTTGTAGCCGGCGATGCGGAGATTTATTCCCCGAGTCCCAAATCGGCCAGAAACTCCGAAGGTGTTCCGCTTGCCGATATCCAGAGTCGTTCCCTGGCGCGAGTGGCCGCCACATAGAGCAAGTGGCGCTCGGTGTCGTAGATTTCCTTGAGCGCCCGCTCATCGGACGCTTCCAATAAACGCTTCTCGCTGGGAAGGACGTCGGTATCACACGCTATCACGGCGACCGCGCGGAATTCCCGTCCCTTGGCATCGTGCATGAGAGCGGCGACCACACGGTCGTTCTTTGACGCGGCGATAGCTTTTCGCGCACGCGGCATTTCAGCTTCAGATCGAACTAGCACGGCGATCGTTTCCGGTGCAATCGCACTGCTCAGGCAGTCATCGATCCAGGCGCTGACAGAAGCGATTTCGTCCTCCGGTCCTTCAAACAAGCGAAGCTCTGGCAGGGGACCGTGAAACACCGACGACACGCCCCACCTGTTGTCTTCGCCACCGTCTGCCTCGAGCAGGCGCGGCGGAAGCAGTATGTCCGACTTCGATCTGATCTGATGCGAGGTCCTATAATTCACTTTGAGGCTGCGCGATCGACCTTGAATATCGACACCTGCGGCCCTCCAAGGAAATGGCGAACGGAAAATTCTCTGTCCGATGTCTCCGGCGAAGAAGAGACCGTTCGGCCGGCCGCCGGCGAGAGCCGCGACGAAGTGAAGTTCCGGCACGGAGATGTCTTGTGCTTCGTCAACCACGACATGCGTGAAGGGCGTATTGGAAATCTCGCGCGCCAGCCGATGCATGAGACCCGCCTCGGTTTCCTTACCCTGCGCGTCGAGAACGGCGCGCACGCGCGCGAAAACACGCCAGACCTCGTCCCGGCGCGAAGCAGCCATGCGCACCTTCCGTCCAAGCCGTGGGAGATCGAGGTAGGTTTCCGCGTCGCGCACGTCCCAGGCATCCACGATGAGGCGCCATTCCTCGAGGATGAACCCTGGAGCGACGGCTGTTCCTTCCGCGATGACGGCATCGTTCAGGAGCGAGACTACCTCCGCATCCGAAGCAATATTCGCGTGCCCTGGCTGCTCTTTTGCCAGCCGTTGCGCAATCTCGGCCAATGTGCCGACGGTGATGCGGGCGGCAATGTCCGGCCGCGCGCCCGTGAGCCGCGCGAGCTTGTTGGCGAGGCCTTCGGCGAGCTCCCCCGAGAAGGTGGTCAACAGCACGCGATGATCGGGATCATCGCCTGCCAGCCGCACGGCGCGGTGCAGAGCAACGACCGTCTTTCCCGTTCCCGCCGACCCGATGACGCGAGCTGGGCCATTGAAGTCCCGATCGACGAATTCGCGCTGCGCCGGATGGAGAAAGATCGCCCAGTCGTCCCAAGGGGCATCGAGAGCGGCTGCGAGCTCGGCTTCGTCGCCTATGATCATGAAACGACGAAGCGCATCTGGATGGCTGTAGCCACCCTCCTCCACTGTCTGGAGCCGGATGGTCGGCGTCTCGCCCACCGCGGCCGCCAGCAATGCTTCCTGGGCTTCATCAGGCAGGTGGCCGGCAATGTCGAGCACGGTGTCCTCGGTCGCCTGACGCACCGTGTCGAGCCAGTCTTCGGGCACACCCCAGCTGAGCAGTGTCTCCGCGGTCTCGCTTGCGAAAATCGGCGGCTTCTTCACCGCCTCCTCGACATAGCGGCGAACGACGATCTCCTCGACTGTCTCGCGTATCTCGACGATCTGTGCCGCGCCCGTCGTCGGATGCTGATCGAGACGATGTCGCGCCGCCCAGTCGTAGGCATCGTCGTGATGCCCGACATAGACCAGTGCTGTGCTGCCGCCGCGCTTGTGCAGAACTATGCGAATGTCCCTGTTAACGCGCGCAGTCCAGAAATCGGGATCCCGGCACCTGTCGATCCGGTGCAGCGACAGGCCCGGGCTATCGGGATTCTGCTGGATGTCGAACGCTGTGACCTTGGCCGCCGATTGCTCCTGACCGGTGAGCTTGGCAAGTGATTTAGTGAAGCTGGTGGCAATGAGGACGGTCATGGCACAAGCCAGTCCTTGAGAGACTGGCCCGTCACCTTATGTAGCCACGGGGCTCGTCCACTCAGACTGGCCCCGTTGACAATATCTCCGGCAGCGGTCGGACTTGTGAAACGGTGATCTCGCACAAACACATACAGGTCAGTATCCCGCGCGTGGGGAGCCAATATCCCATCGTTGAGAAGTCGATCTCTCCTCAGCGGCAATTTCCCTTTGCGATCGGCGCCCTTCGATCGATTCAGCGCGGTCGATCCAGCGAGAACAACAAATTCTACGATTCTGTTCCCACCGACCGGGAATCCTTCGGCTGCAGCCTTTCCGACCTCATACCTGAAGATGTCCACCTCACACCCCCAACACCTTCATCACTTCGTCCCCCAGATGGTTGATCACTTTCACCGCTATCCGCCCGCTCTTCGGCTTGGCGAACGGCCGTGAGACGGTGCGCTTGAGGCTGACCCAGGCCTCCTCGTCGATCTCGGCTTTCAGTGTCGAGCGCAGCGCCTTGTAGGGCACCTCCGCGCCGGGGAAGTAGGCCTGGCGCACGAAGAAGCTCTCGCCAGAATAGTCGGTGTCGATGAACCAGCAGGCGATGTCGTCGGGCTCGGAGCTCACCACCTCGCCTGTCGCCGGCTTGAAGATGTCGACGCCCCTGAGCTCGACGCGGTAGCGCTCGCCCTCTTCCTTCAGCTCGAAGTCCGGCTCGCCGAAGACGACGAAGAGGTTGCCGCCGCCGGCCTTCAGCTCGCCGGCCATGTGCAGGTCGGCGTTCATGCGCGCATGCAGGATCGGCACGCGGCCGAGCTTGTGGAACTCCTGCGCATGCGCCTCGAAGTTGAAGGCGCAGGCGATCACGATGTCGAAGCCGGCGTCCGCCGCCTCGCGCGCGCAGGCGACGAGATCGGCTCTGGAGACGGTGCCGTATTCCGGGCCGATGAAGATGCCGGCGCGCCGCTCCACGGCGTCGTCACCCTCACCTTCCCGGTAGCGGCCCTCGGCGCCGATCCACTCGCCGGGCCAGGGCGTCAGCGTGTCGAAGCGGATGGCGTCCGCCTTGCCCGACTGGTGCACGCCGGCCTTGGCGAGGTTTTCCATGATGGCCTTTCGGTAATTCTCCGACTCCTGCTCGCCCGACAGCTGCAGGCCCTCGGCGGCGTTGATCTCGTCGATCAGTTCGCCATGCTCGTCCACCGCCGACATGCGGTGCGGCGACAGACTCTCGACCGTGAAGGGACCGGCAACGCGGATGCGCTTCCTGTCCTCATAGGGCTTGTCATAGAGATATTCATGCTCGGCCTTGGCGGCGATCGAGGCGTCGATCTCCTTCTGGCGGCAGATACGCGCAGCCCAGAAAGCCTCAAGCGCTTTCACCGCGGCGTCCGGCCAACCGTCGGGCGCCTCGTGCGGAGTTTCCCATTCCATGAAGCCGTTTGCCGGCGCATATTCGCCGGAAGGCAGTTCGACCTCGCCAGACGCCCTGAAGTCGATGGTCTTGCCGGCGCGGCCGCCGGTCTCGACCTTGAATGGCGTGGCGTGGCCGGCGAGCGCGGCGTTGAGTGCGGCCCGCGCATTCTCCACCGCCGGCTGCATGCGCTCCCAGATCACGTCGATCTCGGTGTTCGCGCCAATCTTTCCAAGAGAAACCCTTGGTATTCGCTCGTAGACGAAGCCATGGCGGATGTCGCCATAGGTGGATTGGGTAGATGGTGACGAACGAGTCACCTCGGCCTGCTTCTTCTGTCCCTCAGGGCTGTCGGCCAGCAGATACCAGGGATATTTGGCGCCCATGATGCGCGCGCGGGCAAGCGCCAGTGCAACGCGCGACGTGTCTATGGTGATCCAGCGTCGGCCCCACTGTTCGGCGACATGGCCGTAGTGCCCGAGCCGCAGGTCGGGTCGAGCACAAGGTCGCCTGGATCGGTGGCCATCAGGATGCACCGCTCCGCGAGGCGCGCGTTGCTTTGGACCACGTAGACCTTGTCTCTGCCAGCACCGCCAGAAGTGTCGAGCCACACGCTTGGAAGTGCGCGCCCGGCAAAATCATCGCTGAACCTTTTGTAGCGAACCATCGCCCTTTGCGGAACTAGTCGATCAGCACGCTTCAGCCGGTTGGCACCTTCCGGATGTGTCTTCCAATGGTTCCCCACTTTTGGTCGAAATTCGCGACCATGAACCCGAACTGGGTAATCTCCATCGGTTCGGACGCCGTCTGACTGGAATTGGTCGGCAACAAAGCCGCCGTCGCCATCCTCTTTGCCGAGGTAAAGCTGCCGATACTTCGCCTTGCCGAAATCCCGGCAATACCAAAGGATGTGATTTGAAATATTGTCGATGTATCTATCTTGCCTGCCGCTTGTCGTTACGTAGTTTATTGCAGCTATGAAGCACTTCTCACCAAACACCTCATCCATCAGCGCCCGCACCCGGTGGACATTCTCGTCGCCGATCTGGACGAAACAACTGCCGCTCTCCGTCAGCAGTTCGCGCGCCACGGTCAGCCGGTCGCGCAGATAGGACAGGTATGAGTGGATGCCGTCGCGCCAGGTGTCGCGAAAGGCCTTCACCTGTTCGGGTTCGCGCGTCAGATTGTCGAGCTTGCCGTCCTTCACGTCGCGCGATGTGGTGGACCATTGGAAGTTCGACTGGAACTTGATGCCGTAGGGCGGATCGATGTAGATCGCCTGCACTTGGCCCTTCAGCCTCTCGCGCTCGGCCAGCGACGACATGACCTGAAGCGCGTCGCCCAGGATCATGCGGTTCGACCAGCGGGCGCTGTGCCGGTAGAACTCGACCTCCGCCTCGCGGTCCTCCTCCGTCAGCCCGAAATGGCCGAACAGGTCTTCCGCCTTCTCGCGGCCGTTCCTGAGATCGTCGACCAGTGCCTTTGGATGCACGTGCTCCTGGCGGTAGATCGGCGGTGCGTCTACCGTCAGCTCGGCCTGATCGGGATCCTTGCCACGCCAGACCAGCTGCGGATCGAGATCGCGGTTGCGCCGCTCCCAGGCAGTGCGGATCGGTTTCTTGTCGCTCTCCTCCAGCACCGGCTCCAGCTCCGCCGGCGGGATGTTGGCGCGCGTCTCGTCATGCGTGATGATGTCGACGGGAGTTTTCTTGTCATTCGCCATCTGGATGCCCTGCCAGCCTGTTTTCGATCGCCGCCGAGTAGATGCGGCGCTGTTCCTCGAACCATTCAATCAGCGCCGGCCAGTCGGCCTCGTCGCCAAATCCGGGCTCTCGGCGCTTGGTGAAGAAGTGATCCTTGGCGCCATCGAATTCCGCGCCCAGTTCCCGCTCCAGTTCGTTGCGATATGGAAGGAGCAATTCGCCGACGGTCGCGGTGTCGCCTGACCAGGGCGCGCGCAGATAGACCCCGCAGGTGCGCGTCGCGATGTAGCCCGAGAGCAGCACCTGACCGCCGGCCAGCGGCATGTAGTAATTCCACCCGGTCTTCGGCCGAAGGTCCGTCATCGCCGGGTAGCGCTCGGCATAGTGATCCCAGAATGCGGCGCGCTTCGCCGATCCTGGATCGGATGACGCCGGACGCACCGCCTCCTTGAGGCTGCGCTCCCAGCCGCTCGGCTTTTCCATCACCTCGAAGATCGACGCATAAGGGCTGTCGCCGATACGCACCACGCGCAGCCTGACGGCGAAGAACGAGAACCCGTCGGCTGTGTGCTCGTTCAGCCAGCGGATGGCAGAAAGATGCGGCTCGCGAAATTTCGGCGCGATCCAGATGACCGTCTGCGCGTCCAACCCTGCCAGATAGGTCATGATCTGGCCGAGATGAGTGTGGTCGGTGATCTCGAGCTGGTTCTCGATAAGCACTACCGTGCCATCGCTTGGATTGCGCGCGAGAATGTCTGCCGCGAAGGTCTCGACGGCGATCTCGGTGCCGGTCAACTCCAGCGGGATGCCGATGACTTCCGACAGCTGGCCGATGTTCTCGGCGAGCCACGGCGTGAACGCCCGCGCCTCGTGTCTCCAGGCCTCGCGCGGCAGCAGATCCGTCAAACGGCCGAAGACGACGTCGTTCATGCCGGCACCTTCGGATTGGTCAAATCCGCAATCGCCGCGTCCAGCTCCGGCCGGAAATCGTAGACGCTGCGCAGCTCGGCAAATGCCCAGCGACCGTATGCGCCGAGCCTGTTGACTGCTGGAATCCACTTGTTGCGCATCGCCTCGGCCTTGAGCATGGCGTCATGGCCGCGAAAACCCTTGACCTCGAGCACCAGGGTCAGCGGCTCCGCGCCGTCGGGCGTCTTCAGCCGGACGAGAAAATCAGGCCGGTATCCGTGCGGTTCGCCTTCCTTCGTATAGGGCACCTCGAAATGCAGATTGTGGTTCTTGGCGTAAGCCTCGACGGCCGGGTGGTCGTCGAGGATCTCCGCCAGCTTGTTCTCCCAGTCCTGGTCGGTGATGATCCAGTTGACGTGGCTGCGCTCGGGATTGGGCCAGTGCCGGCTCGTGCTCGACGTGTTGAAGTTTACGCCGGCCGTCGATCCCGCGGCCGCGAACGGGTCGAGCACGGCCCGGATGATCGGCTGCCCGCCTGGCTGATCCAGCAACGCGCCCATCAGCAGATCACAGACCTCGTCGGCGAGTTGGCGGTAGCGCAGCTGCGCCGGCCGCGTGTCGCCCTTGCAGACCAGCCGGTCGGAATTCAGCCACTGCAGCACGATGCGCTTTGCGTGCGGGAAGAGATGTGTCTTTGGCGCGCCATTCGGATCGCGCAGCTTCTCTGAGACCCAGTAGGAGGCGATGTCAAAGGCAATCGTCGACAGGCGCCTGTCGTCGAGATGCTGAAGACCGAGCTGGTGGCGTTCGCCGATGATGCCCGACATCTGCACTATGGTCGCGCCGACCTTGTCGGGCGTGAGCACATATGGCTCCAGGCGTGACAGGTCGACGTCGATCCGCTCCTTCGGGAAGTCCGTGCGAAAGCCTTCGACGCGCGGGAAGACGATCTCGAGGTGGTCGCGCTCCGGACTGACCGCCTCGACATGGATGATCTCCCGCGGCGGCTGCGGCGGCGCCGGCCGCGCCTGATCGGCGAAGTTGAGCCCGTCGATGCCCATGATGTCGGCATATTCGGTGCGATAGAACCCCGTGTCCGGATCGGCCTCGTAGGACAGGCGCCGCAGCGCCCGGCCGATTACCTGCTCGCAGATCAGCCGCGAGCCGAACGCTCGCAAACCCATGATGTGAGTGACGTTGTTGGCATCCCACCCTTCGGTGAGCATCGACACGGAGACAACGCACCGCACCTGCTCGCCGAGTCTACCCTTGCGCCCGACGGTGTTCATCACCTCCCGCAGTATCTCGGCGTCGCTGATCTCTCCGGCCGTCGGATCGCGCCGGTTACGTTCGCGCTTGAAGGCCTCGATCTCCTTTTCGTGCGCGTCGCGAAACGCCTTATCGATATCGCCGCCCGCTTCTAGCGCCGCGGAGTCGATGAGGATCGTGCGCGGCCTGTCGAGCCGCTGATCGTGATCGTCATAGTTGCGGAAGAGTTCGAGTTCGCCGTTGCGGACGCGCTCCTGATCGTGCTCGTCGGCCCAGGCGTAGCCGGCGATATAGTCGCGCACCATCTCGGAGTTCGTGGTGTTGTTGCACACCACGATGAAGACCGGCGGGATACCGACCTGCTCTTTTTCCCACAGCCGAAATGTCTTCTCGTAATGGCCATAGAGCGCGTCGAGCGCTACCTTGAGCTCGATCGGCAGTTTGTGCGGATCCGGCTTGCCTTCGCTCTTCTTGCGCTTGTCTGGCATGCGTTGGCGAATGGCCGGCCACAGATTGCGATACATGACCTGCTGGCCGTCGGCGCGATTGTCGGCGATTGGCACGCGGGGCAGCTTGACGATCCCGCACTCGATTGCGTCCATCAGCGAGAAATCAGTCACGACCCAGGGAAATAGAATGCCCTCAGGCCAGTTCGAGCCAGACAGGAAGAACGGCGTGGCCGACAGATCGTAGACGACGCGGACACCCAGCTGGCGGTTGAGTATTTCAAGCCCTGATATCCAGAGGCGCGCAGCCTCCTTGTTATGCTCCGCCTCCTTACGCTCCTCGCCGGTGAGCTTGACAGTCTCCGAGGTCGGGCGCTCACGATAACAGTGATGTGCTTCGTCATTGATAACGACGACGTTCTTGTTGCCCATAAGATCGCCCATGACCCGCTGGACCATCTGGCCTTCGGTTTCCAGCGTCTGCAGAGCCTCGCCGTGACCTTCGAGCACTTGCCGAGTGCCGGTCGCGGCGTCGAAGGTCTCCCGGAGCTTGAACGCGTGATAGTTGGTGATCACGATGTCGGCGCGCTGTAGGTCAGGCAGCAGATCGTGCGGCACGAGACTGAGCCGGTCGTAGTAGCTGTTCTCGTCGTTGGGCATCAGAACCCGCAGCCGGTCGCGAATGGTGATGCCGGGCGTTACGATCAGGAACCCCTTCGAGAAACGCTTGCTGTTGGGGGAGCGCACGGCATTGAGCGCCTGCCAGGCAATGAGCATCGCCATCACCGTCGTCTTGCCGGCGCCCGTCGCGAGCTTGAATGCAATGCGCATCAGTTCGGGCGTTGCGTCGGATGGTGACGTGCCTTCTGCCTGGAGCGCGAAATTGTTTGCGATCGGAAGCCAGTTCAGGAACCGCCGGCCGCGCCGTCCCATTTCGGGCGCAACCTCAGCCAGCCAGATCGCCGCCTCGACCGCTTCGAGCTGGCAAAAGAACGGCCGGATGGTCTGGCTGGGATCGTTCTGGACCGCGCGCCAGTGCTGGAGCAGCCGCTGGGTAACGGGCGTCACCTTCCACTGAGCGGGATTGGGGAGACTACGCCAGGTTTCCAACTCCTGCCGGAGATCGTTGATCATTGGCGAGGGGTTGAATTCCGTCGCGTCGGTAGACAGCTCGGTATTGAATACCATGCTCGACTGCGCCGAGGCCTTCGTCGTCGAAGCCGCTCCCGGAAGGGCCGTCCACAATGCCGATCCTCGACGCTGCTCGACGATTACGTCCGTCGGATGTCCTTCGAGATCGAGTTCCCAATGCCTATCTGGAGGCGCATAGGGCGAATTGATGATCGGCTTGTCGAAGAAGCTCTTCTCTGGCCACCCTCCCCGACGGCATTCGACTCTGGCGGAAGGAACCAAGAAATCGCTCGCTGGGCAAGCCCGCTTTTAGCACCCCTCGATCTTTCCGTAGTGTATTAGCGTTTTCTTGCGGGCAGTATTCTGTTCTCACCAATGCACTGCCATTGCCGCTAGAAGTCCAGCCGCAAAATGGTGTTCTCGAATGCAGGGAGGTTGCTTGGTCCCGTAGCGTGGCAAACGGTCTTTGGCGATTACCCTTATGGGCGGCTTTCAGTGCCGGAGTTCATCCGGCGTAACGAAACTTGAATATTGTATCGCACCTCGCAGCTCTTTTAAAACATATTCTTCAACCGAAGAGTAACCCGCACGAATTGCCTGCACGTCGATAGTCCCCGATGGCATCAGCTGCTTCCATCCGATGAATGCCGCCCGATGGAACTCGCTGTAGGTCGAGACCGGATCTTCGTTCCAGCGTCCTACGATCCGCAACATCAGGTGCCAATGTGGATTGGCCGACGGTTTCTCAAGGAAGGCGAAGAACCAGATGAGCTCGTCCTGATGCTTTTGCCACTTCGGCCCATATAGCGCCCGGTTCACGCGCGCGTCCCAGCTCTTCAGCCGCCTGCGCATCGTTGCCGGGGACAGCCCAGCATCGTTTGTCGCGAGAGTCACAAAGTGGCTAAACTCGAAGTCCATCTTCAGCCACTTGCCCATCTCTGCTCTAATGCAGGGATCAATTGAAGTGTGGATTGTCATAAAGGCTCCGAACGCGAGAGGCCCGACGAGCGTCAGGCGAACGGTCAGCTATATAGCGACAGATTCACGATGATGCGCAAAAAAATGACAAGCATCGAGGCATGCGTGCCGAATAGTCGTATGTCGAGTAATGATCGAACATCGGCTGCACAGTCGGCTATTTCAAGCGAGCCAATCCGGTCGGTTCGGCTGCAGCCAAAAGCTCGCTGGCTCATACTGACGCGTTTGACTCATCAGACCAATTCACGCCTGGAGTCACGCAACGTATACAATTCACAGCGGTCCCGGCGATCATGGCGTATGTCCTCCAGACCGACCGAATAGTGCTACGGCACTTCGTCAAATCTGATCTCGACGACCTTTGTAGGCTCTATGCAGACAAGGAGGTTCGGCGCTTCTTTCCGGATGGCGTCCTTTCACGCAGAGAAGCTGAGGAAGAAATTGCCTGGTCGATGCATGGAAGTGACGAGTTGCATCCCTGCCTCCGGCTTTATGCAGCAATGGATCGCCGGACGGGCTCCTTTATAGGTCGCGGCGGATTCGTGCGGTGGCAACTCGACGGAATTGTTGAAGTCGAGATCGCCTACATGATCGATAAGAGCTTGTGGCATAGAGGACTTGGGTCAGAGCTGGCGTCTGTGCTCCTGGACTTCGGATTTTCTGCGCTTCCCGTTAAGCACCTCATCGCTGTGATCGATTCGTCGAACACCGCGTCGATCAAGACCGCTGAGAAGATCGGCATGTCTCGCCAGCGCTCAGTCATTTCTGCTGGGCGGGAGTGCACAATCTTCTCCATATCAGCGACCGACAATGAGCGATCAGCGCGAACCCATGCGCGCATAAGCGTTCTTGACGCCCACCGCTGACGCGCTCAGATGCGCGGGATAGGATCCCGCCCGACCCGCACCCGTGTGCCTGGGAACCCCGATCGAAGCGAACTTGGATATCGGCCTGCACCCTACCTTCCCGCCGAACGTAACTGCCGCCGTCTTGTCGTTCAATGTGCCGCTTATTCTGACGTGGGTGAAGCAGACCGTAGTCGTACCCGGCCAACTTTCGTGCAGGCGCGAGATTTGCCAAGCGGCCGTCGAAGCCTGCGAACGTTCGATCCGTTTGCGTCAGTTTTGCGCCGACGCCGCTTCAGTCGCGCCGTCACCGACTTGAAATGATGTAGGTGCGTTTCCTATGCCAATGTCACCTTGGCCCAGCGCTCCGGATTGTGCACGTTGCCATTGCCCATGGCTGACCAAGTATACCCCATATAAGGCGTCGCGCCCTGCCAGTAGCGGTCCATTTCAATCCGTCCTCGCTCGTCGTGAAAATCGTGCTCTGCGCGATATCCTTGTGCGCGGAGGACCATGCCTTTCTCAGGGGCCGGCAATCCGATTTCTTGAAGCCCAGCCCAAGGAATGCCGAATTCAACTGTCCAGCCGTCGTCTTCGACATCAGGGCAGTTCAGCGAACCCTGCAGCCGTACGGCATGTTTCAGCCCGGGCATTTCCCAGCCCATGTCTCCGTGCCGACCAAGCTTCTCGCCCTCGCGCGCGCAGTAGTAGAGGATATCGGGCGTCTTCATGAGCGCTTCGATAGCCGCAAAGTCGCGATTCTCGACTAGCGGCTCAAGCCAGGTCCAGCGATACTCGTAGATCGTGTTGAGAGGGTTCACGCCGAGTTCGTAATAACGGCCCTCGCCGTTGATGAATATCTCGGCGTCGTCGTCCTTCATGTAGATTTGTTCGTGGTGCACAACCGCAGAACCGCGAATATCCCGATCCGGGATACGGAAACCGACATACAGAAAATCCGCGTCCCACAGGAAGGCGACCTGGCCGCCTTGCCCCCTCTTCGAGCCGTCATCGATGCGCCCAAAATGCTCGCTCCAGGCAGCGCCCTGCCACTCCGGCTTGGTCAAATCGCCATTGACCACAAGCGGCCTCGAAATCCGGCTACATGTCTGCTTCGGGATAGCGGGCAGAGCCCGATCCGGCACATTTGCCACCTGCGCCCAGCGCGCCACTTCGGGAAACCTAGCGGATGGGCCAATTGCAAGATGTCCGTCGCTGAGCATCTCGGCCGAGATAATTAAGTCGTTCCTGCGCGTCATGTCGGTCTCGCTGTTGTCATACAAAAATCTACGACCGCTGCGTCCTGCGGATAGAGTGGGCGACTGACATGGACAAATTTCAGCCGGCGAACATTCGGCGCGGTGGGTCCGGGTGTGTCCGCCACGACTATCCGGGCGGCATGGGGAGCAAAGGAAGTGCGGAAATGGGAAGGGCTCTTGACAAAAACCAGCGCAGCTTCAGCAAGATCAAGTCCAAATGCGGTGAAGCATCCGGTATCCCACTCGAAGCCAGGGTAAGAGCGCACAACTATCCTCAGGTCTCCCAGCGCCAAGACTGCGGTTGGCCCTTGGCGGAAAACTGCGCCCTGGAGACCGCGATCCCGCAAAACAAACTCGCCGTCGCTCAGGTGCTGTACCCGCGCCTCAAGGCTGACCGGCTTGCCCTCTTCCGACGATACCGCATGCCCGAGGTCGAAACTGGCGATGGTGCCCTCCCCGACCGCAAAGGCCCGTGTTGCCGCGACGGCATCGCACATTGTCAGATAAGTCAGGCGTCCGGCACGATCAGCGCCCTGTGCCAGCAATTGGCTCAACACGGCAGCGCTGTCAGCCGCCGACCCGCCCGAGGGCGCGTCTCCGGCGTCCGATACGACGGTGGTCCCGGGAAGCTCGAGCCCTGTTCGTATCGCCTGTTCCAGCGATACCAAATCGGGGTTGAATGCTTCGCGCGCGGTCCACACGGCCTGCGCGAGTTCATCGGCCGCAGCCTGCGCGGCAGACTGATCACCGTCTGCGCAAACCAGTACTGCAACTCCCAGTTCAGGAATGTCTAGCCAGGGCTGCACCGGGAAAATTGCGGCGTGGAGGATCCCGTCCTGCCCGCGCATGGCTCGTGCGCGTTCCATTATCGCAGCAAGCGGCGCCTCGTCGGTCCGTGCCTTCACCGGACTTACCAACAGCGGTAGCTTCCGCATCGCCATGACCGGCCTGCACCTGCCGGCGAGGGAGTCACATAGAGTTTCCGCCGTGCGCGCGCCCGTCTCATACATGTCAATGTGCGGATATTCCTGGTAGCCGATGTAGAATACGTCAGGCTGCAACATTGACGGCGTTATGTGGCCGTGAAGGTCGAGCGAAACGCCGATTGGTATACCCGCACCAACGGCCCTGCGGATCGCTGCGACGATCTCAGCTTCGGCATCCGGGTTGTCCTCGACCACCATCGCACCGTGCAGAGCCAGAAGGACCCCATCGACCTTCTCGCCGTCCAGCCGCGCGATCATTCGGGTTATGATCTCGTCGAAGCACGACCGGGTCAGCGGGCCACCGGCAAAGCCGTGGGTTGCAATTAGCGGCAGGATGTTGGCGCCCTCGCGCTTCAGGACATCGAACATCGCAGGGACCTCAGAGCGGGCATTGCCATAGCCCGTAAGCATCTCGTCGCCTTCGAGGAAATAGTTGGCGCGAAACACCGCAATGTCCGTCTTGAACGGGACGAAAGTGTTCCCTTCCTGCATGAATGAACCGACCGCTACACGCATGGAGACCCTATCCTGCTTAACCAGCCAGCTGCCGGAAATCCTGATCAAGCCAGTAGCCTGGCACGAGCGCGGCCTGCCGCGCGGTGGCGTCAACAATCTCGTCCTGGGAGCTGGCATGCGGGCTGTAGGACGTTTCCGGCACGAAGCCGATCACCTCTCGCGCCCGTGCCATCGACCAGCGCATACCCGCATTCGCCGAAACAAGATTCAGCACTGCAAAACCAAAGTCACCGGCGCCAATCGCGCAACGGAAGGCCCTCAGCATGTCGTGGTTGGAGAGCCACATCTGCTGCCCCCACAGGCCGAGCCCCATGCCCGGAGCGGGCATATTTTCGCCCGGCATGATGTTGCCGACTCGAAACGCCAGGAACGATGAACCCGTTTCGGCGTGAAATCCTCGGCCTAGTTCTTCGCCGATCAGTTTGGAAACAGCGTAAGGGTTGAGCGGGGACGGAGGTATGTCTTCGGTAATCGGCCCGTCATGAAAGCGGTAGCCCGCCATGACCTGGTTCGAACTTGAAAAGATAACCCTGCGAGTGCCCCCTAGCTTGGCTGCCCGAAGGACATTCTGCGTCGCCACGATATTGGGACCGTGCACGGCGGCCCAGCTCGACGTAGGGCGCATTTCGCCCGCCAGATGCAACACGGTGTCTGCACCGTCAAAGTGATGCGACCAGTCTCCCCACGCAGACAGGTCAGCGGAGACCAGATGCGATGGGCCGTCGGAAGTCGAGCGGGCAATGTCGAGGCAGATCACGTCGTGGTCCGGCGACAGGTCCGCGGTCAACTTGCGTCCAAGATTGCCGTTCGATCCCGTGATCACGATGCGGCGGCGCGTTGTCATATCGCCTGTCCGGTTGCGGTATCGAAGAATTTGAGCCGTTGGGTGTCGATGTAGACGGCACCCTCCCATCCGACGCCGATCTGTGTGTCGATCATCTCCAAGCCTATAAGGGAGGTGCCATCTGCGAACCGGTAGTGGACGATCGCACTGTTACCCATGTGCTCCACCAGTTCGATCTTTGCAGTAACGGGCGTGCCGTCAGAAACGGGCGCCGCGGTAATGAACTCCGGCCGGATGCCCAGCCGTACACGACCGGACGGTAGTAAAGTGCTTTCCGGCAGCGGCAATCGTATCGAACCCGCATGAACGACGACCTCGTCAGTCCTCTCGATGCGAGCGTCCAGCACGTTCATTTGCGGGGAGCCGATGAAAGTCGCAACGAACTCGTTAGCCGGATTGCGATAGACCTCCAGCGGAGTGCCCTGCTGTTGCACCTTGCCGTCCTTGAGAACGACAATGCTGTCGCTCATCGTCATTGCTTCAGACTGATCGTGCGTCACGAACATAGTCGTGGTTTCCATCCGCGAAAACAGCAGCTTCAGTTCGCCGCGCACGCGGACGCGCAGTGCCGCATCGAGGTTAGACAGCGGCTCATCCAAGAGACAAACGGTAGCGGGACGAATGATTGCGCGGCTAATTGCTACGCGCTGGCGCTGCCCGCCCGAGAGTTCGCGCGGCTTCCGATCGAGCAGGTGTCCGATCTCCATTAGGTCCGCGGCCTGCAGGACCTTCTTCGTGATTTCCGGTTTGGCGACCTTCTGGACGCGCAAGGGAAAAGCCAAGTTCTGCCGTACCGTCAGATGCGGGTAGAGCGCATAGCTTTGAAAAACCATGGCTATGCCGCGCTGTCGTGCGGTCATCATGGTCACGTCGCGTCCGTCGATTAGGATGCGTCCATCCGTCGGCCGCTCAAGTGACGCGGTCATGTTCAGCAGAGTCGATTTGCCGCACCCGGATGGCCCAACCAGCGTAACAAACCGCCCAGGCTCGATGTCGATGGTCACGTCATCGATTACCGTAACGCTACCGAATGTCTTTGTGATGTTTTCGAGCCTGAGTGAGCTGGCCATTGTTATCCTTTAACGGCTCCGAATGAGATGCCTCGCACAAGGAAGCGCTGCACGGACAGCGCCAATATCAAGATCGGCATGAATGACAGCACACTGAGCGCACTCATCTGTCCCCAATCGAGCGCGTTGTCGCCCACGAAACTTGAGATCGCGACCGATACAGTCTTGGCCCTAAGTGCAGTCAAGGTCAGGGCGAATAGCAGTTCGTTCCATACTCCCATGAAGACGAAGATCCCCGACACGATCATCGAGGTAACGGACATTGGCAATACGACCCAGCGGAAGCGCTGGAACATTGTGCATCCATCGACCATTGCGGCGCGTTCTATTTCCTTGGGCAAGTCCTGAAAGAATGTCAGCATTAGCCAGGTAACGAATGGCAGGGCCAGTCCGACATAGGCGATCACAAGTGCCAACCGGGTATCCAGAAGCCCGAAATTACGCATCAGCAGATAATAGGGAATCGCTAGGCTGACCGGTGGAAACAACCGGCTGATCAGGATTGCGACGAGCAGAGTTCCGTTGAGCCTGAACGGCATCCGGATACGCGCCAGAACGTAAGCACAAAGAGTCCCGACAAACGTCGCGATGATGGTTGCGACTGTTGTGACTACAAACGTATTCCAGAGATATTGCCGATTTAGCGGGTTCGACAGCACACCCCGATAGTGGTCGAGCGTCAGTTGGGTCGCGAAGAACACTGGCGGGTTGGTGAAAAAGTCCCGCTGGTACTTCAGCGAGTTGAGCACAAGCCAGTAGATCGGAAAGAGCACCACCACGAGCACCGCTAGCACCGCCACATAAAGTGCAATTCGAGCGACGATCTCGCGCGGGGGATGGGAATACCGCCTAATCATTGAGGTAGGTATCCGTTGGGCGCACGGCCTTCCTTAGAAGCCAGAACGAAAGCGGCAGCAACGCCACCAGGAACACCCAGGACGCGGCAGAGGCGCCCGGATAATTGAGGAACCGCTGTCCCTCGCGATAGATGAAAAGGTTGAAAACAATCGTCGATGACCCCGGCCCGCCGCCGGTGAGCGCATAGATGAAGTCGAACGTCTTCAGCAGGTCCATTACCCGTATCAGGATGATGATCAGGTAATAGGAGGCGAGCTGCGGGAGCTTGATCTCCAGAAGGATGCGCCACGGTCCGGCGCCGTCTACCTCCGCAGCGCGTAGCGGGTCCGGCGGCAGCGCCAGTATGCCACCGATGAGTATCATGACGACCACAGACGTGTTCGCCAGAACCTCCACAAAGATGGCGGTCGCCAGCGCCGTTTCCGCCGAGGATACAAAGCTAAGGGGGCCGAAACCCACCAGACCAAGAATGTGGTTTGCTGGTCCGTAGTTCACGTTGAGGATTAGTCGCCAGAGAATACCGAGCACGACCGGGGGCAGCATCAATGGAATGAGCATGGTGATACGGGTGAAGGCGCCCAGCTTCGAATTGACCCGCGGGCTCGTCAGCAACACTGCGATTAGCGTTCCTAGCACCAGCTGGATAGGCAGTGAGACTACCGAGTAGACCGTGGAGCGCCAGCCGGCAGCCCAGAAGTCCGAGTCAGTAAGGATATCTGCGTAGTTGTCGAAGCCGACCGGCTCAAACCGCGACCCCGGCTTTCGAATATCCCATTCCGAAAAGCTTAGAACCAGGGAATAGATCAGCGGAAACAGATAGGTCAGGACGAGTACGGCAAGGCCTGGCAGCAGAAACAGCAAAGCGACCTTTCTGTCGTCGCGTGCAAATCGCGTGAAAGCGTTAGCTATGGCCATGCCTAAAGCCGCACCGGGTCGCCTGAGTGTGGAAGTAGACCAGCCGCCCAGTGATGTCCGGCGGCTGGTCTGTGAATGGCCTAGTTTACCGACAGGTCGGCGAAGGAGAACCCTTCAGGCACTTCGCCGTCCTTTTTCAGCTCGTTCCACAGCTCCGCCATCGCAGCTACTGTCTCCTCCGGCGTGGTTTGTCCGGTGACACCCGCGGCTACCATGTCCGCGGACTTGATGAACCACTCCAGGCCCCACGGCGCGCCGATCCAGTTCGGCGAGAATGACAGAGCGGCGCTGTCGACAACTGCCTCCATGCCTGGCAAGGAGGCAGCGATCTCGGGATCGAGCAGAACGCTGCTGCGAGTTGCGTAGATACCGTGATCGACCATCAGCGTCTTGGAGGCTTCTGCCGACGAAATATGCTTCAGCCATGCCCAGGCAGCATCCTTGTTCTTGGATGCCGAATTGATCGCTGTGTACCAGGAAGCGTAGTTACCCGGTCCCGGAGGGTTGGCGGCTCCCCACTTGCCAACTACCTTGGAGCGTTCGGGATCATTGAGCGACGGCTGGATGTAATCCGGCCATTCGATCAGGAACGCCGCCTCACCGTTGAGGAACACCTGATCGACCTCAGGGATGTCCATTGCAAACACACCGGGGGGGGCTGACTTGTAAAGCTCTGCCAGCAACCTGATCGCGTTGGCGCCCTGTTCGTTGTTGAACTGAGGCTCGCCGTGTTCGGAGAAGAGCGACCTGCCGGTCGACCCCTTGAACGCGCCGAAGAACATCTTTTCCTGTTGGATCGCCACGCCAGCGCTGACGTAACCATAGAAGCCATCGCCAGTCAGCGCCTTCGAGGCTTCTATGAGCTCCTCCCACGTCTGGGGCACAGATATCCCCGCTTCGTCGAGCAGATCCTGACGGTAGAACATGACCATCGAACGCGCAGTGAAAGGAATGCCGTAACGCACGCCCTCTGGCGCGGCGATCAGGGCGTTCAGCCCCTGATAGTCGCCGATGTCGAAGCCATCCCTCGCAATGCGGTCATCAAGCGGTTCAAGCCAAGCGGAAACGTTGCCGTCCCAGCCGCTGTCGATATCGAGCACATCGAAATTGCCGACGCCGGAAAGCGCATCGTTGATAATCGACGTCTGCATCTGTTCCCATGGCTGTTCAACAATCTGGATCTTTGCGCCAGTCTCTGCCGTGAAATCCTCGGCCAGCGCCTTGTAACCTGCGATTCGGTCCGCAGCACCACCCTGAGTAAAGTGAACCAGAGTGACGCCATCGAATTCCTGGCCGATGGCAGGCAGAGCCGCCCACATGGCGGAAGCCGCCACTAAGCCGCCAAACAGTCTTCTCGTCAGCTGCATTTTCTTATCCCTTCCCATTATTTCCGGCCGATCGGGCCTAGTCATGCATTTGCTCGAATTGGGCGCGCTCAAGCGGCAAGCCGAGGTGCGACTTCCCTCGCCGCATCTCTCAATGTTTCCAGTGTTCGATCGATCACAGTGTCGTCGTGCGCCGCCGAGACGAACCAGGCGCCGCGCTCGAGAACGCGCACGCCGCGCCGCAGCAATGCATTAGCGAGGGCAACATATCCTAAGCGGTCGGCCGCCGTTAGATCGCGGTAGTTTCTCGGTGGCGCATCGAGCCCGAGTGCGACATGAAACACCAGCGGGAAGCCACCCACATAAGCCTTAATACCTGTGTCCTTAAGGATATCACGCACGCCGGCCTGCAGTCTCAGTCCGCGCTCAGAGGCCGTTCGATAGTGATCCTCGGTGAGTTCGTTCTGTACGGCTATCATTGCGGCCATTGCCGCCGGCTGCGAGTTGAACGTTCCGCCATGTAGCACACCGCCGGTGGCGACAAGTTCCATAAGCTCCACCGAACCTACGAGTGCGGAAACCGGGAACCCGTTTGCAATCGCCTTGGCAAAAACAGAGAGATCCGGTGTCACCCCGAACAGCCCTTGCCCCCCGGACTTGGAGAGCCTGAAACCGGTAATGACTTCATCGAAAATCAGCAGGCTGCCATATT
Organism: Rhizobiaceae bacterium; assembly: GCA_017640615.1. Taxonomy (GTDB): domain Bacteria; phylum Pseudomonadota; class Alphaproteobacteria; order Rhizobiales; family Rhizobiaceae; genus RCIO01. The sequence continues at coordinate 20,847 of JAEPQK010000006.1, read as the reverse complement.
CGGTGCACGCAGCACGAGCGCCTTCAAGAAATCCCGCGTCTGGCGAGATTGCGCCCTGATTGCACATCGCCGGCTCCATAACGACGGCGGCGATGTCGCCTTTTGCCAGCCTAGCACGTAGGCCGTTGAGGTCGTTCCAGCCGAGGATAACCAGCTCATGCTGCGCCTCGCTTAGCTGCCCCCGGCTGCCAGCAACAGCTATCGGCGCCTCCGCCGGCCCCGCCTGGTCGATAGAGGGTGCTGTCGACCATAGTACATTATCGAACCAGCCGTGGTAGTGACCTTCGAACTTGATGATGCGCGTTCGACCGGTGGCGCCGCGCGCCACCCGGAATGCGGCCTGCACGACTTCAGATCCAGACGAACCGAAACGGACACGTTGAGCGCTCGGCACAGCCTCGCACAGCAGCCGTGCTGCCTCGTATTCGACTTGAGATTGCCCTGCGAATAGAATGCCGCGCGCGACTTGTGCCTGGTATGCCGATATTGCCGACCGTGGGGAATGGCCTAGAACGGCAGCTCCCATACCGCAATAGTAGTCGATGATCTTGTTGCCATCGACGTCGAACAGATACGCCCCATCCCCATGCGTAAACACCAATGGGTGCGGCATCATCCCGATGCGGAAATGGCTGTTCACACCGCCAGCCACATACTGCGCACCAACCTTGATAGCCTTTTTTGAGGCTACGAAACGAAGTTTCTCCGCGCCCGTTTGCTGTCCGCCCATCAGTTTGCCGTCCTCTTGACTTTCAAAAATGCTACGGCGCAAAAGTTTCCGTGAAAAGGATATCGATGTTCGCCACACGGAATAATCGTGATGTCCACGTTAGGAGGCAATAAGCATGTCAGAGGACGAAAACCCCTATATTGTCAAACCTGTAGCGAAAGCGCTCGGTGTCCTGTCCCACGTGGCGAGCCTCGGGCATGAGACGACACTTACCGCCGTTATGAAAGATGTCGGTCTGCCGAGAACCACTTGCTTTCGATACCTCCAGACCCTCGCCGAAGCCGGCTATCTTTTTTATGACAGAAGCACCGACCGATATGGGTTAGGCTCGAGATTCCGCGGCATCGTGCAGGCGGACCAGGACCTGCATTCCCTTCGGCTCATAGCCCGATCACAAATGCTGCTGCTGGAGCAAGAATACGAAGAGACCATCAACCTCGGGATATTGGCCGGCGCCGAGGTGGTATATGTCGAAATCGTCGAGGCACGACGCAGCCTCCGAATTCAGGGGAGAATAGGCGACCGGCACCCTGCGCATTCGACCGCACTGGGTAAGGCGATTCTCTCCCACCTTAGCGATGATGAAGTTCGCGTGCGTCTGAACAATCGCCTCGACATAAGGACCAGCCGCACGATGACCAAAATCGACGAAATTATCTCGAGCCTGCAACGCTTCAAGCGGCAGGGGTTTGCAACGGAGTTCGAGGAGAACGAGGAATCGGCGGTCTGTGTCGCAAGCGCTATACTCAACTCCGAAGAGCAGCCTGTCGCCGCGATAAGTCTTTCCGCACCCAAACAGAGACTTTCACGCGGAGACGCAATCGAAGTAGGCTTACGACTGAGAATAGCAACCAAAGCCATTACAGCTCAAATAACCGGGGCGGGCTAGCACAATTGCTGGAAAGCGCACAGCCTGAGCAGTGCGCTCGTTAGCGTGGTAGTCGAGGTCGGCTCCGGTCAGGCATGATCGTCTCATTCGGCAAGGCGAAGTAAACGGCTTGGCCAAACTGGAAAGAACCCGCATTACAAGTCTCAAAGTATGGGCATCGCGGAGAGCGTGGGCCGGGAAGACTAAGCGCTTACAAATCGTAGTCCGATAATCGATTGCCAAGCCGCGATCATCGGACGCATCTGAAAGCTCAATGAGGCCACATTCGCTCCAGTCCGGCCAATTATCACAGATCTCAAATCGCTCCTTTCAATATCCAAGCCCACAGCACTAGTTAAATGAGTCTCCGTCCGGCAAGATAATCAGAAATCCTATCCGCTTTGGCGTTCGGCGCTTGGCAGTTGCCGGCGATAACCTTCATGCACGCCTCGTCCAGATTAATGCAATTGCCCAGGATGACCCCGGCAGCCTTCCGCTCCTGAAGCGCCCTTACGGTTACTGCAGAAATCACCTCGCGATCGTGCTCGGCGCGCGCAGCGGCAGCGTCGCCAATTGCGGGTGTGAGCTACCTCTCATGATGAGATGATTTGTCGTACCCAGAAACGGCCATGAGGTCGACGAGGGAGTCAGAACCCAAATGTTCTTCGCCCTCAGCGGTTAGTTTCATAACAGCTGCTGGCTATTCATGACGATAATGGTGAATGGCCGGGCGACGAATCACCGCCGTCCGGCTTGTCTGTTTGATCGTTATTCGCCCCTTGCGGTCATCAGGTGTTCGAATGACCTGTCGTAGAGTCCTTCATACTTCTTGAAGTGAGAGTTCGTGTCCTCGTCCAGTCTCGCTTCGACATCCCTGAGCTCTGCGCGACGCGACTTAGCCCAATCCGAGGCCGTCCCCCGGCTGTCTGCCTCTCGGAAATAATCGAACCAATCCAAGTCAAGCTTCCGGCGCCGCTCTCCGAGCGCATCCTCATCCGTCTCCATCGCAGCCTTCTCCTCGGCGAAAGGCTCCCACCGCAGCCGGTCTTTGGCTGCATCTTCCGCCTCGTGAGCGGCGAGCGTTGCAAGAAGATGCCTATTGCGGTTCTCTCTATCGGGGCGACGCTGCTCGAGATGCCACCTCATGCGTCCACGCTGCTCGGACGAATTGCTACCGTAGGTCAAGCTCAAGTCCCGATAATCGTCGATATATTCTTCGCCGTAGTAGAGGTCCCGGATCTCGCGGACCACGCCACGCTCTTCGTCCAAAGCGACGCTTTCAAAAAACTCAAGGATATCCCTGATAGGAATCGAGAGCGAACGGGCGCCGGGATAGACCAAACAGTCGTCTGGGAACTCGATTGTAACGCTCCTCTGATAAGGTGGCGTGGAATGGATTTCATCGTCGGTGGATGAAGGAACAGATGCCCGGAACTCGCATTCGGGGTCTGGCAAGCCGCCAAGTTCTGCAATCGCAGCATCAAGCATAGTGTCTTGAAGTTCAGCATCATGGACGGTTCTTCTGGGCGTAGACAAAATGGTCACGGTAGATACTCCAAAGTTAGTGACCTAGCGCTATATAGCAGTCCGTCGGCGGCGATGCGCCGAAATCGTCGCTTGATCGGACAACGCCATATAGGCGGTGGCTGGAAGCTTAGAAGCCATACTGTCGCACGGCTCGCAGCTGTCCCCGGCGCACCTCGCTGCGGCACTCAATACGCGAAGCGTCCCTGGTCCTCGCGGCGGCAAGTGGAGCTTCAATAGCGCAATAAACGTGTTGAACCGGATTCGGCTGCTGGAGAGGCAGACCGAGCAGGATGTTGCAGCGGAAATCTGAGGTGCAAATAGGCTCCGATAGAGGGGAAGCGCACTGACGCGTGCCGACACGCCGAAAGCGCTCTGACAGCTCTCCTGTCTCGGAGCGCGCCGGTGAGCAAGGGTGAGCGAATGGCGCTATGTCGGGTGCACAGCCGAGCGCAGCGGACGCACCGAGCTTATTTCGCGCAAAAGATCGATGGTCCCGATGTGCCTGTTAAGAACGCCGGTCCCCATGCTAAGCATCGGAACGTCGGTCTGGTGCCTCCGATGCCGCGCTTTGTCGGCCACCATGTTTCTGTGCTCGAGCCCGGCTCCGTAAGACGGGCGCAGATGGGCAGGCGATAGCGTCCAGCCCTACCCGCACATGGGTGCCTGGAAACCCCAATCGGCGGGCACATCTATCGCGGCGTGCACCCTGCAATTGTGCCGAACGACCCAAACTATTCTGAAGCGGCTGCCGGCGCCCGATCTTCGACTGTCAATCCGCGAGGTAGTAGTGCCTGCTCGACCAAAGGCTCAAGACGATCGTCGACATCGACACGCCGTTTGTAATGCCTGCGGCGTTTGTCGTGGCGATAGATATTCAGCCTTGCCGCTCAACGGGCTAGCTCGCGGCCGTGCGATTTTCGAGGCGACACCAGCCGGCTAGCTGCATAACGGTTCACCAGTTCGGTGGTTATCGTGCCGTATTTGCTGATTTCCCTACGATTCAGACCCGTTGGCAAGCGATTCGAATGTAAGCAGCCGGCCCGACGCGGAGGGAAAATAAAAATTTTGGGCTTGTTTTGTCAGTTTAGTGTAAACTTATTTGCCGTAATTCTGTTGTTGGAGCCTGGTGAATTGACAAAATTTGGCAATTTTGCCTGACAGAAGTTTACCTAATTTGTCATGATGTTTACCTAACTTGTCATGATGTTTACGTTGCGGCGCCATGATTCGGCGTCGTAGCCTTGCTCGACCAATCCAGCTTGAACATGGGTGCCTCCGGAATTGGCAGTCTCGGCGACCCGAGGCATCCGGATGCTATGCGGTTTTCCGTTCTAGGACTTCGCGTCCATGGGGCGGTGGCTTCCTCAGGCACGAAACGTCTTGGTTCCCCGCTGCGGCTCATGAGTGGTTCCGCAAACCATCTTTCGCGAGCACAATACGCAGTGCATCTGCGAGCAACATCGATCTTCTCCACGCACGACGAAGATCGGCTTGCGAGGCGCGCGAGGCCGTTTAGGGAAAGTGAACAACTAGCTCAGCACCTCCGATGCACCAGCGCGCTACTCGCGCTCAATCCTCCGTGCGCTTCGGCACGACCCGGACCTTCGCCCCTCCCCCTTCAAGATCGCGCAGCAGACGGAGCTTGCGGAGGTCGGAGGTCGGCGGCAGGACGGTAATCACATAATGACGCTGTTTCACGATAAGGTAGATCCGCTCGAAGTCGCTGCGGATGCGGATAGCGAAGAGTTCTTTGCCGCCGCCCATATCCCGGAGCCATTGCGCCCTTCCCCGTTTGATATCCCGCAGCATCGACCCGAAGTCGCCCGGAGCGAGCACGATCCCGTAATGTGCGTAAAGGCGTCGGTGGAAGTGCCAGTGCTTTGCGGGTATCGCCGCGTCCAACCAACGCGGATCGAAGTCATCGCCGCTCACGGACGCTGCCCTTCGCTTCACTGGGACATGCATCGTGCTTGCTGGAGGCATGATCGGCAGCCCATGAGCTCACCTGCTTCGGGGAGGACATCGCCAGCCGCACGGCCTGCACCAAGGCCAGCGTGGGAGGCGGCAGTCCGTCGGGCCAGATGCAACGCAAAAATGTCAGCCAGGCGTCCTCTCTGTCAGTGATGCGCTCTGACGTCCGCCTCACGCGGCGCCTGCGGGAAGTCGGACTATATGCTTTGCTCATTCGCCGAATGCCTCCCGCAAAGCTCTGAGCAGCTTGCCAACCGGAGCAGGATCACTGTCAGCCGATGATGTCCTGATCAACGAGACGATCTTCCGTTCGTTCTCGGTCAGTGCCATCCCACATGCATCCTCGATGATCGACCACAGCATGGTGTCGTGCTGTTCGAGGGTAAGCTTGAGCAGAAGCGCCGCATCAACGTCGAGCGCCTTCGCCAGCGCTGGAACCCGGTCGATCGGTAGCTTGGATGTGCCGCCTGCGATCATTGCCATCATGTTGCGGCTCTTCCAGCCGACCTCGGACGCGATGTCGACTTGGCTCTTGCGCGGCCGCAACTCAAGGATGCGGCGGCGCAGGAAGATGGCGAGTTTGGTATTGGCGTGTGGTGCCTTGGATGTGCCGGTCAATGCAGTCGATCTCCGATAACTCGTTGATTGAGTTATAGCGATCGGCAATCGGGACTGACGGTAACCGACAGGATTCCCGCTGTTTGACCGGTTTCCTATACCTATTAGTGAATTCCAATTGCCTGAAACAGGTGCCCCCAGCACCGCTTGGAGCGTCTTGAGCGACCATTAGTAGGCGAATGGCCGTCCAACGACTTGCACCTATGCGGCACCTGGGCTAAATTCGGATTACAGTAAAAGTTTCGCAATCCGAAAAAACGAGAATGATGCCTGAAGCCGCCCATGACTCCCGGAATATGGTCGCGTCCCTCGCGAAGGGGCTTCGAGTATTGGAGGCGTTCAGTGCTGAAGCGCCGGAGCTTTCTATTTCGCAGGTAGCTGCGACAGCAGACCTCGACGCCGGGACGGCATTTCGAATGCTCAATACCCTTGCCGCGGCTGGCTATGTTGAAAAGAAGCCGGGCACAAAGCTCTTCCGGCTAACGCTCAAAGTCACCGATCTTGGCTTCAATGCCATCGCGAGAATGGATCTGCGCGATATAGCGCGCCCGGTTCTGCGCCGGCTCGTTCAGCAAACTGGCGAGGCTGCGAGTCTCGGCATCCTGAAAGACGGCGACATAATCTATGTGGAGCGGGTGCGGGCGGGACACACGCGGCTCGGGGTCGACATCAGGATCGGCACGACCATTCCCGCCTACTGCAGCACGATCGGCCACAGCCTGCTCGCCTTCCTGCCAGAAGACCTCGTTGCTGCGACGCTGGATGCCACGCCGACCAGCGAACACTTGCCAATCATGCCTATGGGCCGAGAGCGTGTCTTGGCGCATTTGAGCGAGGTGCGCGAGCGTGGCTACGCCTTTTCGGAGTCTTTCATAGCAGAGGGGCTCCTTATCCTGGCCGTGCCGGTGCTCGACGGTGACGGCATCGGGACCGCCGCTGTCAGTATTGCGGCACCCAAGGTGAGAATTGGCGCGGAAGAAATGGTGGCGACAGCGCTTGAGCCGATCCGTGCGGCCGCCGGCGATATCGCAGCTGCTTTGGCGGCCAATGGGACAGTTTTGAGCGGCTACGGCTGAGGCACAAACGATCGAAAGGAGAAAACAATGAACGAATGGGATTACAAAGGCATCTTACCGGCTCTTCAGGTGCCGTTTCACGAGGATGAATCGATCGATGAGTCCGCGTTGCGGCAGTTTGTCGACTGGCTCTTGACCCACAAAGGTATCACCGGCCTCGTAACCAACGGTCACACCGGCGAGGTCTTCGCACTCGACAAAAATGAGCGGGCCGAAGTTACCCGCGTAGTTGCCGATCAGGCGCGTGGCCGCGTGCCGACAGTCTCTGGTATTTGCTGCGAAGGCATCAACGAAGCCGTTGAACATGCCCACGCCTTCGAGGAGGCGGGAGCTTCCGGCGCACTAGTTATGCCGCCGCACATGTGGTTGCGGTTCGGTATGAGGCAAGAATATGTGCTGCGGTATTTTGAGGCGATTGGCGCGAAGAGCAAGCTCGATCTGATCGTCCACATCTACCCCTCCTGGACGCGCGCCTCCTACGCCACCGAGACGCTCGTGGCGCTCGCGAAAATGCCGTTCGTGAAGGCCTTCAAGATAGGCACGCGCGACATGAGCAAATACGCCCGAGACGTGAAGGCGATTCGCGAAACCGCACCTGAAAAATCCATCCTGACCTGCCATGACGAATATCTGCTGCCCACAATGGTCCAAGGCGTCGACGGCGCACTGGTCGGCTTCGCTTCGTTCATCCCGGAGATGATCACAGAGCTCTTCGCGGCGGTGAAAGCGAACGACCTTACAAGAGCGGCTGTCATTCAGGAGCGCATCAACCCGCTTAAGGAGGCTGTCTACGGGCTCGGCGAGCCGACTGGCGACGCCCATGCGCGCATGAAGACGGCGATGCGGCTGGCTGGCCGCTTTCCCAATGACAATGTGCGCGCACCAACCTCGAAACCCGAGGGCCAAGAGTTGGCCCGGATTGAAGCAGCTGTCGCCAACGCCGGCTTGGTTATGCGCGAGGCTGCGGAATAGCACGATAATCAAACAAGGGAGGAAATGACATGAAGCAAATCACGAAAACACTGGCCGGCGGCATCGTCGCCGGCGTGCTGCTCGCGGGCGCCATAACAGGGGCTTCAGCGCAGGACGACATTCGCATCGGCGCAATGCGCGAAGGCACATCTTGGTATGTCTTTGCCGCCACGCTTGAGCAGATGCTTGAGCCCGAGCTGGAGGGCGCTGGAGTAGAAGTCATTGCCCGCGGCGGTGGCGTAGCCAACCCTATGGTAGTTCAGAACGGCGACGCGGAGATAGCGCTTTCCAATGTGGCGACTGCGGTGTGGGCCCACAACGGACACGACATGTATGAAGGCGCTTCCGCACCCGACATCCGGGCACTCGTAGGCGGCCTCAATACGGTCCATGTCGGCGTAATGGTTCGCAACGACTATATCGGTAGTCGCGGCACTGACAATCTCGCGGAATTGCTCGGCGGTGACGTGCCGGTGCGCGTCATCTACAAGCCGACTGGTTCAAGCGCGGTGCCGGCAGCGCACATGATCATGGAATCGGTTGGCACAAGCCCTGATGCGATCAAGGCCAATGGTGGCGAGATCATCCAGGTCGCGACGCCGCAGATTCCTGAGGTTATCCGCGACGGCAAGGCGGATCTATACATCGACACGATCATCAAGGGCCATCCCACAATCACCGAGGTCAGCCTGACCGGTGACGTCACCTTCGTCGACCTGCCGCAGGAGACGCTCGACCTTCTTGCCAAGAACGGTCTCAAGCCGGGCGAGTATGGGCCTTGGTTCGACGGGCAGTCCGGCGCCAACACAGGTGCCGATCTCGGCACGGTATTGATCGCCCACAAAGACCTCGACGAGGAAACTGCCTATCAGATCACGAAGACTCTGATCGAGAACGCAGAAAAACTCGGCGAGGCGCATGCTGCTTGGGCGAATTTCGACCCGGAGCAGGCGTTCAAGTCCGAGAACTTGGGTATACCGCTGCATTCGGGCGCCGAGCGCTATTACAAGGAGCGTGGCTGGATGTAACCGCAAGATCGGGACGTGCGCGCACACATGCGCACGTCCCTTATCCCCGATGCTCCATTGGCGGTAAACTCCCATGGAATCCGCAATATCATTTTCTCGTCTAGCTTATCCGCGCGTCCTAATCGGAGCAGGCTTCATCCTGTTTCAGATCTGGATCTTATTCGAGCCGCAGCAACCGCTCCTCGAACGGCCTGTGCACCTTATCTTTGCGCTTGTCCTGCTTTTCCTGTGGCGGCCGCTCACAACGGAGGCGTTGCCACGCCACACGCGTAAGGCGATAGACGCGGCGATCCTGATGGCTGTGCTTGCTGTCGGCGCGTATTACCTCATCGCCTTCGACCGCCTTTCGACGCGCATGGAGAACGTCTCGCCCGTGCTGTGGCAGGACGTTGCCGCCGGCACGGTGCTGGTGCTCCTGCTGCTGGAAGGTGCTCGACGGGCAGTCGGCTGGATTCTTGTCGCCGTCCTCCTCGTATTCATCATTTATGCCTTTCTCGGTCCCTTCGTGCCGGGATGGCTACGCTTCCGCGGCTTCGACATTTCGGACGCCATCGAGATATCGACTATGACCACGGCAGGTGTGTTGGGAGTCACGACCTCGACCTCCGTGCACTTCGTCTTCTATTTCGTCGCATTTGGCGCAGTCTACTCAGCTATCGGCGGCGGCCAGTTGTTTATCGACGTGGCATTGCGCCTCGCCGGATGGGCAACTGGTGGCGCGGCCAAGGCGGCCATCATCGCATCGAGCCTTATGGGCACGATCTCAGGGAGCGCCGTGGCCAATGTGACGGCCACCGGTGTCTTTACGATACCGCTCATGCGTCGCAGCGGCTTTCACGCCACGCGCGCGGCGGGCGTCGAGGCGATAGCCTCCACAGGTGGACAGCTGATGCCGCCGATCATGGGCGTCGCGGCGTTCGTCATGGCTGAGCTCCTGAGTATCCCGTATGCGCGCATTGCGCTCGCTGGCCTCATCCCTGCGGCCGCCTTCTACTTTGCCCTGCTGCTGGTGGTAGATCTTTCTGCGCGCCGGCTCGGCCTCAAGACATTGTCGCTGGAGGAAGTGGCAGCGATGGAGCCGATCTGGCCACGCATTCATCTGCTCCTCCCGCCTATGGTGCTGATCGGCTGCCTGATGGCAGGTTACTCCGCGTCCTACTCAGCGGTGCTGGCCACGGGCTCGTGCTTGCTCGCACCCTTCCTAAGGCGCCGCACTTGGATCGGCCCGGGACGATTCGTAGCTGCAGTCGAGGATGCGCCGCGCCAAGCGGCCGAGGTTGCTGTGCCGATTGCAGCAATCGGCCTCATCATCGCCGTAGCCGTTCAGTCAAACTTGGCGCTGAAGTTTGCAAACAGCCTGCTATCGCTATCGGACGGCTCAATATTTTTCTCGCTCGGCCTTGCCATCCTAGGCTGCATCATCATGGGGATGGGCCTGCCCACCGTGGCCGCCTACATCATCGGCGCCGTTCTTTACGTGCCGGCACTCAAGCAGCTCGGCATCGACAGCCTCGCCGCCCATTTCTTCATCTTCTACTACTGCGTGTTGTCGATGGTCACGCCGCCTGTTGCACTTGCCTCCTTCGCAGCGGCGGGCGTGGCTGGGACCTCGGCCATGCGAACAAGCTTCTACGCCTTCGCGATGAGCCTCGTGGCCTTCTTCATTCCCTTTGGCTTCGTCTTCGACGATGCCATCCTTTTCTCCGGCACAGCGGGTGAGATCGCCCTCGCCAGTGCAGCACTGATTGCCTCGACCGCTCTGTGGGGCATCGCGGTGGGCGGCTGGTGCGGCCGACCGCTCGGCCTCGGTGCCCGTGTGGCGACCGGTGGCCTTGGCCTCGTCGCAGTGATAGCTCCGTTCGGCAGCGCAGCCTGGATTGTGAGCTCGGCACTCGGCTGGGGCCTGGTCGTCGGCCTGGTGGTTACCGCCCGTGCCTCCCCTGGCGGCCTCGCCCGGCTAGTCTTTGCTGATCCCGAACGGGAAGCCGCGCGCTGATGCTCAGGCGATGGCCGGCAGAAGGACGGATCATCGAGGAGCCCGCCTCTGGGCGGCGGCTGCGGCAGATAACGACATGGAGTGCCATTCATCATCATCCTTTCTTCTTTGTCGACGCATTCGACGAAGCAGCGAACTTCCTTGCATTCGTCTCCCACCGCACCGGCGCGCCACAGTTATTTGTGGAGCACCGCGCCGGCGGCGATCTTCTGCAGCTGACAGATATCGATGGGTTGTCGGAATGGTCAGTGATTCCGGCGCGCGACGGCAGCTTCGTCTATTTCGTTGCTGACGGTGTCGCCATGCGCGTCGATCCGCGCAGCGGCAAGACTGAAGCTCTCGCCGAACTTTCCGGTGGCGACATGGGCGGGACGGGAATGGTGGGTGCAGCGATGGGCACTACAGCGCTTTCACCGAGCGGTCGGTGGTGGGCAATCCCGCTTAACATCGGCGTAGCGTATCGATTCCTGGTGATTGATACCCAATCGGGGGCGACCGAGATAATTCTCGAGCGCGACACGATCGGTCACCCGCAATTCTGTCCCGACGATGACGAACTCATTCTCTATGCCGGCCCTATGACCGATCGCGTCTGGCTGATCCGCCGCGACGGCACCTGCCATAGGCGGCTCTACGAGCGCGAGCACGCCCTTCAGTGGGTTACCCACGAAATATGGTGGCCTGGGCGCAGGAGCGTGCTTTTCGTGGACTGGCCGAACGGATTGCGCGCCGTCTCAGTAGAGACTGGCAATTGCACCTGGGTAAGTCGTTTCCCTGTATGGCACGGCGCTCCTGACCGTTGGGGGAATTGTCTCGTCTGTGACACCAACTTCCCCGATCGCGGCCTGCACTTGATCGACCTAGGCATGAACAAGAGCGACCAAGCGAGGTTCCTCTGCCGCTCGGACGCGACGTCGCGGGGCGACCACTGGGGCAGAGCCTTTCCCTATAATGACGGACCGGTAAAGGTCTACGCACCGCAGCACACACATCCGCATCCGCGCTTTGCTCCCGACGGTCGATCAGTGATCTTCACCTCGGATCGCACCGGGCATCCGCAGCTCTATGAGGTTGGCATCAATGTCGACCTATGACCTGACACGACCGCACGAGCCGCCGGACGAACTAGCAGCGGCGATGACACCCGAAGAGGTGCGTCTCGCATGCCGCGCCGGCAGCTTCCACCGTCCGACACGCGGAGCGGCGCTCGGCTGGGTTCATTGCAACCTCGTCGTCCTCGACCGTCGCCACGCCTACGATTTCCTCCTTTACTGCCAAAGGAACCGCAGGGCCTGTCCCGTGCTTGAGGTGACAGATCCTGGTGTTGCCGAACCCGTGGAACTTGCGCCGGGCTGCGACCTGCGCACCGATCTTGCACGATACGCCGTCTTTGAGAGAGGTGCGCGCCGCGAGGACCGCAGTGAGATCATCAATCTTTGGACGCGGGATTCGGTGGCCTTCCTTATCGGCTCAGGCATTTCCTTTGACGGAGCACTCGAACGCGCAGGCGTGCAAACGAAGCGCTTTCGGTGGATCGTCAACACCGGAATCGAAACCGTTGCGGCTGGCCCATTTTCTGGCAGGCTAGTCGCTACAATGCGATGGTTGACGCCAACGGAAGCGATAATCGCTACCGAAGTGAGCGCTCGCTTTCCGCTGACTCATGGCGCGCCGATTCACATTGGAGACCCCGACCAAATTGGTGCCGACCTTCACAAGCCGGTTCTCGGTGAACCTGTCAGCCGCCCGCCCGATGGCTACATTCCGGTATTCTGGGCCTGCGGAGTGACGCCGCACAATGCAGCGCTAAATGCCCGGTTGGATCTCCTGATCACGCACGCACCGGCACATGGCCTTCCCGTCGATCTACCGACCGATAGGCTAGCGGTCATCTAGCTGCGATGGAAACCGCATCTCCCGCGAAGTCGCGCGATTGCTGCTCTAGGCCGTTTTTCGTTTCGCGCGGGTTGGTGAAATTCGAAGCACGACCGAGGGCGTAGCCGGCACAGGCGCAAGAGCAACAGCTCCTTAGAGCGGTAGTGCGCGCAAGTCCGCATCTGCAAATCAATGACCGAGCGTTCGCCATGAATTCAGGCCGCACTTGTGCTGCACGAGGGGTTCACCGGCTGAACAGAGTATTGCTTGGAAATATGTCGAAGTGCTAATTTTGGCTATTCGGGTCTGCTGGGGGTCGGGTGTGTTTATCAGAACAATAGGAGTCGATGAGGCGACCGGCGACATCGCGGCGCTCTACGAAGCCGAGCAAAAGTCGATGGGATGCGTGATGGAGGCGACACGGTGCTGGTCTGCACGTCCCGACGTGATCGTCCCTATCGAGGCACTTTTGCATCAAATCAGGGACGGCTTCTCGCTGGGCCTGGTCGATTTCCGACTAATCACCTTCGTTGCCGCTCGCTTCGTTCCGTCGAGCTATTGCTGCCACGTCTATTTCTCGGCTCTATCAAAAGCACTTGGACGTGAGACCGCGCTTGCTGTTCACAAAGACTACCGAAAAGCGGGGCTGTCGGAGCAACGGGTTGAGATGCTGGCCTATGCCGAGAAGATTACCCGAAACGCGTCTTCAGTCACCGAACACGACATTGAGCGCCTCCGATCCGTTGGTTTCAGCGACCTGAATATAGCTGACATTGCGCTTGCCGCATCTTTCCGCAATTTCGTGAGCCGCTATTTCGACGCCGTGGGCGCAAGTGTGGAAAAGGCGTTCCTCGACCCAGACCCCGTGGTCAGATCTGAATTGGCCGTAGGCCGCACCTAGGCAACGTCGATTCCAAGCAAGATCTTGGGACCCATCGCGAGACAGCGAAAATTCATGCTGCGAAAGAAAAATGATTGTCTTCCCACAACTCGGGCGGTGACTGCTGCGACGGGCGGGCGCACCCGCCACAATCGCTATCATTACCGGATGTGATTGAGTCACACCCTAGTGAGCGACCATAACGTGCCGCACTGCAGTGTAGTCCTCCAGCGCGTAAACCGACATATCTTTGCCGTATCCCGACTGCTTCAAGCCGCCGTGCGGCATTTCGTTGACCAGCGCAAAGTGCGTATTGATCCATGTGCAACCATATTGCAGCCGGGCGGCCGTCGCCATCGCTCGCCCGACATCTCTCGTCCAGATCGATGACGCCAGGCCGTAGTCGGAATCGTTGGCCCATGCGACGGCCTGATCGACATCCTTGAATTGCGTCACTGAGACGACAGGTCCGAACACCTCGCGCCGGACGATCTCGTCGTCCTGGCGTGCACCCGCCACCACCGTCGGCTGGTAGTAAAAGCCGTTATTGCCGGCAGCATTGCCGCCAGTCGTGATCTCAATATGCTTGAGTTCGGAAGCCCGCTCGACGAAGCTCGCCACCCGGTCACGCTGCCGTTTTGAGATCAGCGGCCCGATTTCGTTCTGCGTGTCGTCGTCGAGGCCGAATTTGATCGAAGAGACGGCGGAGCTGAGATCGGCGACCAGTTTGTCGTAGATCTTTTCACCTGCATAAATGCGGCATGCGGCCGTGCAGTCTTGGCCGGCATTGTAGTAGCCGAAAGCCCGAAGACCATTGACGACCTGCCCAATATCAGCGTCGTCGAAGACAATTACCGGCGCCTTGCCGCCAAGTTCCAGATGCGTCCGCTTGACCGATTTTGCAGCAGCCTGCAGCACCTTCTTGCCCGTTGCCACGTCGCCAGTAATCGAGATCATGTTGACCTTAGGGTGGTTGATCAGCGCGTTGCCTACGCTCTCACCCCGCCCGAGAACGACATTGACCACGCCTTCAGGCAGAGTGTCGGCGAGTATCCTCGCAAGCTTCAGCGCCGTCAGCGGCGTCTGCTCAGAGGGCTTGAACACGACCGTATTGCCGCCGCCAATCGCGGGCGCCAGCTTCCACGCCATCATCATGAGAGGGTAGTTCCAAGGCGCGATCGAGCCGACGATGCCGATCGGATCGCGCCTAATCATCGAGGTTATGCCTGCCATGTATTCTCCGGCCACCATGCCCGGCATTGTCCGCACGGCGCCTGCAAAAAACCGGTAGCAGTCTACAATCGCCGGGATCTCGTCATTGAGCACGGCGTTAATCGGCTTGCCGCAGTTCAGTGCTTCCAGTTTGGCGAAATCTTGGGCTTCAGCCTCGATGCTATCGGCGATTTTGAGCAGGTAGCCGGCGCGCTGAGCGGGCGTCGTGCGTGACCAGGCCGAAAATGCCTTTTCGGCAGCCGCTACAGCGGCGTCAATCTGCTTCTGCGAGGCCTCCGGCAGGGAGATGATCTTGTCGCCCGTCCTCGGGTTCAAAATTGTTTCCTCGCTCTCGGTTCCGGCTTGGAATTTCGAGCCGATCAGCATTTGCGTGTCCATCGTGGAATCCTCCTCGGACGGCGTCATTTTCCCGCGCCGGCAATTTGGTCGCCGTCACGTGTTAGATAGAATGCAGCGAGAATGGGCAGGAAGGTCACGATCACAACGACCATCGCGACAACGTTGGTGACCGGGCGCTGGCGCGGCCGCACCAGTTCCTCGAGCATCCAGATCGGCAGGGTCTGCTGCTGCCCGGCGGTGAATGTGGTAACGATGACCTCGTCGAATGAGAGCGCGAATGCGAGCATACCGCCCGCCAGCAGCGCTGTGGAGATATTCGGCAAGATGACATAACGGAAGGTCTGGAACCCGTCCGCGCCAAGATCCATCGATGCTTCGATCAGTGAACCCGATGTGCGGCGGAACCGCGCTACCGCGTTGTTGTAAACGATAACGACACAGAACGTGGCGTGGCCAAGAACGATCGTCCAGGTCGAGAACGGGATTTCGGCAATGCTGAACGCGGATCGCAGCGATATCCCCGTGATGATGCCCGGTAGCGCGATTGGCAGGATCACGAGGAGCGAAATCGCCTCCCTACCAAAGAAGCGGCTGCGGCTGACCGCAGCGGCGCAGAGCGTGCCGAGCATCAATGCAATCACTGTGGATATCGCGGCAACGCGCACGGACAGTCCCAGCGCCTGCCAAACGTCCGGCCGGTTCCAGGTCACCATCAGCCAATTGATCGTGAAACCCGGCGGCGGCCACTGGTAACTCTTCTCTTCGGTCGTGAAGGCATAAACAAAGATCAGAAGTATCGGCAGATGCAGGAAAAGCAGCCCGCATGCAGCAGCGAGCTTCAATCCGAACGGTCCCGAGTAGTGGCGGTCAAAGCGCATTGAAGGCCCCCATGCGCTTTGCCATCCAGAGATAGAACCCCATTACCACGACCGGCACCACAGTGAACGCGGCTGCCAGCGGAATGTTTCCAGCCGTGCCCTGATGGGCATAGACGGCCTGACCGATGAAGAGCCGTGACGTCCCGATTATCTGAGGAATGATGTAGTCGCCGAGCGTAAGCGAGAAGGTGAAGATCGAGCCGGCGATCAACCCAGGCAAAGCAAGAGGAAATATTACCCTACGAAATGTTTGGCCAGGGGGCGCTCCGAGATCGTTGGAGGCCTCAATCAAGGTTGCAGGAACGCGCTCAAGTGCGGCCTGCAGCGGCAGGATCATGAACGGCATCCAGACATAGACGAAGACGATGAAGGTGCCGGTATAGGAGAAGGAAAGCGAGTTGCCGCCGACGATCGGAAGCGACAACCAAGCATCCAGCAGCCATGTCAAATGCAGCTTGGCGAACAGCCAGTTGAGAATACCCTCCTTTGCCAAGATCAGCTTCCATGCGTAGACCTTGACCAGATAGCTTGACCACAGCGGCAGCATGACGCCGAGATAGAATAGGGCCTTCCATTTCCCCTGTGCATAGCGCGCGGCGTAGTATGCTATCGGGAAGGCGATCACCGCGGACGACAAAGTAACCGCTACGGCCATCGTCACCGTGCGCACGATGACATCGAGATTGGCCGGCTGAAACAGCTCGCCATAGGTCTTCAGCGTGAACTCGTAGCGGATGAGGCCGGAAAACTCGTCGATGGAAAAGAAGCTTTGCAGCAGCAGGGCGAACAGCGATCCGACATAAACGATGCCCAGCCACAACATCGGCGGCGTTAGCATAAGGAACAGCAGCAGTCTCGGATTGCGCCAAAACAGGTCGGAAAGGCGTCCGAGAGGGCCGCGCCGTCCGTCCATGATGATCGGAGCGCCTGCACCCGCGGCCGTTACCGAAGCAGCGCTCATTGTTCGCCTTCCATGATATGGAGGTTCTGGCGGTCGAAATTGATGAACACCGTTTCACCTACCGCCGGCAGCGGCGTTCCAGCGGCAAGGCTCGCATGGAGGCGCAGGCCATCGGCGTCCACCGTGACCCGGGTGGTCGACCCCAGATAGCTGGTCGAAACAACGCGCGCCTGAAGGGCACCGTCGGATGCAGTGCCTGTTAGGCGCACCATTTCCGGCCGCAAGCTCGCCCAGCCATCTTGTCCGGCGAGGCGCCGCACAATATCGGGCGGCAGGATATTCGATGACCCTACGAAATCGGCCACGAAGCGAGAGGCAGGGCGCGAATAGATGTCCAAAGGTGACCCGATCTGGACAATCCTGCCTGCGTTGAAAACCGCCACGCGGTCTGCCATCGACAGAGCTTCGCCCTGGTCATGAGTGACGAAAACAAAGGTGATGCCAAGCGATTGCTGCAGGGCTTTGAGTTCCTCCTGCATCTGCTCACGCAGCTTTAGGTCGAGCGCGCCGAGCGGTTCGTCGAGAAGAAGCACCTTCGGTTTGTTGATGAGCGCACGCGCCAACGCCACGCGCTGGCGCTGTCCGCCAGACAATTGGCCCGGACGCCGGTCGCTGTAGCCCGGCAGCTGAACCAGCGCCAATGCCTCCACGGCCGCCCGTGCACGCTCGGCCCGAGCTACACCCTTGACCATCAGTCCGTAGGCGACATTGTCGATTACATTGAGGTGCGGAAACAGCGCGTAGTCCTGGAAGACTGTATTTACGTTGCGCCGATAGGGCGGAATGCCCTCGGCCGTCTGGCCGAAGATTTCGATGTGCCCCTTGGTCGGCTGCTCGAAACCCGCGATCAGGCGTAGACTTGTTGTCTTGCCCGAACCCGAAGGACCAAGCATGGCGAAGAACTCGCCTTCTCTGATTTCGAGATCGACCTCATCGACCGCCCGGACGCTGCCGTAGTGACGCGAGACACCCTGAAATGAAACGGCAGATGTCATTGTTACTTTCGAGTTGGAATTCGGAGCCAGCATAGCTGATGTCGCGCAACAGCGGCCTAACGATTGATGCAGGCCCGCAATGGGAACGGTGGTTGCCGGCTTCGACGATGAAGCCGGCAACGATGATCGGTGTCAGCGGCCGCCGATCACGCCTACATAATCCGATACCCAGCGATAGTAGGGCACGCAGGCGTCCTGGCTCTCGCAGTCAGATACGGGCGTCGTCCAGAAACGAATTTTCTCGAAATCATCCATTCCGTTGGCGGTGCAGCCCTCAGCGGTCTGCATCCCGCGTCCGTCGGTGCACGCCGCAGGCACAGACGGATTGGCACCGAACCATACCGACAGATCACTCTGCAGGTTGGATGACAGCGTATGTTCCATCCAAAGGTATGCGCAATTCGGGTTCGCTGCATCTACATGCATCATGGTGGTGTCCGCCCACCCTGTTGCACCCTCTTCCGGTATCACCGAGCTTATCGGCTGACCGTCCGCCTTTAGGAGATTGACCTGGAATGGCCAGGAGCCGGACGCGACAACGCCTTCATTCTTGAAATCGTCAATCTGAATAAACGCGTCGTGCCAGTATCGTCCTACCAGCTTGCGCTGCTGGCGTAACAGCTCGAGCGCGACCTGATACTGGTCTTCATTGAGTTCATAGGGGCTCTTGATTTCAAGTTCCGGCTTGTGATGCATAAGATATTGCGCAGCATCCGCCACATGAATCGGGCCGTCGTAAGCCTGAACCCGGCCGGCATTCGTCTTTCCATCCGATAGCGTCGTCTCCTCGAAGACGACTCTCCAGGATGTCGGCGGTTCCTTGAATACCTCGGTATTATACATCAGCACATTCGGCCCCCACATATACGGAACGCCATAGTGGATGCCGTCGACTGTGTGCCAGGGTGCGTTTTTCAGACGATCGTCTACAGCGGACCAGCTAGGAACGAGGTCGACGTTGACCGGCTGCACGCGTTTCCCCGCAACGAGACGCAGTGAGGCATCGCCTGATGCGGTGACCAAATCGAAGCCGCCTTCGTTCATCAGCGCAACCATCTCGTCCGACGTATTGGCCGTCTTGATGTTGACCTTGCAGGCGGTTGCCTCCTCGAATTTCGTCACCCAGTCGAACTTCTTGTCCGTCTCCCCGCGTTCGATGTAACCGGGCCAGGCCACTATATTGACCTGCCCTTCTCCGGGACCGATCTCGGTTAGCATCTCGGCGACTGCGCTGGCCGAAAATGTAAGGCTTAGTGCAAGGACGGAACTCGATTTCAGGAAACGGTTCATTGCGATCTCCCATTTGACAGACCCCCGATGCGGCGGCCTCGGACTTTCCCGCCCAGGAACTTGATCCCGCTTGCCCGGTTTCGCAATTTCATTAATCAGAACGCCGATATCGAAAAATCCGATATCTCAGCGCTGACGCAAGATATGCTGCGCCTGTGCAACGCCGATGAAATCCTGTGCTGCACGTGACAGCGCCGAACCGCGGCGCCAGACGACCCCTACCTGCACTACCGGAAGTGACGCCGAGACATCGCGAGACTCGATCCTGTCACCCTCAAGCGACCACGGGCGATAGACCAGATCCGGCAATAGCGCGACGCCCGCGCCGGTCGCCACAAGGCTACGCACTGCCTCCACCGAACGGGTGCGGAATGCAACGTTTGGCCTAGTTCCGAGAGCACTGAGAAGTTTGATCGTAGCTTCCTCGATCTCGTCGACGGTCAACATGATGAGCGGCTCCTTCAACACGTCTGACAGGCTCACGCTCATAGCGGTCGACAAACTGTGCCCAAGTGGCAGCCAGAGCCTATAGGGCGAGACCTCAAGGATCTCAGATTGAAGCGCCATCCTGTCGCGTAGATTCGAAATAACCATTACGGCAACGTCCAGTTCGCCACCGATCAGGAGATGCTCCAGATACTCGCCGTTGTCTTCGGTCGCCGAAACCTTGACGGACGGATTGGCTCGCCTGAAGCGCGCCAATATGTCAGACAGCACATAGCCGGCTACCAGCGACGTCACGCCCAGCTGTAGTGTCCCCTCAACCTTTTCTTCGTCTGCGGTCAGAGCGCGGCGTGCATCCGAAATGCCACTCAATATCGCAGTTGCGTGCCGGAGGAATTGGTGCCCTTTGTGGGTTATGTTCAGTCCGCGGGGATGACGGTCGAATAGGACCACGCCAAGGTCCGTCTCCATGTCCTTGATCGCTGCGGTTACCGCTGATTGCGATATCGACAGCATATGCGCAGCTCCCGACACCGACCCCTTCTCGGCTACCGCCACGAAATACTGGAGCTGTCGAATGGAAAAGGCCATTGCGTCAACATAGCCGAATTGTTCAGATCGACGCCTCAAAAATGTCGACCGACCTATGCTCACCACAACTCGCTAACTTTGGACTAGTTGTCCGGAAGTCAAGAGCGGCAATGGTTGGCAGCAGCCACTGACCGGGTCGGCACGGTTGTCCGAGAATAGCTCACGGTCGATAAGTTCTTAGAGCAAACACTCTTCATTGCGCTTTTAGACGCCAACTGGTCATTCACGGCCACAAAGCCCGGAGTTTGGCGTGTTCAAGCAGTTGAGCGCATGCAGCTCATTCCATGTGTTGGGGTCATCCTAAAGCGCGGAGATGGCTACCCCACGCATTTGAACGATCCGGCACGACACTCTCTTCACCGGGCGAGGCGTAGTGCTTTGTCGTTGGCGCAATCCGCTTGCGCTCGGATCAGCGCTGCTGTGAGATTCGGCGGCTGAGGCCGTCCAAAATGATATCCTTGTAGGCGGTCGCAGCCGGCAAGACGCAGTAGGCGCGCGGTGTCCTCGTCTTCAACACCTTCTGCTGTCAATTCAAGCGAAAGGCTCTTTGCCAGAATGGCCACCGCCTGAATGAT
>JAEPQK010000005.1 GCA_017640615.1 Rhizobiaceae bacterium | reverse complement strand
TCTGGATCATCTAGATAGACGTGCAGCATAGCTGGTGGGCCATCGGCTTCGCCCATCATCAGGACTGTGTCTCCAACCCTGCATTCCGCATGGACAATGCGGCCGTCTCCGCCGGGAATGACCCGCAGCCGCTCCGCGTTGAAGACAGTTGAACAGAACGCCAGCACTTCCTCTGCATCGCTGACCAGCAGATCGGGCGCGAGGTCCGTATACAGCTTGGGCTTGTAGCTCATATCCCATTAACGCCGCCGCTGCAGCGAAGCGTCAAGCTCGTTGCAGCACTGCGCCTGCGTCACCACATTTTTTCGAGTAGCGCGGGACGGCCTTCGTAACTCGAATGATGCGACAGGTGCGTGGCTCCCGAGCCATCAATTGGGCCGCAAGCTTCTATGAGGCGCACCAGAAAGGCCTCGAAAATTGGCTCGGCGAGGAAAATGGCTTATCGACATCGCTATCGCAGCGAAAATTTGGCGGACACTCTAATGCGTACTCTAGGCCAGCACCGGGAATTATCCGGGGTGTTTGATGTCCTAGACGCTCTGGACGATGAAGTTGTCGTTCTGGATGCATCCGGCCAGATTATCGCCTCGAATGAGGCATGGGAGCGGTTTTCTGCCGAGAACGGAGGCGATCCCACACGTTGCTCCGTTGGCAACAACTATATGTCCGTCTGTTCTACTGCGGAGGGGTTCTCCAGCTCAGAGGCTCGCATCATCCCGGATGGACTGCGTCGAACGCTGACGACTGGAGAAACGTTTCGGTGTGAATACCCTTGCGACAGTCCGACAGAGAAACGCTGGTTTGAACTCACGGCCAATCGCTATCCTCGCAACGACCAGAACTACTTAATTGTTCAGCACCGTAACATCACCAGACGGCACGTCGAAAGCGACGATATCGAGCAAGCACTCATCAACTCGGATGCAATGGCAACCGTGGTAGCGACGACGAGCGATGCCATCATCTGTTACGATCTTGACGGCAGAATAATCACCTGGAACCGCTCCGCTGAGCGCCTCTACGGTTACACGTCTGCAGATATCGTCGGTCAGCCGCTTGAAACACTTTACCCGTCAGATTGGCCGAAACGGGTGAGCTACTATCGTGACGAAATCATCGCGGGGCGTTTGCAGGATTTCGAGGCGACGCGTGTCGCGAAGGATGGCACCGAACGCGAAGTTTGGATCAGTTGTGCGCCAATACGACGTCCAGATGGAGAGATCATTGCGATTTCGAATATCCATCGGGACGTCACCAGTGTGAGAAGAGCCGAACGGGCACGAGACCTCATCGCGCGGGAAGTGATCCATCGGGCCAAGAACATGCTGAGCGTCGTTACTGCCATTCAGCGCCAGACCGCCCGATCCGCAGAGACCCTCGAAGGCTTCAACGAGAGCTTCGGCCAACGGCTGGCATCGCTGACGAAATCCACCGATCTGTTGGTTCACAATTCCTGGGCAGATGTGCCACTGAAAGACGTAGTAGTCTCGCACCTCGAACCCTTCGTCTCACCGGAGGCGAACCGAAGCGTAAAGATCGAGGGTCCAAGCATCTATCTACAGCCTGAGTGCGTCCAGACAATTGGTATGGCCGTGCATGAGCTGGCCACCAACTCAGCAAAATATGGTGCGCTCGTACAGGACAAGGGCGAAGTTCAGATTACTTGGGACGTTCCTCGAAGGAATGGCCCCCTGCATTTCGAATGGAGCGAAAAGGGCATTGTGGTCGATAGCGGTCCGCGTCGGAAGGGTTTCGGCAACACTGTGCTTACCTCCCATGCCAAGGCCGTGTTGAACGCAGAAGTCAGCTATGACATCGGCCCCGATGGTGTCACGTGGACAATCAATGTGCCACCCAATCATTTCGAGGCCGACAGTGGTGGCTCAGACACTGCGCCACCTGCGCAATGAGTGACACTGCACGGTTACTCCTTAACAGGTTCTGGTATATGGGCACAGGGTGGACCACCCGGCCGGACGATCCACCCGCTCCTTCTCAGGAGTGTCGAGCAGAGACTTCTCGACGGTCGATGCTTTCCTAGAGCCAACCAAGTACCTCTTCCTCAACCCAGCCAACCCGGTTCTGGCCCAGTCGTATCCGCTTAGGGAACTGGCCTGCCGCCTCCAGTCGAGCAATGTGTTGCGGTGAATACAGGACGAGCTCCTTCATCTGCCGTTTCGATAGTATCCTCATCGCGAGAACTCCTTGTTTAGGGAGCATCGCGATGCCCCGGTGGTGACAAACCCCGAGGGATGGATAGCGTAGCAAAGGCAATCACATTGTCACGACCGGTTGTGCTTTCGGAATCGAACCATCGGCTCATGCGCGCCATCATGCTTTCATCGCTGCCGACAATTGCCGCTCTGTTGCCACTGCTCGTGCTGTTGATCGTGCGTGCCACCTACGCCATCCTCGCCGATATTGGCGGTGCGAAACTCGAGAGTAGGCTTGGGGCTGGCAACAATTGGCGGTCTGGCTCGCCAAGTCGGGCATTTAGGCAAACATAGGCTTCAACGGCCGCTTGGATCCTTAGCTGGCTCAAACCTGCCCGTCCGCTCCCGGCCCCAAAACACGGCCTGATCTCGACCGCATGTAGTAAGATTGTAAAAACAGTCTAATGCTCGCAGTCTAGGCCTATTGCGAGCCTAGAGCCTCGCGTACGTGCCTAAATCATTGATTTCTTTGGGTGGAGGGATTTGAACCCCGACACGAGGATTAAGATGTCACGTATCAGGGATTCGGTATCTATGTTTCCAGGACCAAGAACTACCGTACACGGTTCGTTTTTCTCCCTAACGAGGGCATGGCGTTCTTCCTGAGACCGCGGTGGCGTATCGCGCCGGGCGCATGCCTGGCATTAGCGTTCTAGTCAACTTGCAAGTTGCGGGGACGGTCACGCGAGCACGAATGATACGGAGCAATTGGGTATTGATAGGTAGAGCCGAGGGCCGATTGCACAGGCAAGTTGCCGCCCAACACTTGCGCACAGACTTACCAAGGCTGCTTTGTGGGACCCACTGTTATTTCGTTGATCGTTGTATCGAAGGGGAGACTGAGTGCGTAGGCAACAGTCTCTGCAATGCGAGCAGGAGAGACTGCAAACCGATCGTAAAAGTTGCGCATCTCGTCAGCAGTCTGTTTGTCGTCAATAAGACTGATGAGTTCCGTCCTTACTGCGGCCGGATATAGCGTTGTAGTCTTTATGTTTGTGCCTTCTGCCACCGATTCCATACGGAGCACTTCCATAAAGTTGCGCACGAACCACTTAGTACCGCCGTAGACGGCCGCCCCAGCATAGCTCTTCTGCCCCGCCACTGAGGAGACAGCCAACACATGGCCAGACCTCTGCTCCACGAAGCGCGGCATCGCTGCAGCAATCCCGTACATCAGACCCTTGATGTTCACGTCAACCATTCTGTCCCAATTGTCGACTTCAAGAGCCGAAATTGGTGACCTCGGCATGATCCCTGCATTCAACAGTACGGCATCAAGTTGACCGAAAGCATCGATGGCCAAGTCAACAATCGCCTCGTTATCGGAACGCTTGGTAACATCCAGCTCACGGCATGTGGCCAGCCCGCCAGTACGATTGATGTCAGTGACAATTTTCTTGAGCTTGCATTTACGACGGGCACCAAGAACGACCTTCGCACCGCTTTCCGCCAAAAGCCTCGCGGTCGCTTCGCCTATGCCAGAGGACGCGCCGGTGATTAGAATAACTTTTCCCCGAATGAAGTCAGTCAATAGATTCGACTCCCGCATGTTTGGACTCGCGTCCAAAGTTGTTCTGCTGCTGCAAAGCTTCAGCTCGCTACTGGCGCCAATTCGCGAAATGACCGCTCTAAATAGATGAGCGGAGGCCGCTTGCCGTCCCAGCCAGCCGACTCGACCGTCATCAGCGCGATAATGTGATCGCCGGCTCGCATGCCTTCCGCAAAGCTGCAGCGCATCCAAGCACTTGCATCCTCGAGAAACACCGCGCCTTCCGGATCCGCAAACCAATCAATATTGTCGAACCGTTGGTCCGAGGGCTTCGCGAACTGAGCACAGACCTCCTCCTGACCCTCTCCAAGAAAACTAACTCCAAGCGTGCCTGCATCTCTGAGCTTAGGCCAAGTCGAGGAGGTCAGCTGAACACAAATGGAAACGAGCGGAGGGTTCATCGAGACTGCCGAAAACGAGCTCATTACAATCCCTTGCGGCATACCTTCAGCAAGCGCAGCCACAGCCACCAGACCACTCGGTATTCGCGAAAAGGCAGTTTTGAGCGTCGGCGCGTCCGAAATTTGCTGGAATAACGACATCTTGCTTCCTCCATCATCTCGCATTTGTGGGAGCGATCCTCCGGTACGGTCTGTCATTCGGCCGTCCAACCTCCATCGACTACTATTGAGCTCCCGGTAGTCATTGCCGAAGCCTGCGACGCGAGAAACACGATCGCGCCGACAAGATCCCTGTCCTCAGCAAGGCGGCCTAATTTTATTTTGCCGAGCACCTCAGCGCGAAAAGACTCGTCTTCGAAGAAAGGCCTGGTCATCTCGGTAAGTACAAATGTCGGACAGACGGTATTCACCCGAACACCGGCTGGAGCCAATTCCACGGCGAGAGCCCGCGTCAGCCCCTCAACGGCCCACTTCGAGGCACAATAGACCGAGCGGTTGGCAGCACCGACATGACCCATTTGTGAGGATATGTTAATTATCGATCCGCCCCCCAGCCCAACCATGCCGGGTACGACCAACTGCGTAATTCGAAACAACGAGCGAACGTTCAAGGCCATCACGGCGTCGAAATCATCCATCGAAACTTCCGTCAGCGGATTAGGTCGATTGGTCCCGGCATTGTTGACAAGAATGTCGTAAGGTGGCCGGTTCCCAAGCTGACGTTTGAGTTCGACATCATCAAGCACATTGCATTCGATGGCATCGCTATCGCGTCCGAGTGACCGAACATCCGCTTGAACCCGATGTAAATCGGCGGACGTGCGTGCAAGCACGTCAACAGCCGCTCCGCTCTCCGCTAGCGCGAGAGCAGCAGCCCTACCAATACCGCGGCTACCGCCGGTAACGAGGGCACGCTTGCCCATGATGCTAAAGCTTGAGGCGATGGCCGAATTAGTCACAAGCGGCCCCATAGGCAACATTCTTACCGCCGAAGCGGCGGACCCGGATGTTGGCTTGCTCAGCGTGGCCCACAAACCCTTCCATCATGCAAAGCCGCGAACAGTATTCTCCAATCTCCGAAGAAGCTTCGTCGGTCGTGACACGCTGGTAGGTCACCGTCTTCAGAAATTTGCCAACCCACAATCCACCGGTGTAGCGGGCTGCCCTTGAGGTCGGCAGAGTGTGGTTGGTTCCTATGACCTTATCGCCGTAGGCAACGTTCGTCCGCTCACCCAGGAATAGTGCGCCATAGTTCGTCATGTTCTGCAGAAAATAATCCGGATCGGCGGTCATTACCTGCACATGCTCGAATGCGAGCTGGTTCGCTATTTGAACAGCTTCATCCAAATCGTCGCAGACAATGACCTCACCAAAATCCTCCCAGGAACGCTGAGCGACTTCGGCTGTCGGCAATATGGTCAGCAATCGCTCCACTTCAACCAATGTGCGCTCTGCGAGGCGTTGCGAGGTAGTGAGCAAGACTGCGGGAGATGTTGGGCCGTGCTCCGCTTGCCCGAGAAGATCAGTTGCACATATCTCGGGGTCGGCAATCTCATCTGCGATGACGAGTGTCTCAGTTGGTCCGGCGAATAGATCGATACCTACCCTTCCAAAGAGTTGCCTTTTCGCCTCAGCCACATAGGCATTGCCTGGTCCGACGATCATATCGACCGCCTCGATTGAATCAGTCCCGAGCGCCATGGCAGCGACGGCCTGCACACCACCTAGAATATAGATTTCGTCGGCGCCGCCGAAGTGGAGCGCGGCAACGATGGCCGGGTGTGGCTGACCCTGGAACGGGGGCGTGAATGCTGCAACTCTCGGGACGCCTGCGACCTTGGCGGTCACCACCGACATATGAGCCGAAGCGATCATCGGATACCTGCCGCTCGGCACATAACAACCGACGGACCCGATCGGCACATTTCGATGACCAAGAACGACACCCGGCCGCGTTTCAATCTCCAAGTCAGTTACGCAAGCTCTCTGCGCGCCAGCGAAGTTGCGCACTTGCTCCTGCGCGAACTGAATGTCGCGGAGTTCGTCCTCACTCAATTGCGCAATCAGTCGATTGATCTCGCCATCGCCGAGGCGAAACGCATCCGGAGACCAGCTGTCGAACTTTTCCGAGTACAAACGGACCGCATGGTCTCCGCGCGTTGCTACTTCATCGATGATCTCCTCGACCGTGTCGCGTACAGATCGGCCCGACGAGGTTGAAAGCTTCTTCGTAGAAGCGGATTTGAGTCTGATTGCCATCGAGCTGCCTATTTGATTGCTTGCGGATTGATAGGTGATCCTGCGCCACCTGGAAGATGGAGAGGAGGCGCTACGAAGAGGAACTCGAAGACCCGGTCCTGATCGCAATCCTCAGCCAGTTCCTTGAGATAGAATATCTCGCCCATGGAGATGCCGAGCGCTGGAATCACAACCCAATGCCAGGGTTGGTTGGCCTCGGAGTTGTTCGGCCGAACCTCACATCCCCAGGTGTCGGTGCAAATGCCGGCGACATCTTTGTCTTTCAGCCATTCCGCTGTATCGAACGCGAGGCCCGGTGCATCGCCTCCGGCGTAGCCTGTCCAGTCGCCGCTTGCGAGACATCGTTCCTGTTGCCCAGTTCGAACGATTACGAAATCGCCCTTCCTGATCTCAACCTTCTGCGCGGCGATGCACTGATCCAGCGTATTGGCGTCTACCGCCTCACCGTCGGCAAGATGTTCGACGCCCTTGTAGCGAGCGATATCAAGCAATACGCCACGACCAACCATCCGATCGCGAACATGTTCGATACCTAGCTTTTGAGCGCCCCGCGCGTCGACCAGCGTTGCGTCAAATCCGTTGTACATCTTGTCATCGAGGAAGATGTGGCAGAGAGCGTCCCACTGCGTAGATGACTGACAAGGCATACTGATCGCATCGTCGGCGTACCGCAGGTATGGCGACGGTTCGTCTTGACGTCCGGTTGCTGCGTCGGTGCCGGTGGCGAGCATGGAATGAATGGGGTTCCAGCGACCGCCAAACAAGCCCGACTGAATCTTTTCCTTCAGCGACAGCGCTAATGAAAATGTCTTTCCGCGTCGCACCAACGAAGATGCGTATTTGATCTCCTCTTCCCCAATGAGATTCAGTGTACCGATCTGATCTTCCGGCCCCCAGCGTCCCCAATTGGAGAGGCGTTTTGCAGTCTCTCGAATGTCGTTGATCGTGATGTAGTCGGCTTGTTGGGGCATAGCATCCTCCGTTTCCACCTTGTTATCAATCGATAACCTTACAGTCAAGAAAATTTATCGATTGATAAACAACGAGGAACCCCTCTTACAGGGATGAATTTGCAAACGGGATGACTAGGTTTGCTCGCGCCCAGACGACAGATTGGGAAACACTGCCATTAGCGAATCAACTGAATTTGCAATCATCGTTGCAACGTCGACGCTCGGCTCTACTTCGTAGACGAGCGATCGAACGCCGTAGTAATATACAGAAGACTGAAGCGACCAGACCGCCTCCACTTCCGCCTCAGATGCATTCTGACCTTCGGTTGATATCAACTCACGCTTGAGCTCGAGTGCAATTGGCCGGATAACTTGCGCCTCCAACATCTCGACATACCATTTGTTTATTTTGGCACCCCGAAGCGCAGAGAATAGGTAAATACGCAACCAGTCTCGATCGAAAACTGATCTATAATAGTCGATGTAAAAGTCAATCAGGCGCTCTCTTATTGGAATAGCGCGGTTGTGAAGTTGACTAGCCCAGTTTTTCCCCCACCTTCCTAGATATACGTGCCTATATACTTCATTGATAAGCTCTTCTTTGCTGGGAAAATACTTATATAGAAGCGGCTGCGTAACTCCAAGAAAGCGAGCGATTTCCCTCGTGCTGGCATCGAAACCGATCTCTGAAAAGCAACGAATGGCCCCTTCAATGTAGGCTGTTCGGCGCTCAGCTGCACTGAGTTTTCGTTTGATCTGCCCGCCGTCTTGATTAGCCACGGGCTTTCGATAGTTGGCCATTCGACGCCACCTTCTGAAACCATCAGTGGTGACCTCATAATTTTATCGTATGATAAATGCAACAATGACTAGATTATTCGAACGCCAGGCAGTTGCGATTGGGCTCTGATTTTGGAGGAATAACGGGCAACTGCAAGTATGGTTCTTCGCCCTTTGAGATGTGGATCGTTGTCCGACCTCCGAAAACGTCTCGAGGTCTGTCCGCTTCATCGTTGTGCTGAAATGGCCCAGCACCCCTCATGGGCTCGCCACCCCATGGGGAAGGCACCGCAGGGCCACTATGTTCAAAGTCCTTGCCTCTAACGGAAAGTGCCAACGTATATCCTTTTGGACATACGATGCACGTTGGCCAAATTTCGATATCGAGTGGAACCGGAATACCCGGGCTCAGGGGCAGCTTTTCATCGTGTGAATGGTAGGGCCGGTAAGGAAGCGAGACCGAGCAATCGAGCTTGCGATGTGATGCGCGCAGCCAGCCCATCGCGATCGGCATCGCAGGGTCATTAGCACCGTGAAAAAGAACCTCCCGACCCTCTGGGTCAAAAAGACTAAGTACCAAGAACAGATCGGCATCGGACGTGGTTGACGAAACCAACATACGTGACATCAACGGACCAGTTATTTCGACCTCCTCAGCTAGAGGCTCGGTTTTGAACTGAAGTCCGTCCCCAAGGGCGTCGAATTCGATGACTCCGTCCTGCGAAGACGGCTTCGGGGATAGTTTTTGGTTCTCGGTGAGATAGAGCTTCATCCATTGAGTTCTATCAATTGGCCAACTTGCTTCGTCTCGCTGCACGAATCGCTCACCGGGGTGACGGATTTGCAGCTGCACTTTTGGCTGCTTGGCCCACCCGGTGTCCTCACCCTTCAGAAAGTGGCCAAAAAACTTCTTTTGGAGACTCAGCCCATAGTCTGAGTAGAAATGCGTCCAATGGGCATGCCCGTGCACTTCCAGCCATTTTTCTCGGGATGCCGCGCGCAGAAATCCTTCGATATTGCCGCGCAGGTGAAGGCCGTGTCCGCCCCAATTGCCAGCTGAAAGTAACGGCACTTCGATCTTGTTCCACACTGCCGACCGGGTCTGATAAAATTCGTTGTCGAGTTCGTTTTCTTGCAGCTGCTGCCACTGAGGTGCGCGGTTTTTCTCCAACTGAGAATCATCGAGTTCGCGTGGGCCGCTTACATACTCTCCGGTAACTGAGCTGCGCGGTCCCCGGGTCCCAAGTCCATGCTGCACCCTCAGTATTTGTTTGGGCTGAAAGTCACGCGCGAAGGTTGATAGAATTCCACCATGATGGGTGGATTCCCGGTATCGGTCCGCGCAGCCTTCCCATACACACAGAGCCGCCAGGTGAGGTGGCTGCAAACTCGCAACACGCCACTGATTTACGGCGTAGTAGGAGATTCCATTTAGGCCAACTTTGCCATTGCACCAGTTCTGTTTTGCGACCCATTCTATGCAATCGTGGAAATCCTGCGCTTCCCTTGGGCTATGCTGATCTATGTACCCTGGCGAGCGTCCGGCTCCCCTACTGTCGATACGCACACACGCATAGCCGTCGGGCACCCACTTCTCTGGGTCAACAACTTCCCAGTTCTGATATTTGCACGATGACCCCTCGAGCACCTCGGGGAACGCCTTGCACATTTGCTGCCACTGCTTTGGGAAATATTCTTGAAAGCTAAGCCCTTTCGCATAAGGGCCATAGCTCAAGATTGCCGGAAAAGTCCCTTCGTTCGGCGGCCTGAAAATATCGGCGCGCAACGCTATTCCATCGTCCATGACAATTGGAACATCCCACTCCACGAGCATTCCATCTCGTACAGCGCGAACGCGCTCGGATGGTTCAGGCACAGTCGTTTTCTGCATCAGTCTTCCCTACCCTGGCGAATACCTGCCGGTCATCCACGTTGTGCAATGGCCTCAATCTCGATGAGAAATGCCGGGTTTGGAAACTCGGCCAATATTGTCGTGCGCGCGGGGAAAGGCGCTCCAAAGAACCCTTCATAGATCTCGTTGAAGCGCGGCATGTCGGACGCGTTTCTCAAATAGCAATTGCACTTGATCACGTCAGTTTCGTGCAGACCTACTTCCCACAAAGCATGTGCAAGGTTCTGAAAAGCCTGCCTTGCTTGCTCGGCGAAATCGTCACCAATCAGCTCCCCGTTGTTAAGCGGAACTTGCCCCGAGAAGAACACCAACCCTGAGGCTTCCCGACAGGTGGACAGTGGGAATGGTTTCGGCATCTCGGCTCCTGCGTCTGCGATTTTCGATTTCGGTTGCCAAAACTCCCATGGCAACTACCATATGTCTATTGCATGTTTTCTATGTGTCCGATCTAATGTTGTTATATCGAATGGAGGAGTAAAATGGACCTGAGAGCTCTCAGGCAAGTGACTACAGTAATTAGGCTTGAGAGCGTGACTAAAGCCGCTTCCGAGCTGAACGTCGCCCAGTCAGCCCTCAGCAGGACCATCAAGATGCTCGAGGAGGAACTCGGAATAATGCTCCTCGTAAGGCACCCGCGCGGCGTAAAGGCCACACTTGAAGGCGCCAAATTTGCTGAAGGCGCGGAAGCGATCATCCGACTCTCCGAACAATTGGTGGACGAGGCTCGATCCCACGCAGCCGAGCCGGTCGGCGAAATCCGACTCGGTTATCTTCCGTCGACGGGTGACCTGTTCGTAGGGCCGCTGGTCGCGAAATTCGCTGCGATGCACCCCAAGGTGTCGTTTAAGATCAAAGAAGGCCTGACCGGGGAATTGACCAATGCCCTCCTCTCAGGCCAGCTCGATGTAGCAATCATGATGCAAAACGTGCGGCACCAAGATCTCGCCAACCTTCCGCTTTTCAGCGAAGATATATGGCTGGCAAGTTCGAAATCTATTTGGCCATTTAAAAATAGAACCAGCCTACAGCCGAACGAGCTTGCGGGGCTCCCATTGATCAACGCGAAGTTTGTGGGAGACGCTTTGCGGCGACTTAACATGCACTCAAAGGTACAAACCGCGTCCGTCGTTGAAGGCGACATTCGTGCAGTAGCGCATTCAGCGCTAAATTCAGATTTTGGGTTCGTAATGATGCCCGCAGCTTGGATCGCTGACGATGTTGAAAAAGGCCGCTGGAAAGGTGCGCGGATCGAGGGACTTTCCGTAGAGCGAGGTATCTTCTGGCGTAGCGATAGACCACAGTCGCGCGCGGTGGTTGAAATCGTCAAAGAGGTCCAGAAGGAAGCGCTACGACAGATGAAGGCGTTTCCAGGAATGTTGCGCAAGATCGATGACGTCTAGACGCAGGATGGGAAGGAGCCCCGATGCTTCGCACGGGGCTCCGTAGTCGCACAAACTATTCCGCTGCTGCAGCCAGTTCATAAATCTGTTCACGATCAAAGTCATTCGCATAGGCGCTGAACTGGTCGTCGAACAAGGTTGCGGGGTCCACCTTGTTTTTTAGAGAGCCCACCCTGAGCAGGTTTTCCTGCATACGGTCCCAGGAAGACAGTTCCTGCTTGCCCCACTGGTGACTCATAATGGTTTCTCGGCTTGGATTACTTTCGATTCCGATAACCGTGTTCTGCTGTCTGACCCGCGCCAGCGCCTGCCCGAATGCAGCCTCTTCTTCCCCGGCCTTCGGCGCTTGATCCGGATACTGCTTCCAGAATGCGTCAATTGTTGCCTTTGGCGAAACAACAGAGAGCATCTGGCTTCTTGCCATCGCCCTTAGAGCTCGCTTAAGCGCCTCGGGCTTAGTATCGATCACATCCTGGCGAGTAGCAGCTACATACTGATAGAGTCCCTGCTCCCAATCGGCTTTGGGCAAATTCCGTAGCTCCAACCCCGAATACCGAAATAGAGCCAATGCATCACTCCAGTACATGATTGCATCGACTTGGCCCTGTTTGACAGCCTCAATTGTCTGCCCGCCAAAACCTGTGGGAACAATCTCGATGTCATCTACTGACATTCCCTCGTCCATCAGGCGCGCCTTGAGGTAGTCTATGCCTGAAACAGGGCTAGCCATGCCGATGCGCTTGCCCTTGAGGTCCTTGACCGTTTGGATCGGGCTTCCTTCTGGCACCGTTAGAATGTATTGAGCGACCAGAACGACGAAGACGCTCTTTACCGGCACGTTCTTGTCAGCAGCAAGCTGGATTACGGGCTCAGGATTACAGAAAACGAGGTCGACGGTTCCGCCTGCAAGTAGCGACAAAATCTGCGACGAGTTCTGTCCCATCACAACATCAACATTCACGCCCTCCTCCTCGAAGAACCCATGTGCCAGAGAGGTAGTGATGTAAGGGTATGTGACGGTCATCACCGAGTTCGCCATACCGATAGCCAGCGATGTATCGGATCCCAGGGCGGGCAACGACCCAGTTACTGGTAGAGCCAGCGCTGATGCCGCCGCCCCCAGAAACTTCCTACGGTTCAGTTCCAAAAATGAACTTTTGTTGACGTACATAGTTCTCTCCTGCGCTCGCGACCCCGGTTGCAATAGGCCGATTTCTAGAATTCCAAGATATTCTCTCTGAAAGTCTTGCCTGCATATGCGGTCCGCATCGCCCCGATCGCTTGCAATTCGGGCACCACACGATCAACGATGTCGGACAAGTATGACGGCAAAAACGCTTCGCGGATCATGAACCCTGCAGCACCCGTCTCCTCCGCAACTTCCTGCATTTGTCGCGCGATCTGCTCGGGCGTGCCGCACATCGGCAATGTGGTTTTCAGCGCTTCATTGCGGCCGATGTCTCGCGGTGTCACATCCGGCCGAGCCTTGAAATACTGAAAGAGAAGAGATTCGCCAGGCTTCTTGCCGTCAAGCTTGTGAAGTTGGTCAGCCAGGGGTGTATCCAGATCGAATTGTGCCATGTCGACACCAAGCGACATTGAAGCGAATACTAGACCAGACGTGAGATAGGCCTCATGGTCGGCGAGCCGCTCATAGGCCCGCCGCTTCTCCTCTGCCGCTTCTTGAGTATCCCCCACGATAGGCTGAATGCTGAAAAGGACGCGCGGTACGGGGCGATCGAATTCCTTGGAACGCGCCGTGACGTCATCGACATATTCTTTCATGCCGGCGATCGAATTTTGATTGCTCAAAATGCAGTCCGCGTTTTTTGCAGCGAACTGTCGTCCGCGACCTGACCCACCTGCTTGGAAGATGACCGGCGAGCCCTGGGGTGAGCGGGGCATAGTCAAGGGTCCTCGCGAACGAAACCACTTTCCTTCGAAATTTATCGCAGAGACTTTCTCCGGGTTGGCGAATTGGCCACCACCAATATCCATTTCGATGGCGTCTGGTTCCCAGCTATTCCAGAGTTTATGGCAGAGCTCAACGAATTCGTCGGCCATGTCGTAGCGGAGGTCTTTGTCAGGAAGATCGATGCCGAAGTTATGACCGTCGGTGAGCCGCGTGCTGGTTACAACGTTCCATCCAGCCCGCCCATTCGTCATGTGGTCCATTGCATTGAGCTGCCGCGCCAACAGATATGGAGGATGGAAGGTCGTCGTAAGGGTAGGAACCAACCCGATGTGTTTGGTCACCGCACCCATCATCGCTAGTGGGACGAGCGGGTCACCGCATAGACTGTCATTTCCGGCGCGCAGCGCTGGCGCTATCGATCCCGTGTACGTGTCGTCTATAGACGGCTGGTCTGCAATCAGCACAGCATCGAACATCCCTCGTTCGAGCGTGCGGGCCGCATCCATGTACAGCTCCGGTCGGCGGTAGTCGTAGCCTGCCCCCCAGCGAGGGTCGGCCCAACCGCGCGGGCAAATTCCAGCAAGAAACCAAACGAGATGGAGACGTTTAGACATATTTCACTCTTAGTTGTTGGGACGATCTCGATCGCCACTCGGGAATTGTCTTCGGAGGCCGTACGGCTGTCCAATTCAGAATAGGTAACGGCCCGATCCAACTATTAGATGGAAACGAGCAAGCCGACTTAACCGAGATATACCGGCAGAAAAAAAACGACCGCCAATCTGGCGGTCGCAGGTATCGTTGTCTTGGGAGGATCAACGAGAAGTACTTCGCTCGCTCTCGTGCCAGAACAACGCGCGCTTTGCGAAAAAGCGCACCAAGCCGTTCAAAAGCACCCCCAGAATGGAGAGCATCACAAGCACCGCAAATATTTCTCCGGTCTCAAGTGTGTGCGTTGCTTGCAATATCAAGTAACCCAGTCCGCTCGACGAACCAACAAATTCTGCAACAATTGCTCCAATTACAGCCAAGACGATTGCCACTTCAAGACTAGCAAAAATATACGGCAATGCATAACGTAGCTTTGCGCGATGAAATACTTGCCATCGGCTTGCTCTGTATGCACGCAACATTTCTATGGTAGCTACGTCAACTGACCTCAAACCTGCGATTGTATTGATCACAACCGGGAAGAAGGTGATACTAGCGGCAATCGCAATCTTTGACGTAATCCCATAGCCTAGCCAGATAATGAAGAGCGGCGCCACTGCTACCTTGGGGACCATTTGGAACGCAATCAGGAAGGGGAACAAGGCCATCCGCACGTAGTTTGACTCTGCGATCAAAATACCGAGAAGCAGACCTCCGGCAGCGCCGATTACAAATCCATAGACTACCTCCTGAAGCGTCACCCAAGTGTGGAATACAAGGCTCCCATCCGCGATCCCCTGGGACAGTGACTGGAAAGCATCGTAAGGCCTGGGAAGGAGTGTGGTAGGAATTTCGTAGGCAGTTACGGCCCAGTCCCAGTACCAAACCAAAAGAATGAGCGTCGCCAGCGGCAATCCAATGGCTGCGAGCAGGTGCGGTGAGATCCGTCGAAAAGCAACCACATCAGACAATCGTCTCTGCACCGAGGAGTTCCCTAATTCGAGTTGTGTAGACATTGAAACGCTCCAGAGAAAATACTGACAAGTCCCGCGGACGAGGAATGTCGATATCAATAATTTCGGCGATTTCACCGGGTCTCGCGGTCATGACAGCGACCCGGTCGGCGATCAACACGGCTTCGGCGACACTGTGGGTAATGAACATCACAGTTGCATTTGTCTCTGCGCAGATTCTCATGAGTTCCAAATTCATGGACTCGCGGGTCATCGCGTCGAGAGCGCCGAACGGCTCGTCCATTACAAGTAGGGACGGTTCGCACATCAGGGCGCGGCAGATCGCTACTCTTTGCTTCATGCCGCCTGACAACTCGAACGGGTATTTGCTGTCGAATCCCTCGAGCCTTGTCATCTTCAGCAGTTCTTGAAGGCGTTCTTCGTCTGCTGTGCTTCGCCTACCTTTGAGATCGACTGGAAGCAATATGTTCCCACGTACGTCGAGCCAAGGCAGAAGCACTGCGTTTTGGAACACAACACCGACATCGTCGCCAGGTGCGCGCACAAGTTGATTTCCAACATAGACGGAGCCGTTGGTAGCACGATCAAGGCCGCAAACGATCCGCATCAGCGTGCTCTTGCCGCAACCACTTGGTCCGACGACAGCAACGAACTCGCCTTCTTTGATGTCCAGCGAAACGTTCTTTAGCGCCAAAATGTTCTGGCCGCTTTGCGTCGGGAAAATCTTGTCGACCGACGCGACCTTTACCGCGACGGGTGCATTCAATTCCGTTTGTGAAGTGCTATTCAATTTTTTCAACAATTAGTACGCTCCTGCAAAAGAGCACTCCGATGGTATGAGGAGTGATCCAGGTCGCATCGACGCAGCGCGGGTCACCGTCATTTTCTATTCGGGACAGGGGCCGATGCCGTAGTTCGAAGAGCCTCCTAGATGCCGCGATAGATGTCAAATGCAATAGATATATGAAATCGTTCTAATCTCGCTATGTCAGCGTCGATCGAACTCTCATGGATCGGCATCCACTGGTTGGCCATTGTAATGATGTATGTCCCAGTGCGGCACGGTTGATCCCACCCTGTCAGGCGGCAACGAGGTTCGAGACGAATTGTGGATTGGCGCCCTGTGCCGTTTGTCCAATGCCCGATTGTGAGTCGACACCCGGCCATCAGCAACGGATGTGTTGAACCGGGATTGTCTCGTTTGTGCCACTTCCGAGTTTCTTCCGCAGTTATCGGTGCCATAGTTGGCGCCAATAGCCGCAGCGGTGTCCTGATTATGAAAGTAGCCCTAAGCCGGCATGAGCCTATAGCGAGCCTAACAAGATCGCTCGGCACGCGAAACAAATAGATATTCTTATGATTTTCAGATAGTTAGGTGGCGCGCCCGAAAGGATTCGAACCTCTGACCCCCAGATTCGTAGTCTGGTGCTCTATCCAGCTGAGCTACGGGCGCCTCGCGGACAGGCCAATCGACCGCCGCAAACCTCCGACCGAAACCGGAGATTGGGCTACCTAGCGATACAGAACCCGAAATGCAAGAAGCCCCAACCTCAAATTTTCGAGGGTTTCCGCTTTCTGTACAAAAGGCTTAACCACCTCCCACTCACAGGGCTGCAAAGCGAGGTATCGCGTGGACGAGATGAAACCGGCGAGGAAATGGGCGGTGCTGCCGCCCGAACGGCCAGACCCGCTCAGGCGGGCCGGCGCATTGCGCTGCGAGCTTCGTCCAGGCTCACCGGCTGGTCGGGGATGGTGATTGCGAAGACGGTGCTGCCGCCAATGCTCTCCACAAGTTCCAGCGTGCCGCCATGAGCGCGCACCAGCTCGTTGGCGATTGCGAGGCCGAGGCCGGTGCCTCCGCTGCGCGCCGAACCCCGGAAAGCTGCGAAGAGATTTTCGCGCGCCTTCTTCGGCAGGCCGGGGCCCGTGTCGGAAACGGTGACGCGGCAGACAGTGCCGGTGCGCTCGGCGGCGATCGTCAGGCGGCGCACCAGCGCGTCGTCCGTGTCCCCCGCCATCGCCTGAACGGCGTTGCGGCCGAGATTGGACAGTACACGGAATAACTGCTCGGCGTCGGCATCGATCTCAAGATCGGGATGGACCGAATTGGAGAACTCGATGCCAGGCGAAGCATCCACGCCAAGCAGGCCGATCACGTCATCCACCAGCATGGAGAGCCTCACCCGGCGGCGCGAGGGAGGTGCCTCCTGCGTGCGGCCATAAGCAAGCACGCCTTCAGTGTAGGAAACAGCGCGGTCGATGGCGCGCACCAGCTTTGGCGCAAATGTCTGCACCGTCGGGTCCTTTACCAGCCGCAGGCGATCGGAGATCAGCTGCGCGGAGGAGAGGATGTTGCGCATGTCGTGATTGATCTTGGAAACCGCGAGGCCGAGGTCGGCCAGATGCTTCTGTTCGGAAAGCGTGCGCTGAAGTGTTGCCTGCATGCTGGCCAGCTCACGCTCCGCAACGCCAAGCTCGTCGGCGCGCTCGCGGGGGGTGATCACGCGGCTGGCGTCCTCCGGTGCCTGGGCGAAAGTCAGCATCGACTGTGTCATGCGGCGCACCGGCCGGATCATCATGCGGTTGATGGCGTAGAAGACGAGCGTGGCGGTGATCAGCGAAATCAGCAACGAAAGGCCAGCCACGTTGCGCGAGAAGGTCAGCATCGCGCGGCGCAGCTGCGTATCTGGAACGATGAGCTCGAAAATCTTGTCGCTCGCGCCAACCGGGCCGGTGACCCTGAGCGTCATGTCGCCGCCATAGAAGAGAGTGTCGAGCGCGCCAGCAATTGCCAGCATCGGGCCGGAAGCTTCGAGATCGACATGAATATCGACCTGCGGCGGCATCTCGGTCACCACCAGCAGACGTGACTCACCCTCGTCGCGCACCGCAATGGCCTTGGCGCCAATCGACATCAGCACGTCGTCCTGCGCAACCTGGCTCAGGTCCATCGTGTCGGCATGCATAAGAACGGTTGCAACGGAGGCCGCGGTGCCCAACCGCTCGCCGAGCCATTGCAGGCGGAAGTTCGCTACAGAAGGCAGGAAGATCAGCACTTCGGCCAGGAGCACGAAAAGAACGGTGAGCAGCAGCAGCTTGGTCGAAAGACCGCGCGTCAGCGGCACTTCGCGCGGACCCTGCTGCGCGTCATCCCTGTCATTCCCGCGAGACGCCGACATAGCGCTCCCTTGGACTTCGATCTCCGTGTCAGCCGAACCGGCGCAGGATGCGCACCAGCCAGCGCACGAAGGGCTTGCGTGTCACACCGGCAAAATATGTGATCGCGGCCCTTTTGCCAATTTCAGTCATGGTCGGGTATGGCGGCACGTAAGCCGTCATGTCGCGCAGCGTCATGCCTTTGGAGATCGCAAGCGCCCAGACATTGATCATCTCGCCTGCATTTGCACCGACAATGCCGGCGCCCAGAATGCGGCCGCGTCTGCCGGCGATGATCTTGATGAAGCCGTCCGTCTTGCGCTCCGCCTGCGCGCGGTCATTCTCCGCATAAGGCCAGCGCAGCACTGAAAGCGGACCGCCCTCTTTGGCTGCGTCCGCCTCTGTCATGCCGACCTGCGCCAGCTCCGGATCAGTATAGGTTGCCCACGGGATGATGGAGCGGTTTTCACGCGCGGAAAGGCGGAACAGGAGCGCGCGCACGACAACCCCGCCATGATAGCCCGCAACATGTGTGAACTGCAGGCCGCCGGCGACATCGCCGATGGCGTAGACCTTGCGGTTGGTCGTGCGCAGCTTGTCGGTGACCTTGATGCCGCGCCGCTCATAGGCAATGCCGGCTTCCTCCAGCCCGAGGCCCGACACATTGGCCGCGCGGCCGGCCGCGACGAGAAGGTGTGAGCCGTCGACATGGGTCGCACCCGATTTGCTCTCGACATGCACCCGCACGCCGGAGCGGCCGCGCTTTTCGACCTTCACCACCTTGGTGCCTTCGTGGATGACGATGCCCTCGCCACGCAGCCGCTTGAGCGCGATGGCCGCCAGTTCCGGGTCGTCCTTGCCGAGTGCGGAAAGGGCTTCCACAACTGTCACGTCCGATCCGAGGCGGCGATGCGCCTGCGCCATCTCCATGCCGATCGGTCCACCGCCGATCACGATCAGATGGGCCGGTTTGCGGGTCTGCTCGAAGATTGTCTCGTTGGTCAGGTAGTCGACATCGTCCAGCCCCGGAATGGGCGGCACGAGCGGCGACGAGCCCGTGGCGATGACGAAGCGGCGGGCACGGATTTCGAACTCGCCGGCGCGCACCGTCTTGCGGTCGACGAACCTGGCCTCCTCCTCAATGACCCGCACACCAAGCGCAGTGAAGCGCTCGACCGAGTCATTGGGGGCGATGGCGTCGATCACCGAGTGGATGTGCTTGTTCACCTTCTTGAAGTCGATCTCGGGCTCGACATCGGCAATGCCGAAGCCGGAAGCCTTGCGCATCGATTGCGCCAGCTTGCCGGCGGCGATCATCGCCTTGGAGGGAACGCAGCCATAGTTGAGGCAGTCGCCGCCCATCTTGCCGCGCTCCACCAGAACGACGGGGACGCCGAAGGACGCGCATGCGGCGGCAACAGTGAGCCCGCCGGACCCGCCCCCGATCAC
Organism: Rhizobiaceae bacterium; assembly: GCA_017640615.1. Classification (GTDB taxonomy): domain Bacteria; phylum Pseudomonadota; class Alphaproteobacteria; order Rhizobiales; family Rhizobiaceae; genus RCIO01. The sequence goes on along the minus strand of JAEPQK010000005.1, from coordinate 333,973 downwards.
GCAGATATCGGGCTTCAACAGGGTGGTCATGAAACGAAGTTCCTCTCCGAAAATTCTATCTGCGGGCCAGCTTGCCACGCACCGTGCGCACCATCGTCGGGATTAGGGCGACGACGGCCAAGAACACGAATGCCAATGTAATCTCAGGGGTGACCAGGCTGGCAACTGACGGCTCCTCGCCGGCCGCACGTGCGGCATCGAGCACCGAGCCAACGCCCTGCCCGAGCCAGGCATATGCAAAGGTGCCGGGCAGAATCCCAATGAACGTCGCGGTCACATAAGTGCGCAGCGGTACCTTGAAGAGGGCCGGCGCTATGTTGATTACGAAGAACGGAAAAACGGGCGCAAGCCGAAGCACCAGCAGATAGCCGAACGCGTTTTCCTCAAAGCCATCGGCGAGCCTCGCAGCCGGCCCGCGTACACGCTGCCGCAGCGCATCCCCGAAGGCGCTTCGCGCCGCTAGGAAAAGCATGGTTGCTCCCAGCGTGGCAGCGAATGCGACCAGCAGCCCGCCCTGCAACCAGCCGAAGAGGAAGCCCGCGAAGATTGTGAGCACCGAGGCAGCGGGGAACGAAAACGCCGTCGCAAGCACGTAGACCACGAAGAAAAGCAGTGGCGCGATAATCGGGTAGCTCTCCACCATGGCAAGCAGTGCTTCACTGCTTTCCGATAGATAGCTGAGGCTTAGAAACTGATGCCAGCCCATGGCATAGCCAAAGGCAAGACCGGCCAGAATGACCAGCAGCGGCAGATAGCGCCAATAGCTCTGGCGCTTCTGTTCTCCAGGCTCGTCAGTGCCGGGTGACGTCATGACCCCCTCAGACCTCATTGAGTCGCCAGTCATAGCCGTAGCCCCCTATCGATGCAGATTCAATTTTGCGCGCGTGATCGGGCCGCGCATAACCGAGCCAATGCGGCTTCAGCCCACGGCGGCCGCCAAAGTCGTCGGCGTACCAGGAGTAGATTTTCGAAGCGGTGATGCTGCCCTTTGAGACCGCTACACCGCGCGGATGGTTGATGTATTCCGCTGCGCCTTGCGCCAGGAGCGCGTCCACATTCGCGCCCGTATAGGCGCGGGTGGCGAGGTTCGGACAGGAATATGAGGCGCAGTTGAGGCCGTAATGGCTGAGCGGGTCGCCAAAGAGAGGCCGCACGATGTCATGCTCGATATTGTCTAGCGAGAGCTCGGTGCCTTCCACGGAAATCAGCTTGCGCGACCAGGGCCCGCGCCCGAAGAGGCCGCCGCCGCCTAGATTGATCTCGCGAATGGAGCTGACCGGGTAATATTCGAGCACCACCTCGAGCGTCTTGGCGTTGTAGAGGTTGATCCAGTAGGCATGCGCATCCGCACCGGAGAGTGCGGACGGCGAAACGGCCAAAAGTCCCGCCAGGTAACCGCGCAAAGCATCCTGCGCCTCCGATTTCAGCCGGCGGTAGTTCACAGCGTTGTAGCCCTGCCCGTCGGGCACGACGTAGCTCTGCAACATGCGATCGAATGCAGTATGATCCACCGAGGCGCTGCCGCGCGGCGTGAAATTGCGCATTGCGGCTTGCGCGGCGCCCGGCAACATAGCCGATGCGGCAAGTGTTGCGGAGGCTGCGAGTATGCGGCGGCGGGAGAAATTTAGGGTTTGAATTTGTACTTCGGTCACTGGCTGGTGCTTGTCCGGGCTCGTTGAGATGGCGTTCACTTGAGGCCTGGCTGCCAGATGGGCAAGCGCGGGAGCACCGGTCTCACCGCCTTTTGAGGGCGTTCGCGCGCACCCTCACCGAAGCGTGAGAAGGCGCGTTGACGCGGCAGGGCACATACAGAAGAAGGTGCGGAACGCCAGCGATTGACTTCAAGCCCCTTCGTTTCTATAAGCCGCGCACGCTCGGGCGCCCCGTCCGGCGACTGTTTTTTCGCGCATTGGGGCAGCCTGCGACAACGCTCCTGATCTTGACCATCGAGACAGACCCAAGAAGGGCCGCACACCGCGGTATTGAAACAAATGAAGCGTACTTATCAGCCATCCAAACTCGTCCGTAAGCGGCGTCACGGTTTTCGCTCGCGCATGGCAACCACCGGCGGCCGCAAGGTCGTAGCAGCGCGCCGCGCGCGCGGCCGCAAGCGCCTCAGCGCCTGACCAAGCCGGAGCCGGGAAGCTGGCCCGAGAGGCAAAACGCGGCCTCCCGCGCAAACTGCGCAAGAGGGCCGAGTTTCTTGCCGTTCGAAAAGGCGAGAAGCGGCGCGGGCCGCTTTTCCTGCTTGAAATATTGAAGCGTGGCGACGACGAGCCGCCACGCTTTGGCCTCACGGTTACGAAAAAAACCGGAAAGGCTGTGACCAGAAACAGGATCCGCAGGCGGCTGCGTGAGGCAATTCGCACCCATGCCGCCGATGACATGGCAAGCGGCAATGACTATGTGATCGTCGGGCGGACCGACATTCTCGAAGCGCCCTTCGACCGGCTCAAATCCGAACTTTCCCGGCGAATGCGCAAGGCGGGCTGAATACCTCGATGGAAAACAATCGCAATTTCTTCATCACGATTGCGCTCTCAGTAGCAATCCTGACGCTGTGGCAGGTGTTCTACATGAACCCCCGCATCGAAGCGCAGCAGGAGGCGGCCCGCATCGAAGCGGCGCAGAATGAGAGCCAGGAAGAAGCCGCCGCACCCGCTGGCGGAAGCGATTTGCCCTCAGTCGACAATTCCGACGTTGCCGATCTGCCCGGCGCCAGCCAGGGCACGCAGAGCGCCGACAACACAGAAGCCACTCAGAACGGCGGGCGCGTTCGGATAGACACGCCAACGCTTTCCGGTTCGATCAACCTGACCGGCGCGCGTGTGGATGAGCTGGTACTCAAGGATTACCGGGTCTCGGTCGACAAGGACTCCGCCAATGTCGAGCTTCTGCGCCCGGCTGAGGATCCGAACGGCTATTTCGTCGAACTCGGCTATCGCGGCCAGAATGTCGAAGCGCTGCCGAACAACAACACCGTCTGGTCGGTCTCCGGTGAGCCGGTGCTTACGCCCACCACACCGGTTGAGCTGACCTATGACAATGGTGAAGGCCTGACCTTCACGCGCACCATTGCCGTCGATGCCGACTATATGTTCACGGTCACGGACAGCGTTGCCAACACGGGCTCAGCGGCGGCCAACCTCACGCCCTATGGCCGTACGATGCGGTTCGGAACACCTGAAACCGTCGGCATCTACGTGCTGCACGAAGGCCTGATCGGCGTTACCGGCGAAGAGGGCTTGCAGGAGATCGACTACGACGATCTCCAAGAGACGCCCGAAATCACGCCAGGAAAGTCCACCGATGGCTGGCTCGGTTTCACCGACAAATATTGGGCCGTCGCACTCATTCCGCCGCAGGGCAGCTTCCAGCCGACATACGCCTATTTCGACAGCAACGGACGGCCGCGCTATCAGGCTGCATATCTGGCCGACCCGGTTTCAGTTCAGCCAGGCGCATCGGCGACGGTCGAGAGCCGTTTCTTCGCTGGCGCGAAACAGGTCGCCAACATCGACGCCTATGAGGAAGAGCTCGGCATTCGCCAATTCGATCTCCTGATCGACTGGGGCTGGTTCTATTTCATCACCAAGCCGGTCTTCTATCTCATGGACTGGCTGTTCCAGCTTCTCGGCAATTTCGGCCTTGCCATTCTGGCCACCACGGTTGTGGTGAAAGCCATCTTCTTCCCGCTCGCCAACAAGTCTTACAAGTCGATGGCGAACATGAAGAAGGTCCAGCCTGCCATGCTGGAAATCCGCGAAAAATACGCGGACGACCGCATGAAGCAGCAGCAGGCGATGATGGAGCTCTACAAGAAAGAGAAGATCAATCCGCTGGCCGGCTGTTGGCCAATCCTGATCCAGATTCCGGTCTTCTTCGCGCTCTACAAGGTGCTCTACGTCACGATCGAGATGCGCCACGCGCCATTCTTTGGCTGGATCCGCGACCTCTCGGCTCCGGACCCGACTTCGATCTTCAACCTGTTCGGTCTCCTGCCCTACGACGTGCCGACATTCCTGCTCATCGGCATCTGGCCGCTGATCATGGGCATCACGATGTTCCTGCAGATGCGCATGAACCCGACGCCGCCGGACCCGACGCAGGCAATGATCTTCAACTGGATGCCGGTCGTCTTCACCTTCATGCTGGCCACATTCCCGGCCGGTCTGGTGATTTACTGGGCGTGGAACAACTTCCTGTCGATCCTACAGCAGGGCGTGATCATGAAGCGCCAGGGCGCCAAGATCGAGCTGTGGGACAACCTGACCGGGCTGTTCAAGAAGAAGCCGACACCGGCGGAGTAGCTCTCTCCGCCGGCTGCGAGGCGCTGGCGTCATCGCGCCGGATCAAGCCGTCTTCACATAGACTTTACCGGCGAAACTTCGTCAGCTTCACGCCGTGACTCCTCCCGTCACATTCACACGGAGGAGACAGATATGCGTATTCCCACACTCACCGCTTTGGCGACCTCAACTGCGATTGCGATTGCGAGCACAGCGATTGCTGCTGAAAACCCAATGGTTGGCGGCGCGCCGATGTTTGCCGACAAGAACATCGTCGAAAATGCCGTAAACTCGGCTGATCACACCACGCTGGTCGCTGCGGTTCAGGCTGCCGGTCTCGTGGAAACCCTTCAGGGCCCCGGACCCTTCACCGTTTTCGCGCCGGTCAACGCTGCATTTGAGGCTCTGCCGGAAGGCACCGTCGAAACGCTTCTCAAGCCTGAGAACAAGGATCAGCTCACCACGATCCTCACCTGCCATGTCGTCGCGGCTGACGCTATGTCGGACGCCATCCAGGGCATGATTGCCGACGACGGTGGCACGCACCCGGTCAACACGGTTGGCGGCTGCACACTGCAGGCCAAGATGGACGGCGACAAGATCACGCTGACCGACGAGAACGGCAATGTGGCAACCGTCACGATCGCCGACGTTGATCAGTCCAATGGCGTGATCCACGTCATCGACACCGTCCTTCTGCCGAAGTCCGACATGAGCGAAGACACAGCCATGATGGCGGACGACAAGGCAATGACCGCCTCGGTTGGCGACAACCCGATGGTTGGCGGCGCGCCGATGTTTGCCGACAAGAACATCATCGAAAATGCCGTGAACTCGGCTGACCACACCACGCTGGTCGCAGCGGTGAAGGCTGCCGGTCTTGTCGAAACGCTTCAGGGCGACGGGCCGTTTACGGTCTTCGCACCGACCAATGATGCCTTCGGCAAGCTGCCGGACGGCACGGTGGACACGCTGCTCAAGCCCGAAAACAAGGGCCAGCTCACCAAGGTGCTGACCGCGCATGTGGTTGCCGGCAACCTGTCGGGTGCGGATCTGATGAGCCGCGCCAAGGCAAATGGCGGACGTTACAACATGCGAGCCGTCTCAGGCGACGCGCTGACCGCCGTTGTCAAAGGCAGCAGCCTCTACATCTTCGATGAGGCCGGCGGCGCTGGCAAAGTCACAATCGCCGACGTGAACCAGTCGAATGGCGTCATCCACGTCGTCAACGACGTCCTGCTTCCCCGCTAGGCACAAGCGCCGCTGCCGGCTCTGCCGGCCGCGGCGTCGAGCGGACCGGGGCCTGAACCTTCCCTTCCAGGGCCCCGGTTTCCCCACCTTCTATTCGACCCGCACAACCGTTCTGCTATATGCCGGTAAACGAACCGGCGCCCGATGGCGCATGCCATGGAGCGGCAGTCAATGTGGGGACCGAAACCCGAAATCAAACATCCCATCGAAATGCATCCGCGCGTCGGTTTTCTTCGACCGCTGGTCGATGCACCGAACATCGAGATCGGCGATTACACCTACTATGACGACCCCGAGGGGCCGGATACGTTTCAGTCGAAATGCGTTCTGCATCACTACCCGTTTATTGGCGACAAGCTGATCATCGGCCGCTTCTGCGCCATCGCAGAAGGCGCGCGCTTCATCATGAATGGTGCAAACCACGCCATGTCGGGTTTCTCCACTTACCCCTTCAACATCTTCGGCCATGGCTGGGAGAAGGGTTTCGACCCCGACACATGGGCGCGCGAGGTGCGCGGCGACACCGTAGTGGGCCATGATGTGTGGATTGGCATGGAAGCGATCATCATGCCGGGCGTCACGATTGGCGAAGGCGCGATCGTGGCTGCGCGCTCGGTGGTCACGCATGACGTGCCGCCCTTTGCCATCGTTGCCGGCAACGCGGCGGAGGTGGTGAAAATGCGTTTCGACGCCGGCACCGTCCGCCGGCTGCTCGAAATTGCATGGTGGGATTGGGACGCGGAGAAGATCACCCGCAATCTCGACGCCATCAGAGGCGCCGACATCGAGGCGTTGGAGGCGGCGACTTGAGTATGGAAGCTACGGTATTCGCACGCCCCTGGGTGTTCATTCGCGGCGTGCCGTCGATGAAGTTCCTGCCACCGGAAGGGCCGCCTGAAATTGCGTTTGCAGGCCGCTCCAATGTCGGCAAGTCGTCGCTCATCAATGCGCTTCTCGGACGCAAGGGGCTTGCGCGCACCTCCAACACGCCGGGGCGCACGCAGGAGCTCAACTATTTCGTGCCCGACGGCTATGCCGGCAGCGCCGACGACCTGCCGCCAATGGCGCTGGTCGATATGCCTGGATATGGCTACGCGAAAGCGCCGAAAGAAACGGTCGAGCAGTGGACGCGGCTTGTCTTCGACTATCTGCGCGGCCGCGTGACGCTGAAGCGCGTCTATGTGCTGATCGATGCACGCCATGGGCTGAAAGCCAATGACGAGGAAGTGCTTGACCTGCTCGACAAAGCCGCCGTGTCCTACCAGATCGTTCTGACAAAAACCGACAAGATCAAGCCGCCGGTGGTGAAACGGCTCATCGCGGAAACGCTGGAAAAGATCAAGCGGCGGCCCGCCGCGTTTCCTGAAGTCGTTGCGACATCATCGGAAACCGGCAGCGGGATGCCGGAATTGCGAGAGGCAATCGCTGTAGCGCTGAGTTAGCCCTGCGCGCGCCGCTATGCGGAGATTAGACGCGCTAATCTCCGCATGACTTGCGGGGAATAGGCTTGCCGACCTACTTCCTTAAGCCTGCGCGGCCACGAAGGTAAGTGCCAGGCCGTTGATGCAGTGGCGTTTGCCGGTCGGTGGCGGGCCATCATCGAAGATATGCCCAAAGTGACCACCGCAACGGCGGCAATGCACTTCTGTGCGCTGCATGAAGAGCGAGTTGTCGGGCTTGGTACCGACCGCGTTTGGAAGCGACTTCCAGAAGCTCGGCCAACCGGTGCCGGAATCATATTTCGTTTCCGACGAATAGACCGGCAAGTCGCAGCCTGCGCAGTGGAAGGTACCGGCGCGCTTTTCCTTATTCAGCGGGCTGGTGAAGGGGCGCTCCGTCGCTTCCTCACGTAGTACCGAAAACTGATCTGGCGACAGAATGGAGCGCCATTCGGCTTCGCTTTTCATGATTTCGAAATTGCCTTCGGAGGCTTCCGCTGGCGACATTGTCCTGCCGCTTAGAAACGTAGCTCCGCCGGCAAGAAGCGCGAGAGTTCCTGTTCCATAAAGAAGTTCGCGTCTGTTCATGCTGGAATCTCCTTATCGTCGGGGACGGGCATACACCGGGCCGGCGCTCGCGAAACAATCAACTTGGCTTGAGCATGGCCCGGAAGAAATTCGCCCCGCCGTGCGCCAAGGGAGCCGAGGCACAGGCGGGGCGAAAGCCGCGCGGCGAGTACGGGGATCAGGTGCGCCGCGCGCCTCGCAGTTAGGCCTTCGGCAGAAGGACGGTGTCGATCACGTGGATCACGCCATTCGACTGATCAACGTCGGCGATCGTGACGGTTGCCACATTGCCGTTCTCGTCGGTCAGCGTGATGTTGTCGCCGTCCATCTTGGCCTGCAGCGTGCAGCCGCCAACGGTGTTGACCGGGTGGTTGCCGCCATCGTCGGCGATCATGCCCTTGATTGCGTCGGACATAGCGTCAGCTGCAACGACGTGGCAGGTCAGGATGGTTGTGAGCTGGTCCTTGTTTTCAGGCTTCAGCAGCGTCTCGACGGTGCCTTCCGGCAGAGCCTCAAACGCAGCGTTGACCGGTGCGAAAACGGTGAACGGACCTTCGCTCTGCAGCGTCTCGACGAGACCGGCAGCCTGGACCGCGGCGACCAGCGTGGTGTGGTCCTTCGAGTTCACGGCATTTTCGACAATGTTCTTGTCGGCATACATCGGCGCGCCGCCGACCATCGGATTTTCCATTGCAAAGGCAGCGCCTGCGATAGCAGCTGCTGCAACGGCACCGGAGAGAATCGTGGAAGTGAACTTACGCATTGGGGGTAACTCCTCTGTTTCCCTGTTGGGCCCTGTGGGGTGGGCTACAAGAGACACGGGAGGGTTTTGGCGAAAGTTTCGAAATTCTGAACTTTTTTGATAAGTAGCTGATAACAATAGAAAAATTGGCGCCCAACTGACGCCCACTTCACCTTATTGTTGCAGAAATCTCAGATGGTGGTGAGGTCACCGACCGCGACCACCGGGCCCGTCGGTTCGCCGGTCGGAGACCCGCCCAACGGCTCCAGGCTGATCGCAAACGCAGCACCCGCCTCGATGCGGCGTTTGAGGTCGCCCGTGACGGCCAGATGTACATTGGAGCCGACCGGAATGACACCAAGCGAAGCCGGCGGGTTGCTGCCTTCGATCACCCAAAGCTCGAAATCGCGGCCCTCGGCGCGCGCGCCGGTGACATGCGACAGGCCGACATCGGACTTCGCGGCGTCGTAGACCACGAAATAGTGCACGTCGGTATCGTCATGCGAGAGAGACGCGACCAGGCGCTCGGCCGTTATGGAGCCCTGATCGACGGTGAGATATGGAATGGCAAGCGCCACGACCATGGCAACGAGTGCCGCGGCCGTGGCCGTGCGCCAGAATGCGAGGCTGCTCCAGAACCCCACGCGCTGCGCCTGCGAGGCATCGGCTGCAAAAAGCCTGCCATCCAGCGCCTGTTTCAGGTCGGCCGGCGGGTCGACCGGCTCATAGGCGTCGGCCATGCCGGAAAGCCTGACCTCCCACTCATCCACTTCGCGCGCGAAGGCGGGATCGGAATCGATGCGCGCCGCCACCTGGCGGCGTTCGGCGTCGGGCAGGACGCCAAGAACATATTCGGCAGCGAGCATGTTCTCGCCTCCGTTCTGTTCCATGTCCCTGTCGTTCGCCTGCGTCATCGTTCCAGACATTCCCTAAGCTTCAGAAGGCTGCGCCGCAGCCAGGTCCGCATTGTGTTGAGCGGAACCGAAAAACGCTCCGCAAGTTCGGCGTAACTGTCGCCATTCAGATATGCACCGCGCACGGCATCCGCACGTTCGGCCTCCAACTCATCGAGACAACTGTCGATCGCCGCCCGTTCGCCACTTGCCACGGCCAAAGCCTCTGGACCGGGCGTCGGGTCGGCGACTTCCATCGCCTCATCAATATCGTCCGCGGCGGGGCGGCGGGCGCGAATCCGGTCAATCGAATGGTTACGCGCAACGGCCACCAGCCACGAGATCGGGCTGAGATCGGAGACAGCGAAGCGGTCGGCTTTCGTCCATATCTTGACGAAAACCTCCTGCAGCGCCTCATCGGCCTCCGCCCGGTCATTCAAGATACGTAGGCAAACGCCATAGAGTTTCGCGCTGGTTTGCCGGTAAAGCAAATCGAACGCTGAGCGGTCGCTCATCGAAACCCGAACTATGAGCTTGGAAATGTCCTGAGGCGTCATTGGCGCCAGATTAGTGGCTCTGCGCACATTTGCAATGAGGCGGACACCCATATGCGTCAACGTTGCGCGCCATATTGCGCCATTCTAGGCTCGTTGGGGAGCGGAGGGGTTCATGGGCATCGACAAATTGCTTTGGTCGCACGATGCGACTTTTCTCGCACAGCAGGTGAACAAGGGAGAGTTGGATCCCGTCGAATTGGTGGACGCGGCAATCTCACGCGCCGAGCTCGTCAATCCTGAAATCAACGCTGTCGCAGAAAAACTCTACGACAGAGCGCGTGAGCGCGCCAAGGCCGTCGATCGCAAACTGCCGCTTGCCGGCGTCCCGTTTGCGGTCAAGGATCTGGGAATCGCGCAGCGCGGTGTCCCGACGCATTCGGGCAGCCGCGTAGAGGCTTTTGTGCCGGATTTCGATTCCGTACTTACGGAGCGCTATCTGGACGCAGGACTTGTCCCAATCGTGACGAGCACGAGCCCGGAACACGGGTTGCGCCTGGTCACGGAATCCAAAGCATTTGGTGCAACCCGGAACCCTTGGAACACAGGGCACACAAGCGGTGGTTCGTCCGGTGGGTCGGCCTCGCTGGTCGCCGCCGGAGTGGTGCCGGCAGCACATGCCTCGGATGGAGGCGGGTCAATCCGGGTGCCGTCCGCAACCACCGGCCTCGTCGGAATGAAGGTTTCGCGTGGCCGGGTGCCACTGACGCCAATCGCTTCAGAAAGCTGGTACGGCTTTGTCGTCGATCACGTGGTCACGCGGTCGGTGCGTGACAGCGCGCTACTGCTCGACCTTACCCATGGGGCTGATCCGCTTTCGCCTTATCAGGCCTTTGCGCCGCAAAAGGGTACGTTTTTGCAGGCGGCCAAGCGGAAACCGGGCAAGCTGGCCATCGCCGTCTACCGGGCGTCTCCGCTCGGCCTGCCCGTTTCCGACGAAACGATGGCCGCGCTCGATGCCGCAATAGCGCTTGCACGCGAAGGCGGACACAGCGTGGAAGAGATCGAACTGCCGATGGCGAACCGCGCCTTCATCGCAGATTTCGCGCGTTCCGTCGCTTCGTCGGTTGCGGGTCAAATGCGACTGGAAGCAACGCGCGTCGGCCACGGCGTGATCGGCGAAATCGAGCGATCAACACGGGTGCTCGCGCGACTGGGCAATTTGCTGACGGCCGGCGAAGTTTATGAAGGCGTACAGCGACTGCATGAAGCGTCCCGGGCAATCATCGCGACGACCGCCAAATACGATGCCGTGCTGATGCCGGTCATCGCACATCCACCAGTCAAGGTCGGTGAGATGGACGCCACCGGAATGGATGAGGTTCTGGAAAACCTCCTCGACAAGCTGCATTTGACCCGGCTTCTGAAATTCGACGCGTTTCTTGGGCAGCTGATGGACAAGAGCCTCTGGTTCACGCACTGGACACCGATCCAGAACGTAACGGGCCAACCTGCGATATCACTGCCGATACATGTCACCGCTGACGGGTTGCCGATCGGGATCCAGGCCGTGGGCCGGCCTGGCGATGAGGAGACGCTCTACGCACTCGCCGGTCAGATGGAAAAGCTCTCGGGATGGCTCGACCGCCGTGCGTCATTTCATGTGCCGCAATAGGCAGACTGCCGTTTGCGGGAGACCGCGAATGCCGATATGAGACGGGCGATATCTCCCCGCCCGAGGATGAAATGACCAGCGATACCGCCGCGAACCCCGCTGAACAGGCTCGGCTGCTCTCCGCCGCCCTGCCCTATATGCAGCGCTACGAGAATAAGACCGTCGTCATCAAATATGGCGGGCACGCAATGGGCGACGCCGATCTCGGCCGCGCATTCGCGCGCGATGTCGCGCTTTTGAAGCAGTCCGGTGTGAACCCGATCGTGGTGCATGGCGGTGGCCCGCAGATCGCGGCGATGCTGGCCAAGATGGGGATTGAATCCAAATTCGAGGGCGGGCTACGCGTCACCGACGCCAAGACCGTCGAGATCGTGGAGATGGTGCTGGCCGGCTCGATCAACAAGGAGATCGTCGCGCTCATCAATGCCGAGGGCGAATGGGCGATCGGCCTGTGCGGCAAGGACGGCAACATGGTCTTCGCCGAGAAGGCGCACAAGACCGTGCGCGACCCTGACAGCAATATCGAACGCGTGCTCGATCTCGGTTTCGTCGGCGAGCCGGCCGAAGTGGACCGCACGCTGCTCGACCTGCTCGCAGGTTCAGAGATGATCCCGGTAATTGCGCCCGTCGCGCCCGGGCGCGACGGCCACACTTATAATGTGAATGCCGACACCTTCGCCGGCGCGATTGCCGGCGCGGTGCAGGCGTCGCGCCTTCTGTTCCTCACCGACGTGCCGGGCGTTCTGGACAAAGACAAGCAGCTTATCGACGAGCTGACTGTCGCGGAGGCAAAAGAGCTGATCGCAGACGGCACCATCGCCGGCGGGATGATCCCCAAGGTCGAAACCTGCATCGACGCGATCAACCGCGGCGTGGAAGGCGTGGTCATTCTCAACGGCAAGACACCGCATGCCGTGCTGCTGGAGCTCTTCACGGAGCATGGCGCCGGCACGCTGCTGGTGCCTTAAGACTTACTGTCGCAAATGCGCTAGCGGCACACGGTAGGGGCCCTTGATATTCGACAACACGAGCTGGGTGTGCACGTCGCGCACGCCTTTCAGCCGCATCAGGCGTTTCATGATGAAGTCGTTGAGGTCGTCCACCTCCGGCACCATCACATGCAGCAGGAAGTCGTGGTCGCCGGTCATCGTCCAGCAGGACGTGACCTCGTCCATATCCTGAACGGCAGCAATGAAAATCTCGGGCGAATCGTCGCTGTGGCTGACCAGCCGCACCTGCACGAACACTTCCACCGCCAGACCCACCGCGCGACGGCTGATGACAGCCTGAAACCCTTTCAGAATTCCGGTTTCGCGCAATGAATCGAAGCGGCGCGCGCATGGCGTCGTCGACAGGCCGATCTCCTGTGCCAGCTCCGAAACCGGCTTGCGGCCGTCCTTCTGCAACGCTTCGAGCATTGCGATTTCGAATTCATCCAATCGAGGCATATTCACTCCATTTCTTGTCCTATCGAGTGAATATAACTCCGGTCGAGGCTCAGCGCGCCCAAAAAAGCAAAAGCGTGCATCTTCTTCCCGCTATCATGGCTGCCAGAATCCACCTTCGAACCAGGGAGGCGAAGAGCCATGGAAATCAGCGTTCAGGACTATGCACGCGAATGCGCCGAACAGGGGCTGCGCGGAGATTACCTCGCTTGCCGCAGCGACTTCACCGTCGAACAGGCTTACGATTACGACGATGCCCAGCAGCGTGTGTGGCGCCTGTTGTGCGACCGGCAGACGGAGCTCACGCAGCGGCTGGCGCATAAATCCTATCTCGACGGGGTCGACGCCCTTGGCCTGCTGGAGCGCATCCCCGATTTCGATGAGGTCAGCGACAAGCTGCGCGCCCGCACCGGCTGGGAGCTGGTGGCAGTGCCCGGGCTCATTCCGGCCGAACCGTTTTTCGACCATCTCGCCAATCGCCGCTTCCCGGTGACAAACTGGCTGAGGCGCGCGGACGAGCTCGACTACATCGTCGAGCCCGACATGTTCCACGATTTCTTCGGCCATGTGCCGATCCTGACCCAGCCCCAGTTCGCCGACTTCATGCAGATGTACGGTGCACGCGCCGGCGACGCGATCGCACTCGGCGGCGACGAGATGATCACCCGGCTCTACTGGTACACCTCCGAATTCGGCCTGATCCAGGAACCCGGCGGACCGTTGAAAGCCTTCGGCGCGGGTCTGATGTCGTCCTTCAGCGAGCTCAAATTCGCGGTCGAAAGCGCTGACGCACACCGGGTGCCGTTCGACATCGAGACCGTGATGCGCACCGGCTACGAGATCGACAAGTTCCAGCGCGCCTATTTCGTGCTGCCCTCGTTCGAGGCTTTGAGCGATGCGTTCAGCGCGCTCGATCTGGAGGCGCTGGTGAAACGCTGGAAGGATGCCGAGCCGCTTGACCCTGCGACGGTCTAGCCGAGCAACACCAGCACCACGATACCGGCCACGATAAGCAGGCAGCCTGCGGCTTCGAGCGGTGTGATCTTCTCGCGGAAGAAAAACACCGACGCCGCGAAGGTGAACAGCATCTCGACCTGCGCGAGCGCTTTCACGATCGCCGCCTGCTGCAAGGTCATGGCCGTGAACCAGCCGAACGACGCACTGGCGCCCACAAGTCCCGTAAAGAGGGCCGGGCGCCAGGCGCGCGCCACGCGGCCAAGCTCGGCACGGTCGCGCCAGATCATCCACCCCGCCATGATCACCGACTGGAACACGATCACCCAAAGCAGCGTATATGCTGCCTGCATCAGCGCGTTGGGCCCGCCGAGCGACAGCGACGCGGCGCGATAGGCAACGGCTGCGATACCGAACAGCGTGCCCGACGCCAGGCCGATCAGCGCGTTGCGGCTGAGAACCGAAGTGAACAGGTTACGTAGGCTTTTCGGTTCGTGCGCGACTGAAATCAACATCACGCCAAAGACGGTGATTGCGATCGCCGACAGCGCGCCCGTCGATGGCCATTCGGCGAGTATGATCAACCCGAAAACCGCAGCCTGGGCCGGCTCGGTCCGCGAATAGGCGGTGCCAACCGCGAAATTGCGGAACGAAAACAGATAGATCAGCAGAAAGGTTGCGCCAATCTGCGTCAACCCGCCGACAGCCGCCCACATCAGGAATGCGCTATTGGCGACCGGCAGCTCGTAACCCATAGCGCCATTCAGAAATGCGACGAAGGCGAGTGCGAAAGGAACACCGAAACCAAAGCGCACGAAGGTTGCGCCGGTCGTACCCATGACTGACTTCAGATGCTTCTGTGTCGCGGAGCGCAGGTTTTGCAGAAACGCCGCGGCGATGGTGATGGGTATCCAGAGTTCCATGAAGCAGCACGGCCTTTGATCGTCGGCGCTTATTGCGCCAGACAGCGCCTCCCGCAAGTCGTCACCATTGCGGGGCTAATGAACCAGCCTCCTGTGAGTTCCTGCCTCACCGCATTCTGGAGATGGAACCGGCAGGTGGAATCGTGCCATAGAGCCGCATGACCAATCAGCCTGACGGAAAAGCCTTCTCCCATGTGCAGGAGTGGGTGTTCGATCTCGACAACACACTTTACCCGCATCATTCGAATCTGTTTGCGCAGGTCGATGTTCGAATTACCGCATTCGTGTCGGAGCTGCTTTCGCTGCCGCGCGACGAAGCGCGCGCGCTGCAAAAGCGGCTCTATAAGGAATACGGGACGACCATGAATGGCCTTATGGCGCTGCATGGGATCGACCCGGACGACTTTCTGGAGAAGGTGCACGACATCGACTATTCCGGGCTCACGCCTGACCCGGCGCTGGGCGACGCCATACGCGCGCTGCCGGGGCGCAAGTTCATCTTCACCAATGGCGACCGCCGTCATGCCGAGCGCACGGCGCGGCAGCTCGGCATTCTCGATCATTTCGACGAGATATTCGACATCATCGCTGCCGAGCTTGAACCCAAGCCGGCCGCTGCCACCTATGGCCGCTTTCTGAAGCGGCACGGGGTGGAGCCAGCGCAGGCGGCAATGTTCGAAGACCTCGGCCGCAATCTCGAAGTACCCAAATCGCTCGGCATGCGCACGGTGCTGATCGTGCCGCGCAATTTCGAGCCGACCTTCAGCGAAATCTGGGAGCGAGACGCGGCCTACGACGATGCCGTCGATTTCGTGACCGACGATCTGTCAGCTTTCCTCACCAGCATCAGCCCGGCTCTGCCGCGTTGAAGCGTTTCACCTCACTCGAAGCACGGATCGACGCCGCCGCGCATGTGGTACTCGATCGGCTTCCGAGACGCGGCTTTTCGGGCGCGCTGATCGAGTTCATCGTGTTCGGCCTCAAACAGGCCTGGGCGTGTCTCTTCGGTGGGGCAATGCTTGCGCTGATCATAGGCACCCGGCTTCTGTGGCCCGACGATGCGGCGCTCACCCGCTATGATTTCCTGTTTCTGGCGGCTCTTGCCATCCAGCTCGCCATGCTCGGGCTCAAGCTTGAAACCCTCGACGAAGCGAAGGTGATCCTGATCTTCCATATTGTCGGAACGGCAATGGAAGTATTCAAGACAGCGGCGGGCTCGTGGATTTATCCGGAAGAGAGCATCTTCCGCATCGGCGCCGTGCCGCTGTTTTCCGGCTTCATGTATGCCGCTGTCGGCTCATATCTTGCGCGCATCACCCGCATTTTCGACATGCGATATTCGGCCTACCCGCCGCTTTGGACGACTGTGGCGCTCGCCATCGCGATCTATGTGAACTTCTTCGCACATCATTTCACGGTCGATATCCGCCTCGGGCTCTTTGCCGTCACGGCAGTGCTTTTCCTGCGCACCAGCGTGCATTACCGCGTCTCCCGCTTCCGCCACCGCATGCCGCTGTTGCTCGGTTTCCTGCTGGTGGCGCTTTTCATCTGGTTCGCCGAAAACATCGGCACCTGGTCGCGCGCCTGGCTCTATCCAGGCCAGGAGACCGGCTGGGCGCCGGTTTCCATACAGAAACTCGGCGCCTGGTATTTGCTGATGATCATCTCATTCGTGCTGGTCACGCTGATCCACCGGCCGCGGCCGGTGGACGTTGCGGGCAGCGACGATCAGTGATTGTGACCGCCCGTGGCCTTGCGCACCGGGAACGCGATCTCGACCGAGCCGGCCTTTTCGAATTCCAGCGCCACCGGCACCGTATCGCCTTCTGCAAACGGCTCCGTCACACCCATAAACATGACATGCAAGCCACCGGGCTTGAGCTCCACCGTTTCGCCCGCCGGGATTTCAAGTCCGCCCTCCACCGGGCGCATGGTCATGATGTCGTCGACCACTTCCATGGAGTGAATTTCAACCTTTGCGGCAACGGGTGAGGACGCGCTCACCAGGCGGTCAGCTTCCGTACCCTGATTGGCGATTATCAGATAGCCGCCGCCAGCCGGCTGATTGGGCAGCATTGCGCGTGCCCAGGCCGAGCTGATTTCGAGATCGCCGGCAACGACCGTTTCGTCCATGCCGGCATGTGCCCCGTGACCGCCATGTTCGCCCTCGGCGGCTGCGAGGATAACGAGGCGCGGCGCCGGATGATCGAGCTCCTGCGGAGCATAGGCGGCAGCCGGAACGGCCGAGATGAGAGCAAGTGTGCCCGCGGCTGCGAGCGAAGCAAGAAGATTACGCATGTTACGTCCTTTCGAAGACTGAAAAAGAAGGAAGCTGCCCCGATATGGGGAAGCGTTTTTCAGACGACGAAGGGGGGTGCGCGTATTGCCGGTGGCGGGCCGGCGATCCCGCCCGAAGGGAGCGAACGAACTTCGGCAAACACGAGGTTTGCCGCATGTGCGGCCGGCGGCGCGAAGGCTGGCTCTGAAGTGAGCAGGTCTTTCGGCGCGCCAACGCCCGAGCATTGATGAAAGCCGATGCAGGCCGGACAGTTCTCGGGCATGCCGCCCGGTTCGCCATCGCTACCGTCGGTCGCGCCCGCAAGCGTACAGATAACGAAATCCTGCCCCGCAGCCTGGGCTGCGCCGAGCGGCTGAAGGGCATTCAGAAGAACGAGAAGAACCGCAAGCGCGGCGAAGAGACTGCCCTCGCGGCGCAGGCTTTCGAACCAGCTTGTTCGATGCGAATTCTTGCTCATGGCATCGCTCTAGGCTCTTTCACCACTGTTGGAAAGTGGTCGGCTTGCCACACCGTCAGGCACCGATGCGGCATGCTGAACCGGCCTACTGGCAGTAGGTGTATTCGATGCGGCAGCCGCTTGAGGAGACCGCGCAGAACCCCATGGCGCTGTCGCGCGCCTCGCCGAGCGTTGCAGCCGCGCCATGGCCCCAGCAGTTGCCGCCCTGCTTGCCCAGCTGACCTATCGTCTACAATCGCCAATTGCGACGTGTCGTCAGTCCGCGATTTCGTAGAACCCCTTGATCACGTTCCACGCTTCCTCAGCCGTATCGACCAGCGAAATCAGCGTTTCGTCACCGGGCGACACGGTTCCCTGCTCGACCAGAAAATCGATATTGATCGCCTGATCCCAGAATTCCTTGCCGAACAGCAATACCGGCACGCGTTCCATCCGTCCCGTCTGTATCAGCGTCAATGTCTCGAACAGCTCATCGAGCGTGCCGAATCCGCCGGGGAACACGGCGACCGCCTTCGCCCGCATGATGAAATGCATCTTGCGGATCGCGAAATAGTGGAAGTTGAAGCAGAGATCGGGCGTGACATATTCGTTCGGCGCCTGCTCGTGCGGCAACACGATGTTGAGGCCGATCGAGGGCGCGCCGGCGTCTGAGGCGCCGCGATTGCCCGCCTCCATCACGCCGGGGCCGCCGCCCGTCACGATCACATATTCCCGGTAATAGGATTTTGCCGAATATTCGGAGCAGATGCGCGCGAACTGCTGCGCCTCGGCATAATAGCGGCTGTTGGCGGTCAGGTTCTTCTTCTGCGTCTCGTTTTTGGCCGCCCAGGCGTCGCCGCCCGGCTCCGGGATG
Source organism: Rhizobiaceae bacterium (assembly GCA_017640615.1). Classification (GTDB taxonomy): domain Bacteria; phylum Pseudomonadota; class Alphaproteobacteria; order Rhizobiales; family Rhizobiaceae; genus RCIO01. Next base: position 315,692 of record JAEPQK010000005.1, on the reverse strand, counting down.
CGGGCACCGCCGAAGATGATGACGGTGGAGCGAATGCCCTTTTCAGTCAGCACCATTTCGGGCTTCAGCAGTTCGAGCTGAAGCCGCACGGGGCGCAGTTCGCGCCGGGTCAGAAAGTCTTCATCCGAGAAAGCCAGACGATAGGTCGGTGCTTCGGTCTGCGGCGTGCGCGGCACGCTGCGGGCGCGCTGCAAATCCTCATCCGAATGCGGGAGCGGCGTCCAGCCATTGTCTTCGTCTTTGGTCATCTGAATTTCTTCCCCGGCCTGATGTCGAAACGCGCCAAATGCTGACGCTCCTGCAATTGACCCCTTGCTGCGCTTGACTTAGTTTCCGCGCGGCCTGCGGGCCAGTCCCTCCCGGACCCTATGGGCTTTCCCCTTAACAGCCAGTGTAGCGGAGCTATTGCCATGGCCAAGGCAGATCAATCGGCACTTGAGGCAACCATCGAAAAAGCGTTCGAGGAACGCGATAAGATCAGCGCCGACACTGGCGGCAGCGTGCGCGCCGCAGTGGAGGCATCGCTCGACCTGCTCGACCGCGGCGAAGCTCGCGTTGCCTCACGCGGCGAAGATGGCAGCTGGCATGTGAACCAGTGGCTGAAGAAAGCAGTTCTGCTGTCCTTTCGCCTTAACCCGATGGAAGTCATCAAGGGCGGCCCCGGCGAGGCAACATGGTGGGACAAGGTGCCCTCCAAGTTCAATGGCTGGGGCGGAGCTGATTTCGACAAGGCCGGCTTCAGGGCTGTTCCCGGCGCGATCGTACGCCGCTCGGCCTATGTCGCGCCGGGCGCGGTGCTTATGCCTTCATTCGTTAATCTCGGCGCCTATGTCGGCGAAGGCACGATGGTCGATACCTGGGCGACCGTCGGCTCCTGCGCCCAGATCGGTGCGAATGTGCACCTTTCCGGCGGCGTTGGTATTGGTGGCGTGCTGGAGCCTATGCAGGCGGGCCCGACCATCATTGAGGATAATTGCTTCATCGGCGCACGCTCCGAGGTTGTCGAAGGCTGCATCGTGCGCGAAGGCTCTGTGCTCGGTATGGGCGTCTTCATCGGCAAGTCGACCAAGATCGTGGATCGCGCCACCGGCGAGGTCTTCATGGGCGAGGTTCCGCCCTATTCGGTGGTTGTTGCCGGCACCATGCCCGGCAAGAACGTACCGGGCGAAAACTGGGGTCCGAGCCTCTATTGCGCGGTGATCGTGAAGCGGGTCGATGAAAAGACCCGGTCGAAAACCTCGATAAACGAGCTCCTGCGCGATTGAATTCCATCCTGAACGGTCGCACTCTGTGCGCCCTTGCGGACCCGATGCGGCCCGCACCAACGGAAGGAGGGGGTTTCCATGGACTGGAAATATCTGCTGACCAGCTTTGAGGGGCGAATCAACCGCGCCAAATTCTGGGCCGGCGTCGCCGTGCTTTTCGCGATCGGCCTGCTGGCCAATCTGATCGACATGATGCTCAACCTGCAAATCGCAGAGGGCCTCGGCGTTCTCGGCGCGATCACAGGTCTCGTGTCGATCTATCTCGGCCTCGCCATATACGCCAAGCGCTGGCACGACCGCGACAAGTCGGGCTGGTGGTCGCTTATCGTCCTCATCCCAATCATCGGTCCGCTCTGGCTGCTCGTGGAATGCGGCATTCTGGAGGGAACGAAGGGCGCCAACCGCTTCGGACCGGATCCTCTTGGATAGCAAAGCATTTCTTTGGCTGTTTTTCGGGTTATCCGGCCGCATTGGCCGGATAACCCATTTCTGGGCCGGACTGCTGCTTTATCTGGCGCGGCTCTACCCGGTCTATATGATCATCGCCAACACTGGAGATGAAGCCGCGCAGACGACGTGGGGCGGGGTGTTTCTGATCGTGCTGGGGGCGGCGATCGTGTGCCATATTTCGCTTGCGGTGAAGCGTCTGCATGACTTCAATGCGTCTGGCTGGTTCGCCTTTCTGTTCCTGCTTGGCGATATTCTGTTCTGGATCGTGCTCAGCCTCATCCCTGGCCAACCAGGGCCGAACCGCTTCGGCTCGCGACCGAACTCGCCGAAATAGTCCAGACCGAGGCTTGAGGCCGGCCAACGGGCGGAAGCGTCGTGACAGGCGGGGCCGTTTCCATTATCTGGTCGCCAATGCATCAGCCAACCGACCCGGCCGAAATCCTCGCCGCACTGATACGCTGCCCATCGGTCACACCGGCCGAAGGCGGCGCGCTCGCCGCGCTTGAAGCGATGCTCGCGCCGCTCGGTTTCAACGTCGAGCGCCCTGCTTTCTCGGAAGCCGGCACGCCGGATGTGGAGAACCTCTACGCCCGGCTCTCGGGCAATGGACCGCATCTGATGTTTGCCGGCCATACCGACGTCGTGCCGCCGGGCGACGAGGACGCCTGGAGCCACGCGCCGTTTGCGGCCGAGGTGGTCGATGGCGAGATGTACGGGCGCGGCGCAGTCGACATGAAAGGCGGCATCGCCAGTTTCGTCGCCGCTGTTGCTCGCCATATCGAAAAGCACGGCCCTCCGCCCGGCAGCGTGTCGCTGCTCATCACCGGAGATGAGGAAGGCCCTGCAATCAACGGCACGTCCAAATTGCTGGAATGGGCCGCCGGCAAGGGCGAGAGCTGGGACGGCGCGATCGTCGGCGAACCCACCAATCCCGACGCGATGGGCGACATGATCAAGATCGGCCGTCGCGGCTCGATCTCCGGCACGGTCACCGTGAATGGCACGCAGGGCCATGCTGCCTACCCGCATCTGGCCGACAATCCGCTGCCGGGCCTTCTGGCGCTTGCCGGAGCACTGCTGTCGCCGGCTTTCGACGAAGGCACTTCGGAGTTTCAACCGACAAACCTCGAACTTACCTCCATCGACACCGGCAACACGGCGGCGAATGTCATTCCCGCCAGAGCGACATTCGCCTTCAACATCCGCTTCAACGACACTTGGACCGCCGACACACTGAAAGCAGAGGTCGACGCGCGGCTCGAAAAAGCGGCGAACGGCTCGGCGAAACCCGTGCGCTTCGCGCTCAATTGGCGCGACCGGCCAAGCCCGGTGTTCCTGACCCGTGACGAGCGGCTTATCGGCCTGCTTTCGGGCGCGGTCGAAACCATCACCGGGCGTGCGCCGAAGCTCTCCACGTCGGGGGGCACCTCGGATGCCCGCTTCATCAAGGATTACTGCCCGGTGGTCGAGTTTGGCCTGGTGGGCCAGACCATGCATATGGTGGATGAGCGCGTTGCACTCGCAGACCTCGAAACGCTGACAGCGATCTATGAGCGCTTTCTGGAAGACTGGTTCGGACGCTGACGATGCCCGGCGCCGACGACATCCAGACTTATCTCGCCGGTGTGTGGAAGCTGATGAATGGCCGCTCCGAAGGTCTCAACCAGCTCGACCTTTCGATCGACGGCTTCTGGAATTCATTCTTTGCAATTGTCATCGCGCTGCCCGCTCTCGGTGTCGGTTGGGTTTCCTTTGCGAACGAGATCGCAGGTGGCGAGCCGTTCGGCTACCGGCTGTGGATCCTTACCAAGCTCGCGGTGATCGATCTTATCAGCTGGGTGGGACCGATCGTGCTGTTTGCTTTCCTCGCCCGGCCGGTCGGCCTGATCGACCGTTTTGTGCCCTATGTAGTGGCCTCCAACTGGGCGTCGGCCATTTTCGCCTGGTTCCTTCTGCCGCCGTCGCTGATCGGGCTTTTCTGGCCGGATGCGGTGGAGCTGACCGATCTGTTGTCTCTGGTTGTCATCATCGCGACGCTTGTGCTCGCCTGGCGGCTAACCAACACTGTGATCGCCCGCGGCGCGGCTGTGGCGACGGCAGTGTTCGTTGCCATGATCGCAGTGTCGGTCACTATGCTGCTTATTCTGCAGCCCCTTTTCGGGCTGGCAATCGCCTAGCCCCGCGCGGCCAGAGCCGCGAACACCACCAGCGCACCCGCCGAGACCGACACCGCTGCAAACCCGTACTCAGCATAGACTGGCCCGAAAGCGAGCGTTCCGGCGAACGCGGCGAGATAGGTGATTGCGCTGTTGAGGCCCATGATCGCGCCTCTGCGCGACGGGTCGATTGCTGTCAGCCGCACAATGAGCAGATTCAGGCCAAGATGATTGGCCAGTCCCCATAAGAAAACACAGAATGCGATTGCCGCAAAGCTCCATGCCAAGCCGGCCAGAATGGCGTAGATGCACGCCACGCCAAGGAAAACCAAAGGCAGCAGCAAGCGCGGTTCAAAGCGCTGCATCAACCGGTCGAGAAACACCGCGCTACCGAAACCCAGCCCATAGAGCACGGCCAGCAAGCCGTTGTAGCTGACCGGTCGACCGAGCCCGCTTGTGGCATGATCGCCAATATATCCATAAGTTCCATAGAAGGCCGCCATGAACGCGCCGCACGCCGCCAGCAAAGGCACAACGCCGGGAATGGACAGCGCTGCGAAGGGTTGCACCACAACCGAGGCCGACGTTACGTCGCGCCGGTTGCTCACCGTCAATGCGATGACGGCAGCTGCGGCAAGCACACTGACGCAGCCATAGACCGCGCGCCAGTTCAGAATATCGGCCAAGACCGCCGAAAGTGACACGCCGGCCACCATGCTCAGCGTCCAGCCGACAAGAACGATGCCCACCGTTTCGTTCTCTCGACCGGCAGGTGCAACAAGCGCAGCGCCTGAATAGATCGCCGGCAGAGCCACGCCGGCGGCGAGGCCGGCAACAAGCTGCGCCACCGCCAAAAGTGTAGCCGTCGGCGCAACAGCACTAGCGGCCAGCGCGAGCGCCAGCGTTGCGAAAGCGAGCCGCATCAAGCGCCAAGCGCCAAAACGGTCGATAAACCTGGCAAGAAAGAGGGCGCTTGCGGCTGTCCCCAGCCCGAATGCCGCCGAGGCGACCATCACGATCTGCACCGAAACGCCGAGCGTACGGGCAACCTCGGGTGCGATTGGAGCAAGCACAAGCGAGTTAGCGCCAATCACAGCGACCGCGCCGGTCAATATGTACGCCACAAGCGGAATGCGGGCCTGAGGTCCCGCCGGCATTGCGGCCGCCAAGGTTTGATCAATTTTCGACATTTTGCTAGGATAGCCGAACAAAATTCTGCCTCAATGGGAAAACACCTAACGATGCAAGAAACAGATGGTATTCGCCCGAACTTGCCTGCGACAGCTGCTCTCGATGCGATGGACCGAAAGATATTAGGCGTTCTAGTCGAGGACGCCTCGGTGAGCTACGCGGAACTCGGTTCGCGCGTCGGCCTTTCGGCACCCGCTGCACATGAGAGGGTGAAGCGCTTGAAGCGCAGCGGCGTTGTTCAGAAAATCGCGGCGCTTATAGAGCCCAACGCGGTTGGCAAGGGATTGCTCGCCTTCGTCCATGTGGACACAAGCGGTTGGGGCAAGACGCCAGCGCTGATGGCAATTGCCGACTATCCCGAAGTGGAGGAGGTTCATTCGGTCGCCGGCGACGCCTGTATGCTACTTAAGGTTCGCGCCGAAAATACACATGCGCTGGAGGGCGTGCTCGCAAGGCTATACGACACGCCCGGCGTATTGGCGACGCGCAGCTATGTCGTGCTTTCAACCTATCTGGAACGTCCGCCGCAGCCGGGCATTACGGAGAGCTGGCCAATGGCCAATGCTGCGAAAGCGATCGCTGCAGGTCAGTAGTCGACCCGCATAAGGTAGAGGCCATCTGGCGGTGCGACCGGGCCACATTCGGCGCGGTCGGCGGCCTCCAGGGCAGCCTTCACATCGTCCGCCGACCAGGCACCTTCCCCGACCCGCTTCAGCGTGCCGACCATGGAGCGCACCTGATTGTGCAGGAACGACCGCGCGGAGGCGCGGATTTCGACAATGTCACCTGCTCGCGTGACGTCGAGCACGTCGAGCGTTTTCACCGGGCTTTTGGCCTGGCACTGCACAGAGCGAAACGTCGTGAAGTCATGCTTGCCGACGAGCACCTGCGCGGCTTCATGCATCGCCCTGGTGTCGAGTGTTCTTGCTACATGCCAGACCTGCCCGCGCTCGAGTGCCGGTGGTGCACGGCGGTTCAGGATGAGGTAGAGATAATGTCGGGCGGTAGCAGAAAAACGCGCATCGAACCCGCCTTCCACCGAATGTGCAGCGGTCACTGCGACAGTCTCGCCGGCCTTGGTCAGATGCGCGTTGATGGCTGCCATCACACGGTCTGACTGCCATTCGCGCTCAAGATCGAAATGCGCCACCTGACCGCGCGCATGCACGCCAGCATCCGTACGCCCCGCGCCACGGATCGTGACCGCCTCGCCACAGAAAGCCTGGATCGCCTGCTCGATCGCGGCTTGCACGGAAGGCTGATCGGCCTGGCGCTGCCAGCCGGCATAGGGCCCACCGTCATATTCGATATCGATGCGGTAGCGCGGCATCGTCAGCGCACCTGGTCGCCCGCCGCGAGCTTGGCGCCGCGCTGAAAGTCTTCCGCTCCGAGCGGCTTGCCGCCCGCACGCTGCAACTCGACCAGCCGCACCGCACCTGCGCCGCATGCGATCGTCAGATCGTCGGAGACCACGGTACCGGGTTCGGCGACAGCAGCACCATGCGCCGCCACCTCAGAGCGCAACAGCTTCACACGCTCAATGCGCCCCGCGATTTCCATCTCGCACCACGCGCCCGGAAATGGCGACAGACCGCGAATGTGATTGTGGACTTCCGCCGCCTGACGCGACCAGTCGATCCGCGTTTCGTCCTTCGCGATCTTGTGCGCGTAGGTAGCCCCCTCGCCGAGCTGAGGAGTGAGCTCAAATTTGCCCGCTTCCAGCTGCGCCAGCGCATTCACCATCAGGTCGGCACCCGTTGTCGCGAGCTCATCATGGAGTTCACCTGCCGTCATGTTGGGGCCTATGGACACACGGCTCGTCAGCGCGACGGGACCAGTGTCCAGCCCCTCATCCATCTTCATGATCATAATGCCGGTTTCTGCGTCGCCGGCCATGATGGCGCGCTGTATAGGGGCGGCACCGCGCCAGCGCGGCAGTAGCGAGGCGTGGCCGTTGAATACGCCGAGGCGCGTTCCTTCCAAAACCGCCTTTGGCAGCAACAGGCCATAAGCCACTACCACTGCCGCATCGGCCTCGAGCGCCGCAAATGCCAGCTGCTCCGCCTCGCCGCGTAGGCTCTTGGGCGTGCGCACTTCAATGCCGAGTTCATCGCCAAGCCGATGCACTGGCGATGGCTTGAGCTCCAGCCCGCGCCGCCCGGCCGGTCGCGGCGGCTGGGAGTAGACCGCAGCGACCTCATGTCCGGCATCGGCTACTGCGCGCAGCGTGGCAGCGGCGAAATCAGGCGTTCCCATGAAGACGAGGCGAAGGGGCATAGTGGCGGGTCTTTTCCGATTTCAGGCTGGGTGGCTAAGCACCCGCTTCGAAGGGGTTCACAACTTTCAGGTCGATTTCCAGAAAGTCGCGCACATTGCGTGTCACAAGTGCTGCGCCGTGAACCAGGCATTTGGCGGCGATCATCGCATCCTTGGTTTCGATGGGTCGTCCGAGACCACGCCGCAACGCCGTGATGCTGCCATAACGCTCAGCCGCGGCATCGCCAAACGCGAGAACACGGCCTTCGAATTCGTCCCGTATCCTGCCGATCGTTTGCAGCAAGCCTTCACGCCGGGCAGGCTCGCGGACCAGATTGGCGCCGTAATACAGCTCAGCAAGCACAATTGTCGAAATGAAAAGCGAGCCGCGCTCCTGCGCGTTCAGCCAGTTGAGCAGCTTTTTGTTGGGTTTTGGACCGACGATATCGGAGATGACATTGGTGTCGAGAACGAACATGCTCAGCCGGCCAAATCCGGCGGGTTGCGGTCAGGTTCGCTGCGGCTAGCCTCGATTGCATCGAGTTCCTCCGACGTGAACTGCGTCCCCTGCGCCAGCGCCAGCAGACGGTCGCCCGGCCTGCCAGCCTCCGGCGTACCAGTCGAAAGCGCACGCTGAAGCAGCATGATCGCCTCTTGCGAGAGGCTTCGGTTGTTGCGCGAAGCGTTGTCACGCAAGCGCTTCTTGAGATCCGGTTCGATCCCTCTGATCAGCAGGTCGCTCATGGACAAGTCTCCAGATTGATATCAATGATATCACGCGAGACGACGGTTGGAAAGGTCAGGGCGCCCCTCACCCCACCATGCGGGTCGGAGCCTTGTCCTTTTCGCGCGCAAGCTTCTTGAACTTGCGCACCACCATGTCGCGTTTCAGTTTCGACAGGTGGTCGATGAAAAGCACGCCGTCGAGGTGGTCGATCTCATGCTGCAGCACCGTCGCCATCATGCCGTCTGCCTCGATCTCATGCTTTCTGCCGTCGAGATCGACATAGCTAACAGTGATCGCCGCGGGCCGTTCCACCTCGGCGTAATAGTCCGGGATCGACAGACAGCCCTCTTCATGCACATTCGGCTCGTCGCCGCGCGTCAGTATCTCTGGGTTTATGAAGACCGCCGGGCTTTTCGGTTCGTCCTCGCGCGCAAGGTCTACCACCAGCATGCGCAGCGGAATCCCGATCTGGATCGCGGCCAGGCCGATGCCCGGCGCGTCATACATTGTTTCCAGCATGTCGGAGGAGAGCTTGCGCACGTCCTCGTCGACAGTCTCGACGGGCTTGGAAAGCTTGCGCAGAACGGGATCGGGCAAAATGACGAGCGGACGGATCATGACGGCTTTCAGGTAATGGCTGCACGGGCGGGCGTCAATGTGAACCGCCGTGCACGTTCACGTTTTGGTCTTATGTGGCTAGCCCGAATCGTCTAGTGTCGCGCGATGCAGAGTTTTTCTGACCTTGTCGCGGCGCCGGTTGCGCAATTCGGATCGGCAACCATCACCCTTGGCCATTTGATCTGGGCGACCGGTATTGCTGGCGTCCTGATCATTACGCTGCTCGGTATTTCGCTGTGGCGCATCTCACGCAATCGGGCCGAGGCCGGGCGCGAAGCAGATGTGCGGCTCGCCGAAATCACCAAAGCACAGGCGGAGATGCAGGGGAGGCTCGGCACGCTCGCAGAGGTGTTTTCCAATCGGCAGGCGGAACTCAACAAGGCGATTGGTGAGCGGCTCGACGGCATGACCTCGCGCCTCGGCAGTTCGATCGCGGAACAGACAAAATCGACACATGACAATCTCGCCAAGCTGCAGGAGCGACTGGCGGTGATCGACACGGCGCAGACCAACATCCAGTCGCTTGCCGGGCAGGTCGTGCAGCTGCAGCACATCCTCTCCAACAAGCAGACGCGCGGCGCTTTCGGCCAAAGCCGCATGGAGGCGATCATTGCCGACGGGCTGCCGCACGGGGCCTATGAGTTTCAGGCAACGCTTTCAAACGGCTCGCGGCCGGACTGCCTGGTCAGAATGCCCAACGACCAGCCATCGCTGGTGATTGACGCCAAGTTTCCGCTGGAATCGTGGAACGCTATCCGCGCCGCCGCCGAGGGCGACAGCTCCGACGAAGCGCAACGGCAAGCCTCTCAAGCTTTCCGCCGCGACATCGAAGTGCACATCAAGGCGATCTCGGAAAAATATCTGATCAATGGCGAGACGCAGGACACGGCCTTCATGTTCGTGCCGTCGGAATCGATCTTTGCCGAGATTCACGAGAATTTCGAGCAGCTCGTGCAACGCGCACACCGGGCGCGGGTGGTCATCGTGTCACCTTCGCTGCTCATGCTTTCGATTCAGGTTATTCAGGCGGTGCTGAAAGACGCCCGCATGCGCGAACAGGCGCATCTCATTCAGGGAGAGGTGATCCGGCTGATGGAGGACGTGTCGCGGCTCGACGACCGTGTGCGCAAGCTGCAGCAGCATTTCTCGCAGGCGAACAAGGATATCGACCTGATCATGACCTCCACCGACAAGCTCACCAAACGCGGCGCGAAGATCGAGGCTCTGGAATTCGGGGAGGCTCATTCCGCCGAAGCCACTGCTGACGAACCGAAGAAGAAGGCCGTCGAGGCAGGCAGCGGGCAATTGCGGCTGCGTGTGGTGGACGAGGACTAACCGATTTCGCGCACCAGCGCCGGCAGGTCAGCCAGCGTCGGCATTTCTCGGAAACGCTCCGCGCCGCGTGGAGCTTCCGCATGCTCCAGTTCCCAAGTGAGATCATGCGGCACATGCACGCCCCACCCGCCGGCCTCAATCGCGGGTATCACATCCGACTTCAGCGAATTGCCCACCATCATCGCACGCTCGGGCCCGTCACCATGGCGCGCGAACAGCGTGCGATAAGTGTCGGCTTTCTTGTCGCTGACGATTTCAACGGCATCCAGCAGTTCGCCCAGACCCGACGCCGCGACTTTGCGCTCCTGATCGAACAGATCGCCCTTGGTAATCAGCACCAGCCGGTGCGAACCTGCCAGCTCCGTCAGCGTTTCCTCCGCATGCGGCAACGTCTCCACCGGATGGCGCAGCATCTCGCGGCCGGCGTCGAGAATTTCAGCAATCACGCGCGCCGGCACATTGCCGTCCGTCACCTCGATAGCCGTCTCGATCATCGACAGCGTGAAGCCTTTGATGCCGAAGCCGTAGTGGCCGAGATTACGGCGCTCGGCCTCCAGCAGCCGCTCGCCGAGGTGATCGGCCTCCGCGAAGTCGGCCAGGAGCTCGGCGAATTGGCGCTCTGTCATGCGGAAGAACTGTTCGTTCTGCCACAGCGTGTCGTCCGCATCGAAACCAATGGTCGTGAGCTGCCGCATCTGTTGCCTCCGCGCCGCACTGATCTAGAACAGCTTTACCGGACATAAAACCCTGCCCCGATATGGTCGCGTTTGCATCGTGAAATCCGCGTTCGTGAAGGGGAAAAGACGTGTCGGACAAGACCTTCCAGCCAGCGAGGCGCATCGTTCTTCTGGGTGCGGGATCGGCTATCGTCATGCCTTTGGCCGCATGCGTTTCGGTGCTGCCGACACTCACTGCAGACGGCGTCGGCATGTCAACCGAAGCCGAGCGCAAGGTTGCACTGGCACGCCGGGCAAATGGCCAGTCCCCGCTTTCGGCCGACCGGGCGCTGGAAGTCGCGGCGATCGAGCAGGCGAGTTACATGTCGGCTGGCGGCAAGATGGAGCACACGGCGCTGCGCGGACGCGATTTCGTTTCCCGCATGAAGGCCAATGGCATCGCGGCACCGGCCGCGGAAAATCTAGCACATGGCCGCTTCGACGTAGCGCGCGTGATCGATGTCTGGATGGCATCGCCGCCGCACCGCCGCAACATGCTCGACGGGCGCTTCGGAAAATTCGGGCTGGGTTATGTCAGCGAGCCGGACAATCGCCGCTACTGGGCGATGGTGCTCGCAGCGTAGCCGCCCGCTGGAAACACTGTTCACCGTTAGTCGCTGGCGCTAAGCCCGCCTCACCATTATCTGGGCCTGACAGCAAGGCAGAAAGGTGCGGCCATGGAGCTAGGGCTCTACACATTCGGCGATATCGGAACCGACCCGGCGAGCGGCGAAAAGATCGATGCCGAACAGCGGCTGAAGAACCTAGTCGAGGAGATCGAGCTCGCCGACCAAGTTGGTCTCGACCTCTTCGGCCTCGGCGAACATCACCGGCCCGACTATGCGGTTTCAGCACCCGCCATCGTGTTGGCAGCCGCTGCCGCGCGCACGAAGAAAATCAAGCTCAGCAGCGCGGTGACCGTGCTGTCGTCGGACGATCCCATTCGCGTATTCCAGCAATATACGACGCTCGACCTGATCTCGGGCGGGCGTGCGGAGGTGATGGCCGGGCGCGGTTCGTTCATCGAATCCTTCCCGCTCTTCGGACACGACCTCAACGAATACGACGCTCTTTTTGCAGAAAAACTGGCAATGCTTCTGCAGCTCCGCGAAAACGAAAAAATCGAGTGGCCGGGCACCGCGCACACACAGCTCATCGATGGGCGCGGCGTCTATCCACGCTCTCCTCGCAAACTGCCGGTCTGGATCGCCGTCGGTGGCACACCTCAATCGGTGGCGCGCGCTGGCGCGCTTGGCCTGCCGCTTGCGCTGGCGATCATCGGAGGAGAACCTGCGCGTTTTGCGCCTTTCTTCAAGCTCTACCGGGATTCGGCCGCGCAGGCCGGCCACGACCCGGCAAAGCTGCCCACCTCGATCAACGTTCACGGCTATGTCGGCGAAACGCTGGGTGAAGCCAACGAGGCCTTCTATCTGGCGCAGAAGGAGGTGATGGATCGCATCGGCCGCGAACGCGGCTGGGGACCGTCAAGCCGGGCGCAATACGATGCGGCGGTTTCGCCGCGCGGCAATCTCTTTCTCGGCGACCCGCAGATGGTGATCGACAAGATACTCGCCAATCACGAGATATTCGGCTTCGACCGTTTTGTGCTGCAAATGGCGATCGGCGTTATTCCGCACAAGAAGATGCTGAAGGCAATCGAGCTATACGGAACCAGAGTTGCACCTGCCGTGCGCAAGGCAGTCAGCTGAGCGTCCTGACGAGTTCCTTGTCGGGGAAGCATGTTGGCTTGCGGCCGTTTTTCGCCTGCCAGTCGCCAATGGAGCGGCGGGTCTTGAAGCCGGCCAGTCCATCCGCCCCGCCGACATCGTAACCGAGCCGTTCCATGCCACGCTGCATGGCCGCAACATCCGAGCGGTTGAGCCCGCCGACCTTGCCCCAGCCACCGACAAAGGAATTGTCGCCATAGGTCATGCGGTCGGAAGCGTGGCCCACGAAGAGCGCGTATAGATCGCTCTCATTGTAGTCCTTCAGCACGTAAAAATTCGGGGTGACGATGAAGGCAGGACCGTAGCGGCCCGCCGGCATCATAAGATAACCTTCCTGGCGCGCCTCATGATCCGGGAACGGGCGGCCGCTGACGCGCGTGATGCCCATTGCTGCCCAGTCGGCAATCCTGCGCCCGCGGTCCGGTCCTTCCAGCGCGCAGGACACGTTCTCCGGCACGGATACCTCAAAGCCCCAGTCGCGGCCGCGTACCCAGCCGTGATTGGCAAGATAGTTGCCGATCGAAGCCAGTGTGTCGGCTTCCGAATTCCAGATGTCGGCGCCGCCGCCGTCGAAATCGACTGCGTGGCGCAAATAAGATGTCGGCAGGAACTGCGGCTGGCCAAGCGCGCCAGCCCATGAGGATTTCATCGCCGATGCGGGCACGCCGCGCTGCATCATCACAAGTGCTGCCAGAATTTCGGCGCGGAACATCTGCTTGCGGGTCGACATGAAGGCCTTCGTGCCCAGCACCTCGATGGCGTTGTGCGGGATTTTCGCATTGCCGAAGCCGGATTCGCGTCCCCAGATCGCCAGCACGATGCCGGCCGGCACGCCGTAGTTTTTTTCCACCGCCGCCAGCACATTCTTGTAGCGCGCCATGCGGCTGCGACCACCCGCTGTGACGCCCCCAACAATGTTGGGCGCAAAATATCTGCCGGGCGAACTAAACTCCGCCTGATGCTGGACTTTGGGCGTCTGCTCTTCCTTGCCGGGCATGACGAGGTCGGGCAGCTTCAGGTTCGGCTTCACGTCTGCAAAAGCACTGTTGAATGTGTCGGCTGATACGCCGTTGGCGCTCGCCTGTGGCCAGAGGTCGCTGACCAGCCAGTCGCGGAACAGAGCGTTTATGTCCTGCGCCGCAGCCAGCGATGGCGCGAGAAGCGATGCGCAAAATAAGGCTGCTGCAGCAAGCAAACGTTTCATCGTTCCTTCCTGTCCGCGAAATGCGTCAAAAGGCTGTCCGCGATTTCAACGCGGCGGCGATGGTGCCCTCGTCGAGATAGTCGAGCTCGCCACCAACCGGCACGCCATGCGCCAGCCGCGTCACACGCGCCTCGAAATCGGCAAGACGGTCGGTGATGTAATGCGCGGTCGTCTGGCCATCGACTGTGGCGTTGACGGCAAGCACCACCTCGGTCACGCCGCCTTCGGCCACGCGGGCTACCAGCTTGTCGATCGTGAGGTCGTCCGGACCGATGCCGTCGAGCGGCGACAACGTTCCGCCAAGCACATGATAGCGCGCGGAAAGCGCTGCCGAGCGCTCCAGCGCCCACAGGTCGGCGACATCCTCAACCACGATGATTGTGGAGCCGTCGCGACGCGGATCGGTACACACGGTGCAAGGATCAGCGGTATCGATATTGCCGCAGGTGGAGCAGACCTTCACCTTCTCCACGGCCTCGCCCATTGCGGCCGATAGCGGAATGAGAAGCTGCTCCTTCTTCTTGATCAGGTGCAGCGCTGCCCGTCTGGCCGAACGCGGGCCGAGCCCTGGCACTTTGGCCAGAAGCTGGATCAGCCTTTCAATCTCAGGCCCGGCGATTCGCTTGGACGACATGCGCGATGTGTAGCGGGGATTGCCGCGATTGGGTAGGCGTGAAGCCCGGTGCCAGATGGGATGGACCAGACAATGGACGAGAGCGTTTCGATACGCGTTGCGCGGCTAGAGGATGAAGCAGCGCTTACCGAGCTGATCACCGCCTCATATGCCACGCTCGATGATGGCCGATATGACAGCCGGCAACTCGCAAAGGCGCTGGTGCCGATGTCGAAGGCCAATCCGAAGCTGCTTGCGAGCGGCACCTATTTCGTGGCCGAGGTGAACGGCATCGCCGGCGCGTGCGGTGGTTGGAGCTTCGAAAAGCCCGGCACAACGGAGATCGAAGAAGGCGTCGCGCACATTCGGCACTTCGCCACGCATCCCAACTATTTGCGGCGCGGGCTCGCACGTCAGCTGATCGAACGGTGCCTGAACGAAGCCAGAGAGCGCGGCGTGCGGCTCATCAAGGTCCAGTCGACCTTGCACGCAGAGCGGTTCTACGCCTCGGCCGGCTTCAGATCAGTCGGGCCGATCGACGTTACGATCGGACCCGGTATCATGCTGCCAGCTGTCGGTATGGAGCTCTACTTCTAGAACGGCAGCTTCATGCCGGGCGGCAGCGGCATGCCGGCCGTCAGCTCACTCGTCTTCTTCTGCATCTCGGCCTCGACCTTGACCTTGGCGTCGTTATGGGCGGCGAGCACGAGGTCTTCGAGAATCTCGACATCGTCTTCCTTGAAGATCGACGGGTCGATCTTCAGCACGCGCATTTCGAACTTCCCGGAAAGCGTGACCTGAACGAGCCCGCCCGCGGACTGCCCAGTCATTTCGAGTGAGGCGATTTCTTCCTGCATGGCCTGAAACTTGGCCTGCATTTCCTTCGCTTTGCCCATCAGGCCCATAAGGTCCTTCATGAGGTCTCCAATCTAATTGTCGTCGTCTTCGTCCGGCGCTTCGAGGCCAGTGTCTTCAAGTTCGGCATCCATGTCGCCGCCCGCATCGGGGATGCGTACGTCGATGATCCTGGCGCCGGGGAATTTCGAGAGGATTGCCGCCACGGCAGGGTCGCTGCGCGCATCGGACAACACGTCTTCGCGCTGCTGCTCCTCGACTTCGGAGAGTGTTTGACCACCCTCTTCACGCGACAGCGAGACGATCCAGTTGCGGCCTGTCCATTCCTTCAGCCGGGCGCTGAGATCGTTGAGGAGCAGCTTGGGTGCATCCTCGGTCAGGCTGACTTCCACCTTGCCGGTCTGGATCCGCACCGGGCGCACATAGCGCTTGAGCAGAATTTTGAACTGCATGTCGCGGTTGGCGTCGGCCAAGGCTGCAATATCTGCCAGCGAGTTGATTTCGACCAGAGGCGCCGCCTCGACGCGCGCTTCGGGCGCTGGTTGTGGCGCATGATGCGGCTCGACGAGCCGCATCGTCTGCGCACCGCCCGGCTGGGAGGCCATGCGCGACGAAGCAACGGCACTTGCCGACGCACCGGCGGGTTCCGATGCGCGCGCTGCCGAACCGTTGGGCGATGGCTGGGCAGCGCCCTGCCCGCCCGAGCGGCCAATGCCCGCCAGCGCTTCGTCCAGCGTCGGCAGGTCTGCCGCATGTGCCAGCCTGATCAGAACCATTTCGGCGGCACTCACAGGCTGCGTCGAACCCTGCACTTCGGTGATGCCCTTAAGCAGCATCTGCCAGGCACGCGACAAAACACGCACCGAGAGCTTGGCAGAGAATTCCGCACCGCGCGTGCGTTCGTCCTCCGACAGCGCGGCATCGTCGGCCGCCCCAGAAACGAAGCGAAGCCTCGTAACGAGATGGCAGAATTCGGCGAGACTCGTCAGCACCGCCGCAGGCTCGGCGCCCGCGTCGTAAAGCGTGCGAAACTGCGCGAGCGCCGCCGCTGTGTCGCCCTTCATAATATGCTCGAACAGGTCGATGATCTGCGCCCGGTCGGCGAGACCCAGCATATCTCGTACGGTTTGCGCGGTGACTTTGCCGGAGGAATGCGCGATCGCCTGATCGAAGATCGACTGCGCGTCGCGCATCGACCCCTCCGCGGCGCGTGCGATCATGGCAAGCGCGTCATCCTCGGTCTCGACACCTTCCAGCCCGCCGATGCGAGCCAGATCCTGTTTGATGAGCGAAGCATCGATGCGGCGCAGATCGAAGCGCTGGCAGCGCGACAGAATGGTGATCGGCACCTTGCGGATCTCGGTGGTCGCGAAGATGAACTTCACATGCGGCGGCGGCTCTTCGAGCGTCTTCAGCATGGCGTTGAACGCCCCGCCTGAGAGCATGTGCACCTCGTCGATAATGTAGACCTTGTAGCGCGCGGAAACGGGCGCATAGTGCACACGCTCCAGTATGTCGCGCATATTGTCGACGCCGGTGTGGGAGGCGGCGTCCATCTCGATCACATCGACATGCCGGCCCTCAAGAATTGCCTGGCAGTGCTCGCCGGGAGCGGAGAGATCGACCGAAGGCTGGTCAATGTCGTCGGTCTTGTAGTTCAGCGCGCGGGCCAGAATGCGGGCGGTCGTGGTTTTGCCGACGCCGCGCACGCCGGTCAGCATCCATGCCTGCGCGATGCGCCCGCTCTCGAACGCGTTGGTCAGCGTACGCACCATCGGCTCCTGGCCGACTAATGCCGTGAAATCGCTCGGGCGGTATTTGCGTGCAAGAACGCGATAGCCGGCCTTGCCGGCTTTCTTGTCCGTCGCAGTTTCGTTCATCGGCGGGGTCCGCTCCGTGTCGCCAGGCGCATTTAGGCGCTTCGTGCAGCGCCCGCAATGTCACCCCGAGCCGATGCCCGCGTCAATGGCGTGGAGCGGATCGAGCGTGGATGAAACCGACAAATGAAAAGCGGCGGAGCACGAGGCACCGCCGCCGCTATTCGTCCATCGCCGCCAAAGTGCGGCTGGGCGCTGCTACATATCCATGAGTTCCGCGACTTCCACGGAGCCGCCATCGTCAAGAATCGGGCAGCCTTTTGCGATTTCAATTGCCTCATCAATGCTGCCTGCATTGACGATTGTGTAGCCGGAGATCGGATTTGCGCCGCCATCGTTGGAAACGCCACCGGAAGAGACAGTCTTCGACATGCCGGCCGGCTTGCCCGGGTCCTTCATCGCCGAGCCGGCCTTCTCCATCCAGGCCATCCATGCCTGCATGACCTTTGCGCCTTCTTCTGGCGATTCCGGCGCTTTGCCGCCGTGATAGGCGAAAATGTACTCAGCCATTGTCTGTCTCCCTTCCTGAATCTGTTCCCATTATCGAGCAGCTTACGCCCGTTATTAGTCAACCAATAGGTTCATTAATTACGACTGCACTCTATTGTCAACCTGAAGGTTCAGCATTACTGACAGGCCATGATGAACCTCGACTCCACCTTCGCTGCCCTGAGCCACGAAACCCGCCGGGCCATACTGAAACAGCTGGCCAGCGCGGGTGAGACGCGGCTTTCGGACCTCGCCAAGCCATTCAACATGTCGCAAACGGCGGTTTCAAAACACGTTCGCGTGCTTAGCGATGCCGGTCTCTTGACGGTTGAGAGGCGCGGGCGCACGCGTCATTGCCGGCTCAATGCGCAACCCATGAAGCAAGCCGCTGACTGGCTGACCGACTATGAGACGTTCTGGACAGGGCAGTTCGAAAAGCTCGCCCGCCACCTCGCCACAAAGGGGAAGAAGTAGCCATGCAGTTCGTGAAATCCGCGCCCGGCGACGAACCGATCGTCGTCGAGGGCTACTTCGCCGCGCCACCAGAAGAAGTCTACGAAGCGTGGACGACGCCCGAGATCATCGTGCAGTGGTTCGGGCTTGAACGCGACTCGCTGCATTCGGCCGATATCGACCTGCGGCCAGGCGGCAGGTGGCGGCTTCTGCATTCAAAAGATGCTGAGAAATCAGTCGGGTTCGAGGGCCGCTACATCGACATCAAGCCGCGGGAAAAGCTCGTCTATTCATGGTCCTATGTGGTGGAACATATGGACGGCAACCGCGAGGCCACGCCGGACTCCAGAGTCGAGGTCGATTTCATCCCACAGGGCAAGGGCACCTTCGTGCGGCTCGTCCACTCGCTTGTGCGTACCGAAGACGCACGGCGCGGCATTGGCGGCGGCTGGCAGGCTTCCTTCACCTCGCTCGGCGAAGTGCTGGCCGAACAAAATCCTGCATGAAGATATGATGGAAAGGTGGGAGGCTGGAACGGTGACCCGTTCCGAGCTCGTTAGGGCTGCTTCCTTCCGGACCTGACCCGGTTGGCGAGTGGCTCGTCCACCACCAACCTCCCGCGCCTCATATCGTTCATCGCAAAGCCGATTGCAAGCTCTGAGCCTTCACAGGCCGCCGGTCATTGCCTTGCGCCCGCAAAAAGCTCAATCTGATGGTTGTGCAAGTGGGACCGGATAGAAAACATGCTGCCGGGGACCAAGAGCGGCTTCGAGCTTGATGCGCGACTGGAATCGAACTCGGTTTCCGTCCTGTGGCTCGGCTTGTGCGAACTGAGACTAATCGACGACAGCCGCTGGCTGCGCCTGCTGCTCATTCCGCAACGCAGTGGCGTTGAAGAACTCCACGATCTCACACCGCTCGATCAGGCCATGCTCACCTTCGAGATCAGCCTGGTGTCCAAGGCTCTCAAACAGGTTGCGCAGTGCGACACCGTGAATATGAGCATTGCCTGCAACGCGGTGCGCCAGCTGCATGTGGAGATGGTGGCGCGCTCGCAAGGCGATGCCGGCTGGCCAGACCCGGTGTGGGACGACGAACCACGCAAGCCGCGCGACCGCAAAAGCCTGCGCCCGCTACTGGACAAGTTGCGCGCGGCCATGTGACCGTCCGGCACCCAGTTTCGAGGCATCCATGAATTTCCCATTTTTCGACGCGCCCCAGCGCGAACCCAGCCAGTTCGTCGGTTTCGCGGGCAACAGGATCGACCGGCAATCCGAAAACCGGACGGAGGAGACACTTGCAGGGGCGCTGGCAGATCCCGGCGCGCGCATCCTTCTGACCCGGGCGGGACGCATCCATCTCAAATTGTCGGGCGAGACGTTTGACCCGCACTACAGCCTGGCCGAGGCTCGTGAGCTCGGCGCAAAGCTGGAGCATGCGGTGCTGCTCGGACGCTCGCAAAGCGGCCCCGTGGTAGCCGCGCCAGCTGGCCGCGACGCGGAAGAGCTGCCGGCCAACATCAAGGCGATCGACTATCGCTCGGTCTACATTCAGGGGCTGGTAGGCTCGGAGGAACTCGGCGAACTGGCGCAAGGCGCCTCGCTGCTCCACTGGAACCACACGCACCGCTTTTGCGGACGCTGCGGCGCGAAGACCGAAATGCGCATCGGTGGCTACAAACGCATTTGCACCGGCTGTCAGGCCGAGCATTTTCCGCGCACCGACCCGGTGGCGATCATGCTCGCGGTGCGGCGAGGCCACTGCCTGCTCGGCCGCAGCCCGCATTTCATGCCAAACATGTACTCCGCGCTTGCGGGCTTTCTGGAGCCCGGTGAGACGATCGAACAGGCCGTGCGGCGCGAAACGCTGGAAGAATCCGGCATCGAGATCGGGCGCGTCGTCTACCACGCCAGCCAGCCATGGCCGTTCCCGCATACGCTCATGATCGGTTGTTTCGGCGAGGCGGTCAGCGAGGAAATCAGCTTCGATGGCGACGAACTGGAAGACTGCCGCTGGTTTTCGCGCGACGAGGTGCGCTCAATCCTCGCGGGCAATCATCCCGACGAAATCGGCTGCCCGCCGCCAGGTGCGATCGCACATCATCTGATCCGGGCGTGGGCGGAAAGCGACTGACCAGCCTTGCCACACAAAAATAAGTTTGTGTGGCAAGAAGCCCGAACCCCAGCCCTAGCTTATTCGTCCTCGCCCTGTGCCACCCGAAAGGGGTGGGCGTCGTAGACACCCAGAATGCGCACTTCACGTGAGAAGAAGTTGAGCTCTTTCAGCGCCTGCGCGGCGTTCTTGTCGTCGGGATGGCCCTCGATATCGGCATAGAACTGGGTGGAAAAGAACTTGCCGCCCAGCTGGTAGCTTTCCAGCTTCGTCATGTTCACGCTGTTGGTGGCGAAACCGCCCATCGCCTTGTAGAGCGCGGCCGGGATATTGTGCACGCGGAAGACGAAGGTCGTCATCATCAGGCGGTCGTCCTGGCGCGCCGCCCAGGATTTTTCCTTCGACAGCACAACGAAACGCGTGACGTTGTGGTCAGCGTCCTCGACATTCTCAGCGATGATGTCGAGCCCGTAGAGCTTGGAAGCCAATCGCGGCGCAAGGGCGGCCCAGGAGCGGTTTTGTTCGTCGCGCACCACACGCGCCGCACCTGCCGTGTCACCCGCCACCGCCGTTTTCCAGCGGTGTTTCCTGATGATCTTGCGGCACTGGCCAAGCGCGTGAATGTGGCTGTGCACGGTCTTGATCTCGTCGATCTTCACGCCCGGCAGGACCATGAGATCGAAATGGATCGGCAAAAAATACTCGGCCACGATATGCAGCCGCGATTCGGGCAACAGGTGGTGAATGTCGGCCACGCGCCCGGCAATCGTGTTTTCGATCGGGATCATCGCCAGCGCAGCCTTGCCGGTTTCGACCGCGTTGAAAGCGTCCTCGAAGGTCGCGCAGGGCAGCGGTTCCATATCGGGGTACATGTTGCGGCAGGCGGTGTCGGAGTTTGCGCCCGGCTCCCCCTGGAAGGCGATGATATTGGACTTCATGTGTTTTCCTGACCGGTGGAGGCGCGCCTGGCCGCCAATGTCTCATTTATTAGGAGGGCTCCGGGCCGGATCGCGACCAAAAGCGCCCGCATGCTTCCGCCGGCAAAAGTGGCAAAAGGTCTCACGTGGAAGGGCCCTTATATGTGTTGCATGCATGAAGCAAAAGACCTAGTTTCCGCGCGATTTTGAAGCTTGGCCGGGATGCGCCGACGGCGCGCATATGCGTCACTATCGGGACGCAAGTTAGGGCCGGGCACAGGAGCAGCGAGCAGATGGATTCGTTTGAACTCAACAAGATTGTCGGGGCACTGCTCGGCACGGTTTTCGTGGTCTTCTCGGTCACGCTGGTAGCCGACGCGCTTTTCGCCGCCCATTCGCCGGAAACGCCCGGCTATGCGATCGAAGCCGCGGAAGGAAATGCCGGCGGCCCGGTCGAAGTGGAAGAAGCCGTTTCGATTGCAACACTCTTGCAGGATGCCGACCCGGCCAAGGGCGAGGCCGCATTCCGCAAGTGCCAAGCCTGCCACACGCCGGAACAGGGTGGCGCCAACAAGGTTGGCCCGAACCTGTGGAACATCGTCAACCGCGCCATCGCAGCTCATCCGGGCTTCTCCTTTTCGGCTCCGCTGCGCGAATTCGCTGCCGGCGGCCAGGAAGTCTGGGACTATGAGCACCTGAACGGCTTCCTGCTTAACCCCAAGGGCTATGTGAAGGGCACGGCGATGGCCTTTGCCGGCCTCAAGAAGGATGCCGAGCGCGCCGATCTGATTGCTTATCTGCGTACGCTGTCAGACAGCCCCGCACCCCTTCCGGAACCGCCAATGGAAGAAACCGAATCCGCTGCTGCCGAAGGCGACCAGACCGGCGCCGACGCCGCTGAACCGACTGCGGAAGAGGCCGAGGCCGAAGACACAGAAGCTGGTTCTGAGGGCGACGAAGCTACTTCGGAAGAAACCTCAAACTAGAGCCGACATTCCCATCCAATCCGAAAGCCGGGCTCCAGCCCGGCTTTTTTGTGCGCGCAAGGCGGCCACAAGGCCGAATAATGTGACCGGGGCGCTTTCTTTTGCCGCATAGCGGGCTAGTTTTGCCTGAAGATCGAGTAAACCGGCAAAAGGGTTGGAGATGTTGAACCAGATGCGCCTCACCGTAGCCGTGCCTGCGGCCGCCGCGATGATGTTGGCGGCTGCAATAGGCTTTTCGCCTGCCAGTGCCTCTGAAGAGTGGCTGACATCGTCGTCACTCATCGACCCGGACCGACAGCGCGGCACCTTCGAGCGCTACGATCATGTGAACCCAGAGGCGCCGAAGGGCGGCACTCTTAACTCGGCGGTGTTCGGCACCTTCGACAGCTTCAATCCATTTATCGTGCGTGGCACGCCTGCCGCCGGACTGACGCAATTCGGCGGGCTACTGTGGGAGACGCTGATGCAGCAGTCGATCGCGGAGCCAAGTACCAGCCACCCGCTGATCGCCGACGCCTACAAACACCCGGCTGACTATTCCTCCGCGACATACCGCATCGACCCGCAAGCCAAATGGCATGACGGGAACCCGATCACGGTCGATGATGTGATCTGGTCGTTCAATATGCTCAAGGAGCACAGCCCGCTTCACAACCGCTACTTCGCGAATGTGACGGAAGCAAAAGCCGTCGGTGAGCGCGAAGTTCAGTTCACCTTCGACCAGAGCGGCAATCGCGAGTTGCCACACATCATGGGTGATCTGCCGGTGCTGCCAAAAGCCTGGTGGGAAGGCACAGACGCCAAAGGAAACCAACGCGACATTACACAACCCACTCTGGAGCCGCCGCTTGGAAGCGGGCCATACGCGATCGACACTTTCGAGGCCGGCTCGACCATTACCTGGAAAAGGGTCGAGGACTACTGGGCGAAGGACAATCCCGTAAATGTCGGCCGCAACAATTTCGAGCGCCGCCGCTACACCTATTTCCTCGACGACAATGCGGAGTTTCTCGCCTTCACCAAGGGCGGCATCGAGGACGTGCGCCGCGAGCTGAGCACACGCCGCTGGTCGACCGGCTACAATTTTCAGGCATTCGAGGCCGGCGATGTCGTGAAGCGCGAGTTCGTGTCCGGCAGCATTGAGGCCATGCAGGCCTTTGTATTCAATATGCGCCTGCCACGCTTCCAGGACCGTCGCGTGCGCCAAGCAATTACGCTCGCCTATAATTTCGAGGCGCAGAACCGCACCCATTTCTTCGGGCTCAACGAGCGTTTTTCCAGCTATTTCGAAAAGTCGGAACTGGCCTCGACTGGCCTGCCAGACGGCAAAGAACTCGAACTGCTGGAAGAGTTTCGCGATCAGCTTCCGCCCGAGCTCTTCACCGAGGAGTTCGAACTGCCCGTCTATGACGATCCGCGCGACGAGAGGGCCTATCTGCGCGAGGCAGTTACGCTGCTTCGCGAAGCGGGCTGGGAAGTGACGGGCGGCAAGCTCATCAATGCGGAGACCGGTGAGCACTTCAAGATCGAGTTTCTCGGCGGGTCGCCAACCTCGGAGATCATCGCTGGCGGGTTGATCGAAGCCCTGCGCAAGATCGGCATCGACGCCACGCTGCGCATCGTCGACACCTCGCAATATATCCAGCGCTTCCAGGCATTCGATTTCGACATCGTGACGGGGCGTTTCGCGCAGTCTCTGTCGCCAGGCAATGAGCAGCGCGACTTCTGGTCTTCTGAGGCAGCGGACATCCCCGGCTCACGCAATGTGGCCGGCATCAGGAGCCCGGTGGTCGATGCGCTGATCGACAAGATCATCTTTGCTGAAGACCGCGATGCACTGGTTGCCGCGACGCGAGCGCTCGATCGCGTGCTGTTGTGGAACTACTATATGATCCCGCAATATTTCCAGCCGACGCTGCGCTACGCTTATTGGGACAAGTTCGGCATTCCCGAAACGCAGCCCGACTATGTCGGCATAGACATCGATTCCTGGTGGATCGACCCGCAGAAGGAACAGGCGCTGGCGCGCAAATACGGAGGCTGACGATGAGCAACCGAATAGCCTTCAACCGCCGGCAGATGCTCGCAATGGGTGCCGCGGCGTTTGCCGCGCCCTACCTGCCAGAGCGGGCTATCGCAGCTTTGGCAACCGAAGAGCCGCTCTATGGCATCTCAACCTTCGGCGATCTCAAATACGGGCCGGATTTCACTCATTTCGACTATGTGAACCCCGATGCGCCAAAGGGCGGCACGTTCAATTTCTCGCCGCCCAATTGGTATTTCAACCAGTCCACCAACACCTTCAACACGCTGAACACCTTCGTGCCGCGCGGCGACGCGCCACCGCGTATGGAGATGTGCCACGACTATCTGATGAAGCTCTCGCTCGACGAGCCGGACGCGCTCTACGGCCTGCTCGCCGAAAGCGTGACTATCTCTGCCGACCGCAACAGCTTCACTTTCGCGCTGCGGCCGGAAGCGCGCTTTCATGACGGGTCGGACATTACGGCCGAAGACGCCGTCTTCACCTTCGACATATTGAAGGAAAAGGGCCACCCGGAGTTTCAGCTGCCGCTGTTCGACATGACCGAGGTCGTTGCCGAAGGGCCGAAGGCGTTTCGCATCACCTTCAATGGCGACCAGTCACCGCAGACCCTGTTTCGGATCGCAGAATATCCAGTTCTTTCCAAAGCCTGGTTTGCAGACCACCCGTTCGACGGGTCGGAACTCGTCGCTCCGCTCGGCTGCGGTCCCTACAAGGTCGGCTTCATGTCGCCCGGGCAGACGATCGAATATCACCGCGTTGCCGATTATTGGGGCAAGGATCTTCCCGTAAACCGCGGCCACAACAATTTTGACCGCATCCGGATCGAGTTCTTTCGCGATAGGCAGGCGGGTTTCGAGGCATTCAAGAAGGGCGATGTGCTTTTCCGTCAGGAATTCACGTCTCGCGTATGGGCGACGGAGTATGAGTTTCCGGCCATTCAGGACGGCCGCGTCATCAAGCGCGAGTTTCCCAATGAGCTGCGGCCTGCCATGCAGGCATGGGCGATCAACCAGCGCCGGGAGCGTTTTCGCGATATTCGGGTCCGCGAGGCGATCGCCAATTGCTTCGATTTCGAATGGACCAATCGCAACATCTTCTACGACGCCTATGCGCGCTCGCAGTCGACCTTCGAGCGCTCGCCTTACAAGGCGGAGGGGCTGCCCAGCGCAGAGGAGCTCGCGCTGCTTGAGCCATTCCGCAACGAGCTGCCGGCGGAAGCCTTCGGCGAGGCCGTGATGCAACCGGTTTCGGATGGTTCGGGACGCGACCGCGTCATGCTGCGCCGTGCTCGCCAACTGATGGAAGAAGCCGGCTGGAAGGTTGAGGGCGGTGCATTCCGCAATGCCGGCGGTGAAAGCTTCAAGGTCGAGCTACTTGTCCGCGACCAGGTGTTTGTGCGCGTATTCACGCCGTTCCTGGAGATGATGCGGGCCGTCGGATTCGATGCCTCGATCCGTCTCGTCGACGCCACCCAATTCCAGACGCGGCTGACCGAGTTCGATTTCGACATGGTCGGAATGGCGGCCTCATTCGGCGGAACGCCAACACGGGCCAGCCTGGCAAACACATTTCACTCATCGGCCGCCGACCTGCCGAGCTCGCGCAACTACCCCGGCACCAAAAGCGCTGCCGTGGACGCAATGATCGATATTGCAGGGCGGGCGGAGACACGCGAAGAGTTCACCATCGCCATGCGAGCGCTCGACCGGGTCTTGCGTGCGCGGCGCGACTGGATTCCAAATTGGAATGCCGCGAATCACCGTGCCGCCTTCTGGGACATGTTCGGCTTCAAGGAGCCGAAGCCGGATTACGGGTTCACGGTCGAAGAAATGTGGTGGCTGGACGAAGAAAAGGCAAAGGCGATTGGCAAGGCCTGACATTCCGGACAACGGCGTCCAATACGAACTGCCGGAGACCGCCGACTGATGGGCGCCTATGTCCTTCGCAGGCTGCTGCTCATGATCCCGACGCTGTTCGGCATCATGGCGGTTTCGTTCATCGTCATCCAGTTCGCACCCGGCGGGCCGGTGGAGCAGGTCATCGCCCAGCTTTCGGGCCAGGATGGCGGCACGCTGGAGCGCATTGGCGGCGGCGGCGGAGGCGACGGCGGCGGGCAGGACCTCGGCGGCGGCGACTCGCAATATCGCGGTGCGCAAGGGCTCGACCCGCAGTTCATTGCCCAGCTTGAGAAGCAGTTCGGCTTCGACAAGCCGCCGCTTGAGCGCTTTTTCTCAATGCTGTGGGACTATGCGCGCTTCGATTTCGGCGAGAGCTATTTCCGCGACATCACCGTGATCGATCTGATCCTGGAAAAGATGCCCGTATCGATCTCTCTCGGCATCTGGATCACCCTGATATCCTATCTGATCTCGATCCCGCTCGGCATCCGCAAGGCGGTGAAGGACGGTTCGGCCTTCGATATCTGGACCAGCGGCATCGTCATCATCGGCTACGCGATCCCGGGCTTTCTTTTCGCCATTCTGCTGATGGTGCTTTTTGCCGGCGGCTCGTTTTTCGACTGGTTTCCGCTGCGCGGGCTTACGTCAGAGAATTTCTCCGAACTTTCCTGGCCGGAGAAGATCGTCGACTATTTCTGGCACCTCACCCTGCCGCTGATCTCATTGGCGCTTTCAGCCTTCGCAACGACCACGCTGCTCACGAAGAACTCGTTCCTTGAGGAAATCCGCAAGCAGTATGTCGTCACCGCGCGCGCCAAGGGGCTGACACAGAGGCAGGTGCTCTACGGTCATGTGTTCCGCAATGCGATGCTGATCATCATTGCCGGTTTCCCGGCCGCGTTCATATCGGCCTTCTTCACTGGCTCGCTGCTGATCGAGAACATCTTTTCGTTGGACGGGCTCGGGCTGCTCGGCTTCCGCTCAATACTCGACCGCGATTATGCGGTGGTATTCGCGACGCTCTATATCTTTTCGTTGCTCGGGCTCGTAGTCAGCCTCATTTCCGACCTGATCTACACCTGGATCGATCCGCGCATCGACTTCGACCGGCGGGACGTATGACGATGGATACGGCCACGCAGACGGGTTCGACGCTCACGCCAGCCAAGCGACCCTGGCTTTCGCCGCTCAACCAACGGCGCTGGCAAAACTTCAAGGCGAACCGGCGCGGCTACTGGTCTCTCTGGATATTCCTGGTTCTGTTCGTGCTGTCGCTCGGTTCGGAGCTCATTGCCAACGACAAGCCGATCCTCGCCTACTACAAGGGCGAGCTGCTGGCGCCGGTTATCATCGATTATCCGGAAGAGAAGTTCGGCGGATTTCTGGCCATCACCGACTACCGCGATCCGATCATCGCGGAGGAAATCGATGCCAATGGCTGGATGATCTGGCCGCCAGTGCGCTACTCCTATCGCACGGTCAACAACGAGATTCCCGAGGCGGCACCCGCCAAGCCGTCATGGCTTTACGACGAAGAAACGCGCTGCGGGCGCTACCTCAACGGCGTCGACGATCCTGATTGCCGGCTGGGCAACTGGAACTGGCTGGGCACCGACGATCAGGCGCGGGATGTGCTGGCGCGCATCATTTACGGATTTCGCATTTCGGTGCTTTTCGGCTTGATCCTGACGGCGGCCTCCGCTGTCATCGGCGTGTCGGCCGGTGCGGTGCAGGGCTATTTCGGCGGCTGGACCGACCTCATCTTCCAGCGCGTGATCGAGATATGGTCGTCGATCCCGGTGCTCTACCTCATCCTGATCATCGCCGCAGTGCTGCCGCCGGGCTTCTTCATCCTGCTCGGCATCATGCTTCTGTTCTCCTGGGTCGCCTTTGTTGGCGTCGTTCGAGCGGAGTTCCTGCGCGCGCGCAACTTCGAATATGTGAATGCGGCGCGGGCGCTCGGCGTTCGCAATGTCACGATCATGTTTCGCCATCTCCTGCCGAACGCGATGGTCGCCACGCTGACCTTCCTGCCCTTTATCCTGAACGGGTCGATCACGACGCTTACGTCGCTCGACTTCCTCGGCTTCGGCCTGCCGCCGGGCTCCGCCTCGCTTGGCGAATTGCTGCGACAGGGCCAGCGCAATCTCAACGCGCCCTGGCTCGGCATCACAGGCTTCCTGACGCTTTCGGTGATGCTGTCGCTGCTGATCTTCATCGGCGAAGCGACCCGCGACGCCTTCGATCCAAGGAAGACGTTTCGGTGACTTCCGATCCTCTTCTCTCAGTGTGCGATCTTTCCGTTGCTTTCCGGCAGGAGGGCAAGGACGCTCTGGCTGTCGACCGCATTTCTTTCGACATCGGCAAAGGCGAGACGGTGGCGCTGGTCGGCGAATCGGGGTCCGGCAAGTCGGTGTCGGCGCTGTCTATCGTGAAGCTGCTGCCCTACCCGGCCGCCAGCCACCCATCGGGCTCGATCCATTTTCACGGTGAGGATCTGCTGGCCGCCGATGAACGCAGTCTGCGCAAGGTGCGTGGCAACCAGATCAGCATGATCTTCCAGGAGCCGATGACCTCGCTCAACCCGCTGCACACGATCGAGCGGCAGATCGGCGAGATACTCGACCTGCATCGGGGTTTGAGCAAATCCCAGGCCCGCGCTCGGACACTGGAGCTGCTGCACGAAGTGGGTATTCAGGAGCCAGAGCGGCGGCTTGGCGCCTATCCGCATCAGCTGTCCGGCGGGCAGCGGCAGCGCGTGATGATCGCGATGGCGCTTGCCAACGAACCCGAGCTGCTGATTGCCGACGAACCGACCACCGCGCTCGACGTGACCGTGCAGGCGCAAATCCTGGAGCTGCTCGCCGAGCTCGAGCAGCGCAACAATATGTCGATGCTGTTCATCACCCATGATCTCGGCATCGTGCGCAAGGTGGCCGACCGCGTCTGTGTCATGACCGACGGCAAGATCGTGGAAAGCGGGCCTACGGCGCAGATATTCGATGCGCCAACACATGACTATACACGGCATCTGATCGCCGCGGAGCCGAAGGGCCGCCCGCCCAAGACGGATGCCAGCGCCGAAACTGTGATCAAGGGCAGCGACATCAAGGTCTGGTTCCCGATCAAGCAGGGGCTCATGCGGCGCACCGTGGACTACGTCAAGGCCGTCGATGGTATCGATGTTGCCGTGCGTGCGGGCGAGACAATCGGCATTGTGGGCGAATCGGGGTCCGGCAAGACAACGCTCGGGTTGGCGCTCACGCGGATGATCTCGTCGGAAGGCAGGATCGATTTCGGCGACACCGAAATTTCGGATCTCAGCTTCTCGGGCATGCGTCCGCTGCGCAGCGAAATCCAGATCGTGTTTCAGGACCCGTTTGGCTCACTCAGTCCACGCATGTCGATCACCGAAATCGTTGCAGAGGGGCTGCAAATCCACGAGCCTGCGCTCAGCCCGGAGGACCGCGAGCAGCGCGTCGTGGACGCGCTCAGGGAAGTCGATATCGACCCGGCCACCCGCAACCGCTACCCGCATGAGTTTTCGGGCGGCCAGCGCCAGCGCATCGCGATTGCCCGCGCCATGGTGCTGAAGCCGCGCTTCGTAATGCTGGACGAACCAACCTCGGCGCTCGACATGAGCGTGCAGGCGCAGGTCGTCGATCTCCTGCGCGATCTGCAGCAACGCCACCGGCTCGCCTATCTCTTCATCAGCCACGATCTGAAAGTCGTGCGCGCGCTCGCCAATCAGGTGATCGTAATGCGTCGCGGCAAAGTCGTGGAGGCCGGGCCTTCCGAGCAGATATTCGAGAACCCGCAGACCGACTACACCCGGGCACTGATAGCCGCTGCGTTCGACATAGCAACCACGGCTGGGGGAGTGGTCAGCCAATGAGCGAGACCGACCAAGGCCGCATTCTTCTCAGCGTGACCGGCTTCAACCCGAAACGCTGGTACGAGCTGCTGTCGAAGGAACGCGCGGTCGTGCTGGAGCCGGAAGGCGCCCGCGATCCTTCCATCCGCTATGCGGTGGTGTGGAAGCAGAAGCCGAACCTGCTTTCGACACTGCCCAATCTGCGCGCCATCTTTTCGATAGGCGCCGGGGTCGATCATCTCTTTGCCGATCCCGGTCTGCCGGATGTTCCGATCGTGCGGGTGGTGGCCGATAACCTCACCCAATATATGCGCGAATACATTGTGTGGCGGGTGCTTGATCACCACCGGCAAGGTGCACATTACCGCGGCCAGCAACTGCGCAAGGTCTGGCATGAACCTTACCAACCGCCGGCGGGAGAGGTCAGCGTCGGCATTATGGGCATGGGCCATCTCGGGCGCGCCGCGGCAGGGGCGCTGGTATATCTCGGTTTCCGCGTAAACGGGTGGACGCGCACGGAACGGCCAATGGAAGGTGTGTCCTGCTGGCATGGGCGCGACGGCTTGCCCGGCTTTCTGGCGGCCACCGACATTCTGGTCGTGCTTTTGCCGCTGACGCATGAAACGCGCGGCATCGTCGACTACCGGCTATTGTCGCAGCTCAGGCACAAAAACGCGCTTGGCGGCGCGGTTCTCGTCAACGCCGGGCGCGGCAAGCTGCAGCGCGAAACAGACATTTTGCGCGCGTTGGAAGAAGGCATTCTGAAAGAGGCCAGCCTCGATGTGTTCGAACAGGAACCGCTACCCAAGGACAGCCCGCTCTGGACCCATCCGAACGTCTTCGTGACGCCGCACGCAGCGGCGACCTCGGATCCCGCGCATCTGGTGCCGCCCATGCTGGCGCAGATGGATGCGTTTGAACGCGGCGAGCCACTGACCAATCTGGTCGACCGGCACGCAGGATACTAGGCCGTTTCAGGGCCGGCGGTAGCGCGTCGGCGGGCCGTAGAGCGAGGCAATGCGGGCAACCGCGTCGGCAATCGGCTCTCGCGTCACCAGCATCGACCGGCCAGAGGCGTGAATGGCGTTTTCGCCGTCGGTCATGATCGCGACATGTCCCTTCCAGAACACCAGGTCGCCGCGCCGCAGGCCGGCGAGGTCCGAGCCCGGATCGATCTCAGCTCCCAGCGCCTGCTCCTGCATGTCGGTGTCGCGTACAATATCGCGGCCAGCCATGCGCATGGCCAGATGCACGAGACCCGAACAATCGACGCCGAAACCGCTGGTGCCGCCCCACAGATAGGGCGTGCGCTCGAGGGCCTCCGCCACGGCGATATAGTCGGCGGCGTGTTCGCCAAGCGGCCTGATATGGCCCGCTATCACCGACATTCCCGTACTGAGCGTCGCATAGGCAGTTCCGCGACGCTCCGTGCGACCGGTCACCCGCACGGCGCAGCCCAAAGACAGCGGCAGGGCCGGCGCGGATTTCAGATCGTCGTTCGGATAGGCGAAGCTGCGCGGCACGGTGATCATGTGTGTCGGCTCCGGCCCGGGCGCGCCAAGCGCATCTTCCCGCACATAGCCGACATAGAGGTCGCGGACGGACTGGACCCAGGCCCAGCCATTGGCACGTTCGAAGACGGTGACCGGATCGCCCATCAATAGCTGGTGGTCGACGCCGGCGCGTTTGTAGGCAGCATTCACCAGATCTGCGACAGGGGAGACGATTTCAGCCGCTTCACCATCTACGTATTTCGCGGCGTCGATTTCGCCCTTCAGCCGGGCATCTGCAAGGTCGGGTCGGAACGCGTTCAGGCGGCGGTCGAGCGCGCTCATGTCGGCAGCTCCGCGGCCTTGGCAATCACCACATCGCCGAACCGTTCGACAAAAAGCGCACCGGCCACCGTGCGCCCGATCAGCACGTTACGGCGGTCGGCATCGTCGCGGCGACGCGACACAAGATCAAGCGCGCCCATCGTGTCCAGCGCCCGCGTGATAACAGGTTTGGAGACACTCAGCCGCGATGCCAGCCCGCGCACCGTATGCGGCGGCGGGTCGAGATAGATGGTGAACAGGATCGACAGCTGCCGCGTCGACAGGTCGGGCATCCCGTTTTCCACCTCGTGCAGCGCGACCTGCTGCCACAAGCGAAGGGCCTGCGAGGGTCGCAAAGCGATCGCCATTGCCTGCTGTTCCTACATCGTTACGGGACCGTATCATTCAATCCCCGAATGCTGGCAATAGCAAGCCGTTCAGCCGGCGTAGTGCTTGGCGATCACACTATCCAGCGCGCGGATGGCCTGCGCTTCGCCGCCAACCGGACAATGCGGCCGCTCCTGTGGACTCCAGCCGAACACATCGAAATGCGCCCAGCTTCGCGCCTTTTCAACGAAACGGCGCAAGAACAGCGCGGCGATGATCGCACCCGCAAAACTGTCATTGCTGATATTGTTGATGTCGGCCGAGCGCGAAGAATAGCGGCTGTCATAGGGCGACCAGAGCGGCATGCGCCAAACAGGATCGGCGCGCTCGTCGGCGGCCGCGGAGATGCGGGCCGCCAGTTCATCATTATCGGTGAAAAAGGGCGGAAGGTCAGGGCCAAGCGCGACGCGGGCAGCACCTGTGAGCGTGGCCATATCTATCAGAAGATCGGGCTGTTCTTCGTCGGCATATGCTAGCGCGTCGGCCAAGACCAACCGGCCTTCGGCATCCGTGTTGCCAACTTCGACCGTGATGCCCTTCCGGCTTTTCAGAATATCGCCCGGGCGGAAGGCGTTGCCAGCAATCGCGTTCTCGACCGCCGGCACCAGCACGCGCAATCGCACCCTGCGCCCGGCGGCCATGATCATCGACGCCAGGCCAAGCACATTGGCGGCGCCGCCCATGTCCTTTTTCATCAGGAGCATTGCTGAAGGCGGCTTGATGTCGAGGCCGCCGGTATCGAAGGCGACACCCTTACCAACCAGCGTGACCTTCGGCGCATCCTTCGGCCCCCATCGCAGATCGATCAGGCGGGGCACCTCTGCAGAGGCGCGGCCGACTGCGTGGATCATCGGGAAGTTGCGCGACAGCAGCGCATTGCCCTTGATGACCGAAACCTGCGCCTTGTGAGCCCGCGCAAGCTTGCGCGCAGCCTTCTCAATGCCCTCCGGACCCATATCGTTGGCCGGGGTGTTGATCAGATCGCGTGTCAGGAAGACGCCGTCCGCCATCCTTTGTGCCTCGCGGGCTTCCGCGCCTTTCGGGCAAACGACACGCAGGTCGGTAGCAGCGGGATTGCGGTAGCGGCCGAAGGCATAGCCACCAAGGGCAAGCCCGACCATTGCAAGGTCAGGCTCCTTGGGCCCCGTGGCAAAATACCATTCGCCGGCGGGCAAAGCCTTGGCGAGCCTGCCGTAGATCAGCGGCGAAAAGCCGGAGCGATCAGCCTCCACGCCGAAAAAGGCGCCTGCAAGGCTGCCGTTTTCACCCGGGATAACCAGTGTGCGGCCGGCCGCACCGTCGAAGCCGTTGGCCTTGGCCCATGCTATCGCGTCGGCGCCTGCTTCACTAGCGTCAAGCGCGCCCTTGGTCACACAGTAGACCGGCAACGCGTTTTTCGATTTCCGGGCGACAATTTCGACTGGCATTCGGGGAGCTCATTTCGTGTGGCCGCAGCGGCCGACCTTAACCATCCGTTAGGGTTAACAGAATATTTCTCAACTGGAAGACGACCGGCCGAAGACACACAGGATCAGGAGACCGCGCCGCGATGTTGCCAGTTCGCCAAAACCCCTATTCGGCGAGGAGACTCGCCCTGATCTCGGCAACCGCCATTCTGGCGCTTGGCCTTGCCGGCTGCGCAAACAAGCGGCTGACCACGGGTTCGATAGACAGGACGAATTCGCGCCCCGTCGAGACGCTTTCGCAGTCGGAAGTCGATGCCGAGTTGCAGTCGCTGGGCAGCGCCTACACAAAGAACACCAAGAACCCGAATATCGCGATGCGCTATGCCGCAGTGCTGCAGATTGCCGGCCGCACCGACCAGGCGCTGGCGGTGATGCGCAAGGCAGCGATCGATTTCCCGCAGGAGCGCGCTGTGCTTGCCGCCTATGGCAAGGCGCTCGCTTCGGCCGGCCAGTTCGAACCGGCGCTCGACGCCGTTCGCAGGGCACAGACGCCCGAATATCCGGACTGGAAGCTCGTTTCGGCCGAAGCCGCAATCCTCGATCAGCTCGGCCAGAGCAAGCAGGCCCGCGAGCTTTATCGCAAGGCGCTCGACTTGCGCCCGCAGGAACCTTCGATCCTGTCGAACCTCGGCATGTCTTACGTGCTTGAGGGCGACCTCAAGACGGCGGAGAAACATCTGCGCGCAGCCGTGCAATCTCCCGGAGCCGACAGCCGTGTGCGCCAGAACCTGGCGCTCGTCGTCGGGCTGCAGGGCCGCTTCAAGGAAGCCGAGCAGATCGCCGGCCAGGAGCTCGCGCCCGAACAGGCAAGGGCGAATGTCGCCTATTTGCGCAGCATGCTTTCACAGCAGAACGCATGGAGCCAGCTCGAAGACGAAGAGCGGAATACGAACTAGGGCAATATGGCCTTAGGGCAGTAGGTCAGTAGGCATCGAAAAAGGGCGCCACTTGGCGCCCTTTTTAGTGGGTTGGAGTCGGCGAGATGGGCCAGGAAACCTCTACCTACTGCCCTACTGCCCTACTGCCCTACTGCCCTTAGAAAATCCCCTGTTCGCTGACCTGAATGCCGGCCGGTCCAAGAATGACCGCGAACAGCACAGGAAGGAAGAACAGGATCATTGGTACGGTGAGTTTTGGCGGCAGCGCAGCCGCTTTTTTCTCGGCCTCGTTCATGCGCGCATCGCGGCTTTCGGTGGACAGAACGCGCAGCGCGTGACCCACGGGCGTGCCGTAGCGCTCGGCCTGAATCAGTGCTTGAGACACACTCTTCACCGATTCCAGGCCGGTGCGGTTCGCCAGGTTCTCATATGCCTGCCGGCGCTCCTGCAGGAATGAAAGCTCGGCGTTGGTCAACACCAGCTCTTCGGCGAGTTCGACCGACTGCACGCCTATCTCCTCAGCAACGCGCTTGAACGCCGCTTCGATCGAGATACCGGATTCCACGCAGATCAGCATCAGGTCCAGCGCGTCCGGCCATGCTCTCTGGATGGACTGCTTGCGCTTCGTCGCACGGTTGGAGACGTAGACAACGGGCGCGTAGAAACCCGCATAGGCAAACAGGATGCAGACGAACAGCTTTACGAAGAAAGGCTGCTCGGCCAGTCCTCCAAGCAGGAAGATATAGATCACCGCAAGCACCAGACCGACTGCCGGCAGCACAAGACGGAAGAACAGGAAACGCGTCAGCGGATTCTGGCCGCGGAAGCCAGCCATGCGCAGTTTGCCGACCGTACTCTCGTCTGCAAGCGCCCGCTTGAGATCGAGACGCTCCACAATGGAGCGCATGCCAGTGGCTTCTTCTTCACGCAAACCCTTGCGGCGGCGGTCCGACTCGCTTGCCAGCCGAGCGCGCTGCTTTGCGCGCAGTTCGTCACGCTCCAGCGCGACCGATTTCATGCGCGTCTTGAGCTGATTGCCGCTCAGCGCCGGCATCGCTGTGAAGAAGGTTGCGAAGACCGCGATCCCCACCAGCAGAGCGATGAGGAACCCGGGTTCAAGAATGCTTTTGACGACTTGGTCTATCATTGCCGCCTACACGTCGATGTTGATCATCTTCTTCATCACGAAAACGCCCATCGTCATCCAGATGGCGGAAATGCCAAGGATGAGATGGCCCTTGCTCGTGGTGAAGAGAGGCATGATGTAGGACGGGCTTGTCAGATAGACGAGGAACGCCACGATGAACGGCAGAGCACCGATAATCGCGGCCGAGGCCTTCGCTTCCATCGAAAGCGCCTGCACCTTTGCCTTCATTTTCTTGCGGTCGCGCAGCACGCGCGAGAGGTTGCCTAGCGCTTCCGAGAGATTGCCGCCGGCCTGGCTCTGGATCTGAATCACGATGCCGAAAAAACCAGCCTCGGGACACGGCATGGTTTCCTGCATGCGCATTGTAGCTTCGGAGGTCGAAACGCCGACCTGCTGCGCCTCCACGATGCGGCGGAACTCGGACTTCACAGGCTCCTGAGATTCAGTCGCGATCAGGCGGATACCGTCATTGAGCGGCAGACCGGATTTCACCGCGCGCACGATAACGTCTAGCGCATTCGGAAACTCGTTCAGGAAGGCTTTCACGCGGCGGCCGCGACGGAACGAAACGAACCAGCGTGGCAGTCCAATCGTACCGGCAAGCAGGGCGCCCGGGAGCGTCAGCAGCGGTGCGCCAGCAATGAACGCAATGATGGTCACGAAAATACCGGTGACCACCGAGTAGATGTAGAAGCGCTCGATCGTAACCTTGAGCCCCGCCTGGCGAAGCTGGACGCGCAGCGGCGGCTTTTTGATGTTGCGGTCGCGGTCCTTTTGGCGCTCGTCCAAATCCTTCAGTGAATCCTGAACGGATTTGCGGCGTTTTGCTGCCTCGGCCAGGCGATCGCGCGAAGCCTTGACCACGGCACGGTCGGTCTCTGCCTTCTTGACGGTGTCTAGGCGCTTTGCCGCTTTGGCTTGATTGCTCATGGAGGTGAACATCAGGCCATAGGCGACGGCTGCCGCGCTGACCGCGGCCAGTACGATGAAGATCAGCAATGTCATATCGAGACCGAACATCGCGCACAGAACCCTTCGCCCTTATTGCGTTGACTTTTCCATCGCCTCGAGGGCCGATGCGAGCCGCTGCTCTTCATTGTAGTAACGCGCCCGATCCCAGAAGGCGGGCCGACCCACGCCTGTCGAAATGTGCTTGCCGATCAGCTTGCCCGACGCGTCCTCACCGGTGATATCGTAGAGGACGAGGTCCTGCGTGATGATGACGTCGCCTTCCATGCCGATCACCTCGGTAATGTGGGTGATGCGGCGCGAGCCGTCGCGCAGACGCGCGGCCTGAATGATGATGTCGATCGATCCGACGATGATCTCGCGCACGGTTCGCTGCGGAAGCGAGAAGCCGCCCATCGCGATCATGGATTCGATACGGCTCAGGCACTCACGCGGGCTGTTGGCGTGGATGGTGCCCATCGAACCGTCGTGGCCGGTGTTCATTGCCGACAGAAGGTCAAACACTTCGGAGCCGCGCACCTCACCGACGATGATGCGTTCGGGGCGCATACGCAGGCAGTTCTTGACGAGATCTCGCATTGTGATCTCGCCTTCGCCCTCGAGATTGGGGGGGCGCGTTTCCAGACGAACCACATGCGGCTGTTGGAGCTGTAGCTCGGCGGAGTCTTCGCAGGTAATTACCCGCTCGTCTTCGCCGACGAAGTTCGAAAGACAGTTGAGCAGCGTTGTCTTACCGGAGCCGGTACCGCCCGAAATGACCACGTTGCAACGGACCTTGCCGATGATCTTCAGCACCTCCGCGCCTTCCGGCGTGATCGCGCCAAAGCGAACCAGCTGATCCAGCGTCAGCTTGTCTTTTCTGAACTTACGGATCGTGAGTGAGGGCCCGTCAATCGCCAGCGGAGGAGCGATAACGTTGACACGGCTGCCGTCGGGAAGTCGCGCGTCGCAGATTGGGGACGATTCATCGACGCGGCGGCCAACCTGGCTCACGATACGCTGACAGATGTTCAGGAGCTGCTGATTGTCGCGGAAGCGGACGCCGGTTTCTACAGTGCGGCCATCCACTTCGATAAACACCTGGCGCGCACCATTGACCATGATGTCGGCAATGTCGTCGCGGGCGAGCAGCGGCTCGAGCGGCCCATAACCCAGAACATCGTTACAGATGTCCTCAAGGATTTCCTCCTGCTCGGAGATCGACATCGCGAAGTTTTTGATCGCGATGATGTCGTTGACGATGTCGCGGATTTCTTCGCGCGCATTGTCCGGCTCAAGCTTTGCAAGCTGCGAGAGGTCGATCGTGTCGATAAGCGCGGAAAAGACCTGCGCCTTGATGTCGTAATAGTTTTCGCTGCGCTCGCGTACGGTAGGACGGCGCGGCGCCTCAGCCGCCATTGGCGGCGGCGTCTCAATCTTGCGATTCTCCTTAGGCGGCGCCGGCGCGGATGCCGGTTCAGGCGGCTGGCTCGGCGTGCTGCGGGCAGCGCTCTGCTCGACATCAGGTGCGGGCCTGGCCTGCTCTCGCTGTGGCTCGGGCGCGTCAACGGTCTGCGGCATCGGCTTTGGCGCCGGCACGCTAACCGCGGAATCTGTGTTGCCTCTTCTACCGAACATGTCCCCAGCCGTATCCTTGGACCGTGGTCTTTACGAACTGGTCTGCCACAAGCGGCAGACCGACTTGCGTTACTTCTTGCGTTTCAGCTTTTCCAGAATGCTGCCGAGACCTGCCTTTTTCTTCGCCTTGGGCTCAATGCGCCCGGTGAGAATATGGGCGAGTTCGCGCACCGAACCGACGATGGCATGTTGTGCATCCATCTCGCCCAGCATGCGCCCGTTGTTGGCGGCATTGCCGAACAATTGAGGTTCGAAGGGAATAACCGCTGTCGGCTCGATCTCGAGCGGCTCCGTAAAGTCGCCTACCGAAATTTCGGGGCGCTTCGGCACACCGACCTGGTTGATGACCAGCTTTGGCGGGCCGTCGTTCGGCCGCAGCTTCTTCAGCGTATCTATGATGTTTTTCGTGTTGCGCAGATTGGCAAGTTCCGGCGTCGCAGTAATGATCACATCATCCGCGCGCGACAGAACGTTGCGGCTCCACCCCGACCACAGATGCGGCACGTCGAGAACCAGTAGCGGTGCACTGCGCTGCGCAACATCAATAATCTGCGCAAATGCCTCAGCGTCAAAATCATAGACCCTGTCCAGAGTGGACGGGGCGGCGAGCAGCGAAAGATGATCAGCGCACTGCGCCAAAAGCCGGTCGAGATAGACCTCGTCAATACGCTCCGGAGCGAACACCGCCTCGGCAATTCCCTGCGCCGGATCCTGATCGAAGTTGATGTTAGCTGTTCCGAAGGCGAGATCGAGATCGGCGACGACAACCTCGGATTCGAACAGCGAAGACATCTCCCAGGCCACGTTGTGGGCGATGGTGGATGAGCCGACACCGCCCTTGGCGCCTATAAATGCAATCGCCTTGCCGATAGGCTCCGCGTCAGGGTCAACAAACAGCTGCGAAATCACCGAAACGATGTCGGCCATCGAAATTGGAGCGACAACATATTCGGACACGCCGGAACGGATGAGCTCACGGTAGAGCCACACATCGTTGTAGTGCCCAATGATGATGACTTTGGTGTTCGGATCGCAGACCTCGGCGAGCTGACCCAGCGATTCCAGTAGTTCGCGCGGCTCCTGCCGCGATTCCAGTATGATCAGGTTTGGCGTCGGTGCGGTCTGATAAAATTCGATCGCGGTGGTGATGCCGCCCATATGCGATTTGAGATGCGCTTTGACCATGCGACGGTCTTCGCCGGCCCGTTCGATTGGGCTGGCGACGCTCTCGGTTTCGCAGAAAGCCTGGATCGATATCCGCGGGATCGGCCGCAGATCGGCCATGGAAGCGGCATCGTTTTCGACGCGGCTTTCTTCCGGCGATGTTTCGTAAGCGAGGTTGCTCATATTCTTATCACCCGATCTGCGGACTAGTAGTTCACTTCAGAATTGGTGCGGAATTCCTCTGAGACGCCGCGGGTCTTGTAGGTTTCGATGGCGACCGAACGGTTTTCGGGATCGATCTCGGTGCGCTGGCGCGGCCCGAGAATGTCCATCGGATTGTCGAGTTGGGCTGCCAGGTTCTTCTGGTAGGCGCAGCCGAAATTGGCGTAGTGCCGGTTTTCGCCCGTATCGAGCACGTCGCCCGGCCACCGGCCGCAAGGCCCGGTGCCAGCGGTGACGGCAGCGTAAACGACGCGCACTGGCGCAGAGGTTTCGGGCTGCGAAACCGTATAGTGGCTGATCAGAATAAGGCCGGAATGTACGCCCTGGGCGCGTGCGAGGTCGGCGATCTCGTCAGCGACGAATGATGCTGCGCCTGCATTTGCCGAGCCCGACGGGACGAGAATGCGCAATGCCGCACCGGATTCTTTTTCATATCCGGCAAGATGACCGGCAATGACCTGCCGCTGGCCATAGCTTAGTTTGCTGGTGGACATTCCCACCGGCACGTCCAGCACCTGGTCGCGCTCCGCCACCACGATCGGATGGTTGGTGCGGTAGTCGTCGGGCACCGAACCGACCGTAATGTGGTGGCGCTTGGCGCAGCCGGAGAGAAGCGCGGCCGACAAGGTGATCAGAACTGCAGCTGTGACCGAAGGCCTGATAGCAGCGCGCTTTGGCAAACCCGCCTGTGTCATGTGTCTTACCCCGATCACTTGTAGATGAAGCCGACGACGCCGTGATACCGGCCGTTCGGTTTGCTGGTTTCTGCGGTCCCGTAGACCCGATTGATCCGCCCGAGCAGCATCGCAGCACCGTCATGGGCCGGATTGAAGTTGTCGTCCGGACGGGCCAGGTCGTTTCTGGCGACAGGACGGGTCATGTAAGGCGTCACGATAATGACGAGCTCGGTTTCGTTGCGAACGAAGTCGCGGCTGCGGAACAGCGCGCCAAGGACCGGAATCTTGGACAGACCCGGCAGGCCCGAGGCCGTCTGACGAATATCGTCGCGCACCAAACCTGCGATCATCATGGAGCCGCCCGAGGGCAGTTCAACGGTGGTGTCGGCCAGGCGGCGGCGGATCGACAGAAGATTGGTCGAACCGCGACGGCCACCCACGCCCAGCTGAACAGAGCCTTCATTCGTAGGCTCTGAGACCTGGGTGCGAATTTTCAGGCTGATACGGCCAGGCGATAGAACCACCGGCTGGAACTCCAGCCCGATACCGTATTCAAGCCGTTCCGTTTCGTAGGTGATCGCGCCTGTATCGTCATCGATGGCCTGGCCGGTAATGAGATTGAACTCGCCGCCGACACGGAACGTCGCTTTCTCGCCGGAAACCGCAGTGAGCGTAGGCTCAGCCAGCGTTTTCATGACTCCGGACTGTTCCATGGCGTTGAAATATGCGTCGAGCAGACCGGAATCGAAGCTACCGCCAGAACCGCTGATCGATTTGCCAAGCCCCGCAACCGTCTCGCCAACGAGGCCCCAGCTGATGCCGTTTGAAGTGTTGTTGGCCAGCAGATTGACCGAGAGCTGCTTCATTACGTTGCGGCTGACTTCGGCGACCGTGACCTTCAGCGTCACCTGATCTTCGCCGATAACCTTGAGCAGATTGACGATCTGGCTGGTGCGGCGTTCCTGGTCGGGGTTATCGATGTCCACGCCAGAGGACTCGCCGCCGCCGGAAGCGGTCTGCGAATATTGACCGGTGGTCGCTTCACCGCCGGTCACAAAAACCTGCGCCAGCTGCGCGGCGCGCGCGGCGTCGAGCGGCGTCTGAACCGTGCCCGAAAGAACGACGTTGTCGTTGAGCAGTTCAACCTCGATTTGAGAATCCGGGATGAAACGCTTCAGATATTCCTGCAGACCGGACACGTCGCGCTCGACCGCGAGGTCGAGGCTGACGATCTGCTCACCATTGGCGCCGAACACGAAGATGTTGGTTTCGCCAACCTGTTTACCGAAAAGATAGATACGGCGCGCCGTGCGTGTCACCGCATCGGCAACCGTGGGGTTGGCGACCAAAATGTCGTAGGCGTCGGCGGGTAGGTCGACCACCACAGACTTGTTGAGCCCCAGCTTGAGGCGCTGGTTTCCGGCAGATGAGGAACTGATGCGCAGCTCGCCGCTCTGGCCGTTTGCCGTCGTTGCGAGGGGCGTCAATGCGCTTGCCCCAACCAGCGCCAGCGCGAGCACCGAAGCACCAGACCAGCGCGCCAGCCGTGCGACCGCCCGAGATTTCGACATCCGGTGGAGCATCGTCATTTCCCTTGTCATTATCTGGCCCCCACTTCCGTCACTTCGCCGGAACGGATGAGGCGAACCGTGCCACGACGGCCGTTGCCCGAAACGAGGTATTCGCCGGCGCTTTCGACCGGATCCTGCGCGTCGGCGACGGCGCGCAAAGCGAGCGTCAGCCTGTCCGCCATCTGCTGGGCGACTGTGATGATCTCAGCCTGTTCGGGTGTGAGCTCGAGGGTAGCGGTGTCGCCCACACGGACGCGGCGACCCTCTTCGTCTTCCTGGATCGCCTGGTCGATCGCCAGAACACGGATGTTCTTGAGGATTGTCTCGGTGACGAAGCCCTCTCCCGAACCCCCGCCGGGAGCGCCCGAGCGCCGCGTCATGATGACGTCCACATAGTCGTTCGGCAGAATGAAGCCGCCGGCTGACGTGTCAGCGGCGATCTGCGTCGCCACCGCGCGGCGGCCGCTTGGCAGAATGGAGGACATGAAGCTCTGACCTTCGCCGATCAGCTTGGAACGGCGCAGCGGCTCACCCGAATAGAGAGGAACGCGCGCGATAGCGCCTCTGAGCTCTTCAAGAGCGTTCGGGTCGCTGCTTCGGGTCAGAAACGCTTCGCTGATCGCGTCCGACGGCCAGGACTGCCAGGTCAAGGCATCTCCAACCACAGAGCCCATCGTGACGTCGGCATCGAGGATAAGCACCTCGGTCAGTTCGATCGCCGGCTGCTGGGGCGCTTGCTCCACGATTACCTGGGGCGGAGGCGGCGTCAGCATGTTTTTTGCGACGTAGCCGGCGCCTATGGCAGCCGTGACCGCAACCCCCAGGATAATAATGCGCGATGTATTCATTGATCCGGACCTCGTACTCGGCGGAACCCTTCACCGAGCCGGACAATGGACGGCCAATCGTCAAATTACGGTTAATGGACCGCTTACAATCGTGCTTAATTTAAAGTTGATGAAAATGCCGACGATCCGAAAGCGCGTACGGCCGCCCAGGGGCGGCCGCGCAAGTTGCTCAGTCAATGGTGAGGATCAGTTCGCTACCTGAGCGATCGCCCAATGAACCAGCTCGGTCTGCGGATAGGTCATCAATCCGGCGATGCCGAGCGCGATGCCATAAGGAATTCCGGCCTTCTCATCCGCGAAATGGCGCAGGAACAGGTTGTTCGACGAAAAGATCGCCATCGGCGAACCGCGGAAGAAGATAATCAGCAAGGTGAGGAAACCGCCGATCATAGCGCCGAGCACCAGGTACTGAAGCAGCGTCATGGAGAACCCCATCCAGACCGCGGTTGCTGTCAGGAGTTTGGCGTCTCCACCTCCCATGCCGCCGATCGCGAACATTGTGAAGGTAACTGCCAGAACGATGCCGCCGGCTGCGAAATGCCAACCGTAGGTCGCCCAATCCATGCCCGTCAGCGGCGCGATGATCGCAAACGACGCAATCAGGATTACGGACACACGATTTGCGATGGTCATC
The DNA here is from genome assembly GCA_017640615.1 of Rhizobiaceae bacterium. Taxonomy (GTDB): domain Bacteria; phylum Pseudomonadota; class Alphaproteobacteria; order Rhizobiales; family Rhizobiaceae; genus RCIO01. The sequence goes on along the minus strand of JAEPQK010000005.1, from coordinate 272,532 downwards.
GAAATCATGTCCGAGACCGCAGCGAAAAGCATGCAGAAGGGGAAAATGACGAAGATCGACGCAGCCAGCATGGTTGGTTTCCAGTGCAATCAACCGGATCAGCTTAGGCGCAGCGGCGTTAACAAAGGTCGAATGCTGGCCGCTTGCGCAAAGAAAAAGGCCGCTCCGAAGAGCGGCCCTTGTCAGTTCAGAAATTCGCTTGGCGAATTAGCTGCCGGAACCAGCGCTGGTCAGGCTGGTAGCAACCGAGCTGAACTTGTTGTTCAGCGCGCCGCCGAGCGACGTAGCGCCGGCAGTGATCGCGAGTGCGATGAGAGCGGCGATCAGACCGTATTCGATAGCCGTTGCGCCGGATTCGTCTTTTGCAAAGCGTGCAATAAGCTTGGACATTTGAGAGCTCCTTACTCCACGTTGTGAACAGCACGTCCGTCAACGTCTTTCTGCGTTAATCGGATGGAGCGAACTTACGGGGAAGCTCTTTCAAACGGCTTAAGAAACAGCCTTACCAAATCCTTTCGCTAACCGACCGACCGGCGTGGTTAAGTCAGGCCAACAAATTCAATGCAATTCTAAGGAAGCTGCCGCCGCGTCAACCAAGCTATTCAGCGATGTAAAATGGCAGTGCAATCGTACCGGCCTTGTCACTGGCGACATCGCGCACGCGGTACTCGATTTCATATTCCCCGGCCGGTGCGCCATCTACATTCAAAGTCAGCGTCAGCATGAACTCGCGATTGCGATAACGGCTATTGAGTTCGAGCTGCTGAAAGTTCTCCTGACCACCTACGATCTTGCCGTTGGCGTCTTTCAGCAGGAAATCCACGTTGAATCCGAATGTATAGGTCCCGTCCGGGCTCTCGTGCCAGGCATATCCCACCGGCTCGGCGTAGACGATGATCGGTTCTCCCGGCAGAAACTCATTGTGTGCCCGCTCTACATAGATGCCGAAGCCGCCGGGAGAGGCATCGGCGAAGATTGCCGTTCGGAATGTCAGCGGCGTCTGCTCCCATACCTCGATCACCGCCTCCTCGGCCGCAATAATATCGTCTAGCGTTTGCGCCGCAGCCGTACCCGGCAAGCTCAGGCAGGCCAAAATCGCCGCCGTTGCCAATTGAGTGGTTTTCATCGCAGCTCTCCACTTGGTTCTGGGCTCGGCCGGCATGGTAATGCTGCATCGCTCCGTGTGGAACCCGCACTTAACGCTTGGTTCACCAATCTCGTTCATGGTTCGGGAAGGTTCTGGTTCCGGAGGACGCCATGGCGCGTTTTGGTATGTATGTTCAGAAGCGGGCACGGCTTGCGGCAGTGGCTGTTTCAGCGTCCCTGCTGTTTGCAGGCGCCCAGGCACTTGCCGCACAGGGCATCGAAGTCGTGATGAACCAGGCCAAGATTGTGAAGCTGGCGCGGCCCGCCGATACGATCGTGATCGGAAACCCGGATATTGCCGACGCCTCCGTTCAGGACGCCACGACCATCGTGCTGACCGGCAGAGGCTTTGGCGTGACCAATCTCGTCGTGCTCGACGCTGATGGTGCGCCGATTGTCGATGAGCAGGTGTTTGTGTCCCGCAGCACCGCAAATTCGGTGCGCGTCTATCGCCGCGCATCCGTGCAAACCCTTTCATGCACGCCGCTGTGCGAGGGCGCATATAAGAGCGCCGCCGAGCAGGCATCGGACCAGGAAATCAGCTCCAGTCAGTAGACGTCTCCATGGGCAGTTAACTGTCCATGAAGGAGATTGGCTGCATTCTTCCAACCGGACAAACCGGACTGAAACCGGTGCGCATTATCATTTAGCGCATGGAAAAGGTTTCGATCCGGACGGACCTGGGGCAGAAGATGCAAAACAGCCATTCAAAAAAAGGCGCGCGATCCTCGCGATGGAACTTGATCCGTCGGTTCAGGCGCGATCGCGACGGCGCAGCAGCCATCGAATTCGCCGCGCTCGCAATTCCCTTCGCAGCTCTCGTATTTGCAATCCTCGAAAGTTCGATCTCGTTTGCCGCTCAGCAGGTGCTGGCCAATGCGACCGACGACATCGCCCGTCAGTTGCGCACAGGGCAGATCAGAGCGGCCGACGTCAGCGAAACGAAGCTCAAGCAACTCGTCTGTGACCGCATCGACATCATCGTCGCCTCGGATTGTCCGGGGCTGGAAGTCGATCTGCGCGAATTCGCCACCTTCGCCGATGCCGCACAGGTGCGGATCAAGATCGGCTCAGACGGCGATATCGATACCTCGGATTTCGACGTCGATCCCGGCCCATCGCTCAGCAAGAACATGCTGCGCGTATTTTACCGTTGGCCGGTGATCACCGATTTCATGCGCGGCGCGATGTCCAATCTGAAGGACAACAAGACCCTGCATTTCGCGACAGCCACCTGGCAGAACGAGCCGTTCGATGACTGAGGGGGCGAAGCACATCATGAAAACCCAGACCGATACTCCGAAAGCCCCGCGCCTGTTCTACTCGGCCGCGCGGCGTCTGAAAGCAGCGGCCAGAGGCTTCACCAAGGCGCGCGGTGGCGTCGCAGCTGTTGAGTTCGCATTCATCGCGCCTGTGCTGCTGTCGCTCTATTTCGTCTCGATGGAAGTGTCGCAGGCAATCGAGGTCAACAAGAAGGTCGGCCGCGTCGGTTCGATGGTCGCCGATCTGATCACCCAGCAGCAGGCGGTTTCAAAATCCGAAGTCGACGCCATCCTCAAAATCGGCGAGTCCATCCTGCAGCCTTACAACCGATCGAAGGGAAAGATCATCATCACCGCCATTCAGGTGACCGATGAGGACACCCCGAAGGTAGAGGTTGTCTGGTCGCGCAAGCTGGAAAATGGCGGCGCCTCGGCGGCACTCGCGGCCGGCTCCACCGTGACGATCCCGGAGAAGCTCAAGATCCGCGACACGTTCCTGGTCCGCGTTGAGAGCGAGCTTTCCTACGCCCCGGTCATTACCTGGGCAGCCGGGCAGAAGCAGGTTCTCGGATTGGCTGCGGCTTTTGACGGCATCGCAATGCAGGAACGCTATTATCTGCGCCCGCGCATGAGCCCCACGGTTCCCTGCGCCGACTGCTGATCCCTCAGCGCGATACGAGTTTTGAAACAATCACACCGGCCGCCTCATAGGCGGCCGGTTCTATTTGGGCAAAGCCGCCGCCACGATAGGGCTCGACCAGAGCGTAGATCTCAGGGTGGCTGTCGTAGAGCGTAGCAAGGAAGCTTCCGAGGCGCTCCTTGAGTTCCTTCGGCATGTCTCGCCGCGCAGCATGCGGCCCAAAGGCGAGCACGCCCGAAGACCAGACGACCGAAACGCTATCGAGATCGACACTCGACTGCTCCAGTCGGGCAAGCGTGCCGGATTTGGGTTTCACGCCGTCGTGCATATAGGCCGGGATCCACCCGACCACCGCGTGCGCCTCGCCGGCGACGAATGCCTTTTCCGCCGCATTCAAGCTGATCGCATGCGAGACCGCGCTTCCGGGCAATCCGGCTTTCTCGAGCGCTGCCAGCGCTAGCGACTGCGGGCCTGGTGTACGGTTTGGCCCGGCGACAATCCGAGCGTCGCTGAGTTCCGGCAAGGTCAGCGCCTTGTCGCGCCTGGCGACAATCACCGCGCGCAACCCGACCGCGCCATCGACCGCACGGGGTGCAGCCAGCGGTTCGACGCATTGGCAATAGGCATCGGCAGCGGCATAAGCGGTCGCCGAAAACACGGCGTAGTGAATGCGGCCCGACGCCATGGCGCGGATCAGCGCCTCATAGTCCTTGGCAGCGAAAATCTCAGCGGGCACGCCCGCAGCTTCCGCGAAGGCGGCCTTCATGCGGCTTACGCCGGGAATGGCCCGCCCGCCCGACGGCGAAACCATGCCAATGCGGAGCGTTCCGAAATCCTGCTGCCAATCAGCCTGCGCGGGAACTGCGGTGGTGACCGCCAGTGCTGCTGCGGCGGCACGAAGCGGCGCAAACCTTTTCCATCTGCTGCGTTGGTAGCGAGTCATTGGCGGCCCGATGTTTGGTCAGACCGAGATCATCGCGCCAAGGCCTTTCGTTTTGGTTTCCGGTTTGCCAATCGACCACCAGAATTCTATGTGTGAGCGTCCATCTTCAACGGCATCGCATCCACATGGCCCGTGCATTTCTGTTCGTTCTCGACTCCTTCGGCATAGGCGGGGCGCCGGATGCCGCCCAGTTTGGCGATGCCGGGTCGGACACCTACGGACATATTCAGGAGCGCTGCGCGAATGGGGCTGGCGACAAGCCAGGTTTGCGTTCTGGCCCGCTTGATCTGCCAAACATGCGCAAGCTCGGTCTGGATCACGCAGCAGCGCTGGCGACCGGCCGGCCGAAGCCGCAGGACAATGCGCCTGCCGGCTTCTACGGTGCAGCAAGCGAGGTTTCGAGCGGCAAGGACACGCCCTCCGGTCATTGGGAGATTGCGGGTGTGCCGGTCACCTTCGATTGGGGGTACTTTCCCAACACCGTGCCGACCTTCCCGGCCGAACTGACCGATGCGGCGATCAAGCGGTGCGACCTTCCCGGCATTCTTGGCAATTGCCACGCCTCGGGCACCGAAATCATCGAGCGGCTGGGTGAAGAACATGTCGCTACCGGCAAGCCAATATTCTACACGTCGGCAGATTCCGTCATCCAGATCGCCGCGCACGAAACGGCTTTCGGCCTGGATCGGCTATATGACGTCTGCGAAGCCGTTCGCAAGATTGCCAACGACTACAACATAGGCCGCGTCATCGCTCGACCGTTCCTCGGTGAAAGTGCGGCAGATTTCGCCAGAACATCGAACAGGCGCGACTATTCCGTCCCGCCGCCGGAGCCGACCATACTTGACCGGCAGATCGAGGCTGGGCGGCGCGTATTCGGCATCGGCAAGATCGGCGACATCTTTGCGCATCGCGGCGTGTCCGAAGTGCGCAAGGCGCCTGACAATATGGCAATGTTCGATGCCGCACTCGGCGCTATGGACGACGCCGCCGACGGTGATCTCGTCTTCGCCAATTTCGTCGACTTCGACTCCTTGTATGGCCATCGGCGCGATGTGCCGGGCTATGCGGCAGCGCTCGAGGCCTTCGATCGTCGTATCCCCGAAGCGCTGGACAAGCTTCGGGACGGCGATCTCCTGCTTCTCACCGCCGATCACGGCAACGACCCGACCTGGCATGGCAGCGACCATACGCGCGAGCGCGTTCCGATTATCGGTACAGGACCAGGCCTGGCCAGCGTATCCGTTGGCGTGCGTGATACATTTGCCGACATCGGCGAGAGCATTGCCGCGCATCTGGGGCTGGCGCCCGGTCCTCATGGGCACTCTTTCCGGGACCTGCTCGACCGCAATGCCTGAGCTGCCCGAGGTCGAAACAGTGCGGCGCGGCCTGCAGCCGGTCATGGAAGGCGCGGTCATTGAAAAGGTCGAGCAGCGCCGGCCTGACCTTCGATTTCCATTCCCTGTCGATTTCGTTGAACGCCTGACCGGCCGCCGTGTGACCGACGTTTCGCGCAGGGCGAAATACCTCACCTTCCATTTCGATGCCGACCCGATCCTGATCAGCCATCTGGGCATGTCGGGTTCGTTTCGGATCGAAAGCGAACACGGCGGCGAAACGCCAGGCGAATTCCATCATGAGCGCTCGAAGCTCGCCGCGCACGATCACGTCGTCTTTCATCTCAAATCCGTGGATGGCCGCCGCTCGCGGGTGACTTTCAATGACCCCCGGCGTTTTGGCTTCATGCTCTTTGCCGAAGCTGCCCAGGCCGATCAGCACCCTATGCTTGCCGGGCTCGGGGTTGAGCCGACCGGCAATGCGCTCGACGGCGCACTCATCAATTCGCTTTTTGCGGGAAAGCGCGCGCCGCTGAAGGCGGCCCTGCTCGACCAACGGCTGGTTGCAGGGCTCGGCAATATATATGTGTGCGAGGCTCTCTGGCGGTCGGGGCTGTCGCCCAAGCGCATGGCCGGTTCGATCACTTCCGCGCGCCGCGCAACCACGCCCCGCACGGACGCGCTTTCGAAGGCCGTACGCGAGGTGATTGCCGATGCCATCGCCGCCGGTGGGTCGTCGCTTCGCGACTATGTGCACGCCGACGGTTCGCTCGGCTATTTCCAGCACAGTTTCGATGTCTATGACCGCGAGGGCGCACCCTGCCGGCGCGAAGGCTGCACAGGCGTTGTGCGCAGGATCGTTCAATCGGGCCGCTCGACATTCTATTGCGCGGCCTGCCAGCGCTAGGCTAAGCCAGCGACAGAGAACGCACACCACCGGAGGACTGCACATTGGCTTATGAGACGATCATAACCGAAAAGCGCGGCAAGGTCGGGCTGATCACGCTTAACCGGCCGAAGGCGCTGAACGCGCTCAACACGACGGTGATGGAAGAAGTGATCGAAGCCGCTCTGCGCTTCGACAAGGACGCAAAAATCGGCGCGATCGTGATCACCGGGTCGGAAAAGGCATTCGCCGCCGGCGCCGATATCAAACAGATGCAGCCGAAATCCTACATGGATACGTTCATGGAGGATTTCTTCGCAGACTGGGATGCGCTGACGCGCGTGCGCAAGCCGGTGATCGCGGCGGTGGCGGGCTATGCGCTGGGCGGCGGTTGCGAGCTCGCCATGCTCTGCGATTTCATTATCGCCGCTGACAACGCCAAGTTCGGCCAGCCCGAAATCACGCTCGGCGTCATCCCCGGTATGGGCGGCTCGCAGCGGCTGACCCGTTTTATCGGCAAGTCGAAGGCAATGGATATGTGTCTCACGGGCCGGATGATGGACGCCGAGGAGGCCGAGCGTTCAGGCCTTGTGTCACGCATCGTGCCGTTGAACGACCTTATCGAGGAGACGATGAAGGTTGCGTCCAAAATCGCCGACCTGTCGCTGCCCTCCGTTATTCTGGCCAAGGAAGCCGTGAACCGCTCCTACGAAACGACGCTTGCAGAGGGGCTGAGGTTCGAGCGCAGGGTATTCCATTCGCTCTTTGCCACCGAGGACCAGAAAGAGGGCATGGCGGCGTTTGCGGAAAAACGCTCGCCCGGTTTCCAGAACCGATAGCCCAAGCAAAACCCTCGCCAAACGGCGTTGACTGGCCGCAAAAGCTGCACTATAAGCCGCCGCACTTGAGGCGGCCTGTGGCTGCCGTTTTGTTTTGTTGGCCTGTCCGCGACGGGACGCTGGCCACCCCATTCGGATAGAGAGGCACAATGGCCAATACGTCTTCGGCCAAGAAGGCTACGCGCAAGATCGCTCGCCGTACCGAGGTTAACAAGAACCGCCGCTCGCGCGTTCGCAGCTTCGTGCGCAAAGTTGAGGAAGCTCTCGCTTCCGGCGACAAGGACGCAGCCGAGGCCGCATTCAAGGCTGCTCAGCCTGAGCTGATGCGCGCCGCGTCGAAGGGTGTGTTTCACAAGAACACCGCCTCGCGCAAAGTTTCCCGGCTCGCCCACCGCGTTAAGACGCTGTCGGCCTGATCCAGGGTCCTACGTCCAGCTATTTTGATTACCCGGCGTAATCGCGCCGGGTTTTTTGTTTTGGCTGCAAGGGCTTGCACCGAAGCCAAGGAACGCGCCCCCCTTGTGGGGCGCTTTTCGTTTGCCGGCACAGGAGCCCACACAGGCGCTCCAGCAGCACGGATCACATACTGAACTTTCTCAAAAACTCTTTATTTCCAAATAGTTGCCGGAGTTTGTCCACAGGGTGTTAAATTGCCCTTGCGGCACTCTCACTGAATCCAAAGTCAAGGAAAATTTTTTAACTTTTTTTTGCCGGCGGCTTCCGCTGGGTCCGATTTGGAGAAGGTTTTGATTCACAAAGGTTTCGCCACAATCGATTCAATTTCGGTCCGCGTTGCAAGCCCGCTAAAGGCTCGGATTCGCGAAAATGGCGGCTCGGCGCACTTGCTCTTTCGCAATCGATTTCGGTAAAGTTCAGCAATCGAAGGGGGCGGGCTCCAGGCCCAGCTAACCAGCAAAAAGCCTACACAGTTGCCGCGCAACATTGCGTGCGCGCAGGGTGGTTTTTTGTCCCCGAAGAAGGAGATGCAAGTCGATTTGATTGCTCCTGGCGGGGCAATTTCGGCCCGGTGCGCAAACACCGGTGGGGGTTAGTGCGCGCGTTTTTTTGGTGCCATCAGGGGGCTGAGGCAAGGCATCAGTAGGCGCGTAGTTCGCCGACGGACAGAAACGAGGAAAGATGACCGCATGGCGTGCCTGCGAGGGGTGTCGTGACGGCCACAAGAAAAGAGAGCAACAGGGAAATGATCATGCAAAGCGGCGTCGGTCAGGAAAGTGGGGCAAACCTCTCCTCGACCAAAGGGACTGCTGGGGGTTCAAATGCGGCAACCAGAAAAGATGCGGACAAGATATTCGAGCGCGTGATGGCGCAGCTCAAGGCCCGGCTCGGCGCCGAGGTCTATTCGAGCTGGTTCGGACGCATGAAGCTGGCGGAAGCTTCAAAAGGCGTCGTGCGGCTTTCCGTGCCCACCGCCTTTCTGCGGTCCTGGATCAACGGTCACTACCTCGATCTGGTCACCGAATTCTGGAAACAGGGCGATGCCTCGCTGCTGAAGCTGGATATCGTGGTGCGCAGCAGCGTGCGCCCTGGCCGGCCCATGATCGACGAAAGCCAGGTTGCAGCACGCGATGCCAAGCCCTGCGCGGTGCAGCCGGGGACGCGCGCCGCCAATGAGAGCCGTACCGACAAACCGATGCAGCGCGGGCGCATAGCGGAAGGCGGCCGCAGCAACGTTCTGGGTTCGCCGCTCGACGGGCGATATACGTTCGATTCCTTCATCGAGGGCCCCTCCAATCGGGTCGCGCTTGCGGCAGCGCGTGCTATCGCTGAATCCGGCTCCAATGCCGTGCGTTTCAACCCGCTCTTTCTCCATGCCTCGGTAGGGCTCGGCAAAACGCACCTATTGCAGGCAATCGCGTCAGAAGCGCTGCGCAACCGCCCGCAGGCGCGCGTGGTCTATCTGACCGCCGAATATTTCATGTGGCGCTTCGCAACCGCGATCCGCGACAACAACGCTCTTACATTGAAAGAGCAGTTGCGCGACATTGACCTTCTGATCATCGACGACATGCAGTTCCTGCAGGGCAAGTCGATCCAGAACGAGTTCTGCCACCTGATCAACATGCTGCTCGACAGCGCGCGCCAGGTAGTGGTTGCAGCCGACCGTCCGCCGTCAGAGCTGGAGTCGCTCGAGCCACGCGTTCGCTCGCGCCTCAATGGCGGCGTGGCGCTCGAAATGACCTCGCCGGACTACGAGATGCGCTTCACGATCCTGAAGCGGCGGCTGGCGGCGGCACAGGCGGAAGACAAGTCGCTTGAAATTCCGGCGGAAATTCTGGAGCACATCGCACGCTCCGTCACCGGCAGCGGGCGCGAACTGGAAGGCGCGTTCAACCAGCTGCTGTTCCGTCACTCCTTCGAGCCGCAGATCAGCATTGACCGTGTGGATGAAATTCTCGGCCACATCTGCCGAGCGGGCGAGCCAAAGCGCGTGCGCATCGAGGATATCCAGCGCGTCGTGGCGCGGCACTACAATGTGTCGAAGACCGAGCTTCTGTCGAACCGGCGCACACGCACAATCGTGAAGCCGCGTCAGGTGGCGATGTATCTTTCCAAGGTGATGACGCCGCGCTCGCTGCCCGAAATCGGGCGTCGTTTTGGCGGCAGAGACCACACAACAGTGCTTCATGCCGTGCGCAAGATCGAGGGGCTTTCGGGCAACGACAATACCCTTGCGCAGGAAATCGAGCTGCTCAAGCGGCTTATCTCGGAACAGGCATAACGGGCCTGTTCAAGGAGATGCGGCGGGGCCGGGCGCATGCGCCCGGCCTTTTCCCCAGATTGACCCTGTATGCAGGCCCGCAGCCACGCCGCGGGCTTGCCTTTCGGCCTGAATTCCTGTCAGTTTGCTTCGATTCTGGCCCACTTCGCGGCTGATCGGGCGCAGCCAGGTTTGCTGTCTCCGCGCCCCGTATTCCTGGTGAGACCATTCAGTCATGCGCGTCATTCTCGAACGCTCCAATCTGCTCAAATCACTCAACCATGTGCACCGCGTCGTTGAGCGGCGGAACACGATTCCGATCCTGTCCAACGTGCTTCTGAACGCGGATGGCGCGAGCCTGGAGATGAAGGCGACGGACCTCGACCTCGAAATCACCGAGGCGACCCCGGCCAATATCGAGCAGGCGGGTTCCACTACCGTGCCTGCGCATCTGCTTTACGAGATCGTACGCAAGCTTTCCGACGGCGCAGAGGTGATGCTGAAAACCGATGAGAGCGGCAGCTCCATGTCGGTTATTTCGGGCCGCTCCAACTTCAAGCTGCAATGCCTGCCGCAGTCCGACTTCCCGCAGCTCAGCGCTGGCTCGTTCAGCCATGTGTTCCGCCTCGATTCCACTGCGCTGAAGGCGCTCATCGAGAGCACGCAGTTTGCGATCTCGACTGAGGAAACCCGCTATTACCTCAATGGCATTTACGTGCACACGCATGAGGAAGGCGGCAAGCTTGCGCTGCGCGCCGTGGCGACGGACGGGCACCGCCTTGCCCGCGCAGAGGTGGAAGCCCCGGCCGGCTCGGAGGGCATGCCGGGCATCATCATTCCCCGCAAGACGGTGAGCGAGCTGCAGAAGCTCGTCGACGATCCGGACGTCGCGGTGACGATCGAGCTTTCCGACACAAAGATCCGCTTCACCATCGGCTCCGTGGTGCTGACTTCGAAGCTGATCGACGGCACCTTCCCCGACTATGAGCGGGTGATCCCGACCGGCAACGACAAGAAGCTGGTCATCGACCGGCAGAGCTTCGCGGCGGCGGTCGATCGCGTCTCGACGATCTCGTCAGAGCGCGGCCGCGCGGTAAAGATGTCGATCGCCGAGGGTCAGGTGACGCTCGTCGTCAACAATCCCGATTCCGGCAGCGCGACCGAGGAAGTGGCGGCCGATTATTCCTCCGATCCGATCGATATCGGCTTCAACGCGAAATATCTGCTCGACGTCGCGGCGCAGCTGACCGGCGGCGAAGCCACATTCATGCTGGCCGACGCCGGTGCGCCGACGCTGATCCAGGACCCGGCAGATGAGCGCACGCTTTATGTTCTGATGCCGATGCGGGTCTAAGACGTGTGTCCGCAGACACCGACGCTGCATCTTCAGCCGCGCCGCCGCAGGTACATGTTGCGCGGCTGACGCTCTCCAATTTCCGCAACTATGAGCGCCTGACGCTCGATCTCGGGCCGGGGCCGGTTGTCTTCACCGGGCAGAACGGCGCGGGCAAAACCAATCTTCTGGAAGCCGTTTCTTTTCTGACGCCGGGGCGTGGCCTGCGCCGGGCGCAGCTGGCAGAGGTCGCGCGCAATGGCGTTAACAGCGGCTTCGCCGTTCACACCCATATCGAGGGGCCGGAAGGCGAGGTCGAAATCGGAACGGGCACTGCCGGCGGCAATGGCGAAGCCGGCGAAACCGGACGCAAGGTGCGCATCAATGGAGCGCCTGCGCGCAGCGCCGACGCGATGCTGGAATGGCTACGTGTTTTGTGGCTGACGCCAGCTCAGGACCAGCTCTTCACCGGGCCGGCGGCTGATCGGCGACGCTTTCTCGACCGTCTGGTGCTTTCCGTCGACCCCGGCCACGGGCAGCGGGCGCTCGCCTATGAAAAGGCAATGCGTGGCCGCAACCGGCTTCTCTCCGACGACGCTCATGACGACAGCTGGTTTGAGGCGATCGAAGCGCAGATGGCAGAGGCCGGCACGGCGATTGCCGCAGCGCGCGCAGAGCTTGTCCGGCTCATGACCGGCATGATCGACCGGCAGCCGGTGGACGGGCCGTTCCCACAAGCTCTGCTTGCGGTCTCAGGCACGCTGGAGGCCGATATCGGGGATAGGCCGGCGATCGATGTAGAGGAAGGTTTTCGCGTGGCGCTTGCCCGTGGCCGCGCCCGCGACCGTGCTGCCGGGCGTACGCTTGATGGGCCGCATCGCTCCGACCTCCTCGTACGGCACGCGCCGAAGGATCAGCCGGCGCAATATTGCTCGACCGGCGAACAAAAGGCCCTGCTGGTCGGCATGGTGCTGGCGCATGCGCAGCTTGTCGGCGAGATTGCCGGCCTTGCGCCGATCCTGCTTCTCGACGAGATCGCGGCTCATTTCGACGCCGACCGGCGGGCCGCGCTCTTCGACATTCTGGAGCAACTCAACTGTCAGTATTTCGCCACCGGCACGGAAGCCCGCCTGTTTGAAGCGTTGCGCGGACGAGCCCGGTTCCTCACCGTAGACGCCGGTCAGGTTTCGCCTACCGAAGCCGCATGACAGAACGCGGAGCGAGCGCTAATCTCGCCGCATCATGGATGACCGTGTGACCCAACTCAGCGCCGCCGAGCTCGAACGCTATGCCCGGCATATCGTGTTGCCAGAAATCGGCGGCCAGGGGCAGCAAAAGCTGAAGCGCGCCCGCGTGCTGGTGATCGGCGCCGGCGGCCTTGGCGCGCCCCTGATTGCCTATCTCGCGGCGGCCGGGGTCGGCACATTGGGCATAGTCGATGACGACGTGGTTTCGCTCTCCAACCTTCAGCGGCAGGTGATCCATGACACGGATTCAGTCGGGCGCCCAAAGACCACAAGCGCAGCCGCCGCCGTTGCGCGCATCAATCCCAATGTCACCGTCGTCACGCATGCGGAGCGCATCACCGCCGACAGCGCCGCCGGGCTGGTTGCACAATATGATCTCGTTGCCGACGGCTCCGACAATTTCGACACGCGCTATGCGATGGCGGATGCCTGCGAAGCGGAAGCCAAGCCGCTCGTCACCGCCGCTGTCGGCCGCTTCGACGGCACATTGACCGTGCTGAAGCCTTTCGAGGCAAACGCGGAAGGCGTGCAGAACCCGGGCTATCGCGATCTCTTTCCCGAGCCGCCGCCCGCCGGCATGGTGCCTTCCTGCGCCGAAGCCGGCGTGCTTGGTGCACTGACCGGGGTGATGGGCACATTGCAGGCGATGGAAGTGATCAAGCTCATCACGGGTGTCGGTGAACCGCTTGTTGGCCGGCTTTTGATGTATGACGCGCTCGCGGCGCGGTTCGACATGGTGCGTTACAAGCGCACCACCGCGAACGCTGATGCGTAAGTTTTTGCTTACACAATGTCATTGACACTCACCGCAGAAGAACGAAACATTGCGGCGGGCGCGCATGGCGATGGCGCGGCCATGGCGATGCGCATCGTTGCGGACGCGGCGCGACTGTTGGGCGCGAAACGTCTGATTCCGGTCAATTCCGCGCACATTGATGGCGCACTGTATCATGGCGACTCCGGCACTTTGTTCGCCGAAAAGCTGGTTGCGGGTGGAGCCAAAGTGGGCGTGAGATCCACGCTCAATGTCGGCGCGTTGGACCTTACAGGATGCGCGCAAATCCGCCTTGCCGAACCACAGCGCGACATGGCGCGGCGGATGATGGATGCCTACACCGCGATGGGCTGTGAGGCGAGCTGGACCTGCGCGCCCTATCAGGCCGGGCACCGGCCGGAGTTCGGCACCGATGTGGCATGGGGTGAATCCAACGCCGTTGTCTTCTGCAACTCCGTTCTCGGCGCGCGAACCAACCGCTATGGCGACTTCCTCGACATCGCCTGCGCCATTTCTGCCCGAGCGCCGGAGGTCGGTCTACATTTGCCGGCTAATCGTCTTCCATCACTCACACTGGATTGCAGGGACTTGGACCGCGCATTTCTTGCGCAGGATATTGCCTGGCCAGTGCTGGGCAGCCTTTACGGCCGCCTTGTGGGCGACGCGGTCGGCATCGTGACCGGGATCGGCTTCGATCCGGGTGAAGACAATCTCAAGGCCTTCGGCGCGGCGGCGGCCTCGTCCGGCGCGGTGGGGCTGTTCCACATCGATGGCGTGACGCCGGAGGCCAGGCACCACAAAACTGGGGGCTGGCAGACCTCCGAGACAATCGCGGTTACACCGGCGATGATCGCCGACGCGCAAAGCCGGCTCTCAACATCGATCAAGCCCGACCGCATCGACGCCGTCGCTATCGGCAGCCCACATCTTTCGATTGACGAGTTCAGGCAACTGGAGCGCGCGCTGGCCGGCCGCAAACTTGCGGTACCGCTATATGCCTGCACGGGACGTCACGTGCTCGGTTGGCTCACGGAAAGCGGTTGGCGCGAAGCACTCGAAGCGCTCGGTGTGATTGTTGTGGCCGATACCTGCGTGGTGGTGACGCCGATCATGCGCGAAATGGCGGGTGGCGTGCTGATGACGAATTCCGGCAAATTCGCGCATTACGGCCCCGGCAATACAGGTTATGACGTGCTATTCGCTTCACTGGAAGATTGTGTTGAAAGCGCCGTCTCGGGACGACCTTCGCTCCACCGGGTGCAGCATGGCTGAGCGCTGCGAGGTACTGGTCGAAGGTTCCGGCGGTACCGCGCCGGCGCTCATTCTGACCGAACCAATCAGCTTCTGGGGCGGTATCGACCCCTCAAGCGGCAATGTGATCAACCCGCGCCATCCCGAACATGGCATTTCGATTGCCGGCAAGGTGCTTTTCCTCCCGGGCACGATCGGCTCGTCCTCGGCGTCAGCCGTACTGCTTGAGCTCGTCCATGCGTGCATGGCGCCAGCCGCGCTTGTGTTACATGAGCCGGATGCGATTTTGCTGATCGGTCTGATCTGCGCCCGGGAGATGGAGTGGTCAACACCGCCCGCGTACAAGCTCGACCGGTCGAGGCACGCCGGCTTCGCGGGTGCGCAAATTCAATTCAGCACCGACGGCGAATTGTCAAAAACGTAAGCGATTGCTTACATCATCCTCGAATCGGCAGAACCCGGTCGGGTGGACGGTGGCCGTCGAAGAAGGTGCGAATATTGATGATCACCTTCTCGCCCATGTCGATGCGGCCTTCGATCGTGGCAGAGCTCATATGCGGCAGGAGCACGACCTTGCCCTGTGCTGCCAGCTTGACCAGCTTCGGACTGACAGCCGGCTCATGTTCGAAGACATCGAGCCCTGCTCCGGCCAGCTTGCCCTCGCGGATCAGCCGCACCAGCGCATCCTCGTCCACGATGTCGCCGCGCGCAGTATTCACTAAATAAGAGCGCGGCTGCATCAGCTCCAGTCGACGCGCCGACAGCAGGTGGAACGTCGCCGGCGTCGACGGGCAGTGGATGGAGATAATGTCCATGCGAGCCAGCATCTGGTCGAGGCTTTCCCAATAGGTCGCCTCCAGCTCATCCTCGATCGACGGCGCAACGCGGTTGCGGTTGTGATAGTGGATCGACAGCCCGAAGGCCTTGGCGCGGCGGGCGACGGCGGTGCCGATGCGGCCCATGCCAACGATGCCGAGCCTCTTGCCCCAGATGCGGTGACCCAGCATCCATGTCGGCGACCAGCCCTGCCATTTGCCGCCTTCCTGGAGCACTGCCGCGCCCTCGGTCAGCCTGCGCGGCACTGCCAGCAGCAGCGCCATCGTCATGTCCGCCGTGTCCTCGTTGAGCACATTCGGCGTGTTGGTGACGGTGATGCCCTTGGCCACCGCCGCCGCGATGTCGATATTATCGACGCCATTGCCGAAATTGGCGATCAGCTTCAGCTTTTCGCCGGCCTGGGCGATGAGTGCCGCGTCGATGCGGTCGGTGATTGTGGGCACCAGAACATCGGCCTCGCGCACCGCGGCCACAAGTTCGGGCTGCGTCATCGGCTTGTCGTCGACATTGAGCCTGGCGTCGAACAGCTCGCGCATGCGCGTTTCGACCTGATCGGGAAGCTTGCGGGTGATAACGACGAGGGGCTTTTTCTTGCCTGTCATCGGATCCTCAAATTGCGGGTCGTTGAGACCTCTTTAACCAGGACAGGCGACACTTAGCGGAGGTGCCAGCCTTCTGTCTATCAACTCGGCTGGCCGAAAACAAAGAAAAAGGCCGCTATGGGCCAGCGCCCAATCGGCCGAACTGCACCGGAATATCGATGCCATCACGTCTCGCGTTGTGTCTGTTCGCACTGGCCATTTTGACAATCTCGCCTGCCGCCCTGCCCGTCTCGGGCAACGGCTCCGCTTATGCGGCCGCTAGTGTCGGAAATACCAACAAAGGCCCGAGCGGGCTGCCGTTGCCGCGTTTTGTCAGCCTCAAGTCGAGCCGGGTCAATCTGCGTATCGGCCCAGGACTGAACTACGCCATCGACTGGATGTATCTGAAGTCCGGCCTCCCTATGGAAATCATCCAGGAATTTGACAATTGGCGGCGCGTTCGCGATCCCGACGGAACCGAGGGCTGGATTAATCAGTCGCTTCTCTCTGGCAAGCGCACGGCGATCGTTGCGCCGTGGCAGCGCGGCAAGCCGGCGCTGGTTGCGCTGCGAGCAAATGCAGAGGAAACGTCGCGGGTGGTTGCGGAGTTGCAGCCCGGTGTGATCGGCAAGATCGATGTCTGCAATGGCGACTGGTGCCGCATGGAGTTCGGCGCCGCGCGCGGCTGGCTCAAACAGTCAATCGTATGGGGCGCCTATCCGGGCGAGACGATCGAAGACTGATTTTCGCGATTGATGGTGGCGCGCTCAGCGCCGCTTGCGCCGCAGCCTCACAATGACATCGACATTGGCAATCTCCATGCCCTCGGGAGGCTCGGGGAGATTGTGCAGCGCGACCCTGCCGCTGTCGATATCGACCAGCCGGTTTTCGTCCTCGACGAAGAAATGGTGGTGGTCAGAGGTGTTGGTGTCGAAATAGGTGCGTGAGCCTTCGACGGCCAGAATGCGCAAAAGGCCGGCATCGGTGAACTGGTGCAGCGCGTTGTAGACAGTGGCCAGCGAGACAGCCACGCCGGCAGCCTGCGCCTCCTCATGCAGTTCCTCGGCCGAGAGATGGCGGTCGCCTTTGTCGAAAAGGAGTTCGGCCAGCGCAATACGCTGGCGGGTCGGCCGCAGACCGGCTTCCCTTACTCGCTGTTCAATCTGTGTTTCCGTTGCCATCGCTTCCACAACCGACCTGTCCGCACCCGCACCGATTACGCCACGTAAATGGCAGAAATCCAGCGCAGAGGCGGAGAATAGCCTCAAAACCTATATATTTTGTGTGCCAGTCGCGATCAATAGCGGTGGAGCATTGCCACACTGGCCATATGAGGGGCCAATGCGGAGTTTCAGCGGATAATCGACTGTGATAGGGAAGCGCGGAACCAAAACGACTTCCCAATGGAAGCAAGCGCGAGGAACACATGGCGGAACGCAAATCGAGCTACGGGTACGAGGACCTTCTGGCATGCGCCAATGGTGACCTTTTCGGACCCGGAAACGCACAACTTCCCGCGCCGCCGATGCTGATGTTCGACCGCATAACCGAAATTTCCGAGGATGGCGGCGAGTTCGGCAAAGGCTGCGTGCGCGCCGACTTCGCCATCAAGCCGGACCACTGGTTCTTTCCGTGTCATTTCCCTGGCAACCCGGTTATGCCCGGCTGCCTGGGCCTCGACGCAATGTGGCAGATGACCGGCTTTTTCCTCGGCTGGCTCGGCCTGCCCGGCAAGGGCATGGCCCTTTCCACCGGCGAGGTGAAGTTCAAAGGCATGGTGACGCCGAAGACGAAGCTCGTCGAGTACGGCGTCGACTTCAAGCGCGTGATGCGCGGGCGCCTGGTTCTGGGCATCGCCGATGGCTGGCTTAAGGCCGATGGCGAGCAGATCTACAAGGCGACCGACCTCAGGGTCGGCCTCGCGCAGCAGGATTCCTGATTTTCAATAAAGTTCGGGCGGCCAATTGCGTCTGCCCAGGGAGAACAAGATGAGACGTGTCGTCGTAACCGGTCTCGGAGTCGTTTCTTCGATCGGCAACAATGCCGCCGAAGTGACGGATTCCCTACGCCACGCGAAGTCCGGTATCAGCTTTTCGGACGATTTTGCCGAACACGGCTTCAAATGCCAGGTCTGGGGCGCGCCCAAGCTGGACGCCTCGGAGCTGGTTGATCGCCGCGCGATGCGCTTCCTTTCCAAGGGCGGCGCGTGGAACCACGTGGCCATGCAGCAGGCGATTGACGATTCCGGCCTCGAAGAAGGCGACATCACCAATGCGCGCACCGGCATCGTGATGGGCTCCGGCGGCCCCTCCACCCGCACCATCGTGGATGCCGCCGAGATTACGGAGAAGAACGGCTCACCGAAGCGTATCGGGCCGTTCGCAGTGCCGAAGGCAATGTCCTCCACGGCCTCGGCCACGCTGGCCACCTGGTTCAAGATCCACGGCGTCAACTATTCGATCTCGTCGGCCTGTTCCACCTCTGCGCATTGCGTTGGCAACGCAGCCGAACTCATTCAATGGGGCAAGCAGGACATCGTATTCGCCGGCGGACATGAAGACCTCGACTGGACGATGTCGAACCTCTTCGACGCGATGGGCGCCATGTCGTCCAAATATAACGATCGCCCGTCCACCGCCTCGCGTGCCTATGACGCCAATCGCGACGGCTTCGTGATTGCCGGGGGTGCCGGCGTTCTGGTTCTGGAAGAGCTGGAGCACGCCAAGGCGCGCGGCGCGAAAATCTATTGCGAGATCGTCGGCTACGGCGCGACGTCGGACGGTTACGACATGGTCGCACCGTCGGGAGAAGGCGCTGTGCGCTGCATGAAGCAGGCGCTCGCGACCGTCGACGGTCATGTCGACTACATCAATACGCATGGCACCTCGACGCCAGTCGGCGACTCCCGCGAAATCGCGGCGATCCGCGAAGTGTTCGGCAACGATATCCCGCACATCGCGTCCACCAAGTCGCTCACCGGCCACTGCCTCGGCGGCGCTGGTGTGCAGGAAGCGATCTATTCCATCCTGATGATGCAGGAGCGCTTCATCGGCGAAAGCGCGCATGTGGAAGAACTCGACCCCGAGTTCGAGGGCATGCCGGTGGTACGCAAGCGCATCGACGACGCCAAGATCGATATCGCCCTTTCGAACTCCTTCGGGTTCGGCGGCACTAACGCGACGCTGGTCATGCAGCGCTACAACGGATAACGGGACAGCCTGCATGGAAGGTTTGATGAAAGGCCGCAAAGGCCTTGTCACCGGCATTGCCAACGATCACTCCATCGCATGGGGCATCGCCCGCACGCTAAGCCAGCACGGCGCCGAAATCGCGCTCACCTATCAAGGTGAGGCCTTTGGCAGACGCGTAAAGCCTCTTGCCGAGCAGATTGGCAGCAAGCTCGTCATGCCCTGCGATGTCGAAGACAGTGCCTCGGTTGAGGCCGTGTTCGACACACTTGGCAATGAGTGGGGCGAAATCGACTTCATCGTTCACGCTATCGGCTTTTCCGACAAGAACGAGCTGAAAGGCCTTTATGCCGATACCAGCCGCGAGAACTTTTCGCGAACGATGCTCATCTCCTGCTACTCCTTCACTGAGATGGCGCGGCTGGCCGCGCCGCTGATGAAGAATGGCGGCAGCATGATCACAATGACCTATGCGGGCGCTACACGGGTCATGCCCAACTACAACGTCATGGGCGTTGCCAAGGCAGCCCTTGAGGCCAGTGTACGCTATCTGGCAAACGACTACGGTCCACGCGGCATTCGCGTGAATGCCATTTCGGCCGGTCCCGTTCGTACTCTTGCAGGCGCTGGAATTTCGGACGCGCGCTACATGTTCTCCTTCCAGCAGCGCAACTCGCCATTGCGCAAACCGGTCTCGTTGGATGAGGTTGGCGGCTCGGCGCTTTACCTCTTGTCAGACCTCTCGGGAGGGGTGACAGGGGAAGTGCACTTTGTGGATTCTGGTTACCATATCGTTTCCATGCCATCTCTCGATGAGCTTAAGCGCTTCGATTCAAACGATAATTAGAATTCACGCCCAGCCGCGTGAAATTGTCGCTGAAACGGTTTCTAAGGAGATTGTCCGTAGGCTTTAGCCGAACGAGGCAATCTCTATGCAAACCAGTCAACCATTTCGCACGCCCATATTCCGGCTTCTAACGATTGGAGCCGCAGGCCTTTGCAGCTTCATTATCGGACTGTGGGGACTGCGATATGGCATGGGCGACCAGATTGGCGGGCTGCCGGCCGAGGTGATCGGCGCGATCATCGCATCGCTGTGCGCGCTCGCCGCCGCCGGATCCTCGATGTCGTTTTTCGCCGGCGTTGATGAGTCGGCAGAGTATGTATTCCGCGAGACCCAGTTCGACAAGCTCACCGGGCTCCACTCCCGCGCGGCAATGATCGGCAAGATATCGGAGGCCGCAGTTGCGACCTCGCGCACCGGCGAGCCGGTCTATCTGATCGACATCGATATCGACCGCTTCAAGCACATCAACGATTCCATTGGCGACCAGCATGGCGACGAATTGCTCAGGCTGTTCGCCGAGCGGCTGAAAGGCAATCTGCCGGAGGGTATCGAGATCGGGCGCATCGGCGCCGGCCAGTTCTGCGTTCTGCTGCCCGATGGCGCGACGCCGCTGGCGCTGGACGAACTTGTCGAGCAGCTCATCGAACTGATGATGAAGCCCTATCAGCTGAAGACGCATCTGCAGTCGATCAGCATTTCCGTCGGCATCGTGGCCATGCCGAAAGACGGCGACGACCCGATCATCCTGCTGCGCCGCTCCAATCTGGCCTTACAGCAGGCGCGTTCGCTGGGCGTTGCCAGCTGGGCTGTTTTCCATCCCGATATGGGTCTTGTGGCCGAGCAGCGGCAATGGATTGAGTCCGAGCTGCATTCGGCCTTCAAGCGCGGCGATTTCGAACTGCACTATCAGCCGCAGCTCGACCTTTCGAACCAACGCATCGTCGGCTACGAGGCGCTGATCCGCTGGCGGCATCCGACCCGCGGCATGATCGCGCCGATGGACTTCATTCCGATCGCCGAGGAAACCGGCATGATCGTGCCCATCGGCGAATGGGTTCTGCGCAAGGCCTGCACCGATGCGCATATGCTGCCGGAAGACTGCTTCGTCGCAGTCAACATTTCACCCGTGCAGTTCATGACCAAGGATTTCATGGCGATGGTTCGCACCATCCTGAATGAAACCCGCGTCATGCCGCAGAAACTCGAGCTGGAAGTCACCGAAACCGCGATGATGCAGGACCGCGAGCGCGCGGCCAAAATCCTGGAAGAGCTTAGCGAAATGGGCATCTCGGTTGCGGTGGACGATTTCGGCACCGGCTATTCGAACCTCAGCTATTTGATCGACTTCTCGTTCCAGAAGTTGAAGATCGACCGCTCCTTCATCGCGCGCATGGAGCAGGACAGCAATTCCGGCGCGGTGGTTTCGACGATCGTCGGCCTGTCACGCGCGCTTGGCGTACATACCATCGCGGAGGGCGTGGAGACCGAAAGCCAGGCAACGCTGCTGCGCGCAGCCGGCTGCGAGGTCGTGCAGGGCTATTTCTATGGTCGGCCGGAGCCGCTTGTGATCAACCACATTCCGGCCGAGCAGAAGCAGGTCGCGAACCTGCACTGATCGGCGCGCGCCTCAGGCTACCGCCCGCAAAACGCGGAAGCGCCCGTCATTGGCCAGCTCTTCGCTGGCCGATGCCGATTGTAGTTCCCGCTCATAAGGCAGGCCGGTATTTGCCACGAGAAACAGCCGGCCGCCCTTCTTCAACGCTCCGAGTGCCGCCTTCACGAAGGCCGAACCTATGCCGGGTTCCGCCGCGCGCCCCTGATGGAATGGCGGGTTCATCACGATCACATCGTAACGGCGCGTGACCGGCTCCGAAGTCAAGTCGTGCCAATGGAAGCCGAGTTCTGCCGCTCCTGCCCCAGCCAGATTGACTTTCGCAGCCTCCAGCGACGCATAGGAGGCCTCGTACAGGTCAAGCAACGCCACATCCGGCCGGCTTGCCACCTGCGCGGCCAGGTAACCCCAACCGGCACCGAAATCGGCGACAGCGCCTTTGATACCGGCAGGCAGATGCTGCGCCAGAAGCAACGAACCCGGATCGATGGCGTCGGATGAAAACATGCCCGGTCCGGTCTGGAAGCCACCGTCAATCGTCTCATTAGGGTGCGACAGCGCGTCGATCGCGGTCTGCACGGCTGCTGGCTTTCGCAGCCAGAACGCCATGCCGTGGAATTTCGATTGCGAACCGGCAAGCGGCAGCAGCGCGCCGACCCGCTTCTTCAGGCTCGCCATTCCATCCGTTTTCATGCCGGCGACCAGCACCGTGCTGCCTGGCTTCACGCGGGCCAGCGCCTCGGCGATCCACGTCTCGTTCTGGCGGCGGTGGCGGCCCGCGAAGACAAGCGTCAGATCGAAGTCAGCGCCTTCCGCCGCTGGCGAGACATCGTGGCGCTGGTTCTTGAGCGCCAGATAGGCCGGGCGAAGATCCTGAACATATCGGGCTTCGCCGACGAAGCCCGCCGACCAGCGCAAACCCGTCTGGGCATTGAATACCAGGCAACGGGTGGCCGGTTCCTCGATCAGCCCGCGTTCGATGACATGCAGCGCGATCGCCGGTCTGTTGTCCATCATCCAAGCTGCTCCGGTCCCTGCCCTCATAAGAAAAGGCGCGGCCAGCAGACCGCGCCTTTCGATTGCTGCAATCGCACTTGCGATCAGGCGTCGGTATCTTCCGCTTTCTTTTCACGGACGATTTCCTTGCCGGTGTCCTGATCGACGACCTTCATCGACAGGCGAACCTTGCCGCGCTCGTCGAAGCCCATCAGTTTCACGAAGACCTTATCGCCTTCCTTGACGACGTCGGTGGTCTTGCCGACGCGCTCCTGTGCGAGCTGCGAGATGTGAACCAGACCGTCCTTGGGGCCGAAGAAGTTCACGAAGGCGCCGAAATCGGCGGTCTTCACGACCGTGCCTTGGTAGATTTCGCCCACTTCCGGCTCAGCCGTCAGCGAGTGAATCCACTTCTTCGCGGCCTCGATCTCCTTCGCATTCGACGAAGCGATCTTCACCGTGCCGTCGTCCTCGATGTTGATCTTGGCGCCGGTCTTTTCGACGATTTCGCGGATGACCTTGCCGCCGGTGCCGATCACGTCACGGATCTTGTCGGTCGGGATGTTCATGACCTCGATGCGCGGCGCGAACTCGCCAAGCTCCGAACGGCCTTCGGAGATAGCCTTGCCCATCTCGCTGAGAATGTGCGTGCGGCCGCCCTTGGCCTGTTCGAGGGCGATCTTCATGATCTCCTCGGTGATGCCATCGATCTTGATGTCCATCTGCAGCGAGGTAATGCCGTCAACCGTGCCGGCGACCTTGAAGTCCATGTCGCCGAGATGGTCCTCGTCACCGAGAATGTCGGAAAGCACCGCGTAACGCTCGCCTTCCTTGATCAGGCCCATGGCGATGCCTGCAACAGGCTTGGCCAGCGGCACGCCGGCATCCATCAGCGCCAGCGAGGTGCCGCAGACAGTTGCCATCGACGACGAACCGTTGGACTCGGTGATCTCGGACACCACGCGCAGTGTGTAGGGGAACTGATCGGCGGCCGGCAGCATCGGATGAATGGCGCGCCAGGCAAGCTTGCCATGACCGATTTCGCGGCGACCCGGCGAACCCATGCGGCCCGTCTCGCCCACGGAATAGGGCGGGAAGTTGTAGTGCAGCATGAAGGTTTCTTTGTAGGTGCCGGTGAGTGCATCGACGAACTGCTCGTCTTCGCCAGTGCCCAGCGTGGCGACCACAACAGCCTGCGTTTCACCGCGGGTAAACACGGCTGAACCGTGGGTGCGCGGCAGAACGCCTACTTCCGAAACGATCGAACGCACGGTCTGGAGATCGCGGCCATCGATACGGCTGCCGGTGTCCAGAATGTTCCAGCGAACGATCTTTGCCTGCAGGTCCTTGAACACGGAACCCACCTGCTCGGACGACCATTTGGCTTCCTCGCCTTCAGCCGGGGTGAAGGCTTCCTTGACCTTCGCCTTTACGGCGTCCACGGCAGTGTAACGCTGCTGCTTGTCGGTGATCTTGTAGGCTTCGCGCAGCTCGCCTTCGACGAGCTTCAGCATCTCGCCCTCGAGCTCCGAAAGGTCTGCGGTGGTGTGTTCGCGCGGCTCCTTCGCGGCAGCCTCGGCCAGCTTGATGATCGCATCGATCACCGGCTGGAAGGCTTTGTGGCCGAACGTCACCGCGCCAAGCATGACTTCTTCGGACAGCTCATGGGCTTCCGATTCCACCATCATCACCGCATCGCCGGTGCCGGCGACGACCAGATCGAGCTTCGATTCCGGCATGTCGTCGACCTGCGGGTTCAGCACGTATTCGCCGCCGATATAGCCGACGCGCGCCGCGCCGATCGGACCCATGAAGGGAACACCCGACAGCGTGAGGGCCGCGGATGCGCCGATCATCGCCAGAATGTCCGGATCATTTTCCAGATCGTGCTGGAGTACGGTCAGAACAACCTGCGTGTCGTTCTTGTAGCCGTCTGCGAAAAGCGGGCGGATCGGGCGGTCGATGAGACGCGAGGTAAGCGTTTCCTTCTCGCTCGGACGGCCTTCGCGCTTGAAGAAGCCACCCGGAATCTTGCCGGCGGCAAAGGTCTTTTCCTGGTAGTTCACGGTCAGCGGGAAGAAATCGAAGCCGGGCTTCGGTTCCTTGGCCGACACGACGGTGGCCAGAACCACCGTTTCGCCATAGGTGGCAAGCACTGCGCCGTCTGCCTGACGGGCGATCTTGCCGGTTTCCAGAATGAGCGGGCGACCGCCCCATTCCATTTCAACTTTATGATGCTTGAACATATCTCGTCCTTGTTGGGGTCGCGCGCGCCGTCCATGGCGCGGTCCGCTCCCCTGCTTCGTTCGCCGGCTGCCAGCTTCTGCGGCGCAAAGCCGCAAGATGGCTGCCGGTTATGCTATCGGGCCCGGTTCTCCGGCCGCTGTTGCGGCTGGCGGGTCCGGAACGAGCCACGGGCAAGACAACGGGAAGCTCTCGACCACGCGCATCTCAAGATGCGCAGAGCTGCCTGCAATCCTGCCCCATGACCCGGTCCTGGGGTTGCGTCGTCATCGTTTCATCGCGGCGACGCGGGGTTCGGAGCATTTCAATGCCCCGGCGATGCAAAAACGGGCGGACAAGCCGCCCGTTTCCGCAACAATCAGCGGCGCAGACCGAGCTTGCCGATCAGCGTCTGATAGCGGCCTTCGTCCTTGGTCTTCAGATAGTCCAGGAGACGACGGCGCTGTGAAACCAGCTTCAGCAGACCACGACGGGAGTGGTTGTCCTTTTTGTGGCCCTTGAAGTGTTCGGTCAGGTTGGTGATGCGCTCCGAGAGAATCGCGACCTGCACTTCCGGCGAACCAGTGTCGCCTTTGGCAGTTGCGTATTCTTTCAAGAGTTCCTGCTTCCGCTCAGCGGTTATCGACATCGGATTTCCTTTCAAAAATCGGGAGGAAGTGGGACGCCCACGGCCGGGATGTCGTCCAGCGGGGGCCGGTCAGGCAGCGTCATACGCTGCGCTGCGGCGCATATAGTCCAATTCGTCGGCAAATGCCAGTGCGATTGTGCGATGCCTAAAGCCAGCGCTTCCAGCGAAAGACGATAAGCAAACCGACCGCGATCACCGCCATCAGGCCAAGCGCCAGCGGATAGCCATAGGCGAATTCCAGCTCCGGCATGTTCCAGGCCGAATTCTGATTGAAATTCATGCCCCAGATGCCAGCCAGAAAGCCGAGCGGGATGAAGATGGTGGAGATGATCGTCAGCACCTTCATTACCTCGTTCATCTTGGTTGAGACCGAGGACATGTAAAGGTCGAGCAAACCGGTGGCGAGCTCGCGATAGGTCTCCGTCACGTCGATGAGCTGGATCGCATGGTCATAGGTGTCGCGCAGATATTGATGCACGTCCTTCGGGATGAGGCCGATTTCCTCGCGTGTCAGCGCCGACAGCATTTCGCGCGAGGGCCACAAGGCGCGTTTGATCACCAGCAGGTCGCGCTTGAGCGTGTGCAGGCGCGCAACTTCGTCAGGGCGCGGGTCGGAGATGATCCGGTCTTCGATCTCCTCCAGCTCGTCGCCGATCGCTTCGAGCAGCGGAAAGTAGGAATCCAGAATGGTGTCGAGGATCGCATAGACCAGATAGGGCGCGCCGCGCTTGCGGATGCGGCCAGTCGGCGAAGCGAGCCGCCTACGCACCGGCTCCAGGCAGTCGCCCGGGCGCTCCTGAAAAGTAACCACATGCTTCTTGTCGAAAGAGATTGCGAACTGCTCTTTGGAAGCGACCGTTTTGCCATCGAACATGTGGACGACGATCAGCGGGTGCTTTTCGTAGACATCGACCTTCGGGCGCTGGTCGGTGTTGGTCACATCCTCCACCGCGAGCGGGTCAAGCTCGAACAAGGCGCCAATCTCGGCGATGAGCTCGAGATCGGCCAGCCCAATCACATCGACCCATAGCCGGTCGCCGCTGCGCATCGCGGCCCGGATATCCTCAACGCTCTGGTCGGGATGGACCGTGGCTGTGTCAGCCTTGATTACCGTCAGGCTGATCGTCGTCGGTGACGCATTGGCGTCGGGCACCAGAGTGCCGGGTGGCGCGCCCACGGGCGAGCGCCGATGCTGGACCAAGGTGTGCTTGCGGCTCATGGCGGAAAAACTGGCGCAAATACAGCGCCGCCCGCAAGCCTAAAGTTCACACAACCGTCAGTCGGCGAAAACGCGCCGGGGATGAAACATGCCGGCCTCGATCGCGCCGAGGGCGACCAGCCGGCCGCGCGCGACCGCGCAGGCGTCTTCGGCCTCGATCGGCGCGCCGGCACCGCGCACGATGGCCGGATTGCCCAATCGCACCTTGCGGGCGGCATCGTCTGACAGCATCACCTGCGGCAGGAAGGAAAGTGCGGCACCTGTGTCGAGCAGCAGCGCGTCGAGCGCACCGAACGCGTCAGGCGCTGGCGGCAGCGGCCGGTTGTCTTCACCGCGTTCACGTTCCGGCGCGGCCTCCTCCAGCGCCTCCAGCCTGACGAGCTGCTCGGGCGTGAAGGGATCGACCTCGACGCGGCGAAGATCGGCGATATGGCCGTAGCAGCCGAGTTCGCGCCCCATGTCACGGGCGAGCGAGCGCACATAGGTGCCCTTGCCGCATTCGATCTCAAACACTGTGTGCGCCGTATCCGGCATATCGACGATATCGAGACGGCCGATCTCCACCTCCCGCGCAGGGATATCGATCGCCTCGCCTTCGCGGGCGAGGTCATAAGCTCGTTCGCCGTCGATCTTGATGGCGGAAAATTGCGGCGGCGCCTGCATGATGACGCCGGTGAATTGCGGCAGCAGCGCCCGGATATCCGCCTCCGACGGCCGCTTGTCGGATGTCTTCGTCGCTTCGCCTTCCAGATCGTCCGTCGAGCGCTCCTCGCCCCATGCGACCGTGAAGCGGTAAACCTTTGCACCGTCCATCACGTAAGGCACTGTTTTCGTTGCATCGCCGAGCGCGATCGGCAGCATGCCGGAGGCAAGCGGATCGAGGGTACCAGCGTGGCCCGCCTTCGCTGCGTTAAACAGCCATTTGACCTTGGAGACGGCTTCGGTGGAGCCCATCCCCACCGGTTTGTCGAACACCACCCAACCGGAAACCGTGCGGCCCTTCTTCTTGCGGTTGCGCGGCATCAGTCGTCGTCTCCGTCCTCGTCAAGGTCGCGCGCTACTTCGGGCGAGCGCAGGAGCTGGTCGATCTTCGCCATGTTGTCGAAGCTGGTGTCGAGCCTGAACCTGATCTCGGGCATGTATTTCATCTGCCGCAGCTCGGGCGTCACCCGGCCGCGAATGAAGCGGGCGTTGCGATTGAGCGCCGCGACCACCGCGTCATCATCCTTCGCGGCCAGCGGCGCAACAAAGGCCGTCGCGATCTTCAGATCGGGCGACATGCGTACCTCGGATACGGAAATGACGGTGGCCTCGATCAAGTCGTCGCGCACCTCGCCGCGCTGCAGCACGGTGGAAATGGCATGGCGGACCTGCTCGCCAACGCGCAACTGGCGCTGGGACGGGCCGGAAGATGAGAATCTCGACACGGTTATATTCCTGAAATCGTGCAGGGCGGGATCGAACCGCCCTGCATGTTTCCGTTAATGCTCGACTATTGGGGCGCGGCGACGGCTCGCGTCATCCACGCCCGGGTGCCCGCTACAGCGAGCGTTTCACCATCTCGACGCGATAGGCCTCGATGACATCGCCCTGGCGAATGTCTTCGTAATTGGCGAAGGCCATGCCGCATTCCTGACCGGCAGGAACTTCGGCGACTTCGTCCTTGAAGCGCTTCAGCGTCTTCAGCGTACCTTCGTGGATCACGACATTGTCGCGGATCAGGCGCACGCCCGCGCCGCGTTCCACCTTGCCTTCGGTCACGCGGCAACCGGCAACCTTGCCGACCTTGGTGATGTTGAAGACTTCGAGGATTTCGGCATTGCCCAGGAAGGTCTCGCGGCGCTCCGGTGACAGGAGGCCCGACATGGCCGCTTTGATGTCATCCACGAGGTCGTAGATGATGTTGTAGTAGCGGATTTCGATGCCGGCCTGCTCGGCTGCGTCACGCGCCTGGCGGTTCGCACGCACGTTGAAGCCGATGATCGCCGCTTCCGAGGTCTCGGCCAGCGACACGTCGCTCTCGGTGATGGCGCCGGCACCGGAGTGTACGATGCGCGCCCGCACCTCGTCGGTACCAAGCTTGTCGAGTGCGGCGACAATCGCCTCGATCGAACCCTGCACATCGCCCTTGATGACCAGTGGGAACTCGGCCAGTTCGTTGGCCTTTGCCTGCGCCATCATCTGTTCGAGCGAGCCGCGCTGACCGGCCTGGCGGGCAACGGATTTCTCGCGCGCCAGACGCTGGCGATATTCCGAGATCTCGCGTGCCTTGGCTTCGTTCTCGACAACGGCGAAACGGTCGCCCGCGAGCGGCGTGCCTTGCAGGCCGAGAATCTCGACCGGCATGGACGGCCCGGCTTCCTTAAGCTGATCGCCCTTGTCATTGACCAGCGCGCGCACACGGCCCCACTCATCGCCGGCGACAATGATGTCGCCCGGGTGCAGCGTGCCTGCCTGCACGAGAACGGTGGCAACGGAGCCGCGGCCCTTGTCGAGCTTGGCTTCGATAACGACACCTTCGGCCGTGCGGTCGGGATTGGCCTTCAGTTCCAGCACCTCTGCCTGCAGCAGAATCGCTTCCAGAAGCCCATCGAGATTGGTGCCCTTGGTGGCCGAGACTTCGACCTCCTGAACATCGCCGCCCATCGATTCCACGAAAACCTCATGCTGCAGAAGATCGGTGCGGACCTTCTGCGGATTGGCTTCCGGCTTGTCGACCTTGTTGATCGCGACGATGAGCGGAACACCGGCGGCCTTGGCGTGATTGATGGATTCAATCGTCTGCGGCATCACGGCATCGTCGGCCGCGACCACCAGAATGGCGATGTCGGTCGACTGCGCACCTCGGGCGCGCATTGCGGTGAAGGCGGCGTGGCCGGGCGTATCGATGAAGGTAATCTTCTGGCCGTTCTGCTCGACCTGATACGCGCCAATGTGCTGGGTGATGCCACCGGCCTCACCCGAAACGACATTGGCATGGCGGATCGCATCGAGCAGCGAGGTCTTGCCGTGATCGACGTGGCCCATGATGGTGACCACAGGCGGCCGCGACTTCAGGTCCTCCGGCTTGTCCTCGATGTCGAACAGGCCCTGCTCCACATCCGATTCCGAGACGCGCTTGACCGTGTGACCGAATTCGCTGGCCACCAGTTCCGCCGTGTCGGCATCGATCACGTCGCCGGGCTTCATCATCTGGCCCTCTTTCATGAAGAACTTCACGATATCGACGGCGCGCTCGGCCATTCGGTTGGCGAGCTCCTGGATGGTGATCGTTTCCGGCAGAACCACCTCGCGGGCGATCTTCTCACGCGGCTCCTGATGCTGGGCGCGCTTGAATTTCTCCTGACGACGGCGCATGGCCGACAGCGAACGGCCGCGATTGCCGTCGTCGCCCGAAAGAGCGGAAGACAGCGTCAGCTTGCCGCGGCGGCGATCGTCATCGCCTTTCGGGCGGGTCGGACGCGGCGTCGGCATTTCGGGGCGCGCGGCGGCGCGCTTTGCGGCCGGGCGTGAGTCGGCCCCTTCGTCACCGCCACCTGCTTCTGGCTCGGGCGCACGGCGACGTGCCTCTTCCTCAGAGCGGCGGCGCGCTTCGGCCTCGGCCTGAAGCCGCGCTTCCTCGTCGGCCTGACGGCGTGCGGATTCCTCACGCTCGCGAGCGCGGCGCTCATCTTCCTCGGCACGGCGCTTGGCGTCCTCGGCCGCCTTCTTGCGGTCTTCGACCTCGCGCACCTTGGCGTCTTCAAGCGCTCTGCGACGTGCCTGCATCTCCTCATTGGAGAGCTCATTGAGTACCACGCCTGCACCGCTGCTCTGTGAAGCTGCGGGTTTTTCCTCAGGTGCGGGCGTCTCGGCGGGACGTGGAGCGGCAGGCTGGCGCGGCTTGAACACCGTCGCCGCCTCCGACTTTTCGTCGGGACGCTGAAACTTCCGCTTTTTGGTTTCGACGACGACCGATTTGGAACGCCCATGAGAGAAGCTCTGGCGTACCGTGCCCTGCTCGACGGAGGGTCGTTTCAGCGTCAGGGTCTTCTTACCGCTGACGCTCAGGGTCTTGTCGTCGCTCGATTTCGTGTCGCTCATTCCATATCCTTTGTAGGCGTCGTCTCTTCAGGCTCTTGTGCGCCGGCTGCCATCCGGGTGTCGAACCCGGCACGGTAGCGATCGAGTGCGGCCACGCGCCTGAGCGCCGCCTTGCCCGTCTCCGAAGCGAGCAGGGCAGCATGTATCACATTTGTTGCCCCCAATGCCAAACCCATTTCCGCCTCGGAAAAGAGCCTGAACGCCGGGATGTCGGGGCCTCCGGCCGTTTTGGTTGCGTGTCGGGCCTGTGCGAGCTTGCGCACACCGTCTTCGGACGCTTCCACCGCATGGAGGAGAGCTGCCGCGTTGCCGGTGCGCACCGCGCCGTCCACTTTCGCTGCGCCAAGTGCCACAGCGCCGGCCTTGCGGGCAAGTCCCATTACGCCGAGCGCCGCCGAGGCAAGAAGTCCATCGACCATCTGCCCGAGGTCGGACGGCACGGTTACGCCGGTCTTCAGAGCCCGGGCAAAGAGGTTTTTGCCTGCTGCCTTGTCGACATGCGCGCGGTCGGCGGTGACCCAGCAGCCACGGCCCGGAAGCTTGCGCCTGATATCTGGAACGACCGAGCCGTCAGGCCCCGCGACAAAGCGCAGGAGCGCGTCGGCTTCCCGCGTCTGCCGCGTCACGATGCATGTGCGGTCGTTCATTTCTTTCAAGGTCCACTCCGGACTGGGCAGCTACCGGCAACATGGCCTTACGCTTCGGACACGGCCGCTTCGGCCTCGTCCTCAGCTTCGGCTTCTTCGTCGCCAGCAAGGTCTTCCTCGGTCACCCAGCCAGCCAGCAGGCGGGCCGACATGACCATCTGTTCGGCATCGGCGCGAGTAACATCGAAGGGCGTGAACACGCCGTCGAAAAACTTGGTCTCGCCATCCTTGCGCTCGCGCCAGCCGACGAGATCGTCAACGGCGTAGCCGGCAAAGTCTTCGACCGACTTCACGTCGTCTTCGCCAAGCGCAACCATCATGGCGGTGGTGATACCCGGAATTTCACGAACCGCGTCCTCAACGCCCAGCTCCTTGCGGCGGGCGTCGCGCTCGGCCTCGATGCGCTCCAGATATTCGCGTGCGCGCGACTGGATTTCCTCGGCGGTTTCCTCGTCGAAGCCTTCGATGGACGCCACTTCGTCCTGTTCGACATAGGCCACTTCCTCGACCGAGGAGAAGCCTTCGGAAGCCAGCACCTGGCCGACCATCTCGTCGACGTTAAGTGCTTCCATGAAGAGGTTCGAGCGGTCGACGAATTCCTTCTGGCGACGCTGAGATTCCTCTTCCTCGGTCAGAATGTCGATGTCCCAGCCGGTGAGTTGCGAGGCAAGGCGCACATTCTGGCCGCGCCGGCCAATGGCCAGCGACAGCTGATCGTCGGGAACCACGACCTCGATGCGCTCGGCGTCTTCGTCCAGAACAACCTTAGCAACTTCGGCCGGCTGCAGCGCGTTGACGATGAAGGTCGCCGCATTGTCGTTCCACGGAATAATGTCGATCTTCTCGCCTTGCAGTTCGCCAACAACGGCCTGCACACGCGAACCGCGCATACCAACGCAGGCGCCGACCGGGTCGATCGAAGAATCGCGCGAGATGACCGCGATCTTGGCGCGGGACCCCGGATCGCGGGCAACCGACTTGATCTCGATGATACCGTCGTAGATTTCCGGCACTTCCATCGCGAACAGTTTCACCATGAATTGCGGGTGTGTGCGCGACAGGAAAATCTGCGGGCCGCGCTGTTCGCGGCGCACGTCATAGACATAGGCACGGACGCGGTCGCCATATTTGAACAGCTCGCGCGGGATCAGTTCGTCACGCCGCACAATTGCCTCGCCGCGGCCGAGGTCGACGATCACATTGCCGTATTCGACGCGCTTCACGGTGCCGTTGACGATCTCGCCGATGCGGTCCTTGTATTCCTCATACTGACGGTCGCGCTCGGCCTCACGCACCTTCTGCACGATGACCTGCTTGGCCGACTGGGCGGCGATACGGCCGAAATCCATCGGCGGCAGCTGCTCGGCGAGGAAGTCGCCAGGCTGCGCATCGGGGTTGCGGGTGCGCGCGTCCTTGACCGAAAGCTGGGTCGCGGGGTCTTCGACATCATCGACCACTTCCATCAGGCGCTGCAGCTTCATCTCGCCGGTCTGCGGGTTGATGTCGGCGCGAATATTGGTCTCCTGGCCGTAGCGCGAGCGCGCGGCCTTCTGGATGGCGTCGGCCATCGCGTCGATGACGATTGTCTTGTCGATCGACTTTTCACGGGCCACCGCATCCGCGATCTGCAAGAGTTCCAGCCTGTTCGCACTGACTGCCATGGTCGTCTCCTTATGCGTTGCCGCAGATACACGCGGCGCCTGCATGTCCTCGGTTCTATTGTCCGGCGTCGCCGCCGGCGCGTTTCTGTTTCTTGCGCTCTTCGCGCAGCTTCCTGTCCTTGGCCAGTGCCTCGCGCACCAGGTCGTCGGTTAAAATCAGCTTTGCGTCGGCCATCGCGTCAAACGGGATCGCCTGAGCGGCCTCTTCACCTTCGGCAACCTGATCGCGCTCGAGCACGATGCCGGTCTCATTGGCTTCAAGCACAGTGCCGCGGAAGCGCTTGCGGCCGCCGACCATCACCGACGTTTCGATCTTGGCGATATGCCCGACCGCGGCCTGAAAATCGGAAGAGCGCACCAGCGGCCGGTCGATGCCGGGCGACGACATTTCCAGATTGTAGGCGCGGTCTATCGGATCCTCGACATCGAGTGCTGGCGAGATGGCGTTGCTCGCCTCCTCGCAATCTTCGATCGTCATCGAACCGTCCATCCGCTCGGCCATGATCTGCAGCGTCAGGCCGTTTTGCGAGGAGAGCCGCACACGCACCAGCCGCATGCCGATCGTGTCGAGCACCGGAGCGACAATAGCCGCCACGCGCGCATCAACGCCGCTTTCGCGGATGAAGCGGTCGTCCTGAAACGGTGCGTCTGTCGGTGCCGGTTCCATCAAGCCCGTTGGTTTGAAGCCAAATAGGGGCCGGTAACAAAAAAGAGCGGGACCGGGTGGACCCACTCTTCGTCATATCGACCAAGAATTTGAAGCCGATATAGCGCCGTGGGCGCTCAGATGCAAGGGCCGCCGCGCCGTCAGGCCGGCTGCGGTTCGGCCCGCATCAGCATGCCGAACAGATCGCGCGGATCGTCCGGGTCGGCCAGAAGATCGAGCTGGTCGAAATAGGGCAGCGTGTCGAGCAGGCCCCGCACGTAACGAAGCGCGGAGAAGTCCTCCACAGCAAAACCGACCGAATCGAACAACGTGATCTGGTCGCGGCCGGTGCGGCCCGTGGTGCGGCCGTCGATCACCTGCCAGAGTTCGGTCACTTCATGATCGGGATCGAGCTGCTGGATTTCGCCCTCGATGCGGGTCTGCGGCGGATATTCCACGAAGATTTCGGAGCGCAGCAGGATGTCGCGGTGAAGCTCCGTCTTGCCCGGACAGTCGCCGCCCACAGCGTTAATGTGAATGCCGGGGCCGACCATATTGTCGGTCAGGATCGTTGCGTACTGCTTGTCGGCCGTCACGGTGGTGATGATGTCGGCGCCCTCGACGGCCTCCTGCCCGGAGCCGAAAATCTCGACCTGAAATCCATGGCCGGCAAGGTTCTTTGCGCAGCGCTCGCTCGCCGAACGATCGATATCGAAGAGGCGCAAACGGTCGGTCCCGACCAGCGCCTTGAAGGCCAAAGCCTGAAACTCGGACTGCGCGCCGTTGCCGATGATCGTCATGGTGCGGCTGCCCTCCGGCGCCAGATAGCACGCGGCCAACGCCGACATTGCGGCCGTCCGCAGCGCGGTAAGCATGGTCATTTCGGTGATCAGAACCGGGTAGCCGTTGCCCACCTCGGCCATCACGCCGAATGCCGTCACCGTCTGACGGCCTTCCTTGGTGTTTTTCGGATGGCCGTTCACATATTTGAAGCCGTAATTGATGCCGTCGCTGGTCGGCATCAGCTCGATTACGCCCTCGCGCGAATGGGAGGCGACGCGCGGCGTCTTGTCGAACAGCTCCCAGCGCTTGAAGTCGGCTTCGATATAGCCTGCGAGTTCAGTCATGAACCGCTCAATGCCTGTCGCATGCACGATACGCATCATGTTTTCGACGCTGACAAACGGCACGAGGGCCAGTTCGGACGGGGCGTAACCCATATCAGTAACTCCGGGTGGGGCGGTCCATAATGCGACGGCCCATCAAGCTTGCAGTGAGATCGACAAGCAGCTTCGCAGTGCGGCCCCGCTCATCGAGGAAAGGGTTGAGCTCGACGATGTCGAGGCTGGTGACGAGCCCGCTGTCGGAGAGCATCTCCATCACCAGATGAGCTTCGCGCAGCGTCGCGCCACCGGGCACGGTGGTGCCGACCGCGGGCGCGATGTCAGGATCGAGAAAATCCACATCGAGGCTTACATGCAGCATGCCGTTAGCGGCCTCGACACGGGCGATGAAATCGCGCAGCAGCGGGGCTGCGCCGTGCTCGTCGATCGCACGCATGTCGTGCACGGTGACGCCGCGCGCATTCAGCGCATCGTGCTCTGCCGGATCGACGCTGCGGGCACCGAATATGCAGATACGCTCGGGATCGATCGTCGTTTCGATGTCGGGGAAATAGCCCTCGAAGCCCGGCGAACCGCTGGCATAGGCAAGCGGCACACCATGCAGATTACCGCTGGAGCTGGTTTCGAGCGTGTGGAAATCTGGATGAGCGTCGAGCCATAGCACGAAAAGCTTACGGTCCTGCTCGGCTGCGCGCCGCACCAGCCCCGCCAGCGTGCCGGCGGACAGCGAATGGTCACCACCCATGAAGATCGGCATCGCACCGTCGCTTGCCTCATAAGCGGCGGCCGACAGCGCCTCGGTCCAGGCGACGATCTCGGGCAGCGACTTGAGCGCGCCATTGTCGTGCAAGACCGGGCGCGGCGGCGGCGGAACGACGGTGCCCTGATCCGCCACTTCATGACCGAGTTCGGTAAGCGCACCGACCAGGCCGGCGGTGCGCAAAGCGCTCGGGCCCATCTCACAGCCCAACTGGCTTGCGCCATCCTGCACAGGTGCGCCGACAATCCGACACCGCATCCGCCAAACCCCAAATCAGTTGCTTGACCGCAATCAAGGGCTTTGCGCTGGCGATGTGAACAATGCTATTTGGCAGAAATTCACATCTGGCTTGTCATATCGGCAGAATATTATATCAAAACGGCAATATGGACGATCTCGACCGCTCACTGGTGACGCTGTTGCGTCACAATGCACGCCGAAGCATCTCCGATCTTGCGGTGGAACTCGGCGTGTCCCGCGCCACGGTGCGCTCTCACATCGAGCGCCTGGAAAACAGCGGCGAAATTCTCGGCTACACGGTCATACTGCGGGCCGACGCGGTAGATCAGCGCGTGCGCGGCATCATGATGATCGAAGTCGAGGGGCATTCCGCCGACAAGGTCATCCGCGCGCTCGGCGGACTGGCGGAGGTCGGTACAGTGCACACAACAAATGGCCGCTGGGATCTGATAGCTGAGGTAAGCGCGCAAACGCTGACGGATTTCGATGCCGTTCTGCGGTTGATCCGGCTCATTCCTGGCATCACCGGCAGCGAAACGAGCCTGTTTCTGGCGACACCGCGCAGCACTACAGCGCGGCTTTAGCTCCGCAAGAACGTCAGATAAGCGGGCACGCGCTCCTCGCGGATCGCCTTCGCCTCGTATCGCGTGCCGGGCCAGCCAGGATAAGGCTTGCGCCAGTCGTCGGCGGAGGATGCCTGCCAATCGAACGCCGGGTGCGCTCGGCAGGCAAGCAGCGTCCAGTTCACATAGGTGTCGATGTCGGAAGCGAAGCGGAATTCCGCGGTCGGCCGCATGACGCGCACGAAACGATCGAGGTTGACCTGGCTCACGAAACGGCGCTTCCAGTGGCGCTTTTTCGGCCACGGGTCTGGATAGAGCAGGTCGATGCCGGCAAGCGAAGCGTCCGGCAGCCAGTCAAGCAGTTGCGTGGCGTCGTCATCATAGAGGCGCAAGTTCGGCCGCGGGTTGACGGACAACGCTGAAACCA
The DNA here is from genome assembly GCA_017640615.1 of Rhizobiaceae bacterium. Taxonomy (GTDB): domain Bacteria; phylum Pseudomonadota; class Alphaproteobacteria; order Rhizobiales; family Rhizobiaceae; genus RCIO01. Next base: position 235,851 of record JAEPQK010000005.1, on the reverse strand, counting down.
GCTTCGCCATGCCATTGTGAAAGGGTTCGACGCCGATGAACCCTGTTTTCGGCATCGCGCCGGAGCGCGAGAGCAGGTGCTCGCCCCCGCCAAAGCCGATTTCGAGCCGAACCTCGTCGACCGGCGCGGAGAATAGCTCCTCGAGATGGCGAGGCGGCGCTGAGGCCAGGTCGACCTTCAGCGCCGGCAATGTTTCGTCCAGCGCAGCCTGCTGGGCAGGCCGGAGCGCCTTGCCGCGACGGCGGCCGAAAAACGCCTCCGTCGCGCGGCTTGGTCTATCGCCGGACATCGCTCATCACGCCAATCAGGAAGCGAGCGCTTCCTTCAGTGGCTTCACCAGATCGGTGCGCTCCCAGGAGAACGCCCCGTCGCGGCCGGGCTTGCGGCCGAAATGTCCATAAGCCGCGGTGCGGGCATAGATCGGCTTGTTGAGGTCGAGGTGCCGGCGAATGCCGCCCGGCGAAAGGTCCATTACCTTGCGCAGCGCGATCTCGACCTGCTCTTCGCTCACCTTGCCGGTGCCGTGAAGGTCGACATAGACCGACAGCGGCTGGGCAACGCCGATCGCGTAGGACAGCTGTATCGTGCAGCGTTCGGCAAGTTTCGCAGCCACCACATTCTTGGCCAGATAGCGCGCAGCGTAGGCGGCCGAGCGATCGACCTTGGTGGTGTCCTTGCCGGAAAATGCGCCGCCGCCATGCGGGGCTGCGCCGCCATAGGTGTCGACGATGATCTTGCGGCCGGTCAGGCCGGCATCGCCATCAGGGCCGCCGATGACGAACTTGCCGGTGGGGTTGATGTACCAGTTGCAGTCCTGCGCAACCTTGAGGTCGCCAAGCGCCTCGCGGATATAAGGTTCGACGACCTGGCGGACCTTTTTGTTGTCCCAGCTTTCATCCATGTGCTGGGTGGAAAGCACGATCTGCGTAACCTCGGCGGGTTTGCCGCCTTCGTAGCGGATCGTCACCTGGCTTTTGGCATCCGGACCCAGCTTGCCGGCATCACCGTCGCCAGCGTGGCGGGCGGTGGCCAGAAGCTCCAGAATCTTGTGCGAATAGTAGATCGGCGCCGGCATCAGGTCGGGCGTCTCGTTGCAGGCGTAACCGAACATGATGCCCTGGTCGCCCGCGCCCTCTTCGCCCTGACGGTCTGCTGAATTGTCCACGCCCTGCGCGATATCGGCAGACTGGGTGTGCAGCAGCACATCGATCTTGGCCGTCTTCCAGTGAAAGCCGTCCTGCTCGTAGCCGATCTTGCGGATCGCCTTGCGCGCCGCCGAGCGAAACTTGCTCGGATTGATGACCTTTTTGCCCTTCTTGTCGGTCTTGAAGAGCGAATCGGGCACCCGGACTTCGCCAGCGATAACGACGCGGTTGGTCGTGGTCAGCGTTTCACAGGCAACACGCACCGACCACGGGTCGGTACCGGTCTTCTTGGCTTCTCGGTAAACGAGATCGACGATCTCGTCGGAAATCCGGTCGCACACCTTGTCAGGATGGCCCTCGGAAACGGATTCACTGGTAAAAAGGTAGTTTTCGCGCGACACGGGTGACCCCTCTCGAACATAAGAAAAGCGGCATGCGCTGCCGCTGGAAGCGGCTTTGCATTATCCAGCGGCTATCGGCGCGTCAAGCGCGCTAGCCTGCCAGGGCGATCCGTGGTCGGTAATTTGAAAGGATATCGCGCCGAAGCGCCGCGAAATTACTTTTCGTCGGCCAGACTTTCGGTCAGTTCAACGATCTTCTTGCGCACCGCAGGGTCGGTTATCTTCACAAAGGCTCGGTTGAGCCGCAAGCCTTCCGTGCTCGAAAGAAAGTCAACGACGTAGTTCGCGGCCGCCCCTTCGGCTACGCCTGCCGCAGCCGGCTGATTGTCGATGCCGGGCGCGCCTTCAAAGAAGAATGCCGGCGGCACGCTAAGGATCGAAGCAATCGCCTGCAGGCGGCTGGCGCCGACCCGGTTGGTCCCCTTTTCATATTTCTGGATCTGCTGGAACGTGATGCCCAGCATCTCGCCAAGCTTTTCCTGGCTCATCTCCAGCATATTGCGGCGAAGCCTGATGCGGCTGCCGACATGGGTATCAATCGGATTTGGCTTCTTCTTGTTCTCGCTCATGAACCAGCTTTGTCTGCCCCTTCATTCAGGCGAAGCTCACCTCAGTCGGGAACCTTTGCCATCCTGCACAACCGTAAGTTACCGCGTAGGCGGGCTTACTCTCTTAGCGATTTCTGCCGCCATTGAAAGATCAAGGCGCAAAGAGTGAGAAGCAGCACGAGGCCCCAGCCGAGCGAAGCTGCGTGAACAGTGCGCAATCCGTTGGCAGGCGCGAGCGGCACTTCGACATCGAGAGCGCCGACAGCGTCGAGCGCCAGCGCATCCACCACACGGCCACGTGCATCGATCACCGCCGATAGCCCGTTATTGGCAGCCCGCACCAGCGGCCGGCCGGCCTCCACCGCGCGCAGCTGCGCCTGGCGCAGATGCTGATACGGACCCGGCGAGCGGCCGAACCATGCATCGTTGGTGACATTGATGATCAGGTTGGCGGTCTCTGCCGGGCGCACGGCGATGCCCGGGAAGATGACCTCGTAGCAGATATAGGGAACGGCGGTGACACCCTCGGCGATCTCAATGACGCGACGCGTGGTGCCGCGCGTGAAGCCGCCTGGCAGTTCGACCAGCTTCGTAATGCCAAAGCGGGAGAGAAAGCTCTCGAAGGGAACAAACTCGCCGAGCGGAACAAGAAAAACCTTGTCTGCGGCGTCGAAGATCACGCCGGAGGAATTGATACCGACAACCGAATTGTAGAAGCGCGCATCGGGGTCGGCGGCATCGTCGCCTTCGACGCGCACCGCGCCCGTCAACAGCACCTGATCGTCACGAACCAGTTCGCCGATTGCGGAAAGCGCATCCGTTCTGTTCTGCAAAAGAAATGGCACTGACGTTTCGGGCCAAAGAATGAGCTGCGGTCGCTCCGCGCCTTCGGCACCGTCTCCCCCGGAAAGTTCCAGGAATGTGCGGAAGATCGTGTCGCGAACGGTCGCATTCCATTTTTCGGACTGGTCGATCGAGGGCTGAACGATACGGGTCCGCAGCGTTTCCTCTTCTTCGACTTGCATGGAAAGCCGCGCGTAGCCGAAGCCCGCATGCGCGATGGCGATCGCTGTCGCCAGAACCATGCCGGCGCGCACATGCCGTTCGCCAGCAAGCAGCGCCGGCAGAGCGAAGGCAAAAACCGCAAGCGCGTTCATACCGGTCATGCCGATAATGCCGATCGACTGCATCAAAAGCGGGGTCGGCATCGCGGCATAGCCAACCGCGTTCCACGGGAAGCCGGTGAAGAGCATGGCGCGCAGCCACTCTGCGATGGCGAAAGCCGCCGCAAGCGCCGCTATGCGGCCCAGCCCGTCGGACCAGAATGGCCGGGCGAGCGCCGCCGCGAAACCGTAGAAACTGGCGAGGATCGCCGGCAGCAGGAGCACCGCGAAAGGCAGCGCCCAGGCATAACGCGCCAGATCGACCATCATCGCATTGCCGACCCACCAGAGGCCGCCGACGAAATAGCCGAAACCGAACCACCAACCGGTGGCAAAGGGCGCCGCGAAACGTCGTAGTCTGCCGCTGCTTGCGTCGGCCGCCGCGCCATCAAGCAGCCAGACAAGGATCGGGAACGAAATCAGGCAGACGGCGAAGAAATCGAAAGGCGCCTGCGAAAAAGACGCCAGACCGCCTGCGAGAAACGAAACGAAATGCCGCCGCCAGCCGTAAAGCAGCAGAAGCCGCGATGCGAAACGGCTCAGATGGCTCTCCCGCGCCTCATATGCAACGCCGAAAGGATGGCCGGCCGAAAGCTCGGTCGACACCGCCTGCATCCTGTCGAGGCCACGGGTGCGAATCACATCAGTCTTCTACCAGCGCGTGCGACCGGTTCCAATCAATCCCGGCCGGCCGCTGCCGCAGACACCCGCAATCAGCTTTCGTCGACGGGTGCTGGTTTGTGGGCGCGGCGTTTGCGCTCTGCCGCTCGCAGCTGCACGATGCGCACACGTTTAACCCGGCGCGGGTCTGCATCGAGCACGTGGAACTCGAAGCCAGGAATGGCCTGTACGACCTCGCCGCGCGCCGGCACGCGGCCGAGCGTGTTGAAAATCATGCCACCGATCGTGTCGACATCTTCTTCGTGCTCGCCGGCGGCGAATGAATCGCCAACCTGTTCGGCGACATCGTCGATCTCGGCACGGGCATCGACCACGAACACTCCGTCGCCCGACTGGGTGATCATCGGTTCGTCTTCATCGTGCTCGTCTTCGATATCGCCAACGACCATCTCCACGATATCTTCCAACGAAGCGAGACCGTCGGTGCCGCCATATTCGTCGATGACCAGCGCCATCTGGATACGGGCAGCCTGCATGCGGGTCATCAGGTCCGAGGCAAGCATCGAAGGCGGAACGAACAACAGCGGCCGCACTAGATTGAGGTCGCCGATTGAGCGCGTGAGATCGACCTTGGAAAGGTCGAGCGGCTGATTGGCGGCATTCTTCTTCTGGCCGCGCCCGCGCTTCTGTTCGCGCGACATGCGCAGAACCTGGCCGACGACATCGCGGATGTGGACCATGCCGCGCGGATCATCCAGCGTTTCGGCATAGACGGGCAGGCGCGAATGGCCGCAATCTTCGAAAATGCGCAGCAATTCGCCGAGCTGGGTCGATATATCGACCGCCTCCACCTCGGCGCGCGGTATCATCACGTCTTCGACGCGCACCTCGCGCAGCCGCAGAATGTTGTGCAGCATCGCCCGTTCGCCGGGCGAAAACTCGGCGGCGTCGGCGGCTTCCGACAGCGCATCGGTCAGGTCCTCGCGCAGCGAGTTACCGTTGCGCGGCCTGAAAATAGCGCCGATGCGCTGCAATAGTGTCGTGCGTTCGGGTGCAGGTTGTCGTCCCGGTTCGGGACTTTCTCCTGGCTGCTCCTGGCTGCCCGGCTCCGTTTCGGAGGGTGCAGCTTGAACCTGGGTCGTGTGTTCGTTCATCGTCGTCTGGCTAAAACCAGCGTTCACTTAGGCATATGGGTCGGGAATCGCAAGTCGTTCCAGGATACGCCGTTCGAGCGCTTCCATCGTTTCGGCTTCCTCATCATCGATGTGATCATAGCCTACAAGGTGAAGCAGGCCATGCACCAGAAGGTGCGTCAGATGGTCAATGAAGGGTTTTTTCTGCTCGCTTGCCTCCTGAAATACGGTCTCGAAGGCGATCACGATATCGCCAAGCAAGGGCGGCATCGGCGCGCCGGGCCGCAGTTCGACAAGCGGGAAGGACAGCACATTGGTCGCGCCATCCTTGCCGCGCCATTGCCGGTTGAGCTCGGCGATGTGCGCATCGTTGGTGAATGTGACGCTGAGTTCGGAAGGTTGATCCGGCGCTGCACCAAGCTCGGCCAGGCTTGCCGAGGCTGCGCGTTCCACAACCGCTTCAAGATCACCTGCAGGCGGCCAGTCGCCGGCCTCGATCTCGAGCGCGATAACCAGCTGCGCGTTGCGGCTCACTGTTCGGTCTTGGGGTTCCGGGGTGCAGGGCCAGGACCGGCGCCTGCGCGGTCATATGCCGCGACAATCTCCGCGACGAGCGGGTGACGCACCACGTCCTTTTCGTTGAAGCGCACCGTGACGATGCCCGTCACGTCAGACAATACGTTCAGCGCCTCGACCAGACCGGATTTCGTGTTCGGCGGCAGGTCGATCTGGCTCGGATCGCCGGTCACGATCATGCGCCCGCCCTCACCCATGCGGGTCAGAAACATCTTCATCTGCATAGGCGTGGTGTTCTGCGCCTCATCCAGAATGATCGCGGCGTTGTGCAGCGTGCGGCCCCGCATGAAGGCCAGCGGCGCAATCTCGATCACGTCGGCAGCGATGGCGCGCTCCACCTTGTCCGCCGGCATCATGTCGTACAGCGCGTCATAGAGCGGGCGCAGATAGGGATCGACCTTTTCCTTCATATCGCCCGGCAGGAAGCCGAGGCGCTCGCCGGCTTCAACCGCCGGACGCGACAGGATGATGCGGTCGACCATGCCGCGCTCAAGCAGCATTGCGGCATAAGCCACCGCGAGATAGGTCTTGCCGGTGCCGGCCGGTCCGATGCCGAACACCAGCTCCGAACGTTCCAGCGCGCGCATATAAGCGTCCTGGTTCACCGAGCGGGCGTGGATCGTCTTCTTGCGGGTCGAAAACTGCGCCGCGGCGAGCTTGCCCTTGCGTTCCAGCGTCGGCAGCGTCAGCTGATCGTCAGCGGCAATCGCCATCCTGACAGCGCCATCGACATCCGACTGGCCCAGCTCGGATCCCTTCTGCAGCAGATCATAGAGGTAATCGAGCGCGCGCCGCGCCTGCTCGGCCGCACCTGCCTCGCCCTGTATGGAAAGCTGGTTGCCTTTCGAGCGTATATCGACGCCGAGCTTTTCTTCGACCCGCGCCAGGTTCTCGTCGAACTGGCCGTAAAGCGCACTTGCGAGCTGGTTATTGTCGAATGTGAGTACGATATGCGCCATGTCGGACGCCCCAGAGGGCTGCTTCAGTTGCGTAGCGGCGCTCAAAAGCCTCTCCTCATACGGTATCGGCGAACAGGCTATTCGCCCCCGTGCGCGTGATTCGTACCGGAACAATGTCGCCGATTCCGCCGGCTTTTTCATCAACAATCACCGGCTGAAGCCAGGGCGAACGCCCGATGAGCTGTCCGGCGTGGCGACCGTGCTTTTCGAGCAACAGATCGATCTCGCGCCCGACCAGACTTTCCGCAAATGCATGCTGCTGTTTTGTCAGCAGCGCCTGCAACTCTTGCAATCGCGTGTTCTTGAGCTCTTCGGCCACCTGCTCGCCGCGCTCCGATGCCGGCGTTCCGGGCCGAGGCGAGTATTTGAAGGAAAATGCCTGCGCATAACCGACCTCGCGCACGATGGTCATCGTGTCCGCGAAGTCAGCGTCCGTTTCTCCCGGGAAACCGACAATGAAATCACCTGACATCGCGATATCGGGCTGGGCGGCGCGAATGCGCTCGATGAGGCGCAGATATTCGGCGGCCGTGTGTTTGCGGTTCATCGCCTTCAAAATGCGGTCGGAACCCGACTGCACCGGCAGATGCAGATAAGGCATCAGCGCCTTCAGGTCGCGATGCGCGGCGATCAGGGCATCGTCCATGTCGCGCGGGTGGCTCGTGGTGTAACGCAGCCGCGCCACGCCCGGCACTTCGGCCAGCCGGAACAGCAATTCGCCAAGGCCCCATTCGCGGCCATCAGGGCCCGCGCCGTGCCAGGCATTGACGTTCTGGCCAAGCAGCGTGATCTCGCGCACGCCTGCATCCGCCAGGCGTGCCGCCTCATCGACGATCTGGCTCACCGGGCGCGAGACTTCAGACCCGCGCGTATACGGCACCACGCAGAAGGTGCAGAACTTGTCGCAGCCTTCCTGCACGGTGAGAAACGCCGTCACGCCGCGGGCGCGCACCGCCTTGGCCTGCTGGCCCGGCAGATGTGCGAACTTGTCTTCGATCGCGTATTCAGTCTCGACCACCTTCTCGCCGGCGCGCGCCTTTTTCACGACGTCCGGCAGGCGATGGTAGGTCTGCGGTCCGATCACCAGATCGACCACCGGCGCACGGCGGATGATCTCTTCGCCCTCGGCCTGCGCAACACAGCCGGCTACGCCGATCAGCGTTTCGCGACCCGACAGTTCGCGTTCAGCCTTGATGCCGCGAATGCGGCCAAGCTCGGAATAGACCTTCTCGGCGGCTTTTTCGCGGATGTGGCAGGTGTTGAGGAGCACCAGATCGGCATCCTCCATAGCCTCGGTTGCGACGTAACCTTCGGCCGCCAGCGCGTCGGCCATTCGCTGGCTGTCATAGACATTCATCTGGCAGCCATAGGTCTTCACGAAGACCTTTCGGGCCGCTGCGGTGTCTTTATCGGTGACAATACGGTTCATGGGGCGCTCTCTAGACCAAGTTCAGCCTGAAATGAAGCGCCGAGATGGCGGCGGCGCTTATGGCTCGCCGCTCTTGATCGGGTGGCTGATCGCCGCGTTGAACATCTCCGTCACGCGCCGCTCGACCTCCCTGGCGAGATCCTTGCGCCGGACACCTGCGCGATATTCGACTGGCTCGCCGAAATGCAGCTCCACGTCGACCGCGCCCTCCTTGAGCAGCGTTACGATATGCGGGGCGAGCAGGCGGTCGCCAATCCAGGCAGCGTGCGTGCGATGCAGGCGCCCCATCGGCATGCCATGAAAGCGGGTGTAGACGATCGCCACAGGCTGTACGAAAACATGCTCAACCTCGCCGCGATCAACCGCCATGGAGGCCGCGCCAAACAGCGTCGATTTGAACGGCAGCATAAGATTGCCGTCGGCGGTCAGCCCCTCGGCGAAAAGTAACATCGGATCGCCGTCGGTCATGCGTTGCGCAATTTCACCAGCCTGGTGACCCGACCGGTGCTTGCGCTCCCGTTCGACATAGACGGTGCGCTGAAGTCGGGCCAATTTGCCGATCATCGGCCAACCAGAAACCTCAGACTTGGCGATGAAATTGACTTCGGCCACAGCGCCCGCAACCATGATGTCAGTCCAGGAAATGTGGTTGGCGGCGATCAGCAGCGGGCGTTTGTCCGACATCCTGCCGCGCACATGAAGCCGGAAGCCGAGCACAAAAAGCACGAAACGATGCCACTGGCGCGGCAGGTAACGCTCGTTGCCAATGCCGGTCTTGAGGATGATTATCTGGGCGAGCGCCATCGCCGGCGTGACGATGGCCACGAGCAGAAGCATGAACGACACGCGTATCCAGCCGAGCATGCGTCTCCTGACTCTACTCTCTTGTTGGACCGTCGCTGGCTAACGAAGATCGCTGCGCATGACAAGCGCGCTGCTCTTGCGGCCGTCCTTGGCCGAATAGTAGCCCTCGCGCCGGCCAACGTCGCGAAAACCCAGCCTGCGGTAGAGGCCGATAGCCGCCGTATTGCTTTCATCCACCTCGAGAAACAGCGCGTCGGCGCGCTCGGTATAGAGGTGGCGCATCACCGCATCCATCAGCATCCGGCCGAGGCCGGCGCGCCGGTTTGCACGAGCAACGACGATGGTGAGGATTTCGGCTTCGCCCGCCGCCAGGCGCGCCAGCACAAAGCCCTGAATCGGCGGCTTGCCCTTGGATGCAACAGGCCGGACGGCGTAACCGAACACCGTGTCCTGCACCAGAAGCGCCTCGAATTCCTCGTCCGACCAGGGGCGCGCGAAGGCGCCGGCGTGCAGCTCGGCCATCGCCGGTGTGTCGTCGAGCGTCAGGTCGCGCGCTACATATTCCTGGCTGCCGGACATGAAGGGAATGCGCATCAGTCTCGGCGCTCCACCGCAAAACCCTGCTGCGGTTTCGCATCAGCGCCGCGCAAATAAAGCGGTCGCGGCGGGCCGGATGCCGGATCCATTCCCGCTGCAAGCTGCGCGTAGATGGCAATGTCGGCGGTGGCGGATGTAGCAGTGATTGCAACATTTCTTCCGGCTTTTTGTGCGATCAATTCGGCGGCGCTGCCAACAAGCGCCATATCCGGTGCGAGCATCGCGGCTGCATCCTCGAGCGTTGCGATCGCCGGTCCGAATGTGCGCTCACCGCCCCCGACATAGCTCGCAACGTAAAGCTGATCGCGTCTGGCATCGATCGCGGCTAGCACCGATTTGCCGGCAAACTGGCGTCGCGCTTCCGCTGCCATGGCGTCGAGTGTAGTGACGCCGACGGACGGAATACCCAGCGCCAGTGCTAGTCCGCGCGCCGTGGCAACGCCCACTCTTATGCCGGTGAAGGACCCCGGCCCGATCGATACGGCAATCAGGCCGAGATCGGCATAGCTGGAGTTCGCCGCCGCCAGCGCTTCGTCGATGGTCGACATCAGATGTTCGGCGTGGCCCTTTCCAAGGTCGTGGACCGAACGGCCGAGTTCACCGGCCTGCGTATCGAATATGCATGCGGCGCACAAATTTGCAGCGGTATCGATGGCGAGGATTTTCATTGCGCGCTTTCCCTCCCCCTCGAGGGGAGGGTCGATCCTGAGCTTGCCGAAGGATCGGTGTGGGGTGGGCCAATGCGGAGCGGGGCTTCGATGACCCCACCCGTCCAATCGCTTGCAGCGATTGTCCACCCTCCCCTCAAGGGGGAGGGAAAACCACCGCGCCTAACCAGCCCGGTCACGCGCCTTCAGCTCCAGACGCCGGGCGTGAAGAACCGGCTCCGTGTAACCGCTCGGCTGCTCGCGGCCCTTGAACACCAGATCGCAGGCGGCCTGGAAAGCGATCGAACCGTCGAAGTCGGCGGCCATTGGCCGATAGAGCGGATCGCCCTCATTCTGACGATCAACCACCGCCGCCATGCGCTTCATGGTCTCCATCACCTGTTCTTCGCTGCACACCCCATGATGCAGCCAGTTGGCGATATGCTGTGAGGAAATGCGCAGTGTGGCGCGGTCTTCCATCAGGCCGACATCGTTGATGTCCGGCACCTTGGAGCAACCGACGCCCTGGTCGACCCAACGCACGACATAGCCCAGAATGCCCTGCGCATTGTTGTCGAGCTCCTTCTGGATTTCGTCGGGCGACCAGTTGGGGCGGCTCGCCACGGGCACGGACAGAATGTCGGAGAGCTTGGCGCGCTCGCGCGATTTGAGCTTGGCCTGAACCTCCTTGACGTCGACCGCATGATAATGGGTGGCGTGCAGTGTGGCCGCGGTCGGAGACGGCACCCATGCAGTGTTGGCGCCGGCCTTCGGATGACCGATCTTTTGCTCCAGCATCGCTTCCATCATGTCGGGCATCGCCCACATGCCCTTGCCGATCTGGGCATGGCCGGAGAGCCCGCAGGCGAGGCCGATATCGACGTTCCAGTTTTCGTAGGCGTTGATCCAGGCGGCCTGTTTCATGTCGCCCTTGCGGATCATCGGCCCGGCTTCCATCGAGGTGTGTATCTCGTCACCGGTACGGTCTAGGAAGCCGGTGTTGATGAACACCACGCGCTCGCGCGCGACCCGAATGCACTCCTTGAGGTTGACCGTGGTTCGGCGTTCCTCGTCCATGATGCCCATCTTGATCGTGTTGGGCGCCATGCCGAGCGCTGCTTCCACGCGGCCGAAAATCTCGACCGCGAACGCCACTTCCTCCGGCCCGTGCATCTTGGGCTTCACGACATACATGGAGCCTTCCGCCGAGTTGGCGCGACGGCCGTTCGGCCCGATATCGTGCAGCGCGATTGCGGCGGTCACATAGGCATCCATGATGCCTTCGGGAATCTCGTGGCCGTCCTTGTCGATGATCGCCGGATTGGTCATCAGATGGCCGACATTGCGCACCAGCATCAGCGAACGCGCCTTGACCTGAAAGTCCCTACCGTCCGGCGCGGCGAAGGTCCAATCGTCCTGCAGTTTGCGCGTGAAGGTCTTGCCACCCTTGGTGACGCTCTCTTCGAGATCGCTTTTCATCAGACCGAGCCAGTTGCGGTAGACCAGCGTCTTGTCTTCGGCATCGACCGCGGCAACGGAATCCTCACAATCCATGATGGTGGTCAGGGCGGATTCCAGCCAGACATCGGCGATGCTCGCCTTGTCGGTCTTGCCGATCTGCGACGACGGATCGACCACGACTTCGATCAGAAGCCCGTTGCGGCGGAACAGGATTTCCTGAGCGCCGGCCTCATTGACCCGCCAGCCGGCATACTGGCCTGGCTCGGCAAGCGAAAAGCCGTCGCCAAGCGACAGGCCATCCTTCGAGGCAGCGATCGATGGCAGGTCGGCCCAGGAGCCGCCCTTCAGCGGCACTGCGCGATCCAGAAAATCCTTCGCCCATGCGATCACGCGCGCGCCGCGCTCGGGATCGTAGCCGCCGGGCTTCGGCCGGTCGCCCAGCGCGTCGGTGCCGTAGAGCGCATCGTAAAGCGAACCCCAACGCGCGTTCGCGGCATTGAGCGCAAAGCGGGCATTCATGATCGGCACGACGAGCTGAGGGCCGGCGATCGCGGCGATCTCGGGATCGACATTGGAGGTCGAGATCTGGAAGTCGCCGCCCTCCGGCAGCAGGTAGCCGATCTCGCGCAAAAACGCCTCATAGGCATCAAGGTCGGACGGCGCGCCATTGTCGCGGTGCCACTGGTCGATGCGCGTCTGCAACTCGTCGCGGCGCGCAAGCAGCGCACGGTTCTTCGGCGCGAGGTCGTGCGCCAGCGCGCCGAGCCCCGCCCAGAAAGCGTCTGCTTCCACGCCGGTACCCGGCAGCGCCTCGCTGTTGACGAAGTCGTAAAGGCCGCGATCGACCTTGAGCCCGTTGGTCTCGACGCGTTCCGACATGTGGTGCACTCCGTTGAAAGTCAGTCCGGCAGCTTTCACCACGCGCAACGGGCGGGGTCAATTCTCCGATGGTCGCGAAACACCTTCAGACGCAACGCGGGGACGCCCCTGTGCAATCGCGCTCACGCGCGCTTCGACAAATTTGCGCTGATCCTCGACGGTGGCCGTCACTATGTCGGTATCGGTTTCGACATGACACTCCGCGGCGCCGGCGTCGGCAGCACGGGAGAGCGCAAGTTCTGCTGCGCGGGCCGATGCCGCATCAAGCGCGGCATCTTCCGCGGCAAAATCCTCGACATGCTCGCCCACGGTGAGGCGGAAGCGGCCTTCCGCCGGCTGCGTGACCAGAGCCTCCACCGTTATGCGGACCTGCCCCACGACTGCGCCAACGGCATTGGCGACATCGGCATGGGCAGGCAGCACACACTCCGAACCAACCAGCTCCCCCAGCCCGGCATAATGCAGCGGCGCGGAGGCGCCGAGGCCAATCACCGGGCGGTCAAGCGCCACGGCCAGCCGCGCGAAACGGCTGCCGCCATCAAGTGCGCGCTGCACCAGCGCATGCGATACGGCGGCCGGGCCGTCATGGCCGTCCTCGGCAAAGGCTGCCTCCAGAACCGCCTCCGCCGATTTGCGGGTGACCAGCTGCAACACAGCTGCGGCGAGCTTTGCGCCGTCGGCCATGATGCGGTTTCCCGATGCGTCGCGGCGACGCGCGAAGACATCCGCACCCAGCTTCGCGGCTGCGGCATCCCATGTCGCCTGACGACCAAGCACATGGGCGGCGTCCGACGGCGTGAAGCCGACAAGCATAACGAGGCCGCGCGCCACCAGCCGGTTGAGCACCGCGAGTTGCGCGCTGGCGGAAAGGAGCTTGTCGAGCGGGACGGGCGTCGTCCCAACCTCCGCGTAAAGCCGTGCTTCCGACGCGGTGAGGCCGGCGGCGAAGCGCTCCTCAAGCCCGGTGCGCAGCGCGAAGCGGCCGTCCATGCGGCCGGGGTTCGACGCGCCGAGCTGGCGCTCCAACTGCGCAAGAATGGCCGGGCCATGCTGCTGCGCGGCCAGCGACAACGGCACCAGACGACGGGGGCCGAGCCGCAGGCGGGCGCTCAAGCCACCCTCCTCGATGGAGACTTCCGAATCCCCGCCAAGGCCGAAGGTGCGCATCGCGACCGCCTCGACATGGGTGCGCATGCCGCCGACGCGCGCCCCGTCTGGGTCGAGCCGGGGCCGGCCGGCTTCGAGCACCGCGACGTCGGTCGTGGTGCCGCCAATGTCCGACACGATCGCCTCGTCGATGCCGGTGAGGTGGCGGGCGCCGACGATAGAGGCGGCGGGGCCGGAAAGGATCGTTTCGATGGGACGCCGGCGGGCAAAGGCGGCGGAGACCAGCGCGCCATCGCCACGCACGACCATCAGCGGAGCCGCTATGCCGCGCTTTTGCAAAAAGCCCTCGGTTGCCGCGATCAGCCGGTCGATCAGCCCGACCAGCCGCGCATTGAGCAGCGTGGTCAGCGCGCGGCGCGGGCCGCCGAGTTTGGCCGAGAGCTCGTGGCTCATCGTGACGGCCAGTCCGGTCGTCTGGCGGATCAGCCTTGCGGCGGCGATCTCGTGCGCCGGGTTGCGGACGGCGAAATAGGCGCAGACGGCGAAGCCGGTGACGGCAGGCGCAAGCTCCGGCAGCGCCGCTTCCAGCGGGGCCAGATCGAGCGGCCTTTCGTTGCCGTGAACGTCATGCCCGCCCGGCAGAAAAAGCACCGGGTCGGCGCCGAGTGCCGCCTTCAGCCCGTCGCGGTCGAGGTCGGCCTCGCCGAAGCCGATCAGCACCAGGGCCGCGCGCCCGCCCTGCCCTTCCACGATGGCGTTGGTGGCGAGCGTGGTGGACATCGACACCAGCGCGATGTCGGCCGGGTTCGCCGCCGCAGCTCCCAGCACCGCATCGACCGCGCCGGCAATGCCGAGGGCGAGGTCGTGGCGCGTGGTCAGCGCCTTCGCTTTTGCGACCACGCCACCGCCGGCCGCGCCCTCCCGGAAGAGAACGGCGTCGGTGTAGGTGCCGCCGGTATCGATGCCCAGCATCAGCGGGCCGGAACCGACGGTCATTATGCAGCGGAAGCTTGGCACGGGGAAATCATCCCCGCCCTTTAGCGTGCCAATGGGCGCGGTGGAAGTGGATTACCCCTCCCCTCAAGTGGGAGGCTACTCGATCAGGTTGATCTCCTCGGTCATGCCGCCCTGGCAGACATAACAGCAGTCCTCGCAGCCATCGACATCGCCCGGGCCGACGCCCCAATAGGTGCCCTGATCACCCGAAACCCACGCGCCGTAGCAGATCGTCTCGCCCTCTTCGCAGGCGAGCGGCATGGCCTTGGTCTCGCCGTCGTCGAGGTAAAACACATTGCCGCCGCCCGGCCAGACATGGTTGCGGTCCTGGCTGTAGAGCTCGACCTCGACGGCGAACTCATGGTGGTTGTTCATCATGAAAGTCACGTCGCCGGCGGACGCCGCAGTGGCGCCAAGCGTTAGGCAGCCGGCAATAAGCGCGGCCAACGCGGCACGCGCAGCTGTGATGATGTTCATGTTCGTTCCCTCGGTGGTTTCGGCGGCTCCCACCGCCGCCGCGGCGAGATTGGCACGGACCCGGGGCGAAAGGTAGCTGGGGCGGCGGGAATATTTGGGGTGGTTTTTTGTTTTCGCTCACGCCGAGTTCGCTACGCTCACCGGCTCCGCGGGGCCTCGCATAGGCTCGGACGGACGGTCGTCCTTGCGGCCTTCGGCCGTTGCCCTCGTCATCCCGGCCAAGGGAGCTTGCGACCGCGAGCCGGGATCCATTCCGGAACGGTGGTCACCTGCGCGACGATTACGGAATGGATCCCGGACAGCCTGCGTTTCACTCCGGCTTCCGGGATGACGCGTTCCGCGTTCCACTATCGCCACGCCCGGTTGTTAGACCGTCTGGCCATTGTCAAAGAACTTGCCTCTCGCGACGATCGCTTTGCGATCTCGCTGGGCTCTTTGACGACAATCCCTACGGGGTTGCGTCTGAGAAGCGGGGCGCGGTTCCGTGCCTTCGCTTGTATGTTTCGTGGCGCGGAAACCGCGCCCCGCCGGCGTTCTTAAAGTCCGCGTCCGTTCCGCTTCCGCCGTCCCGAGGGACGGACCTAGTGCACCGTCCGGCACGCGCGGGCCGTATTACCCGCAGGGGAACCCTTGAACGCGGCCTCCCCGGTCTCAGCTCACGAGGCTGAAACGGAGGCGCCGGTTCCTCTCCGCACGCTCACCGTCATGATCGGCGTTCCCGCGAGAAGAACTGCGGCCAAGGGTAAGGGAGGTGGAGAGGGTGTGGGATAGATTTTTTTGGTGAGAGCAAGGGCTAGGTGCGGGACTGTCCCGCAGCGTCCGCTTCTGCGTTTGTGGGAGAGAGTGCATCCAAGCGACGGATGCGCACCGATCTACCGCCTGGTTCTTTCGTAGCCGTCCCTCGAACCCCATAAGGGATAGGAGTTAGCGTGCACTGTTGCGCCTTGTCATCCGGCCGGCGCCCCTTACCCGACGATGGCAGCTTCGGCAGAACGCAAGCTTTCCGTAGCATGTTGAGCTAGTCGGGATCCCATCTTCTGCCCTTGGTTGTCTGAATAGCGACACCGGTTATGCTTGACGCATCCGGCGCGCCGGGAAGGTGGTCAGTGTACGCCAAAAGCAGTTCGGCTATGGCCTGCTTTGTCTGCGCGAATAGCCTCTGCATCTCATCGTGGGATAGCGCGATGCGCTCGCCCGGCCGCACCAGGTCGGCCATCTTTTTCAACTTGGCGTGGTCGCTTGCCGACAGAACGCCTTTTGCGTGGATGATGGACTTGCGGAGTAGTCGGAGGTCCCCAAGCGCATCAACTTTGATGTCGTTAGGTTCGACACCCCGGACGCGCGCGATCTGCGGCCGTATTTCCTCATCCCAAAAGGCAAAGATAAACACAATCACCGACCAGCATAGCTGCCGGTGATTGAAACCGCGCTCGCTGTTCGCCGCAATAAACTCGTCCGCGGCGACAATTCGGTGATGGATGGCTTCGGGACTGCGCGGGTCCTCGAAACTCTCCATCATCATCACTACCTTACCCTCCTTCAGCCCAGGTCTGGGCCGTATGACGCGCGCCACCTGCCGCTCGACGCGAACGCGGTTGCCGTCGAACCCGGAGAGGGAGTCCATGTAGACACCGACCTGCGCGTTCACGAAGTCGATGAAGTCACGCAATGGAAGCATCTCGGCTTCCATCTTCTCGAAGTCGACCCCTTGTGAGTTGTTTGCCATATTGGCTCCTGCGGTCGCCCCTTGACGCAGGGTACATCGACCTTACACGCGGCTTCTCAAGTTTAAAGGAGACCTCGGTTTCACACGCCGCGGTGTCCCGAACCGGATTTCTCAAGCACGTCCCCCGGAAAGAACGCTACGCCATAGACTCGGTTCCGCGCGCTGGTAATACCGGTGCTGAGTGCGAGCGACCCTTGGCGTACTGACACAGGGAAGTCCAGGGATTACCGTTTGATGGGCCTTTCGTCGCCGGCTAGTGCTGGGCATTCCCGCCCATAGCGAGGCCGCAGCGCGGGCCTTGCTCATCGCGCCCGATGCCCCATTTCGGGAAGTCGCTGCAGCCCAACAAGACCTACCCGATCCGGCCGGTGCGTCGGCCGGCGCTACGCTTACGCGCCCCGCTGGGACGCGATGACGCGCGGCATAGACAACCCCTAGCGGTGGCGCCAAGCGCCCTCGTGGTTCGACAGGCTCACCATGAGGGCTACCGGGAGGCCGCCGATCGGCGTCAACTGCCGCTGGTTCGAAGAAGCGCTACAGAACCTGCGCAGCAAAGCCAAACCCCTCATCCTGAGCCTGTCGAAGGACGGGTTTGGTTTTGCCGATCCGATCGCCGGCGTAGAACGAGAGCCAAAACGCAGCCGTAGCGATGTCGGAGCTCGGTATCTCCGGCAGCTCCCACCCGGACTTGCGCTCGCCTTGCCGGGGGAACCCCGCCGCCCCCTCACCGGTTCGGGCAAGGCCCGAACCACCTCTCCCCGCTGGGGAGAGGAACCAGGTCGGCGTGCGGCCTCAACCACCCCACCCCGATCCTTCGACAAGCTCAGGATCGACCCTCCCCTCAAGGGGGAGGGAAAAGACGAGCGCGGCATCAACTGGGGCCCCGGGGTGGACCCGCTGCTTCGCAGCTCCCCGGCCTTCGAAGCCTGCCGTCGATTCACTGGATCGACGGCTTGCCGCTTCGCGGCAACCGGCTTCTCAGTCCCCCATCTTCAGCGCCTCAATAAACGCAGCCTGCGGTATCTCCACGCGGCCGAACTGGCGCATTTTCTTTTTGCCCTCCTTCTGCTTCTCCAGCAGTTTCCGTTTACGCGTCACGTCGCCGCCATAACATTTGGCCGTCACGTCCTTGCGCAGCGCGGCGATGGTTTCGCGGGCGATGACCTTGCCGCCGATAGCCGCCTGCACCGGGATCTTGAACATGTGGCGGGGGATCAGGTCCTTCAGCTTCTCGCACATGGCGCGGCCGCGCTTTTCGGCCGCGGAACGGTGGACCAGCATGGAGAGCGCGTCGACCGGCTCTTCATTGACCAGGATCGACATCTTGACCAGGTCGCCCTCGCGGTAGCCGGTGAGCTGATAGTCGAAGCTGGCATAGCCGCGTGAGATCGATTTCAGCCGGTCGTAGAAATCGAACACCACCTCGTTGAGCGGCAGGTCGTAAGTGAGCATGGCGCGGGCGCCGGCATAGGACAGGTCGTGCTGGATGCCGCGGCGATCCTGGCAGAGCTTGAGGATGGCGCCGAGATATTCGTGCGGCGTCATGATGGTGGCGCGTATCCACGGCTCCTCGATGGCCGCGATCTTGACCACGTCAGGCATGTCGGCCGGGTTGTGCAGCTCGATCGTCTTGCCGTCGGTCATATTGAGCCGGTAGACAACGCTGGGCGCGGTGGCGATGAGGTCAAGGTCGAACTCGCGCTCCAGCCGCTCCTGGATGATTTCGAGGTGGAGCAGGCCGAGAAAGCCGCAGCGGAAGCCGAAGCCGAGCGCGGCCGAGGTTTCCATCTCGAAGGAGAAGCTGGCGTCGTTGAGACGCAGCTTGCCCATGGCGGCGCGGAGGTCCTCGAAATCGGCGGCATCGACAGGGAACAGGCCGCAAAAGACGACCGGCTGGGCGGGCTTGAAGCCTGGCAGCGGGGTTTCGGTCGGGCGGCGATCCTCGGTGATGGTGTCGCCGACACGCGTGTCGGCCACTTCCTTGATTGAGGCGGTGATGAAACCGAGCTCGCCCGGGCCAAGCTCGCCGGTGAGCACCATTTTGGGCGTGATCACGCCGACGCGGTCTACGGGATAACGCGCGCCCGTGCCCATCATGCGTATCTGCTGGCCCTTTTTCAGCTTGCCGTCGATGACACGCACCAGAACGATGACGCCGAGATAGGCATCGTACCAGCTGTCGACCAGCATCGCCTTGAGCGGAGCGTCGGCATCGCCATGGCTTGGCGGCGGCAGCCGCTTGACGATGGCCTCCAGCACCTCGCCGACGCCAAGGCCGGTCTTGGCCGAAATCTGCACCGCGTCTGAGGCGTCGAGGCCGATCACGTCCTCGATCTGCTCCTTGATGCGTTCGGGCTCGGCGGCCGGCAGGTCGACCTTGTTCAGGACCGTGACGATCTCATGGTCGGCATCGAGCGCCTGATAGACATTGGCCAGCGTCTGCGCCTCGACGCCCTGCGAAGCGTCGACGACAAGCAGCGAACCCTCGCAGGCGCGCAACGAACGCGAGACCTCATAGGCGAAGTCGACATGGCCGGGCGTGTCGATGAGGTTGAGCACATAATGCTCGCCGTCCTGGGCATCATATTCGAGGCGCACGGTGTTGGCCTTGATAGTGATGCCGCGCTCGCGCTCGATGTCCATGGCGTCGAGCACCTGCTCCTTCATCTCGCGCTCTTCCAGCGAGCCGGTCATCTGGATGAGCCGGTCGGCGAGCGTCGATTTGCCGTGATCGATATGGGCAACGATGGAGAAGTTGCGGATGTTTTTGAGAGGCGTGGTCATGGGGCGCGCATGTAGCAGCGGCGGGGGAGAACGCAAAGCGGGAAATTGCGCGCGGCAGCGCGAGGGCGCGGAGTTTTCCGTGTAGTGCAATCGACACAGTATTCGATGTATACTTTGCTGATCTGGCAACGATGAGAAAAGCCATGATCACCGGTTTCGTGAAGCGAAGAACAGACGGTTCTCCGGTCTGGCTCTACAAGAAGAAGAGCAAGGCGAAATCTTCACGCGTGCGGGACGCGCGGTGGGGCGACTTTCTGCGGATCGAGGAAACCGGCGACGATGGCTGGGCGCAGATACGCTGGGGCAAGGCGCGTTATTTCATTCCGGTGGACGATGTGGCCACGCAGCGGCCGCTGGAGGTGATCTTTCTCGATGTCGGCCAGGGCGACGGCTGCATCGTGATTTCGCCGGAAACAAGCAACGACCCGGCAGCGCCCGAGGCGGAGCGCGAACGCGTGATGGTGATCGACGCCGGCGTTTCCGACAACATGTATAATTTCATCAAATGGCGGTTCGGCAAACTGAAGACGGCATTCCGGTTTCACGCCGCGATCGCCACGCATCCCGACGCGGACCACTATCGCGGGTTCCAGAAAATCTTCTCGCACAAAAATGTGGCGTTCGACCGGGTCTATCACAACGGCATCATGGAGCGGACGGGCGACGACCCGCTCGGACCTTCGGACGCCGGCGGGCGCTATCTGACCGACATCGTCGCCACGGATGCGGACATCAGGGCGCTCTACGACGACCCGGCAGTGCGCGGGCGCAAATGGTATCCGAAGCTGATGCACACCGCGATGACCAGCGGGCGGGTCGGAGCGATCGAGATGCTTTCAGCCAGCCATGGCGAGATGCATGGCGGGCGCAGCTGGATGCCGGGCTTTGCGCCGGACTCGGGCCGCGAAGCCGCAATCGAGGTGCTCGGACCCGTGCCGGAGCCGGACGCAAACGGCAATGCCCGGCTGCGCTGGTTCGGCGACTTTATCGGCTCGCAGGCGCGCAATGTCGGCAAGACCAAGAACGGCCATTCGGTGATCCTGCGGCTCACGATGGGTGCGTTCAACCTGCTCTTCGGCGGCGATCTGAACAGCCCGGCGGAGGATTATCTGGTGCGCCATTATGGCGGCATCGGCGCAAACGAACCCCTGGCCAATGCGGTGGCGCAGGCGAAGACACGGCTCTCCGCCGACATGATGAAAAGCTGCCATCACGGCTCCAACGACGTGACTGACGAGTTTCTGGAGGCGGTGCACCCGTTTGCCTATGTGGTGTCGTCGGGCGACGAGGAAAGCCATGCGCATCCGCGGCCCGATCTGCTCGGGCGGCTGGGCAAGAAAGGCCGGAGCGAGGCGCCGCTTATCCTGTGTACCGAAATCCTGCGTTCGACCCGCGAGAAGGGCCGCGAGGAGGATTTCAGGAAGCTCCGAAAACTGAACGATACGATCGACGACCCGACGGCTAGCGATGACGACAAGAAAGAAGCGAAGGCGAAGCGCAAACGGCTGATCGACTTCATCAAGAAGCGCAATGTCGGCGTTTACGGGTCGGTGACGGTGCGCACCGATGGCGACTTCATGGAAATCTCGTTCATGCTGGAAAAGCCGCGCGGCGCACAAAGATGGCAGCGCTATGGCTTCCAGCAGGATTCACACGGAGACTGGGTTTCGGCCGACGGCGATGGCGGCCACTAGCTGACAGTCAGCGCTGGCCGGCGGGACCGCTGCCTGGCATCCAGCCGCGTGACGAAAAGCGGCGCCGCTGCCAGCGGCGGAACGGCACGAGATTATGCGGAAAGGTCGGCACCGGCTCGCTGATCGTGTTGTGACGCGCGCGGCGGCGATCGACCTCGATCTGCATCATGCGTGACAGCCGGCCAACGGCCCAGGTGTGGTTCCACACGAATACGGGGTGAATAGCCTTCACGAAACGACGCACCCAAGGATGCGCTACATTGACCGTCCAGCAGAAGGTCGCGGTCAGATGGTCCGCACCGTCCGGCTCGACATACATGCTGCCCCTGCCAACGAAATCTCCGCTGATGTCGAAACTCATCCAGCGATGTGCCACGCCGTCAGTGACCTTGCCGACAAAGAAGAAGGAATGGGGCAGAAAACCCTTGGTGTGCAGGCGCACTTCCATGCCCAGGCCATCCGGTGCACCACGTTCAACCACCTCGCAAGCCATGAAGACCGAGGTGCCCCAGCGCGAAACGATCTCGGGATCGAGGATGATTTCGCTGAGTTCCTCCGGCCGCGCCCTCATGCGCCAGCGTGTGACAATGTCGAAATCTGTCTTTTCGGTCGTGGCTATAGCGGTCATCTTTCGTCTCCCGCGCGGTCGGGCACCAGCCCTGCCGTCATGTCGCGCCGCCGCTCAGGCGCCGGATTGCGGCGCAGTGCTGCGAACACGCCAAGCAGCGCCAGCGGCAGCATGGTCGTCGCGGTCAAAAACGCGATGCTGGCGAAAATCTCCGCCACGGACATGACCGCGCCATCGATCATAACAAAATCCGCACGCTCGGACACGAAAGGATTAAGCAGATATTCGCCGGCGAATGCGGCCCAGACGAGCGGGACGGACAGCCAGAGATAGCGGCGCGCCGAAGCCGGTACTTTGCGCGCCGGTGGTTCGTACCGACCGGTGAATACCAGCGCGAAGGACTGAAACATGATCCAGGTGACGAAGGCCCAGCCGATGTAGTTTTCCAGCGGTACGCCGAAATGCAGGCCGCCGCCGCTCCAGACCCAACGCCCCTCGACCGTTGCGCGCAGCGGGTCCATCGACAGATCCCATACGACCATCAGCATTGCAGCCAACACCGGCACGCCAAAGCGCAGCACATTGTCGGGGGACCATTCGGTGCGGGCGAGAAGGAGCCTTGCCATCGACCAGGAGGCATAACCCATCACGCAATAGGCGGGCATGACCGAAACAGGCACATGGCCCAGAAACGGCGCCATAAGTTCGGTGTAGTGATAGTTGCCGACCGGGAAGCCGGTCATCAGCGAGACAGTTTCGAAAAACCAGCCGATCAGGAAAACCAGAACGACGAAGGACAGCAGCTGCCGGCCCGAATATGTGCGGCGGCCATGAACCACCAGATAGGCAATCATCGCACTGGCCACGAGGGCGGGCGACCACTCCTTGAGCAGCCCGCCGGGCGCCCCGAGCGCATAAAGCGCGTTGCCGAACCATGCCGCCAAACCCAGCCCCAGACAGGCCGCTACACCGCCAAGCTTCCCCAAGACGCCATACCCAAGCAGTTTTGCGCGCCAGCGAGCGCGCGCCAGTCCCTTCCGCTGGCAGTTTGCAATGGGAATCGCCCCGCGCCAACCCTGTTGACGCTGCGGAAGGCAGGAAAGGTAAATCGGGCTGGGCAATATCCATGACTTCCAACCCCGGTATCGTGCCCTGATCATTCATCGATGGCGGCGTGGCCAGCCCGGCATAAACCCGCTTGACGGCACGTCTTGGCGAGCGCAATTGAGCAGCTGGAGATCACGACCGGCAGAACCGGCGGCAATCCTCCCGGGATCGTACGCATGTCAGCAGCCGGCCTTGCCCAACTCGGCATTTCGACGGTTATTTTCATGTTCGCAGCCGCGGCTGCGAAGAGCTGGACGCTGGCGCCCAGCAATGTGCGGCTCGTGCTTGTGCTCGCGCTCTACACCGCCGGTAATCTGATCATGCTGCGCCTGATTCGCGAATTCGGCATGGGTGTTGCGCTGAGCCTATCAGGCGTCATACAGCTGGCGGCGGTGAACCTGGTGGCGTTTGCCTGGTTCGGCGAACGGGTCAATCTAGTTCAGGGAACCGGCATCGTGGTCGCTCTGGCTGCAATCGCACTGATTACGATTGGGCCCTATATTTCACCTCGCTAGACCGGCCCGCATTGCGGCGGAACATTCCGGAAGGCAATCCCCTGAGAGAGCGCACCAGCAAGACCGCAGCAAACATTGCGGGCGCGGCAGCACTTGCGAAAAGGAAGAGCGTATTGGTCGCCAAGGCTCGGTCGATGGCGAGCGCAACACCTTGTGCATATTTCACCGAGAAGATGCCTATCAGCAGAATCACAGGAAGCCAGTCGCCGGCAAGCGCCAGCCTGCCGTCTTCGAGCAATCGTGCGGGGCGGCGGGCAACCAGCAATCCGACGAACGCACCGAGCCCGGTGCCGACCGCGAAGCCGGCCAATTCGGCCAGCGTGTTTCCGCCCGTCATCAGGTTGACCACGGCGAAGGTGACGGCGATCGCCGGCAGGATGAAGACGCGCCAGCGGGCTATCGTTCGGTCGCGCGTCATGCGCCAACCCGTGTAGAGCGTATAGGCAAGCAGCGGCCAGACCCAGAGCGGCGTGTGAGTGATGATGTCGATCAAACTCGGCTGGTTCATATTTAGTTGTCCTTCGCTACAGCTAATGGGGTCAGGCAATGCGCGGCGAAGGTGACCTGCGGCTCAAGAGGAAGAGGCCGGCGCCACACGCAAGCAGGACAGTCAGCACGACGATACCGGTGAGCGGGCTCGGACCGCCGAAGAAGACCTCGGTCATGATGCGGCCAGGCAGGAAGGTGAGGACGCCGGCGACGATCAACGCACCAAGATAGGTCGCCTTCATAGCCATGGCATGGCCGACGATAATGCGGCGACGAATGAGCGATATGCCGTAGCCCAGCGACACCAATGTGCCGACGGAAATGAGGTGGATCGGGCTCCATGGCCCCCAAACCCGGATCGTGTGTATGAAGAAGGACGACACCGCGACGGTCAGCATCAGGGCGAACCAGACACGCCCGCCAATGCGGTGAAGCCGGTCTCCCTTTTTGCGAAACAACACAATCCCGCCCAGCAAAAGAGCGGCGATGGCGGCATAGGCGTGGATCTGAATGGCCGGCGAGGCATCCAGAAGCGGCTGGAAGTTCATTGGTCTGGTCTCCGCACAAACGAAAGGAATTGCGTCGGCGCTTGACCTATTGGCGCGGCTCGCCCAATTCAAAGCCGCATACGCGGAAAGGTGGATTGGCTACGTGAGCGACGGCCCTGTGCATTTCACGATGCGCGAATTGCAGCGCAAATTCTTCGCTCCGCGCTTCTGGGCGCTGATCCTTGCGGCAGCGCTGCTGCTGGGGCTGATCGGGCCGTTCGGCACCTACGATCTGCTGCCGCTGCCCGGCCGCTTCGCCTATTGGACGGCAATCGTGCTTGCTACATATTTCGCGAGTGGGGCAACGGTGTTCCTTTTGGTCGAGACCGTTTGGCCACGCCGCACGCGCCGCCCCTGGCAATATGCTCTGGCCGGGGTGGTTTCGGGACTGCCGATCGCGGCGGTTGTGTGGGCGATCAATGCGGCGGTGTTCGGTACAGGTCCGGATGCAGGGATCGCCCTGCTGCCGCTGCTTGGTTACAGCGCGATCATTGCAGGGGTCGTTTCGGCGCTGATCGCCATTTTCACCGAGCAGTATGAACGGCTGGCAATGGCCAACACCGCCCCAGCGCAAGCGGCCTTGACGAAGCACCCCCGCATCGTCGACCGGCTGCCGCCAGGCGATCGAGGCGCGCTCAGCCACATGTCGATGCAGGATCATTATGTGGAGGTGCGCACCAGCCGTGGCGGCGGGTTGGTGCTGATGCGCTTTGCCGACGCCATTGCCGAAACAGAAGGAACGCCCGGTCTGCAGGTGCATCGTTCGCACTGGGTCGCACTCGACGCTGTGGAGCGCAGCTTGCGCCGCGAGGGAAAGCTGTTCCTGAAGCTCAAAGACGGCAGCGAAGTGCCCGTGAGCCGCAGTTTTCAGGCTGCGGTGCGCGAAGCGGGCCTCATCGCCGGCTGAGTTTTTTCGCGTCACCTGTCACACAACAGCCCGCCATCTCGTCCTCCGCTACAGGAGGTATGAGACGATGAAACTTCTGCTTATTGCGATCGCAGCATATCAGGGCGCGAATGGCGCACTGATGCTGGCCGCACCGGAATTCTGGTACGGTCTGGCACCCGGTGCCGACCATACCGGGCCGATAAACATCCACTTCATCCGCGATATCGGGCTGGCATTTCTTGCATCCGCGGCGGCACTTTTCGTTGCGGCCCTGACAGGAAACCGGGCGATATTGATCCCGGCGCTGGTGTTTCTTGGCGGGCATGCGCTGCTTCATCTCGCAGAAATGGCGGTGCATGGCACGACGCTGACCGCCGCGCTGCGCGACATCGCGCTGATCGTGGTCCCCGCCTTCCTGCCGCTTGTGGCTCTTCGCGGGAGGGCAACGATATGATGCGCGCCTATCTCAAGATCCAGTTCGACAAATTCGGCAAACGCTACGGCTACGACACCGGATATTTCAAGGAAGTGGTGGAGCTCGATGTCGGCGGCGCGACCAAGCTCGGAATGGTGGCGTCGTTCACGGCACACCGTTTCGGGCTGTCGGCCGAACCCTATTTCGCAGCCAAGGTGACGGCGGCGCGCTGGGCCGATTGCGGTTCCTGCCTGCGACTTTCGATCTCCATGGCCGTGGAGGCAGGTGTCGAGCGCACAGCGCTTGCGGCTATGCTGACCGGCGAGGGCGATTTACCGCCTGAAATGATGCTCGCTGCGCGCTATGCGCAGGCCGTGATCGACAACGCGCCAGAGCTTGCAGAGATCATTGCCGAATGCGAAAGCCGCTGGGGGCGCGAAGGAGTGGCAGGCCTCTCCGCTGCAACCGTGTCAGGCCTCTTCTACCCGCTCTTCAAACGCGGCTTCGGCTACGGCAATATCTGCGAGCCGGTGCTTGCCGAACTGAAAGCGGTGGCCCGGCGCGTTTCGGCGGAGACAGCGTGATGAGCGAGGGCGAGGCAGCGCGGCTTGAGGCCTATCTTGCACAACGCGACAGGCTGATCCGCCTCGCCTATCGCTATCTGGGCTCGGTAAGCGAAGCCGAAGACGCGGTGCAGGACGCCTGGCTGCGGTTCGCCGCGGCGCCAGATGCGGCCGAGCCATCGCGCTATCTCTCCCGCATCGTCACCAATCTTTGCCTCGACCGGCTGAAATCGGCGCGGGCGCGGCGCGAGACTTATGTCGGGCCATGGCTGCCGGAGCCGATTGCCGGCGCGACGGAGCCCGACACTGCGAGCGATGCGGCGCTCGACATCTCCTATGGCGTGATGCGAGCGCTGGAGCAGCTGACGCCGGAAGAACGGGCCGTGCTTTTTCTGCACGACCTTTTCGACCTCACATTCGATGAAATCGCGGAAACCCTGCACCGCAGCTCCGCCGCATGCCGCCAGATGGCGGTGCGGGCGCGCAGCGCGTTGTCGCGATCCAAGCCGCGCTTCAGTCCGAGCGAAGACGACCTCAACCGCTTTATGGCGGGATTTTCGCAGACTCTGCAAAGCGGCGACCTGCAGCCGCTCAAGGCGGTGCTGGCGCATGATGTCGAATATGTCTCAGATGGCGGCGGCAAGGTGGCCGCGGCGCTCAACGTCGTTTCGGGCGCCGACAATGTGACACGCCTGCTGCTGGGGCTGGCGCGCAAATTCGTCGGCGAGGTCGAGATGGACATCCGAATGGAGTTCATCAATGGCGAACTCGGACTGGTGCTGGCGCTCGACGGGCAGCTCGACCAGACGATGAGCTTTGCCCTCGATGAGCATGGCGCGATCAGCGCGATCTACGTTGTTCGCAATCCCGACAAGCTGACGGGTTTCGCGCCCGGTGCCTTGAAGGCCTGAGTCAGCCTTCCTTCTTGCACTCGCCTTCGCTGACGATGCTCACACCTTCCGCGGCCGCCGTGCAGGCATTGGAATAGGTAACGCCGTCGCAGCCGCAGACGGGCAGATATTCTTGCGTGCAGATTTCCGGCCTCGGCCGGCAAGTGCCCGTCTGGTCGGCCGCGCCGCACATGGCTTCAGGCGCGTAGTCGCAATATTCGTTGGCGCCGGAACAGGTGAGGCCCGCCATGCCGCCGCATTGCCGCTCGCCATCGGCAAAGGCAGGCTGGGCAAAGAGCGCCACAGCGAAGATGAACGCGATTGCGACTGACTTCATGTCACTCTCCCTGTTGATCACAGGCCTAACCGGCCTCGCGCTTGCCCGCGGGCGCGGCCGCCTCTTCGCTCTTTGGCGTCTTGCCAGACGCGGCCGGCTCGCCCGCATTGTCTTTCCTGCGGTCACCCCATTCAAGCGACTTATAATCGAAGCCGAAAGCGAGCGTCGGCTTCACGATCTCGAAATAGGGTGAGAGATCGAAGTCGCGCGGGGTGAACAGCGAGTGGTGGCGAATATGCAGGATTTCGCGGCGTGAATATGCCGACTGCGCCGAGGCACGGCCGGGCGCGCGGGTGATCTCCGGCAATATGGGGTACCGAATGCCCGCATAGGCCTGCGCGATAAGCGATGAGCAGATGGCGCGGGTCGGGTCGCCGGAACCGAACGCGATCATGCGGCGGCGCCAGCGCACCGGCACCGGCGGCGTGGGCAGAAAATAGCGCAGCATGTCGAAGATGTTCTTCATGTCGTAGCGCGTGCCGAGCTTGCCGATCATGAAATCGACCACCTTCTTGCGGTCGTCTGGCGTGAGGCCGCTCGGCCGGCAGATGCGGGTGTTGTAGGTGCAGTATTTTGTCAGCGGTACGGCAACGCAGCCTTCGCCAAGATTGACCTCGATGAGGCGCGGGCGCTCCGTTCCATCGTCGGGCTCGGGCAGTTCATCGCCAACATAAAGCGCCGCATGCGACCAAGTGGACTGGGTGAGATATTTGATCGCCGCCGACACACGCTGGTTGCCTTCGACCAACAGGATATCGCCCGGCCGCAAGGTGCGGTGCAGCGTTTCGGGATCCGACGGCGTGTAGGGCTTGTAGCCCGACGATTCGCTTTGCAGCCGGCCCGCAACCCAGCGGCCCAGCCGGTCCAGCCATGTGTCGGTGCCGATACTCATGTGCATCCTCCTGCGGGCGGACTATGCCTGTAGGCGGCCTGCGGGTGAAGGCCCGCACGCCAATGTGACACAGCCGAGAGCCAGGTAGACGCGCCTTGCGACGAAACTATTGCAACGCAGCCGAGCGACCGAGGCCCGCACAAAGTTCTTTTTGCGGCGACAGTTTGATCGGTATCGAAATGAGAGGCTCGTACGCTGACCTAAAATCGGCCTCAGCGCCAGAATGGCTTGCGCGCCTCGCGTGCCGCCTCATTCGGCGTGAGGCCGATATCGGCCAGCATGCGAGCGTCGAGTTCGGCAAGCACGCGGCGCTGAAGGTAGCGGTCGTACCAGCGGGCCAGAACCGAGAACGGTTCGAGGCGCAATGAGCCTGCAAAACGGACCGCTGGGCGCGGGGGAGCAATGCGAGACAGGATGATCATGGCATTTTCCTTCCCTATTGCCCGCAGCATAGCGATTGCACAACACGCATACTTCGACTATCATCGAATGATGTTCGTTGCCCGATGAGGTTTGCGAAATGAAGGAAGGACCGGATCTGTCACGCATCGCGTCGCTGGTGGGCGACCCCGCCCGCGCCAACATGCTCTCGGCGCTGATGAGCGGCGCGGCATTGACGGCCAGCGAGCTTGCGCTTGAAGGCGGCGTCGGCCTGCCTACGGCAAGCTCGCACCTAGCCAAGCTCTCGGAAGGCGGGCTGGTGAAGGTCGCGAGCCAGGGGCGGCACCGCTATTACGCGCTGGCCGGTAGCGAGGTGGCGACGATGCTGGAGGCGATTTCGGGTGTCGCTGCGTCGGTCGGACCCAAACGCGCGCGGCCAGGTCCGCGCGACAGCGCCATGCGCGAGGCGCGCGTCTGCTACGACCATCTGGCCGGCGACAAGGGTGTCGCGCTGTTCGACCATCTGACGGGAAGCAAGCTCATCAAGCATGCTGCGCAAGACGCGGTGCTGACGCCGCGCGGGCGCGCCTGGTTTGCCGAGTTCGGCGTCGATGTTTCCGCCCTTGAACGAAACCGGCGGCCGCTCTGCCGCGTCTGTCTGGACTGGAGCGTACGGCGCTCGCATCTGGCCGGTGCGCTCGGCGCGGCGGCGCTGGACCGCATGTTCGCCCTCAACTGGGCGCGGCGCGAGGCCGACAGTCGGGTGGTGCGGTTCACGCCCAAGGGCCGGGCAGAATTCGACCGGCTGATCCGCGCCTGAACCGCCCGACAGGGCAGTGGCCTGAAAGCCACACCGCGCCCTCTTCGCCGCGACACAGCCAAAAGCCGCCAAAAAGCCGCAGATACGTCCAGTTTCGGTACAGTTTCGCCGCCTAAAGGCAGCGGCGATTCACACAGTATTCATGAGTCGCGCGTAAGCTTATCCGCAATTCGGATGGGACATCCCAGCGACGGGGATTTCGGGACAATGTCAGTCATCAGCATCATGGCGAAATACGCCTGTGCAATGCGCGAATTCGTGGCGCCGAGCTACCGGCCGGAACGCCACTATATGCGCGGGCCGGGACCGGCATGCGCCAAGCGCAACACGGTGGTGATTTCGCACGAGCCGAGCTTCCGCTAGCGGGCACGCGCGCCGAGGCAAATCGGCACATTGAATGTGCGACTAAGGGTTGCGTAGCGGCGGCCAATGATTAGGCTTCCACCCATAAATTGGGAGGAAGCAAAAAATGAAGCTCAGATACAAACTCGCTCTGCTGTCGGCCGTCGCCTTTTCGTTCACGGCGGGAACGGCCTATGCCGCGTCGACCGAATGGAACGTGTCCACCTGGGGCAAGCGCCGGGCATTCACCGAGCATCTGCACAAGCTCGCCGAGCTGGTCGAGGAAAAGACCAATGGCGAGTTCACGATGAACATTTCCTATGGCGGCCTTTCCAAGAACCGCGAAAACCTCGACGGTATCTCGATCGGGGCGTTCGAAATGGCGCAGTTCTGCGCCGGCTACCACCCGGACAAGAACCCCACAATCACCGTGCTCGAACTGCCCTTCCTAGGCGTGAACACGCTTGAGGAGGAAGTTGCGGTTTCGCACGCGGTTTATGCGCATGAGGCAACCCAGAAGGACCTGGCACGCTGGAACGCCAAGCTCCTGATGACCTCGCCGATGCCGCAGTACAATGTCGTGGGCACCGGTGACGCGCCCCAGAAGCTGGAGGATTTCCAGGGCAAGCGCATCCGCGCGACCGGCGGTCTCGGCAAGGCGTTTGAAGCCGTTGGCGCGACGCCAACCTCCGTGACTTCGTCGGAAGCCTACAACGCGATGGAATCCGGCGTTGTGGACTCGGTCGCTTTTGCGCAGCACGCGCATCTTTCCTTCCGGACCATCGACCTCGCCGACTGGTGGACCACCAATCTCAATCCCGGCACGGTGAATTGCCCCATCGTGGTGAACACCGATGCCTATGAGGCATTGCCGGACGCGCACCGCGCAGCACTCGACGAAGCCGTTGACGGCGCGATCGAGCATTATCTCGCCAATTACGGTGAACTGCTCGGGCGCTGGGAGGAAATCCTGGCGGAGAAGGACGTGACGAAGGTGAACTTCTCGGCCGACGAAATCGCCAAGTTCGAGGCCATGGCTGCGACCGACACACGCGAGCAGTGGATTGCCGACATGGATGCCCAGGGCATTCCCGGGCAGGAACTCTATGAGGTCGTTCAGAAAACGCTGAAGGACATGCGCGGCACCAACTAGGCCGACCGGATAAGAACCGGCCCCGCCGACAACAGGCGGGGCCGGTACCGCCGGAGGGGAAGCCATGTCCACACAATCGGTGCCGGAAGACGGCTCCGCGCTGTCGCGGGTCGACCGTGCGATTTTCGCGCTCGAGCGGCTACTTGCGCTGATCGCGGGCGCCACGATCCTCGCGATCATGCTTGTTGCGGTGGCCAATATTCTGGGCCGCAAGCTTTTCAACATTCCGGTGCCGGGCTTCATCGACTGGATGGAGCAGTCGGTGCCGATCATCGCCTTTCTCGGCATTGCGTTCTGCCAGCGGCTGGGCGGTCATATCCGCATGGACCTGCTTGTGGGCCGGCTGCGCGGGCGCGTGCTCTATGCAGCGGAATGGTTCGGCGTGCTGGCAATCCTCCTTCTTTCGCTGATCCTCGTTTGGGGGTCATGGCTTCATTTCGGGCGCAGCTTCGATTTCGGCTCGCCGCTTTGGAGCCGCGATTCCACCATCGATCTCAGCCTGCCGACCTGGCCGGTGAAGCTGGTTGTGCCGGTGATGCTTTTCCTTCTTGCTCTGCGGCTTTCGCTACAGCTGTGGGCCTATGGGCGCGCATTTCGAACCGATGCGGCCGTTCCCGTCGCCGTACCGCTCATCGAAACGCCGGCACAGCAGGCCGAACGCGAGGCGCAGACCGTGTCTGGCTTCGGGGACGACAATGACGAGGCGCGCGACCGTTGAGCCCGATCGAAGTTTCTATCCTGCTTTCCGTCCTGCTGATCGTGCTTGTGGTCATCGGCGTAAGGGTGGCGTTCGCCACAGCGCTGATCGGGCTTTTCGGGCTTTTCCTGATTTTCGCCTTCGACAAGGGTCAGGGCGTGGAGCGCGGCTTCATGACCGCGCTCAAGATTGCCGGCCAGGTGCCGCATTCGAAGATGTCGAGCCATGTGCTCTCGCTGATCCCGACATTCATTCTGATCGGCTATCTGGCCTATTACGCCGGGCTGACACGCGCGCTGTTTGAAGCAGCCAAGCGCTGGGTTGCCTGGCTGCCGGGCGGGCTCGGCCTGTCGACCGTGTTCGCGACGGCCGGTTTCGCCGCCGTGTCTGGCGCGTCGGTCGCGACCTCGGCCGTCTTCGCCCGCATCGCGATTCCGGAAATGCTGAAGCTTGGCTACGACAAGCGCTTCGCGGCGGGCGTGGTCGCGGCCGGCGGCACGCTTGCCTCGCTGATCCCGCCATCGGCAATTCTGGTCATCTACGCCATTATCACCGAAAGTTCGGTGGGCGCCCTTTTGCTGGCGGGCTTCCTGCCCGGCATCGTTTCGGCGCTCATTTACGGCGCGCTGGTCATCTTTCTGGCCAAGCGCCGGCCCGAGCTCGGACCGCCGGTGCGCGGCTTCACCTGGAGCCAGAGATTTCAATCACTGCCCGGTGCTCTGCCGATCCTGTTCGTGGTCTTCATCATCATCTTCTGCATCTACGGCGGCTGGGGCACGCCGACCGAGGCTGGCGCGCTGGGCGCATTCGTTGTGCTGGTCATGGCGCTGTGGCGCGGCATGCGCTGGCGCGAGCTCAAGGGCGCGTTGATCGAATCCGCGAAACTCAGCGCCATGATCTTCACCATGATCTGGGGCGTGCTGATCTATGTGCGCTATCTGGGGTTCGCCGACCTGCCGGGCGCGTTCGCGGACTGGATCGGAGGGCTCGACCAGTCGCCGCTGATCACGCTTCTCATGATCCTGGCAGCCTATGTGGTGCTCGGGATGTTCATGGACGCGATCGGCATGCTGATCCTGACGCTGCCGATCACATTCCCGGCCATCATGGCGCTGAATGGCGGCGAAGGCATTTCGGCCTCGGCGTCGGCACTCGGCATGTCGTCGGAGGAAGCCGCGATCTGGTTCGGCATAATCGTGGTCAAGATGTGCGAGCTGTGTCTGATCACGCCGCCCATAGGCCTGAACTGCTATGTCGTGGCGGGCGTTGCCTCCGAGCAGCACGACATTTCGGTACAGGACGTGTTTCGGGGAGCATCGCCCTTCTTCATCGCCGACGTTGTGACCGTCGCGGTGCTGATCGCGTTTCCGGGCATCGTGCTGTGGCTGCCCGGCATCCTGCTGGGCTGAACCCGGCTAGCCGTAACGCTCGGCCAGAAGCGCGATCATTTCGCCGTGCAACGGCGCGGCGCGATAACGAGCGAGCGTCGCAGCGTCCAGCTTGCGGTAGCCATAGCGTTCGACAAGCTCGGTGATCGGAACCGGTTCGCCAACGAACGGCGAAAACTGTAGTGCGTCTCCAGCCCCCACGGCGCCCTCGGAAACCACTCGGCAATAGAAGCCGGTGCGGTTGGCGCGGAAGAAGCGTGAGACGAACTGACTGTCGTCCATGTGGGCAGAGAAGGTGGCGCAGGGAATGCGCGGCGAGGTGACCTCAAGAACCAGGCCGCCGCCCTCCAGCCGGTCGCCCACGGCGACATCTGCGGTGGCCATTCCGGTCAGCGTGAGGTTTTCGCCAAAGCGCCCGACGGGCAGCTCAATGCCGAGTTCGGCGCTCCACCAGTCATAATCCTCGCGGCAATAGCAATAGACGGCCTGATCGGGCCCGCCATGGTTTTCGGTATCGACAATCTCGTCACCTTCGAGGCCAAGCCTGTGGACGGCAACCGCGGTCTGTCGAGGGCGTTTGTCGATGCCGGAAAAGCCCGACTTGGTGGAAATGGGCGCGGCTTTGCCGGTCGAAACAGCCTCGACCGTGACTTCGCGCTGCGTGCGCTTCACGAGTTGCCCAGCCCGTCGAAGAGCACAGTGGAAAGGTAACGCTCGGCAAAGGAGGGGATGACGATCACAATCAGCTTGCCTTCATTTTCCGGTCGCGAGCCAACTTCCGCCGCGGCCTTGAGCGCGGCGCCCGAGGAGATGCCGACCGGAATGCCCTCGAGTTTTGCGAGCAGACGGGCGTTGGCCACCGCATCGTCGTTGGAAACGGTCAGCACCTCGTCAAACACCGCCGTGTCGAGCACCGGCGGCACGAAGCCCGCTCCGATGCCCTGAATCTTGTGCGGCCCGGGATTGCCGCCCGACAGCACCGGCGAGTCCTTGGGCTCGACCGCAACCATTTTGAGCTCCGGCTTGCGCTTTTTCAGCACCTGACCGACGCCGGTGATGGTGCCGCCGGTGCCGATGCCGGACACGACGATATCGACCGCGCCGGCGGTATCGTTCCAAATTTCCTCGGCGGTCGTGCGGCGGTGGATTTCGGGATTGGCAGGGTTTTCGAATTGCTGCGGGATGATGGCGTCGGGCATGGACGCCCGAAGCTCCTCGGCGCGGGTGATCGCGCCGCGCATACCCTTGGCGCCCTCGGTGAGCTCCAGTTCAGCGCCGAGCAGCGCCAGCATCTTGCGCCGCTCGAGCGACATGGTTTCCGGCATGGTGAGGATGAGCCGGTAACCTTTTGCCGCGGCGGCGAAGGCGAGCGCGATACCGGTGTTACCCGACGTAGGCTCGACAAGCACGGTACGGCCCGGCGTGATGCGGCCGGCGGCTTCAAGCGCCTCGATCATGGCAACGCCGATGCGATCCTTCACGCTGGCGATGGGATTGAAGAATTCGAGCTTCGCGGCGAGTTGCGCCTTCACACGGTTTTCGGCCGCAAACTTGTCGATGCGCACCAGCGGCGTGTCGCCGATCGTCTGCGTGATGGAACCGTAGATGCGGCCACGGCCGGGTTTGTTGTCGCTCATGAAGTCTCTCCAGCTTTGCGCAATGATTGCCCGCCGCCAAGCCGGCTGCCAAGGCATGGAATTCCGATATTCGCGCATTCCCCGCTAATGGCTGCGCGGTGGCCGGCTGCTCAGCGCAACAGAAACCCGCGGCCGAGTTCGTCATCGTCTTCGAGCGTGAACTCGGCCGTGCCCGTGTAATGCGCCTTGCCGGCGACGCGTACGGTGACGGCGGGGCGGCGGCCGGCTTGCGTCAGCGTTTCGATCATCGCGGTAAAGCGCGACCCGGTGACGCTTTCGAACAGGTGGTCTTCACCCGGCTTGACCTCATCGCGCGCGTGCATGGCCGCCATGCGGGCGGTGACACCTGAACCAGTTGGCGAACGGTCGATCTGCGCGTCGGCGAATACGCAGATGTTGCGGGTCGGCTTGCCATCGGCCCCGCTGCCGCCGTCGGTGAGGATTGAGCCGTAGAGGAAGGCGAGGTCCGTGTCGTCGGGATGGTCGAGCGGGAAAGCGGCCTTCACC
This sequence comes from Rhizobiaceae bacterium, assembly GCA_017640615.1. Classification (GTDB taxonomy): domain Bacteria; phylum Pseudomonadota; class Alphaproteobacteria; order Rhizobiales; family Rhizobiaceae; genus RCIO01. The sequence goes on along the minus strand of JAEPQK010000005.1, from coordinate 200,566 downwards.
GCCTCTGTGAGTGCGGCCGCTGCGTCCTGAAAGTCGCGCACCGGATCGCGCCCGAATGCGAGGCCGAACTGAGCGGCGTCGGCCATCGCGTAGAACGCGCCGCCATAGGCTATATCGAAGACAATCCTCCCGAAGCCCGGCAGGCTGACCGCGGCATCGCGTGTGTGCAGGAAGGCGGGAACACTCTCGAAAGACACGACGCCGGCCCTGCCCTCGCTGACCTCGACGCGCGCGCGGACCAACCCGCACGGGCACTCGATGCCGACCTCCGTTTTGGGCTCGGTAGCTGCGACGAGGCCCTTATCGACGGCGTAGCGGCCAAGCGCAATGACGGCGTGGCCGCACATGGTGGAATAGCCCTCATTGTGCATGAAGAGCACGGCGAGGTCGGCATCCGGCAGGTCGGGTTCGACCAGCAGCGCGCCATACATGTCGAAATGGCCGCGCGGCTCGAACATCAGCAGGCGGCGCAGGTGATCGGCATTGTCGCGCACCCAGGCGCGTTTCCTGAGGATCGGCCCAGGCGGGATATCGGGATAGCCGACCGTGATGATGCGCACCGGCTCGCCGCCGGTGTGCATGTCGACCACGCTGAGGGGAGACAGCTTCAAGACCCTGCCGAAAACAGCTTCTGCAATTCGGCGAACGGCATCTCGTTCCGGCTGAATTCGAAACTGCCGTCGTCCAGCATCTCGCGTGCGGCATTGCGGACGGCGCCGAAAGCCGCGGTGGTGAGCTTGGAGCCAAGCGACAGCCGCTTCGCACCGGCTTCGCGCAGCGCGTCCACTGTGAACCCTGGCCTCACCAGCACGTTGACCGGCTTCGACACGGACGAGCAGACGGTGCGCACCGTTTCGACATCCGGCAACGCCGGTGCGTAGAGCACATCCGCGCCTGCCTTTTCGAAGGCCTGCAGACGGCGGATCGTGTCGTCGAGGTCGCGAATACCCCAGAGGAAATTTTCGGCGCGGGCAGTGAAGACGAAATCGCGCGAGAGCGAACGCGCCGCTTCGACTGCCGCCGCAACGCGCTCGACCGCATGATCGAAATCATAGATCGGCTTGTCGGGATTGCCGGTGGAATCCTCGATCGAACAGCCGGCAAGGCCGGCCTTCTCGGCGGCGAAGATCGTCTCGGCGGCGCTATCCGCGCTGTCACCCTTGCCATGTTCGAGGTCGGCGGAAACCGGCAGATCGGTGGCGGCCACGATCTCCTTGCAATGCGCGATCATCGCATCGAAGGGCACGCCGCCATCGGGCAGGCCGCGCGAATATGCAACGCCCGCGCTGGTGGTGGCCAGCGCCTGGAACCCGAGATGGGCGAGCAATTTTGCCGTGCCTACATCCCACGGATTGGGGATGATGAAGGTGTTCTCATGCTGCTTGCGGAATGCGGCGCCAATGTCCAACGGAACCTCCCTTCGCGAACCAGCCGCAGGATAGCTCCAGCGCTGGCGCGTTCAAGAAAAGTCGGATGGTCCAGTAATGCCTGCTGACAGATGTCTAGCCGGTTCCGGTCGAACCGAAACCGCCGGCGCCCCGATCGGTTGCGCCCAGCGCCTGCGTTTCGAGAATGCGGACGCGGGTGACGGGCGCCACCACGAGCTGGGCAATGCGCATGCCGCGCGTGATCTCGAAGTCTTCGTCGGAGAGATTGGCGAGCAGAACGCGCACTTCGCCGCGATAATCGCTGTCGATCGTGCCGGGCGTATTGAGGCATGTCACGCCGTGTTTCAGCGCCAGCCCGGAACGCGGGCGCACCTGCCCCTCATAGCCGTCGGGTATCTCCATGATCAGCCCGGTGGGCACGAGGGCGCGGCGTCCGGCAATCAATATGAGCGGGCGATCCTCGGCAACGGCGGCGCGCAAATCCAAGCCCGCGGCACCTTCCGTTTCGTAAGACGGCAGGGCGAGACGTTCGCCGTGCGGCAGGCGCACGACCGAGATGACAGGCGACGAATCGACAATGTGCATGTTTCGACCGTAGCCGCGCAGGGGGCCCGGTCAATCGCGCGGCGCGTCTATCCAGAAGAATCCGGCTCGGCGGGTTGACGATGGCAAATTCCACTTCTATTAAACCGATAAGTTAATTAACCGATAGGTAAAATACATGGCTACCGACGCACTGAGCGTGACGCTTTCGGCCCTAGCCGATCCGACCCGGCGCGCAATCATCGCGCGGCTCTCGAACGGCGAAGCCACTGTTTCGGAGCTGGCAGCGCCTTTCGAGATGAGCTTTCCGGCAGTGTCCAAGCATCTCAAGGTTCTGGAGCGCGCCGGACTGGTGGAGCAGGGGCGCGAAGCCCAATTCCGCCCGCGTAAGCTGAGGCCCGACCCGCTGCGCGATCTCGCGGCATGGCTCGAAGACTATCGACGCTATTGGGACGATCATCTCGACAATCTCGACGCCTACCTCGCAGAAATTCAGAAGGGAGACGCGAAATGAACGCGCCTGCGCAAGCCGAAGCCCGGCCAGAACTCACCATCAAACGCGTTTTCGATGCACCGCGCGAGCTGGTCTATGCCTGCTGGACGCGCGAAGAGCACATGCGGAACTGGTTTTTTCCGAAGGACTTCAACGTGCCGGTTGCGCAAAGCGACATCCGTCAGGGTGGAAGCTACCGCAGCTGCCTGAGGGCCCCTGACGGCACCGACTATTGGGTTGGCGGCACCTACAGGGAGTTGTTGCCGCCAGAGAGAATTGTCTTCACCCATGCCTGGCAAGACGAAGCCGGCAATGCCGAGTATGAGACCGTTGTCACCATCACGCTGAAAGAGCTCGGCGGCGGCAAGACCCAGCTTACCTTCCACCAGGCATTTTTCCTGTCGGAGGCCTCGCGCGACGGGCACGAAACGGGCTGGGCCGAGAGCCTCGACAATCTGGCCGCCTATCTCGTGAGGAAGGCAGCATCATGAAACTCTATTATTTTGCCGACGGCTGCTCGCTCGCCACGCATATTTCTTTGCGCGAAGCGGGGATCGACGTGCAGCTCGCACGGGTAGACACCGAGACAAGAGAGATTGCCGGCTCGAGCGAGCGGTTTGCCGCCATTAACCCCAAAGGCTATGTGCCGGCGCTTGTATTCGACGACGGCACCATGCTGACGGAGAATGTCGCCCTCCTCGACTGGACGGCACAGCAGGCAGACGCGTTAAAGCCGCGCAACGAGATGGAACGGACGCGGCTGATAGAAATGCTGGCATTCATCTCCACGGAGATTCACAAGCAGTTCATTGTGCTCTTCTTCGCGCCGGGCGATGAAAGCAAGCCGTATCTGCGGAAGAACATCGCCGACCGTTTCAACCACATCGCCGCGTTGCTAAAACAGGACTATCTGCTCGGCGAGCGTTTCTCGACCGCCGATGCCTTCGTTTACGTGATGCTGCGATGGGCGCGCATGGTACAATTGGAGGTGCCGGCTGCGTTCGCGGCCTATATGCGGCGGATCGAAACCCGCCCGGCTGTGCGGATGGCGCTTGCCGCCGAGGGCATCGAACCCAGGGCGCTGGCCGATGCCGCCTGAATTTCTCCTGACATGATTTGTCGGCAGGCTGGTGTAGCTTGCCGACGCACGAGGAGAATCACAATGGCAGAACAGGCCGCCGCGCCGGCGCTGAAGGAAATCTTCAACCGCGAACGGTTCGATCACATCGCCGCGCAGGCCAAGGCGGTTGCGCCCGAATTCGACGCCGAGCTCTTTGTCGCCGAAGCAACGAAGAACCTGGACGCGCTCGGCATTATGCAGCGCATGCGGCAAGGTGCGGCGGCGCTGAAGACGGCCTACCCGGTCGATTATCCGCAAGCGCTTGAGGCGCTCTACGCACTCGCTCTCCGGATCGAACACACATTCGCCTCGCTGATCCTGCCGGAATATGTCGCGCTTTACGGCCGGCATGATTTCGACCGGTCGCTGGATGCACTGCGCTTTTTCACCCCGTTCGGAACTTCGGAAGCCGCGATCCGGCCGTTTCTGGAAGAAGATCTTGAACGCACGCTGGCAGTGATGCAGGGCTGGACGAAAGACGAGAACGATCACGTGCGACGGCTCGCCAGCGAGGGCTGCCGGCCGCGCCTGCCATGGTCCGCCCAGCTCAAGGCCGTTATCGCTGACCCGGAGCTGACCTGGCCAATCCTCGACGCGCTGAAGGCAGACACCAGCCTTTATGTGCGCAAGTCGGTCGCCAACCATCTGAACGACATCGCCAAGGATCATCCTGGCTGGGTTCTCGACAGGCTGGACGGCTGGCCGCAAGGCGATCCCAACACGGCCTGGATCGTGAAGCACGCGCTGCGCACGCTGATCAAACAGGGCGAGCCGCGGGCGCTGGCGCTGATTGGCGCTGGTGGCGAGGCGAAAGTGCGCGTAGAGGGTTTTTCAGTGCTGCCGCAGACAGTGAAGCTCGGCGGACATGTGGTTATCACCACGGACATCGTCGCGGCATCGGACAAGCCGCAGCAGATCGTAGTGGACTATGCCGTGCATTATGTGAAGGCCAATGGCGGCACGTCGCGCAAGGTGTTCAAGCTGAAGCAGTTCGAACTGCCACAAGGCGGGCGCCAGCCACTTTCGATCAAACGAGCGATGCGGGACTTCACGACCCGCAAACACTATCCCGGCACGCACCGGGTCGAGCTGATGGCAAACGGCAAGACCGTGGCCGAAGGTGAGTTCGAGCTGGTCGTGGGCTAGTTGCTGCCAAAGAGGCCCGCGAAACGGGTCAGGTAGATCGGCCAGCCATTTTCGCCGTCGATAGCATCGCGCTTTGCCTGCCAGCCCTGGCCGTGGCGATCGAGGTGGCGATGTTCGATCTCCACGCGCGTGCGATCGGGTGCTTCGGCGATGAAACGCACCTCCCACTCGCTGGTTCTTTCGAGATCGGTTTCCACCTGCCATTGCGTATTGATGTCCCAGCTCAGCCGAACCATCCTCGGCGGATCATATGCGAGCACGCGCGCCCACCGGCACTCGCTGCCATCGATCCCCCGGTCGTAAATGCAGCCGCCGACACGCGGCTCGAAGACTGTTTCAGCGATGGGCACCGCAAGCAGGTTATGGTCCGGCGGCTTGAAGTTACCGAACTCGCGCGTGAAGACATCGAAAGCCCGCTCTATCGAAGCCTCGACGACAACGGATTTTCTGATTGTCGCGGCCGCGATCTGACTGTTCATGACGTATCTCCCGGCTTCTCCACCGCCGCCTTGTAGGCTGCGAGCGTCTTTTCCCAATAGGCGTCGAGCCAGGCACGCATCTGGCCCAGGCCGTGCGGGTCGATGTGGTAGACATTGCTGGCGCCGCGCGGCACGGCACGCACCAAGCGCGCATTCCGCAAGACCTTTAAGTGCTGCGAGACCGCCGACTGCGACACTGACACCAGCGGCGTGATTTCCGCCACGTTGCGCGGGCGTTCCGCGATGAGCTCAAACACCCTGCGGCGTGTCGCGTCGCCCAATGCACTGAGTTGCGTAGTATCAGAAGTCATTACTTATCATTAGTGCACACTAATGATATTAGCAAGCCGACCAATCCTCGAACGGAAGCCGCGCAAATCCGGCTAGCGTATCTCCACCGGCACGACAGTCGTTTCCTTGATCTCCTCCATCACAAAGGAAGCCGAGACGTCGTTGAGCGGCACCCGCGCGATAAGGCGCTGGTACAGCCGGTCATAGGCCTTCACGTCGTTCACCCGCGCGCGCAGCACGTAGTCGAGATCGCCCGACATGCGATAGACCCCGGTGATCTCGGGGAACGAAACCACGGCCTCGCGAAATTTGTGCAGCCAGTCGGGATCGTGATGCGAGGTGCGGATGAGGACGAAGACGGAGAGCCCGAGGCCAACCTTTTCGGCGTCGACCAGCGCCACGCGACCTGTGATGACGCCGCGTTCCTCCAGCAGCTTCACCCGCCGCCAGCAGGCATTGCGCGACAGGCCGAGGCGCTCCGACAGCTCATCGACGGTATGCGTGGAATCGCGTTGCAGCTCGGCCAGCAGACGGCGGTCGGTTGAATCGAGTTCGTCGGTCATTTCGGGATGATGTCCCAATAATTATTATCAAGCAAGGACAGATTGGGACAATGGATCACATGAAAGGTGTCATTGTTCCCAATATCTTAGGAGGAAACGCGCCATGACCACACGTATCGCCCGGCTTTTCACCGAGCATCCAGCCAGCGTCGACGAAAGCTATTTCGAACATATGGCCTTCGCGGCCTGGTTCTCGTCACGGCTTTTGCTGGCCGCGGGCGCTGCGCTGGTTCACGCACTTCTGCCTTTTATGTTCGAGAAGACGGCGAGCCGGATCGTGCGCAGCCTCTACGAACGCACGCATAATCGCGGCCGCTAGGGCGAACGCGCTTGTGCCGCTGGGCCGCGTATCGTGGCAAGGCCATCTTTCTGGAAGACATCGTATCCGCGCCGTGCCACTCGCTCGTTGCGCAGAGCCACCGCGCACAGGAGGCGAAGACCGCGACCAATGGCGACGGGTTCGGCGTTGCCTGGTATGGCGAGCGCAACGAGCCGGGGCTTTATCGCGACATATTGCCGGCGTGGTCGGACCCAAATCTGCGGCATGTGTGCCGCCAGGTGCGCTCACATCTTTTCCTGGCGCATGTGCGGGCATCGACAACCGGCGCAACCAGCCGCGACAATTGCCATCCCTTTGCGAGTGGCAATTGGAGCTTCATGCATAACGGCCAGATCGGCGGCTTCGAGACCATTCGCCGGCGGCTGGAAAACAGCCTGCCCGACCAGCTCTATGCCGAGCGCCATGGCTCGACCGATTCCGAATTGCTGTTCCTGATCATGCTGGCAGAGGGGCTCGACCGCGACCCGCATGGCGCGACGCTGCGCGCGGTGAACCGCGTGAGCGAAGCGGCGCGCGAGGCCGGCATCGAACCCTTCCTGCGGCTGACAGCGGCGTTTTCGGACGGCCAGTCTCTTTTTGCGGTGCGCTACGCCACCGACCGCTTTGCGCCGACGCTCTACCTGTCGGCCGGCGCACATGGCCATTCGCTTGTTTCCGAGCCGCTCGACAAGGACGGTGCGGCATGGCAGCCCGTGCCAGCCGGCAGCTTCGTGCGGGTCGGCACGGCGGGCGTGGATGTGAGCCCCTTCACGCCCGCCGACGCCATTGTCGCGTTGGCCAGTTAGCCCGAAGGCGTCAGCATCCAGTTGTCCGAGCCTCAATCTGGCGAGACTCTTACACGAAGCAACTGATGGAACGTTGCAGCCAGGAAATCGATTAGTAGAACTCAAGGTTCGCATAGGCCTATACTTGAGCTCCGACTCACCGTTTGCGAGATCCCTTAGATGTTGAATTATCGTGAAACTCAGCTTGTCAAAGGAATGTTGGCTCGAGGAGACAGGCAGCACGATATCGCAGCATATTTCGGCGTAACGGCGGAAGAATAGCCGAAGTTGCGGCCAACGACTGTGCATACCCCAGTGCGCCTCCAGCTGATGCTGAGCGACTCCCACCACCCGGACCCTACCTAACCAAATTTGCGCTGGATTCGGTCATTCGTACTTTGAACGAGGCGATTGAAGCAATTGAGCTTGCTGAGGCTGAAGAAGATGTAGCCGACGTGAAGGCCGCCCTGCTTCTTGCCAAAGAAACCCTCCAGAAGAAGATAGACGACATAAAGGAGGCCTGAGCGGCCGCGTTCAAAAACCCGTTCGACAGCGCAGCGCGGCATCGCTATAAGCCCGCGCAACGAACGGAATTCCTGAAATGTCTGAGAAACTTGAGCAAGCGGTGGCGCGCCGCCGCACATTCGCGATCATTTCGCACCCGGACGCGGGCAAGACGACGCTGACGGAGAAGCTGCTGCTTTTCGGCGGCGCTATCCAGCTCGCCGGCGAGGTGAAGGCCAAGCGCGACAAGATCCAGACGCGTTCGGACTGGATGAAGATCGAGCGCGAGCGCGGCATTTCCGTCGTCACCTCGGTGATGACTTTCGAGTATGGCGACCATGTTTTCAACCTGCTCGATACGCCGGGCCATGAAGACTTTGCCGACGATACCTACCGAACGCTGACGGCGGTCGACAGCGCCGTGATGGTGATCGACGCCGCCAAGGGCATCGAGCCGCGTACGCTGAAGCTGTTCGAAGTGTGCCGGCTGCGCGACATCCCGATCGTCACTTTCGTCAACAAGATGGACCGCGAGACCCGCGACCCGTTCGAAATTCTCGACGAAATCGAGCAGAAGCTGGCGCTCGACACCGCGCCTGTGACCTGGCCGATCGGGCGCGGCAGAAGCTTCGGCGGCACCTATCATCTCGCCGACAATGCGGTGCGGCATGGCGATGCCGACGAAAGCTGGGCCAAAGTCAACGGACCGCAATCGGAGCAGGTGGCCGGGCTGCTGCCCGAGCATGAGCGCAACGCGCTGACCGAGGAGATGGAACTCGCCCGCGAGGCCTGCCGTCCATTCGATCTGGAAGCCTTTCGCGAGGGGCATCTGACGCCGGTCTTCTTCGGCTCAGCGCTGCGCAATTTCGGTGTGCGCGATCTGATCGAGGCGCTGGGCGCCTGGGCGCCGCAGCCGCGCGCGCAGGAGGCAGACCGCCGCCGGGTTGAGGCGAGCGAGGACAAGATGACCTCCTTCGTGTTCAAGATTCAGGCGAATATGGACCCCAACCATCGCGACCGCATCGCCTTTGTGCGCGTGTGTTCGGGCAAGCTGGCGCGCGGCATGAAGGCGAAGCTGACGCGCACCGGCAAACAGATGAGCCTTTCCGCGCCGCAGTTCTTCTTCGCCAAGAGCCGGGTGACCGCCGACGAAGCGTTTGCGGGCGATGTTGTGGGCATTCCCAACCACGGCACGCTGCGGATCGGCGACACGCTGACGGAAGGCGAGGAGCTCAACTTCCGCGGCGTGCCCAACTTCGCGCCTGAAATCCTGCGCCGTGTGCGGCTGGGCGACGCGATGAAAGCAAAAAAGCTGAAAGAAGCGCTGCAGCAGATGGCCGAGGAAGGCGTGGTGCAGCTCTTCCTGCCCGAAGACGGCTCGCCGGCAATGGTGGGCGTCGTGGGTGCGCTGCAGCTCGACGTGCTCAAGATGCGGCTTGAGGCCGAATATCAGCTGCCGGTCGATTTCGAGATGGCGCGGTTCACCGTGTGCCGCTGGATCAGCGCGGAGAAGGTTGAACTCGAGCGCTTCATCAACGCGCATAAAGGCGACATGGCGCGCGACCTCGACGGCGACCCGGTGTTCATGGCGCCGCACGAATTTGGCCTCAACTATGAGGCCGAACGCTGGAAGGATGTGCGCTTCGCCGCCGTCAAGGACTATCAGGCCGCCGGCGAGGCGAAGGCGGCTTAGGCGCGCTTGACTTCCGGCCGCGGCTGCGCGCCTTTTCGAAGCGCTGAAACGTGGAGAGTTCGATGATCGTCACGCTGCTTGCGCTGCATATTCTGTCCGCCACTTTCTGGGTCGGCGGCATGCTTTTCGCCTACTGGATATTGCGACCGGCGGCGGCGGAACTTGAACCCAAACAGCGGCTGGGATTGTGGCGGCGCGTCTTTGCGAGCTTTCTTCCCAAGGTGGGCTTCGCAATCATCCTGCTGCTCGTCACGGGTTTCTGGCTGGTCTTCGCCGCCTTTGGCGGATTTGCGACGCTGCCGACGTCGGTTCACCTGATGATGGCTATCGGCATTCTGATGATGCTTCTGTTCATGCACCTTGTCGCCGCGCCGTGGAAACGGTTCCGCACCGCGGTGGACGGCGGCGACTTCGCCGAAGCAGCCAAAAACCTCGACAAGATACGGATGACGGTGGCGATCAACCTCGTGCTTGGGCTTGCGACAATCGTCATCGCCGTGACCGGCAGATATTGGTGAGGGGCGTTTCGTTCCGCCCTCTTGCCTGATTAGAGCTGCGCGACCGCTACGGAATGGGTTCCGGACAAGCTACGCCTTAAGGGACGACGCGCAGAACCTCCGTGTTGTTTATGAAATGTCGGCGTCAAAGCCCGCAGGTCGTCATCCCGGCCGAGCGAAGCGAAGAGCCGGGAACCATCGATCTGAGCATGCGCGGCCGGGTTCTCAATCGAACGCTGCGCGGGCTCAGCCGTCCTTCCGCAACCCGGCCGCGCTTCTCAATAGGTCCCGGCTCGCGGTCGCGAAGCTCCCTTGGCCGGGATGACGCGCGAAGGTTGATGTGCGCCTTATCTCACCGGGCGCAGATCGGTTAGCTCGTGGCTGGCTTCTCCAGCGGAAACGGTGTCGGCTCCCACAGCCCTTCAAGCTTGTTGTGCTTGACCGTCGCTGCTTCCCATTCGTGAAGCAGGCGCGCAATAGCGTCAATGTCGCCGCTAACCAGACAATCGTGAAGGTTCGCTAAGCACGACATTTGCTGTCGATCTACATCATCCCACCTGCGATTGTTGGACGACCATCGCACGATATTCGCGTCGGCAACGGCGCGAGCCTCCCCTAACCTGCCGAGAGCGGCATCGACGATGACTTTGGTTTCGGGCGTATCGAACAGCCGGTGCCTGGCCCAATGCCGGTCAACATAGGCAACCAGATCCCCGACCGTCTGCACGGCGCGGAGCTGCGGGAGGAATATCCGTTCGATACCGTCGAACAGGCTTTCAAGTTGATCCGAGCGTGACAAATCGAGCCAGGGAAACGCTTGCTTCCAGATCAAAGGAATCGAGGTCTGGAATTCAAAGAGATGCCAAACGACAGAGGAGACGGCTGTCGTTGCTGCGCCGCTTGTCCGATCGAGCATTATGCCCCTGAACACATGCCGAACGGGTTTTACAACGATCCAGCGGCCGCGCATCTCTAGGTCCGCGTGACGCTCAAGCAGTGGACGCATCAATGGTGCGAGCTTTGCGGTCCTCATGGCTGGCGAGGTCGAATTTCCGTTACGATAATACGCTTGGCCGGGCCGTAATGATTTCGGACCGCGTTGGCTATTTCAAGCGAGCGCCCTGGAAGCAACCCGCTGCGCCCCGTCTTGATATCATAAACGCAGACGGTATCGTTTCGTGCGTTCTCCAATATATCAATGCGAATGGAACCGGGCCTTCCGTAGGTTTCTTCTTTTGTCTTCAAGAACGATATTTCGGCACGAAAGTTCGGATTGGTAGGCACCATAGTCCCAACCCGCACAGATGCGGAGCCGTTTACTTCAGTTGCGATCAGCCAATGGACCCTGGTGCCTAGTTGCGCGGCCTGCCATTTCGACCGCTCGGAAAGAGCAGCTTTGAGAGCGCGACTTGTGATCGCCTCGACTTGCCCAAGTCTTCTACATGCTGTCTCGACTTGTTCTCGATGTAGCATTCCCACGAATGGAACTAGTTCCTCTGGTGATCGAGTTGACCCGTATTCGCGTGATGTAAATGCATAACACGCCTGCTGTTCAGACGTGTTCTGGCTGGACAACCAATTGTAAAGCGAGCGGCCTGCCTCCATGACCTTGCCGGTCTGCTGGAGGGTCGCCGCGGCGGGCTGCAACACAGCACTCGATTGCGGTCCATTCGCGGTCCAGACCGTCTGACTGAGGAGCCGCCCTTTGTCGTCGAATACGCGTTGCGTTTCGTTCTGCGTTTCGAATGTGAAAGACTGACCGTTCGACAGCTTAACTGTGCTTCTTTGCGAAGTTTCACCGGCGCGTCGGCTTCCAGTCGAGCTCTCAATTTTGCTCCCGTCGCGACTTTCCACTGTCTGGGAAGCTACCGAGCCATCAACGCGGTAATGCTCAGTGCGCGATTTCCAAGGTTCGTTGCCGGAGTGGTCTCTGAACGTACGGCTTCGCACAGCGGTATGACTCTCGCGGCGACGGTTTTCGCGCGGCCTACCGAATTCCGCTGGACGCGTTCCGCCGGATGCCGAGCCTCCCCCGCTCGTCCACTGGCCGCCATCCGAATTGCCAGCCGGCACGCGGGGCTGGCTGGGATCGAACCCGGCCTTTTCATTGAGTTGGCCCACCGCGCGTCTTAGCGCTGCGGCGGCCAACGCCTCACGAAGTCTCGCTATGGAAAGTTCAAACCTTGGGTCGTCGCGCTGCAATGCCGCCTCCTGCGGTGCTCTTCAGCAGGAGATAATATTCCTATCACGAGGTGCGGGGATAACTTGCGCGATGGCGACCTTCATATTTGTCACGGAATGTGTCCCGGACAGGCTACGCCTTCCGGGACGACGCGCAGAACCTCCGTGTTGTTTATGAAATGTCGGCGTCAAGCCCGCAGGTCGTCATCCCGGCCGAGCGAAGCGAAGAGCCGGGACCCATTGATCGGAGCATCCTCATGCGCGGCCGGATTCTCAAGTGAGCGCAGCACAACCCCAAAGTCCTTCCGCAGACCGGCCGAGCTTCTCAATAGGTCCCGGCTCGCAGTCGCGAAGCTCCCTTGGCCGGGATGACGCGCGAAATTTGGTGTGCGCCTTGCCCGATCAAAGCCCGTTATGCGTGCCGTCGCAGAGCGGCTTGTTGCCGGTTTGCTTGCAGCCGCAGAAGAAGGCCTTGCCGTCCTTTTCCGCCACATATCTCACCGGGCGCAGGTCGGTCACCTCGTGGCTGCCGTCGCAGAAGGGCTGTTTGGCCGAGCGCCCGCAAGCGCACCAGAAATAGGCCTTGCCGGCCTCCACCTCGACCGCAAACGGCCCCTTTTGCGCAACCCGCGCTTCGGCTTTGTCGGACATGTGACATGGCTCCTTGGTTGGGAGCCGCAGGATAGATCGGCCAGCCGGCCGGTCAACGCGTGCAGCGGCGATAGACCGTCAACAACGCCAGGTGTCAGTATTTCTGCGGAACGTAGAGGTCGCGCGGGAGCACGGCGCGCTCGTAGTTCGGATTGAACACTCGGTCGGGCAGATCGACCTCCTCATGCGGCACGGGCTCGTAAGGCACCTGCGCCAAGAGGTGGTCCATGCAGTTCAGCCTGGCGCGCTTCTTGTCATTGCCCTCCACGATGTACCACGGCGCTTCGGGGATATTGGTGCGTGCGAACATCTCCTCCTTGGCCTTCGTGTAGCGCTCCCAGCGAATGCGCGACTGCAGGTCCATAGGCGAAAGTTTCCACTGTTTGAGCGGGTCGTGGATGCGCATCAGGAAGCGCATCTGCTGCTCCTCATCGGTGATGGAGAACCAGTATTTGACCAGCAGAATGCCCGAGCGCACCAGCATGCGCTCGAATTCGGGCACGTCGTTGAAGAACTGCTCGACCTGATCGTCGGAGGCAAAGCCCATGACGCGTTCTACACCGGCGCGGTTGTACCAGGAGCGGTCGAACAACACGATTTCGCCGCCGGCCGGCAGATGCGGCACGTAGCGCTGGAAATACCATTGCGACTTCTCGCGCTCGGTGGGTGCGGGCAGCGCCACAACCCGCGCAACGCGCGGGTTGAGCCGCTGGGTAATGCGCTTGATGACGCCACCCTTGCCGGCGGAATCGCGGCCTTCGAAGACGACCACGATCTTTTTCTGATGGTATGAGACCCAATCCTGCAGCTTGATCAGCTCCGACTGCAGGCGCAGCAACTCGTGGAAATAGGTGTGCCGGTCGATCGATGGCGGGTGCATCTGCTTGTAGATGCGGCGCAGCTCAACGGAGAGTGCCGGCTCGGAAAGTTCGAGCTCGTAATCCTCGTCCAGCGTGTCGGCGAGCTCCGCCTCCAGCCAGTCCATGCCGCCCTGCCCGTCCTTCGGCTCGTCCGTCATCTCTGCGCTCCGCTGCCCATAGCCTCTTAGTCGCGGCACCTTGGCCGCGCTTGGATGAAGTTTTTATGGCGAAATCGTCCACAAGCGAAGCGGGACACGCCGGAGGCACGCATAAACCCAGCGCAAACCACGTCTAAACCTTCGGCCTAGTGTGCCCTGTTTAAGCTTTCGATCAATGGATGGGACGGTTTTTCGCACCGATGTTCGGGGCGTCGCGAAGGACAGCGACTTGCAACCCCAAAGAAAGGAAGACCCCAATGATGAAGCTGATCACAACCAGGCCCCTGACCGCAGCACTCGGTGCCGCCTCCGCACTCGCCATCACGGCCGGTGCGGCCTATGCCAATATCACAGCCGGCGACCGGCTCGGCACCACGGTAGCGGAAATCCGCGCTGCGCTTGAAGGACAGGGCTACGCCGTGGAAGAGTTCGAGATGGAAGACGACGGCATCGAGGTCGAGTTCGCAATGGATGGCCTGTCGCTCGAAGCCGAGATCGATCCGGCGACCGGCGAAGTGCTCAAGGTCGGGAGCGACGACGATGATGAAGACGACGGCGACGACTGATCGCCACCAGGCGCCGCCCCGTTCGCGGGCGGCGCCACACGCAAACGACGAGGGGTCGACAATGGGTGGACTGAAAATCCTGTTGCCTGCGGTTCTGGTGCTGCAGGTGTTTTGCGTGGTGTTTTTCCTGGCCGATGCCTATGCCGACCTTATGGGCTACGACGCAGCACCCGGCGTGAAGGAAAGCGACACATTCGAATATCTGGTGGTTCTGGCGCTTACCTGCGGGTTGGCCGTGACCGCGTTCGAGGTGCGCCGGCTAATGCGGCGCGGGAGCCAGATGGAAAGCGCGCTGAAAGCGGCCTCTGGCGCGTTCGCAGAGCTCATGACCCAGCATTTCAACGAATGGGGGCTCACCGCCTCGGAACGCGACGTGGCGATGCTGGCCGTAAAAGGGTTCTCAATCTCCGAAATTGCAACCATGCGCGAGCGCCGCGACGGCACAGTGAAAGCGCAGCTGAATGCGATCTACCGCAAGGCCGATGTGTCAGGCCGCGCCCAGCTGGTCAGCCTGTTCGTTGAAGAACTGATGGGCGAGGCGCTGATGAATGCGCCAGAGGCAGAAAAACCGGCATGAACGGGCGGAAGGGACGGAATTTTCAAACGAAGCGGCGCGCTGCGCCATATTGTTCCGGCGCGCAGGAACAATCGCAGTCTCATTTGTCGCGCCGCGCGCAACTTGCGCTATGATTATGGCAACGCCACATGGCGGCTGACAGCCACCAGGACAAGGAGACGCGACATGGGTCTGCGCATCAACGACACCGCACCCGACTTCACCGCCGAAACAACGCATGGCCGGATCAGCTTTCACGACTGGATAGGCGATGGCTGGGCGGTCATGTTCTCGCATCCGAAGGATTTTACTCCAGTCTGCACAACCGAACTCGGCACAATGGCCGGGCTTGCGCCGGAATTCGAGAAGCGCGGCGTGAAGATTATCGGAATTTCCGTCGACCCGGTTGAGAGCCACACCAAGTGGAAGAACGACATCAAGACAGCGACCGGCTTTGACGTCGACTATCCGCTGATCGCCGATGGCGACCTCGCGGTAGCGAAGCTCTATGACATGTTGCCAGCCGAAGCCGGCGACAGCTCCGAAGGCCGCACGCCGGCCGACAACCAGACCGTGCGCACCGTTTTCGTCGTCGGTCCGGACAAGAAGATCAAGCTGACGCTGAGCTACCCGATGACGACCGGGCGCAACTTCGACGAAATCCTGCGCGCGGTCGATTCACTGCATCTCACCGCGAAGCACAAGGTGGCGACACCCGCCAACTGGAAGCAGGGCGAGGATGTGATCATCACAGCCGCGGTGCCTGACGACGAGGCGAGTGAGAAGTTCGGTTCGTTCGAACGCGTGCTGCCTTATCTCAGGAAGACCAAGCAGCCTTCGGCCTGATTTCTCACCCGACCAAAACGAAACGCCCGGCGCCGTGTGGCGCCGGGCGTTCTCGTTACCGAGACGGTACGAATTACATGCTGTCGCCGATTGCGACATTGGCAACAGTGTCGCCAACCATGACGGGGCCGTCCACGTCGGTCGAACCCGGACCAAAGTCATAGCTGTTGTTGTCGTTGGTCTCGTAGTGCAGCATCAGCGTGACATTGCTGGCCGGGTCGATCATCGCACCGGTGTCAATGCTGATGTCGCCTGTCCTGCCCGGATTGAGGCGGACATGACCAAGCGAGGCAGGCGGAGCACCGGCAGCATCGTTATGGATGACCAGATAGCCGGCACGATCGATCTCAGCCGAAATGTTGGTCACCTTCGAGCCTTCGATCATGGCGCTGGACGCGTCGATCGAAACGATGTCGGGACCCTTATCCTGTGCGATTGCGGCACCAGTGGCAGCCAGAACGATCGCAGAAATCGTGAGTGTGCGATTAAGCATCAAATATTCTCCATTCGTAATTCGTTCAAAATCCGCTCCAGTTGCGTGTGCAATCCAGTGCGGCGCGAATACCGAAACAACGAGCTGAAGCCGCCGCTTGTTTCATCACGAAATTCTGATGAGGCGATACGCGCTGCGGCCCGACCTCCGAACACGCACGTTGCCGCGGCTTGAGGCCGAATGCTGAAAAGAACAATGAGCGTTGGGTTGGGCACAGAAGCCCGTCGGACTATCTCAGCCGCTCGGCCACCAATGCCGCAAGCCGTTCCGCAACGTCCGCTTTGCTGAGTTCCGGCCATTCCTCGACGCCATCGGCGGACACGATCCGGACCAGGTTGCGGTCGCCGCCCATCACGCCCTGAGCACCAATTCCGGAATCATGCGAGACATCGTTGGCGACGATGATATCGGCGCGCTTCTTCTTCAATTTCGCTGCGGCATTTTTGGCTAGATTTTCCGTCTCGGCGGCAAAGCCGATTACAAGACCCGGGCGCTTATCGTGATGGCCAATCGTTGCCAGAATGTCCGGGTTCTCGACCATGGCAAGCGGCGGCGGGCCCTCGCCGGCCTTCTTCTTGATCTTTTCCGCCCCTTCATTTGCGGGGCGCCAATCCGCGACGGCAGCAACAAAGATGCCGGCATCGGCGGGCAACTCGGCCTCGACTGCGGCCTTCATTTCGCGCGCGGTTTCGACGTGCGTAACCGATACGCCAGCGGGATCGGGAATGTTCACCGGGCCCGAAACCAGGTGCACGTCGGCGCCGAGCCGAGCAAGAGCGGCAGCGATCGCGTGACCCTGCTTGCCGGATGAACGATTGGCGATGTAGCGCACAGGATCCATCGGCTCGTGGGTCGGGCCCGATGTCATGACGATGCGCTTGCCGGCGAGCGGCTGATCAGCCGGGTTCAGAAGCGCTTCGGCGGCGGCTACGATTTCAAGCGGTTCGGCCATGCGGCCTTCGCCGGCCTCGCCGCTTTCGGCCATCTCGCCGCTATTGGGGCCCACGAAACGGACGCTGTCCCGCGCTAGGGTTTCGCGGTTGCGGCGCGTCGCTGGGTTCGACCACATGGCCGGGTTCATGGCAGGCGCCATCAGCACCGGGGCGCGGGCCGCGAGCAGCACAGCAGAAGCGAGGTCATTGGCGAGGCCGTTGGCGAGCTTCGCCATCAGATCGGCCGTCGCTGGCGCGACGACAATAAGGTCTGCTTCGCGGGCCAAGCGGATATGGCCGACATCCTGCTCGTCCTGCCGGTCGAAGAGGTCGGTGAAAACGTGATCGGCCGACAGCGCACCCACCGAAAGCGGGGTGATGAACTGGCAGGCGGCTTCGGTCATCACGCAGCGCACGGCGAAACCGCGCTCTCGTAGGCGGCGTATCAGGTCGAGGCACTTATAGGCCGCGATGCCGCCGCCAATGATGAGCAGGATATGGCGAGGTGGAAGGTTCATTCGAAGCCACTCCAAGGGTTGACGATCTCTACGCCACATTCCTCGAAATCGCTAACGTTGCGCGTCGCTACGGTGAATCCGCGTGCCCGTGCGATCGCCGCAATTTGCGCATCGGACTGACTAATGGGCCGCCCTTTGTCGCGTCGTGCTGCAGCGATTTCGGCAAAGTACTCCGCTTCGACAGAACCGAACTGCAATATTTCCGTTCGTATTTCCTGTGCGAGAAACCGCCAGATCACTTCAGCGAGGTCGAGCTTGCGCCTGCCAGCGGGCATTATCGCCAAGCCATAGAGCAGTTCCGCTTTAGTGATTGCGGACACATAGAGGCTGTTTCTTTCAACCGAATTGAACCAGCGCTGTACAACAGGTTCGCGTGCGGGCCTGAAGGTTCCTGAAACCACATTGGTGTCCAGAAGCAACATCAGGAAAAGTCAGGCGGCTCGCGCATTGCTTCGCGCTGCGGGATTTCGATCTCAAACCCGCCATGCGGCTCAACAAGCCGGCGAATGGCATCGTAGAGGCTCTCTTCACGGTCGGGTGTGCCGCCGCTGCGCGCAGCCTCGTCCAAGATCGTTCTGATTTCCTGTTCCATGGAGACGCCATGACGTACCGCACGATGCTGTAGCGCCTGCTTTGTGGCCTCTTCGACATTTCTGATTGTCAGCGTGGCCATCGTCATGCCTCCGTTGCTAGCAATGTAGGCATTGCTAGCAACGCTGTCAAACCAGCTGCCAGGCGATCACGGCGGCGGAAATGGCGATGACCCAGAGCGCGGCGCGGCCCCAGCGCGAGTGACGCGCCTCGGCGCGGCCGATGGCTTCGGCGGTTTCTGCGTCGAAGCGCAGGCCGTTTTCGGCCATCGCGTTGATTTCGCGCGACAGCCGCTCGGTGCGCGCGGCTAGGTCGGGCGCCTGACGGGCCAGAGACAGCATGGCGCCGACGCCCTCACGCGCGTCGGAGATGACGCCGCGAGGCCCGAGATTCTCGGCGATCCAGGTGCCGACCACAGGCTCGGCGGTCTTCCACATGTTGAAATGCGGGTCGAGCGTACGTGCCACGCCCTCCACCACGACCATGGTCTTCTGCAGGAGAAGCAGCTCGGGCCGCGTTTGCATATCGAACAGTTCGGTCACCTCGAACAGCAGCGTGAGCAGCTTGGCCATGGAGATGGTTTCGGCGGGCTGACCGTGGATCGGTTCGCCGATGGCGCGCAGCGCCTGCGCGAAGGCCGCGACATCGTGGTGGCCGGGCACATAACCCGCCTCGAAATGCACCTCGGCCACACGGCGGAAATCGCGGCGGATAAAGCCGTAGAGTATCTCGGCCAGGAAGCGGCGTTCCTTGCGGCCGAGCCGGCCCATGATGCCGAAATCGACCGCGACTATGGTGCCGTCCGCTTCAACGAACAGATTGCCAGGGTGCATGTCGGCGTGGAAGAAGCCGTCGCGCAGCGTATGACGCAGGAACGACTGGATGAGCGTCGCCGCAAGCGCCACGGGATCGTGCCCGGCGGCGCGCAGCCCCTCGACATCCGACATTTTTACGCCGTCGATCCACTCCATGGTGACGACATCGCGCCCAGTGCGAGCCCAATCGACCGAGGGGATGCGGAAACCTGGATCGTCAGCGATGTTCTCCGCCATCTCGGAGAGCGCGGCGGCCTCAAGCCGCAAATCCATTTCGATCTTGGTGGTCTGAGCCAGAGTCTGCGCAACCTCCATCGGCTTCAGCCGTCGCGAGGAGGGAATGAACCGCTCCTGCAGATGGGCTGCGAGGAAAAAGCCTTCGAGGTCGCGGTAGAAACGACGGCGCACGCCCGGACGAATGACCTTGACCGCAACGCGCCGTGTCTGCTCGCCCTCGTCGATCGTTGCTGAATGGACCTGCGCGATTGAGGCAGCTGCGACCGGTTCGTCCAGCGACGCAAAGAGCGCCGAGACCGGCTGGCCGATCGACCCTTCAATTGCAGTGACGGAGGCTGCACGCGGGAAGGTCGCCATGCGGTCCTGCAAGGTGGCAAGATCGACCGCGATTTCGTGGCCGACCACATCAGGCCGCGTGGCCAGAAACTGGCCGAGCTTCACATAAGACGGCCCCAGCCGCTCGATTGCCTTGGCAATGCGCTCGCTGCGGTCTCGCTTGCGGGCGCGGTTTCTGGCGAGAAGCCTGGCGGCGCGCCAGGCAAGACGCGGCGGGCCTTCGAGATCGTCACCCGGCAGGGCCGCGACGACACCTTCTCGAACCATGACCCAGCCCGCACGGGCCAGCCGGAAATATGCGCCCAATGTGCTCATCTGCGGCGCCGGCTCAGAGTTTCCAGCCGGAATGGCAAGCTGCGATGCCACCGGTGTAATCGCGCCATGTGACGCGCTCGAAGCCTGCGGCGGAGATCATGTCGGCGAAATCGCCCTGGTTGGGGAAGCGCCGGATCGATTCGACCAGATATTTGTAGGGCTCAGCATCGCCCGTCACCATCTGGCCAATGCGCGGAATGGCGTTGAAGGACCAAGCCTCGTAAAAATTCTCCAGTGGCGGGAAGTCGACCTCGGAGAATTCGAGGCACAGGAAGCGGCCGCCGGTCTTCAGCACACGAAAGGCTTCCGACAACGCGACGTCGATGTGCGGCACGTTACGAATGCCGAAGGCTATTGTATAGGCGTCGAAGCTGGCGTCGGGGAAAGGCAGGCTTTCCGCATTGGCTTCGACGAACTCCATTCTTTCGGCGAGCCCGCGTTTTTCGGCGCGCTCCCGGCCGACGCCCAGCATGGAACCATTGATGTCGAGGACGGTGACGGCTGCATTGCCACCGGAAGCCTCGGCCGCGCGAAATGCGATGTCGCCCGTGCCTCCGGCAACGTCGAGCAGCTTCCAGCCGGGGCGTTTGGGCGGGTTCAGCCATGCAACCATGGCGTCTTTCCACAGCCGGTGCATGCCGCCCGACATCAGATCGTTCATGACGTCGTAGCGCCTTGCGACGCGGTGAAACACCTCGTCCACCATGCCCTGCTTCTCGCGCTCGTCGACGGTCTGAAACCCGTAGCTGGTTTCCATGCCGCCCGCGGCGGTGGTGCGCTGCCCGGCCATGCCCAATTTCCTGTCAAAAACCGGCGGGACCATAGCCCATCGAATTTGCGGGCGCTATTGTCTCACCCGCGATGAAGGGCCGCGCCCATTCGCTTGGTTAAGGGAGATGCCGATGGTGGCGATGGCCGAACTTCACTGTCATATCGAGGGGGCAGCGGCGCCTGAACTGGTGGAACAGCAAGCGCGCAAATATGGCGCGGACACATCGCGCTTCATCCAGAACGGCGCATTTGTGTGGGAGGATTTCACCACATTCCTCGCGGCTTACGATTTCTCCGCCGATCTCTTTCGCGACGAAGACGATTATGCGCTGCTGGCCGAGCACTATCTGACCAGCATTGCGCGCGACGGCGCGATCTATTCGGAGTTCTTCACCTCGCCCGATCATGCGCGCCGGGCGGGCCTGTCACCAGAGACCTATACCAACGCGCTTGGCGAAGGCATGCGCCGCGCCAAGGAGGCGAGCGGCATCGAATCGCGCATGATCGTGACCGGCGTGCGCCATTTCGGCGTTGAGTCGGTGGAAGACGCGGCGCGTTTCGCGGTGAATTGCGGGCACCCGCTGGTGACCGGCTACGGCATGGCGGGCGAAGAGCGTTTCGGCAACCATGCCGATTATGTGCGCGCATTCGACATTGCCCGCGAGGCGGGGCTCGGCATCACCGTGCATGCCGGCGAGCTCGCCGGGTGGGAGAGCGTCCGCGATGCGCTCGACCATATTCGCCCTTCGCGTATTGGGCACGGCGTGAGGGCGATCGAAAACCCCGATCTGGTAAAGCGCATTGCAGATGAGGGCGTGGTGCTGGAGGTCTGCCCGGTTTCGAATATCGAGCTGAAGGTGTTCCCGGACTTTGGTGCGCACCCTTTTCCGGCGCTTCGCAAGGCCGGCTGCAAGGTGACGCTCAATTCGGACGATCCGCCCTATTTTCATACTTCACTGAAGAAGGAATATGAGGTTGCGGCCGAGCATTTCGGCATGGCGGACGACGATTTGACCGAAGCGACCCGCACCGCGCTTGCAGCGGCATACGTCGATGAAGACACGCGCGCTCGGCTGATGGCCAAGCTCGAGAGCTGAGCGACAAAGCTGTTATCGCGCCGCATGCCGCAGGTGTATCGCGCCGGCCGGCGCGCTAAGGTGCAAACAAGAAAATTTTCGAGGAGAGCCGCATGAAGGGCGTAACCGTCGTCGACCACCCGCTGGTCCAGCACAAGCTCAGCATCATGCGCAACAGGGAAACCTCGACCGCGAGTTTCCGGCGGCTGCTGCGCGAGATTTCGCTGCTGCTTTGTTATGAGGTGACGCGCAACCTTGAACTGACCACATCGAGGATCGAGACGCCGCTCGAACCCATGGACGCGCCGATTCTGGAAGGCAAGAAGCTCGTCTTCGCCTCGGTTCTGCGCGCCGGCAACGGGCTGCTCGACGGCATGCTTGATCTGGTTCCAGCCGCGCGCGTGGCTCATGTGGGGCTCTATCGCGACCATGAGACGCTTGAGGCGGTGGAATATTTCTTCAAGGCGCCGAGCGACCTGGAAGACCGGCTGATCATCGTTGTCGACCCCATGCTGGCGACCGGCAATTCCTCAATCGCGGCGGTCGACAAGCTGAAGGAGCGCGGCGCGACCAATCTGCGCTTCCTGTGCCTGCTGGCGGCGCCCGAGGGCATCGAGAACTTCACCAAGGCGCACCCAGACGTGCCGGTTTTCACCGCTTCGATCGACAGCCACCTTAACGAGAAGGGCTATATCGTGCCTGGGCTGGGCGATGCCGGCGACCGCATGTATGGAACGAAGTAACCAGCGGTTAACCCTGCCGGTGCGCGGGCGATTTCGTTAACCGCAGAATAGCCGGCGCGGCATAGTGTGGCTCCGAACAGGGGCGGGCCGCCATGCTGCGCAAACTTCTCATTCTCGGTATCTTCGCCGGAAGCTCGGCTTCCGTGCCTATTCTCTATCAGAGCAATCCGGACGCTTTTCACAGTTTTATGGAAAGCGCGATGGAAGAAAGCGCGCCGGAGCCGAAGCAGGACCGGCAGGTTGTTGTCGTGAACAAGATGCAGCCGCAAGAATCGCGTCTTGCGCGCTCCAGCAGGTCATTCGGCATCACCGCGGACAGCAGCGGGCACTATCGCGCCGACTTCCGGCTGAACGGCCGCAGCACACCGGCGCTGATCGATACGGGCGCGACGCTGATCGCGATCAACCGCTCGACTGCGCGGCGGCTTGGCATCAATCTGTCCAACAGCGACTTCAAACACGAGGTCAGGACCGCGAACGGCACCACGCGTGCTGCCGCGGCTATGATCGACACAGTCGAAGTGGGCCGCATTCGGGTGCGCGATGTTCAGGCCGTGGTTCTGGATGACAACGCGCTGGCCGGCACGCTTGTGGGGATGAGTTTTCTCAGCCGCCTTTCGGGCTACAAAGTCGAATATGGCGAGCTTGTGCTCGAGCAGTAGCTCCGCTAACCGTCGGCGACCACACGGCGTCTGACAGGGCGGTGCACGTTCGGCTTTTCCTCCGATATCGTACATGCCTCACGCACAATACCGGCAGCTTCCTCCGCTTGCGATTGCGAGCGCGCATGGACGAGCGCCAGTGCCTCGCCCGCCTTGATCCGGGAGCCCACCGGCAGCAGCCGCGTAATGCCGACGGCGTGGTCGATCTCCGCGCCTGGATCTGTGCGGCCGCCGCCCATCGCCACGACAGCAATTCCGATATTGCGGGTTTCAACCGCCGACATATAGCCTGCGCGGTCAGCACTGACCGCGAGCTCGACCTTTGCGCCCGGCAGATGCTTTGTATGATTTTCCATGAAATCTGCGGGGCCGCCAAGTGCGGAAACCATGCGGCCGAACACTTCGGCGGCCTTGCCGCTGTCGAGTGCGTTACGCGTTACCAGTGCGGCCTCGTGCAGGGATGTGGCGGTGCCCGAGAGCATCAGCATTTCGGCTGCGAGCGCCAGCGTGACCGATTCCAGCCGCTTGTCGCGCTTTCCGGTAAGGAACTCGACCGCATTGGCGACTTCCACCGCGTTGCCGGCGGCCGACGCCAGCGGTTCGTTCATGTCGGTGATCAGGGCGGTTGTCGGCAGCCCGGCGCCGTTGGCGGTTTCGACCAGGCTGCGGGCGAGCTTGCCGGCGTCGCGCGCGGTCGACATGAAGGCGCCATTGCCGGATTTCACATCGAGCACCAGCGAACCGAGGCCGGCTGCCAGTTTTTTCGACAGGATGGAACCCGTGATCAGCGGAATCGATTCCACTGTGCCGGTCACGTCGCGGATCGCGTAGAAGCGTTTGTCCGCAGGCGCGAGGCGGGCCGTCTGGCCGATGATGGCGCAGCCGACATCCCGTACCGTCTTGCGGAAAAGCGCATTGTCGGGCTGCGAGGTGTAGCCCGGGATCGAGTCCATCTTGTCCAGCGTTCCGCCGGTGTGACCGAGGCCACGGCCGGAGATCATGGGTACGAAGGCGCCGCATGCGGCCACGATTGGCGCCAACATGAGCGAGACATTGTCGCCCACACCGCCGGTGGAGTGCTTGTCAGTTGCCGGGCCGGGAAGGTCAGACCAGTCGAGCACATCGCCGGAATCGCGCATGGCGAGCGTGAGCGCGACCGCCTCGTCACGCTTCATGCCATTCAGGAAGATCGCCATGGCGAGCGCCGCCACCTGGCCCTCGGTGAACGTGCCTTTGGCGAGACCTTCAACGAATGCGCCGATCTCTTCGTCGCTCAGCTGATCGCCGCCGCGCTTCTTGCGGATAATTTCCTGAGGGAGCATGGGTTAGTCGCTCTCGCCTTCATGGGAAGGTTGAATAATCGCCACCAGCGATTGGAAGGGCGGGGTCATGGAAGTCGCGCGCGACATGAACCTGCCCCACCCGCCTCGCTGTGCTCGGCACCCTCCCCGAGACGGGGAGGGAAAAACAGCGTCACGCATTGCCGCCTGCCCGGAAATATTCTTTCAGGATGGCCGCCAGGCGCTTGCCGCCCAGCGGAGCCATATCCTTCGTTTCCTGATGCGAGAGCTCACTGCCGGTCATGCCCGCGGCAAGGTTGGTAATGACCGAACAGGCCGCGGCGCGCATGCCCAGAAAACGGGCGAGGATGACCTCCGGCACTGTCGACATGCCGACCGCCGTCGCGCCCATGACGCGCGCCATACGGATTTCGGCTGGCGTTTCGAAAGAGGGGCCGGAGAACCACATGTAGACGCCCTTGAAGAGCTCCGTGTCCGTTTCCATCGCCGACTTCTGGAGGGCAGCGCGAATGCCTGGATCATAGGCTTCGGTCAGGCCGACAAATCGCTTGTCGGACGGTTCACCGAAAAGCGGGTTGGTGCCGGAAAAGTTGATGTGGTCTTCGATCAGCATAACCGAGCCCGGACCCATGTCCGGTTCGAGCGACCCGGCCGCATTGGTGAGGATGAGCTTCTTGATGCCGATGCCGGAAAGCACTTCGAGCGCGGGGCGCATGGCGGCAGCGTTGCCGTGCTCATAATAATGCGCGCGGCCCGACAGCATGACCACCGGCGCGCCGGCGAGATGACCGGCAACGACCTCGCCGGCATGACCCGTCACGCCACTTTGCGGAAAACCCGGCAGATCGGCATATGAAACGCGCACGAGGTTTTCAACCTCATCGACCAGCCCGCCAAGGCCGGAGCCCAGCACGAGTGCGGTATCCGCCGCGATGCCGTTGAGCGCCTCGACGAGGCGGGCTTCCGCTTCCTTCATTTCAGCGTTTCTCCCTGAAAGCCGAGGGGCAGGATATCGGACATCGGCATGGTTTCGACCACGCCTTTGTCGTCGCACAGATGCAGCTTCGCATCCGGGCCGGCAAATTCGGCAAGGCGCTGGCGGCAGCCGCCGCAAGGCGTGATGCGCGCCATCTTCTCGGCCACCACCGCGATTTCGGTGATGCGCCCGCCGCCGCCCATCACATAATGCGACAGCGCCGTCGTTTCCGCGCACCAGCCTTCGGGGAAAGAGGCGTTCTCGATATTGGCGCCGGCAAAAACCCGACCATCCTCGGTGCGGATCGCCGCGCCGACGGGAAACTTCGAATAAGGCGCGTGGCACTTCGCCATCGCTTCGCGCGCGGCGAGGAAGAGGTCATGGGACATGCGTGGCGGTTCCGTCTCGGCGGGGTGAATGGTGAATAGTGAATGGTAAATGGAACGGGCCAGGAGAGTTGTTGGCTCCTATTCTCCATTCACCATTTGGCCATTCGCCATTCACAGGTCTCATCTCTCTTTCACATAAGGCTGGCCGCCGGCGCGTGGCGGGATCGCCTTGCCGATGAAGCCGGCGAGCAGAACCACGGTCAGCACATAGGGCAGCGCCTGGAAGAACTGAACCGGCACGCGCCCCACAATCGGCAGCGGCGAACCGCCGAGGCGGATGGCAGCGGCATCGAGGAAGCCGAAGAGCAGGCAGGCCATCATCGCCGGTACCGGACGCCATTTGGCGAAGATGAGCGCGGCGAGTGCGATGAAGCCACGGCCTGCAGTCATGTCCTTCACAAAGCCGGCATTCATGGCGAGTGCCAGATAGGCGCCGGCAAAGCCGCACAGAATGCCGGTGCAGATGACGGCGCGATAGCGAAGCCAGGCGACCGATATGCCGGCGGTGTCCACCGCTGCCGGGTTTTCGCCGACAGCCCGCAGCCTGAGCCCGAATCGGGTGCGGAAAAGCACCCACCAGGTAAAGGGCACCATCGCGAAGGCGAAATAGACAAGCAAGGAATGGCCGGACAGAAGCTCGGAGTAAATCTGACCTACGATCGGGACATCGGCCACCGCGTCGGCGAATGGCAGGTTGACCGCGCCGAACCGGCCTTCGGCCGCAAGCGATGGCGTGCGCCCGCCCTGGCTGAACCAGGCCTGGCCGAGGATGATGGTGGAGCCGGCGGCCACGAAATTGATCGCCACGCCCGACACGATCTGGTTGCCGCGGTGAGTGATCGAGGCAAAGCCATGCACCAGCGCGAGGCCGACTGAGATAAGCACCGCCATGGCGAGGCCGGCCCAGGCCGAGCCCATGACAGCGGCGGCCGCGCCGGCGGCGAATGCGCCGGCCAGCATCTTGCCCTCAAGGCCGATATCGAAAATGCCGGAGCGTTCGGAATAGAGCCCTGCGAGACAGGCAAGCAGCAGCGGCACGGACAGGCGGACGGTGGAATCCAGTATCTGGACGATGGTGGTGAAGAACTCCATGTCAGGCGCCCTCACCGCTCGGTGCCTCGACCCCGGACGATCGCGGTCGCAGCGTTGCGAATATCGTCTGAATCTGCGGGCGGAACATATGCTCAAGCGCGCCCGCAAACAGGATGACCAGACCCTGGATGATCACGATCATGTCGCGGCTGATGGTCGGTATCTCGAATGAAAGCTCAGCGCCGCCCTGATAGAGCGCGCCGAACAGGATGGCGGCCGGGATGATACCGACCGGGTGCGAACGGCCCATCAGCGCCACCGCGATGCCGACGAAACCGGCACCGGTGACGAAATCGAGCTGCACGCGATGCTGGTCGCCCATGATCGGGTTGAGCGCCATCATGCCGGCGAGTGCGCCGGAGATGATCATGGTGATCACGATGATGCGCGCTTCGCCAATGCCGGCATAACGCGCGGCCTTGGGGCTGTGGCCCTGCGTGCGGATTTCATAACCCAGCCGCGTGCGCCAGATCAGCAGCCAGACAAGCCAGGCGCAGACCAACGCCAGCAGGAAGGTGATGTTGAAGGGCGACGAGCGGATCGGTAGGCCGAGCATCTCGATGACCCAGTTGAGCTTGGGCAGTTGCGCGCCTTCCAGGAAGGTGCGGGTTTGCGGCGCCATCGAGCCGGCCGGTTTGATGACGTCGACCAGCAGATAGACCATCACGCTGGCGGCGATGAAGTTGAACATGATGGTGGTAATGACGATGTGGGAGCCGCGTTTGGCCTGCAATATTCCGGGAATGAAAGCCCAGAACGCACCAACCGCGCCCGCGCCGAGGATCGCCAGCGGAAAGTTGATCCACCACGGAAACACGCCATCGAGCGTGAGACACACCACCGCAACGCCAACGCCGGCGATGTAGGCTTGCCCCTCGCCGCCAATGTTGAACAGGCCGCAATGAAAAGCGACCGCAACAGCCAGCCCGGTGAATATGAAGCTCGTTGCATAGTACAGCGTGTAGGCGATCGACTGGCCGCGGCCGAATGCGCCCTCAACCAGAATGCCGGCAGCGCGCAGCGGGTTCTCGCCAACCAGCATGACCACCAGGCCGGCAACAAGAAACGCAACGAGCAGGTTGATGACCGGGATCAGCCCGTAATCGGCCCAGCCGGGCAGCTTTGCGTAAGGCGCACTCATTCGGCTGCTTCCTTCGATTCAACGCCGGCCATCAGCAGGCCGAGTTCGCCTTCCGTGGCGTCGGGGCCACGTTCGCCGACGATGCGGCCGTCAAACATCACCAATATGCGGTCGGAGAGGGAGCGGATTTCGTCCAGCTCCACCGAAATAAGCAGCACGGCCTTGCCCTGGTCGCGCATGTCGATCAGGCGTTTGTGGATGAACTCGATCGCGCCGACATCGACGCCGCGCGTCGGCTGTCCGACGATCAGCACGCCAGGGTCGGCGTCCATTTCGCGCGCGAGCACGATCTTCTGCTGATTGCCGCCGGAGAAGTTGGCGGTTTTCAGCATCGGGTTGCCGGGGCGGATATCGTATTTCTCGATCTTGTCTTTTGCGTCGGCGACAATGGCATCGCGATTGAGCAGCGGTCCGCTCAGATATTGCGGCTTGTCGTGATAGCCGAGGATCGAGTTTTCGTTCTCCTCGAACTGGAGCACGAGGCCGACATGGTGCCGGTCCTCCGGCACATGCGCCATTCCGCGCTCGCGCAGTTCACCCGGATCGGCCGTGCCCGTCACGTCGATAGGAGAGCCGTCGAGCGTAACTTCGCCGGAGAGCGCGCGGCGGATGCCGGAAATGGACTCGATCAGCTCCGACTGACCGTTGCCTGCGACGCCGGCAATGCCGACGATCTCGCCGGCGCGCACGTCGAACGATACATTGTCGACCATGGTGACGCCGCGCGAATCCCGCACAGTGAGGTTGCGCACGGCGAGTTTGACGTCGCCCGGGTTCGCATCGCCCTTTTCCACGCGCAGGAGAACGCGACGCCCGACCATGAGCTCCGCGAGTTCCTCGACGGTGGTTTCAGAGGTTTTGCGCGTGGCGACCATTTCGCCCTGCCGCATAACCGAGACGGCGTCGGTGATGGCCATGATCTCGCGCAGCTTGTGCGTGATCAGAACGACGGTTTTGCCCTCATCCTTGAGCTGGGCGAGAATGCGGAACAGGTGGTCGGCCTCAGCCGGCGTAAGCACGCCGGTGGGTTCGTCCAGAATGAGGATGTCGGCGCCGCGGTAAAGGGCCTTCAGAATTTCGACCCTCTGCTGCAGGCCGACGGGCAATTGCTCGATAACAGCGTCGGGATCGACTTCCAGACCGTAATCGCGCTCCAGCCGCTGCAGCTCGGATCGCGCCTTGGCGATCGAAGTGTTGAGGAGCGGCTCGCCTTCCGCGCCGAGGATCACGTTTTCCAGGACGGTGAAGTTCTCGACCAGCATGAAGTGCTGGTGGACCATACCGATGCCGGCGGCGATCGCATCGTTGGGCGTGTCGATGGTGGTTGGCTTGCCATTGACGCTGATGGAGCCGCTGTCGGCCTGGTAGAAGCCATAGAGGATCGACATCAGGGTCGATTTGCCGGCGCCGTTTTCGCCGATGATGCCGTGGATGGTGCCACGGTGAACCTTAAGGTCGATATCGCGGTTGGCATGGACCGCGCCGAAACTCTTGTTGATGCCGACAAGCTCGATCGCGGCTTCCGCCATCGCCCGTTCCCACTCTGTTATTCGCCGTCGAGCGGCGATTTTTTATCATTTGGTCAAGAGGACTATCATGGCGGTCCCCGGCTGCCAATTACCCCACGGACAAACCGGCGCCGCGTCCAGTCTCGACAAAAGCAGCGACGCTTGTCAATTTCCGCTGTGAGCAAAACAAGACGGCCACGCAAGCATTGAACAACAACCCGACACGCAATCCGCCCGCCAAACGGGGCGACTATGCCGTATTCCGCCAGATCACCACCCGCTGGATGGACAATGACGTTTATGGCCACATGAACAATGTGGTCCACTATTCGCTGTTCGACACGGCGGTAAATGGCTGGCTCGTCGGCGAGGGTGTGCTCGATATACAGGCCAGCGACCAGATCGGGCTCGTGGTGGAAACCGGCTGCCGCTACCACGCCGAAATCGTGTTTCCCGATGTGGTTCATGCGGGCATTCGGGTGGCGCGGCTTGGCGGGTCGTCCGTGCGTTACGAGGTCGGCCTGTTCCGCAATGACGAGGAGAGCGCGGCGGCCGAGGGGTTTTTCGTGCATGTTTATGTCGACCGGCAGACGCGGCGGCCGAAACCGCTCAATGAGCGGCTGCGGGCAGCACTTGAAGGGTTGGTGCGATGACGCAGGATACTGATGAGCGCATCATCCGACTGGAAATGCTGGTCGCGGAACAGGAGCGCACTATCGCGGAGCTCTCGGAACAGCTCAGCGAACAATGGTCGCTGACGGAGAAAATGCGCAAGAAGCTGGACGCTCTGACCGAGCGCTTCCTGGTGCTTGAGGAACAGACGGCACCGGAAACGCCGGTGACCAAACCGCCGCATTATTGAAGCGGCTGGCCTTCAGTCGATGCGGCCGGTCCGTCCACGCCGCACCAGCGGCATCAACAGAACAGGGCCGAGCAGCGCTGCCAGCGCCAGAAACCAGCCCAGACCGTTAAATCCGAAACGCTCGATGATGTAACCCGCGATGGGCGGCGCGATGACAGTCGTGATGCCGCCCGCCTGCGCGATAATGCCTATCGCCACCGATACAGAGCCACCGACGGGCACGATGAAGGGCACGCTGGCGAAGAGCGTCGAGGCGATCACGCCGCTTGCGACAGCGTAGATGACCGCGGCTGTCGTAGCCACGACCGCGCCGCTTGGCGTGAACATGGGCAGAGCCGAAACGGCCGTTCCAAGAAAGCCGGCAATGCACAAAAGCATGGCGAAGCGGGCGCGGCGACCTTTCATCACGTAGCCGGTGAAGATGTTGCCGACCGGCACGATGAGCGCGATGACGCCGGCTGCAAGCGCCAGATCCGAACGGCCTGACTGGATGAATTCCGGCAGGAAGGCAAAGAAGGCGATCGACAAGGTGACGTAAACGCCGAAGGCGGCTGCGACGAGCAGAACGTCCATCGACGCCGTGGCCAGAACCGGCGGCTGGCGCTGCGACCGGGGCGGCTCGTCAACTGGATCGAGCGCCCATGCCAAAAGGATGGCGAGCAGGCTGGAGGCGCCGAACGCCACCACTGCCACCCCCAGAAAGGCGCGCTCGCCAAAGGCCGGCACGACGCCCAATGCGAGAAAATCGGCAATGGCGAAACCAATCGGCACGAAGCCGCCCCAGATCGCCAGAGCCGGGGCCTTGAAGTCGGCCGGCGCCAAAGCGCTGACCAGCGCCGGCGTGGCGATGACCAGCGGCAGGTAACCGAGCGCCTCGACCAACCGCGCGGCAAGCACCAGCGTCGGGCTCTCAAACACAGCGATGCCGACACCGCCAACAAATAGCAGGACGGCCGACAGCACGAATGAGCGAAACAGGCCGGCGCGACTGATCACGAAAGACGCCGGCAGCGAAGCAAGAGCCACGAACAGGCCGAGCAGCGCTGTCAGCCAGCCGATGGCGACCAGCGACATGCCGGCGTCATCGCGATACCAGCCAATCAGTGGCGCGATCTTGCCGAGCTGCGTGCCGGCCAGGATGCCAGCGATCAGCAGCATGGAAATAGCGGCGAGGCGCCTCGTTTTGCCGGTCATGTGCGAATACCGCCTGTTTCAATCAGATGGTGCGTCCTTCGAGGCTTTGCTTCGCAAAGCGCCTCAGGATGGGGTCGTTGTGCCGTTCATGGTGCCCTTCGGACAGCATAGATGTCCCGCGACGACGTTTCAGATGTGCGAACCATTGCGCGCCTCAAAGGGCCCCGGAATCACGCGCAACCGTAGTCCAGTCCCAACAGCCGCCGCCAATCGCCAAGGCGCGAGAATCGTTGTTCCAAAGAGAAAGGCCGCCGGGCGAACCCGGCGGCCTGCAGAACTTATGCTACCCGATTAGTAGGGGCAGTTGTTGTCGGACATGTAGTCGTGAACGGTGATGTCGCCAGCGACGATCTTCGCCTTCGCCTCTTCGACGGCGGCCTTCATCTCGTCGGTGATCAGAGCTTCGTTGTGCTCGTCGACCGCATAACCAACGCCGTCCTCAGCCAGGCCGAGAACGTTGAAGCCAGCGGTGAACTCGCCGTTCTTGGCGTCCATGAACGCGTCATAAACGGCCAGATCGACGCGCTTAAGCATCGAGGTCAGAACCTTGCCCGGATGCAGGTAGTTCTGGTTCGAGTCGACGCCGATGCCGAGATTGTCTGCGTCGGCAGCTGCCTGAAGCACGCCCACGCCGGTGCCGCCGGCGGCCGCGTACACAACGTCCGCGCCCTGTGACATCTGCGACTTGGTGATCTCGCCGCCCTTGGTCGGGTCGTTCCATGCAGCCGGCGTATCGCCGGTCATGTTCTGGAACACGTCAGTTGCCCCTGCAGCCTTGGCGCCGCCGACATAGCCGCAAGCGAATTTGCGGATCAGCGGAATGTCCATGCCGCCGACGAAACCGACCTTCTTGGAATCGGAAGCCATCGCAGCGAGGATGCCAACGAGGTAGGAGCCTTCATGCTCGTTGTAGACGACCGAGCGCACGTTCGGCAGGTCAACGACCATGTCGATAATCGCGAAATCGGTGTCCGGGAATTCCGCAGCCACTTTCTCAAGTGCGGCGGCCCAGGAGAAACCAGCCATCACGATCGGATTGCGGCCATCCTCGGCGAAGCGCAGCAGCGCCTGTTCGCGCTGGGCGTCGTTCGAAATCTCGAACTCGACATATTCGATGCCGGTCTCTTCAGTAAATTTCTGCGCGCCATTGTAAGACGCTTCGTTGAAGGACTTGTCGAACTTGCCGCCAAGATCGAACAGCAGCGCAGGAGCGATTTCCTCCGCATATGCCGTGACGGTCATCGCGGCAGCAGCCATAAGGCTAAGAACTAATCTCTTCATGTGATCCACACCCTGTCGGTTGCACTCATTTTGTTACTTGTGGCCGCTGCCTGAGCGGCAACGGCACGTTTTTTGGCGGAAGACAAATCCCGCTTCGCCCCAGTTTTGCACGTGGACGGGCAAATATCACGCGGAATTTTTGACCTTCCGGACAAATATGGTTCCGGCGGCCCTCAGCCCTGACTGGCGGCTGCCGGTAGCGGACAGGAGACACCGGTTCCCTGCAAACCGCAATATCCATACGGATTTTTTGCCAGATATTGCTGGTGCTCGGCCTCGGCAAAATAGAAGTCGGGCGCGGGCTTGATTTCTGTGGTGATGCGGCCACGCCCGGTCGCGCCGAGCGCCTCCTGATAGGCATCGCGCGAGGCGATCGCTGCGGCGTATTGCGCGTCGGTGGTTGTATAGATCGTCGAGCGGTAGGTGGTGCCGACATCATTGCCCTGGCGCATGCCCTGTGTGGGGTCATGGCTTTCCCAGAAAATCGAAAGCAGCTCGGACAGGGTGACCTGCGCCGGATCGTAGACGACCAGCACCACCTCGGCGTGTCCGGTCAGACCCGTGCAGGTTTCCTGATAGGTCGGGTTGGGCGTGAAGCCGCCGGCATAGCCGACAGCGGTAACCCACACGCCTTCGGTCTGCCAGAACAAGCGCTCAGCGCCCCAGAAGCAGCCCATGCCGAACTGGATGGTCTCCAGACCCTCGGGATAAGGCCCATGCAGCGGGCGGCCCGAAACGAAATGCGTGGTTGAGGTGGGAATAGGCTCCGCGCGGCCGGGCAGCGCGTCTCCCTTTTCAGGCAATTGCGTCTTCTTGTTCATCAGGTCGCCCAGGAAAAACATCTATGGTTCTCCTTCCAGATCAGATCGAGGCGAAGCGGCCGGTGCGGCGTTCGGGCCGACGTCCGATCACATAAAAAATGAGTGCGAAGCCCAGAAACACCGCGAAGCCGGGCGCCGAAAGCAATGTCAGTATGACCGGGTCCCAGGCGTATGGCACGATCACCTCGCTTACCGCGGCTTCGGCTGCCGCGTAGCTTTGTGCCGAGACGGAGCGCCAGCTTTCCGAAAGCGGCGTCATCACGATCATATCCGAAGCGATTGATCGCGTGGCGTCGAGCACAGCCATAATGACGGCCACGGCCAGACAGAAGGTGGCGAGAACGCGAAAGATGAAGCGGAACATGTCTTTCCCGTCAAACAATTGGGCCGGCCGGCGCGGGGAGGACGCGCGAGCCTGCGAAAAACTGCGAGTTTCGCCAGAGAGATAGGGCGATCGGCCAATTTGATCAATCGCCGCACGCAATTGTGAGAGCCGGGCACGAAGCGGGAGCGAAAGGAGGTGTTGTTTTTAAAGCCGGCGGGCGGGCTTGGCAGATGCCGTCAATTCGACTAGATGAGCCACCGCGCCACCGCCCAGCCGGGGCGCGCGTGGTGAGGTGGCCGAGTGGTTGAAGGCGCACGCCTGGAACGCGTGTATACGGGAAACCGTATCGAGGGTTCGAATCCCTCTCTCACCGCCACCCTACGCCTTCGGCTTCGGGCGGCAGGCCATCGGACGGTGGACTGGCGAACGAAGCAGGTTTAGGCGTAGGAGTGTCCCCCGTAGCTTTAGCGAAGGGGGACCAAGCATGTGGTACGTGTACTTCCTAGAGCTTCGCAACAACGACATCTACGTTGGCTCAACCAACGACCTCAAACGCCGACTAAAGTCCCATGAGAATGGTGACGTTGTTTCGACCCGGCTGCTTCGCCCCATGACGCTTCAATCTTATGTCGCAGTCAGAAGCGAACCAATAGCCCGCGCGTTGGAACGATATTTCAAGTCCGGTTCCGGCAAGGCTTTTGCGAACAAACGGTTTTTGTGACGCCTGGGGACGAGGCCTAAATGGCCGACGCCCGGCTCCACGACCTTTCACTCCAGGTGCTGCGGGAACGCTGCCTTCCCACATGTTATTGTATGGAACGGCATGGCTTGCGACGGAGTTAATCAGGCGGAGCGGAGACCGGTAACCCCCAAGACCCGATTTGAGAGGATCGCGCCATGACAGTCGTGCTCGCCACCGTGTGCAAGGATGGAGTTGTGCTCGGCTCGGACTCCCAGATAACGGACAAGGGGCGCGGCATGACCTATCCCGCCGAGAAGCTTCACTCGCTGGGCGGGATGGCGGCCTGGGGCGGCAGCGGCGCGCGATCGGTGCTGGCCGATGTTGAACGCAGTTTCAATGAAAACAGCGCCGCGATCCTGGAGGCACCAGATATCGGACACGCACTGCAGGAACGGGTTCTCCCGATCCTGCGTCATCACTACGACGCGTTCATCGCCGACGTGCCGGGCGACGAAGGCGGCGGGACGCCGTCGGCTTACGTGATGGCCGCGGGTTGGCGAGACGGCGAGCCCTGGATCATCGAGATAACGCCCTCGGGCATGATCGGGCACTACGCCGATATCGGCTTCCACGCGATCGGCAGCGGCGCAGCCATGGCTCAGCAGGCCAGCTCCCTGCTGTCCCACTTCCACTTCACCGAGCGGTCACTGCGTTTCGGCTGCGCTACGGTTCTGCGGGTCCTGCAAGCACTCGACCTGACCTCAGCGAGCGTGGGTGACCCGTTCAGCCTGTGCGCAATTGACAACAGCGGTGCGCATCATCTCGACGATGACGAAATCGACAAGGTGGACAAAGACGTACGTCGATGGGAGAGCGCCGAACAGGCCGCCATAGCCGACATCTTCGATTGAGCGCGCTCAGCCGCCGGTCTCGATGATCTCCGCGATTTCGGAATAGCCGCGGCGGCGGGCGTGTTGCAGCGGGGTTGTGCCATCGCGGTCGCCGATCGACGCGTCAGCCCCCGCATCGACCAGCGCCCGCACCGTTTCGATGTGGGCGCGGCCGCCGTCGCCAAGGATCACGGCCTCGATCAGCGCCGTCCAGCCGAGATTGTTTACGTGGTCGAGCGGCGCGCCGGCCGCAATGAGGCGGCGCACCACCTTCGCATGACCTAGATGCGCGGCGGCAATCAACGCCGTGCCGTCGTAGGGGCTGGTGATGAGGTCGGCGCGGTTTCCCAGTTCTATCGCAAGCGACATCAATTCGGGGTCGTCGGCTACGGCGGCGATGGTGACGACATCATAGGCGCGGTCCTCCAGCGCGTTCATGTCGGCTCCGGCCTCGCCCAAAGCGCGTAGTGCATCGTCGTTAGAGGCAAAGGCCGCAACATGCACCGGCGTGCGGCCCGAGCCGTCGCGGGCATTGATGTCCGCGCCTTCGGTGACAAGCGCGCGGATGGCCTCGACATCCCCATCATGCGCGGCACGATGTAGACCGCCATAGGCTTCGACCTGCGAGGCGGAAGGCGGTGTCTGCGCCCACGCGCCCGTTACAAAGAACAGCATGAGCGAGGCGATGAGCATACGCATGATGGTTCCTCCCTTCGGGAAACTAACTAGGGCGCAGCATGAAGCCGTCAAAATAGGCCGCGAGTTCCGTGTGCGCGTTCAGCGGGAGCACATGGCCGACATATTGGTCCGGCCGCACAATGACGATGCAGCCCTCGGCACGGTCGATGCCGCGCATATCGAAAATGTCGTCGCCGCTTTTCACATTGGGGCAGAAGACTTTCTCATAGTCCCGCAACCCATACCGGCCCTTTGCCGGCAGCAGCAGCGGCGGCATTTCCTCCAGCGCCAGGTCGCGGTGCGCCTGCTGGAAGATCGCTCGCAGATCGAAAACGGAATCGATGTCGGCGCCTTGCGGCGTGAATCTTCCGAGCGGAGCGCCCGGCGCTGAGGCGAGGTATTCGCATAATCGATGGAGTGGCGAACCCGCTTCGCCCGTATCGCCGGCGCCGGCAAATGCGAAGAGCCGCCAGCGGCCATCTGCCTTGACCGCATGGCCGAGCTCCATCGACAGCGCGTCGGCCAATCGGATAACCGGGGCGGAGTGGAACCGCATGCCTATCGGGAAGCCTTGCGCCAGATGCTGATATGTCGGCTCGCCCGTCAGCAAAGAGTGAGCGTAGCGGGTCGCCGTGCCAGCCGTGTAGCGCCCATGCTGGACGAAATAGTCCTGAACCTGCGCCGGCTCAACACCCGCCGGGTTGTCATCGCTCCTCATGGGCGCGCTCAGCATCTTCGCCCATTCACGATCGAATTCGATCAACTCGCGGGCCACGGCCTGACGCTCGGCGGAATAGGTGGAGAGTAGTTGCGGCGGCGCGCGGCCCTCCAGCACGGCAGCGAGCTTCCAGCCGAGATTGAACGTGTCCTGCATGGAGACATTCATGCCTTGCCCGGCCTTGGGGCTGTGGGTATGGCAGGCATCGCCGGCGATAAAGACATGCGGCACATCGTTCGATCCTTCGGCCGCA
The DNA here is from genome assembly GCA_017640615.1 of Rhizobiaceae bacterium. Lineage (GTDB taxonomy): Bacteria > Pseudomonadota > Alphaproteobacteria > Rhizobiales > Rhizobiaceae > RCIO01. The sequence goes on along the minus strand of JAEPQK010000005.1, from coordinate 163,327 downwards.
TCATCGAAGCGGTCGCATATGCGCTGGCCGATCTCATAGACCGACCACCACGCGACTTCCTTCACGTCGAGGGTATAGGGCCGAAGGATACGCTGAGCGGCAGCGATCAGATAATCGATGGTGATGTTGCGGCTGGCGACGCGCTCGTCGGCTGCAAGCTTGTCGAGCTCGACATAGACGCGAACCAGATAACCGCCCTCGCGCGGGATGATCAGAATGCTGCCGTCGCCGGCCGACTGGACGAGCGCCTTGAAACGTATGTCGGGGAAGTCGGTGACGGCGAGTATGTCCATCACGCCCCAGGCCTGATTGGCGGAATCGCCGCGCAGCTCACGCCGCAACGCCTTGCGCACCGCGCTGCGCGCGCCATCGCAGCCAACGACATAGCGGGCGCGCACGGTATCCACCTCGCCGCGATGGGCGGGCTCGGTGCGCTCAAGGCTTACGGTCACCGGATGAGTGGCAGAGCGCTCGACACTGAGCCCGGTCAGCCGGCGGGCATAGTTCGGCTGCAGACGGTTCGGCGATTTGCGCATGATTTCGAGGTAAAAATCATGCACCCGCGCCTGATTGAGGATGACATGCGGGAACTCCGACAGGCCATCCTCGACATCCTGCACCCGGCCGCTGCGCACGATGTTTTCGTGTGCCGCCCGATCCGGCTTCCAGAAGGTGGTTTCGTTGACCCAATAGGCCTCACGCATCACGCGTTCGGAAAAACCGAAGGCGTGGAACATTTCCATCGTGCGGCAAGCAACACCGTCAGCCTGACCGAGCTCAAGCGGACCCTGCTTCTGATCGACGATGCGCGTGACGATGCCCGGAAAGGCGGCAAGCTGCGCGGCAAGTGTCAGCCCGGCAGGGCCACAACCGACAATAAGGACATCGACCTCGGCCGGAAGCGAACCGGTCTGCAGGATATCGCCCTCGGGCGCGAGATCAGGGTCGCCGAGCCGAAACCCGTTCAGATGAAACTGCATCGGCACTAGCGTGCGTCCTCCAGAATCATCGCCGCACCCTTTTCGGCGATCATGATTGTCGGCGAATTGGTGTTGCCCGAGGTGATGGCCGGCATGACGGAGGCATCGATTACGCGCAGGCCGTCGACGCCGCGCACGCGCAGCCGCTCGTCGGTGACAGCGAAGCGGTCGCCATCGACGCCCATGCGCGCGGTGCCGACCGGATGGAAGATGGTGGTTCCGAGATCGCCGGCCGCGACCAGCATCTCAGCGTCCGACGCGATATGTGCGCCGGGCTTGTGCTCCTGTGGCTTGTAGGCGGCAAAAGCCGGCTGCGAGACAATGCGACGGGCCCACTTCAGCGAATCCACGGCGATCTGTTTGTCGACATCGGTTGAGAGGTAGTTGGGGCGGATGTCGGGCTGGCTCGTGGAGTCGGGACCGTCGAGGTGGATCGAGCCGCGGCTTGTGGGGCGCAGATTGCAGACGCTGGCGGTGAAAGCATCGAAGGGGTTCAGCCCATCACCCCAATTGTCGAGCGAGAGCGGCTGGAAGTGGAACTCCAGATTGGCGGTTTCGTATTCCGGCGAGGAGCGGACGAACGCGCCCATCTGAGAAGGCGCCATGGTGAGCGGGCCACGCCGGCGCAACGCATAGTCTATGCCCATCATCGCGCGGCGGAAGAGGTTGGCATAATCGCCGTTGAGCGTGCGGATACCGCTCACCTTGTAGACCGGACGTATCTGCAGATGGTCCTGCAAATTGCCACCGACGCCGGGCAGATCGACAACGGGCTCGACGCCGTTGGCCTTGAGCAGCGAAGGGTCGCCGATGCCGGAGCGTTCGAGGATCGGCGGCGAGGCCACCGCGCCTGCCGACAGCACGATCTCGCCCCGCACCACGGCGCGGCGTGTCTCATCACCCTGCCGGTACTGCACCGCTCTCGCGCGGCCATCGTGCAGCTCCACGCGATCGACCAGCGCGCCGGTAACGACCTTCAGATTGGGCCGCGACATTGCGGGCTTCAGAAATCCGCGAGCTGCCGACCAGCGCCGGCCGCGCTTCTGGTTGACCTGAAAATAGGACGAGCCGGAATTGTCGCCCGAATTGAAGTCGTCGATCTTTTCGATGCCTGCCTCGGCGGCCGCATCGCGCAGACGGTCGAGCACATCCCAGTTGATACGGGGATGCTCCACGCGCCATTCGCCACCCGACGAGTGGAACTCGTTGGGCGGGTTTTCGTGGTCCTCGTGTTTTTTGAAGTAGGGCAGAACATCGTCCCAGCCCCAGCCGGTCAGGCCCATCTGCCGCCAGCCATCATAATCGCGCGCCTGGCCGCGCATGTAGATCATCGCGTTGATCGCGGATGAGCCGCCCAGCACCTTGCCGCGCGGATAGGCCAGCGAACGGCCGTTGAGCCCGGGCTCCGCTGCCGTCTTGAACAGCCAGTCGGCGCGTGGATTGCCGATCGCGAAGAGGTACCCGACGGGAATGTGGAACCAGATCCAGTTGTCGCGCCCGCCACCCTCAAGCAGCAGCACGCGGTTTTTCGGATCGGCAGAGAGGCGGTTGGCAAGCACGCAGCCGGCCGAGCCCGCACCGCAGATGATATAGTCGAAGACCTCGGTGTCGGCAGCCTGCGGCATTGTCCCTCCCGTCGCGCTTAACGCGAAGGTGGCACAGCGTCAGCGACCTGGGAAGTGACGCTTTGGTTGCAACTCAAGTGGTTTGCGCTGCCCAAACTTGCCGCAGCGGCATCTCGTGCTAAGCTGCGCCAAGTGGCGCCTGAAGCCATCAGGACGACACGAAATCAGACATGCGCAAGGCGTTCAGCTCGGCATGTGCGACCGAAGAGGAAGGATTTCGATGCCGCCCACAGGCTTCCTGCGATTCTCAGCATTATTTGTTGCCGGAGTGCTATTTCTGGCAGGTCCGGCGATAGCCGCTCCCGTTGTCATCGGCGTTCCGACCTGGCCGTCGGCCAACGTGACGGCGCAGATCATCGCGCAGGCCGCAGAGCAGATGGACGTCGAGGTGGAGCTGCGTCCGCGCGGCACCATGACGCTCGTGGCCGACATGGCCGAAGGCGAGGCCGATATTCATCCCGAGCTCTGGTTTCCGAACCTCGAAGGAGCCGTCGAGCGGCTGAATGGCGACGGGCGCATCGTGGTCAGCGACCACGGGGTCGAGGCCCACCAGAATGTCTGTGTGACAAAAGCCACCGCTGAGATGACCGGCATCAATGCGCTTTCCGATCTCGCCGATCCGCAGATCGCCGTCAATTTCGACAGCGATCGCGACGGCAAGGGCGAAATCTGGATCGGCGCGCCGACATGGTCGTCAACGGAAATCGAACATATCCGGGCGCGCAGCTACGGCTATTTCCAGACCATGTCGCTGCTCGAATTGCCTGAGGAGATCGCCATGGCGGCGGTCGATGTCGCGGCCTCGTTCGGCAGCCCGATCGTGTTCTACTGCTACGCGCCGCATCATGTTTTCGACCTGCACGAACTGGTTGTTCTGGAAGAGCCCGACTACGACGCTGAGCGCTGGAACCTGATCAAGCGCGCGGACGATCCCTACTGGCTGCAGAAGTCGCGGGCTGAAACAGCCTGGGATGTCTCGCATTTTCACGTGGCCTACGCGAAGCGGCTTGAGGAAGACGAGCCGGAATTCGCGCGCTTTCTTGGCAATATCGCATTCGAACCCGCCGACATCACCGCGATCAGCTATGCGTTTCAGGTGGAGCGCAAACCGGCCGAACAGGTGGCGGCGGAGTGGATTTCACGGAACGAGGACAGGCTGAAGGAATGGATGCAATGACGATCAAGGCTAATCTGGCCCGCATGGCGGCCGGCTGGCACGCCGCGCTTTGCTCGCTTGCCGTTGGCGCGGCAACGCTGGCTAGCGTCGGCGCGTTCGCTACCTCAGCCGAAGCGCAGGTATTCGAGACGCAGATATTCGATCCGATCAAGCGCCAATGGGTGGATTACGACCCCAAGCAGGCGATGAAATATTATCAGGCGCACGGCCAGACGCCGGAGGATTTCCGGCGCCAACTCGTCGATTTCCGTACCGCCGAAAAGCCAGGCACGGTGATTATCGATGGCAATCGGCATTACCTCTACGTGGTTCTGCCCGGGTTCAAGGCCATGCGCTACGGCATCGGCATCGGCCGCGAAGGGTTCGGCTGGGCCGGCATCGTGGAAGTCGGCCGGAAGGCGGAATGGCCTACCTGGACGCCGCCGGCCGAAATGGTTGAGCGTGATCCGAATGCCGCAAAGTGGAAAGACGGCATGCCCGGCGGACCCGAAAACCCGCTCGGCGCGCGCGCCATGTATCTCTACGAAAACGGCCGCGACACGATCTACCGCATTCACGGCACAAGCCAACCCTGGTCGATCGGTCTCAACATTTCGTCAGGCTGCATTCGCCTGGTCAATGAAGACGTCACGGATCTTTACGAGCAGGTGGAGATTGGCGCGAAGGTAATCGTGCTTCTGCAGGGCGCGGCCCTCTACAAGGGCGTGTGAGGAGAGACGAGATGAAACGCGAAACGACTTCACGCCATGCCGCTGCGGCGGCCGTTGTTCTCTCCGCCGCGCTGGTGGCCGGCTGTTCCTCGACCATGCAGCCGAGGGCTGGCGCTGTGCGCAGCACCGGCGAAACGGCACCTGCGGACTTGCAGCTTTTGTGCGCGTCGGAAGCCGCGACGCGGCTCGGTACAACCGAAAGCGTGTTGCCGGTGAGCTCGATGGCCGGGCCGAACGGCACCTATCAGGTCAATCTTGCCGTCGGTTCGGGACAGGCCGTCTGCTTCGTCGACAACAACGGCATCGTTCAGTCGGTGACGATGGTTTAGAGACCGAGCTCGGCATCGCTGGCATGCCCCGCATATTTGCGGCGGGGCGGCCAGGGGCGCTCTTTCCAATGCGGCTCGAAGACGAAGCTTGATTTCTCTCGGCCGTCGAGCAGGGCACCGTTTCCGGCGCCGAACGCATAGTCGTAATAAAGCTTCACGACCTCTTCGCGGGACACCTGCTGCGCTGCCGGATGTTCCAGACATGCATCGTGCCATTTGCGAACGCGGTCGAAAGTGCTGTCCGCAGGAAGCGCGAATTCCTCGTAGTAATCGAGGAACCAGAAGCGCATGAACATGGGCGTAAAGACCGCCTCGGCCAGACCGAACTCGCCGAACAGGAACGTGCCGTCCGGGTTGTGTTCGCGAAGGAAGTCGTCAATGCCGGCATAAAGACCCAGCAGCTTATCGGCATGCGCGTCGCGGGCAGCGGCATCCTGGTTCATCACGAACATGTAGCCTGCACCCGTGAACGGCCCTTCGCGCGCGATCAGCAGCCGTTCGACCGCGCGTTCATAAGGGTCCGAGCGGCGAATGGTGCCGGCGCCCAAGGTCTCATCGAAATAATCGAGAATGACGAGGCTCTCTTTGATTATGCGGCCGTCGGGCAGTTCCAGCACCGGCAATGCGGTGGTGCCGCGCGTCTTGCGCAGCAATTCGGGGTCGCGCGGACGTGTAATGTCAACGACACGGAACTCGACCTCGTCCTGCAAGCCTTTGAGCGCCAGCAATATCTCGACCCGTTGCGAGAACGGACATACCGGAATGTGGTAGACGATGGGCTTTGCAGGCATAGGCGTGTGCTCCCCTGGCGCGCGGACGGCGCTTCAGCACCGCCCGGCTTTGTTGTTTGTGATCAGGCTGGTTTTCCGCGATTGCGGAAGACGATGAATACGAAAATCAGCATCGAGATCAGCGTCAACGCGGAGCCTGCCTTGGCGAGCGAATCTCCCGCCTGACGCAGCGCCATGACGATGCCCGGAATGATGAGCACCAGACCGAGCGTGGCGACGAGGAAATGAATCTTTGCCAGCTGCGTTTCGGCCGCCTCGGGCACGTTATGATAATAGAGGCCGAACAGCCCCATCGTTACCCAGCCAATCAGGTTCAGATGGCCGTGCGCCGGCGAAAGCGAATGATCCATCGTCGCCGACATGACGATGCCCCAGACCATGCCAATTGCCACATAGATGGCGGCGGTTGCGAAAAACCAGAATGCTACTCCGCGCATGACGTCCCTCCTTGGTCATATGCTCTCGTTTGCACCGAGCGGCGGCCCGGTGAATGACAATTCATAGCGGCCGGCGATTTCGCTGATCGCAGGCATATCGCCCGGAACGTCAAACCGGCCCTCTGCCATTTCGGAGAAGAAGCCTTCGAAACCGCCCGGGGTAAGAACTATGAGATGGCGACTGGGAATGTCGCCAATCACCCTGAAGGTGTGCTCGGTGCCGCGAGAGACGAATACGGTTTGCCCTGGCCCTCGAAAGAAGGTTTCGCCTTCGAGCCAAAATTCGCACTCGCCCGACAGAAGGATAAAGGTCTCATCCTCTCTGTGGTGGATGTGGCGCGGCGGCCCCGACCCTACGGGCGAGACGCTGTCGACTACCGACATGCGCCCTTCGCTCGCAGCCGGTTCGAGGATGGTGCGGTAGCGCACGCCCAGCCACTCGATCGAACCGTCATCTGCTACCCGCCTGCGCACCTATGTTCCTCCGCAACAGCTGTGATCGCAGGAATCTAGTGCCAGCGAATACATGTCGGAAATCGATTGTTTTTATGATAGGAATTTGTTTCATGAATTTGAGAACATTCGATCTGAACCTGCTGCGGGTACTCGATGCTCTGTTGAGAGACCGGTCAACAACGCTGGCCGGCCAGCGCATCGGTCTTTCCCAGCCCGCGGTTTCGGCCGCACTATCGCGCCTGCGCACCGCGCTCGGCGACCCTCTTTTCGTTCGGCAGGGTCAGAGACTCGAGCCGACCGTCTACGCACTATCGCTGGAAATCCCGTTGAAGCGCATTCTCGATGAGCTCGAGACGCTGCTATCGGGGCCGGCCGATTTCGATCCAGCGGCTGCAAACGACATCTTCAAGATTTCCGGCTCGGACTTCTTCTCGACAATGCTCATGCCGCAGCTGGCCGACCGGCTGGCACGCGAAGCGCCGGGCATCCGGGTGCAGATGGTCGATCTCGTTCCCGACAACTATGTCGCCACGGTCGAAAGCTACAACATCGACCTGGCGCTGATCCCGCAGCTCGACCACCCCGAGTGGATCGAGTTTCAGCCGCTTTTCAACGCAAGCTTCGCGATGATCGCCCGCAGAGGGCATAAGCGTCTGGAACGAGCCGGCGTGGAAGCGGGCGATGTGGTGCCCATCGATCTCTTCTGCGACCTCGGCCATGTGCTTTTTTCCCCTGAGGGGAAACTCAAGGCGATGGGCGACGCCGCACTTGCCGACGTCGGGAGGACACGACGGGTCGTGCTGACGATGCCTACATTCGATGGCGTCTGCCGAGCTGTGATGCAGAGCGACAATGTCGCTCTTGTGCCGCGCCAATATGCGGTTGCCGAGGCCGACCGGCTCGGCCTCGCGATCTACGAGCTGCCGATGCCCATGCCAGTACCCCTGATCGGCATGATCTGGCACCGGCGCGCCACAAATTCTCCAGCTCACAGATGGTTGCGGGGCGTCATCGCCGAGATGATGATGCCTCTCAACGAAAACGATCTGCCGCTACCCGAGTTCAGTCGCTCGTAATACTCACGAAGTCTTGCACCGACGGGGAAGATTTGCGGCGTGACAGCAAGAGCAGCTTAAGCCTATCTTTTCACCCGGGAGAAATCTTTGCTGACTAGCCTCGGCAATGCAGATTTCGGGCAAAGAGGGGTATGTTTGATGAAATCGGTTATCGCCGCTGCGAGCATGGCGCTCGCCTTCGCATTGGCCGTGCCGGCCACCGCAAACGCTGCCAGCGTGGTCGCCAGGGTCGATATTTCCAGCCAGACAATGACGGTGTCCCAGCACGGGCGGGTGAAATATCGCTGGCGCGTATCGACCGCGCGCAAGGGCAAGGTGACGCCAACGGGCTCCTGGTCTGCGAAATGGCTCTCGAAGAACCACCGATCGAGCCGCTACAACAACGCGCCGATGCCCTATTCGATTTTCTACAACGGCAATTTTGCTGTGCACGGCACCAATCAGGTCAGCCGTCTCGGGCGTCCAGCATCGGCCGGATGCGTGCGGCTCGACACCGCCAATGCGCGCACGCTCTACAATCTGACGCGCCGCGTCGGCCTGAAAAACGTGCGCATCGTCGTTCAGCGCTAAGGCGTCCAATACCGGATAAACCAGCACAAGCCGCGCGGGGTTAACTCCCTTCGCGGTTTCGTGCTGTTTTATTTTGCCTCTCCTCTATGTTTTTGCCATAGAACCGCGCGGCTTGCAGGGACGATGCGCGAGCGAAGCGATTGAACGTCCAGCCGGCGGCGGACTGGGCACGAGATGCGGGACGGGAGGAAAAGCTGAAGAGTTTCGGCTTCGGTCTTGAAGCGCTGGGGATTTTGGTCGTGCGCTTCCCGCGCATTTTTGCGACCATTATCGTCGTGGCGACCGCGATCTGCATCGCCGCCATTCCGCGTCTCCATTTCGATGGCAATGTGCTCAACGTGCTCGCCGGAAAAAGCGAGGCGTTTCTGAGCTATCGCCGCGTGCAGCACGAGTTCCGCGACTTCTCCGGCGATCTGGGCATCATCGTTCGCGCCGACGATCTCTACGAGCCGGAGGGCATAGAGAAACTGCGCAATCTGCATCTCGACCTGACGTTGGTCGATGGCGTGGAAAGCGTGTTCTCGCTGTTCACGGCCAGCAATATCGATCCCGCGAGCGGGGCGATCACGTCCACGCTGCCGGAGCGCTTCGACGAGAGCAACGATGTGCGCGCCATCATCGCCACCGCCGCGCGGGGCGACCCGCTGATTGCGCAATTTGCGCGCATAGACCGAAACGCGGCGCTGATCTCCATCGAAAGCCCGTTTTCGGAGAAGAACGGCAACGCGCCGGAAGCCGAGCCGGTGAACCGGCTGATGCAGGAAATCCGCGATATCGCGCCGCCTGGGCTGCAACTCGATTTCGTCGGCTACCCGCTGCTGCGCGCAGACGCGGTGGCAGCGCTGATTTCCGATCAGACCTTGCTGACAATCCTCGGCGTGACGATGGTTTTTCTGGTCTCGCTGGCGACATTCCGCGCAGTGATCCCGGCCGCGATCTGCTCCATCCCCGCCTTGGCTTCGGTCGCCTGGGTGCTGGGCGGGTATGCGATCAGCGGCTCCAGCATCAATTATCTATCGACCGCTCTGCCAACCATCGGCATGGTGCTGGCGCTGGCCGACACGATCATGCTGTTCTTCACATGGTCGGCGATCCGCTATCACGGGCTCGACGGGCGCGAGGCGATTGAAGCCGCGATCCGCAGAGTTGGTCCCGCCAATTCCATGACGTCGATCACGACGGCGGTTGCCTTCGGCTCGTTTTCGTTCAGCGGCAACCAGGCGCTGCGCTCACTCGCCTTTCTCGGCTCGACCGCGGTGATGATCGCCTTCATCGCCGTAATGGTGGTGATGCCGCTGCTGCTCTACTATTTCGGCAACCGCATCCGCATCGGCAAACGCCAGGGCGTGTTCGAACCGGTGGGCGATGTGGTTTCGCGGTTCGCGATCTGGCGGCCCGGCACGATTGGGCTGGCGGCGGTGGTGGCGGCTGTGGTGCTGTCGACCGGCCACATCTATGTCGATGAGCAACACGATATCACCGCGCAGCTGCCGCGCGATTCCGAGGCCGCCAATGGCGAGGAGCTCGCGGTCGACATTTTCGGCGGCGTGGCGCCCATCTATATGCTGCTGCCGGTGCCCGCTGGCGAGACATGGTCTGACGAACAGGCGCTCGATGCTCTTGGCAAGGCCGAGCGCGCATTCGGTGGCGAGATCGGCCGCGACCGGACAATCTCGCTGGCGCGCGTCACCTCAACCGGCATGTCTGTCGAAGCTCTGGCGGAAGCCATGGACGAAGCGCCCGACAACATGCGCGGGCGTTTCCTGTCGGAAGACCGCAGCGAATATCTGATCACTGGCACGGTGCCGTACGGCATGAACCCGGCGACCGCGCTTGCAGCTGCGCAGGACGTGGTAAGCGAACTCGCCGCCGACGGGATCGAAGGTGCGGTGGTGACCGGCTATCCCATTCTGGCTGCCATTGAGATACCGAACATCGTCAATGATCTGCGCAACAGTCTGATCATCGCGATCGTGCTGGGCATATTCGTGATCATGGTGGGTTCGCGCGCGCCGCTCGTGGCGCTGGCCGCGCTGCTGCCCAATCTCATTCCTGTGCTCTTTATCGAAAGCGCCTTGTGGGCAATCGGCCAGCCGATGGACATCGCCCATGTGATCGCACTGACCATCGCCTTCGGCATTTCAATCGACAATGCGGTGCATGTGATCAATGCGTTTCTGGCCAATCACCGCTCTGGCATGACCGACCGCAAGGCGATGCATGAAGCAATACTGGAAGTGGCGCCGGCACTGGTTTCGGCGACCTTCATGTTCGTCGCGGGGTCTTTCGGGACGCTGTTCTCGAGCCTGCCCTCAGTCTCCAATCTGGGCTTTCTGATCATCACCACGCTTTGCGTTGCACTGGTGGCAAATCTCGCATTTTTGCCTGCCTTGATCCTGACACTTCGGCGGCTTATGGGGCGCGCTGCCTGATAACGAAAGAGGTGCGGGCTTGGCCGGAATGTCGAAAATCGTCGCTCGAGTAATTGCTGCTGCAGCCATCCTGGCCGCAGCCGCCGGACCTTCGCATGCCTCGGATGGAGCGGAAATTCTGTCCGCCTATCAGGGGGACTGGCGCGGCAGCGGCGAGGCGCGGCCCAATCTGCGCTCCGACCTGACACGCATCACCTGTCGTATTTCTGCAAGCTACGATGCGCGGGAAGTGGCGCTGAGCAACAGCGGCAAATGCGGCACCACCAAAGGCTCGCAGAAGCTTGAAGGCAAGCTCAGCATCGTCGGCGATCAGCTGACCGGGAACTTCCTCGGCGCGACTGCCAATCATGGGCTGGTAAATGCAACGCTGCGCATTGCCGAAAACATGATCGTCACCGAAGCCCAGGTGGAAGACGCCGGCAAGATGGTGAAAGTGCGCACCTTCGTGACGCCGCCAAAGGACGACATGTTTCTCGTCCAGAGCCAGTATTTTGACCGCGCGTCGAACAGCTGGGTCGTGTCCGGCGAAATCGAGTTCCGCCGGCAGTAGGCACTACTGAGCCGGCTAGTCGTTGCCGTCCGCCTCGGGCGGAAGCGGTGGCTGCTCGGCCTCTTCCATCGGCTGCTCGGTAAACCCTTCCAGATCGGAGAGCGGCCGCAGGTCGCGCTTGATTTCGAGCGGCGAGGCCAGGTAGGCCGTCAACAGTTCCGAGATCGACGTGAGCGCGTGGCTGTGCACCCGCTCATAGCCATGCGAGCCGTCGATACCGAAAGCAAGAAGCGCCGTACGCACATCGTGCCCGGCCTCTATCGCGGAGGCTGAATCGGAGCGGTAGTAGCGGAAAATGTCCTTCTGGTAGTCGATATCGTTTTCGCGGCACAGTTCCACCAGCTTGTGGGTGAGGTGGTAATCGAATGGCCCTGACTGGTCGGCCATCGCGATCGTGACGCCGAACTCGGCCGAGTTCTGACCCGGCGCCGAAGTGCCGTTATCAACCGTCACCATGGAGGCGATGTCGGGCGTCACGATGGAAGCCGCGCCAACGCCAACTTCCTCCGCGATCGTGAACAGCCAATGGATATCGACCGGCAGTTTCGGGCGTTCGCGGTTGAGCGCTTCGATTGCAGCGAGCGCAATTGCCACGCCGGCCTTGTCGTCGAGGTGGCGGGAGTTGATGAAACCGTTGTCGAGAAATTCGGTGCCCGGATCAACGCCGACGAAGTCACCGATATCGATGCCGAGCGCCCGCGTCTGCGACATCGACTGTGTCATCGCATCGACCCGCATTTCGACATGCTGCCAGCCCACAGGCTGGGTGTCGATCTCGTCGTTGAATGTGTGGCCCGACGCCTTGAGTGGCAGAATGGAGCCACGGAAGCTGCCCGTCTCGGCATAGATGTTGGCGCGCGCGCCTTCGGCGAAACGCGACGACCAGTTGCCGATCGGCACAAGCTCGAGCCTGCCGTTCTCCTTGACGCGCTTCACCTGCGCGCCAAGCGTGTCCAGATGTGTGACAACAGCCCGCGCGCCTTCGCGGCGCCCGCCCTGCATGACCGCGCGGATCGCGCCACGGCGTGTCAGCTCGGGCTCAAGGCCGAGGCGCTGCAGCTCCTCAGTCGTGTGGCGGACCACATTGTCGGTGTAGCCGGTGGGGCTGTCGATCGACAGCAGTGCTTCCAGCGTGTCGATCAGGAACTCTTCGTCAATCTTCAGTTTGGGCATCTCATGTTTCCGTTGCCTCCTCATCATGCCTCACTCGGGACATGGGAAACAACAGGTCGAGATAACGTTCCGCCGTCGGCTGCGGCTCGTGGTTTGCGAGACCTGGGCGTTCATTGGCCTCGATGAACACGTAGTCGGACTTGTCCGGCGCATGCACCATGAAATCGATGCCGACAACGGGGATGCCAATTGCGCGGGAAGCCCGGCAGGCAGCATCGACCAGCTCCGGGTGCACAATGTCGGTGACATCGTGGATGGAGCCGCCGGTGTGGAGATTGGCTGTCTTGCGTACGACGATCTCGGTGCCTTCGTCCGGCACGTCTTCCAGCCCGACATTTTCAGCCGCGAGGCAACGCAGGGTCTCGTCGTCCACGGGGATTGTGCTTTCGCCGCCGGTCGCCGCGGCGCGGCGGCGCGACTGTGCCTCGATCAGCTCCGCGACGGTGCGCCGCCCGTCACCGACGATCTGCGGCGGTCGACGCAGCGCTGCCGCCACCAGCTTGTGATCGATGATGACGAGACGGAGATCGTTGCCCTCAAAGCAGGACTCCACCAGAACGCGGTCGCACACTTCACGCGCGGTGGCGATCGCCGCTGAAACATCTTCCGCCGTTTCGAGCCCGACCGCGACCCCGCGACCCTGTTCACCACGCGCCGGCTTCACCACCACGCGGCCATGCTTCTTCAAGAAGGCGGCTACCGCGTCATCGCCGCTGTCGGCCTCGATCTGCTCCGGTACGACCAGACCCGCTTTTTCCACGACACGCCGGGTGACCGCCTTGTCGTCGCAGATCGACATGGCAACGCCGGAGGTCAGCTCCGAAAGCGCCTCACGGCATTTGATGGAGCGGCCGCCGAAGGAGAGCTTGAAGAAGCCGCCTTCGGCATCCATGACGTCGACATGCACACCACGGCGGCGGGCCTCGTCCACGACGATGCGGGCATAGGGGTTGAGCGCGTCGTAGGAATCGATCTGCGGCGCGAAAAACTTCTCGTTGATCGGATTTTTGCGTTTTACCGCGAAAATGGAGATGCGCCGGAAGCCGAGTTTCTCGTAAAGCGCGATCGCCATGTCGTTGTCGTGCATGACGGAGAGGTCGAGAAAGGCTGCGCCCCGCGCTTTGAAATGCTCGGCGACGCGCCGCACCAGCATCTCGCCGATGCCGGGGTGCCGGGCCTGCGGATCAACCGCCAGACACCAGAGTGAAGACCCATGCTCGGGGTCGTTGAACGCACGGCGATGATCGATGCCGGTGACCGTGCCGATGATTTCTCCACTCGCCTCGTCCTCGGCGACGAAGCAGGTGATGGAGCGGTTGTCGCGGCTCGACCAGAAGAAGTCAGGGTTCACCTGCACCATTTTTCGGGCGGCATAAATGGCGTTTACCGCCTCGGCGTCGCTCTGGGACGATAGCCGGCGAATGAAATAGCCACGCGGCGGCCGACGGCCAGCACGATAGTTCGGCAGTTCGAGCCGGTAGGAATGCGACGGGTCGAGGAAAATCTCCTGCGGCGCGAGCGACAAAAGCACATGCGGATCGCGCACATAGAAGGCGATGTCGCGACGGTCGCGCCCTTCGGCACGCAGGGCCTCAACGACCCCCTCATTTGTCTCGAAGGTCTGTGCAAATATCAGCTTGCCCCAACCGCAATTGAGCGTGGCCTCGGGCCATTTGGGTCTGCCCTCGCCGGAAGCAGCTGGCGCGATGGGCGGCTTCAGCGACTCATCACGCATGCGCTTCAGCCGCACGCTCATCTGCCCGTCGCTTCGCGTACGCTGACGCCGCGCTCCGGCAGCCTTGCGGTCTTCGGTCATCCCGTCAGATCCCGTGCGTTTGTAGCCACAATTCCAGAAGCCCGACCTGCCACAGCTCGGAGCCCTGCAGCGGCGTAATGTGATCCGCCGGATTGGCGAAAAGACGGTCGAGATAATCCTGACGGAAGAGACCGCGCTCGCGAGCCGCGGTCGAGCTCAGCGCATCGCGGACGAGATCGAGATAGGGCCCGTCGATATATTTGAGCTCCGGCACGGGGAAATAACCCTTCTTGCGGTCGATGACTTCCGAAGGCAGCACCTGGCGGGCAACATCCTTGAGCACGCCCTTGCCATTGTCGCGCAGCTTGTGCTCGGGCGGAATGCGGGCGGCTAGCTCGACCAGTTCGTGGTCGAGGAACGGCACACGCGCCTCGAGCCCCCAGGCCATGGTCATGTTGTCGACGCGCTTGACCGGATCGTCGACGAGCATGACCGTTCCATCGAGCCTGAGCGCGCGGTCGACCGGCGTGTCGGCGCCCGGCCGATTGAGATGCTCGGCAACCAGCTCGCGGCTGGCATCGGTGTCGGCGATCCACTCGTCGGCAAGCTGGGATTTCAGCGTGGCGTGATCACGGTCGAAGAAGACGCGCGCATAATCGCCGACCACATCGTTTGAACTTTGCAGCGGCGGATACCAATGGTAGCCGGCAAATATTTCGTCGGCGCCCTGGCCGGACTGCACGACCTTGATGTGTTTGGAGACTTCCTTCGATAACAGATAGAAGCCGACATTGTCATAAGAGACCATCGGCTCGGACATCGCCGCGAAGGTTCCCGGCAGCGCGTCCATGAGCTCCGAGGAGGGCACGAAAATCTTGTGATGGTCGGTGCCGAAGCGTTCCGCGATCAGGTCGGAATAGACGAACTCGTCGCCTTTTTCGCCCTTGGCCTCCTGGAAGCCGACGGAAAAACTCATCAGACCGTGCTGTCCGGCCTCGGCCAGAAGTGCGACAATGAGGCTGGAATCAACGCCGCCCGACAGCAGCACGCCAACGGGTACGTCGGCCACCATGCGGCGCTTGACCGCAAGGCGCAATGCATCGTGGACGCGGTCGCGCCAGTCCTGCGCCGAGAGACCGCTGTTTGCCGGGTCGCGGTCGAAAGGCGGGTTCCAATAGATGCGGTCGGTCTTCGAACCGTCCGCCTCGATAATGCGGATGGTCGCCGGCGGCAGCTTGCGAACACCTTTGAGGATAGTGCGCGGCGGCGGCACAACCGCATGGAAGCTCATATAGTTGTGCAGGGCGTCTCGGTCGATCGACGTGTCAACACCCCCGGATTTCACCAGCGCCGGCAGCGACGAGGCGAAGCGTAAGACGCCAGGCGATTCCGCATAATAAAGCGGCTTAATGCCGAACCGGTCGCGCACCATGATCGTGCGGCCACTCTCACGCTCCGAAATGACGAAGGCGAACATGCCGTGCAAACGGTCAATTGCCGCTTCGCCCCAGCAATGCCACGCCTTGAGGATGACCTCGGTGTCGCCCGAGGAAAAGAAGGAATAGCCCTTCGCTTCAAGCTCGCTGCGCAGCTCCGGGTAGTTGTAGATGCAGCCGTTGAAAGCGATGGTGATGCCGAGCGCGGAATCGGTCATCGGCTGGCGCGATTTCTCCGACAGGTCGATGATCTTTAGCCGGCGATGTCCAAGCGCGACACTTCCGTGCTGGATGTAGCCTGAGCCGTCGGGGCCTCTCGGTGCAATGGCATCGAGCATTGCCGCCATTGCCGTTGCCGACGGCGGCGCACCATCGAACCGTATCTCGCCGCAGATTCCGCACATAAGTCTATTCAGCTCCTTGGGGGGGGGTGATTGCGTTTGAGCGGCGTTAGTTATAGTTCTAATTATTAGAAGTCAAATGAGACACTGAGATGGCAGCTCGAACACCGGCAAAAGGCGACAATCTGCGTCACCAGGCACTGGCGCTCGAAAAAGCGATCCGTAGGATCGTGAGGGCAAACGATGTCCAGTCGCGGGCTGTGGCAAAACAATGCGGGCTGACCTCGGCGCAGCTGGTGATCTGCCGCGGCATACACGAGCTTGGTGAAGTCACGACGACAGCGCTGTCAGCCTATGCCGATCTGAGCGCAGCGACCGTGGTGACCGTGCTCGACAATCTGGAAATGCGCGGCCTTATCGAGCGCTACCGCTCGCTGGCGGACCGGCGAATCGTGCATACGCGGCTGACCGAAACCGGTCGCACGATCATGGCCAAGGCTCCGCGTCCGCTGGGCGAAGCCGCGCTCAAGCGGCTGAAAGCGCTGGATGCGGATGCTCGCCGCGGCCTTGTGGCCAGCGCGGCGCATGTGGCCGATCTGCTGGAGCGCGATGTGCCCGAACAAGCCGCGCCCCCGGCTGGTCAGCCGCTCGCGCCAGCGCGTTCAGCGCGCTGAAATCCAGTCTGCCAAACGCTCCGCAGCCTGCTCGATATGATCGAGGCGGCGGTTGAAGCAGAGCCGGAAATAGGCGTCGGCGCCCTTGCCAAAAGCCGAGCCGGGCGCCAGCCCGACACGGGCCCTGTCGACAATGTCGAACGACGCTGCGAGTGAATCGGTCACACCATCAACCGCGAAGAACAGGTAGAACGCACCCTCCGGCGCACTGATGCGCGCGCGCCCGGTGGACTCAAGAGCGCTGCATAGAATGTCGCGCGCGGTGTGGGCGCGCTCCACCTGCATATTTACGAAGTCATCACCCTCGTCGAGTGCCGCCACCGCGCCGCGCTGCATGAACTGCGCAACACCGGAGGTCGAATACTGGATCAGGTTTTCGAACATCTGGGCAAGCGAGGGATGCGCCTTGATCCAGCCAATGCGCCAGCCGGTCATGGCCCAGTTTTTGGAGAAGGTGTTGACGAAGACGATGCGGTCTTCCGGTTCCATGATGTCGAGAAAGGACGGCGAACGCTTACCGCCATAGAAAAAGCGCGCGTAAATTTCGTCGGCGATGATCCAGAGGCCGTTCTTGCGCGCCATGTCGAGAATGCGCTGCAGCGTCTCGGTGTCGGCCGTCCAGCCGGTTGGATTGGAGGGCGAGTTGACGAAGATGACGCGGGTACGGTCCGTGATCGCAACTTCCAGTCGATCGAGATCGAGTGCCCAGCCATTGTCGCCGAACTCGAGATCGACGGCGACAGGCGTCGCGCCATCGACGATGGTCGCACCGAGAATGTTCGGCCATGCCGGTGAGAAATAGATCACTTCGTCGCCCGCACCCGCCGTTGCCTGCAGGCACATCTGGATCGCCTGCATGCCACCGCCGGTGACCAGATATTCGTCAGGCGACGATTCTTTGCCGAACACGCGTGTGTGGTATCTGGCCAGCGCGGCCCTCAGCTCGGGAATGCCGCGCTGATGGGTGTAGAAGGTCTCGCCGTTTTCAAGCGCCCGCGCGGCCGGTCCGGCAATGAAATCGGGCGTGGGGAGGTCGCCCTCGCCGGCCCAAAGCGGGATCAGCCCGTCGCGCCCCCAGCCGTAATTGGCCACGGTAACGATGCCGCTTTCCGGCGCGCGGCGCGCCTCATCGCGCAGGTCGTCGTAGAGTGTCATTTGTCACCTGAAACAGAAATCGGCCTCAATGCGGCCAGCTGCCAGCCTCTCTAGCGCTTCAGGTCACGTCCACGCAAAGCCTGCCTGTTGGCCCACAGGCAGGCTTTGGCTCAGGCTTACTTCTTCGACAGAAGATCGCGAATTTCGGTCAGAAGCTTGATGTCGGCAGGAGGCGCTGCCGGTGCGGGGTCTTCCTTCTTCTCCTCCTCCATGGAGCGGCGGATATTGTTCACCGCCTTGACCATCATGAAGATGATCCAGGCCAGGATGACGAAGTTGAGGGCTACCGTGATGAAGTTGCCATAGGCGAGAACCGCGCCCTGCTCACGCGCCTCTTCAAGAGAGTTCGCCGTTACGCCATCGGACAGCGCGATGAAATAGTTGGAGAAATCCAGCCCGCCGAAGATTGCGCCGACGATCGGCATGATGATGTCGTCAGTCAGCGATTTGACGATCAGCGCAAATGCGCCGCCAATGATGACACCGACAGCGAGATCCATGACATTGCCCTTGGCAATGAATTCGCGGAATTCCTTGAGCATACCGATAGTCTCCCTCGTAAGCCTGCCAGCGCACCGGCAATCGAAACGTCAGCGTTAAGCAAATCGGCAGCCAAAGCAAGCCGTTATGCCAATGGACAGCTTCGCGCGGCTGTGATTGCATCGCCTGCACTGCCGGCATGAGGGAGGATTTTGCCCGTGCAGGGGTGGGCCATCGCCATCGTCGCCTTTGTTTACGTGTCGCTGCTGTTCGCGATTGCGAGCCTTGGCGACCGGCGCGCAGCGCGTGGTCCAGGCAAGGCACGGCCCATCATCTACGGGCTGAGCCTCGCGATCTACTGCACGTCGTGGACATTCTTTGGTTCGGTCGGTCTGGCGTCAGAGCGGAACTGGGAGTTTCTGGCGATCTATTTCGGCCCGATCCTTGTTTTCGTGTTCGGTTTCCCGGTCATCCGCAAGATCATCAGGCTGGCAAAATCGGAGAAGATCACCTCGATTGCCGACTTTCTGGCTGCGCGGTACGGCAAGAGCTTCGCTGTTGCCTCGATTGCCACCATCATCGCGACGCTTGGCACGATCCCTTATATCGCGCTGCAGCTGAAAGCCGTGTCGGACTCCGTCAGTTTGATGGTGGAGCACTATAATGGCCGCCCGCCCGACATAGACCTCTTCATTGGCGATATCTCGCTCATGGTAGCTATGCTGCTTGCGGTCTTCGCCGTGCTGTTCGGCACCCGACACGCCGACGCTACCGAGCATCAGAACGGGCTGGTGCTGGCAGTCGCGGTGGAGTCCGTCGTCAAGCTCGCGGCTTTCCTTGCGTTGGGCGTCGCGGTCACCTTCTTCCTCTTCGACGGCCCTGCCGATCTCTTCCGCAAGACAGCCGAGACGGCCGAAGTGGCGGCTGCGCTTGAATACCGTACCTCGCTCGGCACATGGCTGGTGCTGACGGTTCTCAGCGGCTTTGCGATCCTGATGCTTCCGCGCCAGTTCTATGTAACCATTGTCGAAAACCGTAGCGAGGAAGAGCTGAAGACGGCGAGCTGGCTGTTTCCACTCTATCTCATTCTGATCAATCTCTTCGTGCTGCCGATTGCCTTTGCGGGGCTCGCCATCGTGGGCGACCGCACGACCTCCGACCTCTACGTACTGTCGCTACCGCTGCTGCAGGGCAACGACCTCCTGGCACTTGCGGCATTCGTCGGCGGGCTGTCGGCAGCGACCGCGATGGTGATCGTGGCAAGTGTCGCGCTGTCGATCATGATCTCCAACGACCTCGTGATCCCGCTATTCCTGCGGCGCTATCTGCGGCCCGACTATCGCGAAAAAGCCGACCTGACAGCGACCATCCTCAACATTCGCCGTGCGGCGATCTTTCTCGTGCTGTTCGTCGCGTTTCTCTACTATCGCGAAACCACGCAGAACACGCGGCTCGCCGCAATCGGCCTGATTTCGTTTGCCGCTATTGCGCAATTTGCACCGGCTCTTTTTGGTGGGCTGATCTGGCGTGGCGCCAACGGACGAGGCGCGGCGATGGGCATGATCGCGGGCTGCGCGACATGGGCCTATACGCTGCTCCTGCCTTCGTTGGCACCGCCGGACACGGAGATATTGCGCACCGGGCTGTTCGGTATTGCCGACCTGCGCCCGCAGGCGCTTTTCGGCACAGTCGCGGAGCCGCTCAACCATGGCGTGATGTGGAGCCTGGCGATCAACACGCTCTTTTTCGTGCTGGGTTCGCTGAGCCGGCAGGCCTTTCCGCTGGAGCGCATACAGGCAGCCATCTTCGTGCCGCGCGACGCCAACCCGCGGCCGGTACTGCGCCGTTTCCGCACGGCCGTCACCGTAAACGACCTCAAGGATACGATTGGCCGCTATCTCGGCGTGGAGCGAACCGAGCGCTCGTTCCAGAGCTACGAAGAGAAAGCCGGACGGCCGCTGACTGGCACCGAGCAGGCTTCTATGCCCGTGATCCGGTTTTCCGAACAGCTTCTCGCCAGCGCAGTTGGCTCGTCCTCCTCTCGACTGATCCTGTCGCTGATGTTTCAGCGCAACGACCGCTCGACCCGCGATGCGCTGCGCCTGCTCGACGATGCGTCGGAAGCGTTGCAGCAGAACCGCGACCTGCTTCAAACCGCGCTCGACCAGATGGAAGAAGGCATTACGGTTTTCGACAAAGATCTGCGGCTGATCTGCTGGAACCGTCAATACCGCATCCTTTTCGGCCTGCCGGACCAGATGGGGCAGGTCGGCATCTCCATGGCCGAGTTTCTGAGCGACCTGACCGAGCGCGGTGAACTCTCGCACGACCGCGAAAGCGATCTGCTTGATCGCCTGACGACCGTCGGCCAGCCATGGCAGATGGAGCTTCTGTCGAGCGGACGGATCATCGAAGTGAAATCGAACCCGATGCCGGATGGCGGCATCGTTGCAACCTATGCCGACATCACCGCGCGCGTGGAGGCCGATCTGGCACTCAAACGCGCGAACGAAACGCTGGAGCAGCGCGTGGCCGCACGCACTGCCGAGCTTGTGGAGGTGAACGAAGAACTGGCGCAGGCGCAGACCATCGCGGAGGAGGCCAATCTCGGCAAGACGCGCTTCCTCGCGGCGGTCGGCCACGACATTCTGCAACCGCTGAATGCCGCGCGGCTCTACTGCGCGTCGGTGATGGAGACAGCGGCCGGCGACAAACGGCTCGACACGGTGCAGAGCATCGAATCCTCGCTCGACTCCGTTGAGACAATTCTCGGCGCCGTGCTCGACATTTCACGCCTCGACGCCGGCGCGCTGAAGCCCACGAATTCCGTCTTCAGCCTTGATGGGCTACTGCGGCAAATCCAGACCGACTTCCAGCCGCTGGCGGCGGAGAAGAAACTCGATCTGCGCATCGTGCCGTCGTCGGTGACGATCGCCACCGACCGCAATCTGTTTCGACGGCTGGTGCAGAACCTCGTCTCCAACGCGATAAAATATACGCGCTCGGGCCGCGTGCTTGTTGGCGTGCGCCGGAGGGGCGAACTTGTTGAGCTGCAAGTGCATGACACAGGTATCGGCATTCCGGCCGACAAGCTGAACACCGTGTTCCGCGAATTCACGCGGCTCGAAGAGGGCGCGCGCGAGGCGCAGGGGCTGGGGCTCGGCCTGTCGATCGTTGACCGCATTGCGCGCGTGCTGCGGCTCGAAATTCAGGCCAATTCGTCGTCCGGCAACGGAACACGGTTCTCGGTCATACTGCCGACGGCGCAGCTAGAGGCCGTGGACGCCGAACCTGCAGCCGGCGAGGCCGCGCCACGGCCGCAAACCGCGCTCGACGGCATGTCGGTTCTCTGCATCGACAACGATGCGCGCATTCTGGACGGAATGCGCCTTCTGCTCGAAGGATGGGGCTGCGCGGTCGAAACGCGGGCTGGCTGGGAGGCACATGTCGAACAGGGCAGCCGGGCGGTGCGGCCCGACGTCGTGCTGGCCGACTATCATCTCGACAAATCCACCGGTTTCGAAGCTATCGAACGCATCAGGCAGTTTCACCATGGCGCGCTGCCAGCCGTGCTGATCACCGCCGACCGTTCGGAAGAGGTGCGCGCCCAGGCGACGGCGCTCGATATTCCCGTGATCAACAAGCCGGTGAAGCCAGCGGCGCTCAGAGCGGTGATGTCGCGGCTTCACCGCGTTCCGGCCGCTGCCGAATAGCGTCAGGCGACCGGGTCCGCGCCGATACGCGATAGCATGATGACGGCTTGTGTGCGGCTATCGACATCGAGCTTTTGCAGCACCGCCGACACGTGCGCCTTAACGGTCGCCTCAGAGACCTGCAGCTCGTAGGCAATCTGCTTGTTGAGCTTGCCCTCGGCCAACATACCCAGCACGCGCGTCTGCTGCGGCGTGAGCGATTGCAGTTTGGCAATCACATCCGACATTTCGGGATCGCCCTCTGCGCCGAGCTCGACGCCCTCCGGCGTGTAAATCTCACCGGCAAGCACCGCCATGACCGCGTCGCGGATCGTGTCCATGCCAGCGGATTTGGAGATGAAACCCGAGGCGCCGAGTTCCAGCGAGCGGCGGATGGTCTCGGGATTGTCATGCGCGGACACAACGATCATGGGCATAGAAGCGTGTATGCCACGCAGGGCGACCAGCCCCGATAGCCCGCTCGCCCCAGGCATTGTCAGGTCAAGCAGAAGCAGATCGGCATCGTCATTTTCTGCGACCAGGGCCTTGGCGGAATCGAAATCGCCGGCCTCGAGAATGGCATTGTCGCCCTCGATGCCGGCAAGCGCCTGCTTAAGCGCACCACGAAACAGCGGATGATCATCTGCGACGACGAATTTGTAGCCTGACGCCACGAAACCTCCACCCCCGAGCGCCGCCACGACGCGACGCTGCCTCCCGGTTCCGATTATGCGGGGATGCTGGCGCTTTTCAAGCTGCGTTGCAGCAATCTCCGGCTCCGCGCTCGCCGGGTTGTGATTTGCCCACGTGTCGTGCCGCTCTAAGTTTGGAGTGCAGCCGGAGAGGCATGCCATGGAGAAGTTCCGTCAGGTCGCAAATATGTGCGTTGGCCGCGCCGTGATGTTCGGCTGGCTCGCGATCGGGCTGATCATGCTGAGTTTCTCCTTCAATCCGGCAATCGCGTTTCGGGCCGGCGCGGTGATGGCGCTCGGCATGGCGACGATCCTGATTGTGAAAGCGTTTGAAGCCAGCCGCAAAAACCCGCGCCACACCGAGGCGTGGCTTTATCTCGACGACAAAAGCAGACCGGCGAACCCGGATGCCAAACGCGTGTTTCGCAACACGCTGCGCGAGGTCTATGGCCGCTTTGCGCAGGGCGTGTTTCTGCTCGCCTGCGTGATGTTCGTGCTATCGATGATCTTTGTCGGCCTCGGCTACGACAAGAACCTGCCTATCCTGCAGCGCGTCGATACACGCGCGCAGCCGCAGGTACTCAGGTACGATCCGGCGCCGGCTCTTGTTCGGCTTCAGTCTCGAACTCCTTCACTATACCCATGAAGCGGCGCAGAAAGCGCTCCATCAAGGTCATGGTCTGTTCGAATTCCTGATCCGAAGGAAGCGCGTGAGCGGCTTCACCGCCATCAAGCTCGGCAAGGCGTTCTTCAAGCTCGGCGACGCGGCTTTCCAGCGCAGCGATGCGCCCGGCATCAGCCGATGTTTCACTCGCAACATCAGTGCAGATGAGGCCGCCTGAGCCGGTCTCGCAAAACGACATCTTGCCGGTCTCGGTGTCCATGCGCACGAAGCCGCCTTCTGCGCGCTCGAGCCGGTAGCGGTCGGCGCCCTGCGCCGGCCAAGCGAGCGGCAAGGCCGCAGCGATGACGAGGCAAGTCGAAATGGCTCTGCGCATGATGTTCTCCACGGTTGAACCGATTGCCTATCATAGCAGCCATTGCGCCCGAAATACGATTGCAGCTATAGCCGAGCCGCAGTCAGGAGCGAGCCTTGACCACACTCATTTACAAAATTTGCCCCGCCGCGCTTTGGCGGGAAGCCGAGCAGGCCGGTCAGTTCGACGGCGCGCCGGTGGATATCGCGGACGGCTTCATCCATTTCTCGACGGCCGACCAGGTGATGGAAACCGCCGAGAAGCATTTCGCCGGGCAGGACGGGCTTCTTCTCGTGGCACTGGACGAAGCCGTTCTCGGACCATCCCTCAAATACGAGCCCTCGCGCGGCGGAGCGCTTTTTCCGCATCTCTATGGTGTGCTCCCTATGAGCGCGGTGCGCTGGGTGCGGCCGCTGCCGGTTGGCTCGGACGGGAAGCATGTCTTCCCGCCGCTTGAACCTTGAAGGGGCTGATCGACACGCTCGGGCAGCGCGTGCTGCTGAAATTTCCACCCGAGACCGCTCATCACATTTCGCTGCGCGCGCTGGCTGCGGGTGTTGCCCGGACAAGCGCTCCGCGCGATCCGCGACTTGTCGTGCACAAGGCGGGTCTGGAGTTTGCGAACCCGCTCGGCATGGCCGCCGGCTACGACAAGAATGCCGAGGTGCCCGACGCACTGCTTGGGCTCGGTTTCGGCTTTGCCGAGGTTGGCACGGTCACGCCGCGCTCGCAGCCCGGCAATCCGCAGCCGCGCATTTTCAGGCTGGAGCGGGACAATGCGGTGATCAACCGTCTCGGCTTCAACAATGAGGGGCATGAAGCGGCGCTGAAACGCCTGGCGGCGCGGCGTAGGGGACGCGGCATCGTCGGCGCGAACATAGGCGCCAACAAGGACAGCGACGATCGCGTAAACGATTATGTGCTTGGCGTGCAGCGCTTTACGCCCGTGGCCGACTATCTGACTGTCAACATCTCCTCGCCCAATACGCCTGGCCTGCGCAATCTTCAGGCGGGCGAGGCTCTGTCGGAACTGCTCTCGCGGGTGGTGGAGGCACGCAGCACGACACCAGGTGCGAATGGCAATCCGGTGCCGATATTTCTCAAGGTGGCCCCGGACCTTACCGACGCGGAAATCGACGCGATTGCGGAAGAAGCGCTCCACAGCGGCATTGAAGGTCTGATCGTATCAAACACGACGCTGGCGCGCGCGGGCCTCACCGACGCGCACCGTAACGAGGCCGGCGGCCTCTCCGGCATGCCGCTGTTTGAACGTGCGACGGCCGTGCTAGCGAGAATGCGCAAGGCGGTTGGACCGGAGATGGTGCTGGTCGGCGCGGGCGGCGTCGACAGCGCGGAAACAGCGGCGGAGAAAATCCGGGCCGGAGCAGATCTCGTGCAGCTCTACACCTGCATGATCTATCAAGGGCCGGGCTTGCCGGCGCGCATCGTGAAGGGGCTGAGCAGGCTTGCTGATCGCGAGAAACTTGGTTCGATCCTCGATATTCGCGACAGCGCAGTCGAGCGCTGGGCGGCCCATCGCGCTGCCGACTGATCAGGTGCCGAACAGGGTGGCGGCGCGGCGGCGCATGATCAGATAAAGCGTGATACCGCGCGCCAGCAGAAATACATGAAGCGCGGCCCACAGGCCATGATTGCCGAACAGCGCCCCCAGCGAAAAAAGCGCTGCAAGATAAAGCGCGAATGACAGCAGCATCATATTGCGCATGTCTTGCGACCATGTTGCGCCGATGAAGACGCCATCCATCTGGAAGGCGAGCACACCCGACAGCGGCGTCGCCGCGATCCAGACGATGTAGAGCACGGCCAGCGCCCGCACATCTGGGGCGGTGGTCATCAGGTTGATCAACCGATCGCCCGCCCCCAACGTAAGCACCATCAGCACCAGCGCGACACTGAACCCCCAAATGGCAACAAGGCGGACCGAGCGGTGGAAGGCATGGCCATTGCGCGCGCCCACAGCGCGGCCGGCAAGCTGCTCGGAGGCGGCGGCAAAACCGTCGAGGAAATAGGTCGCGACCAGAAAGAAGTTCATCAGAATGGCGTTGGCCGCCAGCGTCAGCGTTCCGAGCTGCGCACCCTGTCGCGTCAGCAGAGCGAAGGATCCCATCAGAACGAATGTGCGGATCAGGATGTCGCGGTTGAGGATGAACATCGCGCCCAGAGCCGGCAGGTCGAATACACGAGCACGCGGCACCAACCCGGCGCGGACAAACCTGTTCGCGACGACTACCAGCCCGACCATTGCGCCGATCAGCTCGCCGCACACCGTGCCCCACGCAACGCCCTCAAGGCCCCAACCCAGCACGAGACCGAACAGGATCGACAGGCCGATATTGCTGCCATTGAGCACAAGTTGCAGCAGCAGCCCGAGCGTGCCTTCTCCACGGCCGAGGACATAACCGAGGATCGCGTAGTTCATCAGCGACAGCGGCGCGGCAAGAATGCGAATGCCCAGATAGACAGCGAGTGCGTCGTAAACCGCGGCCTCCGGCGCGAAGAACACACCGGCTACATAGAGAAGCAGCGGGGCAAGCAGGATGGTGACCACGCCGGAAACCGCCGCTATGGCCAGGGCCCGCCAGAAGACGGCCTGCTGTTCCGCGTCGTCTTCGCGGCCCATCGCCTGCGCGACCAGCCCGGTGGTGCCGGTGCGCAGGTAGTTGAACGTGGCGAATGCCAAATCGAAGGTGACCGCGCCAATCGCAAGTCCGCCCAGCAATGCCGCATCGCCCAGCTGGCCGACAACCGCAGTGTCGACGACACCGAGCAGCGGCGTGGTGAGGTAGGCCACTGTCATCGGAACCGCGATGGCCAGAACCGACCGGTTCGTCACCTCAAAGGGGCGCGTTGTTCGTACAGCGGTCTGGTCGGTCATCGGGATCCCGGGAGGAAGGAACGCGGATTGATCTGCACGGATTGCCCCGGCCACGCAAGCCCGGCGCGCAAGGCCAGAGGCATGACCTGACCGATTGCGCAGGCGCCCTTTCCTCCCTGCCGCCTGCGGCCCTACATAGGGTGCATGGCGCTGCCGATCGTTCACCACCCCGATTACGACGCGAAGTTCGCGGTCAATCATCGCTTCCCGATGGGCAAATATTCAGCGCTCATGCAGACATTGCGCAGGCGCGGGCTGGCCAATGAAGCCACGCTGGTGACGTCAGCCCCCGCTCCGGCCACCTGGCTGCGGCTCGCGCACGATGCCAACTATGTCGACCAGGTGCTGCGCTGCGAGGTGCCGAAGCAGGTTGAGCGGGAGATAGGCTTCGCGATCAGCGAACGGGTTTCCTTAAGAGCGCGGCTTGCGGCGGCCGGCACCACCATCGCGGCCGACATCGCGCTCGCAAACGGCATCGCCTGCAACGCCGCCGGCGGCAGCCACCACGCGCAGCGCGCGCATGGCGCCGGCTTCTGCACTTTCAACGACGTTGGCGTCGCGGCTTCCGTGCTGCTTGCCAGCGGGCGTGCGAACAACATTCTTGTTGTCGACCTCGACGTGCATCAGGGCGACGGGACGGCGGAGATTTTCGCCGATGAGCCGCGCGTTTTTACCTTCTCGCTGCATGCGGAGAAAAACTATCCGGCCCGCAAGGTGCCATCGCGCTACGACTACGCCTTGCCCGACGCGGTGCGCGATGCGGCCTATCTGGAATGCCTGGATGACGCGCTTGGACGCATGGCCGAGGCTCTGACACCCGATATTGTGTTCTACAATGCGGGCGTCGACCCGCATGAGAACGACCGGCTCGGCCGCCTGTCACTCACAAGCGAAGGGATCAGGGAACGCGACCGGCGCGTGATCGCGCATTTCCGGGCCCGCAGCATCCCGCTGGTCGGCGTGGTGGGCGGTGGCTATGCGCATGACGTCGGTGAGCTCGCAGAGCGGCATGCCTCGCTGTTCGAGGCGGCAGCCGCTCACGCCTGAAGGCGCTAACCGCGGCGGTAGTTCAGTATGCGCAGCAGAATGAAGGCAGGTATCACGATAGCAGCGCCAAGCAGGATGTAGTCACCGAAGCGGGCAAGCGCGTCGAAACCCAAATCCCAGATGCGCAGGAAGAACTCGCGAATGCCGTAAAGAACGTCCCATGGCGTCCAGCCAAAGGCGCTCATGACGATGCCAACCAGGAAGGAAAGCACCAACAATTTGAGCGCCACCCGCGCCGCCGATTTCGTCTGGCTGGGGTTCTTCAGGCATGTTTCGCAAGCTGTGGAACGATCGCGGCGGCAACTACGCTTTGCTGACCGCCGTAGCTATCACGCCACTCATGGGCAGCCTGGCGCTCGGCGTCGATTACGCATTCATGAGCCAGCAGCGGCAGGACGTGCTCAATGCGCTTGATGCCGCCGGCATAGCGACCGCACGATATATTTCAGGCGGCGGCGGTGGCGACGCGGCCAAGCAATATGCGCAGGATTTCTTTGCCGCCAACCTGAATTCGGCGGACGCTTCGAAGGCCATCCTCACGGTCGTTTTGCCTGCCGACAATGCCGGCGGCGGCACGTTGAAGCTTTCGGCGAAGACGACCTATGAGCCCTATTTTCTTGGTGCGTTTACATCCCTGCTCGGCGGCGGGTCGTCCGAGACAGAACTCGCTTTCAATGCCGTTTCGGAAGTGCGGTTAAAGAACACGCTCGAGGTGGCGCTCGTTCTCGATAATTCAGGCTCGATGGACTACCTCGGTTCCGGCTCCGGCAAGAAGCGCATGGTGCTTCTGAAGGAGGCCGCGAAGCAGCTTGTTGACACGATCGCCGCCGAAGGCGCGCAGATGAAGAAGGTGTCAAAGCCGGTTCAGTTCGCGGTGGTGCCTTTTGCAGCGTCGGTGAATGTCGGTGCCGCCAACAAGACCGCCGCATGGATGGATCAGGACGGCCTTTCACCGATCCATCATGAGAACTTCGACTGGTCGACCATGCCGACCAACCGCAAGGTCACCAAGAGCGGCGGTGTCTACTACAAGATGGGTTCGGGCTGGGGCGCGGCGGAAAACCAGAAGGTGACGCGCTTCACCATGTTCGACGACCTGCAGCGAATTATCGGCTACGACAACGTCCAGGTCGGCACCACGGTCAAATGGGTGTGCACGAGCTGGTACTATTCCTCATGCTCCTACCAGACCGTTCCGGTGTACGACTCGGTGCCCAGCTACGGGCCCTATGCGAGTTGGCAGGGCTGCGTAGAGGCGCGTCCGCATCCCTACAACATCAACGATGCACCGCCGGTTTCCTCAACGCCGGCGACACTCTTCGTGCCGATGTTCGCGCCCGACGAGACAGACCGGCGGGACAGCTACAACCGACGGGCCGAAAACGACTGGTGGGATGACCTCACCTCCAGCACCGACAGCGCCTACCGGCAGAAATACATGCTCAAATATTTCGAGCCGGCGGCATATGGCACCAGCCTGGCGGCGTCGGGACGTGGGCCGAATGCGAGCTGCACCACGAAAGCAATCACGCCGCTTTCCGACGTCACCACACATAGCGGCAAGACGGCCGTAACGGACGCGATCGACGCGATGACCTCCAATGGGGCGACCAATGTGCCGGAGGGAATGGCCTGGGGCTGGCGCGCGGTATCGAGCGGCGCACCTTTTACCGAGGGGCGGCTCGACAGCGAAAACGGCAACGACAAGGTCGTGATTGTGCTTACGGACGGTCAGAACACTTACTATACGCCGGGCTCGCTCGGCTATAACGACCTTGCAAGCAACCGGTCGATCTACTCGTCCTATGGCTATTCCGGCAAAGGCTACAACGGCACCAGCACAACGCGCCTCTTCATGGGCACCTCTCCCGCTGTGGGCAAGAGCGACTATTCCAACGGCAACTACACAGACGCGCTGAACGAGCAGTTCGCCGCGCTTTGCGACAATGCGAAATCCAACCGCATCATCGTGATGACCGTTTCGCTGGATCTGAGCTGGACGAAGACCGAGGAGAAGGCGCAGATAGAAGCGCTGAAGACGTGCGCATCGGAATCACGCTACCGCAAGGACCCTTCGGACCCCAGCAAACCGGCAAAGCTTTACTGGAACGCGACGGGCTCAAACCTGGCCGACAAATTCAAGGAAATCAGCGAGGAGCTGTCCAATCTCAGGATCGTCGGCTGAGGCGGGAAAGAGCTGGAGCGGGTGAAGGGAATCGAACCCTCGTATTCAGCTTGGGAAGCTGCTGCTCTACCATTGAGCTACACCCGCATAGTGGGCATTGATTGCCACGCCGGCGGCAAGTGTCAAGCGAATTAGACCTTGCCCGCAGGTCATTTCGCGGCTGGAATGCGGCGTTCAGCAGCGGTGCATAAGAGTACACTCTTCCACGCATTTCGCACATGACTTTATCACTGGCGTATCTCGCCTAAGATAATAGCGAACGGGTGCGGGATGGGTGGATGAACTGGCGAAATCACATAGGTACCGCGCTGGAGGGACATCACCCCGGTCTTGGCCGGCGCGTCGAACTGGCGCTGCTCGCGATCGTTGCGCTTTCGGCGCTCCTGATGGGCATCGAGACGATACAGGGCCTGCCGGACTGGGCGCGGCGGGCACTGGTGGTCGCCGAGATCGTCATCATCGTCATATTCGTTGTCGAATATGTGCTGCGCATCGTCACCGCCCGCAACAAGCTCGCCTATGTTTTCAGCTTCTACGGCATCGTGGACCTGCTCTCGATCGTGCCGTTTCTGCTCGGCTTCCTGCTGCCGTGGTTCGGTCTCGATCTCAGGGCGCTCAGAACCTTGCGGCTCTTCCGCCTGTTCCGGCTGCTTAAAATCGCGCGTTATTCCAGAGCCGCCGAGCGCCTGACCGCGGCATGGAAATCGGTGCGCGAGGAGGTGGCGATTTTTGCGGTGGTAGCGACGGTTCTGCTCTATGCCTGCGCGCTTGTCGTCTATCAGTTTGAACACGAGGCGCAGCCGGACGTGTTCGGCTCGGTCTTCGATGCACTCTGGTGGGCCGCGATCACGCTGACGACGGTCGGCTATGGCGACGTCTATCCGGTAACCATGCTCGGGCGGCTCTTCACTGTCATCATCCTGCTGGTCGCGCTCGGCATCGTTGCCGTGCCGACAGGCCTCATCGCTTCAGCATTGACGGCGTTGCGGCAGGAAGAACGCGAGGCGGCCAGGCGCGACGAGTAGCGCAGGCTCAATTCAGGATCACGTCATTCACGTAGCCGACGGCAGCGGCCAATAACAGGATTGCGGCAGCGCCGGCGATGAGAAGCAGCGGCGCGCCCAAGAAGGTCTTGCGTTCCACGGCCTTGATGCCGGCGCGCAGCGGGTCGGAGTCCGATTGCTCCTCGGGCAGCTTCGAGGGCGCACTGCCCGTGACCGGATGGGTCCGCAGCTTCCAAAGCGCGGGCAGGTAAACCCATGCGCCACCCAGCCAGAACAAGGCAATGACGATCCAGCCAAGGACGCCTGGGCCGAACCATTTGTCGTACATGAAGAGCGCGGTAACGAGTGCCGAAGCGACAACCCACATCAGAATGCCGCTGCCGACCGCGCCCGGCGGCATCATCTTCACCTCATAGCCGCAGCTGGCGCAGGCGTAGCCGAGCTCGGTACCCGTGCCCGTCCAGCGGCGCTCTGTCAGCGCCATGTCGGCGCCGCAGTTGCGGCAGCGCCTGGTTTCGGTTTCCGCCCCCATGCCCCGAACCTAGAAAGAAGTGGCGGTTAGGGGCAAGTCCCACGGGTCAGCGGGTCACGAGTTCCGGCCCCATCAGCGAATAGGGCAGCCAGGTCGACAACACGGGCACATAAGTGACCAGGATCAGGAACAGGAAGAGCACGGCCACGAATGGCAGCGCCGCCCTGACCACCTGTACCAGGCTCATGCCCGTTATGCCCGAGGTGACAAACAGGTTGAGGCCGATCGGCGGTGTGATCATGCCGATCTCCATGTTCACAACCATAATGATGCCGAGATGGACAGGATCGACGCCGAGTTCCATCGCGATCGGGAAGACGACCGGCGCAACGATGAGCAGCAGGCCGGACGGTTCCATGAACTGGCCGCCGAGCAACAGCAGCAGGTTGACCGCGATCAGGAAGGTGAACCAGTTGAAGCCGTAGTCGAGCATCACGTCGGTGATGGCGTCGGGGATGCGCTCCGAGGTCAGCACATGCGCGAAGAGCAGCGCGTTGACGATGATGAACATCAGCATCAGCGTGGTTTTGCTGGCGTCGACCATCACCTTGCGCGTCTCGTCATGGAAGAAAGCGGCCGGCGATTTGCGCAGCATCAGCGACAGGTTGCGGCCCCAGATGGGCAAGCCCGCCGCCAGATGGCGCGGCACCGACATCGGATTGTGCTCTGGATCACGCCAGACCGCGTAGGCGATCAACACCGCGACCGACAGGGCAAGGCCCAACGAAGTCCGGCCAGCGAAGGTGACGGTTTCGGAATCGGCCGTCGCGAAAAAGGACAGGATCATCCAGACGAAGAAGAACGCCAGGAAATAGACGCTCGCTGAAAAGCCGACGCGGGCGCTTTTGGAGTCCCCCTCGGTAACCCAGGGCATGTCCTTCATCGGGCCCATGTCGCGGTAGATGAAGAGCGCGACGAAGAAAGCGTAGACGGCAGCGACCGCGGCGGCTTCGGTCGGCGTGAACACGCCGCCATAGATGCCGCCGATGATGATGACGATGAGGAACAGGCCCCAGCCCGCCTGCTTGCCGCCGTTCAACAGCTCCTGAAACCCGCGCCACGGCTCAGCCGGCAGATTACGCCAGCGCGCGGCGATGTAAATTGCAACCATGAGCATCAGGCCAGCGACCAGGCCCGGGATGACACCGGCCAGGAACATGCGGCCGACCGATACGTCGGTCGCGGCCGAATAGACGACCATCACGATAGATGGCGGGATGAGGATGCCGAGCGTACCGGCATTTGCGATGACGCCTGCCGCGAAAGGCTTGGAATAGCCAACCTGCCGCATGCCGGCGATGGCGATGGTGCCGATTGCAACCACGGTGGCCGGCGAGGAGCCCGACAGGGCCGCGAACAGCATGCAGGCGAGGACAGAGGCCATGGCGAGGCCGCCGCGGAAATGGCCAACCGCCGCGATGGCAAAGCGGATGATGCGCTTGGCCACACCGCCAGTGGACATGAACGCCGAGGCCAGAATGAAGAACGGAATGGCCAGCAGCGTGTAGTTCTGCGAGGCAGTGAAGAGCTGCAGCGCCACCGAGGACATGGAGTCCGACGAAAACAGCGCGATGACGAGCACCGACGACAGGCCGAGCGAGACCGCGACCGGCACACCCAGAAACAGCAGGCCCAGGACGAGGGCAAAAAGGATGATGGTTTCCATTGTCTCAGTCCTTCAGCTCGTCCTTGTGCTCAGCAACGAGCTCCTCGGCCTCATGGCCGGCAATGACCAGTTCACGCTCTCCCGACCAGATCTGGCCGATGGCCTGCAAGCTGCGGAAGGCAAGAAGCGAGAGCCCTATCGGCAGCATCAGATAGGCAATCCAGCGCTGCACCCGGTCCTGAAG
Source organism: Rhizobiaceae bacterium (assembly GCA_017640615.1). Lineage (GTDB taxonomy): Bacteria > Pseudomonadota > Alphaproteobacteria > Rhizobiales > Rhizobiaceae > RCIO01. Next base: position 130,304 of record JAEPQK010000005.1, on the reverse strand, counting down.
GCCGAAGGTGCTCTGAAGCAGTTCGGGCCAGCGCAGATCGTCGAGGCCGGTGCCGCGCTGGAACATGAAGGTCCAGTATCCAACCGCGCCGGTCTGGCGCCAGTTGGTGCTGGTGTCGACGCCGAGCAGGGTGAGCCAGGCGGCGTTGATGAGGATGACGGCGTATAGCAGCACACAGAACGCACCAAAGATCGCAAGCATGCGGAACGCTTTCGGCGGGAAAAGTCGTATCAGCGCATCGACGCCGAGATGCGAGCCGATCTTGATGCCGTAGCTCATGCCGAACAGGATGAGCCAGGCGAAGAGGATGCGCTGGAGTTCCAGGGCGCCGCCCCAGCCGGTGTTGAAGCCGTAGCGCGCGACAACCTGAGCAAACGCGACGATGGTTATGATGGCCAGCAGCGCGGCGATGAGGTTTTCCTCAAGCTTGGCGACCGCGTCAGGCCGCCTGCGCTCCCACTGCCAGAACGCGCCTATCAGCACCAGAAGCGCCAGATAGGGCCACAACACACTCCAGTTCATGGAACTGAACTCCCCCCGAATTCAAAAGTTGCGCCGGTCAGGGCGCAAAAACCGGGCGGACTGTTCGCCCGCCCGGCTTTGAGCTGGTCAATCGATCAGTTGGTCGCGTTGGCGCCAACTGCTGCGTCGATCAGATCCTTGCCGATGTCACCCTCGAACTTGTCCCAGACCGGCTTCATGGTCGAAACCCAGCTGGTACGCTGCTCAGGAGTCAGCTCGCGGATCGAGCCGCCTGCATCCAGAATGTTCTGGCGATTTGCGGCTTCTGTCTCGGCGACCGAGGCATTGGCAGCGGCTGTGACTTCGTCGACGATCGAAACGAACTGGTCGCGAACGTCTGCGTCGAGGCCTTCGAGCCACTCGGTCGAGGTCACGAGAAGATACGCCAGAACCTGGTGGTTGGTCTCGGTGATGCCGTCCTGCACCTCAAAGAACTTCTGGGTGTAGATGTTCGACCAGGTGTTTTCCTGACCGTCGACAACGCCGGTCTGCAGCGCGCCGTAGACTTCCTTGAAGGCGAGCTTCTGAGCGGAAGCACCGAGCGCCTCGATCATCGCCACTGCGACGTCGGAGGTCTGCACGCGGAAGCTCAGGCCGGAGGCGTCAGTCGGCTCGATCAGCGGCTTCTTGGCCGAGAACTGCTTCAGGCCGGACAGCCAGTAGCCGAGACCGGTGTAGCCATCGGGCTCCATGACCTTGAGCAGACCGCGGCCGGCGTCGCTGTTGTTGAAGCTATCAACCGCGTCGAGACTGGCGAACAGGAACGGCAGGTCGAACAGGCGGTATTTGAGCGTGTAAGCCTCGAACTTCGACAGCGACGGAGCGGCAAGCTGAACGTCGCCCAGAAGCAGAGCTTCCAAAACCTTGTCGTCGTCATAAAGCGTGGAGTTCGCGAAGACCTCCATGCAGGCTTTGCCGTTCATGTCGGCATTGACGCGCTCGGCGAGCATCGTTGCGGCGTCGCCCTTGGGGTGGCCAGTTGCGGCAACCACGTGGCTGAACTTGATGACCATTTCGCCATCGTCGCAGCTGGCCAGCGCCGGTGACGCGCCGAAAGCAACCGATGCGGCAAGAGCCGCGCCCAATACATATTTCATAGAGTCTCTCCCTAGTCTCTCCGGACACCGGCTGTTGTCGCCGGCTCGCAAGTTTGTTCGCAAGCAGCGTGCCAATTCGGCGTCAGCCAGCGAATTTCCGCCCGTTCCGATAGTTTACAACGGGTTAAGGGCTGCCGTCTTTACGCAGCGCAACAGGATTGCCGTCAGGGTTGGGTAGAATCGGTAACATTGCGCCGCTCAATGGGTAGATTTCCACCCGCTAAAGCCCGTGGCGCTGCATCTTTTCGTAGAGCGATTTGCGCGAGATGCCGAGCTCTTCATAGACCGGCTTGAGCTTGCCTTCGTGACGGGCGAGCGCGGCTTCGATCACCGTCTTTTCGAAGCTTTCCATGCGCTCGCGCAACGGCGCGCCGCTGCCATTGGCTGCGGCAGGCTGCTGTTGGCCGAAATCGGTGCCCAGTCCGATCACGAAACGGTCGGCGGCGTTGCGAAGTTCACGCACATTGCCCGGCCAGTCATGCGCCTTGAGGCGCTCCAGAAGGTCTGCCGTGATCTCGGGTATCTCGCGGCGGTAGCGGGCGCGCGCCTCGCGCGCGAGCTGGAAAAAGAGATCGGGAATATCGCCAGCGTGGCTGCGCAGCGGCGGTATGGAAATGCTGACCACATTGAGCCGGTAGAACAAATCGGCGCGGAACCGGCCGGCTTCGCTCTCCGCCTTCAGGTCCGCCTTGGACGCGGCGATGAAGCGGATGTCGGTCTTGATGACGCGGTTAGAGCCCAGGCGCTCGATCTGCTTGGTTTCCAGCGCGCGCAGCAGCTTGACCTGAAGGTCGAGCGGCATCGATTCGATTTCATCCAGCAGCACCGTGCCGCCATCGGCATGTTCCAGCTTGCCGATGCGCTGGCCGCTCGCGCCGGTGAAGGCACCCTTTTCGTGGCCGAACAGCTCCGATTCCACGATCTCGGCCGGCAGAGCGCCGCAATTGATAGCGACAAAAGGTTTGTCGGCGCGGCTGCCCAGCCGGTGGATGGCGCGCGACACAACCTCCTTGCCGGCGCCTGTTTCACCGACGACCAGCACGTCGGCGTCGGTTTCCGCGATAGCCCGGACCTCGGCACGCAGCCGGACCATGGCCGGCGAATTGCCGATGAGCACCTCATCAACGCCGTCGGTGCCGGAGAGATTTTCGCGCAGCGCCCGGTTTTCAAGCACGAGGCGCCGTTTTTCGAGTGCACGGGCCGACACCTCCGCCAGCTTGCCCGGCGTGAAGGGCTTTTCCAGAAAGTCGTATGCGCCGTTGCGCATCGCCTGCACGGCGAGGGGGACGTCGCCATGGCCGGTAATCAGGATGACGGGAAGCGCGGGGTCGATCTCGAGCGCCTTCGCAAGAAACGTCATGCCGTCAATGTCGGGCAGGCGGATATCGCAAACGGCGATGCCGGCGAAAGCACGCGTGATCATGCTCAGCGCGCCATCGGCACGGGAAAAGTCGGCTACCTCGTAGCCTTCGAGCTCCAGCCCCTGCACAAGCGCATGGCGCAGGTCATTGTCGTCGTCGACGAGCACGATATCGGGGAGAGGCCGGGGCGCCATCAGGCCGGCTCCATCTGCCTGGCGGGCGCGGCGGCGGTTCTAAGCACGACAGTGAAGGTCGCACCGCCGCCCTCACGATCACCGGCGCTGAGCTTGCCGCCGAAGTCCTGCACGATGTTGTAGGCGATCGACAGGCCAAGCCCGAGCCCTTCGCCCACCTCCTTGGTGGTGAAGAACGGGTCGAAGATGGAACTCACATCGTCCGCGTTGATGCCCGGCCCACGGTCGGACACGCGGATGGTGGTCGTCTTGTCGTCTGCCTGCCAGTCGATGAGGATTTCGTCGGCGCGGGTCAGAAGATTGGAATCCACCGCATTTGAGATGAGGTTGACGAAGACCTGCGACAGCCGAACCGGGCCGGCACGGACCATGCGGCCCGGCTGATCGGGCTTGCACACAATGCGCATGCCGGCCGCCTTGGCCTTGTGTTCGATCAGAAGCAGACTGTCCTGCAGCACCTGTTCCAGCTGCACGTCGGCAAGGTCGATGCGCGGCTTGCGGGCAAAGGATTTGAGCGTCTTCGAAAGTGTCGCCATTCGATCGACCATGGCGCCGATACGGCTGAGATTGTCGGAGACCTGCCCGGTCTTCTTTCTGGCCAGCAGCAGCTGGGCGTTGTCGGCATAGGTACGGATGGCGGCGAGCGGCTGATTGTATTCATGCGCGAGAGCCGCCGACATCTGGCCGATGGCGGCGAGCTTCGTCGATTGCACCAGCTCGTTTTGCGCCTTGCGCAGCGCCGTTTCCGTAAGCTTGCGCTCTTCGACTTCCACGGCGAGTTGCGCGTTGGAGCGGCTGAGTTCGCCGGTGCGCTGACGCACCTTGCGTTCCAAGCGGAGAGCGGTGAGCCGTTCCAGCCGGTGACGACGGCGCGACTCCTGCAAGCTCAAAATGATGATCACCCCGATGAGCGTTGCGAGTGCTGCGCCTAGGCTCGCGACTGTCGCCGCATAACGCCCGGCTTCCGCGATGGCGCGGTCCGGTACCAGCACGAAAAGCGTCCAGTCCATATGTGGGATGTAGCGGCGGAACGGGATGAAGAAGGCATCGGAATTGGGAAGGGCGATCGTGCCCGCAACCGCCCCCGCACCGGTGAACACCGCCTCCCTGATATCGGCCGCTCTGTCGCGCGCCATACGATTGCCCGCGACAAGCTGGCCCCGACTGTCGAAGGCGACGATCGGGTTGGGCGAGAGCGCCCAGGTTTGCTCGATGGAATCGAGCGGCGCAGCAACAATGATGATGGCGCGGACATAGCGCCCGAGCCTGACGCCTGTCGAAAAGGCATAGGTGTGTTGCGTGATCTCGGCCGAAAGCGAAGCACGGCCCAGCCGCCCCTGCAAAGCCGCACCAACTAAGTCGGTGCCGGCGATAAGCTCAGGGCTGAGATAGCCGGTTGCACCCGTCATGGTTGCGCCGTCCGGCGTCGCGAAGGCGGTATCGATGGCGCCCGAGAGAGAGCGCACATTGGAGGCGATGATCCGCAGTTCGTCGGCATCGGCATCGGAAAGCCCGTCCGCGACCATTGCCAGCACGTCCTGTCGACGCGCGGTAAGTGCGGGCACATGACGGTATTTGTCGAGATGGCTGAGGATCGTCTCGACCTGAAGGCCGAGCGTGAATTCAGCGTTGCGGCGCAACTCGGCCTCAGCGCTTCGCTCGGCAAGCCGCATTGCCCCGAAGATTGCCACCGCGCCCAGCACAACCGCCAATACGAGGAAAGCAGCGACCTGTAGACGCGGATTTCTCAGAGTTGCGTTTCTGGCCATGTTCACGCGCATTTCGCCGGTTATGCCGCCACAGGCGTCATTCTAGGCGGCGCGCCAGCTACGCAACAAGCGCTTTCCTGCTGCGCCTAGTGCGCGATGATCTCGTCGCCTGCGCGGAAATGCTTGGAGAGCTTCAGGCCCTGCGCCTGATAGTTCGACGACAGCGCCGACCCGTAGAGCTTCTTCGGCCGCGAGAGCATATGCTCATAGACGAGCCGACCCACTGTCTGGCCATGCTCCAGAATGAACGGCACTTCGTGGCTGCGCACTTCCAGCACCGCGCGGCTGCCGGTTCCGCCCGCACCCGAATGGCCGAAGCCTGGGTCGAAGAAGCCGGCATAATGGACACGGAACTCACCGACCAGCGGGTCGAAGGGCGTCATCTCCGCAGCATAGTCCGGCGGCACATGCACGGCTTCGCGCGAGGCGAGGATGTAGAACTCGTCCGGGTCGAGCACCAGTTCGCCCGCGCCGCGCACATAAAGCGGGTCCCAGAAATCGAGCACGTCATGCGCGGCCTTCACATCGACATCGATGACCGCCGTGTGATGCTTGGCGCGGTAGCCGACGAGGCCGTTGGGGTCGCCGCGCAGGTCAATGGACAGAGCGATGCCGCCACCGGAGATGTTGGGCTCGTCGGATGCGACCAGCGTATCGCGTGAATGGAGGCTGGCCAGGTCGTCGGCATCGAGCAGCGGGCTGCCACGGCGGAACCGCACCTGCGACAGGCGCGAGCCGGCGCGCACGACGATCGGGAATGTGCGCGGACTGACTTCGAGATAGAGCGGTCCTGAATAGCCGGCGCCGATCTTGTCGAACTCGCGGCCGCGGTCCGTCATCACCCGGGTAAAAATGTCGAGCCGGCCGGTCGAGCTTTTGGGATTGGCGGAAGCGGAAATGTCGTCGGGCAGTGACAGGCTTTCCATCAACGGCACGATGTAAACGCAGCCGGTTTCCAGCACCGCGCCAGCGGACAGGTCGATCTCATGAAGTTTGAGCGCGGCGAGCTTGTCGGCGACCTGATGCGCACCGGGCAAGAAGCTGGCGCGGACACGATAGGCTGTCGAGCCCAGCCGCAGGTCGAGGCTCGCCGGCTGCACCTGATCGGCATCGAGAGCGGCGTCGGATTTCAATGCGCCGGCTTCAAAGAGCGCAGCAATTTCCTTGTCCGGGAGAATACCTGCCTTGGCCACTTGGAACCTCGCTTCCTGGCGCCTCCTCGCCGGAGGTTTAAGCGCCCCTGAGATTGACGCAAGCATCGGCGCCGTCTAAACGACAATTATCCCGTGGTGATTTGGCCGGTCGGCTTGCAGCCACGTTAAACAAGTCGCTAAAGGACCGAACCGAGAGGACCGGCCGGCGATTTGCGGCCGGTTTTTTTGTTTTGAGGCACTGCCATGACTTCTCAGACGAAGCCCGCACTGAAACCAGCAACCGCACTGGTGCATGGCGGCACGATGCGTTCGCCCTTCGGTGAGACGTCCGAAGCGCTCTATCTGACGCAGGGCTTCGTCTATGACAGCTCGGAAGCCGCGGAAGCGCGCTTCAAGGGCGACGAGCCAGGCTTCATCTATTCGCGCTACGCGAACCCCACTGTCGACATGTTCGAAAAACGCATGTGCCAGCTGGAAGGCGCGGAAGACGCGCGGGCAACGGCGTCCGGCATGGCTGCGGTCAGTGCGGCGCTGCTGTGCAGTGTGAAGGCCGGCGACCATGTGATCGCAGCGCGTGCGCTATTCGGCTCCTGCCGGTGGGTGATCGAAACGCTGATGCCGAAATACGGCGTCGAAACCACGCTTGTGGACGGCACCGACCTTGGCGCGTGGGAAGCCGCTGTGCGGCCCAACACGAAGCTCTTCTTCCTGGAAAGCCCGACCAACCCGACGCTGGAGGTGATCGACATTGCCGCAGTGGCCGAAATCGCCAACGCTGCCGGCGCGCGGGTCGTGGTGGACAATGTGTTCGCCACGCCGCTGCAGCAAAAGCCGCTCGAGCTTGGCGCTCACATCGTCGTCTATTCGGCCACAAAACACATTGACGGGCAGGGTCGCTGTCTCGGAGGCGTCGTGCTTTCCGACAAGGAGTGGATCGACACAAACCTGCACGACTATTTCCGCCACACCGGGCCGAGCCTTTCGCCATTCAACGCCTGGACATTGCTCAAGGGGCTGGAAACGCTGCCCCTGCGCGTGAAGCAGCAGACGGAGAATGCCGGCCGCGTCGCAGGACACCTCGCCTGCCACCCGAAAGTGGCGCGGGTGATCTATCCCGGCCGCAACGACCACCCGCAGGCCGACATTATCGCACGGCAGATGAAGGGCGGATCGACGCTGGTCTGCTTCGAGCTAAAGGGCGGCAAAAAGGCTGCGTTCGGCACGCAGAACGCGCTGGAGATCATTCGCATCTCCAACAATCTCGGCGATGCCAAGAGCCTGATCACCCATCCGGCGACGACGACGCACAAGAACCTGACCGACGAGGCACGGGCCGAACTCGGCATCAATCCGGGCACGGTACGCCTTTCGGTGGGACTTGAAGACGCCGACGATCTCATCGCGGACCTCGACCAGGCGCTGGAGCGCGCTGGCTAGGACTTGTCACGAAAAGTAATTGCCGCCAGCACGATGCGCGACAGCGCCGTGTAGAGCGTGATAGCGGCGAAGGCATAGGCCAGCACCGCGAACCAGCCGGGGAAGAGGCAAAAAGCGACAAAGAACAGGATCGTCTCCGTCGCTTCCGCCAGGCCGGTCGTGAAAAACAGCGATTTGGCGCCGCGCGCGTCGGTCGTCTCGCCGCGCTTCTCGGCCATCACGGCATAGGCGAGAAAGCTCGCGCCATTGACGTAAAACGAGAAGATCAGCACCACGCCGGCGATCGAGTTGGCCGCCGGGTCGAGCAGGACGAAGCCCAGCGGGATCGCACCGTAGAAGACGAAATCGAGCACGATATCGAGGAAGCCGCCGAAATCCGTGCTGCCGGTGATCTTCGCCACCGCGCCGTCGAGGCCGTCGCCCAGCCGGCTGATGAGAAGCAGGACAAGGCCGGCGATCAGATAGCCGGAGGCTATCGCGCCCGCCGCGGCAAGGCCGATCAGGCAGGATGCTATCGTGATCGCGTTCGGTGTTGCGCCGATCCGCACCAGCTGCCGGGCGATACCGTTCAGCGCCGGATCGATGCGCCTTCGTGCCCAGCCGTCAAGCATGCGGTTCCTGCCGTTGTTTGGCCATGAGTGGGACCATACTCGTGTCATTGCCGGTTACAACGCAGGTTTTTATCTGGCACATGGAAGGCTGGAGCGAGAGGTGAACCCACATGTACAAGGCGATCACCCGCGACATTGAGGTGATGGCGGAACCGTTCTTCCTGGAAGACCGGTCCAAACCCGATAACGGCGAATATTTCTGGGCCTACCGTATCACCATTGCCAACAATTCGCGGCGGCCGGTGAAGCTCTTGTCGCGGCATTGGCGCATCACAGACGGGCTCGGCCGCGTGCGCGAGGTGCAGGGGGAAGGCGTGGTCGGCGACCAGCCGGAACTGGCGCCGGGCGACAGCTACCAGTACACGTCCGGCTGCCCGCTGACGACGCCCTCGGGTTTCATGGTTGGCGCCTACACGATGACATCGCCCGACGGCGAGACATTCGAGATAGACATCCCGGCCTTCTCGCTGGACGTTCCGGGACAGGCCTATTCCGTCAATTGACGGAGGAGCCCGAGCCGGAGAACTCGTCCGGGTCGAAGACATATTCGGTCGAGCAGAACTCGCAATTGACGCGAATGCCGCCATCCTCGGTGCTTTCGGCGATCTCCTCGGCCGTGAAGCCATCCAGTATCTGGCGGATCTTCTCACGTGAGCATGAGCAATCGTCGAGCACCGGCGTGCCGTCATAGACACGCACGCCCTGCTCGTGAAACACCCGATAGAGAAGCCGCTCCGTGCCGACCGTCGGGTCGGCGAGCTCGGAGGGCTCGAGCGTGAGGAAGAGGGCGCGCGCCGTCTGCCAGGCATCGTCCTCCGGGCCGTCATGGTCGGGGTCGGAATCGTCACCGTCACCGCCATGCAGGTCCGGAGCGCGCATGCGATCCAGCGATTCCGGCAGGAACTGCATGATCGCGCCGCCGGCGCGCCAGTTGGCCTCTGCGCCGTTTGCGCCCGGCAAGAGCTGCCGCGCCACGCCAAGCCGCACCTCGGTCGGTATCTGCTCCGACTGGCGGAAATAAACGCGGGCGATGTCTTCTAGCGATGTGCCGTCGAGCTGCACAACGCCCTGATAACGCTGCATATGCGTGCCCTGATCGACGGTGAGCGCCAGCACACCGTCGCCCAGAAGCTCTTCCGGCGCATCGCGGCCCTCAGCCACCGCGGCGGCCACCTGCTCGGCATCGAAGCGCGCATATGCGCGCACGGAGCCGGGCGTGCGGATGTCGGCCACCAGCATGTCAACGGGTCCGTCGGAGCGGGTCTGCAGGATGAACTTGCCGTCGAATTTCAGCGACGTGCCGAGGAGCACGGTGAGCACGATCGCCTCGGCCAGCAGGTTCGCCACCGGCTCGGGATAATCGTGTCGGCTCAGCACCTGATCGAGCAGCGGACCGAGCTGCACCGCGCGGCCGCGCACGTCGAGCGAGGCCACGTCGAATGGAACGACATTGTCGTCACCGGCGAAACCGAAATCGCCCAGTGTCGGTTGCTGCTCGTTCACGTTCACAATTCCCTGTTCGGCCCGCGCCAAGCTACCGGCGAAGCGGCGTCGGCGAAAGGTGCGGCGGTTTCAAATTGAGGTCAGACGCCCGCAGATAGGTCGGCCCTTGCGGCGCTTCAAGCGCCAAGGCACCAGGCCAACACGGCCTTCTGCGCATGGAGCCGGTTTTCGGCCTCGTCAAAAACCACCGAATGCGGCCCGTCGATGACCTCGTCGGTGACTTCCTCGCCACGATGCGCCGGCAGGCAATGCATGAAGAGAGCCTTGGGGCTGGCATGTTTCATCAGCTCGGCATTGACCTGATAGGGGCGGAAGACGTTGTGCCCGCGCGCGCGGTGCTCCTGCCCCATCGACACCCACGTGTCGGTGACAACGCAGTCTGCGCCTTCCACGGCCTTTTCGGGCGATGCGGTGATGTTGACTGCACCGCCATTGGCGCGCGCCCAGTCGACATATTGTTCGCCGGGTTCGTTGCCTTCCGGCACAGCAACGTTCATGCGGAAACCGAAACGCGCCGAAGCTTCCAGCAGCGAGTGCAGCACGTTGTTGCCGTCGCCGACCCATGAGAAAAGCCGGTCGCTCACGGGGCCGGAGTGCTCCTCGAAGGTCATGACGTCTGCCATTGCCTGACAGGGGTGGGTATCGTCGGTGAGGCCGTTGATCACCGGCACGGTGGCATGCTCGGCCAGTTCGCGCAGCCGGTCATGCGAGGTCGTGCGGATCAGGATCGCGTCGACATAACGCGACAGAACGCGGGCCGTGTCGGCAATCGTTTCGGACCGGCCGAGCTGCATCTCGGTGCCGGTGAGCATGATCGTCTCGCCGCCGAGCTGGCGCATGCCGACATCGAACGAAACACGCGTACGGGTCGACGGCTTTTCGAAGATCATCGCCAGCGCCTTGCCGGCGAGCGGCCTGTCGGCTTCGCCTGCTTTCAGCCGCTCCTTGCGGCGGCGCGCATCATCAAGGATGGAGCGCAAGTCCTCCGCGGACATATCGGAAAGGTCGGTGAAATGCTTTGCTGACATGACGAATGCTCAGGCGGCGCCGGCGGCATCTTCGGCCAGGCCGGTGGCGGCGGCGCGAATAGCATCGATGGCGACGCGGATGTCATCGTCGCTCACATTGAGGGGCGGCAGCAGGCGCACGACATTGTCGCCGGCCGGGGCGGTGAGCAGATTTTGATCGCGCAGCGCGGCATTGACCGCCGTGTTCGGCACCCGGCATTTGAGGCCAAGCATCAGGCCTTCGCCGCGCACCTCTTCAAAGACAGCCGAATATTCGTCGAGAACCGAGGCAAGACCCTGCTTGAGAAGCAACGCCTTGCGCTGCACCTCGTCCAGAAATCCTTCTTCAAGCACGACATCAAGCACAGCGTTGCCGACTGCCATGGCCAGCGGATTGCCGCCGAAGGTAGTGCCGTGGGTGCCCGGCACCATGCCGGCGGCGGCCTCCTCGGTTGCCAGGCAGGCGCCCATCGGGAAGCCGCCGCCAATGCCCTTGGCGATCGCCATGATGTCCGGCTTGATGCCCGACCATTCATGCGCAAACAGCTTGCCGGTGCGGCCGATGCCGCACTGAATCTCGTCCAGTACGAGCAGCATGCTGTGGCTGTCGCAAATCTCGCGCAGCTTGCGCATCGTGGCGGCGGGCACCGGGCGAATGCCGCCCTCGCCCTGCACCGGCTCCATCATGATGGCCGCGGTTTCGGGCGTGACCATTTCCTCGATCTTGTCGAGATCGGCATAGGCAATCTGGTCGAAACCTTCGACCTTGGGGCCGAAACCCTCGATATATTTCGGCTGGCCGCCGGCGGCGATCGTCGCCAGCGTGCGTCCGTGAAAGGCGCCTTCGATGGTGATGATGCGGTAGCGCTCGGGATGACCCTTGGCGAAATGATAGCGCCGCGCGGTCTTGATGGCGCATTCGATCGCCTCGGCACCCGAGTTGGTGAAGAATGCCTTGTCAGCGAAGCTCGCCTCGGCGAGGCGCTCGGCCAGACGCGACTGCCCCGGCACTTCATAAAGATTGGAGACGTGCCACAGCTTCGCCGCCTGCTCGGTGAGAGCGGCGACCAGATGCGGGTGGCCATGGCCCAGCGAGTTGACCGCGATGCCGCCCGCGAAGTCGAGAAATCGCTGGCCGCCCGGCGTTACAAGCCAGGATCCCTCGCCGTGATCAAACGACAGGGGTGCGCGCGCAAAGGTATTAAAAAGCGCCGAGCCACTCATCTCCATCCTCCGGGCAACTTGCCGCCTTGTCCTGAAATTCTGCAATTCCGGGACCGGCAAATCAAAAAAGCCGCCCAGCAGCGGGCGGCTGTCCAACTCAGTCGTCTATTCCGGTTTTTGCCCGCAAAGTCAATGAATGTCAGGGGTTGGCCCCTGAGCCAGGCTCCACGGAGTGTGATGGCAATCACCACTGTTCAGGCCAAGACTGGGGAAAACCGGGAAAAGCGATTCTGTGGGTCGCGGTGACTCTTGTCACGGAGTCAAGCGATGCGATAGTTTGCTCTTAACGAACTAGATTTCGTGCGGCGGACTCTAATCTCGCGTAAATGTAGCGTCACGCCGGCCACTGGCCGGTCGGGGAAGGATTCCGATTCCGCACGCTTCGCCAAGGAGCGGCATAAGATGAATTGGACAGACGATCGGGTCGAATTGCTGAAGAAACTCTGGGCCGACGGCCTGAGCGCCAGCCAGATCGCGGCGCAGCTTGGCGGTGTGAGCCGCAATGCGGTGATCGGCAAGGTGCATCGGCTCAAGCTTTCCGGCCGTGGCCGGTCGGGCTCGTCAGCGCCACGGCCGAAAAAGGCCGCGACGGGCGGCAGCCGCGCACCGCGCACCAGCCGTACCGTCACGCAGACCATCGGCGCGACGGCACTCAAGGCGCAGTTCGATGTCGAAGCGGTGGCTCAGCAGGATTTGCGGCCCATCGAGGATGTCGTGGTGCCGATCTCGCGCAAGCTGGAACTCGTGCAGCTGACGGAGCACACCTGCAAATGGCCAAATGGCGACCCGATGAGCCCGGATTTCAGCTTCTGCGGCAATGATGCCGGCGAATCTGGCCCTTACTGCACCTATCATTCGCGGCTTGCCTACCAGCCGGCGTCCGAGCGGCGTCGCGCACGCTAGGACCGGACTGACTGGCACTCAGCCTCAGTCGCCGGCTTCCACCGTCACATCGTGACTGCGGTCCTGCTTGGGCCGTTCCGCCGGCAGCTGTTCGGCGGTCACCACGTAATAGATCGTCTCGGCGATGTTGGTGGCGTGATCGCCCATGCGTTCGATGTTTTTCGCGCAAAACAGAAGGTGCGTGCACGGCGTGATGTTGCGCGGGTCTTCCATCATGTAGGTCAGCAACTCGCGGAAGAGCGAGGTGTAGACCGCGTCGATCTCGTAGTCGCGGTCCCGCACCGAACGGAGGCTCTCGACATCGCGCGAGGCGTAGACATCGAGCACGTCCTTCAGCTGAGCGGCGGCCAGCTCTGACAATGACTGCAGACCACGGAAGAACTTGACCGGCTGGCGCGCCATGGCAACCGCGACGGCACGTTTGGCGATGTTCTTGCCGAGGTCGCCAACGCGCTCGAGATCGCTGGAAATGCGGATCGACCCGATGATCTCGCGCAGATCGTCGGCCAGCGGCTGGCGCCGCGCAATAACGGAGAGCGCGCGATCGTCGATCTCGCGCTGTGCCTCGTCGAGCGCCTCGTCGTCGGCGATGACCTTCTGCGCCTTGGGCACATCGTTGTGAACGAGCGCGGAAATCGAGTTTTCGATCATGCGTTCGGCCATGCCGCCCATCGCGGCAACGCGTCCGGCGAGGTATTTCAGGTCTTCGTCATAGGCGCTGACAATGTGCATTCAAGGCTCGTTCGCTTGGCAGATATATGTCTGCAACCTAGGGCAGCCGCGTGAAGGAAAAAAGAAGCAGCATGCAATTCAGGTCGAACGCATCGTGCGAGCGGTGCGGACCATGGCGACGCTTGCCCGCGCGTCAGACCCCAGGCAGGTGCACGGTGAAGGCAGCACCCTCGCCGACAACTGAACGGATCGTGAGCCGGGCATTATGCCGGCTCAGAATATGCTTCACGATCGCCAGCCCGAGGCCGGTGCCTTTCTGGGCGCGGCTCTCCTCAACATCGACCCGGTAGAAGCGTTCGGTGATCCGCGGGATATGTTCGTCGGGGATGCCGGGACCAAAATCGCGCACGGTGATCTCGGCGCCGCCCTTCTGGTCGTCGGCGTCCCGCGTGACGGCAATCTCGACCTTCTTGCCGGACTGGCCGTATTTGCAGGCATTCTCCAGCAGGTTCTCAAACACCTGGATCAGCTCGTCGCGATTGCCCGGCACCTCGATCGGGCCCTCGGGAATATCGCTCACGATTTCGACTCCAGCTTCGCGGGCGAGCTGCGTGAGAGAGTCGATGACGCCCCTGACGAGCAGACAGATATCGACCCGCTCATCCGGACCGATGAAGGATTTCATCTCCAGCCGCGACAGCGACAGAAGATCGTCGATCAGCCGCGCCATGCGGGCCGTCTGGTCGTTCATGATATCGAGAAAGCGGTCACGCGCCTTCGGATCGTCACGCGCCGGGCCGCGCAGCGTTTCAACAAAGCCCGAGATAGAGGCCAGCGGCGTGCGCAGCTCATGGCTGGCATTGGCGATGAAGTCGGCGCGCATGCGATCGACGCGCCGCAACTCGCTCTGATCCTTGAAGACCAGCACGAAGAGCCCGGTGCCGGAGCCGACAGAGGACGCATTCACATGATAGTGCCGCTCGACCGGTACACGCTCGGCATAGTCGACGCCGCTGGGGCGCACATTACCCACAAGCAGGGCGCGCACCAGCTCCTGCATTTCAGGCGAACGAAACCGCAGCCGCACATCGACACCGGCCTGCACCGCGCCGAAGGCTGTCTGCGCTGGGCGATTGGCATGCGCGATGCGGCCGGACTGATCGAACAGGATGAGCGGATCGGGCACGGCAGCGGCCAGGCGCTCCGCCGAAAGGCGTTCGACCGGCCCAAGCATGGCCTGAGCCTGCGCTTCGCGCCGCCGGCTTTGGCGACTGCGGCGCGGCAGCAGGGCGGCGACGGCCACAATCGCCAGCACGGCGGCGGCGATCAGCCACCAGGGGGCCGGCGAAAAAAACGCCACGGCAAACACCGCTACGGCGGCGGTTGCCACCACCCAGCGCGCCTCCCCCAACCTGGCGAGGTATGGCGCCAGCGGGCCGGCTGAACTGGCATTTCTGTCGGCTTCGCTCATCTGGCAATCCCGGACAATCGGCACACAATTCCGCTGCGCGCGGCTTGAGGCCGGTGAAGGCTCCCAATAGCATGACGGCCTCAACTTAGAAGGATCGTCGCATGAAAAATGACAAACGGAAGAAGGGCGCTGTGGAAGCCAAGCCGATCAAGATCACGGTCGGCGGCAAGGAACGCCTGTTCGACATTGACGATCCGAAGCTCCCCGACTGGGTGGACGGCAACAAGCTGACCGCGGCCGGCTACCCATATGAAGAGCGCATGAAGCGAGGCGCATTCGATGACCAGCTCGAAGCGCTGCAGAAGGAACTAGTTAAGCTGCAATCATGGATGCAGGCCACCGGCGAGCGCGTGATGGTGCTGATGGAGGGGCGTGACGCCGCCGGCAAAGGCGGCACCATTTTCCGCATGCATCGCTACATGAACCCGCGCACGGCACACGTCGTAGCTCTATCGAAGCCGACCGAAGCAGAGCGTGGCCAATGGTATTTCCAGCGATACATCGCGCATTTCCCGACCGCCGGCGAGTTCGTTACCTTCGACCGCTCATGGTACAATCGCGCCGGGGTGGAACCTGTCATGGGCTTTTGCACACCCGAGCAGCATCAGAAATTTCTCGACGATGCGCCGCGCTTCGAGCTCACACTTGTCAACGAAGGCATCCGGTTCTTCAAATTCTGGCTGAATATCGGTCAGGAAACCCAGCTCGAGCGGTTTCACGACCGCCGCCATAGCGATCTGACGCACTGGAAGTTCTCGCCCATCGATGTCGCAGGCATGGAGAAGTGGGACGATTACACCGAAAAGCGCGACCTGATGCTGGAGCGCACGCATACGCCGCATGCGCCCTGGCATGTGGTGCGGGCCAACGACAAGCGGCGGGCGCGGCTCGCCGTCATTCGCCACATACTGCTCTCGATTCCCTACGATGGACGCGACGAAAAAGCGATCGGCAAGGAAGACGACAAGATCATCAGCGATGCTCCGACGTTTCTTGCAAGTCTGTGAGGCCGGTCACCTGCGGGTGGCGGGGTGCGGGGTCTTTTCCCATAAATGCAGCATTATGTAGCAGTCACACCTAGTCCCGGCCTGTGAATCTCGGGGAGAGAACAAACCAGAAAGTTTCGATTCCCGAAACATCCCACGGGGATGTGATTGCGCCTGTGAAGAAATCCATCTCTCGGGCTTGCGGAATCGGTCCCGCTTGGTTAACAGGCGGGTTATGGAAGAGATGAATCTGATTCTTTCCCGGCGGCGCGAGGTCGAGCAAGAGATTGCGCGGACCCGTGATCTGCTTGCGGAGCTCGATAAAGAGCTGGCCGAGCTTGATATGGCTGGAAGGGTTGTCGCGCGCCTGACTGGTGCAAAGTGGCCGGAAGCTGGCTCGGCAAACCAACCGGCGGCGCAGACGCCTTCAAAGAGCAAGAAGAGCTACACGCTCCCCGACATGATAAGCTTCACCCTGCGCCAGTCTTATAGAACTGGACGGCGAGGGCTGACGCCCAAGGAGATCAGGGACTCCATTAAGGACAACCTGGACCCGAACGTCCGCAGCGAAGCGGTTAGCTCGATTTGTTGGCGGATGTGGAAACGAGGGCAGTTGATCAAGGACGATGATTCGGCCGAATATCGGCTGCCCGAAAAAGATATGGCCACTGACTTGCTATCCGTGCGGGATCAGTCAGCGGCCATTGGTCCCGAAGCGCAAGGCGGTTAAGCCCGTCCGGGTAGGTGGTACATGACAACACGGTAAAGCATCATCATGAATGGCGGCTCGGGCGTTAGTGGCGCTCGGGTCGCCTGTGGGCCGGGAAGTGGTTTCCGTCCTTGGGTTTGCACCGGGGGCGCGGGGTCCGACTCCCCGTCGGTCCAGTCTTTTACGTAGCAGAATCGACTGATTCCGTCAATTCGGGCTGGCCTATTTGGCTGGCCCGGATATGCCGTTTTCTGTGAACTCGATTCCCATTCTTTCAAGCGCCCCGCGTATGGCGGTTAAGTTGTTCCCGATAGGCACGCGGCGGCGCTTTTCGAAATCGCGGACCGTCGATAGCGACACGTTCGCCGCTTCGGCCAATTCCGTCTGCGATTTATCCAGCCAGCCGCGCGCGGCTCTACATTGTTCCGGTGTCATGAAATGAGCGATAGTCGTCTGAATTATTTTTGTCAATCCCAACGATTTGTGTTGACGCCAACCATCTCAGCTATTATATCTGAGGTCAACGATAAACGTTGGCTTGGTGATGGCTCAGCATTTCCTCCTTTCAACCGCAGCACGCTCGCTCTCGCTGGCGAAGGTTGCGCGTATGAGCGAGGAAGAGGCTAACAATGCCTTTCAGGCCATTCGTTGGGCTGAGACTGGCGGCAAGCCCGTATGTCCTTACTGCGATCGTGACGCCTGCTACACTTTCAAGGCCCGCCGCATCTTCAAGTGCAAGGCTTGCCAAAAGCAGTTTTCCGTTACCTCGGGCACGATTTTCGCCAATCGCAAATTGCCCGTCAGGGACTATCTGCTGGCTATCGCGATCTTCGTGAATGGCGCGAAGGGCTACGCCGCGCTTCAATTGAGCCGCGACCTGGACTGCCAGTACAAGACCGCTTTCGTCCTTGCCCACAAAATCCGCGAGGCCATCGCAGCCGAGCAGACGGTCAAGGAAAGGCTGACCGGCGAGGTCGAGGTGGACGGCGCCTATTTCGGTGGACACATCAGGCCCGCCAACTACAGGGCCAACCGCGTTGACCGTCGCCTTGCTCGCCACCAGACCGGCAAGCGGCGCGTCGTCGTCGTCATGCGGGAACGTGGCGGCCGCACGTCAACGGGCGTTTTCAAAACGGAGAGCCAGTCGGTTTCGCACGTCGCCAACAGCGTTGATCATTCCGCGACGATCTACGCGGATGAAGCCTCGCATTGGGATGAACTGCACATGCGGTTCCTGACCAAGCGCGTCAATCACCAGCACGCCTATTCCCATGACGGCGCGTCAACCAATATGGCGGAAAGCTTTTTCTCGAGATTGCGCCGCGCCGAGATCGGCACGCACCATCATATCAGCGGGCGCTACCTTGCCGCTTACGCGACCGAAATGGCTTGGCGCGAGGACAACCGTCGCCGCAGCAATGGTGAGCAATACCTGACTGCCACCCACGCCGCACTCAATCATCCTGTCAGCCGCGTGTGGGCCGGTTACTGGCAGAGGACGGCCCAGTAAGGAACCAGTCAGTCGGCTGCGCTGCCGCGGAGCGAGTGTTCACGTGAAAGATATTCGATGGGTTTGTGTTCTCGCCCACGCCTCGCTCAGGCGCAGCCCTATCGGTGCTCACATGCGGCGCAGCAGAACTTGCTCGGTAGATCGCACTTCCATCGGATGAATGCGTCATGGCATTTTCCTCCAACCCTCGAACTTGCGGCTGTCCGAAATGTTCCCTTGCGTGGCCATGAGTTCGCCTTCTGAAACGAACCCGAAGCTCCCCGCGTCAGTAGCTTCGATCAGGCCTCTTACCAAAGTGTAGCTTGCCTGTGGCTGACCTGCCAAGATATCCGAAGCGGAATACGGCTCAAACGTCTTTAGCTCGCCGTGGTATGATTTGATCAAGCCGCTTAACGTGGGGTAAAGTTCAGCGGAGCACTTTTCGATGTTCAGGCCAATTTCAGCGGCATTTCGACGATTGATCGTGTAATCGTGGCTGCCGGAATCGGAACACAGAAGGTTGATTATCTTGTCCTGTGCATCGGCGTCCTGAACTTGCGCCTGAATGAGCGTGCGGGCCATGGATCGAATCTGCTCACCCAGCCGGAAAATCTCTCCAAGTACGATGGGATGAATCTGAGATGAAAGGTGCGTCCAAACCGCTGCCAGCGCGGCGGGGTCCTGTATGTGCTTCCGCACCTCTTCTAAATACCCCCGCACAGCCTCGGCGCTCACCGGAACCCTTTGTGCACTCGGTACAACTGGAGGGCCCACGAACGGGTTCAACGGATGTTGCGAAAGGCTGGGATCAATCGGACCAAGCGCGGCTTGCTTTGTCATGACAATTCGATTCGCCCCCAGCGCGATGAGTGTCCCAGCACTCATCGCTTTCGTGGGAACTATCACCTCGAAGTCATCACTAAATGACCGAAACAGGTTGATCAGCCGCCACGCCGCGGATGTACTGCCACCGTTCGTATCGAGAACAAGTGAGAGCTTAGGGACGGGGCCAATCTGGTCCAGCAGGCTTACAAACGGCTCTACCGCATCACCGGCAATGACAGTTTGTAGGCCGACCCGTTCACCTGTAACGAATGAAATACACTTGGTATTCCGCTCCGCCTCTATCTTCTGATAGAGCTTTCGCCTATCGGCAAAATTCATCGCTGGCGACTGCTTTACTGTTTCCCCATCTCTCCTCTCTTGTTATTCGCACGAAAAGTCAAGTTGCATTGTCCATAGCCCAAGATTGCAACCCGTCATCGTTCAGCATTGCCTGAGCGTCCAACCGCTTGCACACCGCCCGGACGCGGTGAATGCGCTGTTTGCTGTCCCGTCCCGGCGTCATGCTCGCGCCCTTGCGGTCCATAACCCGTTCGGTGATTTGACGCGTGGTGAGCGGCTCGTTTGCGTCCCGAAGGACGGCCATTACTAGCCGCTGCAACTCACCGCGCTTGAACAGGGCTTCGCGCCGGAAATCGCGGGTGAGGGTTTCTATGTCGCCGGTGAAGCCGATCACGTTCACCAGCACCCGGTCTATGGCCTGAATATCGGCTTCTATAGATGCTGTATCGCCCTCACGCTTGCGCAGGCGGCGAAGCAGACGCGCCCGCCACGTCAGAAGCCCGTTGATGGTGATTGCGTTGCCGCGCGTCCGCTGGCGGCTGACGTTGTGGGCTTTGCGAGGCATGGGGACAAATTACCCCAACGCTATTCGTTGGCCTAGATGATTTTAGGTGTGACTGCTACATAATGCTGCATAAATGCGGATCGCGCCAGAGCTGCCAGATTGCGCGCCAGGCAGCGAAGGACTGCATAAGCCAATAGGCCGGCGTGCACATAATAACGATCCAGAGCCCGCGCCGCTTGCTGCGCGGCAGCGTGGTGCGGCCAAGCAGAATGTAGGCACCGTAGCCCATCAGGATGTTGGCCATGTCGATGCCAACAATCGCCGGCATCAGGACCGAGCCGCTGCCATTGACGATCAGGGTGATGCCAAGCCAGGCAATCGTCGCCAAAAGCACCGGGTGGACGAGAGCGGAAATTACCATTCCGGCGAACAGGATTTGGGAGATCACGAATGAGCGCCAGCCGAGTTCGCCGGCCAGCCGGCCTGGGTTTCGCATATGCACCAGCCAGGTCTGGATCCAACCCTTGAGCCAGCGTGTGCGCTGGTTGCGCCAGTCCTTCCAGTTTTCGGGCGCGGCTTCATAGGTCGGATAGCAGATGGTCTCCGTGCGGTAGCCGAAGCGGCACATACGCAGGCCGAGGTCTGCATCCTCTGTGACATTGTACGGGTCCCAGCCGCCCATCTTCTCCAATGCGTTTCTGCGGAAATGATTGGAGGTACCGCCAAGTGGCAGGATCAGACCGTTGTCGGAAAGAAACGGCAGAATGCCGCGAAAGAGTGCTGAATATTCGAAGGCAAAGAGGCGTGCGATGAGACTGCGGTCGCCGTTGGAGATTTCAAGCGGAGCCTGAACGCAGGCAAGGCCATCATCCGTCGTACGGAAACGATGGTAGGCCTCCATCAGCTGCAATGGGTGCGGTTTGTCCTCGGCATCGTAAAGCGCGACGAAATCGCCGGTCGCCAGCTGTAGGGCGTGTGCCAGCGCCTTTGGCTTGGTACGCGGTCTTCCGGGCGGCACGTGCACGATTTCAACCCAGGGCCTGAGATCGTGAGCGGCAAGCGCCTCAAGCGTTTCATTATCGTCAGCCTCGCAAACCAGCATGATTTCCAGTTTGCTGCGCGGCCACATCAGCGCGCTTAGCGCCCGCAGCAGTTCCGGCACGATTTCAGCCTCGCGGTGAAGCGCGACCAGCACCGTGTAGCGCGGCAATGTCGCGGGATCGATGCGCCCGAGCGCAACCACGCGGCGGGCTGCGTCGATCTGGCTTGCGGCCGCGACACGCAGGAAAATACAGGCGCAGAAGAAGAGCGTGAAAAAAAGATGCAGGCCGAACATCGCCCAGTTCGGGGCGAGCACGAGCGCGGCGACAGTTGCGGCGAGCAACCCGCCGGCAACAAAGCCCTGAATACCGGTCATTACCGTGCGCGACGAACAATAAGGCAGTGCGTCCAGCAGCAGGCTTTTCGAGCGGTCGCAGATTAGGTGTTCGCATCGTTGGATGATAGCGTCCCGCAGTGCCGAAGGCGGTGCTATGCGCAATCGCTCGAGAGCGGCAGGGTCGTTTGCCTTGCGTGCAAGAATGCGCTGGAAGCTGGCGGCATCGGGTGCAACTACAACCAGTCCGACACCCTCATCGCCAAGAGCGCGCACCAGCCTCGGTCCCTTTGCGCTGCGCAGGATGGCGAGACCATCCAGTTCTCGCAGCACAAGCGAATTCGGTCGTATGTCCGGCACGAACTGGACGCCTGCAATCGCCGCGGCTGCGCGAAAGAAATCGACCTCCCTGCAATGGTTCGAAACAAGCAATTCGGCCTGCAGCGACGTTCCGTTGGTACGCGCGCGGCCGACAACGCCGTCAATGATTTCATCTGAGAGGCGAAGCGCCCTCAACACTGGCTCCCAGACCGCGAATTCCGAGGCGAGGTCAGTTTCCGCCGGCGATACCTGCGCCGGCGCAGGCGGCGGCTGCCGGGCCGAGGCAGGCCGTGCCAAGCGGCGGAGCGTAAGTCTCGCACCCGACCGCCTGGCGACCGGGTGCGATGTAGTCGAGCCTGAGGGTTCCTCCCTCACGAGCAGGCGTCAGGCAGCCATGCGCGCAATGCGCGCGAGACGCCGGATGGTCACATCGTCCTGCAGTGCGTTGTGGAAGAGCTTGATCTCCCGGTCGATGCGATCGCAGAGCAATCCCTCATCACCGCGCAGCAGCGTCTTGGTCTGCGAAAGCGCCTTCGGCGGCTTCTTCGCCAGTGTGCGTGCGATCGACAATGCCTGCTGCTCTGGATCGACCTCCTGTGCCAGGTGCGACACCAGACGCATGCCAAATGCCTGTTCCGCGCTCAGCGTTTCGCCGAGACAGAAGAACTTGAAGGCGTCGGTGTAGCCTAGCTTTTCCGGTGCAAGGATGCTGGTCGCCGCATCGGGTACGAGGCCGAAATCGACGAAGGGCACGCGGAACGTGCTTTCCGGTGAAGCGACGACAAGATCGCAGTGAAACAGGATGGTGCATCCCACCCCGACCGCGTCGCCGTCTACGCAACCGAGCAGCGGCTTCGGAAACGTGGCGAGCACCCGGAACATATCTGTCACCGCGGCGATGAGATCGCGATGGCGGGTCTTGTCGAGGAACTCGGAAAAATCACCGCCGAGGCAGAAGCAGCCGGACAGGCCGCGCAGGATGACAACACGCGTGTCTTCATCCTCAGCGGCCTCGCGAAGCGTTGCGGCAAGGCTGCGATAGGCTGGCCCGTCGAGGATCGGCCGGCCGTCGCGCGAGGCAACGGTGATTGTGAGCGTATGGTTTTGAAATTCAGAGTCTGGTCGGAAGTCCATGTCGTGTTCCCTTCTTGACTGCTTCCGTGAAGTACGAGGTTTTCGAGGCTGGCTTACGAGGCCTTCTTGAAGCCGCCGAACACCGGCTCGCCACGAGCGAGGACAGGCGCATCGAAATTGCGCTTTTCGCGCACTGTTCGAAGCGTCGTTTCGTCGAAGGTGAGCAGGGTGGCGACAACCTGTTGGCTTCCGTAGGTGCGCTGGTAGCCGAGCGGCTGGGCGAGGAAGCGCAGCTGCAAGGCCCGCAGAACCCACATTGGCTCGAACTCGATGATCACCTTGTCGACACCGCGCGTCATGCCCCATTCGATGAAGCCGGCGATCAACTCGCTGCCAACGCTGGACACGCCCCAGCGTCCTTCGCGGTAGGGCTTGGCCACGGCATATCGTGTCAACTCGAAGACATCGGGCCCGCAGGGCGGGGTGCCTTCGTAAAGGTCGGTGAGTATTTCAGTCAGCAGATGCGGCCGCGTTGTCGGCAGCATGCGCTGGTAACCGGCCAGTTCGCCATTGCGGATGACCAAATGGTGCGTGGCTTCGTCGTGGTCGAACTGGTCAATTTCCAGCCCGTCCGTCCGACGCAGATCCTCCCACCCCATCTCATCCACGAATATGCTGTGGCGCAGTGAATGAACAGCCTGCCAAAGATCAGGGCGGTCCATCAGTTCGCTGGTGGAAAATGCGTATAACATAACCGTCTCCCTTGTTGAGGAAGACCAGTGTACGGCGGGCCGGTGGACCGGAAATTACGCGATCACGTAGTGGCTGCGCGGGCGCTAAACCACAAGTTGCAATGGCCAGTATCGCAGACGGACAAGCGGCTTCTGATACGCCTAGCTGATGTAGCCGTGCCGAATGGCCTCGGCGATGGCCTGTACGCGATTAGCGGCGCCTAGCTTGGCCTTGGCGTTCAGCAGATGCTTTTCGGAGGTGTGCTCGGATATGCCGAGTATCTGCGAAATCTCCCACTCCGACTTGCCGGCCGCTGCCCAGCGCATGCACTCTTTCTCGCGCGGGGTGAGCTCTGGCCGGTGGTCGATCATCGGCGTTTCGGAACCCAGCTGGATCGCACGGCCAATCGCATAGGTGGACGCCAGCGAAATCAGACGCACCGCGTGGTCATCCAGGTCGACGCGCTCGCCACCCAGCGACACCATGACGATGTCACCCTCCAGCGTGACGAGCGGCAGGGCATAGCCGTCGTTCAATTTGTAGGCACCGGCGTCGCAATAGACCTCGCGGGCTTTGCGGTCGAGATCGATGGCGGCCGCAGCATCGCTCCACTTCACATAGGAAGGGCTCTTGCGCATGTACTGAACCAGCGGATCGTGGTCGACATAGTTGCGCGTCACGTAGCGTTCGAGCCAATCCATAGGCCAGTCGCACAGCAAAACATGACCGCGCTGTTCCTCACCCGGCGTGCCAGTCGTCGGCACAGTCCCGGCCAAAAGTGCTGTCAGCCCGAACTCGGAAGTGACGTCTACGAGTGCTCTGCACACCTCCTCGGGGGTGTGCGCGTCTTGTATCTTATTGATATATTCTAGCGTTTTATCAAATTGCGTCATGGCATCACTAAGCCCCATCTTTATGCCCACGCCTTGTACGACAATATTGACACTTCGAGTTTTATTCAACCTAGGCCCGCTGTGCTTTGCAAAAGTCGCGGAATGATTGTACCCAGCGGAATACTCGACAGGGGCTAAATACGGGAGTTTCGATGTTCCGCTGGTTGTCCGGATTGTTGGTGGCGGCGTTCACGGTTGCAGTTTCGCCAGCCCATGCCGCGGAACCCAATATTCCGCAATTCTGGGACGCCAAGGAGCGGCTGTCGGAGCCTGATCTCTCGCGTTTCGCGCGCATCCGCTTTCTAACTACGGTCGATTTCCCCCCCTTCAACTTCCTTGACGGCAACGGCCTGATTTCTGGCTTCCATGTCGATCTGGCACGCGCCGTCTGCGACGTTCTCCAGGTGCTGGACCGCTGCCAGATTCAGGCGTTGCCGTGGGAAGAGCTTGAAGGCGCAATCGCTCGGGGCGAGGGCGATGCCCTGATCGCCGGGCTGGCGCTGACGCCGGAGCGGCGGCTGAACTATGCGTTCACGCGATCTTATCTGCGGTTTCCGGCCCGTTTCGTTGTAGCCAGCGGCTCGACGCTCGAAGAACCCATATACCGGAATGTGAGCGGCCGCCGCGTTGGCGTGCTGGCTGGCTCGCAGCACGAGAAGATGCTGCGCGACTATTTTCCCGAAGCGAAGGTCGTGCTCTACAGCCGTGAGGACTGGCTCTATGACGGAATGCGCACCGGTGAAACCGATGCGACATTCGGCGACGGGCTGCGGCTGAGCTTCTGGCTGGCTGGTTCGGATTCGGCCAATTGCTGCCGGTTTGCGGGTGGACCTTACATTGCACCGGAATATTTCGGCGCGGGCCTCGCCATCGCGGTTCGGCAGGGAGATGCCGTCCTGGCCGAGGCCTTCGATTACGCGCTGCGCGAAATCAACATGAACGGCGCGTTCGAGGAACTTTACCTGCGCTATTTCCCCGTCAGCTTCTTCTGATCGTTCGACCGAAACGGAAGAAGCAGCGACCAGAGCAAGCCCGCGGGCTGGCTATCGCGCCACGATTGCAGGCCGATATCCATGGCGTCGTGCCCCGCAGAGGGCTGGTCTCGATAGGTGCGGAAAATCCAGTCCCAGAACGGGAAGTTGAAGCCGTAATTGGAGTCGGTCTCTCGGCGGATCACCGAATGGTGGACGCGGTGCATATCGGGCGTGACGAGCACCTTGCGCAGCTGCCGGTCGATCGCGCGCGGCAGGTCGATATTTGAGTGGTTGAACATCGCGGTTCCGTTGAGCACCACCTCGAACAGCAGCACGGCGAGCGGCGGCGCGCCGAGCGCAATGATGATCGCCGCCTTCCAGAACATGGAGAGAATGATTTCCAGCGGGTGGAAGCGCAAAGCCGTGGTGACGTCGAATCCGGTGTCTGCATGATGCATGCGGTGGATGCGCCACAAAAGCGGGATCTTGTGGCTTGCGACATGTTCCAGCCAGACGGCGAAGTCCAGAAGGATGAAGGCGATCAAGCCGCCCACGAACGGGTTGATGCCGAGCGCGGGAAAGAGGCCATAACCCTGCGTCTGAGCCCAGATGGCGGTGCCAACGGCGGCCGCCGGGAAAATCAGCCGCAGAAGCACAGATGACAGGATCACCATCGACAGATTGGTGAACCAGCGCCGGGACTTGAGCGCACCGCTCATCTCGGCGCGCTCCAGACGCGGCGACCACAGCTCGAACACAGCCATCGACCCGAAGATCGCCGCGAATGCGCCGATGCGCAAAATGAGTTCCCAATTGCCTGCGATATCCATAGGCACTGCGTTAGCGCCAAAGGATGGCCGGTGAAAAGGCGGCCCCGGTCAATTCGCGGTGACCGCGATCAGAGCCGCCTGAACCGCGCCTTCGCCGCGCGCTGGATAGCCGACACGGCATCACGCTCCAGACCCAGCTTTTCGCGGGCGATCTGCAGCATGCGCAGCTCTTCCGGCTCGACGTGTAGGTCGACGACAGCGACATCGACGGCGAGCAGGTAGGCGGTTTCGCGCAAGCGCTCCGGCACCGCCTCCACTATCGCGTCGAGAATCTCCTGGAAGCCATTTTCGCGCTGCAGCCATTCCTGGCACTCACGTGCGACATCGAGCGTGCGTGAGACCTGGAAGCCTTCGAACACCGGCAGGTTGCCGACGACGAAGCCGATACGCGACAGTTCCGGATCGCCCATCTCGCGGTCGGATGCCGAAACCATCACCATTAGATAGATGAGTGCTTCCTGCGTGGTCGGCTGCTTCATGGGTTGCTCCGCTCAATAATGTGCCGCGCCTTGTTACGGACAGGGGCCGTGCGGCGCAACGATTTTCGCGGTCTTTGTTGACGAAGTATGGCGGTGCGAATAGGACCAAGCCGCATTTTGCGGCGCGCGGCGCCCCAACCCTTTCAGCAATGCAGGCTGGCATGAACCCCGTCACACTTAGCCCCGAAATCATCGGCGCGGCAGCCGATAGCAATGCCTGGCCCTTCGAGGAAGCGCGCAAGATCATCGCGCGTTATGAAGGCCGCGACTGGTCGGAGGCCGTGCTGTTCGAGACCGGCTACGGGCCGTCTGGCCTGCCGCATATCGGCACATTCGGCGAAGTGGCGCGCACGACGATGGTGCGGCACGCCTTCCGCGTTCTGACCGACGACAAGGTGCCGACGCGGCTGATCTGCTTTTCCGACGACATGGACGGGATGCGCAAGATTCCGGACAATGTGCCGGACCGCGCCGCGCTGGAGCCACATCTGCACAAGCCGCTGACCGCGGTGCCGAACCCGTTCGGCGGCGACTATGAGAGCTTCGGCCACCACAACAACGCGATGCTGCGGCGCTTTCTCGACACGTTCGGCTTCGATTACGAATTTGCCAGCGCAACCGAGTACTACAAGGCCGGCCGGTTCGACGAGGTTCTGTTGCGGGCCGCGGCGCGCTACGACGAGATTATGGCGGTGATGCTGCCGACGCTCGGAGCCGAGCGGCAGGCGACATACAGCCCCTTCCTGCCGATTTCGCCGAAGACCGGGCGCGTGCTCTATGTGCCCATGAAGAATGTCGATGCCGCTGCCGGCACGATCACGTTCGACGACGAGGACGGCACCGAGACGACGCTGCCGGTGACCGGCGGCGCGGTGAAGCTGCAATGGAAGCCCGATTTCGGCATGCGCTGGGCGGCACTTGGCGTCGATTTCGAGATGTTCGGCAAGGACCACCAGACCAACGCCGTCATTTATGACGAGATTTGCGAAATCCTCGGTGGCAAGGCGCCAGAACACTTCGTCTACGAGCTCTTCCTCGACGAGAACGGCCAGAAGATTTCAAAGTCGAAGGGCAACGGGCTCACCATCGACGAATGGCTGACCTATGCGCCGACCGAGAGCCTTGCGCTCTATATGTTCCAGCGGCCGCGCCAGGCGAAGAAGCTTTATTTCGACGTCATTCCTCGCGCGGTGGACGAGTATTATACCTTCCTCTCCGCGTACCCGCGGCAGGAATGGAAGGAGCGTCTCGGAAATCCGGTCTGGCACATTCACGACGGCGAACCGCCGGCGATCAAGCTTCCGGTTTCGTTTGCTCTGCTGCTCAATCTGGTGAGCGCGTCGAATGCGCATGACAATGCCGTGCTGTGGGGTTTCATTTCGCGGCACGCGCCGGGTGTGACGGCGCAAACGCATCCCGAACTCGACCGGCTGGTCGGCTACGCGATCCGCTACTTCGACGATTTCGTACGGCCGACCAAGACCTTCCGTGCGCCGGACGAAACCGAGGCGGCGGCACTGGCCGCACTGTCCGACAAGCTGGGCGAACTGCCCGCGGGCGCGGACGGCGAAGCGATCCAGAATGCGATCCTCGACGTGGCGCGCGAGATCGAGCGCTATCAGGACCACAAGCGCAAGAGCCCGGGCGGCGGGCCCGGTGTTTCCGGTGCATTCTTCCAGATGCTCTACCAGGTGCTCATCGGGCAGGAGCGCGGGCCACGCTTTGGGTCGTTTGCCGCGCTTTACGGTATCGCGGAGACGCGCGCGCTGATCGCAAAGGCTCTGGCCGGCGAACTCGCTGCCTGACTTCGACCGCCGCGCTACTGCTCGGCCATGAAATTCGGCACTTCGGTGAAGATCGGAAGCGGCAATGGGCCGGTTCCGAAAATGCCCTTTTCGGCTTCCCGCGCGGCCTTCTCGGCATCCTCATAAGGACCGCCGGGCACCGCCCGCGCCCAGCCATTGGCAACGATCCATTGGCCGAGGTCGAGTTTGCCCAATGTGCAACCGGCAGTGACCTCGCTGCCCTCGAAATCAGACGGGATATCGCAGCTGACCGCACGCCCGCGCAGCAAGCCGCGAAAGGCTGTTCTGGCGTGCATGCCGCATGGCCAGTCGACACCGTCAGGATCGATGCAGAATTCGTCGGGTTCGACAATGACGAGGCCCGCGATTTCGACCATCAGGCCTTGTCCGAGAATACGGCCCGCCGCCTCGGCCAGCGGCCGGTGTATTCTGCCGTAATCGGGCTTGGGCGGCGGCAACGGCTTGGCAAAGGGGCTGAGCGGCTCGCGCGGCGCAACGCGCACCAGCGTCTCCGGCTCCACCTCCGGGATTGCCACCACATCCGGCGCGACAGGGCGCGCATTCACCGGTGCGGCAGGCTGCTCAATCGGAACTGAAGCTGCGACATCCGGTTCGTCGGAAAGCGCTTCAGCGACCTCGGTCTGCTCCGGCTGTTGAGGCTGCCATGCCGCACGGCCAAAGAGCATCAGGGCGGCAAGCACAGCCAATCCGCCAACCGCCAATGCCAACGCCGCTTTGCGCATGATCTACTGGCTGGCCCAGACGATGCGGGCCACCCATTCGACCTCGGCCATAGGCAAGCTGCGGTCCGGGTGATCGGGATTGACGGAGGTTAGCTCGATGATCTGCGCATTGCGGCGCGTGAGGATTTTCGCCATGACCTCGCCGCCCGCGGTTTTGACCACCACACGGTCCCCGCGCCGCACAGATGCGTCCGGGCGCACGATCAGCACATCGCCATCGCGATAGAGCGGCAGCATGGAATCGCCCTGCACCTTCAGCGCGTAAGCGCCTTCGGCCACGCAGGCCGGAAACTCCACCATGTCCCAGCCATGGCCGGCCGGAAAACCTGCGTCGTCGAAATAGCCGCCCGCACCCGCCTGCGCGAAGCCGAGCAGAGGGATGCCGGCGCCTGCCGCAACGGGCGCCGCGCCGCGTCGCACGCCGCTGCCGAGCAGGGCCATGAAATCGTCAAGCGATTCCCCGGTCGCCTGCATGATCTTGGCAAGCGATTCCGTCGAAGGCCAGCGTGGACGGCCGTCGGAGGAGCGGCGCTTCGACTTGTTGAAGGCCGTGGAATCGAGGCCGGCGCGCTTGGCTAGACCCGACACCGAAAGCGAATGACGCTCGGCGAGCCGGTCAATGGCCTCCCATACCTGATCGTGCGAAAGCATGGCTCCTCCGCCCCTTTGCGAAACAGGAAAAAATACCTTTCGCCCTTGTAGGGTGCGTAAGCGCGGCTGTCCAGTTCGCTGCCGATACCGGCTATTCGAGATCAGCCAGAGGGCCAAAAAAGCCGAGGATCATCGCGAGCTTGCCGGTTGCCCCGTCGAACTCAACGATATCGAGCCCGGCCGGCAATGCAGTGCCGTCGGCATTGACCATATGCCAGGCAAAGCGTGCCTTGCCGTGATGCATGTCGACGGCACTGATGCGAAACACTTTTGCGCCCGGACGCGATGGCAGGATGCGGCCGATATGATCGGAGAGCTCCGCCGGGTTTGCGGCGTGGACGCGGGGATCGGTATAGGTGCAGTAAGGCATAAGCACCTGCTCCAGTATCGCCATCCGCCGCCCGGGGTCGGTTTCGCCCCAGGCGGTGGCATAGATATCGATCGTCTCCTCAGGCGTCATCTCACAGCGGACCGTAAGGCCCGCGGCCGCTGGCCAGCGCATGGTCGAGCGCGTCAAGCTTGTCCTGTCCCCAGAAAGGTTCCCCGTTGAGCACGAAGGATGGCACGCCGGTTGCGTCGGCGGCGATCGCGTCCTTGGTGTTCTTGGCCCTGATGGCGGCTATTTCGTCTGTTTTCGCGCGCGCGATGACAGCATCTGCATCGAAGCCCGATTTGGAAAGCAGTGTGCGAAGCGTCGCCTCGTCCGCGACGTCCAGCTCGTCGGCCCAGACCGCGGCGAACACGCTACCCATATAGTCGAACGGGTCTCCGCCATCTGCTGCGATGGCGCAGATTGTGTGGTCGGCAAGCGCAGGATTGGTTGGAAAGTGCTTCGGTTTGAAGTTCATCTTCTTCTCCCGCATTTCCGCATAGCGCTGCAGTTCGATGAAGCGGTAGCGCTGGCGCACCGCCGGCCGCTCGCCAAGTGCAACCTGTCCAGAGGCACCGAACATTTCACCTAGATTGACCGGACGCGGCACAAGCGTCGCGCCGTGCTTGGCGGCAAGCGCTCGCGCGGCGTCGTGGCCAAGATAGGTCCAGGGTGAAACGCTGGTGACGAAATAGTCGATGGTTGCAGCCATTGCGCAATGCTCCTTGGTCAAATTCCGGCGCAGCATATGGCGTGGCCGGCGACTGGCAAGCGGTCAGGTCTTCACTTTCGCGAGTTTGCGCAAGCCGGCATGCGAATCCATGAAAATGCGCTCTTCGGCACTTGGCGGACGTGGCCTTATTTCATGGCCGAGTTCGCGAACCATCTCGTCGATCGGCACGAAACGGCGGGCTGAAAAGTCGTAGACGCCAGCAGTAGTCATCACCAGTGCAGCGGTCTCGCCATTGTCGAGTTCGAAGCGGTGACGCCCGATGACCTGCGTGTCCTCCCAGGTCTCGACGGTGGAGACCACGTCGAACTTCCGCCACAGCCTGATCTCGCGCACATAGACAGATTGCAGGCCGCCCATCATGGGCGCCCATTTGCGCTTTCGGGCAAGGCCGATCAGGCCGGCGCGAATGAAGATGTCGATGCGGCCTATATCGGCCAGCATCATGTAGCGTGCATTGTTGAGATGCATGTTGGAATCGATGTCGGACGGCAGACAGCGAAAGGTCAGACGGCTTTCGTCGCCCATGCGATAAGGCCCGCGCGATTTCGCGGTGAGACCCATGCGCAGCATGCGACCCCAGACGTACATGAAATGCTCCTTCTTCCTCTCCCCGACGGGGAGAGGGTGGCGAGGACGAAGTCAGAGACGGGTGAGGGGGAATGATGACCGGCCCCCTCACCCGGTTTGCTTGGCCACTCGGCTTTGCCTCGTGGTGCAAACCGACCTCTCCCCGTGGGGGAGAGGAAAGCTGGATGCGCTAAGCCGCCTTCTTTTCGGCGTCCTTGGGATAAGGATTGAAGCGGTCGTAGAAGGTCTCGCCCTTGGCGGCCATGTCGGCCAACAGCTTCGGCGCTTTGAACTGCGCGCCGTATTTCTTCTGAAGCTTCTTCGACAATGCGAGGAAGTTTTCCACGCCCATGCCGTCGATGTAGGACAGCGCGCCGCCGGTATAAGGCGCGAAGCCGAAGGCGAGGATCGAACCAACATCCGCCTCGCGCGGGTCGGTGACGATGCCTTCCTGCATGACGCGCGCAGCTTCCATCGCGATGGTGACGAGGAAGCGCTGCTTCAGTTCCTCGACGTCGATCTTGTCGGGGTCCTGCTGCGGGTAGAGCGTCTTAAGCTCCGGCCACAGATGCTTCTTCGCAGGCTTGGCCGGATAGTCGTAGAAGCCCTTGCCGTTCTTGCGGCCATGACGGCCATGCTTGTCGACCATGGTGTTGATCAATTCGAACTGGTCGGCAGGCACCGCCTTCTCGCCCAGATCGCGCATTGTCTGTTTCATGATCTTCTGCGCCAGGTCGATTGCCGTTTCGTCAGTGAGCGAGAGCGGGCCGACCGGCATGCCGGCCATCTTGGCGGAGTTCTCGATCATTGCCGGCGGCACGCCCTCGATCAGCATCTGGAAGGCTTCGGCCATATAGCGCAGCACGCAGCGATTGACGTAGAAGCCGCGCGTATCGTTGACGACGATGGGCGTCTTGCGGATGGCGCGGACATAGTCGATCGCCACGGCAAGCGCGGCATCGCCCGTCTTCTTGCCCATGATGATCTCGACCAGCATCATCTTGTCGACCGGCGAGAAGAAGTGAATGCCGATGAAGTTTTTCGGCCGCTTGGAGTTCTTCGCCAGGCCGGTGATCGGAATGGTCGACGTGTTGGAGGCGAAGGTCGTGTTTTTGGAGATGACGGCCTCGGTCTTTTCCGTCACGCCCTTCTTGATCTCGCTGTCCTCGAACACCGCTTCCACGATCAGGTCGCAGCCTTCGAGCTGGTCGTAATCGTCGGTCGGCGTGATCAGTGAGAGCAACTTCTCCTTATCGGCCTCGGTGGAGCGGCCCTTCTTGATGCGTCCGTCCATAAGGCCCGCGGAATGCGCCTTGCCCTTTTCGGCCGACGGCATATCGCGGTCGAGCAGCACGACCGGAATGCCCGCCTGCGCGGTGACGTATGCAATGCCGGCGCCCATGAAACCTGCGCCCAGCACGCCGATCTTCTTGAACTTGGTTTCGGGCACTCCCTCTGGCCGGCGAGCACCCTTGTTCAGCTCCTGCAGGGAAACAAACAGCGAGCGCACCATCATGGCGGCTTCGGTCGACTGCAGAATTTCGGTGAAATAGCGCTGCTCGATCCTGAGCGCGGTGTCGAAGGGCACCAGCAGTCCCTCATAGACGCATTTCAGGATAGCCGTCGCGGCCGGGTAGTTGCCGTAGGTTTCGCGACGCAGGATGGCGATTGCCGGCGGCCAAAGATTGGCGCCTGCCGCCGAATAGACCGGGCCGCTCGGCAGCTTGAAGCCTTTTTCGTCCCAGGGCTGGACCGGCTTGAGACCGGCTTTGATCATGTCCTTGGCGGCGTCGACCAGCTTGGCCGGGTCCACAACTTCGTGGACGAGACCCATCTGCTTCGCCTTCTTGGCGGAGAGGTTCTGGCCGGTGGTCAGCATCTGCAGCGCTTCCTGCGCATTGGCGAGCCGGGGCACCCGTTGTGTGCCGCCCGCGCCCGGGAAGATGCCGACCTTCACTTCGGGAAGCGCCATCTTGACCTTATCGCTGTCGGCAGCGACGCGGCCATGGCAAGCCAGCGACAGCTCGAATGCTCCACCCATGCAGGTGCCGTTGATGGCCGAAACCCACGGCTTGCCGGAGGTCTCGATCTTGCGCCACAGCCAGCTCATGCGGCCGGCGCCGTCGAATAGCATCTTGATCGCGCTGTCGGGATCGCGCGCCTTCTCATCGCGGAAGACGCCCAGCATACGCTGCAGCATGGTGAGATCAGCACCACCGGAGAAGCTGTCCTTGCCCGATGTGATGACCACGCCCTTGATTGCCTCGTCGGCGGCGAGCTTGTCGTTGATCTGCTCCAGCTCGTTCATCACCTCCTCGGTGAAAACGTTCATGGACCGGCCGGGCGAATCCCAGGTGACGAGCGCAATGCCGTCAGCGTCGGTTTCGACCTTGAAATTGTTGTAGCTCATCTGATCCTCCTTAGGCGGCAGCGCTGTTTTCGAACGCCGCCAGCAGGCTGTCTGTCGTTTCGATGGTGGCGAATTCGCCGTCGAGGTTCGACAGCGTCATCGCGTGAATGTCTTCCGCGCTTTCGCGGCGTCCGCCATGGCCGATGCGGTCAAACGTGTAGCAGGCGTCTTCGACCAGACGCGTGTCATAGCCGAGATTGCCGGCCATGCGGGCGGTGGTCTCAACGCAGTGATTTGTTGTCGCGCCAACCAGAATCACAGTTGCAATGCCGGCGCTGCGCAAACGCTCTTCCAGGTCGGTGCCGATGAAGCCGGAATTGACCGACTTGATGAGAACCGGCTCGTCGCCGATCTCGCGTGTGTGATCCATGGATGCGAAGCCCGGCCGTTCGGGCCTGAGCACCGAACCAGGATTGGTGGACGCGTGCCTGATGTGGATCACCGTCATGCCACGGGCGCGAAACGCCTCCAGCAGCCGAACCATATTGGCAACCGCGCCTGCATTATTACGGCGCTCGCCACTGGCTTCGCGCTCCAGAAAGCCTTTCTGGACGTCCACCAGCACCAGCGCGGTTCGGCCTGCAACAAGCATGGCGGGTCTAGACCCGTTCGATGATCGTTGCGGTGCCCATGCCCGCGCCGATGCACAGCGTGACAAGCGCAGTGTTCAGATCGCGGCGCTCCAGCTCATCGAGCACGGTGCCGAAGATCATCGCGCCGGTGGCGCCGAGCGGGTGGCCCATAGCGATCGCACCGCCATTCACATTGATGCGGTCATGGTCGATGTCAAAAGCCTGCATGTAGCGCAGCACGACGGAGGCAAAGGCTTCGTTGAGCTCGAAAAGGTCGATGTCGTCGAGCGTCATCTTGGCCTTCTTCAGCAGCTTCTCGGTCACGTCGACCGGGCCGGTAAGCATGATCGCCGGCTCGGAACCGATATTGGTGAAAGCGCGGATTTTCGCGCGCGGCGTGAGACCCATCGTCTTTCCGGCACGCTTGGAGCCGAGCAGCACGGCCGCCGCGCCATCGACGATGCCCGACGAGTTGCCGGCGTGGTGTACATGGTTCACGCCTTCGATTTCGGGATAGCGCTGGACGGCGACGGCATTGAAGCCACCCATTTCGCCCGGCATCACGAAAGACGGGTTGAGGGAGGCCAGCGACTGCATGTCGGTGCCCGGCCGCATATGCTCGTCATGATCGAGAATATTGAGGCCGTTCTGGTCCCTGATCGCGACCACGGAATTTTTGAAGCGGCCATCCTTCCAGGCTTCGTCGGCGCGCTTCTGGCTCTCCACTGCATAGGCGTCCACGTCGTCGCGCGAAAAGCCGTATTTGGTGGCGATCAGATCGGCAGACACGCCCTGTGGCATGAAATAGGAAGGCAAGCCGACCGAGGGGTCCATGAACCAGGCGCCGCCGGACATGCCCATGCCGACGCGGCTCATCGATTCTACACCGCCTGCGATGACGATGTCGTCCGAACCGCCTGCGATCTTGGCAGCGCCGAAATTGATGGCGTCGAGGCCAGAGGCGCAAAAGCGCGAAATCTGCATGCCCGGCGCTTCCGTGGCATAGCGTGCCTCAAAGGCCGAGGCGCGCGGGATGACCGAACCGGCCTCGCCGACGGGATCGACACAGCCGAAGATGATGTCATCGACCTTGGAGGTATCGAGGCCGTTGCGATCACGCACGGCTTCCAGAACCTTGGCGCCGAGGCGAACGGCCGGGACTTCGTGCAGCGAGCCGTCCTTCTTGCCGCGGCCACGCGGCGTGCGAACGGCGTCATATACAAATGCATCTGCCATCTTGCATCTCCTTGCAAAGGGACGCCGAAGGCGGCGCCCGGTGTGTTTCGTCACATGCCCGAGGGCATCAGATCTTCAGGTGCCGCCCAACCGGGCAGCGCGCGAATACGTTCAAGCCAGGCGGCGATCGCCGGAAATTCGTTCCAGTCCGCATCCACCTGCTCCGGCCAGAACAGGTACCCGCAGAGCGAGAAGTCAGCGATCGTGGCGCGGTTTGCGGCCACCCATTCGCGGCCGGTCAGATGGGTGTCGAGCACCTTCCAGGCCTCGCGGGCCCGGCCATAGATGAACTCCGCCGCTGGATCGCCCTTCTTGCCACGGAAGTGGCGCATGAAACGCTCCGTTGCCGTGTAGCTGGTGAGCTTGTGGTTATCGAACAAGATCCAGCGCAGGATTTCGAACTCCTCGGCCTCAGTTTCGTGGCCAAACTTGCCGAAATGGCGCGCCAGATAAATGAGGATCGCACCCGACTGGCTCAGCGTTAAGTCGCTGTCATCGCGGTGGTGAATGAGCACCGGCGCTTCGCCCATCACGTTTAGCCCACGATATTCTGGCGAGCGCGTCGCGCCCTTGAAGAACTCGATCCCGAGCGGCTTCCAGTCGGCGCCGCACAGTTGGAGCATGAGCGCGGCCTTGTAGGAGTTTCCGCTCTCGGAGAATGAGTGAAGTTCGAATTCGCTCATTGTGCTAACCCGCCTTCTTCTCGTTACCGGCGATCGCCGTAAGCTTCATGCTGGAAACAGCGCGCGCCGAAAGTTCGCCATCGGGCCCGTAAAGCTCGGCTTCCAGAAATGCGACCGAACGGCCGGCGCGCACGACGCGCGCCTCGACCTCGACACGGCCGTGCTGCACGGCGCGCAGAAAATGCGTGTGGACGTCGATCGAAGCCTGCCGGTTCGCCATGCCGAGGCTGATGAAGCAGTTGAAGCCCATCGCGTCGTCCATCATCGCGATCAGGAAACCGCCCTGAACGACACCGCCGAAATTGATCACATCGCGCGGCGGATTGAACGCCAGCCGCAAGGTCATTGTCTCGCGATCCCAGCCAAGCACCTCCATGCCAAGCCATCTGGCCGATGGCGGTGCATTGTCCATGCTGAAAGCGGTTGTCGGATCGGCGTTCACGTTCAAAGGCTCCTCGCGATCAGAAGCTTCATGATCTCGTTGGTGCCGCCATAGATTCGCTGCACGCGGGCATCTCGGTACATGCGCGCGATCGGGTATTCATTCATGTAGCCATAGCCGCCGAAGAGCTGCAGGCATTCATCGACAATTTTGCACTGCAGGTCGGTCAGCCAGTATTTCGCCATCGAGGCTGTTGCCGGATCGAGCCCGCCTTCGAGATGGCGCGCGACACAATCATTGTAGAAGACGCGGCCGATCGTGGCTTCGGTCTTCAGTTCCGCAAGCTTGAACTGCGTGTTCTGAAAATCGATGACGGCTTTGCCGAAAGCTTTGCGTTCCTTCACGTAGTCGATCGTGACGGTGAGCGCACGCTCGATCATGCCGACGGCCTGACCGGCGATCAGAAGGCGCTCCTGAGGGAGCTGCTGCATCAGCTGGACAAAGCCCTGGCCTTCCTCGTGGCCGAGCAGATTGGACGTAGGCACTTTCAGGTCGTTGAAGAACAGCTCCGACGTGTCGTTGGCCTTCAGCCCGATCTTGTCGAGGTTGCGTCCGCGTTCGAAGCCTTCTGCGCCGTCGGTTTCGACAACGATCAGCGAAGTGCCTTTGGCACCCTGCGCCGGGTCTGTTTTGGCCACGACAATAATCAGATTGGCCAGCTGGCCATTGGTGATGAAGGTCTTGGAACCGTTGATACGATACTGGTTGCCATCCTTTTCAGCGCGTGTCTTGACGCCCTGAAGGTCTGAGCCGGCACCAGGCTCGGTCATGGCGATGGCGCCGATCAGCTCGCCGGACGCCATTTTTGGCAGCCACTTCTTCCTCTGCTCCTCGGAGCCGTAGTGAAGGATGTAGGGCGCTACGATGGCATTGTGCAGCGCGATGCCGAAACCATCGACACCGACATGCCCCAGCGCCATGGTGATTGCGCTTTCATGCGCATAGGTGCCACCTGAGCCGCCATACTCTTCTGGAATGGATGCGCAGAGAAGCCCGTTTGCGCCCGCCTTCTCCCAACTTTCGCGGTCGAACGACTCGGCTATTTCAAATTCCTCGTAACGCGGCGCGATTTCGGCTTCGAGGAACTTCGTCGCCATATCGTAAAGCATGGCGACGTCTTCGGACGCCCATTCCGGCTTGGGTCGCTGCAGGATTTGGGCCGGGCTGACTGCCATCATTTCCTCCCTGATAGGACGCCGCGGCACCCGCCTATCAAATAAGTTCAAACTTGAACAGTGCTGCGGCGCCTGTCGCGGCGCCGCATAGGCTTGCGCCTAGAACGCTTCCGCAGGCAGCGCCATCATGGAGTCCGCACCGGCCGAGATGCGGGCAAGCCGCGTCGCGGTTTCCGGCAGCAGACGCTCCATGAAGAAGGTAGCGGTGGTGAGCTTGTTGTCGAGGAAAGCGGAAGAGCCATTTGCGCCCTCGGCCAGCTTATCCTGCGCGCTCTTCGCCATCTGCGCCCACATATAGCCCAGCGCCACCAGACCGAAGAGGTGCATGAAATCGGTCGAGGCAGCGCCCGCATTGTCAGGCTTGGCCATGGCGTTCTGCATCAGCCACATGGTCGACGCCTGGAGGTCGTTGAGACCCTTCTTCAGCGCCTTGGTGAATGGCTTCATATTCTCGTCTTCGCGATGCGCCTCGCAGAAGTCGCCGACCTCCTTGAAGAAGGCCTGAATGGCGCGGCCGCCATTGGCAGGCAGCTTGCGGCCGACAAGATCGAGCGCCTGAATGCCGTTTGCGCCCTCATAGATCATAGCGATGCGAGCATCGCGCACAAACTGGCTCATGCCGTGTTCTTCAATATAGCCGTGGCCGCCAAAGAGCTGCTGCGCCATCACGGCGTGGTCGAAGCCCTTATCTGTCAGCACGCCCTTGATGATCGGCGTCATCAGGCCGAGGAGGTCATCGGCCTCCTGCACTTCCTTCTCATCGCCCGAGCGGTGCGCAACATCCGACTTGATGGCAGTCCAAAGAATTAGTGCGCGGCCACCTTCGTTGAAAGCGCGCATCGTCATCAGCGAACGGCGCACATCCGGGTGTACGATGATCGGGTCGGCCTTCTTTTCCGGTTCTTTGGCGCCGGTTAGCGCCCTGCCCTGGATACGCTCGCGGGCATAGTCGGCGGCGTTCTGATAGGCGACCTCCGCGATGGAGAGACCCTGCAGGCCGACACCGAGGCGCGCCTCGTTCATCATCACGAACATTGCCTTGAGACCGGCATTCTCGCCGCCGATCAGATAGCCGGTGGCGTCATCGTAGTTGAGCACGCAGGTCGAATTGCCGTGGATGCCCATCTTCTCTTCGATGGAGCCGCAGGTGACGCCGTTGCGCTCGCCGGGCTGGCCGCTTTCGTCGAGCACGAATTTCGGAACGATGAAGAGCGAAATACCCTTCACGCCCTCCGGTGCACCCTCGATGCGGGCCAGAACCAGATGGACGATGTTGTCCGCCATGTCGTGTTCACCGGCGGAGATGAAAATCTTCTGGCCGGAAATCTTGTAGGAGCCGTCATCCTGCGGCACAGCCTTGGTGCGCAGCATGCCCAGATCGGTGCCGCAATGCGGCTCCGTCAGGTTCATCGTGCCGGTCCAGGTGCCTTCGATCATCTTGGGCAACCAGGTCTGCTTCTGCTCGTCAGAGCCGTGCTCGACGATCGCTGCGACCGCGCCCTGGGTCAGGCCCGGATACATCATCAGCGCCATGTTGGCCGAGATCATGTACTCGCTGACGGCGGAATGCACCGAATAGGGCAGGCCCTGGCCGCCATATTCCGCGGGCGCGGCCAGACCGAGCCAGCCGCCCTGGCAATACTGGTCGTAAGCATCCTTGAAGCCTTTGGGCGTGGTGACCGAGCCGTCATCCTTGCGGACGCAGCCTTCCATGTCTCCAACGCGGTTGAGCGGCTGCAAGACGTTCTCCGACAGCTTCGCGCCCTCGGAGAGGATCGCTTCCAGAACATCGGGAGTGGCATCGGAAAAGCCGGGAAGATTGGAATAACGCTCGTAGCCCAGAACGTCATTGAGCACGAAAAGCGTGTCCTCGACCGGCGCTTTGTAGGTCGGCATGGGTTCCTCCGAAAATGACAAATCTGCGCTTGTGCGGGCACAGGCGCAAGCTGAGATCATCAGTCGGAACGCGACCTATCAAATTTTGACGTTTGCGTAAACGTCAAAATTTGCCGCAGGGACATGCAAACAAAGAAAAACGGCGGCAGCTTTCGCTACCGCCGTCAAATGGTAATCAGTCTGTCCCGGACATTGCCGGGCCGACCTATGCAGCAAGTTTGAGACGTACGCTTTCGATAAGGCCGTCCAACTCAACCGATGCTTTGTCGAGGTCCTCACGCTGCTTCTCAAGCCGGCCGCGCTGGCGCTCCGACTTTTCTAGAATGACCTTGAGCTGGCGAACATTGGAGCCCACCGGATCGTAGAGGTCGATCATCTGCTTGATATCGCGCAGCGAGAAGCCTACGCGCCTGCCAAGCAAGACAAAGTGCAGCCGCTTCCTGTCCGAAATCCGGTAAAGCCTCGTAGCGCCGTTGCGGATCGGATTTATGAGCCCCTTGTCTTCGTAAAAGCGAAGGGCGCGGAGTGTAACGTCAAACTCGCGTGCCATATCGCCGATTCTCGTGAGGTTTTCGGTGCTTGAATCCGAAAATCCGTCACCGGCCGGGTCGAACCCAGC
Organism: Rhizobiaceae bacterium; assembly: GCA_017640615.1. Taxonomy (GTDB): domain Bacteria; phylum Pseudomonadota; class Alphaproteobacteria; order Rhizobiales; family Rhizobiaceae; genus RCIO01. The sequence continues at coordinate 89,985 of JAEPQK010000005.1, read as the reverse complement.
TAAGGTGAAGTTCATTATGTCCTCTCAAGTTTCCCCTTGGACATCGCCATACGAATGTCCAAACATGAGAACCTGTGGGGGCGAACAGGCTCCAGGTTTCTAGTCAACAGCCCGATGCAAGCGGTTCGAGCCACCAAGTGGCGGCGGAGATAAAGCGTTTAGTTGACGAATGCAACTGCGAAGAAACGCCACAGGCAAGTTTCGCAACGTAAGTTTGTTCCCGGTAAGTTTGGTTAACGCCTTGTTTACCACGTTTGGGGAATGGTGAGCGCGTCGGTGTACTGTGGATATCCTGTCTCGCGTTGGCCACGGTTTTCCTTTCGAAACGTTCGGTGGCGCAACGTAACCGCTGCCACGGAAAACCGGTTCTAGGCCGAATTTGCAGTCGATCCGACCTCACAAGCTACCGGCACCCTGCCGGTTGCGACGGCGGACAGGCATGTCGATGAAGAACAAACGGTCATATCTCGATTCCATCAACGCCGGACGCAGGAGGCGGCCAAACCCCTCCTTCCAGGATATGGACCGCACACTGGCCCAGCTCGAGGGCCGCGTGGAGCGTGTGCGTGATAGCCAGCGCGACCTCAGGGACGACTATCCCACTCCGCGCAGGGCGGAGCGCCAGCGCTACCGCGACGACGATTTTCAGCAGCCGGAACAATATGATCGCTACGAGGCGCCGCGCGGCGCCCGGCGCGACTCGTTCGATGCGCTGGCCCGCGACATGGGCCGCGCGCGTCAGCAGGAAGACAGCCTTGGCGCAGTAACGCGCGTTGCCTCCGAACTGCAGGCGCTCCGCGAGGAACTGCGCCAGCAGATGGGTCAGGGCTTGCGCAGGGAATTCGATACACTGCGCGGCGACATCGAACGGCTTGGCGCCATGGCTCCCTCCTCCAGCGCCAACGAGATCGGCGCTGAGTTCGAACGACTTTCCGATGCCGTGAAGGCGCTTTCGGAGCGCGGCGAAGACCGCAGCGTCAATATGCTGCGGCTGGAGCTGGAAAAGGTGAAGGGCGCACTCGGCGAACTGGCGCGCGAGGAAACGCTGCGCTCGGTCGACCGCCGTTGGTCGAACCTGGAAAGCAAGATCGAACAGGCGCCCGACCGCGCCCAGTTTGAACCGACGCTGAAGGCGCTCAACAGCCAATTGGAGCGGATCGGCAAGGCCGTGGACAGCCTGCCCGAATCACTTTCGCTGCGTTCGCTTGAAGACAAGCTGCGCGGGCTGGCCGGCACGGTCGACCAGTTCTCGGCCAATTACGGTGCGCAGATGCCGGAGGCATTTGCGCTTATCGAACAGCGGCTTGACGAAATCACGCGAGCAATTGCCGCTTCGGCGGCAAATGCCTCGCAACAGCACTTCGACCCAGAACCCTTCGAACGCATCGAAGCACGGGTGTCATCGCTCGCACATCAGATCGAAGAGCTTGCCGAGGACCAGACCTCGGAACAGGTGATCGACAGGCTCAATGCATTGTCGCACCGCGTGGAAGAAATCGCGCAGCGGATCGAGGTACCCGAATCGGCTGTCGAGGTGCTCGCCGACCAGATCAGCGCGATTGCCGGCAAGCTGGAGCAGGATCCCTCGCGCAATTATGCCGACGTGATCTTCCAGGGCATGGAAGACCGCTTCGCACAGATTTCTACGCTGCTGGAGCAGCGACAGGGCGATGCGATAGAACAGGGACGGCAGCTTTTCCGTGAGCTGGAACAGAGGCTTGAGACGGTTTCAGACAAGCTCGACCAGCGCGACAGTGGCGCCGCTGCTTCGAGTGCGGATCTGGTGGACGCCATGGAGCGCCGCTTTGCCGAGCTCGCGTCGCATCTGGAAACGCACCGCGCAGCACCCGCCGACGCGCGCGAATTTGCCGGTCTCGAAGAGCGGCTGGACGACATTTCGCGGCGGCTCGACAGTTCCGCGCACGAAGTCGCCGGCATCGACCCCGAAGTGATCCGCAGCCTGGAATCGCAGGTTGCCGCATTGTCGGAACATCTGCAGAAGCCCAGTCAGCCACTGCCCGAGTTCGAAGACATTACGCCGCGCCTCGACCATATCGAGCAGTCGCTGTCGCAGGGCCGCGACGCCATGGTGGAAGCTGCGCGCAAGGCCGCACAAGATGCCGTGAGCAGCATGCCCGCCGGCGCCGGCAATGAGAACCTCAACACGTTTTCGGCAGAGTTGAAGGCGTTCGAGGAGCTGTCCCGCAAGTCCGACGAGCGCAACGCCAAGACCTTTGAGACGATCCACGATACGCTTCTCAAGATCGTGGACCGGCTGGGCACGCTGGAACAGCGCGGCCCGACGCCTGCCCCGGCACCTGCGCCTGCCGCTGAGCCAGTCACTGCGCCCGCAGCCGCACCGCAGCGCAAGCCGGAATTCGCGGCGGCAGACACGCCGTCGATCGAGGCGGACTTCGACCAAGACCCGGATTTCGGCAACGACTTCGAGGCAGCCCCGCAGATTCGGTCGCCCGCTCAGGCGGCCGCCGCAGCAGCGAAACTTGCGCTGGGCGACGATGGCGGCGCGGACGCGCCCGACACCGGCAAACGCTCGATGCTTGGCGGTCTGGCACGCGCCTTCCGCAAGGACAAAAAAGGCGCGGAGCCCGAAACTGCGGAAGCCGCAGCTGCCGCAGAGCCGAAGCTCGACGAGCCGCTTGATCCCAAACTCGCGAACCAGCCCATGGAGCCGGGTTCCGGTGCACCCAACCTCGACGCGATCATGAAGCGCGTGCGGGGCGAGGAAGGCGGCGCAGGACCTGCAAGCAGCATGGATGCCGCCAAATCCGACTTCATCGCGGCAGCGCGACGCGCCGCACAGGCGGCGGCGGCAGAGGCCGAAACGATGAAACGCGGCGGCGAAAGCAGCGGCGGCGGGCGCAAGCTCGGCGTAGGCGGGCTCTTCAAGGGCCGCAGCAAGACCGCGCTGATGGCTGCGACGGCGATCGTGGTGGTTGTCGGCGCCTGGCAATTGGGCGCGGCGTTCCTTGCTACCGATAACGAGCATATCGACATCGCCGCGATTGAGCCCGACACCACCGAACAGGCGTCGACACCGCTCAATGCGGAGATGGTCAGTGAAAACACGGCAGCAGAGCCGCGCGTGGCCGAAAGCGAGGTCGCAGCCGCCGATGCGGGCGAGCCCATGGCGGCAAACCGCACGATCGAACTGCCCGCCTTCGGTAGCGACAAGATCGATGAGCGCATCGCCAGCGCCGAACCGATGGCGCCCGCACAGACTTTCGAGGCGGTGGACGAAGCACCGGTTCTGGAAGAAGCATCTTTCGCTCCGGTCGAAGCCGGGCCGGTCGCGCTACGCGAGGCGGCAGACGCCGGCGACGCGAAAGCGATGTTCGAAATCGGCAATCGCTATGCCGACGGGCGCGGTGTTGCCGCCGACATGGCAGCCGCTGCCGAGTGGTATGAGCGCTCAGCCGAGCTCGGCTATGCGCCCGCCGAATACCGCCTCGGCAATCTCTACGAGCGCGGCTCGGGTGTCGAACGCGACATCGCCGTTGCCATGGATTGGTACGAGAAGTCGGCCAAGCAGGGTAATGCCAGCGCGATGCATAATCTGGCGGTGCTTTACGCCATGGGCGGCGCCGACAACTCGCCCGACAATGACCGCGCCGCACGCTGGTTCCTGGAGGCCGCCGAACTCGGCGTCACCGACAGCCAGTACAATCTCGGCATCCTCTCCGCGAAGGGCACCGGCGTGCCGCAGAGCCTTGAAGATAGCTACAAATGGTTCGCACTGGTGGCAAAGACCGGCGACCGCGACGCCGCCGCCAAGCGCGACGAAATCGCCAAGGCGCTGCGCCCCGAACAGCTGGAAAAGGCGCGCCAGACTGTCGAACTGTGGAAAGCACGCGAGGCGCTTCCTGAAGCAAATGTCGCCGACATTCCCGAAGAGTGGACCGAAGGCGTTGCACAGACCGCCAGCGTCGACGTCGAGAAGGCCGTGCGCAACATCCAGGCCATTCTCAACAATAATGGCTACGATGCAGGCCCCGCGGACGGCGTGATGGGCGCCAAGACGCAGGCCGCCATCAAGGCGTTCCAGGCCGCCAACGGCATGGTCGCCGACGGCCAGGTCGACGATGAACTGGTGAAGGCCCTGCTGGCGCTTAACTGAGACGATTGACGCCCGCCGGGATGCGGCGGGCGCTCGATACTGCGATCACCCGCCGCCGCGTTAGCCATTTGCGTGAGATTGGTTTGACTTAGCCACAGTGTGGGCGCAAAACCGGCTTCTATTTCTTAGGCTTGTGGCGGGGAACGGGTACCCGGCAGGGCGCGGCGCAGACCGGGTGGACGGGTGAGCATTTACCTCCCGATAGCGGAAATGTCAGTGAACCTTTTGGTGCTGCTCTCAATGGGCGCTGCCGTCGGGTTCCTCTCAGGCATGTTCGGCGTCGGCGGCGGCTTCCTGATCACACCGCTTCTGATTTTCTACAACATTCCCCCGGCGATCGCGGTGGCAACTGGCGCGAACCAAGTTATCGGCTCGTCGATTTCCGGTGCGATTGCGCACTTCAAACGCGGCACGCTCGACATCAAGCTCGGCACGGTGCTGCTGCTTGGGGGCTTTGCCGGCTCGGCTGTGGGCGCCTATGTCTTCGCGCTGCTCCGGCGTCTCGGGCAGCTCGACCTCTTCATTTCGCTACTCTATGTCGCGTTTCTCGGCATTGTCGGTGGGCTGATGCTGGTGGAATCGGTGCGCGCCATCCAGCGCTCACGTGGCGGCGGGGCGGCCACGCTGCGCAAGCCCGGCCAGCATAACTGGATCCACAAACTGCCGCTGAAGATGCGGTTTCGCGCCTCCAAGCTTTTTGTCAGTGCGATACCGGTTGTCGCGCTTGGAGCGGGCATCGGCTTTCTGGCCGCGATCATGGGCGTGGGCGGCGGCTTCATCATGGTGCCGGCGCTGATCTACCTGCTCAAGGTGCCGACCAATGTGGTTATCGGCACCTCGCTGTTCCAGATCATTTTCGTAACCGCCTTCACTACAGTGCTGCATGCCACCGCCAACCAAACAGTCGATATCGTGCTGGCCTTCTTGCTGATGGCCGGTGGCGTGGCGGGTGCTCAATATGGCGCCAAGGCCGGCCAGCGGCTGCGCGGCGAGCAGTTGCGGGCGCTTCTGGCGCTGCTCGTGCTCGCGGTTGCGCTGCGGCTGGGCTTCGATCTCTTCGTGCGCCCGTCGAGCATCTACACGCTTACCCCGATAGGAGGTGCGTGAGATGCTGAGGGTAATGGCAACGATCGCAGCCTTCATCGCTTTTGCAATTGCCGCACAAGCGCAGGAGTTCGAAAACCCCGAAAACATCCAGATCGGTCTATCCACCGACCGGTTCTCAATCACATCCGATTTCGGCGGCGCCGAACTGACGATCTTCGGGGCCCTGGAAAGAGTCGATCCGCTTGTCAGCCGCCAGGGCCGCTATGACGTGATCGTGGTGCTCGAAGGACCGCCGCGCCCCATCGTCGTGTGGAAGAAGAGTCGCGTGCTCGGCATGTGGATCAACACGCAGTCGCAGACCTTCCGCAGCGTGCCAAGTTCCTACGCCGCAGCGACCACCCGGGCATTTCAGGACATCACCAATGTGGAGAGCTACCGGCAGCTCTCGCTGGGCGCGGACAATATCTATCTCGAGGCGATCAATGGCGACGGGTCGCCAAAGACGGTCGAGGAATTCACCGCCGCGTTGCGCGAACGCAAGCGCGCGACCGGGCTCTACAGCGAGCGCATAGGTGGCGTTGAGTTTCTGTCGCAAAACCTTTTCCGCGCCACCGTGTCGCTGTCGCCGAACGTGCCGGTGGGTACGCATCGCGCGCGCGCTTTCCTGTTCAAAAACAGCGCCTTCCTGCGCGAAACCTCCGTGCCGCTGGTGATCTACAAAGCCGGTTTCGAGCAGACCATTTTCCGCACCGCCCACGACTACAGCCTGCTTTACGGCCTGCTCGCGGTCGCACTTGCGATGCTGACCGGGTGGGCAGGCAGCGTGCTCTTCCGCAGGGAGTAAACAATTGACCGACGCGCAAGACACCAACGAAACCCAGCCCGAAAAGGGCGCGTCACCGCAGACGATCGCGCTGCGGCTCGGTTATGCGGGGCTGGCGCCTGCCGTGGTGTTGTCGCTCTGGCTCTACGGCATTCCCGACGATCATCTGTGGCGGGCAACCACGATCGCACTGCTGACAAGCTATGCGGCGGTGGTGCTTTCGTTTCTCGGCGGCATTCGCTGGGGTTACGCGATGTCGGAGACGAATGACGATACGGCCAATCTTTTCGCCATTTCGGTACTTCCGGCACTCGGTGGGTGGGTGGCCTATTTCATTCCGCCACCCTACTCATTCGTACTTCTGGCTGTCGCATTCGCCGCTCATGGCGCTTGGGATTCGCTGTCGGCGCAGCGCGGCAACATGCCCGACTGGTTCGCGCGGCTGCGCATGCAACTTACCGCCGGCATCGTTGTGACAATGATCATCGCCTTTGCGGCGACAGCTTAACCTGCCCTGAGGGCAGTGCCCGCAATCGGGTAAACGCTGTTGCGGCCAAGCATATAGGCCATGAGCCGCTCGGCTGCGAAAAGACCGGCATAGGCGCGGTCTCTGATATTCAGCGAACCCGTATAAGCGCCGAAGGCAGGCATGATGAGGCGGTCGCCATCGCAGGCGAAGCAGGCGCGCCGCACGGAACGGCCCCGCCGCACGATGCGCGCGCCGGGATGGAGATGACCTGCGATCTCGCCGGGCGCTGCGCCGTTTGAGGGCTCGTGCCGGAAGATCAGATCGCCCAGCGCCAGCTCGCGCACGCATTCGCCCGGTAGATCATGCGGCGCGTCGGGGTCGTGATTGCCCGCGATCCAGAACCAGTCGCGCCCTGCCATCATCTCAAGCAGAGCCTCCCGGTAAACCACGGGCAGGCGCGCTGCACCCTCCGCATCGTGAAAACTGTCGCCGAGGCTGATGACGGCCGCCGGCCGGTAGTGTGCGATGACGTCCGCCAACACCGAGAGCGTGGAGCCGGTGTCGTAAGGCGGTGCGAAGATGCCGCGGCGTGCGAGCGAGGAGCCCTTTTCCAGATGCAAATCCGACACGACGAGCAGGCGATCGTCGGCAAAAAAGAGTGCGCCGCGCGGATCGCAAGTCGCGGCCGCGCCCGCAACTTCGAGCGTGGCGGTCTCGATCTCGGGCTCTGCCAATGCTGCGGCTACGTTCATTCCCGTCTCACATCTCCATCGCGTCGGCGATCAGATCGTCGGCCGCCTCGCGCAGCAGGCTCTCGCTGGCGTCCTTGCCGACAGGCTCTTTGCCGATTTCCAGCATGATCGGCACGGCCAGCGGCGAAATCCGGTCTAGCCTTTTATGCATGATTCGCCCGCGAATGCGCGAGAGCATGTCGCCAAGCCTGCTGACATCGAGCAGCCCGGCCGCGGCATCGGCGTGGGTTGCGCGCAGCAATATGTGGTCGGGCTCGTGAGTTCTGAGCACATCGTAAATCAGATCGGCGGAGACCGTGATCTGGCGGCCCGACTTTTCCTGGCCGGGATGGCGCTGCTCCACCAGGCCCGCAATGACGGCGCAATTTCGGAAGGTGCGCTTCAGCATCCAGCTTTCGGCCAGCCATGCGTCCAGATCGTCGCCCAGCATGTCTTCGTCGAAAAGTTCGCCGAGCGGGTAGCGCGACTGGAACATCGCTCCGAGGTCTTCCAGCGCCCAGACGGCGAGCGAATAATCGGTGGCGACAAAACCCAGCGGGCGGGCACCGACACGCTCCAGCCTGCGGGTCAACAGCATTCCGAGCGTCTGGTGGGCCAAGCGCCCTTCGAATGCGTAGGCGACCATGTAATGCCGCTCGCCGCGCGGGAATGTCTCGATGAGCAGACCATCGCGGCCCGGCAGTACGGATTTGTACTTCTGCACCTGCAGCCACTCGGCCACCTGCGGCGGCAGCGATTTCCAGCGCGCGGTGTCCGACATGATCGCGCGCACCTGATCGGCGAGATAGGTGGAGAGCGGAAACTTGCCGCCAGCATAAGACGGCACCTTGGCATCCTCGCCGGCGGCGTTCGACACGAAACACTCGTTCTCGCGGATGCCCTCCAGCCGCAGAGTCTTTCCAGCGAATAAGAAGGTGTCGCCCGGCGCCAGCGCCTCGATGAAATATTCCTCGATCTTGCCAAGTACCGGCCCGCCACGCGCGGCCGCTCCACGGCCTGCGCGCACGTAGCGCACATTGAGCATTGGCATTTCAACGATGGTGCCGACGTTCAGGCGGTACTGCTGGGCAATGCGCGGATTGGCGACGCGCCAGCGGCCATCCTTCATCTGCCTTATGCGGGCGTAGCGCTCATAGCTCTTCAGCGCATAACCGCCGGTGGCCACAAAGGCGACCACCTCGTCAAAGGTCTTGCGGTCGAGCGCGGCATAGGGCGCGGCGGACCGGACCTCGGCAAAAAGCTCCTCGGCATCGAAGGGATCGCCGCAGGCCGAACCCAGCACGTGCTGCGCCAGCACATCGAGCGCGCCCGCCAGAAGCGGCGGCGTGTCCTGCGCGCCAAGATAATTGGCTTCGACCGCGGCCTTGCATTCCAGCACCTCGAAGCGGTTCGCCGGCACGAGAATGGCGCGGCTCGGCTCATCCAGCCGGTGGTTGGCGCGGCCGATGCGCTGGGCAAGCCGGCTCGCGCCCTTCGGCGCGCCGACATGAACGACCAGATCGACATCGCCCCAGTCGATGCCGAGATCGAGCGTGGAGGTGGCGACGATGGCGCGCAGACTGCCATCCTCCATCGCTTTTTCGACCCTGCGCCGCTGGCCGACATCCAGCGAACCGTGATGCAGCGCGATCGGCAGCGATTCATCGTTGATGCGCCAAAGCTCCTGAAACAGCATTTCGGCCTGGCTGCGTGTGTTGACGAAGAGAAGCGTCGTCTTGTGACGCCTGATCGCCTCATAAACTTCCGGGATGGCATAGCGCGCGGAATGCCCGGACCACGGCACACGCTCCCGTGAATCCAGGATGGTGATCTCCGGCTTCGCGCCGCCCTTGACGGTGATGAGTTCGGACATGCCGCCCGGCGGGCTTTGAGCCACAAGCCACCGCCGCAGGGCGTCAGGGTCGGCGACCGTGGCCGACAGTCCAACTGCCTGAAGCTGCGGCTGAAATCGGCGCAAGCGCGCCAGCCCCAGTGACAGGAGATGACCGCGCTTGGAGGTGACGAGCGAATGCAGTTCGTCGAGCACGACGTAGCGCAGGCCGGAAAAGAGGCGATCCGCCTCGCGCGAAGCGATCAGCAGAGCAAGCTGCTCGGGCGTGGTGAGCAAGATGTCGGGTGGCGCATATTTTTGCCGCTGGCGCTTGTGGGACGGCGTGTCGCCGGTGCGCGTTTCCATCGAGAGGTTGAGACCGATCTCGGCCACCGGCTTGCCGAGATTACGCTCGATGTCGACGGCCAGCGCTTTGAGCGGCGAGATATAGAGCGTGTGGATACCGCGAAACGGTTCGCCAGGTTTGCGCTTCGGGCGCTCGGCCAAATCGACCAGCGAGGGCAGAAAACCGGCCAGCGTTTTGCCCGCCCCGGTCGGCGCGATGAGCAGCACCGACGCACCCGCCTGAGCCTTGCCCAGCAGTTCCAGCTGATGCGGGCGCGGCGACCATCCCCGCTCCGCAAACCAGCGCAGGAAAGGTTCAGGCAGATATGGGCCTGCGGCGGCGCCGGTGAGGTCGGGTTTCGCGGTCACGCGCGAACGTTAGCGCCCGTCCGAGGATGCGCCAAGCGGAAATGCGAACAAACCGTGATCGATCCGGGTTGTTTCACCGATGGCAGGAGCGCGTTTCCAAACCCTTCCCCGCCCGCTTGAAACCGCTATCTTCAGGCGATGCGTCCCGAACAGCTCCTCCACACGCGGCCAGAAGGTCTATATTGCCCGGCGGGTGATTTTTTCATTGACCCGGTGCGGCCGGTGGAGCGGGCGCTGATCACGCATGGTCATTCCGACCATGCGCGCGCGGGACACAAGAGTGTGCTTGCGACACGCGAAACGCTGGCGATCATGAAGCTGCGCTATGGCGATGACTTTGCCGGCGCGAGCCAGGCGATTGACTGCGGCCAGCAGATCGCGGTGGGAGGTGCGAAAGTATCATTTCACCCGGCGGGGCACGTATTCGGCTCGGCGCAAATCGCGGTTGAGGCCGGCGGCATCAGGATTGTGGCGTCTGGCGACTACAAGCGCCAGAAAGACGCGACCTCGGCCGAGTTCGAAGTCGTGCCCTGCGACGTCTTCATCACCGAAGCGACCTTCGGCCTGCCTGTGTTCAAGCACCCTGATGCCGCGGGCGAGATCAGGCGGCTGCTCGGCTCGGTCGCCGCCTTTCCGGAACGCACGCATCTTGTTGGCGCTTACGCGCTCGGCAAAGCGCAGCGCGTTATCCGGCTTTTGCGCGAGGCCGGCTACGACCGGCCGATCTTCATTCACGGGGCACTGGAGAAGCTGTGCGCCTACTATCAGAGCGAAGGCATCGATCTCGGTCCGCTGGAACCCGCCACGCTGGACAATGCGGACAGCGGCGACTTCGCCGGCGAGATCGTTGTCGGGCCGCCATCGGCCTTCGCCGACCGCTGGGCAAGGCGCTTCGCCGACCCGGTTTCAGCCTTCGCGTCAGGCTGGATGCGTATTCGTCAGCGCGCAAAGCAGCGCGGCGTGGAGCTTCCACTCATCATCTCCGACCATGGCGACTGGGACGAGCTGACCCGCACGATCACCGAAACGCGTGCCGGGGAAGTGTGGGTCACGCACGGTCGCGAGGAAGCGCTGGTGCGTTGGTGCGAAATCAACGGCATCGCCGCCCGGCCGCTGAACCTCGTCGGCTACGAGGATGAGGGGGACTGATGAGAGAGGCAGCCGTTCCCTCCCTTGCAAGAGGAGTGCGCCTATCAAAGCGAGGCTGGTGGGGTGACAATCAGTTCGCAAGCCCCACCCGAGCAAACGCCTCCGGCGCTTGCCCACCCTCCCCGGGGCGGGGAGGGAAAATAGCGCCATGAAACGCTTTGCCGAACTGCTCGACAGGCTGGTGCTGACGGGAAGCCGCAACGCCAAACTCAAGCTGATGACGGATTATTTCCGTTCGACGCCCGACCCTGACCGTGGCTATGCGCTTGCCGCCATAACGGGCGATCTCTCATTCGCAGGCGTGAAGCCGGGCGTGTTGCGGGCGCTCGGCGCGGAACGCATCGATCCAGTGCTCTTCGCCTATTCCTACGACTATGTCGGCGACCTCGCGGAAACGCTGTCGCTGGTGTGGCCGGGCGGCGAAGAGAGCAGCGGCGACGGCCCGCCGCTGGCGCAGGTGGTCGACACCCTCGCCAATGCCAGCCGCTCCGACGCACCGGGTATTCTCGCCGGTTTGCTCGACGAGCTGGATATTCCGGCGCGATTTGCGATCATCAAGCTTGTCACGGGCGGCCTGCGGATCGGCGTTTCGGCGCGACTGGCCAAGCAGGCGCTGTCAGCTCTTGGCGACGTGGATGTGAGCGAGATCGAGGAAATCTGGCACGGCATCGAGCCGCCTTACGAAGACCTGTTCGCCTGGCTGGAAGGCAAAGGCGAGAAACCCGAGGGACGGGCGGCGGCGCTGTTCCGCCCGGTGATGCTCGCCCACCCGCTTGGCGACAATGACCGCGAAAAGCTCGATCCTGCCGATTATGCGGCGGAGTGGAAGTGGGACGGCATTCGCGTTCAGGTCTCGGGCGAAAGCGGCACGCGCCGCATCTATTCACGCACCGGCGACGAGGTGTCGGGCGCTTTCCCGGATCTGGTCGGGGCGATCACCTTCGATGGCACGATCGACGGCGAATTGCTGGTCGGCACGCCACCGGACGAGACCGGCAGCTTCTCCGACCTGCAGCAGCGCCTCAACCGCAAAACTGTTTCGGCAAAGATGCAGGCGCGTTACCCGGCCTTCGTGCGTTGCTACGATCTGCTGCGGGCGGGCGAAGACGATCTGAGGACGCTCCCCTTCCGCGAAAGACGCGCAAAGCTGACCGATTTCGTTGCCGATCTCGATGCCAGACGCTTCGATCTTTCCCCACTCGTGACATTCGAGACTTTCGGTGAATTGGAGGCATTGAGGCAGTCGCCGCCGCATCCAGTGATCGAGGGTCTCATGCTGAAGCGCTGGGATTCCAGCTATGCGGCGGGCCGGCCGAAAGGCCCATGGTTCAAATGGAAGCGCGATCCGTTTCTTATCGACGCGGTGCTGATGTACGCCCAGCGCGGGCACGGCAAACGCTCAAGCTTCTATTCCGACTATACGTTTGGCGTGTGGACCGGGCCGGACGACGCACCGGAGCTGGTGCCGGTCGGCAAGGCCTATTTCGGCTTCACCGACGAAGAGCTGAAACTGATCGACAAATATGTGCGCGACAACACGGTCGAACGTTTCGGGCCGGTGCGCTCGGTGCGTGCGGAACCCGGCCACGGACTGGTGCTGGAAGTCGCGTTCGAGGGGCTCAATCGCTCGACGCGGCACAAATCGGGGGTGGCGATGCGCTTTCCCCGCGTCTCGCGGCTGAGATGGGACAAGCCCGCCGGAGAGGCAGACCGGCTGGAGACACTGGCGGCAATGCTGGATTAGCGCCGGCCCGCTCTGATCTCGAAGATGTGCAACGCTTTGCCTTCGTTTTCGACGTCGGAAACGATAGCGATCGCACCGTCCGCGCCCGGGGCGCCGGCTGGCATTTCAACATCGAAAAGATAGTCGGAGCGCTCATAGCCTACGAGATAGCGCTTGCGGCCGCAGTCTCCGAGTTCGCCAAAATTACAGCTTATCGAAATCTGCGTTTCCCGGCCTTCCTCAGAGCGCGCCTCAATGTCGAACACCACTATGTTGCCTGCCAGCTCTCGCAATAGCGCCTCAGGCACATTGAAGAGTATTGCCTCGCCCTGGGCGCCGGAACGGATGGCGAGATAGGTGCCGTCCTCGTCTTCCACCGCTTCGATCGTGGCGCCAGCCGGCGCAACGACGCCCGACGTGTCCGACATGTCGAAGATGGTCACCCAGTCGCGCGGCCCGGAAGCCTCCGCGCCGGACTCAGGCTCGGGCGTGAAGCTCTCGCTTTCGGCCTCGGGCGCGGCGGCCGGTTCGGCAGGTTCGGAGTTCGAGAGCAAACCGACCTGAACGGCCCACCAGCCGCCGATTGCTATTGCGGCGAGCAGGATTGCAGCGATGAACATCATCGCAATCGGGCGTCGGCGGCGGGGGCGGTCGTGCCCAGGTGACAAACGGTCGTCAGCGGCAACGCCGAACGAGCCTTCGTCCGCATAGCCAGCCTCCGCCGGTTCGTCGCGGACAGCCGCCTCGACTTTAGGGGTTGGTTGCGGCGCCGGCTCGTTTGCGGGTCGCTCAGGCGGCTTTACCGACGGAGCGGCAGGTGCGGGCGCCGGGGCCGGCACGACAAACTCGCGCTCAATGGTGGTGATATGCGTTTTCAACGCGGCTCTGCGTTGCTCGATTGCCTCGGGCGGCAGGTCGGGATTGGCAGCGTTTGCACGTTCGAGCGCGGCGAGCACGGACCTGTAGACCCGCTCGCGAAACGACTTGTCGCGCGCATCGCCCTTGGCGAGCGCGTTCCTGATTGCCCGTTCTATCGAATCCACGCTGCGCCGCCCTCGTTCCGCGTCCCCATCTGCAATGGTTAAACCGCACCCGCTCGCCAATCAATCGCGCGGCCCGAATGGGACCATGGCGTGGCGCCCGGAACGGCGCAAATCATGGATTGCCCGCAGCGAACGATCTGCTAGAACGGCTTACGTTTACGCAAACGTCAATTACGATACGCGGAGAATATGAATGGCGCTGCCCGATGTCCTGAAGCAGAAATTGCGCATTCCGGTGGTTGGCGCGCCGCTGTTCATCATTTCGCATCCGCCGCTGGTGATGGCGCAGTGCAAGGCTGGCATTGTGGGCTCGTTTCCAGCGCTTAATGCACGGCCGCAGGAGCAGCTTGACGATTGGCTGGCGGAGATTACCGAAACACTCGCCGCGTATGACGCAGAAAATCCCGACCGGCCGGCAGCTCCCTTCGCGGTCAATCAGATCGTTCACAAGTCGAATGGCCGGCTCGAGCAGGACCTTGCCAGCTGCGTCAAATACAAGGTGCCGATCGTGATCACCTCGCTGGGCGCAGTGCCGGAGGTAAACGAAGCGGTGCATTCCTATGGCGGCATCGTGTTGCACGACATCATCCACGACCGGCATGCGCGCAAGGCAATCGAGAAAGGCGCGGACGGACTGATCGCTGTTGCCAGTGGCGCAGGTGGTCATGCGGGAACGCTGTCACCCTTCGCGCTGATCCAGGAAATCCGCCAATGGTTCGATGGGCCGCTGCTGCTTTCGGGCGCAATCGCCAATGGCGGTGCGGTTCTGGCGGCACAGGCCATGGGCGCCGACCTTGCCTATATCGGCTCGCCCTTTATCGCGACCGAGGAAGCCCGGGCCGTGGACGGCTACAAACAGATGATCGTGGACTCAAAGGCAGCCGACATCGTCTACTCCAACCTCTTCACCGGCATTCATGGCAATTATCTGAAGGGGTCGGTCGCGGCACAGGGGCTGGACCCCAACGACCTGCCCGAATCGGACCCTTCGAAGATGGATTTCTCCTCCGGCGCAACCAAGGCCTGGAAGGATATATGGGGCTGCGGTCAAGGCATCGGCGCGGTAGACGAGGTCGTGCCCGTAGCGCAGCTGGTGGATCGACTGGCCACGGAATATGAAACGGCGAAACAGCGCTTCGCAGCGTAGAAGCAAAAAAGGAGCCCGCGGCTTGCGACGCGGGCTCCCTGCTGCCTGAGCTTTGAAACGAGCTACTTAACCAGTCCGCGCAGCCACTCGAAATAGGTGCGGTTGATGCGCACTGCCGTATTGGCGGAGGGGTTTTCGGCTACGTTGACACCGTAGATGACACGTTCGTTGGTTGAGCCATTGTACTGGTACACTGAGCTGCCGCTCGAACCCGGATAGGTGTCGCACAGATACTGGAACCAGTTGTCGCCCATATTGGCGGACGAAACATCGCAACTCACCGCCCACATGGTTCCGGGCGGCATATCGCCGGGATAGCCGACGATGTTGGCAACGAAGTTTCCGAGATTGGGATCGTATCCGTAGCTCATCCAACCGAGGTTCTCGCCCGCCGGCTCCTGCAGGATGACGACCGCGATATCCCACGGCACGACCGAGCCGTAATATCCCTGGTAATTCGACAGGTAGCCTTCGAAAATGTAAGCCGTTTCGTATTCGTAGATGCCGAAGGGCGCTTCCTGCATGGAGAGCAGGCCCGGTGCGAATACGAAATTGTCGAGCCAGCCAGTGTCATGGTTGTAGAGGCAGTGCGCAGCGGTCAGCAGTGTGCGCGGCCCGATCAAAGTCGCCGAACAATTGAAGATGCCGCCATCCGGGCCTTCGCCCTGAATCAAACCGAACGTCCGAAAGGGATATCCGCTGGAATCGGTCACCTGGATGCGATCGTCATCGCCGAAGACCTGACGCGAGTCTTCTTCGGCAAAGGTCGGATCCATGCCATCGCGCATCGCGCCCTTCAGCGCGCGCTTCATGGCGTCGGTGGCCGGCTGGCGGCTTTCAGAGCCGTCCTTCTTGCGCACGATGGTGCCCAGATCGCGCTCGATTTTTTCCGGGTCGAGTTCGAGCGCGCGCGTCACGCCCTCTTCGTCAAGCTTCAGCTGCTCCACCGGCACGCCACGCTCCGAGATACGGGCGCCCCCCGGCGCCGAACGCGAAGCTTCGCCGTTTCCTTCATTGCCCGGCGACACTTCCGCCGCCGTGACTGGAACCGCGAGAAGAGCGAAGGCGGCAAGCGCCGACGCGAACATCGCTTTGTCAGGATATTTCATTGCCATAAAACTCCAGATGCCTGAGACGGGCGTGAACTCAATCGACAATCATGTCGATATGATGATGCAGCGCCTTGCCTATCGAAGCCCGGCAAAGCGGGGATGACAAGCCATGCAGACGCGGGCTTCCGCGATACCTGACTGCGCCGCGCCCCATTTATTCCACCTTTGATGTCGCATAGTGTTTACGTACCGTCACCTACGGGCTTTAGGTGGCTCAGTGCCCGATCATGGGATCAGGCGCGTGCATCATGTCTCAGGAGGACAATTTGAGCTTCTTCAAAGGAACGAAATTCGCAGCGGCATCATGTGCGGCGCTTATTCTGTCGCTGCCCATGGCCGCGCAGTCGGTTGCGCAGGATGCGCGGCCAGAAACCTCGCCGGCCAGCCGCGTGCCAGAGCTACGCTCGAAAGCAGCGGGCGGCTCCGAAGACCGGGTGTTCGGCGGCAAGGAAGCCGACAAAGGCGCATGGCCGTTCCAGGTCGCGCTTCTGACCACCGACTGGCTGGACGACACCCCTGAATCGCAGACCAACGCACAGTTTTGCGGCGGCAGCCTGATCGCGCCCAACTGGGTGCTGACGGCAGCGCACTGCCTTTATGATTTCGGCGAAGCGATCCCGGCCGAGACCGTGACCGTGCTTTCCGAAGCGACCAATCTTGCCGAAGGCAAGCGGCTCAAGGTGACCGAGGTCATCGTTCATGAAGGCTACGATCCGGCCACACTCGACAATGAT
Source organism: Rhizobiaceae bacterium (assembly GCA_017640615.1). GTDB lineage: Bacteria > Pseudomonadota > Alphaproteobacteria > Rhizobiales > Rhizobiaceae > RCIO01. Next base: position 73,327 of record JAEPQK010000005.1, on the reverse strand, counting down.
ATCGGCCTGCTGCGGCTTGCCGACGAGGCGACGGCGCCGGTGATCGCCATGACCTCGGACGACATGGAAAGCGGCGACGCCACCGTGATCGGCTGGGGCATGATGGACGATGGCAGCTTCCCCAACAATCTGATGGAAGCCAGCATCAAGCTGTTCCCCAACTCGGCCTGCAATAGCGGCATCAAGGAAATCTACGCCCGCGATATCGGCCTCATTCTGCGCGACTATGCATGGCGCATGCGCTACAGCGAAAACGCTATCGACGATGCGGTCCAGACCATGGCCGCAACGATGGGCGACCCGCTGACAGGCAACATGCTGTGCGCGGGCGAAGCCGATGGCGCGCGCGACGCCTGCAATGGCGACAGCGGCGGACCGCTCTTCACCATGGTTGACGGCAAGCCGGTCCAGGTCGGCATCGTGTCATGGGGCGAAGGCCCGATCGACGCCAATGCCGCCTGTGGCCACGCGAACGCATTCGGCATCTATACGCGGCTCGCAAACTACAGCGACTGGATCGCCGGCAAGATGCAATAAGCCGGCAAATACCCGAGTTCAGGAGGCGGCGCATCGCGCCGCCTTTTTCATGTTCAGAGACGTGTGATGACGCGGTGCGTTGGCGGGTGCGTCATGCGCACCAGCGTAATCGGGCGGCGCGCCAGCCATGTCAGACGTTCGCCGACAAAGACCGGCGATCCTGGCTCTACCCCAAGCGCGGAGGCTTCGTCCGCCGAGGCGCCGGCGGCGAAGAATGCGTATTCGGCGGTGGAAAACGGCGCGTTGGCGACCAGCCATTCGTTCGGGCCGATCGTGCGGAAATCGACCAGCTCGACCTCCGGCACGGCGGCGATGTGTATCCAGCGATCCTCATATTGGTAAGGCGCGCGGTCGGCGAGGTGCAGGCAGCGGACATGGATGAAGCGCGCACCGGGGCCGATCTGCAGCCGCGCGGATACCAGTTCGGGCGCCTCGGCGAATTCGCTGGACAGAAGGCTGTAATCGTAGCGGGCGCCTGAGGCTTCCACCTCCTGTTTCACCAGCGGAATGACGAAACGCGCCTCGCGCACCGGGTTGGCCGAAACCTTGCTGCCGGCCTTGCGCTTGCGTTCGATCAGGCCGCGGGCAGCAAGGTCCTGCATGGCGCGGTTGACCGTTGCGCGCGAAGCACCGAACTCGACCGCCAGCGTCTCCTCGCCAGGCAATGTTGCGCCCGGCGCCCATTCGCGCACCGCGATGCGGCGCTCGAGTTCTTCCCTGATGTCTTTCCAGGAGGTGCGGTTCACAAGCTGCTTCCGAGCCTTTCGAGAACTTTGCGGTAGCGGGTGCGTATTATGTCCGCGGCGACATGTCTGCCGTCGCTTACCATATGCCGGCCCGCCGACCAGACATCGTTGATCCTGCGGCCGACAGCAAACACCCAATCATCGAGCGCAAGATCGCCTTCGCCAAAAGCGGTCAGGTCGCCGCGATCAAGTGCCACGAGGTCCGCCCATTTGCCGACGGCGATTGCGCCCGCGTCACGGCCCAGCGCCTGCGCACCACCGGCAAGCGCGGCATCATAGAGGCGGCGGCCGGTGGAGCGGTCGCGCCCGCCAAGCACAACGCGCAAGCGATCGCGCAGGCGCTGCGAATATTCGAGCTGACGCAGTTCGGTCGCCACGCCGATGCGAACGTTGGAGTCCGTGCCGACGCCAATGCGGCCCGCGGCAGCGAGATAGTCGGAACCGTTGAAGATGCCGTCGCCGAGATTGGCCTCGGTTTCGGGGCAGAGGCCAGCCACCGCGCCGGTGGCGGCGAGCCGCGCCGTCTCGTCGGCCGTCATGTGCGTTGCGTGGATGAAGCACCAGCGCGGCCCAACCTCGTGATGGTCGAGCAGAAATTCCATCGAGCGGCAGCCGAAGACGGCAAGCACCTCCTCGATTTCGGCTTCCTGCTCGGCGGCATGAATGTGGAACGGCGCATCCGGCCGCCAGCCAGCGAGCTCAGCCAGATCGGACTTCGGCACTGCGCGAAGCGAATGCGGCGCGATGCCGAGGCCTGTGTCGGCCGGCATCGAATTCACCACCTGCTCGCTCCGCTCGAGAAGGCTGGCGAAGCTCGCGAGGTCGTTTTGAAAACGCAGCTGCCCGCCCGCAAGCGGCCGGCCATCGACGCCGCCCTGGGTGTAATAAACCGGCAGAAGCGTGAGGCCGATGCCGGTGTCGCCGACAGCCGCCGCGATGCGCGCAGCGAGCTCGCCCTGATCGTCGTAATGCGCGCCGCCCGGCTGATTGTGCAGATAGTGGAACTCCGCGACAGCAGAAAAGCCGCCCTCCAGCATCTCCATGAAAGCCTGTGCCGCCACGGCCTCAATGTCGTCCGGCGTCAGGATCTCCAGAAACCGGTACATCACCTCGCGCCAGGTCCAGAAACTGTCGCGCTCATGCGGGCCGCGCCGCTCTGCAAGACCTGCCATCGCACGCTGGAACGTGTGGCTGTGCAAGTTGGAAACCGCGGGCAGCAGCACCGGCGCAGGGGTCGCGGCCGGGTCGGGCGAGGCATTGGGCGTAACCGCTGAAATGCGGCCATCGTCGCCGATTTTGACCAAAACGTCGTTGGCCCAACCATCAGGCAGAAGGGCGGATTCGGCGAATACGGATTGCATGAAGCGGATTCCATTTGACTTATTATGTATAGACATAATAGCTTGAAACTCTGCTTATTGAAACCGAAAACCCACCTATGCCCACAAAACTGCTCGTCAATATGCGGCTTGCGACGATGTGCGAAGGCAATCCCTACGGATTGCTGGAGGACCACGCCGTGGGAATCGACGACGGTCACATCGGCTTTGTCGGTCCCGAGAGCGAAGTTCCCTCAAGCTGGAACGATGCGGCGCGCGAAGACCTCGGCGGGCGGCTCGTGACGCCGGCGCTGATCGACTGCCACACGCATATCGTTTTTGGCGGCAACCGGGCGCGTGAATTCGAAATGCGGCTCGAAGGCGCCGGCTATGAAGAGATCGCGCGGGCCGGCGGTGGCATTGTCTCGACAATGTCTGCCACGCGGGAAGCCAGCGAAGACGCGTTGGTGGAAGCAGCCCTGCCCCGGCTCGATGCGATGATCGCCGAGGGTGTTGCGACGATCGAGATCAAATCCGGATACGGGCTTTCCATCGAACACGAGCTTAAAATGCTGCGCGCAGCGCGCCGGCTGGGCGAGATGCGGCCGGTTCGCGTGGTCACGTCATGGCTGGCCGCGCATGCGCTGCCGCCGGAGTTCAAGGGCCGGGCCGACGACTACATCAGCGAGGTCGTGCTGCCGGGCATGACGCAGGCGAAAGCCGACGGTCTGGCCGACGCCGTCGACGGCTTCTGCGAAGGTATCGCGTTTTCGCCCGAGCAGATCGAGCGGGTGTTCGAGCACGCCCGCAAGCTTGGCCTGCCGGTGAAATTGCATGCCGAGCAGCTATCAATTCTTGGCGGCGCAGCACTTGCGGCCCAGCATCAGGCGATGTCAGCCGATCATCTGGAATATCTCGACGCGGACGGCGTGGATGCGATGGCGAAGCATGGCACCGTCGCTGTTCTGCTCCCCGGCGCGTTTTATACGCTGCGCGAGACGCAAGCGCCGCCGGTACAGCTTTTGCGCGATGCCGGCGTGCCGATCGCTATCGCCACCGACTGCAACCCCGGCTCTTCACCGCTCGCCTCGCTGCTGCTCACCATGAACATGGCCTGCACGCTCTTCCGTATGACGCCCGAAGAGGCACTGGCCGGCGTGACGCGCAACGCTGCGCGGGCGCTGGGCATCGGACGGCAGGCAGGCACGATCGAGGAAGGCAAGGCTGCCGAACTCGCCATCTGGAACGTGACCGAGCCGGCCGAGCTCGCCTACCGCATCGGCTTCAATCCACTCCACCAACGCATCTTCGGAGACCTTGTCTGACATGACGGTCACCCTCAAACCGGGCAATGTGCCGCTGAGCGATCTCGAAACCGTCTATCGCGGCGACGCGTCGGTCAGGCTCGACACGAGCTTTCTGCCGGCCATGGAAGCGAGCGCTGCCCGCATCGCCGAGATCGCAGCCGGCCGCGAAGCGGTCTACGGCATCAACACCGGCTTCGGGAAACTCGCCAGCGTGCGTATCCCGCCCAACGATGTGGCGACGCTGCAGCGCAACCTCATCCTGTCGCATTGCTGCGGCGTGGGCGCCCCGCTCGACGAGGCGGTGGTGCGCCTGATCATGGCGCTCAAGCTGATCTCGCTAGGGCGTGGCTCGTCCGGCGTTCGCACCGGCACCGCTCAGCTGATCGCAGCGATGCTGGAACGCGGTGTGCTGCCGGTCATTCCGGGGCAAGGATCGGTCGGGGCGTCGGGCGACCTTGCGCCACTGGCGCATATGGCGGCCGCCATGATGGGCGAAGGCGAGGCCACCTTCGGGGGCGAGCGCATGCCGGCCCGCGCAGCCCTGACAAAAGCCGGGCTCGAGCCTGTCGTGCTCGCGGCGAAGGAGGGGCTGGCGCTCATCAACGGAACGCAGGTCTCGACCGCGCTGGCTCTTTCCGGTCTCTTCGCCGCGCACCGTATCGCGCGCTCGGCTCTGATTACAGGCGCGCTGTCCACCGATGCCGCGATGGGATCGTCCGCCCCCTTCCACCCCGAAATCCACACGCTGCGCGGCCATCAGGGCCAGATCGATACGGCGGCCGCACTCTGGTCGCTGCTCGAAGGTTCCGAAATTCGCGAAAGCCATCGCGAGGGCGACGAGCGGGTGCAGGACCCCTACTGCATCCGTTGCCAGCCGCAGGTGGACGGCGCCTGCCTCGACTTGTTGCGTCAGGCGGCGCGCACGCTGGCGACGGAAGCCAATGCGGTGACCGACAATCCGCTTGTGCTGTCGGACGGCTCGGTCGTTTCGGGCGGCAACTTCCATGCCGAGCCGGTGGCGTTCGCAGCCGACCAGATCGCGATTGCGATCTGCGAGATCGGAGCCATCGCCCAACGGCGCATCGCGCTTCTGGTCGATCCCGCGCTTTCCTTCGGTCTGCCGGCGTTTCTGGCGCCGAAACCAGGGCTCAATTCCGGTCTGATGATCGCGGAGGTTACCTCCGCCGCGCTGATGGCCGAAAACAAACAGATGTCGCATCCGGCCTCGGTCGACTCCACACCGACTTCGGCCAATCAGGAAGACCACGTCTCGATGGCCTGCCATGGCGCGCGACGCCTGAAGCAAATGACCGACAATCTTGCCGGCATCATCGGCATCGAGGCGCTCACCGCCGCGCAGAGTATCGATCTGCGTGCGCCGCTGAAGACCAGCGCCGAACTGACCAAGGCTCATCACGCGATCCGCGCGGCTGTGCCCGCACTCGCCGAAGACCGCTTCATGGCTGGCGATCTGGCGGCGGCTCACGAGCTCGTCGCATCCGGCGCGCTCAATGCGAGCGTGAGTCCGGGCATTCTGCCGGAGTTGAAGGCATGAACCCCGTTGAAGTCACCCGCGGCTCCTCGCCTGTCATTCTCGGGCTCCCCCATACCGGCGCGCATGTGCCGACGGACATCTGGGACCGCCTCAACGACGAAGGGCGCAAGCTGCGTGACACCGACTGGCATGTGCACACGCTCTATGACGGTCTGCTGCCGGGCGCGACGACAGTGCGCGCGACATTCCATCGATACGTGATCGACGCCAATCGCGATCCGGGCGGACAGAGCCTTTATCCCGGGCAGAACACAACCAGCCTGGTGCCGCTGACCGACTTCGACAACCAGCCGATCTGGAAGGATGGCGCAGAGCCTACCGCACCCGACATCGAGCAGCGGATCGCCGATTTTCACGCGCCCTATCACGCAGCGCTTCAAGCCGAGATCGACCGCGTGCTAGCCGAGCACGAAATCGCGATCCTCTACGATTGCCACTCCATCCGTTCGCACTGCCCCTTCCTGTTCGAAGGTCGGCTGCCCGACTTTAACATCGGCACCAATGAGGGCGCGACATGTGCCCCAGCGCTGGAACTCGCCGTGGCCGATATCTGTTCGGCCGCCGAGGGCTACGATCACGTCGTCAACGGCCGCTTCAAAGGCGGCTGGACTACACGGCACTACGGGGCGCCCGTGAAGTCGGTGCACGCGATCCAGATGGAACTGTCGCAGGCAAGCCATCTCAAGACGGAAGAACCACCATTCGATTATGACGAGCAGAAAGCGGAGCGGCTGCGCGTGCATCTGCGTGCAATCCTCAGCCGGCTTGCCGATATCGCGCTCGTCATCACACCCGGAGCCAGATGATGAACAATCCACGCCACAACATCCGCGACGTACGCTCACCGCGCGGCCCCGAGATCAGCGCCAAAAGCTGGGTGACCGAGGCGCCGCTGAGGATGTTGATGAACAATCTCGACCCGGACGTTGCGGAGAACCCGCATGAACTGGTCGTTTACGGCGGCATTGGACGCGCGGCACGCACCTGGGACGATTTCGACCGTATCGCAGCCTCGCTGCGCACGCTGGAAGCCGACGAAACGCTGATGGTGCAGTCAGGCAAGCCGGTCGGTGTGTTCAAGACCCATGCCGACGCGCCGCGCGTGCTGATCGCCAACTCGAACATCGTGCCGCACTGGGCCGACTGGGATCATTTCAACGAGCTCGATCGCAAAGGTCTGATGATGTACGGCCAGATGACGGCCGGCTCCTGGATTTACATCGGCACGCAGGGCATCGTTCAGGGCACTTACGAAACCTTCGTGGAGGCCGGCCGTCAGCACTATGATGGCGACCTCACAGGCAAGTGGATCCTGACCGCCGGCCTCGGCGGCATGGGCGGCGCGCAGCCGCTGGCGGCTGTGATGGCCGGCGCCTGCTGCCTCGCCATCGAGTGCAATCCCGATTCCATCGATTTCAGGCTGCGCACCCGCTATCTCGACGAGAAGGCGGAGACGATCGACGAAGCGCTGGCGATGATCGAGCGCTGGACGAAAGTCGGCGAAGCAAAGTCGGTCGGCCTGCTCGGCAACGCTGCCGAAATCCTCCCCGAACTGCGCAAACGTGGCGTGCGGCCGGATATGCTCACCGACCAGACTTCCGCACACGACCCGGTCAACGGCTACTTGCCCAAGGGCTGGACGATGGGCGAGTGGCGCGAGAAGCGTGAGAGCGACCCAAAGGCAGTTGAGAAGGCTGCGCGCGCCTCCATGCGCGAGCATGTCGAGGCGATGGTGGCCTACTGGAATGACGGCGTGCCGACGCTCGACTACGGCAACAATATCCGCCAGGTGGCGAAGGATGAGGGTTTCGAGAACGCTTTCGCGTTTCCGGGATTTGTGCCGGCTTACATCCGGCCTCTTTTCTGCCGTGGCGTCGGGCCATTCCGCTGGGCCGCGCTTTCGGGCGACCCGGAAGACATCCACAAGACCGACGCCAAGGTGAAGGAGCTGTTGCCCGACAATGAGCACCTGCACCGCTGGCTCGACATGGCACGCGAGCGCATCTCCTTCCAGGGCCTGCCGGCGCGCATCTGTTGGGTGGGTCTGGGCGACCGGCACCGGCTCGGCCTCGCCTTCAACGAAATGGTAGCGAAAGGGGAGCTTTCGGCACCGGTGGTGATCGGCCGCGACCATCTCGATTCCGGCTCCGTCGCCTCGCCCAACCGCGAGACTGAGGCGATGAAGGACGGCTCGGATGCCGTGTCCGACTGGCCGCTTCTCAACGCCCTGCTCAACTGCGCATCCGGCGCGACCTGGGTGTCGCTGCATCATGGTGGCGGTGTCGGCATGGGCTTTTCGCAACATTCCGGCATGGTGATCTGCGCCGACGGCACAGACGATGCGGCGCGTCGTCTGGAACGGGTTTTGTGGAACGACCCGGCAACCGGCGTCATGCGGCACGCCGATGCCGGCTACGAGATCGCGCTCGATTGTGCGCGCGAAAAAGGGCTCAGGCTGCCCGCCATCCTGGGCAACTGAGCAGCAAGCAGGGAGACAAGGGAGACAATCATGAAAAGACGCGAATTTCTGAAAACAGCGGCGATAGGCGCGGGTGCTGCAACGCTCGCCACGCCGGCGATCGCGCAGGATCGGCGCGAGTGGAAAATGGTCACCGCATGGCCGAAAAACCTGCCCGGTCCCGGTGTTGCGGCGCAGCTTCTGGCCGACCGCATCACTACGCTTTCGGGCGGGCGCATCGAAGTGAAGCTGTTCGCCGCGGGCGAACTGGTGCCGGGCAACGGCGTCTTCGACGCTGTGTCGGAAGGCACGGCCGAGCTTTACCACGCGGTGCCGGCCTATTGGGGCTCCAAGTCGAAGGGCATTCTCCTGTTCGGCTCGCAGCCCTTCGGCCTGCGCGCAGACGAGCAGGTGGGCTGGCTGACGCATGGCGGCGGCCAGGCGCTCTATGATGAAATCTACGGGCGCTTCGGCCTCAAGCCGTTCTTGTGCGGCAATTCCGGCCCGCAATGGGCCGGCTGGTTCCGCGAGGAAATCACTTCCGTCGACGACCTCAAGGGCCTCAAGTTCCGCACCACGGGCCTCGCGTCCGAAATGTGCGCCAAGATCGGCATGGCCGTTCAGGCGATGGGTGGCCGCGACATGTTCCAGGCGCTGCAATCCGGCGCGCTGGACGCAGGCGAGTTCATCGGTCCGTGGACCGACAGCGCACTCGGTTTCAACCAGGTTGCCAAGAACTACTACTGGCCCGGTGTCGGCGAACCGTCCTCGGCCGAGGAATGCGTGGTCAACGCGCAGGCCTATGCCGACCTGCCGGATGATCTGAAGCAGGTTGTCTCGCTGGCCTGCGAGAGCCTCTACAATCCGGTCTGGACGGAATACACGACCAAGCATGCGCTGGCTCTGGCCAAGCTGGTCGCGGAAGAAGGCGTACAGGTGAAGAAGCTGCCTGATGACGTGATTGTCGCCATGGGCAACGCTGCCGGCGAGGTGATCGCCGATCTGCGCAACGACAGCGACGAACTGGTGCAGCGTATCACCGAAAGCTTCCTCGCCTATCGCGAGTCGGTGGCCGGCTATATGGTCTATGCCGATAATGGGCAGATGAACGCCCGCGCCATGGACTACAAGTACTAGGGTAGACCATGCACCGGCGCGGCCACCGCGCCGGTGCGCCTTCTCGTTGGGGGGAGTTGGATGACATCGCTTGCCGATGCGCTCGACCGGGTGAACCGAACGGTCGGCGGCGTAGTCTGCTGGTGCGCACTGGCGATGATGCTTTTGCAGTTCATCGTCGTGCTGTTGCGCTATGTGTTCGGGGTCAGCTCGATCGCGCTCGATGAGAGCGTGCTTTACCTCCATTCCACCCTGTTCATGCTCGGCGCAGGCTACACGCTGCTGATGAACGGGCATGTGCGGGTCGACATTTTCTACGCCAAGGCGAGCCGCAGGCGTCAATCGGCGATCGATCTGTTCGGGCATCTGACGCTGCTCTTGCCCTCAATGATCGTGCTCATCTACTGGACATGGCCTTCGGTGCGAAACTCGTGGGCGATCCTGGAAGGGCCGATCTCGGTCGGCGGCATTCCCGCATCATTTCTTCTGAAATCGCTTATTCCGGCGTTCTGCGTTCTCTTGATCGTGCAGTCGGTATCCGGCCTGCTGCGCGACATCGCCCGCCTCAGAGAGAATGCATAACGATGCCGCTCGATCTCATCATGTTCGCGGCGCTGATCGCCTTCATCCTGCTCGGCTTCCCGGTTGCCTTTTCAATTGCCGGCGTGGCGACGCTGTTCGCTTTTGCAGGATGGGCGACCGGCATGATGGACATTTCGCTGCTCGGCGCGCTCGGCCAACGCGTGTTCGGCGTGCTCACCAATGACGTATTGATCGCCATTCCGCTTTTTGTGCTGATGGGCGTCGTGCTCGAAAAAAGCCGCATCGCGGAAGAGCTTCTGGAAACGATGGGCCGGCTCTTTGGCGGCTTGCGCGGCGGGCTTGGCGTGTCGGTTGTTCTCGTCGGAACGCTGCTGGCGGCATCCACCGGCATTGTCGGCGCGACCGTGATCGCCATGGGCATGATTGCGTTGCCAACCATGCTGCGCAACGGCTACGACCCGAAGCTCGCCTCAGGCACGGTGTGCACAGCCGGCACGCTCGGCCAAATCATCCCGCCATCGACGCTGCTGATCATCCTCTCCGATGTGATGTCGAATGCCTATCAGCAGGCGCAGTTCGAGCAGGGCAAATTCTCGATCGAGACGATATCGGTTGGCGAAATCTTTGCCGGCGCATTGCTGCCCGGGCTGACGCTCGTCGTGCTTTACATCCTCTACATTCTCGGCCGCGCCTGGCTTATCCCTGACGATGCACCCGCCGCCTCGCAGCTCGACGAACGTCCCTCCACGCGCGAAGTGGCGGGCGCGATACTGCCGCCAATTATTCTCATTGTTGCCGTGCTTGGCGCGATCCTTGGCGGTGTGGCGACGCCTACAGAGGCCGCTTCGGTGGGCGCGGTCGGCACAGTTCTGCTTGCCGGCCATCGCCTCGGAGCGCCCAGATGGCTCGTGGTATGGGGCGCCGTTGCTCTTCTCATTCTAGCCGTCGCTGCGGGTGTTGCGCCGGTGCGGTTGCAACGCAGCGATGTGACGATTGTCGGTTGGCTGCAGGGCGGCGTCTACGCTCTGCTGGCGCTGGCGGGGCTTGCCGCGCTGATCGTCGCGCTGCTGCGCGCGCATGGCAGCGGGCTGCTGGTGCCGGCGCTGAAATCGACCATGACGGTCACGTCGATGATCTTTGCCACCATCATCGCTGCCAGCATCTTTTCGCTGGTGTTTATCGGCCTTGGCGGCGAGGAACGCATCGAGGAGCTTCTGACCGCAATGCCCGGCGGCCCGACAGGTGCACTGATCTTCTGCATGCTGCTGATCTTCGTGCTCGGATTTTTCCTCGACTTCGTCGAGATCACCGTGATCGTGCTGCCGCTGGTTGCGCCACTGCTCATCCTGATGGGGCACGACCCGGTGTGGCTCTCGATCCTGATTGCGATCAACCTGCAGACCTCGTTCCTGACGCCGCCCTTCGGTTTTTCGCTGTTCTATCTGCGCGGAGCAGCACCGCCCGAAATCACCACCGGTCAGATCTATGCCGGCGTGGCGCCCTTCATTGTGCTGCAGATTGTGGGCGTAGCGATTATCTGGTTCCTGCCGGCCATTCCGACCTATCTGCCGTCGGTGCTGTTTCCCTGATGCCTATGAGGTGCGCACCGAGGATTTGACCTTGGCGCCAGCCTCCAGCGTTCGGTGAACGGGGCATTTGTCGGCTATCTCCAGAAGTTTGTCCTGGAGGTCGTCCGGAACATCGCCGTCGACTGAGATGACGCGCTCAAAGCGGTCGATCTTGCCGCCACCGTCGCGCTCGTCGTCCGTGCACTCGTCACAGTCCTTTGCGTGGACTTTGGCGTGGGAGACATCGACGCTGATGCGGCCGATATCGAGCTTTTTGTGTCCGGCATAAAGGCGCAGCGTCATGGCCGTGCAGCTGCCCAAGGCCACCGACAGGAAATCGTATGGTGAGGGGCCGGTATCCATGCCGCCCACACTCTCCGGTTCGTCGGCGAAAAGACGGTGGCGGCCGGCCTGCACTGCGTTCTGGAACTTGCCTTCGCCAGTTTCCATCACCCGCACATGCTCGATTGCCTCCTCGCCCTGCGGCTTATCGCTTTTCACATAGCGACTGAGCCAGCCTGAGATGGTACGCGCAGCGAATTCAGCGTCATCGGATTTGGTCAGTAGATGGTCGGCCATATCCAGCGAGACGAAGCTTTTCGGATGCTTCGCGGCGAGGAATATCTCCGACGCATTTTCGATGCCGACTGTCTGGTCTATCGGCGAATGCAGGATCAGCAGCGGCTTTCGCATTTTCGCCACCGCATCCTTCACCTTCTGGCTCTCCACGTCCTCCACGAACTGCTTCTGGATACGGAACTTACGGCCGGCGAGGTCAACCTCCGCCTCGCCCTCGGCCCGGATCGTCTCCAGCGACGATCCGAGATTGTGCAGCACGTGACCTGCATCCGCCGGCGCGCCGATCGCGACCACTGCTTTCGCTTCGGGCACATCCTTCGCCACCGCCAGCACGGCAGCCCCGCCCAGCGAATGTCCGATGAGTACCGCGGGCGCCTCGTAGTTCTCACGCAGATATTCGATTGCGGAGAACAGGTCGCCGCAATTGGTGGAGAAATTGGTCGAGGCGAATTCGCCTTCGCTTGAGCCCAGGCCGGTGAAATCGAAGCGCAGTACGGCGATGCCTTCGCGCGAAAGAGAGGCCGCGATGCGGCGCGCCGCCACGATATCCTTGGAGCAGGTGAAGCAATGCGCGAAGAGCGCGTAGGCGCGCAGCGGACCGTTGGGCAGGTCGAGCCTGGCCGCAAGCTTGGCACCGGAATGACCGGTGAATTCGAGACGCTGGGTGATGCTGGACATGGTTTGCTCCGCTCTGGCTATCGACACGTTCTAACAGCGTCGGCCAGATGCGGGGCTCAAAATTCGGTGTGCGCGGTGACAGGTGCGCGCGCAACCCGGTGATCAGGTCGTGCGGCGATACTCGAAATAGGCGAAATCGGCTGGCAGCGCCGTGCCTGCGACATCAAAGGCCAGCATGCCCACAAACGCACCCGTGAAAGAGGCATGCTCGCCGCGCCCCGCCTCGTCCGATATCAGGCTCGCATCCAGCGAAGGCCCGAGCGGCACCCAATCCGATTTGCCCTGCCGCCAGAAGAATTGTAGCTCGGCGCCATCCACCTCTGCCGCGAGCGTGACGGGACCGGTGCCGACGGCGACAGGCTCCTCGGGAAAGAAGGTAAGCCGGCTTTCCGGCCAGTCGCCAAGGCATGACATGATGCGCAGCACGCGGTCCTTCTTCGCGTCGTGCGTGACCGCAGCGAAATGGAATTTGTGCCGGTTGTAATAATGCGTCAGGCCCGCCGCCTGTTGGAAATGCGTTGGCTTGAAATCGAGCTCGGTCTCGGCACGGAAGGCGAAGTCTTCCTGCCGGCGCGCTACCAGCGCCTGTTCAAACCAGCTGCCGACCGACTCGCGGCCATAAAGCCGAAGATTCCCCGGGCGCTCGGTCAGCGAAAAGAGGCGTTCGGGCTCAGGTGAGCGCAGCCATTGGAATTCCAGCGGCAGTTCGGAGGTCGAAAAATCATGCCGAACGGTTTGTGGTTTTGCCTCCGTCTTCGCGTCGGAGGGCGCCTCCACCTCAAGCGAAGGCACCAGCCCGCCACCCGCAAGCCGGGGCCAGCCATCGCTACCCCACTCGACCTTCTGGATGGCGGTTTCGCGCCCTAACGGCGAGCGCCGGGTGCCGGGGAGCGGTCGGCTCGTCAGGTGCGTGTGGTAGAATTCTCCGGCCGGCGTCTCCACGATCTGACCATGGCCGGCGCGTTGCAGCGCAGCCTCCGGCGCATCTTTCGCGGTGACAAGAAATGTCTCGGGATGGAGCTCATAGGGGCCGTCGATCTGGCGCGAGCGCGCATAGGTGACCGCGTGGTCGTAGCCTGTGCCACCCTCGGCGGTGGTGAGATAGTACCAGCCATCCCGCTTGAAGAGATGCGGGCCTTCGACGAGCCCATGCGGACTGCCGGCAAAAATGTTTTTTACCGGCCCGACCAGCTTGCCTGCCTTCGGGTCGAACTCCTGCAACAATATGCCCGCAAATGACGGATGTTTCGGAGAGCCGCCAACACCGGGTGAAACATGGTTCCACAGCATGTTGAGAAACCATTTGCGGCCATCGTCATCGTGAAACAGCGACGGGTCGAAACCGCTCGAGTTGGCGTAGACAGGGTCCGACCACTCGCCTTCGATCGTCGGCGAGGTAACGATGAAATTGTGCGTATCCTTGAAGGATCCGTCGATGCGCTTCACGTCGGTGTAGACGAGCCAGAACAGTCCGTCGGCATATGACAGGCAGGGTGCCCAGATCCCGCCGGAATCCGGATTGCCGCGCATATCCAGCTGGCTCGCGCGTTCAAGCGGGCGCCTGACGAGCTGCCAGTTGGCCAGGTCTTTGGAGTGGTGAATCTGGACACCGGGATACCATTCGAAGGTGGATGTTGCGATGTAGTAGTCGTCGCCCACACGGCAGATCGAGGGGTCGGGATTGAAGCCGGGCAGGATCGGATTGACGATCACGACGCTACGATCCTCAGTCGCGCGAGGGGCCGGCGCGCTCGGATGAAGCGGCCCATAAGTTGATGTCTGCGTCCTTGGCGTATTTGTCGATTTCCGACAGCTCGTCCTTCGAGAATTCGAGCTTCTGAAGGGCGGCCACGCAATCGTCGATCTGCTCGGGCCGGCTTGCTCCAATCAGCGCAGTTGTCACGCGACCGCCGCGCAGCACCCAGGCCAGCGCCATCTGCGCGAGCGTCTGGCCGCGCTTCTTGGCGATCTCATTGAGCGCCCTGATGCTCGCCAGTGTCTTCTCGTCGAGGAACTCATTCTTCAGCGACTTGCCCTGCGCCGCGCGGCTCGTCTCGGGAATCCCGTCGAGATATTTGCTGGTCAGCATGCCCTGGGCTAGCGGAGAAAAGACGATCGAGCCAACGCCGAGGTCGTCGAGCGTGTCGAACAGGCCGTCATCCTCCACCCAGCGATTGATCATGGAATAGCTCGGCTGATGAATCAGGCAGGGCGTGCCCAACTCCTTCAATATGGCGACGGCCTCGCGGGTGCGCTTCGAATTGTAGGAGGAGATCCCGGCATAGAGCGCCTTGCCCGAACGCACGATCTGGTCCAGCGCGCCCATCGTTTCTTCCAGCGGCGTGTCGGAATCGAACCGGTGCGAATAGAAGATGTCGACATAGTCGAGCCCCATTCGCTTGAGGCTCTGGTCCAGGCTCGAGACCAGATACTTGCGGCTGCCCCACTCGCCATACGGCCCCGGCCACATCAGGTAGCCTGCCTTGGAGGAAATGATCAGCTCATCGCGATAGCCGGCAAAGTCCTCACGCAGGATCTTGCCGAACGCCTCCTCCGCCGAACCGGGCGGTGGGCCGTAATTGTTGGCGAGGTCGAAATGGGTGATGCCCAGATCGAAGGCGCGCCGGCACATTGCCTGCTTGAGGTCGTGTGGCGTGTCACCGCCGAAATTGTGCCAAAGGCCGAGCGAAATGGCCGGCAGCTTGAGGCCGGATTTACCGCAGCGGTTGTAATACATCCCGTCATAGCGGTGTTCGGCGGGCACCCAATGGGTCATGCACTTCTCCTGTCGGCCGGCGGCCGGTCTAGCGTTTCTTCTTTTTCAGCATCGCCTTGGCTTCGGAAATGCCGAGGGCCGCAGGACGCTCACAGCTCGTCTTCAAAGTGACGACCTTGCCGGTCTCGCCCGCCTGAAGGATTGCCAGCATGACCTCGACCGCGTGCAGCGAAAGCTCCAGCGAGCAGCGGTGCGGGCGGCCCTCGGCGATCGCCAGCGCCATATCGGCAAGGCCGATCGTGCGGTAATTGGCCATCATGCCTTCGCCGTGCTTCTGGTTCGGAATGCCGAGCGGATGCTTCCACGTCGGATTCTTCTTCAGCCTCTTGCCGGCTTTGGTCTGCCCCACCTCGCCGCCGAAAAAATTCGGATCGGGAAGGAACAGAGTTCCGGTTTCACCATAGAGCTCCATTGGCGAATGGCCATGAGCCCATACGTCCCAACTGGCGTTGAGCGTGATCACCGCGCCGTTCTCGAATTCGAGCACGGCGTGGATCGTGGTCGGTGTTCCGACCTTGATCTTTTCGCCATAGCGCGGCTTCGACGTGATCGTGCGGTGCGATGCGGGCGTCGCCGAGAATGCCGCAACACGCTTCACGGGGCCGACGAGCTGAATGAGGTTGGTCACGTAATAGGGCCCGACGTCGAGCACCGGCCCACCACCCGGCTGGAAGAAGAAATCCGGGTTCGGATGCCAGTGCTCCATGCCGTGGCTCATCACATAGGCGGTGCCGCTTGTGATTTTGCCAACGTCACCGGCATCGATGATCTTTCGTGCCAGCTGGTGCGAACCGCCGAGAAATGTGTCCGGCGCGGAACCGACCCGCAGGCCCTTTTTGTCGGCGCGTTTCTTGAGGTCGAGCCCCTCCTTCACCGAGAGCACGAACGGCTTTTCGGAATAGACGTGCTTGCCGGCATCGAGCGCCGATTTCGCAACTTCGTAATGCGCCGCCGGGATGGTCAGATTGACGACGATATCGATGTCATCAGCTGCCATAAGGTTGGCGGGCGTTTCGGCGCGCAAGCCGAATTCCTCCGACCGTTTGCGTGCCTGCGCCATGTCGAGATCGGCACAAGCCCGGATTTCCATGCCCTTGAACAGTTTCGAAAGCGAAAAATACGCCGCCGAGATATTGCCGCAGCCGATTACACCGACACCAAGTTTGCCGGTTCCGCTTTTGCTGGCCATTTGCCGCTCTCCTAAAATCCGCGCGCCGCTTCGATCGAGCGGCGTGCAAACCGCTCGTGGTCGTTTGGCTTGTCATGCTCCATGACGAACAAATCAACCGGCGTGTTCTTAAGTGCGGCCCACAGTGCGGGCCAAGGTATAGTGCCGTGGCCGACATCGTCCCAGCCGTCCTCGTCCGCCTTTTCGCCGGCGGGCGCAATGTCCTTCACATGGACCGAGGCCAGCCGGTCGCCATATCGTGCGATCCAGTCGAACGGATCCGCGCCGCCTCGGACGATCCATGCGATATCGGCTTCCCATGCAAGCTCCGGGGCCGCGTCCAGAATGTGCGCCAGCGGCACAGTACCGTCCGCAAGCGGGCGTAGCTCGAAATCATGGTTGTGCCAGCCGAAGGTGAAGCCCGCCTTCATGATCGGCTCGCCAGCTTTCGCCAGACGGCGGCCGAACTCGCTCCAGCCGGCTGCGCTGTCGGGGCGCAAATCCGGGCCGATATGCGGGCAGAAAACGGATTTCATGCCCGCGGTCTTCGCGATCTCGATTACACCGGCAGAATCGTTCTCCAAAGCGTCGAGACCGAAATGGCCTGACGGCATGGTGAGCCCATTGCTGTCCAGCGCAGCGCGGAGAGCGGCCGGGTCGTCATAAACGCCGCCATAACCTTCGACCTGCTGGTAGCCGAGACCGCGCAGCATGGCCAAGGTGTCTCCAAGCGGCGGGAATTCGCGCGACGAATAGAGCTGATAGGAAAACGCAGTCATTTGATGCTCCAGAAGAAATCGGGTTTGTAAATACCGGGGACCGGCGGTCTCGTATATGCGGCACGACGGGTCGCGCCTGTTTTGCTGTCGTACTCTTGGCCTCGGCTGGAACGCCTCAGGCTAGAGCCGGATGTCGGTGGCGGCGTCGAACAGCGATGCCCGAGCTGGGTCGAAACCAAGCAGAACTTTTTCGCCTTCCTTCGGCGCATATTCAGAATCGGTGCGGAAGGTGAAGTTCTGTCCGCCAAGCTTTGTCCATGCAAGCGTGTCGGAGCCCATTGGCTCGACGATCTCGATCTCGACCTCGCTTGTGTAGGGCATAGAGCGCGCCATCTCGCCAATCATCACATGCTCCGGCCGCACGCCGAAGACAGCCTTCGTTCCGGCCTGCGGTTTCTCCGCAAATTCGTAGCCCTTGGTATCTATCGCGGTGTCGCCAGCCTTGAACTTGGGCGAGGCGCCGCCCTCGATCGTGCCTTCCAGAAAATTCATGCCGGGCGAACCGATGAAACCGGCGACAAAGCGATTGATCGGACGCGAGTAGATCGCCTGCGGCGCGTCGAGCTGCTGGATAATGCCGTTGCGCATGACTGCGATACGGTCGGCCAGGGTCATTGCTTCGATCTGGTCGTGCGTCACATAAACCATCGTATTAGCGAGCCGCTGGTGGAGGCGCTTGATCTCGACGCGCAGTTCATTGCGAAGCTTGGCATCGAGATTGGAAAGCGGTTCGTCGAACAGGAAGACATCAACATCGCGCACAAGGGCGCGGCCAATGGCAACACGCTGGCGCTGACCCCCGGAAAGGGCGGAGGGGCGACGCTTCAAGAGCGGCTCGATCTGCAGGATTTCGGATGCGCGCTTTACGCGTTCGGCAATCTCGGCCGCCGGCAAACGCTGGTTTTTCAAACCGAAGGACAGATTTCCTTCGACCGACATTTGCGGATAGAGCGCATAGGACTGGAACACCATGCCGATGCCGCGGTCTTTCGGTTGCTCCCATGTGACGTTCTTGTCGTTGATGAAAATTTGTCCGTCGGTGACATCGAGCAAGCCGGCAATGCAGTTGAGCAGCGTCGACTTTCCGCATCCGGACGGACCGAGCAGGACAAGAAACTCGCCCTTTTCCACCTCGATATTGAGCGACTTCAGAACCTCGACCGCTCCGAAATTCAGCGACACATCGCGTACGACAACACTTGCCATGATCCGGCCTCGCCCCTCAGCCTTTGACCGCGCCGGCGGCGATGCCGCGCACGAATAGTTTTCCGGAAATGAAATAGACGATCAGCGGCACAAGGCCCGTCAGCAGCGTCGCCGCCATGTTGACGTTGTATTCCTTCACGCCCTGGACAGAGTTGACGATGTTGTTGAGCTGAACCGTCATCGGATAGGTGTCCGGCTTGGTGTAGACGACGCCGAACAGGAAGTCGTTCCAGATGCCGGTCACCTGAATGATGATTGCGACGACGAAAATCGGCAGCGACATGGGCAGCATGATCTTGAAGTAGATGCCCCAGAAGCCGGCACCGTCGACGCGAGCCGCCTTGAACAGTTCTTCCGGCAGCGATGTGAAATAGTTGCGGAAGAGCAGGGTCAGGATCGGCATGCCAAACACGGTGTGCACCAGAACCAGACCCCAGAGCGTGCCGTACAGACCCAGTTCGCGCAGCATGATGACGAGCGGGTAGAGCATCACCTGATAGGGTATGAACGCGCCGAAGATCAGGATCGTGAAGAAGATGTCAGCGCCCTTGAAGCGCCAGTTGGCGAGCGCATAGCCGTTGACGGAAGCGACGGCGATCGACAGCACCACCGACGGCACAAGGATTTGCACCGAGTTCCAGAAGCCGCGCGACAGGCCCTCGCAATTGAGACCGGTGCATGCTTCCGCCCATGCCTTGACCCATGGCTGGAACGTGATCTCAACCGGCGGGGAGAAGATGTTGCCCAGCCGGATTTCGGGCATGCCCTTCAGCGACGTGACGATCATCACATAGAGCGGCAGCAGGTAATAAACGGCGACAACAAAAAGCGCGCCGTAGAGAAAGATATTGCGCCTGGAGAATCTGGGCCTTGGGCGCGGACCGCGCGGGCCCGACAAGTCGGTAGCCACCGCATCCGCGGATGCCGCCGTCATGTTGAGGGATGCTGTGTCAGCCACGTTTCTTCCCTCCGAATTCGAGATAGGCCCAGGGTATGAGGACGATCAGCACGCTCAGGAGCATCACCGTCGAGGCAGCGAAGCCCTGACCGAGGTTCTGGCCCAGGAACATCTTGTCGTAGACATATTTGGCCGGCACTTCGGATGCGATGCCCGGTCCGCCGCTCGTCTGCGCGACCACGAGGTCGTAAACGCGCACAATGCCTGAGGCGATCAGCACCAAAGTGGTGATGAAAACCGGCCGCATCATCGGGATGACGATGAAGAGATAGGTCTTCCACATCGGAATGCCGTCTATGCGCGCGGCTTTCCAGATTTCCTCGTCGATGCCCCTCAATCCGGCCAGCATGAGGCACATGATCAGGCCGGTGCCTTGCCATAACCCGGCGATCAGGATGCCGTAGATGACGATGTCCTGATTGTAGAGCGGGTCGAAAGTGAAGCTCTCCCAACCCAGCGAGCGCACCATGCCTTGAATGCCGAAATCGGGGTTCAAGACCCACTGCCAGACGAGGCCGGTGACGATGAATGACAGGGCGAAGGGGTAGAGAAAGATAGTTCGGAACGTGTTTTCGAAACGCACCTTCTGGTCGAGCATCGCGGCCAGCAGAAAGCCGATAACGATGGAAAAGACGAGCGAACAGACGCCGTAGATCAGCAGGTTCTCAATCGAGATCAGCCAGCGATCCTCGCCCCACAGACGATCATACTGCGCGAGGCCGACCCATTTTTCGCGCGGCAGGAGCCGTGAGTCGGTGAATGAATAAACAACGGTCCATATCGTGCCGCCGGTGAAAACACCGAGCGCTACGAGCATCATAGGCACGGCTGCAATCTTGGCAGTCAGGTTCGACGCCCAGACGCGCTCGAACATGCCCGGCCTGGAAACGAGGTGTTTTTCTGAACCGCTGGTGGCCAGCGCACCGGCCACCAGCAGGCAGACTGCGGCTAGGAAGGTGCCGTGCACGCCGCAGAATTCGATGAAAATCCGGGCCGGCTTACCGAGAAAGGCGACCGACGATTTGATTTGTGGGCCGAGCAAATCGAGCACAACGAGGAGAAGTGCCGCAATCGTCCATCCTATGACGTGACCCCGTAGCCGGTTATCCGACAGGCTGATGCTGTTGGTCGATGAGGAGGCAACTGCAAAAAGGGCACAGGCGGCGAGCGCCAGAACGAGCCAGGGCAGACCTTCGATGAACCAGTCTCCGGCGTCGCCCAGTGGCTCGAACCAGACCGACAGCCCAAGCACCATGGCTAGGCGCAACAGGATACCGCCGGCAATGCCCCAGATCAGCCAGCGTTCCCACCTGCTGCGTTCGGCCGGTCTCGCGCCTGCCGCGGCAACTGCCGTTTCGACAGTATCAGCCATCGAAGCACCTCCCCGATCGGCGGCCTGCGCGCCTGCTGCAAAGCGGGACGCCGGCCCCCGGCACAATGCAGCCACCGGCCCCCGAAGGGCCGGCAGCCGGTTCACGAGAAGCCTAGTCGGCGCTGGCGATGATGTCGGCGTAGCGCTTCTGTGCGTCTTCGGCCGAAATCTCGTCGCTTGACCAGAACTGGGTCATGAGGTCTTCGATCTGACCTTGCGTATCAGGCGACAGGGTCTGGTTGCCGTCAGGCAGAATGGCGCCCGTGGCAAGGATCGCGAGACCCTTCTTCATGCAGTCATTGGCAGCTGCAAGGTCAACGTCGCCGCGTACGGGCAGCGAGCCCTTCTTGAGGTTGAAGTTGACCTGCACCTGCTTGGACAGCATGAGCGACGCCAGCTCGAGCTGAGCCGCTTCCTTCTCGGGATCATCCAGCTTGGGGAAGTAGAAGGCGTCGCCGCCGGTCGAGATGATCTCGTTCACGCCGAGACCGGGCAGGCAGCTATATTCTTCGCCCGCTGTCTGACCAGCGACCTGGAATTCGCCCTGCGCCCAGTCGCCCATGATCTGTGCGCCGGCTTCGCCGGTGATGACCATGTTGGTTGCCTGGTTCCAGTCCTGAACGTTGGAGCCCTTGCGGAACTCACGGGCATTGGCAGCCGCCTGGAACACTTTGGCGTATTCCGGACCACCCGCCACTTCGGCGTTCTTGTCGATGTTGACGGCTTTCCATGCATCGATGCCGCCGATCGCAATGGCGATGACGCCGAAAGCGCCGGATGCCTGCCACGGCTGATTGCCCATTGCGAGCGGGACCTTACCGGCTTCACGCAGCTTGGGCGCGGCAGCGACGAATTCATCCCAATTGGTCGGAACGGCCTGGCCGGCGTCTTCAAATGCCTTGTGGCTCAGCCAAATCCACTGCCAGGAGTGAATGTTTACCGGCACGCAGTAGATGCGACCGTCGAGCGTGCAGGAATCGAGCAGCGAGGACGGATGGACGATGTCTTTCCAACCTTCCTTCTCCGCCAGTTCGGTCAGATCGAGCATGAGGCCCGCTTCGACCAACTCCTCGGCCTGCCGGCCATGGTTGAATTGCGTGGCGCCCATCGGATCGCCACCGGTGATGCGTGAAATCATGATCGGGCGCGCCACGCCGCCCGAGCCTGCAATCGCGCCGTCCACCCAGTTGTGTTCGGTATTCTCGTTGAATGCTTTTGCGAATTCGGCAACCGCGGCGGCTTCGCCACCGGAGGTCCACCAATGTGTGACTTCGAGGTCAACGGCACTGGCCGGGCCGGTGAAATGAAGCGCGACCGAGGCGGCAAAAGCCGCGGTCATCATACGGTATTTCATCACAGTCCTCCCTGAATCTGTAACGTTACAGGTCGTGACGTTATGCGAACGAAATGACGGCTGCAACCATTGTTCGTCGATTCGGCATTATTTTTTTCGCGCCTCGAAATTAAACCGTTGCGGCAACCGAACCGCCAGCCAGGCGGTCGTTTTTCACTGCAGCGCAGCATTTTCGGTGAATTTCGTTGCAAAATCAAAACGCGCGACGCTGCTGCGTTGCAAACTTGCATGCGCATGCAACGGAGATGGAGGGGAGTTTGAGTGCAGAATATCGTTGTCGCGACGAGAGCGCGATTTCCCAGTGCAAAGAAAATCTGTAACGTTACAGGTTCGTTGTAATCTTGCCCCGACGGAGTCAGAACAGCGCGGGGCGGACGAGACATTGGCGGGGACATGAACGACAGCTCGGAAGGGAAGGGCAGAAACGCGGCCGACGCGCGACCGACATTGAAGACGATCGCCTTCATGACCGGGCTCGGCGTGACCACGGTTTCGCGCGCGCTGAAGGATGCCCCCGATATTTCTGCCGACACAAAGCGGCGCGTGCAGCTCGTAGCCAAGCAGGTCGGCTACCGACCCAACCGCGCCGGCGTTCGCCTTCGAACCGGCAAGACCAATGTGATTTCGCTGCTGCTCAATACGGACGAGCAGCTGATGGGTTTTATCTCCGACATTATCTATGGCGTATCGCGCGCACTGCGCGGCACGCCATACCACATCATCCTGACGCCCTATTCAGGCCGCGACGATCCCATGGATGCCGTACGCTATGTCGTGGAAACACACTCTGCGGACGGGATCATCATTTCGCGCACAGAGCCTCAGGATGCGCGCGTCCAGTACATGCTGGAGCGCAACTTTCCCTTCGCAACGCATGGACGCACCGATGTCGTGCCCGAACATCCCTGGCATGATTTCGACAACGAGGTCTTTGCGCGCCTCGCGGTCGAGCGACTGGCGAGACAAGGCCGCAGGCGGCTCGCGCTGCTCGCCCCCGAACCCAAGCTCAGCTACTACCGGCACATGACCGATGGCTTCGTGAACGGCGTCGCCGAGTGCGGGCTGACCGAAGTGCCGTTCCACAATGTCTGGGTCGATCAGCCGATCGACAAGATACGCGATGATGCCATTGCCCTGTTGAAGCGGCAGGGGCGCCCCGACGGAATTGTCTGCGGCAGCGGCGCATCGGCAATGGCGGTCGTCAACGCGCTCGAAATGTGCGGCATGGAGCTGGGCCGTGAGATTGACGTTGTGACAAAGCAATCGACCGAACTGGTTCAGATGTTCCGGCCGGGTCTGTTCGTCGTGGAAGAAGATTTTCGTCTGGCTGGCCGCGAGCTCGCCAATGCGGTGCTGGGCCAGATTGACGGCAGGCCTCTTGCCGAATTGCAAAGCCTCAGCGTTCCACAGAGCGTACGCGACCCCGTGGCAATGCCGCCGACTGCAAGCCGGCCCAGCGCCGAAGTCGAGACGCTCAGAAGCTAGCCAGCGTCACTTCGCGGTCTTCCACTCGCCGTGTTTCTTGCCGCGGCTTCCGACCTTTTCAAATCCGTGCGCGCCGAAGAAATCACGCTGGCCCTGAATCAGGTTCGCAGTGCCGCGCGGCTGGCGGTAGCCGTCGAAATAGGCGAGCGCGGCGGAAAGCGCGGGCGTCGGCAGGCCCTGAAGGGCTGCCCGCCCGACGGTGATTCTGAGTGCGGGGTGAAGCGCCGTCATCATGTCCACAAATGCCGGCGCAACCATCAAATTGGTGGTCTTCGGTTTGGCGTCATAGGCCTTTGCGATCGAATCCAGCAATTGCGAGCGGATGATGCAGCCGGCGCGCCAGATGCGCGCAATGGTGGCCATTGGCAGCTCCCAGCCATGCTCGGCCGAAGCCGCCTGCATGACGGCGAAACCCTGCGCATATGCGGCGATCTTCCCTGCCAGAAGCGCGCTTTCCAGTTCAGCTACGAGATCGGCGACGCTGGTTGCGGAAGGCGGGCGCGGCGTCTGCGGATAGCGGCGAGAAGCGTATTCGCGTTCCTTCTTGAGCGCCGAAAGTCCGCGCGCGGCGACCGCGGCCTCGATACAGGTGGCCGGCACGCCAAGCATGGCTGCTTCGATCACCGACCAGCGGCCGGTGCCCTTCTGTCCCGCCTTGTCCTGAATGACATCCACCAGCGGCACGCCATTGTCGCCGTCAGGTGTCGCCAGCACCTCGGCGGTGATCTCGATCAGATAGGAGTTGAGCCGGCCGTCGTTCCAGCGCGCAAATATGGCGCCGATATCGCCGGCGCTCAGGCCCGGCCCGTCACGCAGGATGCCGTAGATCTCGGCGATCATCTGCATGTCGGCATATTCGATGCCGTTGTGGATCGTCTTGACGAAATGCCCGGCGCCGCCCGTGCCCAGCCATGCCGCGCAGGGTTCGCCTTCATATTTCGCTGCGATGTCGGTGAGAATGTTCTCAATTCGCAGCCATGCGCCCTTGTCGGCGCCGACCATAATGGACGGACCGTGGCGCGCACCTTCCTCGCCGCCAGACACGCCCATACCGACCAGCTGAATGCCGCTTGCGGCTAGCTCTTTGACGCGACGCTCGGTATCGTGAAAGTTGGCGTTGCCGCCATCGACAATGATGTCGCCCTTTTCGAATAGCGGGCGCAGCGCCTCGATCTGCTGATCCACCGGGTCGCCAGCCGGCACCATAAGAATGACAGGCCGCGGCGGGCGGATTGCCGCCACGAGCTCCTCAGGCGTGGCGCAGGCGACGATGTTGTCTGCGAGTTCGCCGGCATCCGCTTGGAAGGATTTCATGCGAGAGGCGGTGCGGTTCCAAACCGCTACCTTGTGGCCCTTTTCGGCGATGTTGAGTGCGAGATTCGCACCCATTGTGCCCAGGCCGATCAGCCCGATTTCCGCTTCGCTCATCGTTTCCCCCGTGACCGAAGCACACGCGTCGGCCGGCTGGCGGATGATGGACGAGCGACGCGACTAGCGTCAAGCCAAGGCTCCCGCCGGGGAAACTTGACCGCCCGGCAGCGGCATTGCTAGCTGCGCGCGCCATCAGAAACGCACAACCGGGCCGGCCGCACCATGAAGAAGTTTCTCATCACATTGCTGGCTGTGCCAGTTGTTGCAGCGCTGGTGCTGGCGGGGCTCATCCTGTGGCCGGTCGCAGAAAAACCCGAACCGTTTGCATCGATCACCGACCCGTTCGCCGATGTCGACTACAGCGACATGGCCGGCATCGCCTTTGCAGATGCGCGCGACGGGGTGGGCATTGCCTATCGCCGCTATGACGCGCAGGACCCACGCGCGGCTGCGCTGCTGCTGCACGGCTCGAGCGCAGACAGCCAGAGCATGCACCCGCTGGCGAAGGCGCTGGCGGCGAGCGGCGTAACCGCATATGCGATCGACATCAGAGGCCATGGCGCAACCGGCTTGCGCGGCGATGTCGCCCATATCGGCCAGCCGGCGGAAGACGTAGAGGATTTCCTCGCTTTCATGCGCGATCAACACCCGCGCCTGCCGATCAGCCTGCTTGGCTTTTCGTCGGGCGGAGGCCTTGCGCTCAATGCCGCGGGCCAGGGCCATGCGCCGGACATCGCCAAGCTGGTTCTTGTCTCGCCAATGCTCGGCGTCGATGCGAAATCCTCGACCGCCGACAATCCTCACGCGGCCGAACGCGCATGGGCCTATCCGAACATTCCCCGAATTATCGGCCTGTCGATCCTGAACGGATTCGGCTTCCACCAGCTGGACTATCTGCCTGCGATTGTGTTCGCCGCGGCCAACCGGCCCAACCTGACGCCGGTCTATTCGCACCGGCTGCTGATCAGCATGAATCCGCAGGACACTGACGCGCTGCTCAAGGAAGTCGAGGCGCCGCTGACGCTGCTCGCAGGCGAAAAGGACGAAGTGTTCGCTGCGCAGGCTTATGCCGAAACGGTGAAACCCGCGCTGCCACAAGCCGAGATCAAGCTTCTTCAGGAGCTAGGCCATGTGGCGATGACGCTCGACCCGGCAGCACTTGATGCAATCGCGGCGGTGATCCCGCGCAATACGCAGCTTGCCTTGCGCTGATCTCTACTTCTTCTTCCGGCCGCCCTTGCGGCGGCCATAAAGCTCCAGCCGATGGTGGACAATCTCGTAGCCCAGTTCGCGCGCGATCTCGTCCTGTAGCTCTTCGATGCGGTTTGAGTGAAATTCAATCACGTCACCCGTGTCGAGGTCGATCAGGTGGTCGTGGTGTTCGCCGGACGCCTGCTCGAAACGAGCTGGCCCGCCCTCGAATGCGTGACGGTGAATGGCGCCCATGCCTTCCAGCAGCTTCATCGTGCGATAGACGGTGGACAGGGAAATCGACTTGTCGATCACGCTTGCGCGCTGGAAAATCTCCATCGCGTCCGGATGGCTGTCGGCCTCCGACAAGATGTCGAGAATAACGCGTCGCGGCCGCGTGATACGAATGCCGGCGCGCCTCAGTTCCCGCTCATAATCCGGCTTTGTCTGCTGCGGTTCGTTCATGGCCGGACTATGGGCCAGTTGACATTCAGTTGCAAAAACTATCGCCGATTTTTCACAGGCCGAAACGCTCTTTTGCAAACGATTTGCAGTTGCATTGACAACTCATTTGGAACCGTTCTAACTATGCGCGAGTTGCTAATTATCGTCCGGAGAGTTCCATGCGATCCATCTTCTGGTCAGGCCTTGCCGGGGCGTTCGCCGCCCTGGCGATAAGCGTCCTGCCCGCACAGGCCGCCGACAAACTGAAAGTGGTCACCACCTTCACGGTGATTGCCGACATTGCCCGCAACGTCGCGGGCGACGCCGCCACCGTGGAATCGGTGACCAAGCCAAATGCCGAAATTCACAACTATCAGCCAACGCCCGGCGATATTCTGCGCGCCCGCGATGCCGATCTGATCCTCTGGAACGGGCTGAACCTTGAACAATGGTTCGAGCGATTCCTGAACAATCTTGGCGACGTACCCGGCGTCATCGTCAGCGACGGGGTGGAGCCAATGGGCATCGCCGAAGGCCCCTACACCGGCAAGCCGAACCCGCATGCCTGGATGTCGCCCAGCGATGTCGCCGTCTATGTCGACAATATTCGCCGCGCGATGTCGGAGCACGATCCCGACAATGCGGATGTCTATCAGGCCAATGCGGATGCCTATCTCGCAGAAATCGCGGCGCTGATCGACCCGCTGCGCGAAGCGCTCGACACAATTCCCGACGACAAGCGCTGGCTGGTGACCAGCGAGGGCGCGTTCTCCTATCTCGCCCGCGACTTCGGACTGCGCGAACTCTATCTGTGGCCAATGAACGCCGACAGCCAGGGCACACCTCAACAGGTCCGCAAGGTGATCGACGCCGTCCGCGAACACAATATTCCGGTCGTGTTTTCCGAAAGCACGGTGTCGGACAAGCCGGCGCGGCAAGTGGCGCGCGAAACCGGCGCCCGCTATGGTGGCGTCCTCTATGTGGACTCGCTGACGGACCCCGACGGGCCGGTGCCGACCTATCTCGATCTGCTGAAAGTGACCACAAACACGATTGTGGAAGGGCTGACCAAGTGAACCTGCAGCCGGAGGCAGCGGAGTTCGCCGCGCCGGAAACGGTTGAGCGGCCGGGCCTCGCCGTCTCCGGCGCAACGGTGACTTACAGAAACGGCAATACCGCGCTGGTCGATGCCAGCTTCGCCATACCCGAGGGTTCGATCGCCGCGCTCGTTGGCGTCAATGGCTCGGGCAAGTCCACTCTGTTCAAGGCGATCATGGGCTTCGTGCCGCTTGCGCGCGGCTCGGTTTCGATATTCGGGCAGCCGGCAACGCAGGCGCTGAAGCGCAACATCGTCGCCTATGTTCCGCAGGCGGAGGAAGTGGACTGGAACTTTCCCGTGCTGGTGGAAGACGTGGTGATGATGGGCCGCTACGGCCATATGAACGCACTGCGCATTCCGCGCGCCCGCGACCGCGAAATGGTCGACGAGGCGCTCGCCCGTGTAGGCATGAGCGACTACCGCAAGCGCCAGATCGGCGAGCTTTCCGGCGGGCAGAAGAAGCGGGTGTTCCTCGCGCGCGCATTGGCGCAGGAAGGCCGGGTGATCCTGCTCGATGAACCTTTCACCGGCGTCGACGTGAAGACGGAAGAAGCGATCATCGCGCTCTTGAAAACACTGCGCGAGGAAGGCCGGGTGATGCTGGTCTCGACCCACAATCTCGGCAGCGTGCCGCGCTTCTGCGACCGGGCCATCCTCATCAACCGCACTGTGCTAACCGCCGGCCCGACCGAGGATGTCTTCACGCAAGCCAATCTTCGCAAGGCCTTTGGCGGCGTTCTGCGGCGGCATGTGCTCGGCGGCGCCGACCTGCATGAGGACGCCGAAACCGACACGCGCAGCGTGACCGTGCTTACCGACGACGAGCGGCCGTTCGTCATCTACGGGGATGACCCGGCCAAGGGCGCAAAAGACAAATCCTGATGGAACTCATCCTCGAGCCCTTCGGCTATGGTTACATGGTCAATGCCATGTGGGTGTCGGCACTGGTTGGTGGCGTCTGCGCTTTTCTTTCGGCCTATTTGATGCTGAAAGGCTGGTCGCTGATCGGCGATGCGCTTTCGCACGCAATCGTGCCCGGCGTTGCCGGCGCCTATATGCTCGGCCTGCCGTTTTCGCTCGGCGCTTTCCTTTCCGGCGGACTGGCGGCAGGCGGAATGCTCTTCCTCAACCAGCGCACCAAGCTGCGCGAAGACGCCATAATCGGACTGATCTTCACGTCCTTCTTCGGCCTCGGGCTTTTCATGGTCTCGCTTTCGCCGGCCTCGGTGAATATCCAGACCATCGTGCTTGGCAACATCCTCGCGATAACGCCCACCGACACGCTGCAGCTCGTCATCATCTCGGTGGTGACGCTGACCGTGCTGACGCTGAAGTGGAAGGACCTGATGGTCACCTTCTTCGACGAGAGTCATGCGCGCTCGATCGGCCTCAACACCGGGCTCCTGCGCGTTGTGTTCTTCACGCTGCTCGCGGCATCCACCGTTGCGGCGCTGCAAACGGTGGGTGCATTTCTGGTCATTGCTATGGTGGTGACGCCGGGCGCCACAGCATATCTGCTGACCGACCGTTTTCCACGCCTGATACTGACAAGCGTCGCAATCGGCGCGCTGACCAGTTTCACCGGCGCCTATGCGAGCTATTTCCTCGATGGCGCGACCGGCGGCATCATTGTCGTGTTGCAGACGCTGATCTTCCTCGCCGCGTTTTTCTTCGCGCCCAAGCACGGCATGCTTGCGGCGCGCCGCCGCGCCCGGCGAGCGCTGGAGGCGGGCGCGTGATCGACTTCCTTCTCCTCCCCTTCCAACTGCCCTTCATGCAAAAGGCGTTTCTGATTGCAGCACTTGCCGCGCTGCCGATGGGGCTCTTGTCGCCATTTCTGGTTCTGAAAGGCTGGTCGCTGATGGGAGATGCCATCAGCCACGCCGTGCTGCCAGGCATTGTGCTTGCCTATATTGTCGGTCTGCCGCTGGCGGCCGGCGCGTTCGCGGCCGGAATGGTTTGTGCGCTCGCGACCGGCTACCTTCAGGAAAACAGCCGGGTGAAAGAAGACACGGTGATGGGTGTCGTTTTCTCCGGCATGTTCGGCTTGGGCATCGTGCTCTACATCGCGATCCAGACCGACATTCATCTCGACCACATATTGTTCGGCGACATTCTGGGCGTTGCCTGGCGCGATGTTGCAGAAAGCGCGGCAATAGCGGTCGTGGCGCTCGCCACCGCAGGTCTGTTCCGACGCGATCTGATGGCGATGGTGTTCGACGAGCAGCATGCGCGCGCCATCGGCCTGCCGGTGCGGCTCTTGCATTACGGGCTTCTGGCGCTGATTTCGCTGACCATCGTTGGCGCGCTTAAGGCGGTCGGCATCATCCTCGCAATCGCGCTGCTGATTTCGCCTGGCGCCATCGCATATCTGATCACGCGCAGCTTCGAGCGCATGCTTGTCGTGTCCATGGCGATCGCTGTGGGTTCGTCGATTCTCGGCGTTTATGCGAGCTTCTTCATCGACAGCGCGCCAGCGCCCACGATCGTGCTTTTGATGAGCCTGCAATTCATCGCCGCATTCGCATGGTCGCAATGGCAGGCACGTCGCACCACGCGCTATCCCACACCGACATAGTGGCGCACGAGTTCCGGGTTCTCGCGCAGCTTTTCGACGTCCAGCGTTTCGCGGTTTCGGCCGTTCTCGATGAAGGCGACACGGTCGGCCACCGGCAGAACCGCGTCGACTCGCTGCTCGACAAGAACCGTGGAGACGCCACGCTCCCGCAGCATCGCCACCGTGTCGCGAATCCGCGCGATCATTGACGGCATCAGCCCTTCGGTCGGCTCATCCAGAAGCAGCACTTCGGGTTCCACGCACAGCGCGCGCGCCATGGCCAGCATCTGCTGTTCGCCGCCCGACAAGGTGCCGGAGCGCTGCTTCAGACGCTCGCGCAGTACCGGAAAAAGCTCGAGCACGCTCTCGCGCGTGGCCTCGCCGTGGTTGCGGGTCATCAAGCCGATCTCGATGTTTTCGGCGACCGTCAGCTCGGAAAAGAGCCGCCGCCCCTGCGGCACATAGGCAATGCCGGCGCGCGGCACCTCATGCGCCGGCAGACTGGTGAGGTCCGTTTCCCCAAGGCGAATGGAACCGGCGCTCGCCCGCACCAGACCCATGATCGTCTTCAGCGTCGTCGTCTTGCCAGCACCATTAAGGCCCAGCATGCACAGCACCTCGCCCTCGCGCAGGGTGAGCGACATGCCGCGCAGCACCTGCACCTCGCCGTAACCGGCATCGACATTGTCGAGCGTAAGCACATCACCCATCGGCGGGCGCTCCGAGATAGGCCTGCTGAACGGCGGCGTTGGCACGGATCGCGTCGGGCGTGCCTTCAGCGATGATGCGGCCCTGATCCATGACCGTGATCTGCTCCGCCAACGCCATGACGACCGGCATATTGTGCTCGATCAGAAGCACGGTGGCCTGCTGGCCGATCTCGCGGACGAGCGCGATGAAGCTCTCGATCTCAGTGTCGGAGAGCCCCTGCGTCGGCTCATCGAGCACCAGAAGTCTGGGTTCGAGCGCCAGACCCATCGCAACTTCAAGCAACCGCTGATGACCGTAAGCGAGGTTGCCGGCCACCGCGCCGGCATGGTCACGCAGGCCGACACGGCCGAGCGCGGACAGAGACGCCTCGCACAGTGCCGCCGGCGAGTAACGCTTGCCGGCCCGTCCGACATGGCGGCGCATCGCGGCCAGCGTGACGTTTTCCTCGACCGTCAGATTGGCGAAGATCGAGGTGATCTGGAAGGTGTAGGCGATGCCAGCCATCACACGCCGATCCGCCGGCATGCCGGTGATGTCGCGCCCGTCGAAACGGATCGATCCGTCTGACGGAGCAACACGGCCGCAGATCAGGCTGACAAACGTGGTCTTGCCCGCACCATTCGGGCCGATGATCGCTCGTATCTCGCCCTCGGGCAGGCTGAAATCGACATCGTCGACCGCACGCAAACCGCCAAAGCTGCGGCCGAGGCCATGTGTTTCCACCAGCGCGCTCATGGCAGCCACCTCACCCACCGGTCGCGAACTGAGCCGAGGAGGCCTTTCGGGAAAAACAGGATCAGCAGTACCAGCGCCACGCCGACGATGCCGAGATAGGAGACATCCCAATCCGGAAAACGGCTGTTCAGGAGGTCGTTGGAGAGATCGACCAGATAGAACATCAGCACGGTGCCGAGCAGCGGCCCCAGCGTGGTGGCGGCGCCGCCGACCAGCACCCAAAGCAGCGGCAGGATCGAATATTGCACGGCGGCGAAGCTCGACCCGAAATAGCCGAACAGAAGCACATACGCGGCCCCGGAAGCTGCACAGATGACGCCCGAACCGATCGTTGCGCCGAGCTTGTTGCGGAACGTGTCGTAACCCAGCATACGGGTGCGTTCTTCATTCTCGCGGATTGCAATCAGCACGCGGCCGAAGGGCGCCCGCACCAGCGCCAGCGTGACGAAGAGCACGACCGTGAACAGGACGAGAGCCGCAAAATACCGCGTCGTCGGGTCGGTGAGGTCGAGCGGACCTAGCTGGCGAGCCGCTTGCGACAGGGTGAGACCCTCCTCGCCGCGCGTCCAGTCGCCGAAATACAGCGTGAAGAGATAGGCGACCTGACCGAACATCATCGTCACGATTAGGAAGGCGACGCCCGTGGTCCGCAGCGCCAGGAAGCCGACAACTGTGGAAAGCACGAGCCCCGATGCCAGGCCCGCTGCAAAGGCAGCCGGCACGCCCCAGTCTAGATGATAAACGGTCAGGCCTGCGCCATAGAGGCCGGCGGAAAAGAACATCGCATGGCCGAGGCTGAGCAGCCCAGTGTAGCCAAAGAGCAGATTGTAGCCCATGGCGAAAACGGCCAGCACAAGAATGCGCGCCATGATGCCGTGATGATAGGCCGGCAGCAGAAATTGCAGCGCGAACAGCAGCGCAACAACGGCGAGATGCAGGATAAGCACCCGGCCTGTGAGATTGCCAAGCCCCATCACCGCGCAGACACTCCGAAGAGGCCCTGCGGCCGGAACACCAGCACCAGTGCCACCGCCATGGTGGCGATGATCTTGGCGAGCGTGGGCGAAAAGAACACGGAGATGATGCCGTCCGAGAGGCCGATCAGAAGTGCGGCGACGATGGTGCCGCGCAAGCTGCCCAGCCCGCCGATGATGACGACAATGAAGGAGAGCAGCAGCGGGTCGTGGCCCATCAGGTAGTGCGCCTGCTGGATCGGCACGATCAGTACCGCTGCAACAGCTGCCAGCATCGCTCCGAGCGCGAAAACGCCCGCATAGACCTTGTCGACCGGTATGCCGAAAGCCGTCGCGGTTTCCGCATCGAACTGCGTGGCGCGCATGATCAAGCCGATTTTGGTGCGCGAGAGCAGATACCAGGTCGCAGCGAGCACGATGGCCGAGGCAGCGATGACGGAGAGTTTGTAGGCTGAATAGCCGAACCAAGGGAAGCGGATGCGATAGTCGAACGGCGCCACCACCGGCCGTGCGTCAGGCCCGTAGAAGGTGAGCGCCAACTGCTGGATGATATAAAGAATACCGATCGTCGCCACGATGGTGGCTTCCGGATTGTAGTTGACCCGCTTCAGCACCAGACGCTCGGAGGCCAGTGCCACCGCGCCCACCACAAGCGGGCTGATGATCAGGGCCGCGAGAAAGCCAAGCGCGGGGTACCCCGAAATCGTAGACGCCACCGCCCATGCAAGCACCGCGCCCAGCATGAAGAACTCGCCATGGGCGACGTTGACCACGCGCATGACGCCGAAAACCAGCGACAAGCCGAGCGCGGTGAGCGCCAGCACCGCGGCCATCACCAGACCTTCGAGCGTGGCCAGGAAGAAATAAGGTCCGAATGCCATTTAGATTACCCTCCCCCTTGCGGGGAGGGTCGGACCCACAGGTCCGGGGTGGGGGTGCCGACGAACCATGTTTTTCACGACCCCCACCCGGTCTCTCGAATTCCACTGCGTTCCATTCGTTTGCCCACCCTCCCCACAAGGGGGAGGGTAAGAAAAGAGCCTACAGCGACATCGTCGTGTAGTCGGCTTCCGCCTCGTACATGCCATCCTCGATCGAGGTGGTATGCACGACGTTCAGCTTGCCACCGGAAACCTGCGAGATGTGCTGGTGGCCGAACGACTGGTGGATCTTGGCGTTGAAGACCTTGTCGCCCTGCGGGTGAGCCGCGCCCGCCGCGAAGCTTGTCAGCGCCTCGGTGGCTTCCACCAGCTTGGCGCGGTCGGCCGGGCCCTGATAGTCGGCGGCTTCCATAGCATGCTTGATGATATGAAGCGTCTCCCAGCAACCGAACATGTGCGACGCGGTCGAGACATCCTTCGGATCGTTCACG
This sequence comes from Rhizobiaceae bacterium, assembly GCA_017640615.1. Classification (GTDB taxonomy): domain Bacteria; phylum Pseudomonadota; class Alphaproteobacteria; order Rhizobiales; family Rhizobiaceae; genus RCIO01. Next base: position 39,369 of record JAEPQK010000005.1, on the reverse strand, counting down.
CTGGCGCCATTGTCGTCGACGCCGACTGCGGCGCGATAGGCCTTGACGGCATCGCTTGCGTCCGGCTGCAGGTAACGCGGCATCGCCTCCCAGAAGTGCGAACCCTCCAGGAATTCGAGGCCGGGGCTGGCGATATCGACGGCCTCCAGGCTGTCCAGAAAGCCGAAGAGCTTCGGCCCGCTGGAGCCGTAGAACTCGCCAAGCTCCTTTACGAAGGTCAGGACGCCAGGGCCAACCATGACGTGATAGATGACCTCGGTCTCGGACGGTATCTGCGGCAGGTAGCGCGTGAATGAGGTCTCTGTCGGCGGGATCGGCACAAGGCCGACAACCTTGCCGCCGGCCGCCTCATATTTCTCCGGAAACTTGTCGCGGTGATCGTGCCCGAAAGCATAATCCGGGAAGACCAGCGTGATCTTCTTGCCGAGATTGTCGGCAATCCACGGGCCGACGGCGCGCACCTGCGCCTTCACGTCGGTAATACCCGGCTGGAACACGTAGCGGTTCAAGTTGCCTGACGCGACGTGGTAGCCTTCCGACACCACATAGTACGGAATTTTCAGTTCGCCCGCAGCCGGGGCCGAACCGACCACGACATGGCTGAACAGCGTGCCGAACACGACATCTGTCTTGTGCTGGTTGGCGAATTTTTCGACCACCTCGGCACCGCGCTTGGGGTCGGTGCCATCATCTTCGGTGACGATTTCGAGCGGTCGGCCATTGATGCCGCCGGCGTCGTTGATCGCAGCGGCAGCGGCAGTTGTGACGCGCTCATACCAACGGCCATAGGCAGCGCCGATGCCGGTGCGGTGCGCCTGGAAGCCAATGCGGATCGGCTCGGACGATTGCGCCTGCGCATAGCGCACGAAGCCCGGCGCGGCCATTATCCCGGCCGCCGCGCCAAGCCCTTTCAGAGCACCGCGGCGGGTGAGACCCTGCTTTTTCGGAAGTAGAAGAGAAGTGCGTTTGTCAGCCATACCAGTTCCCCTTTTTCGGCTGTTAAGACCATACTCAAAGAGGCGTTTCACGGGTTTCGCGGCGCGCCAAAATTCACTTGTATGCAAATAAAATCACCAATCCCGGAAGCTGGCAATAGAACCGCGAAATCCACGTTCCGCCGCGTCAGCCACCGGTCGGCGAAGAGAGCAGCCACAAGCCGAACACGGTGTAGCCAACCATCAGTAATGCAAGGGGAATCTGGCTGCGCGCAGCCTGGCCGGCGCCGCCGTAAATGCGGAACGCCAGCGGGTGGGCAAGGATAACGGCGATGAGATGCCCACCGATAATAGCCGCCGATTGCAGGTTCCAGATAATCCATGCGGCGTCATAGCCGGCGGTTGCCGCAGCGGCAACATGAAAGCCGGCCGTGCCGAACAGGTTCCAGCCATTGGCCAGCGGATCGGATATTGCGGCCAATGCATATTGCCCGTTGATCACGAGCACGCCGAGATAGTGCGCAAAGTGATAAACGAGTGCGATCGGCACAATCGACCACACCAGCAGGCCGCTGCTTTTGGCAAATGGAACGCCAGCATGGGCTAAGCGATTTCCAAGCCAGATGGCGGCGAAGAAGAGCGCGGAAAGCGACACCCATATGCCCGCGAGCCCGGCCGTGTTGGCAAGCACGACTGCCGAGCGGCCCGGAAACTCGAGCGGGTTCACGCCGATAAAACCAAGCCAGACGAATGTGCGCATCAACCCGTCGAAAGAGACCGTCGCAAGCGCCAATAGCAGGAACAGTGTTGCGCACGGCGTCAGCGGTTCGGCGTCGGCTACTTTTGCGCCCGGAAAACGAAGAAAGAGCGCTTCACGGCCCGCGCTTTCCTTGCTGCGTTGAACCGGCGAAAGTCGCGCGATCATGCCGAAGAAGACCGAAAACAGCTCGACACGGCTGGTCCATTCGCTGTGGCCAAAAGCCAGTATTCCAACCAGATTGAACAGCCAGTAGGCGATGAGAGTTTTGGCCAGTAATGCAGGATCATCAGGCGATGGGAACACCAGCTCGAACCAGCCGAAGCCGAACAACAGCAGAAGCGCACCGCCATGCCCGAACCATTTCGGCAGCTTCAGTGGAGCCTGTGCATCTCCACGACCTAGCGCAACCAGGATCAACCGCGAGGCGCCGTACCAAGGTTCCAGCCAACGCCAGAGATTGCCGGTGGCGCCGACCAACAGCGTGAAGCCGACCCAGAATACGGTCCAGAAAACCAGCGGCAGCGGATTCGACAGCGGGTCGCGGCTGCCGAAGAGGCCAGCAAACCACAGACAGGCGACGACACCGAAGCTTATAAGGCTGGTCGCCATGCGCCAATCGAAGCGAGCGCCAACCAGCCGCCGTCGCGCGGACAGGAGCGCCGCGAGCGCCTGCGGCGGCATGACGACCAGCACGGCAAAGCTGAGCGCGACTGCCGCCGCGCCGCCCGCCAGATAATAGTCGGTCGGCAGCAGCATGACGAAGCCGCGGTCTGCCGTGTGCGCCCAAGCTTGCGCCGGTGTCAGCAACATGCAGGCACATGCCAGCAAGATCGAGAGACGCGCAAAGGGCATTGATTGGGAAAACGAGGTCATCTGCACCGGCAAGAATGGTTGCGCTGCCACCATGAAAGACGCCAGCCGCGAATTTACAAAATGCTGCATGGTTTCAATTGGCTGGACAAGCTGGCAATTCGCTTCCGCAGCCCTTATGCACTAACGCGGATTTGCATCGGAGAAGCAGATGACGACCACGGACCTTGCGCGGCGCGTCTACGACCACACCTGGAAGCTCGACCCGATCGTGCGCAGCCTGCTCGATACGGACTTCTACAAGCTCCTGATGCTGCAGATGATCTGGAGCCGCTATCCCGACGTCCAGACTACATTCTCGCTGATCAACCGCACTACCTCGGTGCGGCTTGCCGACGAAATCGACGAAGGCGAATTGCGGGCGCAGCTCGACTTCGCGCGAACCGTGCGGCTTTCCAAGAAGGAGACGATCTGGCTCGCGGGTAACAGCTTCTATGGACGCAAGCAGATCTTCATGCCGGAGTTTCTGGACTGGCTCTCCGCCTTCCAACTCCCCGAATACGAGCTGCGCAAGGAAGACGGGCAGTACCGGCTGAATTTTCACGGCTCATGGGCCGAAACCTCGATGTGGGAAATTCCCGCGCTCGCGATCATCAACGAGCTGCGCAGCCGCGCCGCACTGCGCGAGCTCGGCCCGTTTTCGCTCGACGTCACCTATGCGCGCGCAAAGGCGCGCATGTGGGACAAGGTTGAGCGACTCAAGGCCTTCCCCGACATCCGCATCTCGGATTTCGGCACCCGGCGGCGGCACTCCTTTCTGTGGCAGCGCTGGTGCGTGGAGGCCCTCAAGGAGGGAATCGGCGAGGCGTTTACGGGCACGAGCAATGTGCTGCTCGCCATGGACACCGACCTCGAAGCACTCGGCACCAACGCGCATGAGCTGCCAATGGTGATGGCCGCGCTTGCCGACACCGAGGAAGAGCTGCGCGCCGCGCCCTACAAGGTGCTGCAGGACTGGAACACGCTGTATGGCGGCAATCTGCTGATCGTGCTGCCAGACGCATTCGGCACCGCAGCTTTTCTGCGCGACGCACCCGACTGGGTGGCCGACTGGACCGGCTTCCGCCCCGACAGCGCTCCGCCGATCGAGGGCGGCGAGCGGATTATCGAGTGGTGGAAAGCGCATGGCCGCGACCCGAAAGAGAAGCTTCTGATCTTCTCCGACGGGCTCGATGTCGACACGATCCTGGAAACCTATCGGCATTTTGAGGGCCGCGTTCGCATGGCCTTTGGCTGGGGCACCAACCTGACCAATGATTTCGAAGGCTGCGCGCCGGTGCCGAACGAGCGGCTGAAGGCGATTTCGCTGGTCTGCAAGGTAAGCGAAGCGAATGGCCGCCCGGCGGTGAAACTCTCAGACAATCCCAACAAGGCAACCGGCGACCGGCAGGAGATCGAACGCTACATCAAGGTCTTCGGCGGCCAGGAAAGGGTCGAGAAGCCGGTTCTGGTTTAGCTCTCCGACCGTCACCCTTGGGCCTGTCCCAAGGGCCTACCTTCATCAGCGCAACTATATCTTCAGCGATTAGCCGCCGCCACCGTTGCAGATCCTCGGGACAAGCCCGAGGAAGACGGCGCTTTCCTTATCAAATATGCAGCGCATGGCCGAGAGCGCGCAACGCGGCCTCCTGGAAGGCTTCGCCTTGCGTGGGATGCGCGTGGATTGTGCCGGCGACATCTTCCAGCGTCGCGCCCATTTCGATCGCGAGACCGAAAGCGGCGGCGAGTTCCGATACGCCCTGACCAACCGCCTGTATGCCGAGCACCAGATGATTGTCACCGCGCGCCACGATGCGCACCAAGCCGGCCTCTGCAAGCCGCGACATGGCGCGGCCATTGGCCGAGAAGGGGAAGTTCGCCACCTTCACGTCGCGCCCCGCGGTGCGTGCCTCTTCAGGCGAGAGCCCGGCGGACACGATCTCGGGGTCGGTAAAGCAGATCGCCGGGATGCAGCGCTTGTCCCAGGCGCGGCTCTTGCCGGCGATAATCTCTGCAACCATTTCGCCCTGCGCCATGGCGCGGTGCGCCAGCATCGGCTCGCCGGTAACGTCGCCGATGGCGTAGACGCCGCGCATCGAGGTTCGGCAGTGATCGTCGATGCGGATGAACCGTCCGCTCATGTCGAGGTCGATTTCTTCCAGCCCCCAGCCTTCGGTCAACGGTTTGCGACCGACCGTGACCAACACCTTCTGGGCCGATATCTTTTTCTCGCCGTTGCCGGTCTCGACCAGAAGCGCATCGCCCTTCTTCGAAAGGCCTTTGGCCTTCGCCCCGGTCATCACCTCGATCCCCAAAGCAGCGAGGTTTTTGGAAACCGGTCGCGTCAGCTCGGCGTCGTAAAGCGGCAGGATGCGGTCTTCCGCCTCCACAACCGTGACTTTCGCGCCCAGCTTCGCGTAGGCGGTGCCAAGTTCGAGACCGATATAGCCGCCGCCAACCACTGCCAGCGTTTTCGGGACTTCTTTCAGCGCCAGCGCATCGGTGGAGGAAATTACCGAGCCGCCGAACGGCAGGGAAGGCAGCTCAACCGGCACCGAGCCGGTGGCAATGACAATAGCCTCGGCGCGAATGATCTGCGTGCCCGTTTCGGTTTCGACCTCAACGGTTTTGCCGTCGCGAAAATGCGCCCAGCCATCGACAACCTTCACGCCCGCCTTTTTAAGCAGGCCCGCGACGCCAGTGGTGAGGCGGCCGACCACGCCGTCCTTCCAGGCGATCGCTTTGCCGAAATCGAGCTCCGGCTTGGCGACCGAGATGCCGAGCGGCGTGTCGCCCGCGGCCCAATGCGCCGCCTTCTCGTATTCCTCGGCCGCGTGAATGAGCGCCTTGGACGGGATACAACCGACATTGAGGCATGTGCCGCCAGGCTTCGCCGCCTCCACCACCACGGTGTCAATGCCCAGCTGACCTGCGCGGATGGCGCAGACATAACCGCCCGGACCCGCACCGATGACGAGCAGTTTGCAGCTTATTTCCTTCATGGCACGTGCCTCGTCGATCCTGCCCCCTCATGCGGCCCTTCGGGCCACCTTCTCCCCGTGGGGGAGAAGAATGCGGCGGCGCGGCAAGCAACCTCCTCTCCACGGCGGGGAGAGGGTGGCTTGCATCGCGAGCCGGGTGAGGGGGAACTGAAGACGTTCTCGAACATCACGCCTCCACGAAAATCATGGCCGGTGTTTCCAGCAGCGTCTTGATGCGCTGGACGAAACGCGCGGCATCCCAACCGTCGATCACCCGGTGATCGAAGCTGGAGGAGAGGTTCATCATCTTGCGCGGCTGGAAAGCCGTACCGTCCCAGACGGGCCTGACCATGATCTTGTTGACGCCCACGATGGCCACCTCGGGGTGATTGATAACCGGGGTCGTCGCCACGCCGCCCATCGCCCCCAGCGAGGTGATGGTAATAGTGGAGCCGCTCAGCTCTTCGCGTGTGGCGGTGCCCGCGCGCGCGGCCTCGGCTAGGCGGTTCACCTCGGTTGCGCTGTCCCATAGGTCGCGTGCTTCGGCGTGACGGACGACCGGCACGACAAGCCCGGAATCGGTCTGCGCGGCAATACCGACATGCACCCCGCCATAGCGGTGAACAACGCCGGCATCGTCGTCGAAATGCGCATTCAGCTCCGGCTGGTCCCTGATCGCCACAACCATCGCCTGCATGAGGAAGGGCAGGATGGTCAGCTTTGGGCGGTCGGCCTTGCGCGACGCATTCAGCGACGACCGCAAATCCTCCAGCGCGGTGACGTCGATTTCTTCCACATAGGTGATGTGAGGAATGCGCGATTTCGCCAGCGCCATCTTTTCCGCTATGCGGCGGCGCAGACCGATGATCTTGATCTCCTCGACGGAGGTATCGGGTTGACGAGCGACAGCGCCCGACTGCGAGGGCCCAGCGCGCAGATAGGCGTCGATATCCTCATGCAGGATGCGGCCGGCGGGACCGGAACCCGGCACCTGCCGCAGGTCGATGCCCGCCTCGCGGGCGCGCAACCGGACGGCCGGTGATGCAACCGGCTTTTCGCCCTCGGCACGGGGCGCGCCTGTCGATTTGGGACCGGTTCCCTTCCCCCTCACCCGCTCGCTTTTGCTCGCGTCCTCTCCCTCTCCTTCGACAGGCTCAGAATGAGGGGAGAGGGGCGGCTGCGCTGGCGACGGCTCCTCTTCTCCCCTACGGGGAGAAGGTGGCGCGGACGAAGTCCGGGCCGGATGAGGGGGCTCTTCCTGTGGCGCTTCTTCTTTGCCTGCGGGTTCTGCGTCATCGCCTCCCGCAGTCTTGATGCGCACGATGGGCGAGCCGACCGAAACCGTATCGCCGACCTCGGCGCCCAGCCAGGTGATCTCGCCCTCGACCGGAGATGGTATTTCCACCGTCGCCTTGTCGGTCATCACGGCGGCGAGCACGTCATCCTCACGTACGAGGTCGCCCGGCTTCACGCTCCATTCTACGAGTTCGGCCTCGGCAACGCCCTCACCGACATCCGGCATCTTGATGGTGTGTTCGCCCATCTAAGCCTCCATTGCCTCGCGCATCGCTTCGCCAATCCGCGCGGGGCCGGGGAAATAGTCCCATTCCTGCGCATGCGGGTAAGGCGTATCCCAGCCGGTGACGCGGGCAATCGGCGCTTCGAGATTGTAGAAGCAGTGCTGTTGCACCAGCGCGGCAAGCTCAGCGCCAAAGCCTGAAGTCAGCGTGGCTTCATGAACGACAACGCAGCGGCCGGTCTTTTTTACCGAGGTTGTGATCGCGTCGAGATCGAGGGGCAGAAGGGTTCTCAAGTCGATGATCTCGGCGTCGATGCCTGTTTCCTCGGCCGCCGCTTCCGCGACATAGACCATTGTGCCGTAGGTCAACACGGTAAGCGCAGACCCTTCGCGCCGCACCGAGGCCTTGCCGAGCGGCACGGTGTAGTGGCCGGCCTCGACTTCGCCCAGCGCATGCTTGCTCCAAGGCGTAACCGGGCGGTCGTGGTGGCCGTCGAACGGGCCGTTGTAGAGCCGCTTCGGCTCCAGAAAAATCACCGGGTCGGGGTCTTCAATCGCCGCGATCAGCAAGCCCTTGGCGTCGACGGGATTGGAGGGCTCGACAACCTTGAGGCCCGAAACATGAGTGAACAGGGCCTCCGGGCTCTGGCTGTGCGTCTGGCCGCCAAAAATGCCGCCGCCGGTGGGCATGCGCACCACCATCGGACAGGTGAACTGGCCGTTTGAGCGATAGCGCAGGCGTGCCGCCTCCGACACGATCTGGTCGTAGGCCGGGTAAACATAGTCGGCGAACTGAACTTCGACGCAGGGCTTCAGCCCATAGGCAGCCATACCGATCGCGGTGCCGACAATGCCCAACTCGGAGATTGGTGCGTCGAAGCAGCGGGTTCTTCCGTATTTTTGCTGCAGGCCGGCGGTGCAGCGGAAAACGCCGCCGAAATAGCCGACATCCTCGCCGAAGACGACCACGTTGTCGTCGCGTCCCATCGAAACGTCGAGCGCGTCGCGGATGGCCTCGATCATCGTCATGCGTGGCATCTTGCTACACCCCCGCCTGCTGGCGCTGGCGACGCAGATGCGGCGGCATCTCCTCATAGACGCCTTCGAACATGTCGCGCGTCGAAGGCTTGCCGCCCGAATGCAGCGTGCCGTGTTTTTCGGCTTCCTTCTGTGCCGCGATCACCGTGTCGAGAATCTCCGCCTCGGCCTGGGTGTGGCGCTCATCACTCCATGCGCCGAGCGTAATGAGGTGGTTTTTCAGCCGCAGCACCGGGTCACCCAGCGGCCAGGCGTCGGACTCCGCCTTGGCGCGGTAAGCTGAAGGGTCATCGGAGGTGGAATGGGCGCCGACCCGGTAGGTGACGTATTCGACCAGCGTGGGCCCCAGATTGCGGCGTGCCCGCTCAACCGCCCATTTCGCGACTGCGTGGACGGCGAGATAGTCATTTCCGTCGACCCTAAGCGAGGGGATGCCGAAGCCAAGGCCGCGGGCGGCGAAAGTGCCGGAACCGCCACGGGCGATGCCCTGAAATGTCGAGATTGCCCACTGGTTGTTGACGATGTTGAGAACCACGGGCGCGCGATAGGTGGAGGCGAAAACGAGAGCCGCGTGGAAATCGCTTTCGGCCGTCGACCCGTCGCCGATCCAGCCGGCCGCGATGCGCGTGTCGTTCTTGATCGCCGAGGCCATCGCCCAGCCGACAGCCTGCACGAACTGGGTGCCGAGATTGCCGGAAATCGAGAAAAACCCGTGCTCCTTCGAAGAATACATGATCGGGAGCTGACGCCCTTTCAGCGGGTCGGCCTCGTTGGAATAGATCTGGTTCATCATGTCGACCATCGGGTAGTCGCCTGCGATCAACAGGCCGGCCTGCCGGTAGGTCGGAAAATTCATGTCGCCGGGTTCCAGCGCCTTGCGGAAAGCGCAGCTCACCGCCTCCTCGCCCATATGCTGCATATAAAACGAGGTTTTGCCCTGCCGCTGCGCCGTCTGCATGCGCGCGTCGAAGGCGCGCAGGGTCATCATGTGCTTGAGGCCTTCGAGAAGTTCGTCAGGCGTCAGCAACCCCGCCCACGGGCCGACAGCCTCGCCTTTGCGGTTGAGCACGCGGATGATGGAGAAAGCCAGATCGCGCAGCGATTCCGGGTCAGCATCGACCGGCGGGCGGTCGACCGAGCCTGCTTTGGGAATCACCACATTCGAGAAGTCAGGAGTATCACCCGGCCGAACGGCCGGTTCAGGCACGTAAAGGCTGAGAGGCGGCGCGTCGGCCATGGGTACCTGCCCTTTCGCCAAAAGTTTCTGGCGAGAATCTAGGGCAAATCCGGCCGCAGTTCCACATGGCCGACCATCATTGGCTGCACAACAGCACTGCGCGGATTAGCGTGCGCGGAAACTATGCCGCCGCTGCAACAAGGCGTTCGCGCGCGAAGGACCGGCCGTCGCCGTCGAAGATGTGCAGCGTGTCGCTGGCGGCGGAGAAGCGCATCGTCGAACCGCGCTCGACAGTTGCATTGCCGGCCAGCTTGGCGACCAGCGGCTCGCCTTCGCGGCCGATGTCGAGATAGACAAGCTGCACCTCACCAAGTTGCTCGACATAATCGATCGTGCCCTCAAAAAGCGCATCCGAGCCGGCAGCGACCGTTAGATCTTCCGGCCGCACACCGAAGCTGATCTCCTGACCGGCCGCGCCAGCCGGGGTTTCGACCGGCACGGTCGCCTTCCGGCCGCCGGCATATTCGATCTCGGTCGCCTTGCCTGCCTTGGTGATCTTTGCGGGCAGAATGTTCATCGCGGGGGAACCGATGAACTGCGCAACGAACAGATTGCCGGGGTGGAGATAAAGCTCCATCGGCGAGCCAACCTGTTCCACATAGCCGTCCTTCAGCACGACGATGCGGTCGGCCAGCGTCATCGCCTCAACCTGGTCGTGCGTGACGTAGATCATGGTTGTGTCGGGCATGGATTCGCTGAGCTTCGCGATCTCGATGCGGGTGGCGACACGCAGTGCGGCATCGAGGTTCGAGAGCGGTTCGTCGAACAGGAACACTTTGGGATTGCGGCAGATGGCGCGGCCAATCGCGACGCGCTGGCGCTGACCGCCGGAGAGCGCCTTGGGCAGCCGGTCGAGATAGGGCGTGAGCTGGAGAATGCCGGCGGCATATTTCACCCGCTCATCGATCTCCTGCTTGGACTTCTTCGCCAGGCGCATGCCGAACGCCATGTTGTCGTAGACAGTCATGTGCGGGTAGAGCGCGTAGGACTGGAACACCATGGCGATGCCACGCTGCGAGGGCGGCATGTCGTTGACCACCGTACCGTCGATCTCAAGCGTGCCGCCAGTGATCTGCTCCAGCCCCGCGATCGTGCGCAGCAGCGTGGACTTGCCGCAGCCCGATGGCCCCACGAAAACGATGAACTCGCCGGCTTTTATGTCGAGATCGATGCCGTGCAGGATTTCGATATTGCCGTAGGCTTTCTTGACGCCCGTTAGCTTGAGATTGGCCATTAAGTCCTCCCCGAAGAATAGCGCGCCCTGCACTCAGGCCAGGCGGCCGAACCAGCCGCCATAGGCGTCCAGAAGCAGTTTTCCGTTCACATGCTGGCCGGCCAGACCGTGGCCCGGAATGGCGACCGGCGAAATGTCGTCGCCAAGCGCGATTTCTGCTGCGTCGCTGCCCAGATTGAAGGCGCAGAGCAGTTTTTCCGCTTCGCTGCGGCGGATGAAGGCAACGGCATCGCCGGTGGTCGCCAGAAATTCGATTTCGCCCTTGAGCAACGAATGATGTTCGGCCCGGAACGCCAAAATGCGGCGATAGTGTTCCAGCACCGATCCCTCGACACCGCTCTGCGTGTTGACCGCGTGAGTGATGTGGTCGGCCGGAACAGGCAGCCAGGGCTTGCCGGTGGAGAAGCCTGCATTCGGCTCACCCGAATCCCACACCATCGGAGTACGGCAGCCGTCGCGTCCCTTGAATTCGGGCCAGAAGCGAATGCCGTACGGGTCATGCAGGTCTTCGAAAGCGAGCTCGGCTTCGGTCAGGCCGACTTCTTCGCCCTGATAGAGGCATACCGAACCGCGCAGCGCCGCCATCATGGCGAAGACGATCTTGAGATAGGCTTCGCGGTCAAGCTCGCCTTCCGCCCAGCGCGAGGCATGGCGCATCACGTCATGGTTGGAAAACGCCCAGCACGACCAGCCGTCAGCGGCGGTCTCGTCGAATTTCTCCAGAACCGTCCGCACCTTCTGTGCAGAGATTTTCTGCGGCGAAAGGAAGTCGAAGGCGTAGCACATATGCACACCGTCATCGCCGGAGGTGTAATCGGCCACGATCTGCAGGCCACGCTGTGCGTCGCCCACTTCGCCCACGGCAGCGGCTGCCGGGTATTCGTCGAGCAACGCGCGGAAGCGCGCCAGGAACCGCAGGTTCTCCGGCCGGTTCTTATCGTATAGGTGGTCCTGATAGTTATACGGGTTTACCGAAGGCGCGATGGAATCGTCGCGCAACTCGGGGGCGAGCGGCGGATTGTCCTCCAGCCCCTGCGAATGGAAATAGAAGTTGATGGTGTCCAGCCGGAAGCCGTCGACGCCGCGGTCGAGCCAGAAGCGAGTGACATCGAGCAGGGCGTCCTGCACTTCCGGGTTGTGGAAGTTCAAGTCCGGCTGCTCCTGCAGGAAATTGTGCAGGTAATATTGCTCGCGGCGTGTGTCCCATTGCCAGGCCGAGCCGCCGAAAATCGACAGCCAGTTGCTCGGTGGCGTGCCGTCGGGCTTGGGGTCGGCCCAGACATACCAGTCGGATTTCGGGTTCTGGCGCGAGCGCCTGCTCTCGGCGAACCAGGGATGTTCGATCGAGGTGTGCGACAGCACCAGATCGATCATCACTTTGAGGCCCAGGCGGTGGGCCTCTGTGACGACCGCATCGAAGTCCTCGAGCGTGCCGAACATGGGATCGACATCGCGGTAGTCCGAAACGTCGTAGCCGTAGTCCAGCATGGGCGACTTGAAGAAGGGCGATATCCAGATCGCATTCGCGCCCAGTTCGGCGATATGTGTCAGGCGGGTCAGGATACCGCGCAGATCGCCCACGCCGTCGCCATTGGAATCCTGAAACGACCGCGGGTAGATCTGATAGATGACGGCGCCGCGCCACCAGTCCCTGTCGGGCTCCGGTGCCTTCTCCGGCTGGCGTTCGATGGTGGCGACCGCAGACATATTCGACATTCTCCCGATCACTTCACCGAGCCGGCCAGCAAGCCGCGCACGAGGTAGCGCTGCATGACGAAAAACACGATGAGCGGCACCGCGATCGAGACGAAGGCCGCCGTCGCCAGAATCTCCCAATTGCCACCGCGCGTGCCGAGCAGCTCAACGATCTGATTGGTCATGACCGTGGTTTCGCCGGTTGCGTCGATCAGGAACACCTTGGCGACCAGCAGATCGTTCCAGGTCCAAAGGAACTGGAAGATGGCGAAGGAGGCGAGTGCCGGAAACGACAGCGGCAGGATGATGCGGGTGAAAATCTGGAAATCCGTCGCACCGTCCACTTTTGCATTTTCGATGATGTCGCGCGGTAGACCGACCATGTAGTTGCGCAGCAAATAGACGGCGAGCGGCAGACCGAAGCCGGTATGCGCAAGCCACACGCCGAGATAGCCCTTGCCGATGCCGATGCCGAGATGAAGGCGCAGCAACGGAATGAGCGCGAGCTGCAACGGCACGACCAGCAGCGCCACGACGGCCGCGATCAGAAGCGCGCGGCCGGGAAACCGCATCCAGGCCAGTGCATAGGCCGCGAAGGCAGCCACAACGATCGGAATGATGGTCGCCGGGATCGTCACTGTCAGCGTGTTGAAGAATGCCTTGGCCATGGAGTCGGTCGTCGAGCCGCTGAACAGCACCTGTTCATAGTTGGCCAGCGTGAATTGCGGCGGTGTCTGTGCCGTCACGAAAACACGTTCGCCGCGCCGGCCGGAAAATTCGGCATCGTTTTCGAGCCGGTAGTCGCCATTGGCCTCCAGAGTAATGCGGCCGTCATCGCCCATGTCGGCGGTATCGCCCGGCTCATAATCCGCAATCGCGCGCGACGACACGCCCCAGACGGTAATCGTTGCGTTCGTGCTCTCTTCATTGTCGGCGAAGATGTTGCCGTCGATGACGTAGAGTGCGCCCTCCTGCCGCTGCGTTTCCGGCGCTGCTGTGCGCAACACCAAATTCTGCTCCTGCGTGAACAGGGCTTTCCACCAGCCGCTGGTCGATATCTGGTCGGCGGTGCGGAAGGACGAAACGAACAATCCGACCGTCGGGAACAGCCAAAGCAGCACCAGCGCTATGACCGAGATATGTACGACCCAGGTGAGGCCGGATTTCTTGCCAGCGATAGATGACATGACCGGGCCTCCTCAGCGCATTTCCTTGCGGGCGTTGTAGACATTCCAAACCAGGATCGGTGTCACCAGCAGCATGATCACGATCGCGCTGGCAGAGCCGACGCCCCAATCATTGGCGCGGAACAGTTTGTCGTACATGTAGTTGGCCAGAACCTGCGTCTCCCACTGACCGTTGGTCATGGCGAAGACGATGTCGAAGATCTTCAGCACAACAAGCGTGATCGTGGTCCACACCACAACGATGGTGCCCATGATCTGCGGTATCTTGATCTTGAAGAAGATGTCGAACGGGTTGGCGCCGTCGATAATGGCTGCCTCGATGGTCTCTTCGGGAATGCCGCGAAGGGCTGCCGATAGGATGACCATGGCGAAACCGGTCTGAATCCAGATCAGCACTACCATCAGGAAGAAATTGTTCCAGAAGGGCACTGTCAGCCAGGTTTGCGGCTCGCCATAGGGCATCGACACGGTGAACAGGTTGAAGATCGACTTCACCGACAGCCAGAAAAGCCAGCCAGACCCCAACGCGACGACGACACGCAGTGGCATCGTCCACCACGAACCGCCGCCGCGTTCAGCCTCGCCCCACAGGAGCGGGCGCAGGGAGACGTAGATGCCGTAGAGCATGAAGGCGGCGAAGGCGAGCAGGATGGTCGCCGGCAGCAGGCGCAGGAACAGCACCGCTAGCGCGCCGCCATCGAAGGAAAGCCAAAATGCATTGAGCACGCCGATCTGGTCCTGGTCGACGGGGCGTGTGTCATAAACCAGCTTGAAGATGACCGACGCGCCGACAAAGGAGATCGCCATCGGCATGAAGATGAGCGATTTGGCGATGTTGCCCCATGAGATGCGGTCGGTGAGCTGCGCGGCGAGCAGGCCAAACGCGGTGGATGCAGCCGGCACGACTATCAGCCACAGCATGTTGTTTTTCATGGCTTCCCAGAACTTCGGTTCGGAAGCCATCTGGCTGTAATTGTCGAGGCCGACAAACGCGCCGCCGGCATCGCGGTCGGTCAGGGAGAGCCGCAGCGTTTCGAAAACAGGATAGGCGAGGTAAAGCCCTAGCGCGAAGATCGCCGGGAAAAGGAACAGCCAGGGCCGTATCTGGTTGGCGCGGTTGATGTTGCGCCCAGCATTCGGCCCCCTGGGGGGAAACAGCACCTTATCCAGAAACTGGTTGGACAGGTAGAAGTAGCCGACGCAACCGCCGACACCCACGATAATGGTAATCAGTCCCTGCACTGCCGGATGCATGGTCTCCTCCCCCCGTGCGAACCTGCAAACGTTTCTGGTCAGGTCGGCCCGGGGCGCGAACGCCCCGGACGCATAGTCAGTCAGGCTTGGGCAGCACCTATTTCAGCGCGTCCCAGGACTTCTGGATTTCGGCTGCGACTTCACCAGCGGCCTTGCCACCGGAGTAGTCGACCATGCCGGTCCAGAAGGAGCCGGCGCCAACACCGCCCGGCATCAGGTCCGAACCGTCGAAACGGAACGTCGTGGCGTTGAGCAGCACTTCGTTCATCTTGCGCAGCGTCGGATCGCCAAACGCATCCGGGTTGACGCCCTTGTGCGGGGTCAGGAAGCCCTTGAGCGCCATCCAGGTCTCATGCGCCTCTGGCGTCTGCAGATAGGCGATGAGGTCGTGCGCGGCTTCGTTTTCGTTGGTGATCACCCAGGTCGTGCCTGCGCCCAGAACCGGCGTGCCGAGATCCTTGTCCGCATATGCGGGGAAGTAGAAGAAATCGACATCGTCACCGACTGCCGTGCCATCCGGGAAGAATGCCGGGATGAAGGACGCCTGACGGTGCATGTAGCACTGCGGTGGCGAGGAGAAGAGACCCTTGGGCGAGTCGCGGAAGTCAGTAGACGCTACCGCGCCAGCGCCGCCGGCGACATAAGCGTCGTTGCGGGCGAACCAACCGAACTCCTCGATCGCGGCGACCACTTTCGGATCGTCGAATTTGAGCTCATTGGCGACCCAGGCGTCATAGTCCTCAGGCGACTGCGTACGCAGCATCAGGTCTTCGACCCAGTCCGTTGCCGGCCAGCCGGTGGCTGCGCCCGAACCGAGGCCGATGCACCAGGGCGTGTCGCCATCGGCAGCGATCTGCTCGGTCAGCGCCTTGAGTTCTTCCATGGTCGTCGGCACTTCGTAGCCGGCATCCTCGAAGTTCTCCGGGATGTACCAGACGAGCGACTTCACGTCGTTCTTGTAAGGGAAGCCGTAGAACTGGTCGTTGCCGTCGGCGTCCTTGTAGGTGCCAAGCGCCACCCAGGAATCGCCCGCGGCATAGTTTTCGCGCAGCCAGTCGGCAACGCCATCACGCAGCGGCGTCAGGAAGCCGCGCGCGGCCATGTCGGACGCCAGGCCGGGCTGCGGGAAGACCGCAACGTTGGGTGCGGAGCCTGCTTCAAGATCGACCACGATCTGCTGCTCGAAGCTGTCGGAGCCGACATAACGCACGTCATGGCCCGACTTGTCGGCGAAGACCTTGAGAACTGCCTCGACATTTTCCTGGTCCGGCCCAAGCCAGGGCCCGAATACGGTGACCTGTTCGGCGCTGGCCGCGCCCGAATAGCCGGAAAGAGCGAATGCCGCGGCACCCGCCAGCAAAAACTTCTTCATGGATTCCTCCCTGGATCAAATCCGTCGAGCCGCTGAGGCCCGTAATCTCACTCCCAGCGCAAAGCTTTCCAAAGCGCTTTGGCTGCCCGCATTCTCGCCATTGAATATACACAGAGTCAAGAGGCCGAATTCCGCAACGGCATATGGCAGCCGATTGCTGCGCTGCAACGTTGGTTTTTGCGCGCTGCAGCACAATTCGTGCTTCATTCGAGAGCAAGCCGACGGTAAGAATGTTGCTGCCTTAGCAATATTCCGGGCCCGGATTCCGTGCGTGATTTGAAAGCGCTTTGAGTGCCCGCGGAGCAGCGCCGTGAACCTTAAGCAACTTTCGCAAAAACTGTCGCTGTCGCAGACAACCGTAAGCCGGGCGCTTAATGGCTATCCCGAAGTTGCCGAGGAAACGCGCCGGCGCGTTTCCGACGCCGCAAAGCGCTATGGCTACCGGCCAAGCCCCAGCGCCCGGCGGCTGGCCACCGGCAAAGCCGGCATGATCGGCTATGTGATGCCGACCGGCGACGCCGTCCACATCGATACGCACTTCATCGAGTTTCTTTCCGGCATCGGCGATTATGCACGCACCCACGAGCTCGATCTGGCGCTCTCCCCGACCAATCTCGAAGACGAAGAAGCCACTTACCGGCGGCTTGTTGCAGCGCACCGTGTCGATGCCGTCTATGTGTCGTCACCGACCACGGCGGACTGGCGTATCCGGCTTCTGGAGAAGTCAGGCCTGCCCTATATCGTGCATGGCCGCTCCGAGGGGCTCGATTTCGATTTTCCGTTTCTCGACATCGACAATGAAGGCGCGTTCCACGACGCCACACGGCTGCTGCTGCAGCTGGGCCATGAGCGCATTGCGCTCCTCAACGGCAATGAGGGGCAGACATTCGCCGACCACCGCGAGCGCGGCATGCGAAAGGCGCTCACCGCGCAGGGCCTCAAACTGCCGGAACGCTTCGTCAGTCGCATGACGATGACCGAGGAAAACGGCTACCGGGCCGCACGCCAGCTGCTGGCAGACAGCGACCGGCCGACAGCGCTGATCTGCGCGAGCCTCATGCAGGCGCTGGGCATCATGCGGGCGGTCGGCGACCTCGGCCTGTCGATCCCCGACGATCTGTCGTTGATCTCACATGACGACGTCTTCCCCTTCCTGAAGCCGGAAGGGTTCACCACGCCGCTGACCACTACCTGCTCGCCAATCCGCGCGGCCGGCGAACGCATTGCGGAGAGGCTCGCCGCCCGCATCGCCCAAACCGAGACGGGACCGGTCGGCGAAGTGTGGCCCGTCGATCTGATCGTGCGCGGCTCGGTCGGGCGCGCACCGCAGCAGGCCAAGACCAAGCGGCTCGTAAGCCCCGCCTGAGGCAGCCTGGCGGTTGACAGTCACACTGGCGGGGGCAAATGTGCCGGACCGTTTCCGGAGGACCGATGAGAGCCGTTTTCGTCCAGCTTCAGTGCCAGCCAGGCAAGACTTACGAAGTCGCCGACACCCTCTTCGAGCGCGAGATCGTGTCTGAGCTCTATTCGACCAGCGGCGACTACGACCTCTTGATGAAGATCTATGTCGATGAGGAAAGCCAGGATATCGGCAAGTTCATCAACGACAACATCGCAAATGTGCCTGGCATCGTGCGTTCGCTGACGACACTGACCTTCAAGGCGTTTTAGGGGTTCTTGCGACCATCCCGCGCAAGGCGTTCGACGGTCTTGCGCAGTTGCTTCAGCGATCCGCCGGCAAACAGGTTCCAGAGATATTCGATGTCCAGGCCGCTATAGCCGTGGCGGAGATGATTTCCGATATCGGCGACCCTTCGCCATGGAATCTCGGGGCTGGCCTCCTTCATCGAATCGGGTACGTGCCGCGAAGCCTCGCTGATAATCTCGATGAACCGCTCATAGGCTGCGCGCAGGATACGGTCAGACCTTATGTCTTCGAGGGTTCTGTTCTGCAGCATCGTCTCGATCTGTTCGATCGACTCAAGGATATGATCGAGCCGATCGGACGAACGAAAATCCATCAGAAGACTTCGATAATCTCGGCAGCGATGCGGGCGGAAAAATCGTCGCGCAGCCCGTCGCGCGGCCTCGCATGCGCAACCAGGCCGATATCGTCGCCGACAATGTGCTCGACGCCAATCAGGTTCAGGATCGATGGTTGCAGTGTTGGCGCAAAGTCGACCAGCAGGTCCACGTCGCTGTCGGCTCGATTGTCCTGACGCGCGCGTGAGCCATACAAATAGAGATGCTCAACGCCTTCGGCCGCGAGGTCCGGGCGGAGCTGTCGAAGTCGTTCGATGAGCTCGTGCTTTTGCATCACTGGATAATAGCGCAAGCAATTCCGGACCGCCAACGGTACAAAACAGAACGGGTACTATCCCACGAAGGCGCGTTCGACCACGAAATCGCCGGGCGTGGAGACCGAACCTTCCTCAAGGCCGGCCTTTTCAACCAGCGCCTTTACATCCTTAAGCATGTCCATCGACCCGCAGATCATCGCGCGGTCGTTTTCGCGGTTGAGCGGCTCGACGCCGAGCGCGGCGAACAGCGAACCATCCTCGATGCGGGTGGTGACGCGCCCCATGACCGGAAAGTCTTCGCGCGTCGTGGCCGTGACATAACGCAGGCGACCCTCCGTCAATTCGCCGATCAGCGGGTCGTTGACGATGTCGCGCACGAGATTGTCGCCATATTGCAGGTCGGCCACGTCGCGGCAGGTGTTGGTGAGAATGATCTCGTCGAACTTCTCATAGGTCTCAGGATCACGGATCAGGCTTGCGAAGGGCGCGAGGCCGGTGCCCGTGGCGAACATGTAAACGCGCTTTGCCGGCGTCAGCGCATCCACGATCAGCGTGCCTGTCGGCTTCTGGCGCATCAGGATGGTGTCGCCCGGCTGGATCTTCTGCAGATGCTGGGTCAGCGGGCCGTCCGGCACCTTGATCGAATAGAATTCGATCTCGTCGTCCCAGGCCGGGCTGGCGATCGAATAGGCGCGGTAGACCGGCTTCTCGGCGTTCGGCAGGCCGATCATCACGAACTCACCGGAACGGAAGCGGAAACTCTGCGGGCGCGTGATGCGAAACGAGAACAGGCGGTCCGTATAGTGCTCGACCGACACCACTTTCTCGGCGAAAACGCCGGAGGGAATCGGAAATTCGAGCGACTTGGCGTTTTCCAGATTGCCGGTTGCAACCGTGTTCATGTCATCGGCCCTGAGAAATTTGAGGTTTCAGCAAGGGTCATGGTCTGACCCGAAAGCGCGGCTGGCGGTTGCGCTGCGGCGCGGCTTGTCAGTGAAATTTATTAGTATACAAATGAATATTGCGTCAAGGTGAGCGCGGAGAGCAGCGTTCCAATTTCGGCTGCCGATCGGGACGGAAATTCCGCATTTCGGACATGGACGAGAATACTGCGCCCATCGAGAATTATGTGGTTGCCGGCATCGATGTCGGCGGCACTTTCACCGATCTGATCCTTGTCGACAGCCGCTCAGGCAGCGTGAAAATCGCCAAGACGCCGACCACGATCGACAACCAGGCAAATGGCGTGATCGCGGCACTTGAAGATGCCGCCATCCCCGCCGGCGAGATCGACCTCATCGTGCACGGCACGACAACCACAACCAATGCGGTGCTGGAACGGCGGCTGGCGAAAACCGGCATGATCACCACTGCCGGCTTCCGCGACGTGATCGAACTTGGCCGGCGCACGCGCCCGAAGCCCTATGGCATGACCGGCACCTTCACACCGCTGATACCGCGCAATCTACGGCTCGAGGTTCCTGAGCGCATGGACGCGCGTGGCCGCGTGCTCACGCCGCTTGATGAAGACGCGATGCGCGCCGCGGTTCGCAACCTGCTCGACGCCGGCTGCGAGACGCTCGTGATCCACTTCCTGCACGCCTACGCCAATCCGGCGCATGAGTTGCGCGCAGCCAAGATTGCCGCTGAAACCTGGCCAAACGACCACGTCACAACCGGCCATTCGCTGCTTTCGGAAGCGCGCGAGTTCGAGCGGGGCGTAACGGCAGCGGTGAACGCGGCGGTGCAACCGATCCTGAAACGCTATGTAGAGCGGTTGCGCGCCGAGCTTGGCGGCCGAGGTTATGCCCGCGACTTCCTGATGATGAACGGCAATGGCGGCATGATTTCCTCCGCGCTCGTCAGCCGCGAGGCCGCCAAGACCGTCATGTCAGGGCCGGCGTCTGGCGTGATGGCCGCGGCCCACACGGGCAAGCGCGCCGGGCAGCTCGACCTCATCACCTACGATATGGGCGGCACCTCCACCGATGTGGCGCTGATCCGGGGCGCGAAACCCGCCGTCTCCAACGAGACGGAAATCGAATATGCGATGCCGATCCACGTGCCGCTGGTCGATGTGCACACCGTCGGTGCCGGCGGCGGCTCCATCGCACGCATCGACGAGGGCGGGCTGATCCGCGTCGGGCCCGAAAGCGCCGGCGCCACGCCGGGCCCGATCTGCTACGGAAGGGGCGGCCGCGAACCCACCATCACCGATGCCAATCTGGTGCTGGGGCGGCTTTCGCCACGCAAACTGCTCAGCGTCGATAATCCGGTTTCCAAAGATGCCGTCGAGGCTGTCTTTGCCGAGAGCATTGGCAGCCATATCGGCATGGGCGGCACCGAAGCCGCCGGAGCGGTACTCAAGATCGCGAACCTGAAGATGGCCGGCGCGGTGCGCATGGTTTCGCTGGCGCGGGGGCTCGACCCGCGAGATTTCGCCCTGTTCGCATTCGGTGGCGCCGGGCCGCTGCATGCAACGGCGCTTGCCCGCGAACTCGGCATTCCGAAGGTGCTGGTGCCGGCGCGGCCGGGCATCACGAATGCGCTAGGCTGCGTGGTCGCCGATCTGCGGCACGATTTCGTGCGCACGCTTAACCGGCCGTTGGGCGCACTCGATCAGGCGACCATAAAAGCGGTGCTGGCCGAGCAAAAGGCGGAAGGCATAGCGCTCATCGAGAGCGAAGCGGTGAAGCCGAAAACCATCCGAGCCGTGCATTCGGCCGACATGCAGTTCGTTGGCCAGACGCATATCATCAATGTGCCGCTGCCATCGGCAGAGGTTTCGATCGAGCAATTGCAGACGCTGTTCGAGGAGGCCTATTTCGCCCGTTTCCGTGTTGCCCTGCCGGAAATCCGCGCCAACCTCGTCAATCTCAACACGTCGGTGATCGGCGAACGAGAGGCAATCGACCTCGCGCTGCTGATCGATGATGCAGGGCGGGCGGCAACGCTGGACGAAGCGCTCAATGAGCGCCGCCAAGTGTGGTTTGCGGGGACCTGGTACGACACGCCGGTTTATGCGCGCGAAATGCTGCCGCTGGATGCGGTGGTGGATGGTCCGGCGATTCTCGAGCAGCGCGATGCAACTACGGTTCTTGAGCCCGGCGACCGTGCGACAAGTGACGCTGACGGGAATCTGATTGTGGAGGTTTCACCCTCCCCCTTGTGGGGAGGGTCGCGACACGAAGTGGAGCGGGGTGGGGGTGGAGACCAATCTGCTCAGACCCAGAAGACCCCCACCCCGACGCTACGCGTCGACCCTCCCCACAAGGGGGAGGGTGACCTCGACGCCATCACGCTCTCTGTCATCGAAGCCGGGCTGCAGCAGGTTTGCGACGAGATGGACCTTGCCTTCTCGCGCGCTGCCTTCTCGCCGGTGATCGCCGAAGCCAATGACCGCTCCGACGGCATCTATTCGGCCGAGGACGGGTCGCTGATCGCTCAGGGACTCGGCGGGCTGCCGGTCTTTGTCGGCGTCATGCAGTACTCCACCCGCACCTTGATCGAGATGATCGTCGACGGCCGTTGCCAGAAGCCGGAGCCCGGCGACATCTATATCGTCAACGACCCCTATCTCGGCGGCACTCATCTCATGGATGTGCGCTTCGCAATGCCGGTGTGGCGGGGCGGCAAGATCTGGTGCTGGCTCTCCAATACCGGCCATTGGCCCGATATCGGCGGCTCGGTTCCGGGCGGCTTTTCGGCTTCCGCCACCGCCGTCGAGCAGGAAGGATTGCGGCTGCCGCCGGTGAAGCTCTTCAAGCGCGGCGAGCTCGACCCCGAAATCCACGCGATCATCACTTCGAACATTCGGGTGGCCGACCAGCGTATCGGCGATATCAAGGCTCAGGCTGCCGCACTTCATGTCGGCGCCGAGCGGCTCGGTGAGCTGCTGGACCGTTATGGCGACGATACTGTGAGCGAAGCCATCGCCGAACTGCGCGAGCGCGCCGCCACGCGCATGCGCGCCTGCATCAGCGAAATAGCCGACGGCGTTTATGAAGGTGAGGCCTTCGTCGATTCCGACGGTGTGGTGAACGAGCCACTGAGAATCGCACTCGCGGTGGAAAAGAAGGGCGATGCGCTGACCTTCGATTTCGCCGGTTCCAGCCCGCCATGTGCCGGACCAATGAACTCGGTGCTGGCGACCACGCTGTCCTCCGTCTATCTGGCGATGCGTCACATATTCCCGGACGTGCCGCTGTCGGCTGGCGCATTCGAACCGCTGATCGTGAAAGACCCCGACGGCACGTTCCTGCACGCTAAATATCCGCGCCCCGTTTCCGGCTGCGCAGCGGAGGTGTCGCAGCGCATTGCCGAGGCGGTGTTCTCAGCCATGGTGAAGGCCGTGCCGGACAAGGTGACCGCCGCGCCAGCGGGCTCAAGCGGCAATTTCGGCCTCGGCGGGCATGATCCTGAGCGCGGGCGCGACTTCGTGCTCTACCAGATTTCCGGCGGCGGCTATGGCGGCAACGCCGACCATGACGGGCTGTCGAATGGCTGTTCAACCATCGGCATCTCGAAATCGCCGCCGGTCGAGATCATGGAGCAGAACTACCCGGTGCTCTACCGCCGATATGCACTGCGCGAAGGCTCCGGCGGGGCCGGCAAGCAGCGCGGCGGTTTCGGGCTTTCCTATGAGGTGGAGCTGTTGCGCGGCGATGCACGGGCATCGTTCGTCATGGATCACGGCCGGTTCGGGCCGCAGGGCGCGCTTGGCGGGCTCAATGGCGGCGCGAACACAGTGAAAGTCTGGCGCGGCGGCAAAGCTCACATTCCCGAGCATCTGTCGAAAGAGCAGGACATCACCATGCAGGCTGGAGATCGTGTCGAGGTCGGGACGCCGGGCGGCGGCGGTTATGGCGACCCGCTGACGCGAAGCGCCGAGCTCGTGGCACGCGATGTCGCGCTCGGCTATTATTCGGCGGAAGAAGCGGATCGGCTTTTCGGGGTGGTGCTGGACAAGGCTGGCTCCGTGGATCAGTTGGCGACCGATAAGCGGCGGGCAGCAGCATCGAGTTCATGAAACGCGGATTGTTCTGGCTGCTCGTCGCCGTGACCCTCACGAACTACGCCGTCATGGTGGCCTGGAGCCTGCCTTACATTTCCTCCGAGGCGGGCGGTCTTGCCCCATTCGACATGCGTCTCAGCGGCTATACCTTCGCGGAAGCGCAAGCGTTCCTCGCGGCGTTGAGCCCCGAGGGCAACGAATTCTACCGGACGACCCAGCATTGGCTCGACCTGTTCTTTCCTGGACTGATGGCCGCGACCGTATTCTTCGCGATTGCGACGTTGCTGCCGCCGAAGTTCGGGCGCTGGCGATACGTGATCGCAGCACCCGTCATCCTGACCGCGATATTCGATTGGTCGGAAAACGCGGCGGTCGCAGCCATGCTGGATGCCGGCGCCGAAAGCCTGACGGTCGAGCTTGCCGAAGCCGCCAATCGCTGGACCATAGCAAAGGCGACGGTATCGACCGCCGCCTATAGCTTCCTGCTCGTTCTGTTGATCTGGAAGGGCGTCGCGCGTTGGCGACGCCGCTCCCGGGCATAGGGCTTACCAGCCGAACTGCAGCGTGGCGCAGGTACCGCCATTGCCGTTCTGCTGCACATGGCCGTTGGTGTTCTGGCCGAACTGGAACAGGCCGCAGGCGTTGCCGTTGCCGTTCTGCTGCAGCGTGCCGGTGTGGCCGTCGCCTTCCTGATGCACGACGCCCAGATTGCCGGAGCCGTTCTGCGCCAGGCCGGCGGAATTGCCGTGGCCGTTCTGCTTGATGCCACCATTCTTGATGCCGTTGAACAGGGCATACATGCCGAGGCCAAAACGCATGGCCTTTTCCTGATCGGCATCGGCGGGGGTGAGGTTGATGGAAACCTGGCCGGCGAGCGCCGGGGCGGCGGTGAGCGAAGCGGTGCCGATCATGGCTGCTGCGAGTGCTGCTTTAAGGGACTTGCGGGTCATTATCGTCTCTCCTCTGAGTTTTGCTGCGGCTTGTCTGTTGTGCCGATGAGCGCACTTTTGCAGCGCCCCGCTGAACCCATTCGGAACCCGGTATTCAGAAACCGTTCATCGAGAATGACGTCGCCCCCAGATGCGAAAAGGCCCCGGAAATCCGGGGCCTTGGCTGTTTTCGCGTGCGCATAATTCAGATCGAGCTGCCGATACGCTCGCTGCATTTCAGCGTTTCGCCGCCTGCCTGAACTTCCAGGCTCGCCTCATACGACGCTCCGTGGCCGCCAACCATGACACGGCCAAGCGTGACTTCCTCGCCTGCGCCGGCGGAGAAGCCACCACCCTGGCGAATATTTGTGTTTCCACCGCCGCTCACACTGGTGATCTTGAGTGTGTAGCTGCCGCTCACGGCGGCCTCGGCGACAAACACACCGTCGAGCGAAATCATTGAGCCTTTCTGGGTCGTCCTTATCTCGCAGCCGGATACGGCTTCCTCGCCGTCCGTCGTCGCATAGGCGGCGCTGGCGATCGCGACGCCGATAATGGCAGGCGCCAGGCGTTTGATAAGCTTCGAATTGGCAAACATGACATCATTCTCCTTGTTGGGCGCGGCGACCGGCCAAGAGGGTTTTGCGTCCCCTCGGCCGGTCAACCACGCAGATGGTCTGTTGCGTTTGAGCCTTACGGGCAGGTCTGGACGAAGGCTGCTACGTTGCCGCTGCCGCCCTGGGAAACGGCTGCGTCACAGCCATTGCCAACCTGCACGCCGGCGGCGATGTTGCCGTTGCCGTCCTGCGTCAGAACCGAGGTGTGATTGGCACCGAACTGGCCAACGCCAGCTGCGTTGCCATGGCCGTTCTGCCAGGTATCGGAATAGTTGTTGAAGCCCTGCTGGCCGGTGGCGGCGGTGTTACCGTTGCCATACTGCTTGCTGATCGTCGTGTTCCAGACGCCGTCCTGGTAGACGCCGATGGAGTTGCCGACACCAGCCTGTTCGCCGCCGGCGCCATTGCCGAAGCCGTACTGCTCGATGAAGAGGCTGTTTGCCATTGCCGGGGCGGAAGCGCCCATGATGGCGGTGGCGATTGCGGTTGCGATGATGAACTTGCGGGTCATTTTCTCTCTCCTCTGAAGGTTCCAGCGGGTTGTCCGCGTTGACGGTCACAGAGGTAGAATCGATGCCCGGAACGGTGGCTGAACCGGCCGTTCAGAATTCGTTCACTTAGTGAAATTGCAATGATAACAGTTGGTTAGGTAGCGCATTTTTTTGCCGCTCCATTAGGAGATGCGGGCGAGCAACCTGAGCAAAGTCGCCGTTTCGCGCTGTGTCAGCGGCTTGGTGGTCTCATTGGTGATGCGCCCGGCATCCTCCAGCAGCGCCCCGATCAGCGCCCTGCCTTCGGTTGACAGATCGACCACCACACGGCGGCGGTCGGATTCATGCTCGGAAAGCTGCACCAGTCCACGTACGCGCAGCCGGTCAATGACGCCTTTTACGGTCGCGGCGTCCATCGCAACGAGTTGGCCGAGTTGGTTCTGCGAGGTTTCGCCAACTTCGCCCAGGCGGGCGAGCACTGCGAATTGCGGCGGCGTTAGGTCAGGGATGTGTTTGGCGAAAATCGCCAGATGGCGCTGGTTCGCTTTGCGCAACAGGAAGCCGATCTGCCGGTCGAGGCGATATTCGTCGTTCTCAGAGGCTGGCTCCTTTTCTTTCACCGTCCCGCTCACCGCAGACCGTCCTCGCCCTTCACCTGCGAAGCTTCCAGACCGCCCATGCGCGAATGAATGCGCGGGCCGCATGCCATTGCGAGACAGAAGAGGATTTCATCGGGGCGGGGACCGTCGGGTGCGCTCACCGTAATGGCATCGAAATGCGAACGCACATAGGCGGCATTCGTGTGACCGAGCGGCACGTCGAGGGACGATCCGAACGCACCGACCTTCATCGCCGACGGCACAATCGCCTTGGACGCGCCGAGCTTTTCGCGCATCGCATAGCCGCCCGGCACATGCCACAGCGCGCCATGCTCGATCTCGCCCGCGGTGCCAACAATCGCGCCCTTGCCGTAGCCGTCGATCACAGACGCATCGCCGCCCAGTGCCGCGATCAGCCGCTCGGTCAGCAATGCGCCGAGCGGCTTGAGGTCTTCCATGGCCGGCTGCAAGTCAGGCTCATGGCGGCCGACGAAAGGATTGCCCACCAGCACCGACGCCGCCGCGCGCCGGCGCGGTTCTGCCGCGGCAGGTCCGCCGTCGTGAAAAATCTCCTCCGTCACCACGGCGATCTTGCGGATCGGAAATTCAGGCATGTTCCCCCACCAATTGTCTTTGCCCGTCTGATACGAGCATTTTTTCGCCATTGAGAGCGAGCGCGGCGGCGTGAATCAAGCCGCGCCGCCGGAAATCCTCTGCGACGGCCAGGCCCTTCGACAACGCTTCGCGCGCCTCGGCTGCGGTCAAGCGTCCCACCGCGACCGTGACTTCGCGATCGCCAAGGTCGGTGTCCGGCTGCAATTCCCTTGCCGAACGCCGTCGGATTGCCGCGTGTCCCGGCAAATCGACCGCATTGGCGATCAGCGTGGCCGCGACATCGGCCTCGGCCGCCGTACGTGCGAGAACCGTGACAGCGTCGGCTATGCCCAATGAGAATGACCGGCCGCGCCAGCCGGAGGTCGCGACGCCCCGCACCGGCGAGGCGGCGCCAATGACGATACGGTCGCCAAATTCATTGCCGGTGGCGCCGATGCCAAGCCGCATTTCAGCGCCGGGCGTGAGGAGGAGCGCACTGTCGCCGCCATTGTTCACATAGGCGCGGTCGAGCGCGCGACCCGACGCAAGTGCAGCCAGCATCTCGTCGGCCACGCTGCCCGCCACAGCCGCCATGGGCGTCACGAAGTCACTAGCGTGAGGCTCCACCGCTGCCGCCATGCGTCGCGCCACCGGCCCGGCGAACCTGGTGCCCGGCTGAACCTGCGCGCGCAGAGCGGGCAGTTCCGCGACCAGCTCTTCCAGCACAGACGTGAACCGACCGGCGGCCTGCCGATAGGCAAGCTCGCATTCATCGGGCGGCCCGAACGCCCGAACGATCAGATCGATCGGTCCGTGGTTCATGTGCAGCCGGCGGCCGTCCGGCAACATGGCTATCTGTGGACCCGTCATTTGCCGTTAGTCCGCTGTGAGGGCACACGCGGCGCGGCCTGGCCCTTGCCGGCAGCAGCCAGCCGCCGGTCGTTGTAATATTCGCCGCCTTTTTCCAGCACGTCGGGCACGGAGCGGATCGTGCCTTCGTAACCGCCAAGCGCCACATAATCGTCGCGCCGCAGCGTGAACTCGATGGGGGCTACAAGCGCGGGCGTCGGCACATAACCGAAGGCTTTGTCGGGCAGGCGGGTGACATCCACCATCAGCGTGATGCCGCCGCCCGGCCAGACATAGACCGGCGCGCCGCCGCAAGTGACATAGGTCTGCAGACCATGGACCGAACGCGTGAGGTTGACCGGGTTCTCCGTCACCCCGGCGCGCAGCGAGCCGCCCGCGCCGCCCATAAAGAGCACCGTGCAAAGTGCGGGCTCGCAATTGTCCTCGATCAGATCGACCGATTTGCGCAGCTTTTCAGGGAAAGGCCGCGCCACCGGCTTCAGCTCGTCGTCGAGTTCGTAATAGGCGAACTGTTCGCCCGTGGTAGAGACCATGAGCATCGAAAGGCCCGGCCGCGCACCCTTTTTCGGGTTCCATTCGCCGAGGATTTCGAGCGGGTCGGTCAGCGTCGTGCCGCCCCAGCCCAACCCGGGTTCGGAGACGCTAAAGTAGCGGCCGGGCGTAGAACGGCGGCCATTGACCCTGATGCCGGTGTCTTCCCAGCCAAGCACCTTGCCGGCCTGATGTTCAGACACGACTCCAGTGATATGGTCGTCGACCACCACCACCTCATCCACCAGTCCGCGCCACTGGGTGGCGAACATGCCGATAGTGGCCGAGCCGCAACCGACGCGCATGCGGCTTTCGACCGTGCCGTCGATAATCGGCGCCGCGCCCGCCTGCACAATGACGTTGGAGCCGCCATCGATGGTAAGTTCCACCGCCTCCTTGTTGCACAGCGCCAGCAAGGTTTCACAGGTGATGCGTCCCTCGGCCTTTGAGCCACCGGTCAGATGCCGCACGCCGCCCAGCGACAGCATCTGCGAGCCATATTCGGCGGTGGTTACATGTCCGACGGGCTCTCCCTTGGCGCGCACTGTGGCCGCCTCGGGTCCAAGGTGACGGTCAGTGTCGATTTTCACCTTTGCGCCGCAATAGGAGAAGATGCCCTCGGTGACGACCGTTACCAGATCGACGCCCTCGACCTCCTGGCTAACGATGAACGGTGCCGGTTTGTAATCGGGATAGGTGGTGCCGGCGCCAATCGCGGTCAACGTCCGCGGCGCGGTGCTGACCAGGTTTCCGTCCCAGCTATCGTCCGCTCCTTCAAGAAAAGGCACAACTTCGCCGCCGCTTTCCTCGACATGTTCCAGGATCACTAGAGGGTCGGAGCGCACGATCCTGCCGCCGAAATTGCCGTAGCGATCGCAGGCGCCCGTGCGGCCTTCAGCGATGTAGCACATGACCGGGCAGGCATCGCAGCGCAGTTTTTCGCCGGGCTTGGCTGGTCCCGTCTCGGCAGCTTCGAAGCGTTCGGAGAGCTCGCTCATGACGCACTTCCCTTTGCTCTGATCGCCGCGAGCACCCGCGAAGGCGTTGCCGGCACCTTGGTCACGAGCGCGCCGGTGGCGTCGCGAATGGCATTGAGGATCGCCGGCGCGGTCGGGATCAGCACATGTTCGCCCAGCCCCTTGGCGCCGAACGGGCCTTCAGGGTCCGGCACCTCGACCAGAATCGTCTCGATCTCAGGCACATCGCCAATGGTCGGGATCAGATAGTCGTGCAGATTTTCTGTGCGGCCCGGCACATATTCCTCCATCAGTGCCATGCCGATGCCTTGTGCGATGCCGCCCTCGACCTGCCCGACGGCGAGCGCGGGGTTGATGGCGCGGCCGACATCGTGCGCCGCAGTGATCTTGATAAGTTCCAGTGTGGCAAGCTTGGTGTCGACCGCCAGCTCAACAATCTGCGCACCCCAGCCGTAAACCGCATAGGGTTTGCCCTGGCCGTTCTCGTCGAGCGGTACGGTCGGCGGATCGTAACTTTCGTCGGCGCGGAAGACGAACCCATCCGCGTCCGCGGGCAGCGTACGAAGGTCGATCGTGCGGCTCGCTGCACCGTCGCGAATGACCAGCGCGCCACCTACGAGGGCGATTTCGGCATCGCCGGAGACATTGGCGAAGCGCAGAATCGTCTCCCGCAGCACACGGCCCGACATCTGCGCCGCCTTGCCCGAAATATAGGTCTGGCGCGAGCCGGAGGTCTTGCCGGCGTCGGGCGTGACGGCGGTGTCCGCACCAACCAGTGTGAAGGCCGAGACGGGCATGCCGAGCGCCTCGGCACAGATTTGCGGGATTACGGTGTTGGAACCCTGCCCGATATCGACCGCACCCTGGTGCAGCACCAGCCTGCCGTCGGCGGTGATGCCGAGCTTCATGGTAGACGGATTGGGAATGCCAGTGTTGCCGCAGCCATACCAGCACGAGGCGACGCCCACGCCGCGCCTTATGTGGCCTGGCCGGCGGTTGTACGCCTCGGCATCCGCGCAGGCGCGCTGCCAGTGCGGCTGAAGCGCTTCGAGACAGTCGGCAATGCCGACGCCGCTTTCCATGACATGGCCGCAGACCGTGGGCTCGCCGTTCCGCAGTGCGTTCTTCAGCCGAAACGCCAACCGGTCAATGCCCAGCTTGCCGGCCAGTTCGTCATAAAGCGTCTCCTGCATGATCGCGGCCTGCGGAACGCCGAAGCCGCGAAACGCGCCAGAGACAGGTCCGTTGGTGTGAATACCGCGGGCTGCCGCGTGGTAGTTCGGTGTGAAATAGGGGCCGGAGGCATGAACCGGCACGCGGGTCGCAACCGTCGGCCCCCAGCTTGCATAGGCGCCGGTGTTGAAGTCGCCGTCAAACACCATGCCCGTGATGCGGCCGTCCTTGTCCGCGCCAATCGTCGCCTGCATCTCCGCCGGGTGCCGCTTGGTGGTCGACATCATGGATTCGGAGCGTGTGTAAGCGAGTGCGACGGGGCGGCCGGTCTTCAACGCCGCCAGGCCGATTAGCGGCTGCAGGGAAAGGTCGAGTTTGGACCCGAAGCCGCCGCCGGTGGCGGTGGGCAATATGCGCACTTTTTCGGTCGGCAGGCCGAGCACGCGGGCCGTATCGTCGCGGTCCATCACCGGCGCCTGGGTGCAGGCCTGGATGACGAGTGTGTCGCCTTCCATCCACGCCGCACCCGCCTCCGGCTCGATATAGGCGTGTTCGACATAGGATGTCTCTAAACGGCCGGTGGCGGTGACAAAGGAGGCGGTCAGTGCCGCGTCCGCATCGCCGCGCCTCACCTTGCCCTCGGCCATCACATTTCCGGGGCGCGATGCGTGAAGCGGCGGCGCGGATTTGCCCTCCGCTATCGAAAGCGCATGCCCCCGCACCTGCCAGCTAACCGGAAAGTCCGCCGGGTCGAGGCCGGCGATGGCTTCCCGCTCGCCGACGACGATAGCCACGGCCTCGCCGCGGAAACGGGCAAAGCCCTCGGCGAGCGCGGGCTGGTCGGCGAAGGGCGGGATGACGCCGAAGCTGTTGATGCCGGGAATATCGGCCGCGGTGAATAGTACTACGAGGCCGGGATTGGCGGCGATGTAGTTGTCGAGGTCGCCGAAGGCGAAATCAGCGTGCCAGTACGGCGAACGGATGATCAGGGCAGCCAGCGAGTCGGACGGAAATGCATCGGCGCCAAAAGCGTCCGTGCCCCGCACCTTGGGCACACCGTCGAGGCGCGGGATCGGCGAGCCGATGGAGGTGTTTTCCTCCCCCATTGAGGGGGAGGTGTCGAGCGAAGCGAGACGGAGGGGGTGTTCATTGTCAGCACCCCACCCGTCCGGCCTGCGGCCGGCCACCCTCCCCTGCGAAGGGAGGGAATCCAGCGAATCCGCCCCCGCATCCATCACCGCCGCAATAATCTTGCGATAGCCAGTGCAGCGGCAAAGCACGCCGCCCAGCGCGTCCTTAACCGCCGCTTCGTCGGGGTGCTGGTTTTCCTCCAGCAACCGCGCGGCCGCCACCAGAAAGCCAGGTGTGCAGATGCCGCATTGCGCAGCACCATGGCGCAGGAAGGAGGTCTGCAGCGCAGACAAAGTGTCGCCGGAAAGCCCTTCCACCGTGCGTACTGCGCAGCCTGCGGCACTTGCGACCGGTACAAGGCAGGCGCAGGCAAGCTCGCCATCGATCGCCACGGTGCAAGCCCCGCAATCGCCTGCATCGCAGCCAACCTTGGTGCCCTTGAGGCCCAACTGATCGCGCAACACGGCGGAGAGCCGCGCCGTTGGCGGCGCCTCCACCGCGACCGGCTTATCGTTGACCGTGAAGGTCAGCGGGGCTTTTTCGATCATCATGCCGCTCGCGCCCCTTCGCCCCTTGCGCCGACTGCCTCAAGCAGCGCCCGCCCGACGATCTCGCGCGCCGCAGCATGGCGATATTCGGAGGTGCCGCGCACGTCGTCGATGGGCGTAAGGCCGGCGAAGTGCCTGTCATCCAGTACTTCCAGCAAGCTCGTATCAGCGCGCCTGCCTACAAGCGCGGCCTCCAGCTCCGACAATCGCAGCGCCACCGGCGTACAGGCGCCGACTGCGACCCGGGCAGCAGCGATCGCCCCGTCATCGCTGATCTCGACATTGGCGGCTGCCATGGCGATGGAGATCACCAGATAGCGGCGTGCGCCAAGCTTCACGAAAGCAGACCGGCCGTCCATTGCCCGGCGCGGCACAAGGATCGCGGCAACCAGCTCGTCCGGCCGTCGCGCGGTCTTCCGGTTGCCGAGCACGAATTCGGAAAGCGGCAGCCGGCGCGCCTCTCGCGCCGAACGCAATTCGACTTCAGCTTCCAGCGCGAGTAGCGGCGGGACGCCATCGGCTGCCGGTGAGGCGTTGCAGAGATTGCCCGCGACCGTCGCGCGATTCTGGATCTGGATAGAGCCGACTTCACGGGCGGCCGCCTTGAGCGCGTCGAAGGCGGGAGGCAGGTCAGCGCGCACGGCACGCGTCCAGCTTGCCCGAGCGCCAAACGTCACGCCTTGATCGGTCGCGGTGATGTGGTCGAGTTCCTCGAGGCCGTTGATATCGAGTACATCGCGCTTCAATGGCAGTGCGCCAAGTGCGGGATAGAAATCCGTGCCGCCGGCCAGAATCCACCAGTCGCCGTCAGCCAAAAGGCCCAGCGCTTCGTCAACCGTGCGCGGTTTTGCGTAGCGGACCAAGGTTCCCACTCCGGCTTCTGGACGGCCGAATTTCATTCGTATGCAAATGATATCAGCGGGCCGGCACTTGTCAAAGTCAAGAATTCCGGCTTCGCTGCCGCGAAACGAATCCGAACGAGGTGACCCGTGTCCGACGAAGCGCTGATCGTGATCGACGTGCAGAATGATTTTTGCCCCGACGGCGCGCTCGCCGTGGAAAATGGCGATCAGGTGGTGCCGGTCATCAACGGATTGATCAAGCGCTTCGACCATGTGGTGCTGACCCAGGACTGGCACCCGGCCGGCCATTCGAGCTTTGCGTCGGAGCACGCCGGCCACGACCCGTTCACCGCGATCGAAATGCCCTATGGCGAACAAACGCTTTGGCCGGATCACTGCGTGCAGGGATCGGACGGGGCGGCATTTCACGCGGGGCTTGAATGGACCAGGGCCGAGCTCGTGGTGCGCAAGGGTTTTCGCAAAGCGATCGACAGCTACTCAGCCTTTTTCGAGAACGACCACACGACGCCCACCGGCCTCGGCGGCTACCTCAAGGAACGTGGCATCTCGAAAGTGACGATGGCCGGACTGGCGACGGATTTCTGCGTCGGTTTCTCTGCGCTCGATGCGGTGAAGCTCGGCCTCTCCGTTACTGTTGTCATGGAGGGCTGCCGGGCAATCGACCTCGGCGGGTCACTTGCCGCTATGACGGAAAAGATGCGCGCTGCCGGTGTAAGTCTGGTCTGATCAGCGGGTGGCAGCACGGGCGCCACGCAGCCGCGCGAGCCGGCCCGGAAGGCCTAGTCAGAATTGCCTGCCTGAGAATTTGGTGGAGCCAAGGGGAAGGCTACCTTTCGACCTAAATTTCTCAGTGATCTCAATTTCTTGTTGCTTTTCAGATGCATGTGGGGATAAGCGTGGGTACTAACTTGGGTACTTAGAGGCCCTTCTTGCCGCCCCATTTCAGTGCCGACAGGCGATATCTAGAGAGGCACGGAAACCGCTGGCGCGTGGTCGTGAACGTCCCGCGCGATCTCCAGGAGGCCTTGGGCAAATCGAAGCTCAAGCAGGTGCTTCCAACAGATAGTTTGGCCACCGCCAACCAACTAAAGTGGCCAATAGTACACAGCTTCAAGACGCTCATAGCGCGGCATCGGTCGCCAGAGGGGGTGAAGGCGGAGGCGGTGCGCCTAGCTGAACTTAGACGAAAGTCTGCCGCTGCCGACGATGGTACGGGCCTCCAGGAACTGCACGAATACATCTTGGACCGGTCTGAGGAACTGGGTGGCTCTCCGGTCGATACAGATGATCAGGGAAGGGCTGTCTACGCTCCCGAACGAGAGCGCATAGCACTAGAGTTTCGAGACATTGCATTAGGCAAACGAACTCCAATGGAGCTATGGCGGGCAACGTATCTCGATCAGATCAACGTTAAGTCGCGAACGCGAGACGATGACCAGCGGGCATTCGCAGCCCTCATGTCATGGTGTCAGAAGAACAATGTGGCGCCGCTGCTGGAGACATTTGGGAGAAATGAAGCCGCGAGATTTACAGACGACTTCCGCAAGTCCGAAGGACGGGGACCGGTCACGCTCAATAAGTACATCAGGCGCTTGGGCCTCTACTGGAAGTGGCTTGAGCGACGGGATGCGGTTGACCGCAACGTCTGGGCGGGGCTGATCTATACGGTCCCGCTGGAGACACAGGAGGTCAAGGAGCGCCCCTTCACCGACGCCAAAGTGGCAACGCTGCTATCTGGGACAGCCGACCCGAAGCTCCATGACCTAATGTGCATTGCGGCGCTTTCTGGCGCTCGCATCGATGTGATCGTTTCTCTATCGGTCGGGGACTGCAACAACGGCACATTTCGCTTCAAGCCGCAGAAGAGGGAGCCCTCAGCTCGGCTCGTTCCGATCCATTCCGGTCTAATTGAGATCGTCGAACGACGTACACG
The DNA here is from genome assembly GCA_017640615.1 of Rhizobiaceae bacterium. Classification (GTDB taxonomy): domain Bacteria; phylum Pseudomonadota; class Alphaproteobacteria; order Rhizobiales; family Rhizobiaceae; genus RCIO01. Next base: position 4,738 of record JAEPQK010000005.1, on the reverse strand, counting down.
CGGAAAGTTGCCAGAAGACCATCTGTTCCCCGAGTGGCCCCCGGTGAAAAAAGTGGGATCGAGGCGTGAGCGATCTTTCAAGGCATCCAACCAGTTCACAGAATATCGCCGGAGTGTCGGGGTAGATCACCGGATCGACGGCAAACGCCGATCGCTTGTCAACTTCCATTCCTTCCGGCGATGGTTCGTAATGAAAGCGGAACACGCTGGCCAACCGCTGGAGACAATTCAGAGCGTCATTGGACATAAACGGGCTGCTCTCGCTTTCGATATCTACAACCGATTGGGCGCATCCCAGGAGCAGATGGCGCGCTGCATTGAAGCAGTGAAGCTACCAGCAGCGATGTGATCAAGGGGTATCTTCTGCTCCGATATCGCAAGCATCTAAGGGGCTGAGATTGCGGGCCCATATAGAACATGAAAAGCAGTTCTCGCTGTCCTTCATGTTTCATATCTCGTCGGTCGGACAAGTGATCGGTCTGGCAGATAGCTGGAGCCCAATAGGGGCCCATACTGCTACATCTCAAGATTTTCCGGAGCGGCGCATACGCTGACTGCGTGGATCACGCCGTTCAGGCCGAAGTCTCGCGGTGTAGCAGCTGCATCACTGCCGGGTCTGCGAACCCAGACTGAACACCGGCGACCAACCCAACTACATCCAGGAAACCCGTATGCCACGAGTGACCCTCTCTGGCAGAGCTGAGCCGTGCCCACAGCGGACGGATAACCCTCAGAAAGAACCACGTAGCCATGACGCAACATCCGACGATGCTGCTCAAGCAGATCAACGCCAAGACCCTCCTTGAACGCCAGTTCCAACCCCGTCACCACGTCATCGACCCTTGGTTGCGCACCGGTGAAACGGCCCTCATCTGGGCCGGGTCCGGTGTCGGCAAGACCATGCTCACCCTTTCGCTCGCCCTCGCCATCGCTGGCGGCGGCAGGGTCTGGGAATGGTCCTGCGGTATCCCCCGCAAGGTTCTCCTGATCGACGGTGAGATGCACCTGCAGGACCTTCAGGAACGCCTGAGGCTCCTGGGTGAAACCGCAGTGGCCGGACTGGACTACGAGGAGGCCGGAGAGAACCTGACGATCATCGCGCGGCAGGATCAGAAGCCCTTAAGCACATTCTTTGACGTGACTGATGAGGATCACCAGAAGGCGCTCTTGCGGCGCTGCAGTGACACCAAGGCCGATGTGTTGATCATCGACAACCTGTCCACGGTGGCGGACGGCCTTGAAGATGAGAACGAGGCGGTGGCGTTCCGCACGGTGCAGTCCTTCATGCTGCGAATGAAACAGGCGGGGATCACGACGATCCTCGTCCACCATGCTCGCAAGGACGGTCAGGAGCCCCGAGGTTCAACGGCGCTGGCGACCACCTTCGAAGTCATCCTTGGCCTCAAGAAGCCTTCTGTGCCGGTGCATGGCAAGGCCAGCTTCGTTGCAAGCTTCTCCAAGTTCCGGGCGCAGGGTGGGGCATCAACGACGCCGCGCACATGGACCCTTGGGGATACCGGGTGGGCTGTCGAAGAGGACCCCGAGGATGAACTGGCGGCAACGCTTAAGGCCATCCAGAGCCTCCATTTCGCAACCCAGAAGGAACTCGCGAAGCACTTCGGCATTGGCGAACCGGCAGTATCGAAGCGCATAGGTCGGCTGGTGGCTTCCGGGCTGATCACCAAGGAGGGCGTCATCGACAGCTTGGGTCGCGCTAAGAAACTTCGGGAAGCCGAGGCGAGCGGTGACCTAACCGACTTCGATCCACCGGAGGACACCGGCGTGGCCTGTGCGGATTACTGATTACCGCCGCAACACTCGGGGAGGGAGCTTCGGCTCCCCTCCTGCCCTTTCCTTTTTCCGTTCTCCTATAGGCGGGAAAGTGGAAACTCCGACAAACGACTGTAAGGCCGCCTCAAACGACCGGGACTACACCTCCCCTTCGACACCGGTTGCATAACCGCCCGTCTCGCGGTGCCGCGTCCCGCACAGCCCCAACGGCCCGTCTCGGCCTCTCAACCGTGGCCACAGCGCGATCAGGCCTATGCCTTGCCTCGACATCAGAACTAGCCCCGCCCGTCTCTGGCCACGCTGTTTCCAGAACTAAGAAAGACCCCCACTTGCGAGAAACATCATCCGACTACCCCTACATCGTTACGACCCTCAACAGCCAACACCGCCTCATCGTCTGCCCAGAAGGCATCCAGTGGATTGTTCAGAAATGGAAAGGCAACCGATGGCGCAACGAGAGCTACCACCGGACCCGCGACCCGCTGTTGCGTCATCTACGCTGGAACATGCCCGACCTGTACAAGGCGGCTGAGACCACGATTGCGATGCTTCCTGCTGTTCTCAACTGACAGACCCCATCTGGAATAAACCTGTCATGGATGTCATCGTCCCGACATGCGCGGGGGGGAGCTTCGGCTCCCCTCCAAGGACCGCGAGGGCCATGATCCCTGAGGCGCGACCCTTTTGTGAAAAATTCTGTTTGCCCGTCATGTAGATGCCGAAGCCCAATATCCCCCCATCCGGGCCCTGAGATGTCGCCGGTGTCCTGTACTGCAAGAAGCAGCTTGGGTTGTCGATCAGGACAAGGGACGGCCGTTTGCCATGTGGCCCTCATGGGGGCGCTGGTAGTCAGGGTCACGGCCCCTCAGAACGTTGATTGTCCTTATCATCTGGCGAACTAATGCGCCCAGCGCCTCGTCATGCGGACGAAAGGGCATCAGGTTGTATCGAACCTGATCGATGGAGCGGCGAAGCCCTGCAAGTTCACGCTCCAGACTATCGACCTGAACATCGAGTGCCTGTTCTCGGCGCTTGCGGCGGGGCATCTTTCACTCCTGCTTCGGTGCTGAGGAATAAATACCTAGTACAAGGCTCCATGTAAATGGCCCTCGGCCAGTCTGGTGGGATCAACCCTCTTCGTCGATGTTGAAACCGTGGCGAGCCCCGTAATCCAGTATGCGGACTTTGAGCGCACTCAAGCTGTCGCGACTGGCGGAGCCGGTTCGCTGCGCTTTTTCAACGAGTACTGTCAGTGGAATTGCGCGGCTGTATGAGGTCTGTCCCGCAAAGACCTTCGCCATTTCACTTTCTCGCTCAACACTTAGCCTAAGCCTGTTTTCGGTCATTGTGCCCCCAACACAACCCGCTGATGTCATGCCACTGCTCAGCAGTTCCCCATAGACCAGATTTCACCATTCCCGCCATTTTGCCAGCGGGTCATTGCGAAGACACACAGCCATCTGATGCCAGTCTCATTGAGGCCTGCCCCAGTGACTCTCTCACGACCGGCCTCATTTTGGTGTCACATGGGTGGGTATTGACTTCTGGCACTCTTGGTGTCATCGGCTCTTAGAGTTTAGTGAACACCGGAGCCAACCATGCCTTCCGCCACCATTGGCTATGCCCGTACCTCCACTGTTGACCAACTTGCGGGGCTTGATGCCCAGCTGCGCGACCTGGAGGCCGCAGGGTGCGAGCGTGTCTTCAAGGAACAGGTGTCATCTGTTGCGACACGTAGGCCGGAACTTGAGCGAGCGCTGGAGTTCATCCGGGAAGGAGACACACTGGTTGTCACCCGCCTCGACCGTCTGGCGCGTTCCATGGCGCACCTCGTTGATCTCACTGGACACCTATCCCGCAAGGGTGTGGCACTTCGCGTTCTCAATCTCAACCTCGACACCGCGACCCCAACAGGCAAGCTGATGCTGAACCTCATGGGCTCCATAGCGGAGTTCGAGCGAGAGCTGATGCTGGAGCGGCAGAAAGAGGGCATCGCCAAGGCCAAAGCCGAGGGCAAGTACAAAGGCCGTGCGCCTACGGCTCGCCGCAAGGCATCAGAGGTTCGCCGCTTGAAGGCCGAGGGGCACACGGCAGACGCCATCGTGGCCAAGCTGGGCATCAGCAGATCGAGCGTGTTCAGGATATTGCGTTCATCGTCAGACCCGACCGCAAATTAAGTAGGCGTTAGCTGTGTGACTTAGCGGGCATTTAAGGTTCGTCGACTAACGTGCGAGGTCAATCAGGGGTGGTTGCCTATGCAAAGCGCGTTGAAACGTTTCCTCAAGAACACGAGCGGCAATTTCGCGATTATATCGACTGCATTGACCGTTCCGCTGGTGCTTGCCGCTGGGCTGGGCGTAGACCTCACAACGATCAACCGATCCCAAAACGAACTACAGCAGGCGATGGACGCCGCTGTGTTGGCGGTTGCCCGCGAGGGTGAAACGATCAACAACCGCAAGGCCAGACAGATCGTGAGGTTGTTCCTAAAGGAAAACTACGATCTCAAGTTCGCCAACCTGAAAGTGCGGCGAAAGGGCACCAGTGTTACCATCGAAGCGACCGCTCAGACCTCAATGGCCTTTGGCGGATTGTTTGGTTACAGCGACTGGACCGTTCAAGCTGCATCTACCGCCGACATCGCCTATGCGAGCTACGAAGTTGCGTTGGTTCTCGACACGACCGGATCGATGGAGGGGGGAAAGCTCCGAGCAATGAAAGGTGCCGTGACCGGAATGATCCGGTCGATGACCACCCAGATCAATAACAAAGACCAGCTGAAGTTCTCGCTGGTCCCCTTCGCAACGTTCGTGAATGTCGGCCCTGAGCACGGTCCGAAGTTCGACAAGCATGGCAAACAGATCAAAGGCACCGGCGCGGCGTGGCTCGACCTGGAGGGTATGAGCCCTGTACCGCAGACTGAATTGTCGCCGGGCGTCAGCAGGTT
>JAEPQK010000004.1 GCA_017640615.1 Rhizobiaceae bacterium | reverse complement strand
CACGATCTCGCCGGTGATCGAAGCGCGCAGCGACAGCTTGCCGTCGATCTTCGGGGCCGACAGGCCTTTCATGCCCTTCTCAAGCACAAAACCCCTGATCTGGTTGTCATGTGCGGCCGACTTCGCCCACACCACGAACACATCCGCGATCGGCGAATTCGATATCCACATCTTGGAGCCGTTGAGGCGGTAACCGCCGTCGGTCTTGTCGGCCCGCGTCTTCATGCCGCCCGGATCGGAGCCCGCATCCGGCTCCGTCAGCCCGAAGCAGCCGATCCATTCACCGCTCGCCAGCTTGGGCAAATATTTCTTGCGCTGCTCCTCCGAGCCATAGGCCTGGATCGGGTACATCACCAGCGACGACTGCACACTCATCATGGAGCGGTAGCCCGAATCCACCCGCTCCACCTCACGCGCCACCAGCCCGTAAGACACATAGCCCGCACCCGCGCCGCCATATTCCTCAGGCACCGTCACGCCCAGAAGCCCGGCAGCCCCCATCTCGGCAAAGATCTCCGGCTCCGTCGTCTCCTCCAGATAGGCCTTCTCGACCCGCGGCAGCAGCTGCTCCGACGCAAACCCCGCAGCCGCATCGCGGATCATCCGCTCCTCCTCACCAAGCTGATCCTCAAGCAAAAACGGATCATCCCACGTAAAGGGAGCTTTCATCTGCCGGATGTCGGGTGATTCCACGTTCATGTGCGCCTTCCTGATGTGATGCCTTGCTGGCCGTCAGCATAGCGCATTCAGCCCGAAGCGCGAAATTGTTTCAAGCTTAAAATTTCTCGCGCCTTTCCACGCCGGATCGTGGACAGCAGCGCTTAAGGCGCTGCAATGCGCATCGAATCCGCATAGAGTCCGCCTCATCATGCCGATCCGCCAACTTCCCGACACGATGATAAACCAGATCGCCGCCGGCGAGGTGGTCGAGCGGCCTGCGAGCGTGGTGAAAGAGCTCGTCGAAAACGCGCTCGACGCAGGCGCGACGCGTATCGAGGTCGCGACGGCAGGCGGCGGGCTCGGGCTGATCCGCGTCATCGACGACGGGGCTGGCATTGCGCCGGACGAGATGGCGCTGGCAGTCGGCCGCCACTGCACGTCGAAGCTCGACGCCGACATCAACGACATTCACACGCTCGGCTTTCGCGGCGAGGCCTTGCCCTCGATTGGTTCCGTTGCACGGCTTTCGATCCGCAGCCGCACGGCGGACGCCGATACCGGCTCCGAAATCCGCGTCGAGGGCGGCGTGGCTTCGCCGGTCAAACCCGCCGCAACCAACCGCGGCACCACGGTGGAAGTGCGCGACCTCTTCTACGCCACACCTGCGCGGCTGAAATTCATGAAGGGCCCGCGTGCGGAAGCAGCAGCTGTCACCGATGTGGTGAAGCGCATCGCAATGGCGTTCCCGTCGGTGCGCTTCACGCTTTCAGGCAGCGATCGCTCCACGCTTGAGCTTTCGCCGGCCATTGGCGACGAGGCGGCGCGCAAACGCATTGCACAGGTGCTTGGCGACGAATTTATCGACAACGCATTGCCGGTCGATGCGATGCGCGAGGGCGTTCGCCTCACCGGCTATATTTCGATCCCGTCCTATTCGCGAGCGACCGCGCAGCAGCAATATGCATTCGTCAACGGGCGGCTGATCCGCGACAAGCTGGTCGCAGGAGCCATGCGCGGCGCATTTGCCGATATTCTTCCGCGCGACCGGCATGCGGTGACGGCACTGTTTTTCTGGCTCGATCCCGCCGATGTCGACGTGAATGTGCATCCTGCGAAAGCCGATGTGCGCTTCCGCGATCCGGGCCGCGTGCGCGGGCTGATCATCGGCGCGGTGCGCGAGACGCTGGCTGGCGCCGGCATTCGCGCCTCCACCTCGGCGGCCAGCGCGATGATGGACGCATTCCGGCCCGAAGGTGCGGCTCCGCAAGCGCCTGCCGCCTGGCGTCAACCCTATTCGCCGCCCCCAGGCGGCTTCGCGGAAGCGGGACAGGCCCTGTTCGAGGCCGGGCCTGTGATCAGCGCGCCAGTCGCCGAGGCAAGCGACGACACATCGCTCAAAGATGCGCCGTTGGGTGCTGCGCGCGCACAAATCCACGAGAACTACATCGTTGCGCAGACAGCGGATTCACTCGTGATCGTCGACCAGCATGCCGCGCATGAGCGGCTTGTCTATGAGGCGCTGAAGCGCGGGCTCGAAAGCCGACCGGTGGCGGCGCAGATGCTTCTCATCCCGGAAGTGATCGACATGCCGGAAGAAGATGCCGAACGTCTCGCCACGCACTCGGAACTGTTTGGCAGACTAGGGCTGGGGCTGGAGCGCTTTGGACCCGGTGCGATCGCCGTGCGTGAAACACCGGCGATGCTCGGCGACACCGACGTTGCGGGCCTCGTGCGCGACCTCGCGGACGAAATTGCCGAACACGACACAGCCGAGACGCTGCGAGAGCGGCTCAACAAGGTGGCGGCCACCATGGCCTGCCACGGTTCGGTGCGTTCAGGTCGCCGCCTCAAGCCCGACGAAATGAACGCGCTACTGCGGGAAATGGAAGCCACACCCGGCTCAGGGACGTGCAATCACGGCCGCCCGACCTATATCGAACTTAAGCTCGGCGACATTGAACGCTTGTTTGGCCGTAGGTAGCCGCGCTTGACCTAAGGTGCGATCTGTGGCCGTAAGGCGGGTGGCGGCTGAACGCCGCTCAGTTGGGGAAGTCGCACGCCGGCGCGAACTTGTATGGACAGGCCATGAACCGCTTTGAAGGCCCCGGCGCCCGCGAGGCGCGGATCCGATATCTCGACGGTGACTTTCAGGTCATTTCGCCGGGCGCGTTCGTGCGTTGCGCAGTAACGGCGGAGAGCATTCCGCTCGATGAGCTGCGCTATTGGAGCGTTGCACGCCAAGAGGCCTATCTTGACGCGGAGGCTTCGCTCAAAGCCGAGATGCAGCACGACCCGGAACTGCGCAAGCGCAGCAAATAGGCGTTCTCAGCGCAGCACGCCCTTTGCAGCCATACGCCTCGCGTAGAAAAACAGTGCGATCGTGATCAGCCAGATCAGTCCGCTGAAAATCCAAACCCCGATGCCGCCGCCCATCAGCTCCGCGCCATTTGTCAGCACGAAATTGTAGATAGACGTGACGATCAGGCCGAGGATCGACAGGCCGAACAGCCAGACCGCCCAACTGCGGCGCAAGAGCAGCGCGACCGAGCCGAAAAACGCGCCCCACACCCCAAAAGCCCAGCCCGCATCGGCCCAGGCCGGGAAAGCATAGAAATATTCGAGCTGCTCCGGCGTGAACTCGGCCATGTACCATTCGGCGCGCGATTGAGTCATCAGATAGTCGAACGCGCCAACTGCATTCCAAAGCAGCGATACGCCGCCGACTACCCAAAGATGCCAGGGTGTGCGCGCTGCCGCATTTTCCGTTTCAACACTCATGCGAACCTCCTCCCGTCATTGGCAGAGTATCGTCCAGCAACGCGCGTCAGCCAACCCGCGAACGTCGCCACTCCGCGATCGTCTCGTCGATCATGGTGCGGGCATTGGCCTCGACCTCGAATTCAACAGCAATGTCGAGCGGCACCAGCCGGTTTTTCAGCACGTCGAGCTCTGTGTCGCTTGCCTGTAGCCGTATCATGTCGCGTCGGGTGGTGACGATCAGCGCCTTCTTGTGTACCGCCTCGGCGAGCATCTCGGAAAGACGATCGGCCGGCGGCAGATGGCCTTCGGCCAGATGGTCCGCTGACAACAGCTCGGCGCCGATTTCGCGCAGGCCTTCGAAGAAGCTCTGCGGATGCTTGATCGAGGAAAACGCGATGACCTTCTTGCCTGCCAGGTCGCAACCATTGCGGAAAACCACCCGCGATTCATAAACCGGACGGGCCGCGCGGGCCGCTGCGCGCACAGCCGAGTTGCCACCGGCGGCGCTGCCAATGCGCAGCACCGCGTCGGCGGCGCGGGCGTGGTCGGTGAGGCTGCCGCGCAGTGGCCCGGCAGGCACGACCCGCTCATTGCCAAGTCCGCGTGCTGCATCCACCACCAGCACGGAATAGTGGGTCTTCAATGGCCAGGCCGACAGGCCGTCCACCACGATCAGAAAATCGCAACCCTCGGCGGCCAGCAGGCGGGCAGCGGCGGCGCGATCGGAACAGACGATAGTGGGCGCGACCTGCGCCATCTCAAGTGCTGCTTCGCCTACATGGCGGGCGCTGTCATGCACTGGATCGACCCGATGCGGCTGATTGCCGAAACCGGATGGCCCCTGGCACACCAGACCCGGTCGATGCCCGAAAGCGATGGCCGCCCGTGCGAAGGCCATCGCGGCCTGTGTTTTCCCCGGAACCGCAACTGCGAAGTCGCCAACGCGCAAAATCGGCAGATCGACCGTCACGCGCGCCGGGCGTGCGAGCCTTATGCGCGTCGCGTTGGCATAGATCGCAGCTGCCGGCGCCAGCGCCAGCGATCTCCAGTCGGGCTTTTGCCACCAGAAAGGCGGCGTTTCGCTGGTTCCCATTCTACCGGCATCCCCTGCCCGGCATCGCTTCCCTCCTGCGGCCCACCGCGCCTAGCGACGGGTGGGTGTTGCGCTCCCGAGCTTGGCCTTCACCACCAGCGGGTGAATGAAGGGCTCCAGCCCGCGCATCGTGTTGTCGAGCGCGCCCCGCATCTGCTCGAGCGCCTTGGTGCCGGCGTCGATCATGCGATGGCGCGCGTCGTCATTGCGCATCAGATGGTTCAATGCACCGGCCAGAAGCTCCCTCTCCTTGACCAACCGCACGCCGCCCTTGGCGATCAGCGGATCGTAGATGTCGGCACAGCGCGCATAGTCCGGCCCGCAAAGTACGGCGGAGCCCAGCACCACCGCCTCGATCGGATTTTCGCCACCGCCGCCAAACATCGATCCGCCGTAGAAAGCGATGTCGACGAGGCGCACGTAAAGACCGCGCTCTTCCTTGTCGCCGAGCAGCACGTCGATTTTGTCAGTCACCTTGTCGCCACGGCTGCGCCGCGCGACCGTCAGCCCAAGCCCTACCAATTCCGTCTCGATTGCATCCGACCGCGCCGCATCGCGCGGCATGATCACGGTCAGCACGTCGGCGAAACGCGTTTTCAGCTTTTTGTGTGCCTCACCTGCCGCAAGCTCTTCGCCCGGATGCGTGCAAAGGGCGGCCCAGCACTTTCGTTTGCCGATCTGCGCAAAGACGCGCCGCATTTCGAGCTCATCCACTGGAGGCGGGTCGATATCGGTCTTGAGACTGCCGGAGATCGCGACCGGCCTTGCGCCGAGTGCTGTGAACCTCTCTGCATCCTGCTCGGACTGGGCCGAGACAAGCGACAGGTTTTCAAGCAGCGCCTCGGCCAGCGAGGGCCATTTGCGCCAGCCCTCGTAGGCGCGCTCCGACATACGGCCATTAACAAGCACCATGGGAACGCGCCGGGCGCCGAGTTCCAGAATGGTCATCGGCCAGATTTCGGATTCCGCAATAATGGCGAGGTCGGGCCGCCAGTGATCGAGAAAGCGGCTTACCGCGGGTTTGAGGTCGAGCGGCGCATATTGGTGGATCACCCGGTCGCCCAGCCGCTCACGCGCCACGCGGGCTGAGCCGAGCGTGCCCGTGGTCAAAACAACATCGAGACCGAGCGCGAGGATACGCCCGATCAGACCTGTTACGGCCAGCGTCTCGCTTTCATTGACGGCATGAACCCAGACCAGCGGACCGACCGGGCGTGGTTTGTCGCTGCGGCCATAACGCTCGCGGCGGCGGCCGCTATCTTCGATGCCGCGCCCGGCCCGCCAGGCCATATAGCCGCCGACAAACGGGTAGGCAGCCGCGCCCGCCCACCGGTAGCCACCCATCAATGTGCGCGCCCAGCGATCGCTCATCCCTGCGCTCCCGCGTCGAGATGAAGCCGCTCGATACCCGATACGGCCAGACCGGCCTCCAACATGACGCTAATCCGCCGAACCAGCGTCCGCGTCGGGGTCGAGAAGGCGGTGAAGATGTACGATGAAATAACGCATATGGGCGTTGTCGACTGTGGCCTGCGCCTTGGCGCGCCATGCCGTTTCGGCCGATTTGTAATCGGGAAAGACGCCGACCACGTCCAGCGATTCAAGGTCACGGAACTGTACGCCTTTGAGCGAAGAAAGTTCGCCGCCAAATACGAGATGGAGCAACTGCTTTTGTTCGGTAGCTTCCGAATTGGACATGAGTACGACCCTGAAATTGTGCGACACATTCGTGGCGCCGCCCGCCCCAATGGTGCCGGAGTCACTAGACCAAATCAGGCCGCAATGAAACCGCTTTGGGGGCTCAGCCGTCGTATTCCGCGATCGATTTCACCATTCGATCCAGAAGCGCTCCGCTTCCCGCCGCAAGGATGCCCAGCTTGGGGTTGGCCGAAGCGTAAACGATGTCATGGCCTTGCACATCGCATATGCGGCCACCCGCCTGTTCGAGGATCAGGTCCGCCGCGGCCAGATCCCAATCATGCGAATTGGCCTTCACGAAGCTGCCGTCGATCAGTCCTTCGGCAAGCATCGCGATACGGTAGGCGAGCGAGGGCACATATGGGTGGTGCTTAAGCGGCGCGGGGAACGCACGTTCCAGCTCCCGGATCAGCGGACGCGGCCCTGCGACCACAGGCGAACCGGACGGCTTTCTGACTGCAATCGCATTGCCGTTCTTGAGCGCTGCGCCGTCTTTGGACGCCTCATAGACCTCGTCACGGGCCGGGCAGTCTAGAACCCCGCATAGCGGCCGCCCGTTCTCGACTACGGCGACACTCACGCACCAGACATCGCGGCCGTCCACGAAGGCGCGCGTGCCGTCGATAGGATCCACGACAAATGTGCGGAGCGCCGAAAGCCGGTCGGCAGTGTCCACGGTTTCTTCCGACAGCCAGCCGTAGGCGGGTCGCGCTTCACCCAGCGTTTCGCGGAGGAAGCGATCGACGGCGATGTCCGCCTCGCTCACCGGCGAGGTGCCGCCCTTCATCCAGACTTCGGGGTCTTTGCGGAAATAGCGCAGTGCGATGCGCCCGGCCTCCGCCGCCGCTGCCCGGATCAGCGCGAGGTCGTCCGCTGCGCTTGTCTCAGCACCGTCAGGCACCGGCAAGGGTCATGCCTTCGATGACGATCGTGGGTGCAGCGGTTCCGAAATTGCGGTCGAGATCATTGGCCGGCGTTGCGTGCAGGAACATGTCCTTCAGATTGCCGGCAATCGTTACTTCCGAAACGGGATAAGTGAGTTCGCCATTCTCGATCCAGAAGCCGGATGCACCACGGCTGTAATCGCCGGTCACCATGTTCACGCCATGGCCGAATACCTCGGTAACGTAAAAGCCTTCCTTGAGGTCTTTCATCAGCGCTTCCGGCGCGGCCGAACCCGGCTCGATTGCGAAGTTGGTGGAGCCCGGATTGACCGACGTTCCGGAGCGCATGCCACGACCGTTGGTTTCGAGCCCCAATTCGCTGGCAGCCGATGTGGAAAGCAACCAGTGCTGCAGCACGCCGCTTTCGATCACGGTCAGCGGCTGGCCCTCCACGCCCTCGCCGTCGAATGGCCGCGATGCCTGACCCCTCACCTTCAGAGGATTGTCGGTGACGGTGATCGCAGCACTTGCTACCTGTTTGCCCATCATCTCGCGGAGAAAGCTCGTTTTGCGGGCGACGGAAGCGCCATTGATCGCCGACGCGAAATGGCCGGCGAAGCCGCGCGCGACGCGCGGGTCGAGCACCACGGTCACCGGACCGGTACGGGCCTTGCGGGCACCCAGCCTGCGCACAGCGCGTTCGGCGGCTTTGCGGCCGATTTCCTCCGCATTTCTCAAATCCGCGAAATGCGACTGAGACGAGAAATCATAGTCGCGCTCCATCGCAGTGCCCTCGCCCGCCACCACGCTGATGCCGCGCGAAAAGCGCGACCCCGCATACTGGCCAACGAAGCCCTCGGACGTTGCGAGCACCAGCCCGCCAAGACCGGATGAGGCGCTGCTGCCGCCTGAATTGGTGACGCCTGGAACCGAGAGCGCCACCTCTTCCATGGCAAGTGCTGCCTCGCGCAGTTCGTCCGCACCGAGTTCGGTCTGGTCGAGAAGTTCGAGTTCTTTTGGTTCACGCACCAGCCGCGCGGCATACGCCAGGCCCTGATGCGGGTCTTCAGGCGAAACCCGCGCCATGGCGACCGCACGCTCGGCAAGAGCCTTGGGGTCGGACGCTGCGTTCCCCGAAACGCTTGCGGCGCGTTTGCCGAGGAAAACCCGCAGAGCAATGTCATCGCCCTCGGAAGCCTCGGTGGCTTCCACCTTGCCCATGCGCACCGAAACGGAGCTAGAGCGGGCGCGCACTGCAACCGCGTCTGCGGCCTCGGCGCCCGCTTTCTTTGCCGCCTCTACGAGAGCTGAGACAAGATCGACGAGATGGCGTGCGTCGCTATCGGCTTGCATGTTCGGCTTTCCGGGTATCATCTTGCTTTAGGGCTCAAACAGATCATCTATGGCCCTCAACCGCCCGGCGCAATGGCTGCGGTGTTGTTGGCTGGGAGTTTCGGTAAGGGGCAGGCAGTTGAAGCAGCAATGCGCGGCCGGTTTCGCCATATGGCGGCTGGCATGAGCGGGGCAAAAGCCCAAGAAGCCGGCAAGTTCACGACCGGTTCAACGATGCGGCATGTGGTGGTCATGACGGCCACGGGCTCGATTGGCCTGCTTGCGATCTTCATCGTCGACGCGCTCAACCTCTTCTACATCGCAATGCTTGGTGTGGAGGAACTCGCTGCGGCTATCGGTTTTGCCAGCGCATTGATGTTCTTCACCATTTCGACCGCACTTGGTCTGACAATCGCAACCTCGGCCGTGGTTTCGCGGGCGCTTGGTCGGGGCGATCGCGAGACCGCAGCGCGGCTTGGCGGCGCGTCGATGATCTTTCTTGGTGTCGTGATGCTGGCGGTGGCGCTTGTCGCCTGGCCATTCCTGGAGAACCTGCTTTATTGGGTCGGCGCACGGGACCGCACTCTCGAACTTGCCACCCGCTTCATGCAGATCGTGCTGCCCTCAACGCCAATCGTCGCCATCGGCATGGGCGCGACCGGCATATTGCGCGCAGCGGGAGATGCGCGGCGTGCCATGTATGTCACGCTGATCAGCGGAATGGCCACGGCGGTGCTCGATCCGATCCTGATCTTCGGCTTCGATCTCGGTCTGGACGGCGCGGCAATAGCTACCGTCATTTCGCGCTTCGTGCTGCTCGCGGTCGGCATCTATGGCGTGCACTACGTCCATCGGCTGATGAAAATCCCGAGCCGCATCGAGTTGGCCGCCGCGTTCAGGCCCTTCTTCGCCGTCGGCGTACCGGCGATCATGACGCAAGTCGCCACTCCTGTCGGCAACACCTATGTGACGGTCGAGATCGCCGAGTTCGGAGATCAGGCGGTGGCCGGCTGGGCAATTGTGGGGCGCATTCTGCCGGTCGCCTTTGCCGGCGTGTTCGCCCTCTCTGGTGCTGTCGGGCCAATCATCGGGCAGAATATCGGTGCGCAGTATTATGACCGCGCTCGCGACGCACTTCGTGATGCCATGATCTTCATCATCGTCTACGTGCTGATCGTGTGGGGGCTGATGGCGTTGGCCGCAGAGCCTCTGGCCGGCCTTTTCAACGCCGAGGGCGAAGCGCGCGAGATCGTCGTGTTTTTCTGCCGCATCGCTGCGGCATCCTTCGTGCTCTACGGCGTGCTCTTCGTCGCCAACGCGGCATTCAACAATCTGGGCTACGCGACCTATTCCACCGTATTCAGCTGGGGCCGCTCGACGCTTGGCGTTATCCCCTTCGTGTGGGTTGGCGCGCAATATTACGGTGCGATAGGCGTCATCGCCGGCTGGGCGCTGGGCGCCGTGCCCTTCGGCATCGCCGCAATCATCGTCGCGTTCAGGGTTGTTGCGAAGCTCGCCCGTGAGGGCACCGGCCCGGACGACGTGCTGCCCGGGCCTCCGCCATCGTCGCATTCGCCTTTCTCAACGGCGAAGGCAGCGACGTTTCACTGACCTAGCGAATATCCGGCACAAGCGTCTTTTCGCCCGAGAAAGCCCGCTCCAGCTGGCGCTTCAGCTCATCCTTGATTGAGGCTGTCTCCGCCATCACAGCATCGACCTTAAGAAAATCGAGCACCCGGAAGCGCGAAACAGGTGGGCGCAAAAGGATGTCAGGCTGCATCATCCTGAGCTTGAGAGCCGTGTTAGCCTGCATCATCAGCTGGCTCGTACCAAACATGAGATCCAGTGCGCTCGGCGCCGATCGCCGCACCGTTGTCGGCCCGCCCGCAACATCGACCGCGATCACAATATCTGCCTTGCCCTGCAGGAGATCGAAGGGGACCGGATTGAAAAGGCCGCCATCGACCAGCAGACGCCCCTCGCTCTGAACCGGCTTGAACAAAGCCGGAATCGCGGCCGACGCAGCGACGGCCGGCAGCAATTCGCCTTTGTCGAACACGATCAGCTCATGCCCGAAATAGTCGGTCGCGGTCACCTGCAGCGGGATCGACAGGTCTTCGAACCTGCCCGGTATGCCCTCCGGCAAAAACGCCTTGAGGATGCGCTCGATGTTGAGCTGCGCCCGCAATCCGCCCGACATCATTTCCGAGAGGCTTGCAGGCCGCGAGCGCCAGATGCGCGCCATCACCTCGCCGCGATTGCCGAGATTGCCACTGGCATATTCACGTATCTCCCGGCCCGTCATACCCGCTGCCATGCCAGCACCAATGATCGAGCCGATCGAGGAACCCGCAATAGCGACCGGCCTGATGCCGAGTTCGTCCAGCACTTCAACGATATGAATGTGCGCCAGACCCCGTGCGCCGCCAGCCCCAAGCGCAATCGCAACGCTCGGCGATGAGCTCGTCTTCGGTGTTTTGCCGGGAAGGTTCAACTAGTCGCTCTCTCCAGGGCCAATCGTCAGCACCGCCGGTGCATCACTCAACAGACGGCGTGCCTGTGCCGCGGCCTGTTCGCGCGTCACCGCTTCGATCAAGGCCGGGCGGCGCTGAATATAGTCTATCCCGAGCTCTTCGAACTGCAATCCGACGAGCGTATTGGCAATTGCGTTGGAGGAATCGAGATTGTTGATCGCATATGAGCCGAGCAGATAGCGCTTCGCTTCTTCCAGTTCCGCTTCGGTCGGACCTTCGGCTGCCATCTTCGCGACCGCTTCCTGGATCACGCTCAATACCTCGTCCGCACGGCCGGGATCGGTCGCCGTCCCGATCAGCAGCGCATCCGAGTGGCGCGAGTTGATGAGCGAGGAGCCAACGCCATAAGCGAGGCCCCGCTTTTCGCGCACCTCGTCGAACAGGCGTGAACTGAATGCACCGCCGCCGAGCACATGGTTCATCAGAAGTGCCGGGAAGAACTGGGGATCGTCACGCGAGATGCCGCGATAAGCCAGCTGCAACGATGTCTGCGCCAGCGGGTAATCAACGCTGACATTTTGGCCGAGCTTCGGCTCCACATCGGCGACCGGCATCAGATCCGCCTTCGCCGGCAGATCGCCGAAGACGCGGTCGAGCTCGGTTTTCAGCGTTTCGGCATCGATAGCGCCGACCACGCCGACAATGAGATTGTCGCGGGCAAACAGGCGTGTATGCAGCCTGCGCAGATCGTCGCTCGTGATCGCCGCCAGCGTTTCGGGCGTGCCTTCGCTGCGTCTCGCGTAAGGGTGGTCGCCATAGACGGCCTCGGCAAAAGCAATGCGCGCAGCCGTTTCGGGGTCTCGTGCCCGCGCCTGAATGCCGGCCACGATCTGTGCGCGGATACGGTCGATCGGCGCCTGGTCAAAGCGCGGCTGCGTCAAGGCAAGCTTGAGTAGCCCAAAAGCTCCTTCTCTGGTCTCTGCCAGTGTGCGCATGCCGCCAGTGATTGCGTCGCGACCGGCGTTGAAGCCCATTTCGGCACCCGCGTCGTCCAGTTCGAGCTGGAACGTGTCCGCGTCGAGTTCGCCTGCGCCCTCGTCGAAGAGGCCGGTCATCAGATTGGCGAGACCTTCCTTGCCCTCTGGATCCTGCGTGGAGCCACCTTCGAAGATGAACTTCATCGCCACGATGGGCACTGTGTAGTCCTCGACCAGCCAGGCCGTGATGCCTCCTTCGGAGCGCACTTCCTGGATTTCGACGGCCGAATGGGCGGGCCCGAGCGCAGGAAACGTCACGAAAAAAAACGCCAGCATGAATGTCGCAAGAGTGTTCTCGGCGCGCATGGCGAGTGGGTGGCGGGCTGGTTGGTTGACCATCACTGGTTGCCCCCTTCCTGCGGGAGAAGATAGCCGGTCACATGTGCGTCGGTTGTCAGGTAGCGGCGGGCGGCGTCCCGCACGTCGTCAGCTGTCACCGCGCGCACGCGGTCGGGCCAGGCTTCGATATCTTCAATGCTGAGGCCAGTGGCGAGCAGCGAACCATATATCCGCGCCATACCGGTCTGGTTATCTCGGGCGAAAATCATGCCGCGCAGGAAGCGGTTCTTGGCGCGGCGCAGCTCATCGTCGCTAACACCCTCTTTGATCAGCCTTGCGATCTCTGCCTCAACAGCTTCTTCCGCGGCGGCGAGGTCGTTTCCGCCGCGCGGTGCGGCGTAGACGCTGAAGCTCGTGTCGTCGAGTGCGGTGGCACGGTAGCCGGCGCCGGCCGAAGCCGCGATGCCGTTTTTCACCACCAACTCCTGATAGAGCCGACTGCGCACGCCACCGCCCAGTATCTCGGCCAGAAGGTCAAGCGCTTCGGCCTCGCCGGGTTCGGCGCTCGTATAGGACGGCACCACCCAACTGCGCTGCATGCTCGGAACGCCGACGCGTGGGTCTGACAGCGAGACCGTGCGGGCAGTATCCTGACGCGGCTCCTGAGGGCGCACGCGCGGCGGCAGGTCCGGGCCGCGCGGCACCCTTCCGTAGGTCGCCTCGGCCAATGACTTCACCTCTTCGGGCGCGACGTCGCCGGTTATGACCAGGATCGCATTGTTGGGAGCGTAATGCAGATCGTAGAACTCCAGCGCCTGTTCGCGGTCAAGCTCGACGATCTCGTGCATCCATCCAATGACGGGGATGCGGTAAGGGTGGTTCTGGAAAAGCGTCGCTTCCACCTCTTCCGAAAGCAGCGAGCCGGGGCTGTTCTCGACACGTGAGCGCCGCTCTTCAAGCACCACGTCGCGCTCGGGCGCGATCACGTCTTCGGTGAGCACCAGACCGCGCATACGGTCGGCCTCGAACTCCATCATCTCAGGCAGCGCGTCGGTGCCGACCTGCTGGTAATATGCGGTGAAATCGCGCGACGTGAAGGCGTTTTCATTGCCGCCGATGGCCGAAATCGCAGCGGAAAACTCGCCGGCGGCGTATTTTTCGGTGCCCTTGAACATCAAATGTTCGAGAAAATGCGCAATGCCGGAGCGGCCAGCCTCCTCATCAGCGCTGCCAACCTTGTACCAGACCATATGCGTGACCACAGGTGCGCGGCGATCAGGAATGACAACCACTTGCAGCCCGTTGTCGAGCGTGAAGCTGGTAGCACCGTTGTCGGCACCGGCCTGAGCGGTGAACAGTGCCAGCACTGACATAATCAGCACGAGGCGGAGACGCTGAGCGATATCTCGGAAGTGCATTCGATATTCCCGGATAGGAAACGAGAGGTGGCCGGAGGCTTATGCCACCGGAATCAGGCCACCGAATTTAGCGCAAAGTCAGGCGAGGTCGAGGAAACGAATGATCGTGTCGCCATATTCGCGCTCGTCGGCGAGCACAAAGCCGGCCGGCAGTTCAAACCGCGCGCTTGCCGCTTCTTCCAGCACAACGCGTGCGCCAGGGTTCAGCCAGCCGCCGTCGAGCGCGGCCGAAAGCGCTTTCTCGCCAAGCCCTTTTCCATAAGGCGGGTCAGCGAAAACGAGATCGAAGGGTTGGATCGTGCCGACGGCGCCGAGGCTCGTAGCATCGCGCCGGAAAATCTTGGCGACGCCAGTCAGCCCGAATGCCTCGATATTGTCGCGAATGATGCCCCGCGCCTCAGCCGCGTCTTCCACGAAAAGGCACGCAGATGCGCCGCGCGACAACGCCTCGATGCCCTGTGCGCCCGTTCCGGCAAACAGGTCGAGCACGCGCAGGCCGCTTAGCCCGCCTTCGCGCGCATGCGCCAAAACGTTGAACACCGCTTCGCGGGTCCGGTCACTGGTCGGGCGGATTGCGGGCGAGCTCGGCGTTACGAGCGTGCGCCCGCGCAAACTACCTCCGACGACCCGCATCGGGGCGACCTCCCTGCTTGCCACCCGGACGCGGCCCCTTCGGCCCGGGCTTGCTGAACGTCTTGCCTGCCGGCTTTGCGGCATGTTTGCCTGACGTTCCTGCGCTGGATTTTGCGGACGGTTTGCCGTCTCTTCTGCGAGCTTCACTCTCGCCCTTTTCAGGCTTTTTCGCGAAGCGACGGTTTGGATCCGCGACCGGTGACTTGGCTGCCTTCGCGGATGCTGCTTTCGGGCCGCTCGGGCGCGCGCCTGGTGCCATCCAGACATTGGACGCGCGCGAACGACGTTCCGTCGCCGGGCGTTTCTCGCCATCCTTACCGGCGGCATCGTCGCGACGTGGTTCCTTGGTCGACCAGCGTGCCAGCGTTGCCTCGCGCCTATCGTCCTTGCCGCCAAAGCCCTTTGCGTCGCGGCCGCGCGGCGCAGACGCCCCTCCGGCCTTTTCCGGGCTGCGCGGATTGATGACGGGCGCCTCGAAATTCGCTCCGGCCTCGGCTATCAACCGCTCGCCCAGCTGATCGCGCAGCGTGCGGCCGCGAAGTTCGCGCACTTCGCCTTCCGCCATCTCGCCAAGCTGGAACGGCCCGTAGGACACGCGGATCAGCCGCGTGACTTCCAGCCCGAGCGCGGAGAGGATATTGCGGACCTCACGGTTCTTGCCTTCGCGCAGACCGAGTGTCAGCCAGGCGTTGGAGCCCTGCACCCGGTCCAGCGAGGCCTCGACCGCTCCGTAGAAAACGCCATCGACTGCGATGCCGTCCTTCAGATCGGCCAGCGCCTTTTCATCGACCTTGCCGTGCACACGCACGCGGTAGCGGCGCAGCCAGCCGGTAGACGGCAGTTCGAGTACACGCGAAAGGCCGCCATCATTGGTGAGAAGCAGCAGGCCTTCGGTATTGATGTCGAGACGGCCGACCGTGACCACGCGCGGCAGATCGGACGGCAGCGATTCGAAAACCGTCTTGCGGCCCTCAGGGTCGCGGTTCGTCGTCACCAGCCCGGCAGGCTTGTGGTAGAGGAAAAGCCGGGTGCGCTCGATTTCCGGTATCGGCGCGCCATCCACTTCGATCTTATCGGAGCCGCCGACATTGAGCGCCGGGCTGTCGATCACCTTGCCATTCACCGAAATGCGCCCGGCGGCGATCATCGCCTCGGCCTCGCGACGCGACGCAACGCCGGCGCGTGCCAAGCGCTTGGCGATACGCTCTGCCTCGCCGCTCGCGGCCGCATGCGACTTCTTCGCCGGCCCTGGGCGCTTGCCCTTGCCGCCGGTATCCGGCCGCCGCTGAAATTTCTGCCGATCCTGTGTCATATGGCTTTCGTTGTCCGGGACCGCTAACTAACAAACGCCCGCAGCGGGCGCGAGGGAAATCGGGTACGCCACAGAGTGACCTTACGGAACGACTACATGGGAGCCGCGCTGGAACAGGCTCATGATGCTGCAAAACGCGGTGAGGTACCTGTCGGCGCGGTGGTTGTACGAAACGGCGATATCATTGCCGCCGCCGGAAACCGCACCCGCGAACTCAACGACCCGACCGCTCATGCCGAAATCCTCGCAATCAGGCAGGCCTGCGAAATACTCGGAACGGAGCGGCTGCCAGATGCCGATCTCCATGTAACACTGGAACCCTGCGCCATGTGCGCGGCGGCGATTTCGTTCGCCCGCATACGGCGACTCTATTTCGGCGCGTCGGACGAAAAAGGCGGAGCAGTCATACACGGCGGAAGGTTCTTTTCCTCACCCACATGCCATCATGCGCCTGAGGTCTATTCGGGCTTTCAGGAAAGCGCCTCCAAGTCGCTGCTGATCGATTTCTTCAGGCAGCGAAGGGACTGAAGCCCTTGAAACTTAGAAGAGCGAACGTCCTCCGCCGGCTTCGCGGCGCGCCTTGCGCTCTTTCTTCCACTCCGATTCGCCGAGATCGTCGGTGGGAGCGGTCGCAGCCGGCTGCCTGTAAACAACCGGCGGTTCGCTGAGATATTTGCGGCCGGTGGCGCTGCCGCGCTTTGCTTCGATGCGGCGACGGCGAATTTCCTCGAACCGTTCCCGGTCGCTCATATTTGCAAGCACCGGATCGTCGTAGGTGACCTGCCCGCTGCGCTGTGCGACGTCGTTCACAACCGTCGGGCGATAGAACGGGCTGTCGCGGTTTTCGTCCGCCTCGGCGCGGATGCGCGCCAGACGCTGTTCGGGCGATTCCGGCCAGGCGGGGTTAGACGCGGTGGTCACATCGTCCTGCGGTTCGGGCAGCACTGCAGTGGTTTCGGGCGTCACCAGATCAGGACGCGGCTTGTAGGCGATCTGCTCGCCCTTCTTGCGGGTCGAACCGATCGCCAGAATGCCGGAGACATCTTCCACCAGCTGCTGGCCGGCGGTCTTGTCCGTTCCGTAGGTCGGCGACGCAACGCAGCCGGACACGGCAATCGCCGCCGCCGAAACCATGCCGGCAACGAGCGCAAAGCGCATCGGACGCATCTGATCGGAATTGTTCACTGAGTCGCCTCTCACATCACCGGCATTGCTGCCGGTTACTCATCCACCCAAACCCAAATCTTACAAATCCGGCGACAAGATGACGCCGGATTTGGCGGCCTTTTTAGACGACGCGGCACCCTTGGGCAATCAAAGCCTGCCAACAGCCTTAAGCTCGCGCAGCGCAGCCGCATCGCGTGCCGATACATCCGGGTATTCGGCATCGGAGCCGACATCGTCGGTGTAGCGCCAGGAGCGCGCACATTTTGTGCCTGATGCGCGGGCGAACACGACGCCGACATCGGCAACGTCATCCAGCCGGTAAGCGTCTTCTGGTGCTGCGCTCGGCTCGATCGTGATGCCGCTGGTGATGCAGATTTCAGCCATGTCGCGGTCGGCAATCGCAGCGCGCAAATCGGCATCGGCCACGTGAACCACCGGGGCCGCTTCAAGCGAGGACCCGATTGTCTTTTCCTTGCGCTCGATCTCGAGCGCGCCGGTGACGACACGGCGGACCTGCCTGATCTTGCGCCATTTGGCCGCCAGCGCGTCATCACGCCATTCGGTCGGCACCGAGCGGAACTGTTCCAGGTGAACCGAGCGCGCGTCGGGATAACGCTCCAGCCACGCCTCTTCCATGGTGAAGGGCAGCATGGGCGAAAGCCAGGTGACCAGATTGTCGAACAAGTGCCGCACCACGACCAGCGCGGCCTTGCGGCGCGTGCTTGACGGCGCATCGCAGTAAAGCGCGTCCTTGCGGATATCGAAATAGAAGGCCGAAAGCTCCACGACCATGAAATCGAGCAGCGAGCGCACAATGCGCTTGAAGTCGAAATTGTCGTAGCCCTTGTTCACCAGCTCGCTGAGTTCGGCCAGACGGTGGAGCATAAGCCGCTCCAGCTCCGGCATGTCGGCAAGAGCGACCTCCTCGCCCTCGTCATGCGCCAGTGTGCCCAGCATCCAGCGGATGGTGTTGCGGAGCTTGCGGTAGGCATCGACATTGGTCTGGATGACGTTCTGCCCAAGCCGCTGATCCTCCCAATAGTCGGTGGTCATGACCCAAAGGCGCAGGATATCCGCGCCGGACTTCGACATCACATCCTGCGGAAACACCTGATTGCCGAGCGACTTCGACATTTTGCGGCCGTCCTCGGCCATGGTGAAGCCATGCGTGATGACGGTGTCGTAGGGCGCGCGGCCGCGCGTGCCGCAGCTCTCCAGCAGCGATGAGTGGAACCAGCCGCGGTGCTGGTCCGAGCCTTCAAGATAGACATCTGCCGGCCATTTCAGATCCGGGCGGTCTTCCAGCGTGAAAGTGTGCGTGGAGCCGGAATCGAACCAGACGTCCAGAATGTCCGTCACCATCTTCCATGGCTCGTTGGCGCGGCTGCCGAGGAAGCGCTCGCGCGCGTCTTCGGCAAACCAGGCGTCTGCGCCCTCGGCCTCGAATGCTTCGAGGATGCGGGCGTTGACGGCCTCATCTTGCAGCACCGCGCCATCCTCACTGACGAAAACGCAGATCGGCACGCCCCAGGCGCGCTGGCGCGACAGCACCCAGTCGGGCCGCTCCTCGATCATGGCGCGCAGGCGCGTCTGACCGGCTTTGGGCACGAAACGGGTGTCGTCGATCGCCTTCAGCGCGCGGGTGCGGAGCGTCGAGCCGTCGCCCAGGTCGATGTCCATATGGACAAACCATTGCGGCGTGTTGCGGAAGATGACCGGCTTCTTGGAGCGCCAGGAATGCGGATAGGAGTGCTTCAGGCGGCCGCGCGCGAACAGCATGTCCTTCGCGATCAGCGCCTCGATGACCGCCTTGTTGGCGTCGCCTTTCTTGCCGTTGTCGTCGATGACGCGGGCAGCCCCGCCCTCGCGATCAGGTCCGAAGCCCGGCGCGTCCTTGGTAAAGAAACCGTCATCGCCGACGGTGAACGGGATCGCCGTGTCGATGCCGCGCGCGCGCAGTTCCGCAGCGCCGTCCATCCAGGCGTCAAAGTCCTCACGGCCATGGCCGGGCGCGGTGTGCACGAAGCCCGTGCCCGCGTCGTCGGTTACGTGATCGCCTGCGATGAGCGGCACGGCGAATTCGTACCCGCCGCCGAGGCCCTTGAGCGGGTGTGCGCAGACCAATTTCCTGAGCAATCGCGGGGAAATATCGCCCAGCCTCTCATAGCTCAGCTTGGCCTTTACGAAGCTCTCATGTGCCAGAGCATCCGCAAAAATCAGTTTCTCGCCTGGCTGGGGGCCAAAGTCGTTCTCGGCGCTTTTGACTTCATAGACGCCGTAGCTGATGCGCGGCGAAAATGAGATCGCGCGATTGCCTGGAATCGTCCAGGGGGTCGTCGTCCAGATGACGACATACGCTTTTTTGATGTCGGTTGCGAGGCGCTCGTCCTCCGTCCAGCCTGCAAAGGCCTCGCCACCCTTTATCGCTACCGGAAACTTCACCCACACGGTGTCCGATTCATAGTCGTGATATTCGACCTCGGCTTCGGCCAGCGCGGTGCGTTCGACGACCGACCACATCACCGGTTTGGAGCCGCGATAGAGCTGACCCGACATTGCGAATTTCAACAACTCGCCGGCAATGCGCGCCTCGGCGTGGAAATTCATCGTCGTATAGGGGTTCTTGAAGTCGCCAACGATGCCGAGGCGCTGGAACTCCTCGGTCTGCACGCCGATCCAGTGCTGCGCGAATTCGCGGCATTCCTTCCGGAACTCGTTGACCGGCACCTGATCCTTGTCGCGGCCCTTGGCGCGGTACTGCTCCTCGATCTTCCATTCGATCGGTAGGCCGTGGCAATCCCACCCAGGCACGTAGTTCGAATCGTAACCGCGCATCTGGAACGAGCGCGTGATCACGTCCTTCAGCACCTTGTTCAGCGCGTGGCCGATATGGATGTTGCCGTTGGCGTAGGGCGGACCGTCATGGAGCACATATTTCGGCCGGCCCGATGCGTCCTCGCGCAAGCGAGTATAGAGGTCCATCTTCTGCCATCGCGCAACGATCTCGGGCTCCTTCTTGGGAAGCCCGGCGCGCATGGGAAACTCCGTCTGCGGCAGGTAAAGCGTCTTCGAATAGTCGATCTTTTCGGCTGATACGGTCATCGTCTCGTCATGTCTGTTGCCCGCCGCGCGGCAGGTCGGGCGGATAGGTGTTCACCTGTAATCTCAGAAATTCGATCAGGCGCTGCGTTGCGCAAAACCCAGCCCCTCCGGCAGTCAGCGGAAGGACTGGCCAATAATTCGTATGGTGGCCCCAAGGGCGAGAACGCGC
The DNA here is from genome assembly GCA_017640615.1 of Rhizobiaceae bacterium. Classification (GTDB taxonomy): domain Bacteria; phylum Pseudomonadota; class Alphaproteobacteria; order Rhizobiales; family Rhizobiaceae; genus RCIO01. The sequence goes on along the minus strand of JAEPQK010000004.1, from coordinate 538,261 downwards.
GCTTTCATTGCCGCGCTTTTAACCGAGACCGGAGAGCGAGAAAAGAGGCGGAATCGCAGAAGGCGGCCAAGTGCCGCGCCATCACCAGACATCACGGTCCAGCTTCTCGAAAATCACGCGGCGCATGGCGCGGGCCATCACGCCCGGCAGCAACCCTCCGGCCACCGCGACCGTTCGTGCGCGCGGGTCGGAAAACGCCACGCGTTTGCCGGCAAGAACCGCGTCGAGCATCGTGCGCGCTGCGAGAGCGGGATCGCGGCGGCGGGCGGCATCGGCACCCGGCGGTGCGTGGCGGGCGGCGTGTTCGGTGCGCAGCGGGCCGGGATAGGCCACAGTGACGGCGATGCCGCGTTTCGCGAAGGGTTTGCGAATGCTCTTTGCATAGACTGCAAGCGCATCCTTCGAGGCAGCGTAGACCGCGGCACCCGGATAGCCGGTGAAATGCGAGAGCGACGAAACAAAGCATAGATGCCCTTTCAACGCACCGGCATTGGCCAGCGCCGAAGCAAGAACCATCGGCGCTTCGGCGTTTACCTTCATGAGCTTCCGGTAGGCTTCGACCGGCATTTTCTCGAACCGCCCCGTAGCGCTGATGCCGGCGTTCAGGATGACTACGGCGTAGGGACCGCCGGCAAAAATTGCCGCCATATTGCGATCGAGCGCTTCGCGGTCGGCGAGATCGCAGACAATGCCCACGGCTGTGCACTCAGTGTGGGGCGGGTTCAGGTCGATCGACACAACGTCATAACCACGCGCCAGCAGCAGGTCCACAAACGCCCTGCCGAGACCGGCGCTTCCGCCGGTTACCAATCCGCGGGGCCGCGGCGCTGGTTCTATCTGCGCCACGGCGTCACCGCTGCGGCGAGGTATTGCGGAAAGCTGATGGTTCGGCGGATACGGCGCCGGGCGATTGCGCGCTCGATAAGCCGCGCCATCATCTCGGGAGGCGCAAAGAGTGCCCGCGCACGACCTGTATGGAAGCCCGCCTTGGCGTGCATTCCTGTCGCGGTCGGGCCCGGGTGGACGATTTTCACACGCACCTTGCCGCGCCACTCCTCGCTCAGCGCCCGCGCAAGCCCGTCGAGACCCGCCTTTGCGGCCGCGTAGCTTGCGAAACGTGGCGCGCCGCGCCGCGCCGTGGAGCCGACCAAGACAAGCTGCCCGCCTTCGAGCAGTGCCGCGAGTGCATGAGCCAACGTGACGGCGGCAAACAGGTTTGCATCAAGCGTGTTACGAATGGAGGCTGCTGGCTCCGTCGCCGGGTCGCCGGACCACCCTGTTCCGGCATTGAGAACCACGACGTCCAAGGTTTCCCAGCCGAGATCTGCTAGTGCCTTGCCTATCTGCGCCGCCGCTCGTTCCGGTTCCGATTGATCGGCAACGACGTAGTGCGCATCAGCGGGCAGCGTCGCGGCGACCTCTTCGTACGGTCTGCGGCCGGCGAGCAGCAGGTCCGCCCTGCCCGCGTAGCGCGCGGCGAGCGCGGCTCCAATACCGGAGGTCGCTCCGGTGATCAGCATTCTCGACTTCATCGAAACTCGTTAGGCAATGGGGCGCACCGCGTCGAGCCAACGGGCTTCACGATGTCGCGAAGCACAGCCGCGCATCGAGTTCGGATAGCGGCTTGACGCCGGAGAGCAGAGCGCGCGCCTCCGCCTCGTCCTTGCGCATCTGCGCCACCAGCGGGTCGAGCCCGTCGAATTTCAGTTCCGGGCGCAGGAAACCGAAAAACGACACTTCGCAGGCCTCGCCGTAGAGGTCGCCTTCGAAGTCGAACAGAAAGGTTTCCAGAAGAACGGTGCCTTCGGCCTCGACGGTAGGGCGGCGGCCATAACTCGCAACGCCGTCGTGCAGCGTGCCATCGGCACGGCGAAAGCGGACCGCGTAGATGCCGTGGCGCAGATCGTTGGTTTCTGTGAGCCGCATGTTGGCCGTCGGGAAGCCGAGCGTGCGCCCGAGCTGTTTCCCTGCCGAAATCTCCGCGCCCACCGTGTAGCGGTAGCCGAGCAGGCCGGCCGCCGCCGCGACATCGCCTTCTGCCAGCAGCTCGCGAATGCGGGTCGACGAGACCACTGCGCCGCCCTCGTCACCAAAAGGCTCTACGGTCGAAACCTCGAAACCCAACGCGTGGCCGGCTTCTCTCAGGAAGTCGGGATTACCGCTGCGGCCACGGCCAAAGTGAAAATTGTGCCCTGTCACAACGTGGCAGGCGTCGAGATCGCCCACCAGCACATCGCGCACGAAGTCCGCGGCTTCGGTTTGGGCAAAATCGCGCGTGAACGGTATTTCGAGCACGCCATCGAGGCCGAGCGCTGCGAGAATGCGAGCACGCATCGGCGCCGGCGTCAGCCGGAAAGGCTTGCTGTCCGGATTGAAGAAAGCGCGCGGGTGCGGCTCGAAAGTCAGCGCGACCGCGGGCTCGTTGCGGGCGCGACCGGCCTCCAGCGCGCATTCCAGCACAGCCTGATGGCCACGATGCACGCCATCAAAATTGCCGATCGCCACAACGGCGCCGTGCAGGCTTGGCGGGAGGTCTTTCGACCCCTGATGTCTAATGAAGGTGGCGGCCATCGCGTCGAACCCGCTCAGCGCAGGCGCGGCATCACGGCGCGCGGCTGAAAGCCATGCCGTTCGAGGAATGCCGCAAGTTGCGCCGGTTCGGGGTCGGCGCCGCCATATTCGCCTGCGTGGATACCGGCGGTGATAAACAGAGCATCAATGCCAAAAGCGGCCGCGCCCTTGATGTCGGTCAGTACGCCATCGCCAATGGCGAGCACACGCGCTGCCGGCACATCGCGACCAAGCAGCTCCTTAGCTGCGTCCAGCGCAGCATCGTAGATCGGCCTGTGTGGCTTTCCGGCGATCAAGGTGCGGCCGCCGAGCTGCGCATAGTCACGCGCCAGCGCGCCGGCGCACCAGATCATGCGGTCGCCGCGCTCCACAACAATATCCGGGTTGGCGCAGATGAAAGGCAAATCGCGGGCACGCAACCGCATCAGCGTTTCGGCGTAATCTTCCGGGGTCTCCACCTCGTCCTCGAAAAGGCCGGTGCAAACCACGGTCTGCGCCTCGAACTCCTCAACGAGCTCGATGTCCAAACCTTCAAGCAGCGAGGCGTCGCTATCGGGGCCGAGATGGTAGATACGGCGCGCGTTCTCGGCGATCAAGTCGCGTGTAACGTCGCCCGAGGTGACCATTCGGTCCCAGGCGTCGCGCGGCACGCCGATCCTGCCCATCGCCGCCGAAACCGGCTCGCGCGGGCGCGGCGCGTTGGTGATGAGCACCACGATCTTGCCTTCGCCGCGGGCCTTTTGCAGCGCCTCGACTGCCGGCAGTGCCGCCTCTACGCCATTGTGCAGTACGCCCCACACATCGCACAGGATCACATCGTAATCGCCGGAAATCGCGGCCAGCGCATCGATTTTCTTCGGCAGTGTTGCCGTCATCGCAGGAAAGTCCGTTCCGTCGGGCGGAGGTTTGGGCTGGTGAGCGGCTGCAATTAACCGAAGCCATTCACCCTGTCACGAGCTTTTACTTAACAGACGCCTAAGCAGGTGGCAGAACGATGCTGAGGGGGCTTGGCCGGGCCATCATGGCCGCAGGCAAAAGCGGTGTAGTTGTAGATGTTTGCACGACGGGGATTGTTTTTTACCACCTTGGCCATCGCGGCCATAGGACTTTATTCGGTCTCGAATGGAGCCGAAGCCACATTGCCGCCGGTCACAGGTCAAATCTTCGCGCTCGCCGCTTTGATCGTCGCGATGGCTGCCATCGGCGTTGCCATCTTTGCGCTGAACCGCATGACGGCGATGCGTGACGAATTCCGCCGCTTTTCGCATTCCGTTGAAGTAACTCTCAACGATCTGGCCTCGCGCAGCACGCGGGATTCCGCCTCGATCGGCGAGCTGAACAGGATGGTCGCCGATGAAATTCGCAGCATGGCGACGCGCAAGAACGCTTCTGAGCAAGCAAACCCATCAGCTCCGGTGAGCGAACCGCGCCGGCCTCGGCCCGCGCCGAACGTGCCGCGCGAGTTGCCCGCCGTCAGCGAAGCAGATGCCGATATCGGCGAGGCTCTGGCCGCCGCGGTGCGTGACGACGAACTTGTCGTCAGCCTTGCGCCCATTATTTCCGTCTCGCGCAGCACTGCGGCGGGTTTCGAGGTTCATGCCCATGTGAGCGATGAAGACGGGCTGCATGCGCACGACGTCAGGCGCCTTGCCAGTCCCGTTTCGGGACTCAATCAGGCTGCCTTCGAACAGGGATTGCTGAAAAACGCGATCGAGGCCGGCCGCCGGCAGCTGGGATCCGACAGCGAAAAGATGCCCTTCCACATCGCGATTTCGGATGCGCTTCTCGGCAATGAAGGCGAGATGCAAAATCTCGCACAGCTAGCGTCGCAACATCGCGCGCTTGCGAAATCCGTTGTGCTGTCGATGGTGCCCCCAGTGCTGGAGCGCAAGGGCAAGGTGCGTGACAATCTCGACAAGCTGACCGCCGAGGGCTTCCGCATCGCGCTCGAAGACTGGGCTGGAAGCGCTGAAGACGCCGCAACAGCAGCCTCCCGCGGCGTTATTTATGCAAAAGTCTCGGTCGATCGGCTTTTCGACCGCGAGAGCAAGCGCGCCAGCGACCCGACAGGCGCCGAGCTGGTCGTTGCATTGCAGGAGGCCGGCATTCAAGTGATTGCCACCGGGGTGGAACGCGACGAGGACGCGGTTGGGCTAATCGACCTCGGCGTCGACCTGATGGAGGGCGACCGCTTCTCCGGACCCAAGGTCCTGAAAGCGCCAGCAAAGCGCCGTGCGGCCATGGCTGAAACGTAAACAAAAGCTAAAGCCGACACATCGAAATCGGAGCGCTTGAAAACCTCACCTTAAGGGGTTTGTGCGCATTGTACCCGCCGAAAATCGAGCCATGGTGGGGTAACCGAGCAATGTTGCGTCGTTTTCTTTCCGATACCCGCGGCAATTACATGCTGATGACCGCGGCGGCACTGGTGCCGATCCTGGGTGGTATGGCGCTCGCCGTCGACTACACAGAAATGTCCCGGCAGCGCCAGCTGACGCTGAACGCGCTGGATGCGGCCGGCATCGCAACGGCGCGGCGCGTTGTGGAAGGCGCAACGGACGAGCAGCTCCACGCCTATGCGCAAGACTTCTTCAAGGCGAACCTCGGCGACATCGAAGGCGCGTCGCTGACGGTCGTGCTGCCGAAAAACAATGCCGGTGGCGGCACGCTCAAGCTGACCGCGGACCTCAAATATAGGCCCTACTTCCTGCCGGCATTCTCGTCGCTGATGGGCGGTGAGAACCCCACAGCCGAGATCGACTTCAACGCAACCTCGGAGATCAGGCTCAAGAACACGCTCGAAGTAGCGTTGGTGCTCGATAACTCCGGTTCGATGGACTATGTCGGCTCCGGTTCCGGCAAGAAGCGGTTGGTGCTGCTCAAGGACGCCGCAAAGGACCTCGTCGACAAGCTCGCCTCGCAGGCCGGGCAGATGAAGCAGGTTTCGAAGCCGGTACAGTTCGGCCTCGTTCCGTTTGCCTCCTCTGTCAATGTTGGCTCGCAGTACGCCTCAGCATCCTGGATGGACACCAACGGTATTTCGCCGATCCATCACGAGAATTTTGACTGGTCGGCGTTTCCCAATTCGAACAAGAAGATCGAACTGTCGGGCGGTGTCTATGTGAAGAAGGGAAGCGCCTGGGACGACGAAGAGGGCGAAATCGTTACTCGCTTCTCACTGTTTGAAGATATGCAGCGGGTCACTGGCCACACCTATGTCACAACGACCGAAAAAGTCTGCAAAAAGTGGAAAAAGGGTGCCTGCAAGAAGTGGAAGTGGGTGACCTCGGGCACTTGGGAAGAGGTTCATGGATCCTTTGCGAGCTGGCAGGGCTGTGTCGAGGCGCGCCCCGCACCTTACAATAGGACCGACACACCGCCGTCCAGCAGCAATCCCGCAACGCTTTATGTGCCGCTGTTTGCACCTGACGAAACGGACAACTGGGATTCGTGGGCTCGCCGCGCCCGTAGCAATTACTGGGACGACCTGACGAGTAGCAGCAACAACTACAACCGCCAAAAATACGGACCGAAATATTTCGAACCGGCGCCGTATGGCACTGTTGCCGCACTGCTCGGCCAGGGGCCGAACGATGGGTGCACGACCAATGCGATAACTCCGCTGACAGACGTTACGGCATCGGCCGGTCTTACCGCAGTCAAGAACGCCATCGACAGCATGGCGGCGAGTGGCGGAACCAATGTTCCCGAGGGCATTGCCTGGGGATGGCGTGTGGTCTCCGGCGGTCTGCCTTTCAACGAGGGGCGTCCGGATGCCGAAAAGGGCAACGACAAGGTCGTGATCGTGCTGACGGACGGTGCGAACACTTACTACACGCCGAGTTCATTGGGTCACAACGACCTTGCGGACAACAAGTCGATCTACTCGGCCTATGGTTATGCAGGCCGTAATCAGCCCGGTGAGTCCAAGTCGCGTCTGTTCATGAACACCACGGTGAACTCGACCAACTACGCGAACGACAATTATTCCGACGCACTGAACGAGCACATGCTCGGCACCTGCGGCAATGCAAAGTCGGCCGGCGTGATCGTGATGACCGTAGCGCTGGATCTGTCGTCCTCGAACACCAGCCAGGCGGCGCAGATAGCCGCGCTCAAGGACTGCTCATCGAATTCGCGCTTCCGCCGCGGTTCCAACGGCGATCCGGCCAAGCTGTTCTGGAATGCGACCAGCGGCGACCTCGACGACGTGTTCAAGGAGATCGCCGACGAACTCTCCAACCTGCGTATCGTCGGCTAACGGCTGTCGCAGCGATGCTTCCAAAGCCCCGCCCTCGCTGGCGGGGCTTTTTTCTTGGGCCACCCGCCGCCGAATGGTGAATGACCGCCTAACAGCGTGTTTACATTTTCTGCACGAATCTAAACCCAGGGTTAGCGCGATATCGGTCAAATAGCCCGCTGTTATGCTGGGGCTTGGTCGAATGCTTTTGCTCGATTTCTGTCGGGATAAAGCCGGCAATTACGCTATCGCTGTTGTGACGGCGCTGGTGCCGCTGATGGGCGGCATGGCGATGGCGGTCGATTATGCGGGGCTCAACCGTGAGCGTCAGGCGGTGCTCAACGCGCTCGACGCGGCAGGCATTGCAACCGCGCGCCACATCGTCACCGGAGCGAGCGAAGAAGCGGTGCTCGCCTACGCTAAAGACTTTTTCGAAGCCAACCTCGGGCCGGTCGATCCGGGCGACACCGTTCTGTCGGTCGATCTGCCAAGCAACGAGGCCGGCGGCGGCACACTGAAGCTGTCGGCCACGCTCGACTACAAGCCTTACTTCTTCCCTGTCTTCCAGAATCTCATGAACCGCGAATCCGCGACGTCCATCAGGTCGGGCGCGGAGACCGAAATCAGACTGAAAAACACACTCGAAGTTGCGCTCGTTCTCGACAATTCCGGTTCGATGGATTTCACCGGCTCCGGTTCCGGCGAAAAGCGCATCAATCTCTTGAAGGTTGCGGCAAAGCAGCTGATCGACACACTCGCGCTTCAGGCTGCTCAGATCAAACAGGTCGAGAAGCCGGTGCAGTTCGGACTGGTACCCTTCGCAGCTTCGGTCAATGTCGGCCCGGAAATGAGCGGCGAAGCATGGATCGACACCGCCGGCATCTCGCCGGTGCACCATGAAAATTTCGACTGGTCGACGCTGACCGACCCCACCCGCTATGCGCAAAAAGCCGGAGGTGTCTGGTACAAGCGTGGCGAAGGCTGGGGCGCGGACGCCGACACCATTCTCAGCCGCTTTTCTCTTTTCAAGGATATGCAGCAGGTCGATTCGCGCGAATGGGTGGCCACCGGCTCGGAGTGGATATGTACGCGCTATCGCGGGAACGGCACCTGCCGCTCCGGCTACTGGAAAGAGACCGGCTACTGGGACGAAACAATCGGCAGCTTCGCAAGCTGGCAGGGTTGTGTGGAATCTCGACCCTACCCCTACAACGTCACCGACACAGTGCCTGATGCAGGACTTTCAGAACTAGGGTCCGTGTACGGCGATGCGGCCACCTTGTTTGTGCCGATGTTTGCGCCCGACGAAGCCGGCGATCGCTGGGCGACCGAGGAAGATTCGTCGCCAGACAACTACTCCGCGCCAAACAACTGGTGGAACGACGGGACCGAGGCTGCCTCCGCGGCGACACGCCAGGCCAATATGGCCAAGTATTTCGAGGTTCGCCCCTACGGCGCAACGAGCTCCTACGGCACAGGGCCGAACTACAGCTGCACAACCAACCCGATCACGCCGCTGACCGATGTGTCCACGGAAACCGGAATTACCGCTGTGAAGGATGCGATCGACGCCATGCAGCCTAGCGGCGCGACCAACGTGCCCGAAGGGCTGGCATGGGGGTGGCGGGTGGTGTCAAGCGGTGCGCCATTCACCGAGGGCCGCGACGACAGCGAGAAGGGCAACGACAAGATCGTTATCGTGCTCACCGACGGCGTGAACACCTATTACACACCAGGCTCCCTGGGCTATTCCGATTCCGCGTCCAACAAGTCGACATACTCAGCCTATGGCTATGCCGGCGTCGGCTACGACGGCGGCAGCACCTCGCGCCTGATGATGGGCACCAGCGGTCTCGGCCTCTACGACTATTCGAACAGCAACTACACTGCCGCACTCAACCAGCAGCTCACCTCGGTTTGCGCGGGCGCCAAAGCCGCCGGCGTGATCGTGATGACTGTGTCGCTCGACCTTTCGACCGGCGACTCCGGCGAAAACCAGGCTATCGAGGCGCTGAAAGCCTGCGCTTCGGATTCCCGCTTCCGCAAGGATCCGAACAATCCCGACCTTCCTGCCAAGCTATACTGGAATGCGACCGGCGGAAGCCTCGCCGACACGTTCAGGGAAATCGGAAACGAGCTTTCCAACCTGAGGATCGTGAGCTGACGGTGTGTTGACAACGACCACGCTCCACTTACCGTCCCCACATAGACGGAGGCTGGAGCATGGCATCGACCAAACCCACCGACACCGACGCCATCGGCAGCGGAACCGGTCGCAGCTGGAATGAGTGGCAATCGTTTCTGGAAGCGATCGGCGCACGCGACATGCCGCATCCAGAGATCGCGCGGCGCGTTGAAGAGACCGGCGATGCCAACAGCTGGTGGGCGCAGACGATCACGGTCGCATACGAGCAGCATATCGGCAGGCGCAAGCCTGGCCAGCGCAGCGACGGCAGTTTTGAAGTAGCGGCAACCCGCACTATCGAGGGCGACGTCGCCGAGCATTTCGAGAAGCTGCGCCAACAATTCTGCAGCGTTTCCGCCTTTGACGGCGTTGCGCTTGCTGGCGAACCCCGGACCAGCGTGACTCCGAAGCGGAGCTACTGGCGCTGCGACCTTGCCGATGGCACGGGCGTCGCCTTTGCGCTGGAGCAGAAGTCGGGTGCCAAAGTTCTGGTCGCCGCCACTCACAGGAAGCTCGCCAGCGACACAGAGGCTGCGCGCTGGCGCGCCTTCTGGAAGGACTATTTGGCGAGCGCTTTCCCTTCCCCCTAAGGAGGGACGACGCGCCCTTGCCCGTTCCCGCATCGTCGTTTACGAGAGCCGCGACATTTGTCGATCGACAATTTCTCTCACAATCCTACGGACTTCGACGCGATGGCTGACAAGGCGGAAAAAATGAAAGCGCGGCTGCCGCGCGGCTTTGTCGACCGCACCGCCGACGATATTCGCGCGGTCGACGCCATGATGCGTGCGATCCGCGAGAAGTTCGAACTCTACGGCTTCGAGCCGGTAGAGCAGCCCTTCGTCGAATACACCGACGCGCTGGGGAAATTCCTGCCCGATCAGGACCGGCCGAATGAGGGTGTGTTTTCCTTTCAGGACGATGACGAGCAGTGGCTCTCGCTGCGCTACGACCTGACGGCACCGCTGGCGCGCTACGTGGCGGAAAATTTCGAGACGCTGCCCAAGCCCTATCGCAGCTATCGGTCGGGCTGGGTGTTCCGCAACGAGAAGCCGGGGCCGGGCCGCTTCCGCCAGTTCATGCAGTTCGACGCCGACATCGTCGGCACGCCGGGCGTCGCCGCCGACGCCGAGATGGCGATGATGATGGCCGACACGCTGGAAGCCGTCGGCATCGCGCGCGGCGATTATGTGATCCGCGTCAACAACCGCAAGGTGCTGGACGGCGTGCTGGAGGCGATTGGCCTCGGCGGCGAGGAAAATGCCGGCCGCCGGCTAACCGTGCTGCGCGCTATCGACAAGCTGGACAAGTTTGGGCCGGAGGGTGTGAAGCTTCTGTTAGGCGAAGGCCGCAAGGACGAGAGTGGGGATTTCACGAAGGGTGCTGGGTTGAGACCAGCACAAATCGAACTCGTCTCGAAGTTTTTGACGCTTGCCGTTGGGAACCCGCAGACGTTCAGAGTTGCAATTGATGAAGGCTACAACGGCGCCAGTTGGATGTCTGGCCCCAATGGCTACTTAGTACCCCACTACGAAGCGATACTGGATATTTGGGAGAGAGAACTTGGTTCTGCACCAGAGCTGGCCGAGGGGATCGGAGAGCTTCGAACAATAGCCCAAATCTGCAACACAGCCAGATATGCAGACCGAATTGACATTACTCCGGCGGTCGTCCGCGGTCTCGAATATTACACGGGCCCGGTCTACGAGGCGGAGCTTCTGTTCGAGGTGCCTAACGAGAAGGGCGAGATTGTCCGCTTCGGCTCCGTGGCCGGCGGCGGGCGCTATGACGGCCTCGTCTCGCGCTTCCGCGGCGAGCCGGTGCCCGCGACGGGCTTTTCCATCGGCGTTTCGCGCCTTACCACAGCGCTCAAAAACCTTGGCAAACTCGACACGTCTGACGTTATCGCGCCGGTGGTCGTGCTTGTCATGGACCGCGACACTGAGAGCCTCGGCCGCTATCAGAAGATGGTGACCGCGCTGCGCGAGGCGAACATCCGCGCCGAGATGTATCTCGGCGGGTCGGGCATGAAGGCGCAGATGAAATATGCCGACCGGCGCGGCGCGCCCTGCGTGATCATTCAGGGCGGCGACGAGCGCGAAAAGGGCGAGGTTCAGATCAAGGACCTGATCGCCGGCGCCAAGGCGGCGCAGGAAATCACCGACAACACCGAATGGCGCGAAAGCCGGCCGGCGCAGTTTTCGGTGAAGGAGGACGAGTTGGTCGCGGCGGTACAGGGCGTGCTTGCCGGGCAAGCAGCGGACAAAACATGACGAGCGTTGCGCTTTCCCTCCCCCTTGAGGGGAGGGTGGACAATCGCCAATGGCGATTGGACGGGTGGGGTCGGTTCAAGCCGAGCTCGGCCGCAACACCCCCCTCTGTCCTGCCGGACATCTCCCCCGCAAGGGGGGAGAAAAGCGCATGACCGCGCTGCCCGACTTCGCCGGTGACATCATCGCCCAGCTGGACGCCTGCGGCGCGCCGGCGACCGACGTCGCGATCCTGCAGCCGGCGGACCCGTTTCTCGACATGGCGGGCGAGGATTTGCGCCGCCGAATATTCCTCACAGAAAGCGAAACCGGCGCGGCACTCTGTCTGCGGCCGGAGTTCACAATTCCCGTCTGCCTCGACCACATTGCGCGGCGCGCGGCCACGCCACGGCGCTACGGCTATCTCGGTGAGGTTTTCCGCCAGCGGCGCGAGGGCGGAGCCGAGTTCTTTCAGGCCGGCATCGAGGACCTTGGCGAGACCGACATTGCCGCAGCCGACGCACGCTCAGTGGCTGATGCGCATGCGCTGATCGCGAAGTTGCTGCCGGGCAAGGCGCTGGCGGTCACGATAGGCGATCAGTCGGTGTTCGAAGCAGTGCTTGCCGCACTTGGCCTGCCGCGCGGCTGGCAAAAGCGGCTGGCACGCGCGTTCGGCTCTGCGGGCGCGCTTGAAGCCGCGCTCGCCGACCTCGCCAATCCATCCCGCGCGGGCGCGCTCGATGAACCCGCTGCATCACTTTTGCTGGCCGGCGAGCCTGAGCCACTTGCGGCCCACATCGCAGAGCGAATGGAAGCCGCCGGCCACTCGCTGGGCGCAGGCCGTACCCCGCAGGAAATCGCCAAACGACTGATCGAAAAGTCGGAGCTGCGCAGCGTGCGCCTTTCCGACGAAGCGCTGGCCGCGCTCAAGGCGTTTCTGGACATCCGCGTTCCGCTTGCCGAGGCACATGCCGCGCTTGAGGCATTTGCCGGTGCGGCGAAGCTTGCGCTCGGCGGGGCGCTGGCAAGGTTCGGCGCGCGCGCGGAGGCGATCGCAGCGCACAGGCTCGAGGGCAAGTTTGAATATGACGCCGCATTCGGCCGCCCGCTGGACTATTACACCGGGCTGGTCTTCGAGATCGGCCTGCCGGGCGACACGCGCCCTCTGGCCGGCGGTGGCCGCTATGACCGGCTGCTGACCCTGCTCGGCGCCAAGACGCCGATCCCCTGCGTCGGCTTCTCGGCCTGGATCGACCGCATCGCGGAGGCCAGGTCATGAGCATAACGCTAGCGCTTCCTTCCAAGGGCCGGCTGAAAGAACAGGCGCTCAAGCACATGTCGGAGGCAGGCCTGTCGGTCGAGCTGCCGGAAGATGACCGCCGCTACCGCGCGACGCTGGTCAACCGGCCAGACATAGAGCTTGTCTTCCTGTCGGCATCCGAGATCGCCAGCGAGCTCGGACAAGGCAATATTGATCTCGGCGTCACCGGCGAGGACCTGTTGCGAGAGACCATCGGCGAGTTCGACATGCGCGTCGAGATTGCAGCCCGGCTCGGCTTCGGGCGCGCCGATGTTGTGGTGGCCGTCCCCGATATGTGGCTCGACGTCGACACGATGGCGGACCTCGACGATGTCGCCGCCGACTTCCGGCACCGGCACGGGCGGCGTCTCAGGATCGCCACGAAATACTGGCGCCTTACCCAGCAGTTCTTTTCGCAGAAGCACGGCATTCAGGTTTACCGCATTGCGGAAAGCCTGGGTGCCACGGAAGGCGCGCCGGCAGCCGGCTCCGCCGATGTGATCGTCGACATCACCACCACCGGGTCCACACTGCGCGCCAATCATCTCAAAGTACTGGAAGACGGTGTGATACTGCGCTCCGAAGCCTGCCTCGCCGCCTCCCGGAAAGAACGCGGCGCGGACGACGCGAAGACTATCGCGGAGCTAGCAGCGGCGCTGAGTCATTGATGGCTTGAGCGCTTCGCGCCCACTCTACCAACCCCATTGCATGTCCCTTGCAATTGTCCACCCTGCCCTCAAGGGGGAGGGAAAAGCCGGGCATCTATCGAAAGTGTTCCCGGCCCATTAACTGCAAGCAGGATGAGGCCGCCAGCGACCGCGATGTCTTTGAGCAGCATTTGCTGGTGGAAGAATGCGAGTTGGGCCGTATCGCCCTGCCCGTAATGGCCCAGAAAGCTGGCGGCGACGGCGAATACGGCCAGCACCGCCGCAGCTGGCCGTGCCGCCAAACCGGCCGCTATGGAGAGTGCCGCGGCGAGTTCGAACAGGCCAACCGCCCAAGGCAACAGATCGGCGAATGGCAGGCCAAGGCCCGCGAAGTAGGCCGCCGTTCCCAAAGGATCCGAGAGTGCGACATAGCCACTTTGGGCAAACATTGCAGCCAGCATGAGCCGCGCCAGAAGCAGCATCGTTGCGCGCACCATCGCCTCCTCCGGCATGATTGGCCTTGGCGCGACTATAGCGGCAAAAACGATGTGCGTCCTTCGAGGCTTCTCGATTGCGAAGCACCTCAGGATGAGGACGGTTGTGCCATACCCCTGCGGGCTGCGGAGGCTGGATTCGGGCCGATGCGCCTTGGGGAGAAGCAGCGCACCTGCCTCCCTCATTCCTGAGGGGCGAGCCTCGAAGGACCCACAGGCTCAAAGAAAAAAGCCCGGAGCGGAACTCCGGGCTTTTCGCGGGGGTGCGGATAAGTCCGGTCAGGCGCCGCGGCGTCCATCGACGGAAAGTGCACCCGGGCCGGACGCGTAAAGCGCAAGCAGGCCGCCTGCGATGGTGAAGTTCTTCATGAACATGATCATTTGCATCTGGTTGCCGAAGTCGGCATGGAAAAAGATCGCAGTGAATACGCAGAAGAGCGCCAGGAAGGCAGCGCCAATGCGGGTCTGGAAGCCGATCAGCACCGCGATACCAGCCAGCGTTTCGCCGATACCTGCGACCCAGGCGCCAAGCGTTGCAGCCGGCAGGCCGACGGAGCTGATATAGCCGGCAGTGCCCGCAATATCGGTGAGCTTCTGCAGACCCGACATGATGAACATGACGGATAGCAGAATGCGGGCGATCAGAAGTACGACGTTGTTCGACATGATGACTACCGTTTCAATTAAGTTGAGTGGCAGTCACATAAGGTTTCGGGCGAATTGCGATAGGCCAGTAATGCTGAACGCAGCGTTCACCCCGACTGGCCGGTCATGTCCTCCGGGCGTACCAGCCGCTCGTAGTCGGCCTCCGAAACAAGCCCGCTATTTAGTGCCTCTTCTTTCAGCGTCGTGCCTTTCTTGTGCGCTGTTTTGGCGATCTTCGCCGCCGCGTCGTAGCCGATTTCCGGGGCAAGCGCGGTGACCAGCATCAGCGATTGGCGCATCAGCTCGGCAATGCGCGGCTCATTTGCCTCGATGCCGGCCACGCAGTTGTCGGCGAAGGATCGCATCGCATCCGACAAGAGCCGCAGCGATTGCAAAACCGCGTTGGCGATCACCGGCTTGAAGACGTTGAGTTCGAAATGGCCCTGGCTGCTCGCCATCGCCACGGTCGTCTCATTACCGATCACCTGCGTGGCCACCATGGTAAGCGCTTCCGCCTGAGTGGGGTTGACCTTGCCGGGCATGATCGAGGAACCCGGCTCGTTTTCCGGCAGCAAAAGTTCACCCAACCCGGAGCGCGGACCGGACCCCAGAAAACGGATGTCGTTTGCGATCTTGAACAGGTCGCCGGCCAACGCAGCAAGGACACCGTGAAACGCGGCTAGCGCGCCATGACTCGCGAGCGCCTCGAACTTGTTAACGGACGTTCGAAACGGAATGCCGGTCAGTTCCGCCACGCGGCGCGCAAACCCTTCCGCAAAACCCTTTGGTGCGTTGAGCCCCGTACCGACCGCGGTGCCGCCCTGCGCCAGTGCATGCACGTCGCCCAGTGCATGCTCGATACGCTTTGCCGCAAGTTCAAGCGCGGCTACATAGCCTGAAAACTCCTGCCCCAGCGTCAGCGGCGTGGCGTCCTGCGTGTGCGTTCGTCCGATCTTCACGATGCCGGCGAACGCGTCCTGCTTTGCCGCGAGCGTATCGCGCAGATGCGCCAGCGCCGGCTGCAGCCGGTCGCGGGTTTCCAAAGCAGCCGCTATGTGCATGGCCGTCGGGAACGTGTCGTTGGACGACTGGCTCATATTCACATGGTCGTTCGGGTGAACGGGCGTTTTCGACCCCATCTCGCCGCCGAGCATTTCGATCGCACGGTTGGCGATCACCTCGTTGGCGTTCATGTTGGACTGGGTGCCCGAACCGGTCTGCCACACGACCAGGGGGAAGTGCTCGTCGAGCTTGCCGAACGCCACCTCCGCTGCCGCCTCGGCGATCTTTGCGCCCAGTTTGGCGTCGAGTTTGCCGAGCTCAACATTGGTGTCGGCAGCCGCTTGTTTGACCAACCCCAGAGCATGCACCAGCGGCAGCGGCATGCGCTCCGTACCGATGCGGAAATTGTTGCGCGAACGCTCCGTCTGCGCGCCCCAATACTGATCCGCCGGTACATCGATTGCGCCGAATGTATCGGTTTCACTGCGTGTCCGGCTCATGCGCCAGTCTCCTTCATCGGCAATCCTGGGTAGCTTACGGCGCTTTACAACGCGCCCGGCACAGGGCAAGTATCGCCCATCGCCGCCATGCCAGAACCGGCATGTGCTTAACGAACAAAAAGAATACCATATGGGAGAGAGTAAATATGCGTTCCACCATTCGTAAAGCGCTGATCGGCAGCGCCGGCGCAGCCGCGCTTCTGGCCGCTGCAACCGCGGTACAGGCTCAGGAAGTCAAAGTCGGCATCCTGCTCGGCTATACCGGCCCGATCGAGTCGCTGACGCCCGCGATGGCCGACAGCGCCGAACTCGCGCTCAAGGAAGTCAACGACAGCGGCATGTTCCTCAACGGCGAAACGCTGGTTGGCGTGCGCGCAGACTCCACCTGCATCGACAGTGCGGCTGCGACGGCGGCCGGGGAGCGACTGATCAATTCCGACAGCGTCGTAGCCATTATGGGCGCCGACTGCTCGGGCGTGACCACCGCGGTCGCCAACAATGTTGCGATCCCGAACGGCGTTGTGATGATTTCGCCTTCGGCAACTTCGCCTGCCCTGTCGACGATCGAAGACAATGGCCTGTTCTTCCGCACGGCTCCGTCGGATGCCCGTCAGGGCCAGGTGCTGACCGACATTCTGATTTCGCAGGACATCAAGAACGTCGCGGTCACCTACACCAATAACGACTACGGCAAGGGCCTGTCGGATTCGTTTGCCGGCGCCTTCGAAGCGGCTGGCGGTTCGATCTCCATCAACGCTCCGCATGAAGACGGCAAAGGCGATTATTCGGCTGAAGTCGGCGCGCTGGCAGCTGCCGGCGGCGACCTTCTCGTCGTGTTCGGCTATGCCGATCAGGGCGGTGTGGGCATCATCCGTTCGTCGGTCGAGTCCGGTGCGTTCGACAAGTTCGCGCTGGGTGACGGCATGTTCGCCGAAACCCTGATCGAAGCGATCGGCGACGATCTCAACGGCACAGTCGGCTCGGTTCCATGGTCGGAAGGCGAAGGCGCCGACGCATTCGTGGCCACCGCTGAAGCAGGCGGCGTCGATCCCGACGGTTCGTTCCGCCGCGAAAGCTACGACGCGGCAGCGCTGATCGCGCTGGCCATGCAGGCTGCGGGCTCTACCGACCGCGCGGCCATCAAGGATCACGTGCTGAACGTTGCCAATGCACCTGGCGAGAAAATCCTCCCGGGCCAGCTTGGCAAGGCGCTTGAGCTGATCAAGGCCGGTCAGGACGTCGACTATGTCGGCGCGACCAATGTCGAGCTCATCGGCCCCGGCGAAGCCGCCGGTACCTACCGCGAATACGTGGTGGAAGGCGGCGAATACAAGACCGTCCAGTTCCGCTAGGCGGTATCTGACACGCGATTGCACACAGCCCGGTCCTTGCGGCCGGGCTGTTTGCTAAGCTGGACACGCAAGATCTGGTGTAAAACATGATCCGGGTGGAAGACCTCCACATGCATTTCGGCGGCATTCGTGCCGTCGACGGGGCAAGCATAGATATCGCCGAGGGCTCGATCACCGGGCTCATCGGTCCGAACGGGGCCGGCAAGACGACGTTGTTCAACGTCATTGCCGGGCGGTACAAGCCGACCTCGGGCAAGGTGCTGCTCGACGGCGAGGACATTACGGGGCTGGAACCCTACGAGCTTTTCGCCAAAGGGCTCTTGCGCACATTTCAGATCGCGCATGAATTTTCGACACTCACGGTGCGCGACAACCTGATGATGGTTCCGCCGGAGCAACCCGGTGAGACGCTGCTCGATGTATGGCTGCGCGCTTCTAAGGTACGCGCCCGCGAAGCCGAAATACGCCGGCGTGCCGATGAGGTGATTGATTTTCTGCAACTCGGCCACGTGGCGGAGGAACGCGCGGGCAATCTCTCGGGCGGCCAGAAAAAGCTTCTCGAACTCGGCCGCACGATGATGGTGGACGCCAAGATCGTGTTCCTCGACGAGGTCGGCGCCGGCGTGAACCGCACGCTGCTGAACACGATTGCCGACGCAATCCTGCGGCTCAACAAGGAACGCGGCTACACCTTCTGCGTCATCGAGCACGACATGGATTTCATCGCTTCGCTGTGCGACCCGGTGATCGTGATGGCAGAGGGCCATGTGCTCTTCGAAGGCACAGTGGACGAGGTGAAAACCAACGAACAGGTGATCGAGGCCTATCTCGGCACCGGCATCAAGAACCGCCCCGCACGCAAGCAGGCGGAGGCAGGCTCATGAGTTATCTGGCCGGCCTCGGCATGACTGGCGGCTATGGCGGCGCCGACATTCTGCACGAATGCGACATCGCTGTCGAAAAGGGCGAGATAGCTGTGATCGTTGGCCCCAACGGCGCCGGCAAATCGACCGCCATGAAGGCGATCTTCGGAATGCTCGGCCTGCGCGAGGGCAAGGTCACGCTGGGCGACCGGGACATCACCGCGCTTTCCCCGCAGGACCGTGTGAAGGCGGGCATGGGCTTTGTACCGCAGACCGGCAATGTGTTCACCACCATGTCGGTGCAGGAAAACCTGGAGATGGGCGCGTTCATTCGCGACGATGATTTCACCGGCACGATGGACCAGGTGTTCGATCTGTTTCCGGTGCTGAAGGAAAAGCGCCGCCAGCCAGCGGGGGAGCTTTCGGGCGGACAGCGCCAGCAAGTTGCCGTGGGGCGTGCGCTGATGACCAACCCAGGCGTATTGATGCTGGACGAACCGACCGCTGGCGTTTCCCCCATCGTCATGGACGAGTTGTTCGACCGCATTCTCGAAGTCGCGGCCACCGGCATTGCGATTCTCATGGTGGAGCAGAACGCTCGTCAGGCGCTCAGCATTGCCGACCGCGGTTATGTGCTTGTGCAGGGCCGCAACCGCTTTACCGACACAGGCGAAGCACTGTTGGCAAATGCCGAAGTTCGCGCTTCGTTTCTGGGGGGCTGAGGCGATGATCGAATTTCTCAACGCGCTGGTGCTGTTTTCGAACTTCGTGCTTGTTCCCGCGCTCGCCTATGGATCGCAGCTGGCGCTGGGCGCGCTGGGCGTAACGCTCGTCTTCGGCATATTGCGCTTCGCCAACTTCGCTCATGGCGACCTGATGGCCTTCGGCACCATGATGACGATCCTCGTCACCTGGTGGCTGCAGGCGGCGGGGATCGGCATCGATCCGCTGCCCACGGCCTTGCTTGCATTGCCATTCGGTATCGCAGCGGCGATCCTCATATCGCTTTTCTTCGATCGGGCGGTTTTCGCCTTCTACCGAAAGCGACGTTCCGCCGCGATTGTCGTCGTAATGGCCTCCATCGGCGTCATGTTCATGCTGAACGGCATTGTGCGCTTCGTTATCGGACCGGACGACCAGCGCTTTGCGGATGGCGCCCGCTTCATCATTAGCGCCCGCGATTTCAAGACAATGACCGGGCTCGACGAAGGGCTGACCATTCGTCTGCCGGTTTTGATCACGGTGATCGTGGCGGTGGTGGTGGTTGCCGCACTCTTCTGGTTCCTGCAGAAGACGCGCACCGGCAAGGCCATGCGCGCCTATTCCGACAACGAGGATCTGGCGCTGCTTTCCGGTATCAGCCCGGAGCGCGTAGTTGCCGTCACCTGGATCATCGCGGCGAGCCTCGCCACCATAGCCGGTGTGCTCTACGGCCTCGACAAGAGCTTCAAGCCTTTCACCTATTTCCAGCTGCTGCTGCCGATCTTCGCCGCCGCAATCGTTGGTGGCATCGGCCAGCCTGTGGGCGCGATCGTCGGCGGTTTCGTCATCGCGTTCTCCGAAGTGATGGTGACATATGCCTATAAGCGCGTGCTTGAATATCTGAGCTTCGAGCCGAGCGGCCTCGTTCAGCTTCTGTCGACCGAGTACAAGTTCGCGGTCTCCTTCGTGATCCTCGTTATCGTTCTCCTCATTCGACCTACCGGCATCTTCAAAGGGAGGGTGCTGCAATGAGCCAGCGCGGCGTCATCCTTTATCTTTGCATGGCGGCACTTCTGGTGCTGGTCGGCTTCGGCCAGAGCTGGAACGTCTCGCTCACCATTCTCAACCTGTGCCTGATTTCGGCTGTGATGGCGCTGGGCGTGAACATCCAGTGGGGTTACGCCGGCCTATTCAATGTCGGCATTATGGGGTTTGCGGCGCTCGGCGGCGTTGCGGCCGTGCTCGTGTCGGAGCCACCCGTGATCGGCGCATGGTCGGTTGGCGGCGTCGGTATCGGGCTGACATTCCTCGCGCTGGTCGCGACGGTGGCAGCGGTGATTATCGTTCGCAGGCAGGTGACTGGCCGGCTGCGCAATATCTCGGCCTTTGCCGTCGCCATTGTCGGGTTTTTCGTCATCCGCTCGGTCTTCGATCCCGCGGTGGATGCCATCGAGGACTTCGACCCTGCGCGCACCGGCTATCTCGGTGGGCTCGGACTGCCGATATTGCTGGCGTGGATTGTCGGCGGCGTGTTCGCAGCTTCAGCCGCGTGGCTGGTCGGCAAAGTGGCGCTCGGCCTCAGGGCCGACTATCTGGCGATCGCGACACTCGGAATTTCCGAGATCATACTCGCCATCATGAAGAACGAGGACTGGCTGACGCGCGGCGTCAAAAACGTGTCCGGCTTGCGGAGGCCGGTGCCGATTGAGATTGAGTTGCAGCAAACCGAGTGGTTTCTAGACCTCGCGCAGCGGTTCGGCGCGGACCCGATCACCTTCTCGTCGATCTTCGTAAAGCTGTGCTACGCGATCCTCTTCTCCATCGTCCTGGTCATTCTCATGTGGTTTGCCGAGCGGGCTCTGAACGCACCCTGGGGCCGCATGATGCGGGCGATCCGCGACAACCGCGACGCAGCCGAGGCGATGGGCAAGAACGTGACGGCACGCCATCTGCAAACCTTCATTCTGGGCTCGGCGGTCGTTGGCGTCGCCGGCGCGATGCTGACCACGCTGGAGGGCCAGTTCACGCCCGGTCAGTACAATCCACTGCGTTTCACATTCCTGATCTGGGTGATGGTGATCGTCGGCGGTTCGGGCAACAATTGGGGCGCTGTGCTCGGCGGATTTCTGATCTGGTTTCTGTGGGTGGAGGCAGAGCCCGCCGGCATCCTGCTGATGAACACGCTGACCGCCGGCCTTGCCGAGGGCAATGTTGTGCGCGAACACCTGCTCGACGCGGCACCCCATATGCGGCTCTTCCTGATGGGGCTGATCCTGCTTCTGGTGCTGCGCTTCTCACCGCGCGGGCTCATACCGGAGCGGACGAACTAACAGGGACGGACTAAGCCGCCCCTGCTTCATTCAGCCTGCCATGGCCATGCTTGCATCGCCGCGCAGCAGGCCCCAGCGGAAGCCGTTGCGCCGCCGCATGTTGATCAGCATGACCGCGATAACGACCGCCACCAGCATCTGGGCAAATGCTCCGGCCAGCCAGATGCCGTCGATTCCAAAAACCAGCGGCAACAGGAAGACAGCGGGGATGTTGAACGCATAAGTGCGTGCAACGCTGATGATCAGCGCCCGCTTCGCATCGCCGATGGCCTGAAAATAGGCCGACACCATCATCATCGGACCCATCGCAAA
Organism: Rhizobiaceae bacterium; assembly: GCA_017640615.1. GTDB lineage: Bacteria > Pseudomonadota > Alphaproteobacteria > Rhizobiales > Rhizobiaceae > RCIO01. The sequence continues at coordinate 516,869 of JAEPQK010000004.1, read as the reverse complement.
ATAGACCAGCGTAACCAGCGGCAGAATGTGCTTCAGCTCCTCGATGGTCGCTGGATCGTCGACGAAGAACGCGCCGAGTTCACCACGCCCCAAAACGAGAAGTGCCTGGAGCACCGTGCAGTAGACGAGCGACGACCAAAGGCCGAACAACAGCCCGGCATCCGATCGCTTCCACAGCGCCGCGCCGAAATTGTTACCCACGATGGTCTGCATAGCCATGCTGAGGCCCAGCATCGGCAGGTAGGCAAAAGTCATGATGCGGGTGATGATGCCGTATGCCGCGATTGTCTCGGCGTAGCCATCGACATTCCACAGCTGTAGCGCAGCGATAACCGCCGCGGAGCCAAGCGCGATGCCGATGAAGTTGAGGCTCTGCGGGGCACCGAGTGCCAGCATCTCGCCCCACGACGATCGCCAGGCGTGATAGGGTAGCGCGTCGAGCCGCAGCGCCGTCGCGCCGCGCCAGCGGTAGACAACCACAACTCCCAACGCCACCGCCTGCGCCATCACGGTGCCCCAGGCAGAGCCGGCGACGCCCCACTGCAGCACAACGATCAGCACGTAGTTGAAGACGATATTGGCAAGCGAAACCAACACCGTCGTGCCGGCCATAAGCGCCAGTTTGCCCTCGCTGCGAAACGCATCGCCATTCACCGACAGCACGAAAAGCAGCTGCGAGAACCAGACGAGGATGGAGATGTAGTCGTAGCCCATACGCGACAGTCCGGCGGAGCCGTTTGCCATCCAGCCGATCAGCGCGCCGCCGCCAGCCACAAAGGCCAGTATGAGCCCAAGACTGATCAGCAATGACAGGCCATGCGCGCCGACGAGGACGCGACCCGCGCGGGCATGGTCGCCGGCACCCAGAAGCCGCGCCATTACGCTTGCGAGACCAGAGGCGACAAGCGTCGCCATCGCATTGAGCAGCATGAAGACCGGGAACATCAGCGTCACGGCTGCAAGCGCTTCGGCGCCCACATAGGCGCCGATGAAATAAGCGTCGATCACGGTCAGGAGGCCGTTCATCGACATCACCAGGATGATCGGGGCGGCCGTTCCGAGATAAAGCGACGGCATTGGGCCGGTCAGGAACGTATTCCCGCCAGCAAAGTTTGGGGTGGTCATTTTCGTCTCCCGTATCGCATCAAACGGAGACCGAATGGAGCCCGCATTTCCATTTGTCCGATGCGTCGGAGTGACGAAAAATCGGGAGAGGCTTCACCTTGCTTGCGCTGCGGGCGGCCGGCGCCTCTGGCCGGCGAGGCTTTTATGCCCCGCGCTGCGAAGTGTCAAATCTAACGAGAAAGGGCGGCCCGATGGCCGCCCTTTCGCAATGTCTGAAACGTTGAGGCGTCTTAGAGGCCCATGCCGCCACTCAAGCCCGCTTGACGGGCTTGAGCATCTAAAGTGATGGGCGTGCTTTATGGGCTTCTTAGAAGCCCATGCCGCCCATGCCGCCCATGTCGCCGCCCGGCATTGCCGGAGCCGGAGCATCCTTCTTCGGAGCTTCCGCGATCATGGCTTCCGTGGTGACCAGCAGGCCAGCAACCGAACCAGCGTCCTGCAGGGCGGTGCGCACGACCTTCATCGGGTCGACGATGCCCATCTGGATCATGTCGCCATACTCGCCGGTCTGGGCGTTGTAGCCGTAGGTGACCGACTTGTTCTCCAGGATCTTGCCGGCAACGATGGACGCTTCGGCGCCAGCGTTTGCAGCGATCTGGCGAACCGGAGCCTGAAGCGCGCGACGCACGATCTGGATACCGGCTTCCTGGTCGGAGTTGGCGCCCTTCGCACCGATCGAAGCGGAAGCACGCAGCAGAGCCACGCCGCCACCGGCAACGATGCCTTCTTCAACCGCCGCGCGGGTGGCGTTCAGAGCATCGTCAACGCGATCCTTCTTCTCCTTAACCTCAACCTCGGTGGCGCCACCGACGCGGATAACGGCAACGCCGCCAGCCAGCTTGGCGAGACGCTCCTGGAGCTTCTCACGGTCGTAGTCGGAAGAGGTTTCCTCAATCTGCTGCTTGATCTGGGCAACGCGGCCCTGGATCTCGCCCTTCTTGCCGGCGCCGTCGACGATCGTGGTGTTTTCCTTTTCCACGCGGACGCGCTTGGCGCGGCCCAGCATGTTGAGGGTCACGTTCTCGAGCTTGATGCCGAGGTCTTCGGAGATCACCTGGCCACCGGTGAGGATCGCAATGTCTTCCAGCATGGCCTTGCGGCGGTCGCCGAAGCCCGGAGCCTTGACGGCAGCGATCTTGAGGCCACCACGCAGCTTGTTGACGACGAGCGTTGCCAGAGCCTCGCCCTCGACGTCCTCGGCGATGATGAGCAGTGGCTTGGACGACTGAACGACCGATTCCAGAACCGGCAGCATTGCCTGCAGGTTGGAGAGCTTCTTCTCGTGAAGGAGGATGTAGCAATCCTCGAGCTCTGCAACCATCTTGTCCGGGTTGGTGACGAAGTAAGGCGACAGGTAACCGCGGTCGAACTGCATGCCTTCCACGACTTCCAGCTCGGTCTCGGCGGTCTTGGCTTCCTCGACGGTGATGACACCCTCGTTGCCGACCTTCTGCATCGCTTCCGCGATCATCTTGCCGATTTCTAGTTCGCCGTTTGCGGAGATGGTGCCGACCTGAGCGACTTCCTCGGAGGTCTTGATCTTCTTCGCCTGCTTGGCGAGATGCGCGACGACCTCCTGAACGGCGAGATCGACGCCGCGCTTCAGGTCCATCGGGTTCATGCCGGCGGCAACGGCCTTGTTGCCTTCCTGCACGATCGACTGGGCCAGAACCGTTGCGGTCGTGGTGCCGTCACCGGCGATGTCATTGGTCTTGGAAGCGACTTCACGCACCATCTGTGCGCCCATGTTCTCGAACTTGTCCTCAAGCTCGATTTCCTTGGCGACCGTGACACCGTCCTTGGTGATGCGCGGTGCGCCGAACGACTTGTCGATCACGACGTTGCGGCCCTTCGGGCCCAGCGTGACCTTCACCGCATCGGCGAGAATGTTGACGCCCTTGAGCATGCGCTCACGTGCGTCACGGGAGAATTTTACGTCTTTAGCAGCCATTTCTCAGCTCCTGGGCCGAAGCCCGAATATCTGGTTGTGGATTCTGTTCGGAGTTCGGCGATCAGCCGATGATGCCCATGATGTCGGATTCCTTCATGATCAGGAGATCCTCACCGTTGAGCTTCACTTCCGTGCCCGACCACTTGCCGAACAGAACGCGGTCGCCGGCCTTGACGTCGAGTGCAACGACCTTGCCGGTCTCGTCGCGGGCACCGGAGCCGACTGCGATGACTTCGCCCTCGGAGGGCTTTTCTTTCGCGGTGTCGGGGATGATGATGCCGCCGGACGTTTTCTCTTCGGATTCGACCCGACGAACGACGACGCGGTCGTGAAGCGGGCGGAACTTCGTTTTTGCCATTTGTATGATCCTCGAAGCGGAATATGAAATACCGTTTTCCGGGCTCGCCGGATTTGTTGGCACTCACCAATGATGAGTGCTAACGCGCGGTGAGATATGGTCTGTCGAGGAGAGAGTCAAGAAGCGCGGAAAAAGATCGCGGTCTGCATCCGGGCCTGCGCCCATTTGAACCCGGTCCGAGGGTCCGCGGTGCTAAGGCCGCTTGAACTGGCTGCGCTCAAGCTCAACGAGTTCTCGGCACACGCAGCCCTCGAGATGGTCGTTCACCATGCCCATGGCCTGCATGAAAGCGTAGATGGTGGTCGGCCCGACAAATGTCCAGCCGAGTGCTTTCAGTTCTTTCGATATCCGTGTCGAGACCTCGCTGGTGGGATTCGCCCTCACCCAAGCATGGTCCACGATATCGGGCCTCTCACCCTCGCCCGGTTCGAATGACCAGAACCACTTGGCCAGGTTGCCATGCTTTTCGCACAACTCCACCGCACAACGGGCATTGTTGAATACGGAAGCGATTTTGCCGCGATGCCGGATAATGCCGGCATTCTGCAGATGGCGCTCCACTTCTGCGTCGCCATGGGACGCCAGAGCCTCAAAATCGAAATCCGCAAAGGCTTCGCGAAAATTCTCGCGCTTACGCAGAATGGTGATCCAGGAAAGCCCCGACTGGAAGCCTTCCAGGCAGATCTTTTCGAACAACCGTCTGTCGTCGGTTACGGGGCGGCCCCATTCGTGGTCGTGGTAGAGAACATAGTCGGGATCGGTGCCGGACCAGAAGCATCGCGCAGCGCCGTCAGCTCCCTGGATTAGACCCATACTCTGCTCACCCATCGACATACTCCAAACACGCAATCGATTCACTAGCGGTTTACCAGACATTTCAACGCAGCGGTAACCACACGAAAGGGTTTCCGCGAAATCCGGCATTTTAGACAATCCGATTCATATTTCAGTTGCCGCGCGGCCCGACAATCTGGCGATCGATGCGGCGGGCCTGTCCCGTTGCATCGCGAGTTTCGAGTTTGCGTAGCCAAAGAGTATTCATCATGAAACGTCTCCTGCCGCTTCTTGCCGCCGCCATTCTGGCCGCCGGCACACTCGCCGCCGGGGCCAATGACCGTTACGGCGCGCGGCCGCCGCTTGTCGTGAGCCCCGATCTCAGCGCACCTTGGGTGCTGCAGCTGCAGCGCGATCCGCGCGGCAGCCGCGTCGGCGGCATGCGCGGTGTGCGCGTTGCCCCGGCGACACGCACTGTGATCCGGCGCGAGCGCCGCGACATTCGCCGCGCGCAGCAGCAGGCACGGATGCAGCAGCGTGTGCAGGTGCAGCGCGTTTCCCCGCGGGTCGAGGGTCAGGTTCAGACAGCCGCGGTGGCCGGTTCGGCCGCGCGCAATGGCGGTGTTCAGATCGATCCGAAGTTCCTGCCACAGACTGTCGACTATGCCGGCTCGCACAAGCCGGGCACCATCGTCATCGAGACATCGACCAAGTTCCTCTATCTTGTGGAAGCTGGCGGCCAGGCGCGGCGCTACGGCGTCGGCGTTGGCAAGGAAGGCTTCCAGTGGACAGGAACCGAGACGATTTCACGAAAACGGCATTGGCCCGACTGGCGCCCGCCGGCGGAGATGATCGCGCGTGAAAAGAAGAAAGGGCGCATCCTGCCCGCGCATATGCCGGGCGGCCCGGCCAACCCGCTCGGCGCACGGGCGCTCTATCTCGGCTCCACACTCTACCGCATTCACGGCACCAACGCGCCGTGGACGATCGGCGGCAATGTGTCCTCAGGTTGCATCCGCATGCGCAACGAGGACGTGATGGACCTGTACGAGCGCGTGAAGGTCGGCACCAAGGTCGTCGTTATCTAATTTCAGTTGCGGGGGACGGGCCGGCCACGAGGGGGGCCGGGCCGTCATGAAGGGGCGACGCGGGCTTAGGCTCTCGTCGCCCTTTTCTTATTCTGTGGACCGGGCTGGCCCGAGATAGCATTCATCGGCGCTGGCACTATCGTGCCACGATATCCAAGGTTCATCTTGGGGCTGGAGGAGTTGCACATGGACCTTCTGATCACCGTTTTTCTGCCACTGGCACTCGCGATCATCATGTTTTCGCTCGGTCTCGGGCTGACATTGGATGATTTTCGCCGCGTTTTCCTGTCGCCGAAGGCATTCGGCATCGGCGCGCTCTCGCAGGTCGTAATCCTGCCCATCGTCGCATATGCCGTCGTCATTCTTTTTCGGCTGCCGGCAGAACTGGCGGTCGGGCTGATGATCCTCTCATTCTGCCCCGGCGGCGTGACGTCGAACATCCTCACAAAATTCGCGCGCGGCGATCTAGCCCTGTCGATTTCGCTGACCGGTATCGTCAGCCTCGTGTCGGTGGTCACCGTGCCGCTTCTGGTCGCGTTCACAGCGGATCACTTCATGGGCGTCGATGCGCCGCCGGTAAACGTCACTTCGCTCGCAATTGCGATGTTTGTGATTACCGCTCTACCAGTCGCGCTCGGTATGGCTGTGCGCCATTTCGCGCCCGGCCTGACAGCGACGATCGAACGTTTTGTCGAGCGGCTTGCGGTCGCGCTATTCGTGATCGTTGTCGTCGGCGCGCTAGCCGCCAACTGGACGCTGTTCGTGGAGAACCTGGCTGTGCTCGGCCCAGCGGTCGTGGTCCTCAACGCAGTCCTGCTTTCGATAGGTCTAGGCATTGCCCGACTGTTCGCGCTCGACGGGCGGCAAGCCACGGCGATTTCCATCGAGACCGGCATCCAGAACGCGACGCTCGGCATCACTGTTGGCTCGCTGATCGTCGAACAAGCCTCGGCACTGCCGCCATTCAGCCTGCCATCGGGCGTCTACGGCATCACCATGTATGTCGTCAGCCTGCCATTCGTCTTCTGGCGGCGAGGGTTGGTTGACTGAAATCTAGCCAGTCCCGTCGCCCAGTGAGGCCGGTTTCGGCCCGCCCCAAGCCCAGTCGAGCAGTTCTACAGTGTGGACGATCGGCATGCCGGCGCGGTCGGCGATTTGCGTAATGCAGCCAATGTTGCCGGTGGCGACCAGATCGGCCTTGGTCGCCGCCAGGTTCTTCACCTTGCGGTCGCGCAGACGGGCTGAAATTTCCGGCTGCATGATGTTGTAAGTGCCGGCCGAGCCGCAGCACAGATGTCCCTCGCGCGGCTCGACAACCTCGAAGCCAGCCTTTTGCAACAGTAGTTTCGGCGCCCGGGTGATCTTCTGGCCATGCTGCATGGAGCATGCGGAGTGATAGGCGACGGTCATTCCTATTTCGATGGTCGGCTCGGGCAGGTCGAGCGACTCCAGGTATTCCGTCACATCCTTGGCCAAGCTGGAAACCCGCGCCGCCTTTTCGGCATATGCGGGATCGAGCCGCAGCATGTGGCCATAATCCTTGATGGTCGTACCGCAGCCCGAAGCGGTTATGACGATCGCGTCGAGCCCGCCCTTGTCGGCAGCAGCGATCCAGACATCAACGTTGCGGCGCGCGTTTTCGAGCGCGGCTTCCTCGCGGCCCATATGATGCACCAGAGCGCCGCAACATCCCTCGCCATCGGCGACGACAACCTCGACGCCGAGACGGGTCAATAGCCGGATCGTCGCGTCATTGATCGAGGGCTCAAGCACCGGCTGCGCGCACCCGTTGAGCAGAACAACCCGCCCCCGCTTTTCACCTCGTTCGGCATGAACAGAGGGCCTTGACGAAGGCGAATCCGGCGGCACGGTTGCGGGCGCAAGCCTCAGCATTGCGCCGAGCGGTCTCAGCGGCTTTGCCGCCTCGAACAGGCCGGCGAATGGACGCCCGAGTTTTGCCAGCTTAAGCGCGGCGCGGAAGCGTGCCCGGTGTGGCAGCACCATCGCCAGTGTCGATCGGATCAGCCGCTCGAAGAACGGCCGACGGTAGGTCTTTTCGATGTGTGCGCGGGCGTGATCGACGAGGTGCATGTAATTCACGCCCGAAGGGCATGTGGTCATGCAGGCCAGGCACGACAGACAGCGGTCGATATGGGTGACAATCTGCTCATCAGCCGGCCTGCCGTTCTCCAGCATATCCTTGATCAGGTAGATGCGGCCGCGCGGACTGTCGAGTTCGTTGCCCAGCGTCACATAGGTCGGGCAAGTCGCGGTGCAGAAACCGCAATGAACGCATTTTCGCAGAATGCCGTCCGCCTCCGCGATGTGCGGATCGGCAAGCTGCTCGGCGGTGAACGATGTCTGCACGCTGTAATTGCCGCTCTAAAGAACCCAGCTCTGCGGGTTTTTCATCGGCTCGTCGCGCGTCAGCGCCTGAAGGCCGAAGATGCACCGCAGGATGAACCACACGGCTGTGGCCAGCATCAGCAGGAAGCCGACGAGAACGAAAGCCAGAATGAAGCTGATGAGCGCATAAAGCAGACCGATCCAGAAAGTGCGGATTGCCCAGGTGTAATGTGTTTCGATCCAGGCTGCGGAGCGGCCGCGATTCACATAAGCGAGCACAACGCCGATGAGCGGCGTAATGCCGATCACGAAGCCGGCGAGATACAGTATGTAAATGACCTGAACATTGGTCTTGCCCGGCTCAAGCCATCTGTCGGACTGGCGCTCAGGTTGCGGTGTCTCGGTCTCAGCCATCGCGGCCTCCTCTCGTTAAGCGGGTATCTTAGCCGATCGCGCCGACACGTACATGCGGCCGGGGTTGAGAATCATGCGCGGGTCGAACTCGTCACGCAGACGCGACGAAAGAGACGCAAGTGCGGCTGGCTGCGGCTGAAAAACAGGCACAGTTGCACGAACTTTTGCGGGCGCGCGCAGCAATGTCGCGTGGCCGCCGCCGAATTTCGCAACTGCTTCACGCACCAGTGGCACCTCTGCATCCCCTTCCATACGCAGCCAAACGAGGCCGCCCTGCCAATCGTAATAGACCGTCGCTGGGGCATGCTGGCGGATCGCCAGAGCCACCTCATGACCGGCGGCCGGCGCAACCGAGATGCGCCAGACCGGCTTGTCCGTTTCATCGGCAAATGGCGCGCAGTCGCGAATGCCGCGCCAGATAGTGCGTGAGGCCGCGCCCGGATGAAGTTCGATTTCGCGCGCATCGGCGAGCAGCTTCTTTAGTAGCTCCACCCGGCTTTTGACGGAGGGGCCGAAACCCTCGACGCGCAGCAGCGTCGCTGCGTCGGACCCGAGCGTTGCGACCGATCCCGCAACGCCTTCGGGAAGATGTGCCGCGGACGAAACCTCCGCGCTCGAACTCATTGCCGCCGACATGACAATCGACGCCTGCTCGTCGGTCAACCCGCGCAGGGCGAGCGTCGTTTCCTCCTCAGCCGCCGGCAGCACCTTGAACGTAACATCGGTTACGGCTGCAAGCGTACCCCAGGAACCGGCCATCGCCTTGGAGAGATCGTAGCCGGTGACATTTTTCACAACGCGCCCACCTGACTTGAAGGCATCGCCCCGGCCGGACACCGCAGCGATGCCCAGCACATGGTCGCGCGCCGATCCGGCCTTCAGCCGTCGCGGGCCGGCAAGGTTGGCGCAAAGCGTGCCGCCCAGCGTACCGCTCCCATTATTGGTGCCGAAAAGCACCGAACAATCCATCGGCTCGAAAGCGAGCTGCTGGCCATGTTTTTCGAGAAGCGTTTCGATCTCGGCCAACGGCGTGCCGGCGCGCGCCGACAAGACCAGTTCCTCAGGCTCATAGAGCGTGACGCCCGTCAGCTTCGACAGGTCGAGCTGGTGCTCGGCCTCGACCGGTTGACCAATGCCGCGCTTGGTGCCGGTACCGGCAATCTCGAGCGTGGTTTCCTCCGCCACCGCCCATTTGACGGTATCGAGCACTTCCGTCGCGCTTGATGGTGTGAATGCGGTCATGCGAATTCGCCCGGGTGTTTGGCCGGTATCCCGATCTCCCTCACGCGCGCGACAGCCTTGCGGTCGAACGACACAAATGTCTCGGCGCCCATCCCCGCGCCTGCAGCGGCAATTACCCCATCGGCGAAATCGCCGCCGGCGTCGAGCACGCGCAGGCCGGCTTCCACTGCGACCCTGTCCACGATGACGGTTGCTCTGCTGATCATACCTCGGATTGACACCGCTATCCGCTCGCGAGGGAGCCCGAACGTGCCACCGAGCACCCAGACGAACTCGCAGAGCGCAGGCAGCGGGAGAAAGACTGTGTCTGCTGCTTCGAGCAAATCAAGTGCCGCCTCAGCCTGCTCGATATCGTCGCGCACGATGACACGCACGAGGACATTCGTGTCCACCGTAACCTTCATTTGATGAGGCCGGCCCAGCCCTTGCGGGTCGCCTCGTTCATCTCCTCAATGGTGGCAACCTTGTCGGTCTCACCTGCCAGCATTCCGTATACGTCTTTCCAGCCGCCTCCTGGCTTGGCCGCGCGCATCGCCAACTGCCCGCCCGGAAGGGCGTCAACTTCCACCTTCTGCCCAGGCTGAACTCCAAGGTGCTTCAGAAGCTCCTTTTTTAGCGTGATCTGGCCCTTGGCCGTTACTGTCAGAGTGGTCATTTCAAACTCGGTGCTTTCAGCACATTAAGTAAGGCAAAATTGCCTTACTTTCAATCTCAGAACCTCGGAATGTCTGGAAACGGGATTTGCCCGCGGCTGATATGCATACGTCCGAGTTCGGCACAGCGGCGCAGCTGCGGGAACACCTTGCCCGGATTGAGCAAATGGTTCGGGTCGAAGGCGCATTTCACCCTCATCTGCTGGTCGAGATCGGCCTCGGTGAACATTTCCGGCATCAGGTCGCGCTTTTCCACGCCAACGCCGTGCTCGCCCGTCAGCACGCCGCCAACCTCCACGCACAACCGCAAAATGTCGGAGCCGAAATCCTCCGCCTTTTCCAACTCGCCGGGCGTGTTGGCGTCGTAGAGGATGAGCGGGTGCAGATTTCCGTCGCCTGCGTGGAACACGTTGGCGACACGCAGTCCGTATTTCTCTGACAAGTCGCGCATGCCCGCCAGAACGCGCGGCAGCTCCTTGCGCGGAATGGTGCCATCCATGCAGTAGTAGTCGGGCGAGATGCGCCCTACCGCCGGGAAGGCTGCTTTGCGCCCAGCCCAGAAGGTCGCCCTCTCCTCCTCCGAATTGGAAATCCGGCTCGTTGTGCAGCCATTGCCGGCTGCAATTTCCGATACGCGCTCAATCAGCCAGTCGACCTCGGCACGGGGACCGTCGAGCTCCACGATCAGCAGGGCCTCGACATCGAGCGGGTAGCCGGCATGGACGAAATCCTCTGCCGCGCGGATCGCCGGGCGGTCCATCATCTCCATGCCACCCGGAATGATGCCGGCACCAATGATGTCGGCAACGCACTGGCCTGCCGCCTCGCTTGAAGGAAAACCGACCAGCATGGCGCGCGCGGTTTCCGGCTTCTGCAAAATGCGCACCGTTACCTCCGTCACCACCCCAAGCAGCCCCTCGGAACCGTTCATGATGCCCAGAAGATCGTAACCTTCGGCATCGAGATGCTTGCCGCCGAGCCGGATCACCTCGCCGTTCATCAGCACCATTTCGATGCCGAGCACATTGTTGGCCGTGAGGCCGTATTTCAGGCAGTGCACGCCGCCCGAGTTTTCGGCGACATTGCCGCCGATCGAACACGCAATCTGTGAGGAAGGGTCGGGCGCATAATAGAAGCCATCCGCCTGAACGGCGTGGGTGATGCCGAGATTGGTGACGCCCGGCTGGGCGACGACAACGCGGTTCGGAAAGTCGATTTCGAGGATGCGGTTGAAGCGGCTCATCACGAGCAGCACCGCATCTTCCAATGGCAGTGCGCCGCCCGACAGCGAGGTGCCGGAGCCACGGGGCACGACCCTGATATTGCGTTCGTTGCAGTATTTCAGGATGCGCGCCACCTGCGCGGTGGTTTCAGGCAACACCACCACCAGCGGCAATTGCTTGTAGGCCGTCAAACCGTCCGTCTCGAATGCGCGCATCTCGCGCTCGGCGTCCACGACACCTTCGCCCGGCACGATCTGGCGCATATCGGCCACGATGTCGGAGCGGTTTTTGAGCGTAGCGGCGTCTGCTTTCGGCATTACGAGTCCGGACATCTGCAATTCCTCCAGTCTCGGCGGCCAAGGTGCTTTCGCCGCGCGAACCGTCCCGTTATAACGGCCGGCAAGCCAGCCGGTTAAGTGAAAAATCCACTGACATAGTCGAGCGAAGAAGCGGGATAGAAATTGAATAAAGCAGCATCGGCCCCGCCCCGCGTCGGATTGTTCGTTACATGCCTCGTAGATTTGTTTCGGCCCTCGGTCGGGTTCGCCGCGGTCAAGCTGATGGAAGATGCCGGCTGCGTCGTCGAAGCGCCCGCCGCGCAAACCTGCTGCGGCCAACCGGCCTATAATTCAGGCGACAGGGACGACACGCGCAAGATCGCCAAAGCGACGATCGAAGCTTTCGAGGATTACGATTATGTCGTCGCGCCCTCAGGCTCCTGCGCCGGTACGCTGAAGAAGCACTATCCGGGCCTCTTCAAAGGCGACGGTGCCTGGGAAGAGCGTGCGCAGGCGTTCAGCGACAAGGTTCACGAGCTGATCAGCTTTCTGACCGACACGCTGGGTGTCACCAAGGTCAGCGCAGAACTCACCGGCAAGGCGACCTATCACGATTCCTGCTCAGGCCTTCGCGAACTTGGCATTCACGACCAGCCGCGCAAGCTGATCGGGAGCGTGAAGGGGCTGAAACTGTTCGAAATGGACGAGGCAGATGTGTGCTGCGGTTTTGGCGGGACGTTCTGTGTGAAATACAGCGAAATCTCCAACGCGATCGTCGAGAAGAAGACAGCGAATATTGTCGCCTCAGGCGCAGACATGCTGCTTGCTGGCGATCTCGGCTGCCTGATGAACATGGCCGGCAAGCTGAAGCGGCAGGGCTCCGATATTGAAGTGCGGCACGTGGCCGAAGTGCTGGCCGACATGACCGATCAGCCCCCAATCGGGGGGAAATAGGCGGCATGCAGATCACCTCCCCCACCTTCAAGGCGAATGCGCATGAGGCGCTGCATGACGCGCAGCTGCAGCGCGCTCTGGGCAATGTGCGATCCGGCTTCATACACAAGCGCGCGAAGGCAGTTGGCGCGTTGCCTGAATTTGAAGAGCTGCGCGACAACGCCAAGGCGATCAAGGACCACGTTCTCGAACATCTCGACATCTATCTCGAGACCTACGAGAAGAAGGTCGAGGATGCCGGCGGCAAGGTCCATTGGGCCGAAACGGCCGCAGAGGCACGCGGTATCATTCTCGACATCTGCCGCATGAACAATGCCCGCACGGTCACCAAGGGCAAGTCCATGCTGACGGAGGAGATCGAGCTCAACGATTTCCTGGAAGCGTCCGGCATTCAACCGGTTGAGACTGACCTCGGCGAGTACATCATCCAGCTGCGCGGCGAACACCCCAGCCACATCATCGCGCCGGCGGTGCATCTCAACAAGGACCAGGTGGAGCAGGATTTCCGGCGCGTCCACACCGAGTTCGCGCAAGACCGCGACCTGACCGAGCCGGAGCAGCTTCTTTCCGAAGCGCGGCAGGTACTGCGCCAGAAATATTTCGACGCCGATGTCGGCATCACAGGCGCGAATTTTTTGGTGGCCGAAACCGGCACGTCGATCATCGTCACCAATGAAGGCAATGGCGACCTGACGCAGACGCTGCCGCGCGTGCACATCGTGGTCGCGTCTATCGAAAAAGTTGTGCCGACACTCGACGACGCAGCGCAGATCCTGCGCGTTCTTGCCCGCTCCGCGACCGGCCAGGAGGCTAGCGTCTACACAACGCTGTCAACCGGGCCCCGGCGTGACAACGACCCGGACGGGCCGGAAGAATATCACGTCATCCTGCTCGACAATGGCCGCTCGGCGATGCTGGGCACTGAGTTTCAAGACGCGTTGCGCTGTATCCGCTGCGGCGCGTGCATCAATCACTGCCCGGTCTATCATGCAGTGGGCGGCCATGCTTATGGCTGGGTCTATCCCGGCCCGATTGGCGCGGTTGTCACGCCGTCGCTTGTCGGCGTCGACAAAGCCGGTCACCTACCCAACGCATCGACCTTTTGCGGGCGGTGCGAAAGTGTTTGCCCAATGCGCATCCCGCTGCCCAAGATGATGCGGCACTGGCGCGAGAAGGAATTCGAGCGCGGGCTCAACCCGGCAGTTGCGCGCTACGGGCTGAAATTCTGGCTCTGGTTCGCCAAGCGGCCACGCCTCTACCGGCTCGCCACCTACCTCGCCATGCCGGTGATGGGCTTGTTCGGCGGACACAAGCGGCGCTTCCGCTTCCTGCCTTTTGCGGGCGGATGGGTACGATATCGCGACCTGCCGGCGCCCGAGGGGCGCACCTTCATGCAGCAATGGCGCGACCGCCAGACCATCAATCAGGATGCGCGCGGATGAGCGGCCGCGACGCGATCATGAACCGCATCCGCAACGTGCTCAACGCGACGGATGCTGAGGACGACCCGCGCCGGGTGGCGGCCAGCGCGCGCATTGATTTTCCGCCACGCGGCGTCATTCCGGCGCGCGGGCAGCTTGGCCTCGACGGCCGCATCAAACTGTTCAAGAAGATGGCCGAAACGGCAGCGGCGACCGTAGAGAAGGTTTCCGGGCCGGGCGAAGTGCCCAAGCGGCTTGCCGCCTATCTGCGCAAGCACAATCTCGGCGCCAAACTTAGAATGGGCAGCGACAAGCGGCTGCGCTCCATGCCGTGGGCGGAAGAGCGCGCTCTGCAAGTGGCTATCGGCCCCTCCGACGGTTCCGACGAAGTGACCGTGAGCCACGCACTTGCCGGCATCGCTGAAACCGGGACGCTGGCGCTCGCCTCCGGCCGCGACAACCCGACCACGCTCAACCTGCTGCCCGAGCACCACATTGTCGTCGTGAACGCCAAGGACATTACCGGCGACATGGAGACGATGCTCGACATGCTGCGCGAACGTTTCGGCAAAGGCGTGATGCCGCGCACGCTCAACGTCATCACAGGCCCGTCGCGCTCGGCCGACATCGAGCAGACGCTGCTTCTGGGCGCGCATGGTCCGCGCGCGCTGCACATCGTGATCGTCGGCGGGAAGTGACCGGCGTTCATCTACTGGATGCCGAAGGCCCGGCCGGAATGCGTATATTCGCGGTCGGCGATATTCACGGCCGGCTCGACCTGCTTGAAGCGATATTTGAGCGTATCATGGCCGACCTCGCCGCAAACCCGCCCGCCGACTGGCGCATCATTTTCCTTGGCGATTATTGCGACCGCGGGCCGGAGACACGCGGGGTGGTCGAGCTACTGGCTGCGCAGTGCGAGGCAGAGCCGCGCAACATCGCGCTACGCGGCAATCACGATCAGGGCCTCATCGATTTCATCTTCGGCGGCGAGAATGCCAGCCTGTTCGTCAATCACGGCGGAGCCGAGACGGCAGCCTCTTACGGCGTCGCCGGCGCCTTCGATACGGAGGCTGGGCAAGCGGCCACCCGCGACGCACTGGCTGCAGCCATTCCTCCACGCCATCTGTCGTTTCTCTCAGAGCTGCCCTATTCGGCGAGCTTCGGTGATTTCTTCTTTTGCCATGCAGGCATCAAGCCAGGCGTCGCTCTGGCGGACCAAGAGCCGGACGACCTGATCTGGATACGCACGCCGTTTTTGAACGACCCGCAGCTCCACGCAAAAGTTGTGGTACACGGACACACACCCTGTGCCGAGCCGGAGTTCATGCCAAACCGTATTTGTGTGGATACAGGCGCTTGTCGCAGCGGCATCTTGAGCGCGCTGGTGATCGACGGTGCGGAAAAGAGAGTATTGAGCGTTACTGGCGCGCCAGGTTGACGCCGTAGCCGTCAGCAACGGAACGGTCGGCCGCGGCTTTGGTTGAGTAAAGACCGATCGCCGACATAGAAACCGCCGCGAGCAACAGCAAAGACAATACGGCAGTTTTCATACTGACCATTCCCCAGATTACCCTCTACTTGATTGTGGACCGGCCATGGTTACCAATCCGTTCTCACATGTCGTCGAATGCGAGGCAATCGCCTAGAGCGGTCAAATGACAGAAGCCAGTGACATTTGGATGTCGTAGTTAATCTGTTTGGCCCGCGTGCCAAAAATGCAACGGCATGATGACCTCATTGACCAATCGGGTGGCACCAAACTGCCGGCAGCCCGACAATTGTCGTCCGTTTGAGCAGGAGTTGAGATGCCGCTTCAGAACCGCGTCGACCCGTTTGGCGAGATTCGTACGACCACGGCGCGCGGGCAATTTACCGGCAATCGCGGGGTGATCCATGACCCAGCGACCAGAACGTTGCGCAAGCGTCGGTGGAGCAGCAAGGCCTGGATTGTCTGCGATCTCGTGCATCCTCGCGGCACCACACGCGAGGTGTTCGGGCGCAACACGCCGTCGGGCAATGCGGGCTGGACTGAGCTCTTTTTCCTGGACGAGGTGACCGCACTCGCGGGTGGCCATCGGCCCTGCTTCTATTGCCGGCGCGAGGCAGCGAAGCACTACGCCGGCGCCTTCGCACATGCGTTTTGCCTCGGCTCAGCGAAGGCGACCGAGATCGACAGGCGGCTGCATGACGAGCGGCTGGCAGCCGGTGCCGCTCCCCGCCCGATCAGCGAAACGGAGGTACGCAGACTGCCGGACGGCGCGATGGTTGCGGTTGGTTCCAAGCCATTCGCCATCAGAGGGGGCAAGCTGCTGCCCTGGAGTTTCGATGGTTATCAGGCGCCGCCATCGCTGTGCCGCAGCTTGCCCGCACCAGCGTTTCTGATCACGCCGCCTGCGACGGTCGCTGCGCTGCGCGCCGGCTATCGACCTATCTGGCACGAGAGCCGCCAGCACTAGCTCCGCTCCAGGTGACGGCTGTAGAAGGCCAATACCGCGGCGAAGTAGGAAGCTGGAACCGAGACCACCAGATCGTCGCGCCGACCGACGATCTTCACCGAGATGCCCTCGGCTGCATAAACCGCCATGTCCGACCGTGAAAGCTCGATGGCAACCGTCTCCACCGTGGTGCAATTGTAGCCGCAATTCGTGCGCTCACGGTCGAGCACCTTGGATTTCAACAGGCGCCCGTTGGAATAAACGTCGCCAAGATAAACCCGCCTCGGGAACAGGCCGGCGATCTCCAACCGAAATCGCGTCTTGCCGCCGTCGATCCGCGCGTGAACCGCGTAGAAGGCCTGTTTCGAAACAGTTCTATTCGGAACGATCGGCCCATAAACCTTCGTCCAGCCGGTATGCGGGTCCGGGACAAGCTTGGTCTTTGCAAGAACCTGATTGTAGTTCGCCGCGGCATAACTGGTCACATAGGCCGGCTTGTCGGATACCGATTGCGATACACAGCCGGCGAGAAACACAAGCGCAACAAGCGCCAGAACAGAACGCACGCACATTTCCACTCTCCCGCAGAAACAACTTACTCGACTAGAATATAAAGTGAACAAATAGTAAACATATATGCGACGAACGCGCAATGTGTTTCTTGCGGCACTCGGCGCGAGCCATTTCACGCCGATCCGGCCAGGTAGCGACTTGACCCCGCAGGACTGTCATCGCATCACGCTCGACATGCGCGCCAATTACAAACTGCAACGCCTTTTCGTGACAGCCGATCTCAGCGCCGGCCAGTCGCTCACGCTGGACAAGCAGCAGAGCCACTATCTCGCCAATGTGCTGCGCATGCGCGAGGGCGCGGAGGTGCTGCTTTTCAATGGGCGCGACGGTGAGTGGCTAGCGCGGATCAGCGGCGCGACATCAAAGAAGGCCGTTGAGTTGGAACTCGTCGAACAGGCGCGACCGCAACCGGCGCCCCTGGACTTCCTGTTCGCCTTCGCGCCGATCAAGGTCGGCCGGCTCGATTATCTGGTGCAGAAGGCAGTGGAGATGGGTGCTGGCACGCTGCAGCCGGTGATCACTCAGCACACGCAGCTTGCCAAGGTCGGCACGGCGCGGCTTCAGGCAAATGTCATGGAAGCCGCGGAACAATGCGGCATTCTCGCGGTGCCGCAGGTTAAGGATGCGATTTCGTTCGATGAGCTGATCGGCGGCTGGGATGCAGACCGCCGTCTGATCTTCTGCGATGAGGCCGCTAATACCCACAATCCGCGACCGTTTCTGGAAAAAGTCACCGAGACGAGGCTCGGTCTGCTGGTGGGCCCCGAAGGCGGCTTCTCGGACGCCGAACGTAAACAGCTGCGTGCGCTGGCCTTCGTCACACCCATTCCGCTCGGCCCCCGCATTCTGCGTGCCGATACGGCGGCGGTGGCTGCTCTCGCAGTTATTCAGGCGACAATCGGCGACTGGCACTGAACGATCAGCAAGGCGTGACCCAAAGGTCAGGATTTTTCACTTGATAGGCGGCTTCGATTGCCGCAAGCAGGCGCTCGCTTGCTTGAAGGACTGAACGATCATGGCCCGCGATACCACCGACAGCCGCCCCATTGGCGGTCTTGACGATCTCGTTGGCTATCTTGCGGCCGGCTGCAAGCCGCGGGAAGAATGGCGCATCGGCACCGAGCACGAGAAGTTTCCCTTCTACACCGACGGCAATGCGCCTGTGCCATATGAAGGCCCGCGCGGGATCAAGGCCGTGCTTGAAGGCATGCAGCGTACGCTGGGCTGGGATCCGATCGTGGATGACGGGCGCATCATCGGGCTCGGCGGGCCAACCGGCCAGGGCGCGATCAGCCTCGAGCCCGGCGGGCAGTTCGAGCTTTCGGGCGCGCCTCTGGAAACGATCCATCAGACCTGCCGCGAGGGCAATGCCCACCTTGCCCAACTTCGCGAGATCGCACAGCCGCTCGGCATCGGTTTTCTCGGCCTTGGCGGCAGCCCTAAATGGACGCTCCCCGAAACCCCGCGCATGCCGAAATCGCGTTACGACATCATGCGTGCCTACATGCCCAAGGTCGGCAGCCACGGCCTCGACATGATGCACCGCACGTCGACGATCCAGGTGAACCTGGACTTCTCGTCCGAAGCCGACATGCGGCGCAAGATGCAGATCGGCCTCAAGCTGCAGCCGCTGGCGACCGCGCTCTTTGCGAATTCACCCTTCACCGAGGGACGGCCGAACGGGCTGCAGAGCTGGCGCGGCGAAATCTGGCGCGACACGGACAATCAGCGCTCGGGCATCGACGAACTGTTTTTCACGCCTCAATTCGGTTTCGCGGACTATGTGGAGTGGGCACTCGACGTCCCGATGTATTTTCTCCTTCGTGACGGCCACTATCACGACTGCACTCACATCACCTTCCGCCAGTTCATGGGCGGCGCGCTTGGCAATTCCGTGCCCGATCCCGAACCGACGATGGGTGACTGGACGAACCATCTCTCCACGCTCTTCCCCGACGTTCGGCTGAAGCGCTTTCTGGAAATGCGAGGCGCGGATGGCGGGCCTTGGCGGCGCATCTGCGCCCTTCCCGCCTTCTGGGTCGGGCTGCTCTACGACGACGCATCGCTGGATGCCGCCGAGGCGCTTACCGCCGACTGGAGCTTCGCGGAGGTGCAAGCCATGCGCGACGCAGTTCCGGCCGAAGGGCTGGAAACAAAAATGCGCGACGCCGATCTGCGCGAGATCGCCCGCGATGTGCTGGCTATCGCACGTCAGGGCCTCATGAATCGCAGCCGGCTCAACAGTGACGGTTTCGACGAGACCGATTTCCTTGCCCCTCTGGAAGAGGTCGTCGCGCGCGGCACCACGAGCGCGCAGGAGATGCTCAAATCCTACCGCTCACGTTGGGATCACTCCGTCGAACCTGTTTTCACCGAATACGCCTATTAGACAGCGCATCTGTTTGCGCTGTGGCGCAGTTGGTCTACCCTGCTGAAAAGCGAGGCGAGGATAGACCAATGCAGCCATTGTTCGACATGTTGACCAACGCGCAGAACGGCCAGGCCGTCGAGCAGATGGCGCGACAGTTCGGCCTCTCCCAGAAGCAGGCACAAGCCGCCATGGAAGCGCTGATGCCCGCCTTCAGCCAGGGGCTGAAGCGCAACGCCGCCGATCCCTACGGTGTCGGGTCGTTCCTCTCCGCGCTTTCGACCGGCCAGCACGCCAGATATTTCGAGGACATGCAAAAGGCGTTCCAGCCGGCCGGCATCGAAGAGGGCAACGGCATTCTGGGCCATTTGTTTGGCTCCAAGGAGCTTTCCCGCGCAGTCGCAAAGCAGGCGGAACAGGCGACGGGCATCGGCCAGGACATTCTCAAGCAGATGCTGCCTGCACTCGCCAGCATGATCATGGGCGGGCTGTACAAACAGTCGACCGAACCGCAGCGCGCGCAAGCATCCGGCGCCAATCCGCTCGGCGACATCATCGAGCAGATGATGCAGCAGGGCGGAGCGCGTATGCCGCGTCCGGAAGCGCCGCAGCCGGGCATGAATCCGTTCGACAACCCGTTCGGCAAAGTGCTTGAGGGCATGTTCGGCGGCGGTGCGGCGGGCGGTCAAGGCAGCGCGCAGCCCAGCCCTTATGGCAACAATCCGCTCGGCCAGATTTTCGAAGAGATGATGAAGGGCGGGCGCCAGGCAGCGTCGAAACCGAAGACCAATCCGTCAGGCCGCGAACGTACGCCCTATGACGACCTCTTCGGTGACATGTTCGAGGCCGGCAGCCGCACACGCGACGAGTATCAGAAGAACATGGAGTCGATCTTCGACCAGTATCTCAGCGGAATGAACCGGCATTGATAACCAAAAAGCCCGGCTCCTTGCGGAACCGGGCAATGCGCAGGCGTTCGGTCAAAACCGAAGTGAGGGGAAGGGGAACCGCCTGCGGGAGCTGTTGAACCTCAGCGGGTAGCGGCCGCCTTCGCCTCCGGCGTGGCTGCCAGCGTGTCGCGCCGGCTGACCACCACATTGAGGTGGGCCGTCGGCTCGACATCGAGCCGGTGGTGCCACGCCAAGCGCACATCCTCACGGGTTAGGCCGATATCGGCCAGTTCCCAGTCCGACCTATCCCTGAGCCGGCGGAACTGGCGGCGATTGTTCCAATCGCGGTAAAGCGCGGCGGCCATTCCGGATACGCGCTTGGCGGCTGCAATCCACGGTGCGCCCGATGCCAACGGTACTCTGATCTCCGAAACTGCCATGACCTTCTCCTTTGCAAACAGCCGACAGCGTATTGCGACCGCACTGGGAGGATGCGCGGCCGACGGGACTTTCGAAGCGGGTTGTCGCTTGAACAATGCCAATATGATCTGGCGCTATTGATTAGTCCAACGAATGTTTTTAATCTTTAGCATCAAATCAGATGATGGTTTCGCCATGTCTTCTCCTCTCGATCTCGACCAGATCAAGACTTTTCTGGCCATCGCCGACACCGGCTCCTTCACCCGCGCGGCAGAGGAAGTGCATCGCACGCAGTCGGCGGTTTCGATGCAGATGCGGCGGCTCGAAGAGCGGATTGGCAAGGCGCTTTTCGTCAAAGACGGGCGCGTCAACAGGCTCACGGAAGACGGCGAAAGGCTGCTCGCTTATGCGCGACGGCTGGTGAAGCTGAGCAATGAGACACTTGCAGCCTTCGACGATTCCAGCCTCGAAGGCCAGATCCGCAT
Source organism: Rhizobiaceae bacterium (assembly GCA_017640615.1). Classification (GTDB taxonomy): domain Bacteria; phylum Pseudomonadota; class Alphaproteobacteria; order Rhizobiales; family Rhizobiaceae; genus RCIO01. The sequence continues at coordinate 495,868 of JAEPQK010000004.1, read as the reverse complement.
CGGCATGCCCGACGATTACGCCGACAGATTCCTGCCTGAAATCATGGGGCGCTTCGTGCGCACCAATCCGCGGGTGGAACTCTCCGTCATCTGCGAACCCACGTCGAACCTCACAGATCTCATTCGCCGCGGTCAGCTCGACATTGCGCTTGTGACGCAATGCGACGAAGCACGCTCCAGTGAGGTGGTACGGCGCGAGCCGCTGCTATGGGTCGGGTCTACCAGCCATATGGCGCATGAGGAAGCAACGCTGCCACTCGCGGTTGGCCGTGCCAGCTGCGCCTGGCGGCGCGCGGCGACCGAAGCCCTTACGGAACAGGGGCGAGAATACCGCATCCTATTCACGAGTTGGTCGGCCCAGGTCGTGATCGCAGCGGTGCTGGCGGGGCTGGCGATCACGGTGCTTCCAGAGTGCGCGCTCAGGCCGGGCATGCGTGTGCTTGGCGAGGCGGAAGGCTTCGTTACGCTGCCCGACGTTCAGATCGGCATCATGCGCGGGCACACGATGCGGCCCGAAATAGTGAACGCGATCGCGCGGCACATCACCGAGAGCCTGGACAATATCTCGGTGCCGCCGACGGACCCGGTATCGAGTTTCGAGCCAGAGACAGCGGTCTATGCCCGCGCCCGCTGGCCGAAGCAGAAAAAGCTCGAACCGACCTGGTAAAGACTTCTCCGCGATAGACGCTGCGAACCACGCAGCCGAAGCGCGCTTTTTTTGCCGCGCGATTTGCCGCTTGATATCCGTACACTTCTATACGATAACTCGAACCGTATGCTTGTGTACGTAGGATCAAGGAGATTCCCATGCCCGGCATTCTGTTGGTGCTGTCCACAGTTTCGATCCTTTTTGCCGGTGCGATATTCGGCTTCTTTTTTGCTTGGGTGTGCTCCACCATGTGGGGGCTCGATCAGGCCGACCCGCGCATCGCCATCGCTGCGATGCAGGCGATGAACGCATCGGTTCGCAATGCAGTGTTCTTCCCCGCCTTCTTCCTCACGCCGGTCGTGCTCGGCGGCACTGCGCTGGCGATGTGGATTGCACGGCGCAGGCATGCGGCAGGCTGGTTCGTCACAGCGGCAGCGGTCTATCTCTGCTTCGGACTTATCCTGACCGCGACAATCAATGTGCCGATGAACGAGGCCCTCGCGAGTCTGGCGGTACCGGACGATATAGAAGCCGCGCGCACCATCTGGAGCGACTATTCCGGCCGCTGGCAGTTCTGGAACCAGATGCGCACACTCGCTTCAGGGCTCGCCCTGGCGCTAACCGCGATCGGCGTTGCCTCTGCGTGCAGGGTTCGAACTTGAGCAGGAAAACTCAGGGCGACCGGGCTATCAATGCACCAGCTGGCGCATGGGCCGTGCAATGATAGCCAACGGTGCTTGACGCCGCGCACACATCGCTGCCCAATCGGGCATGAATTCGATTCTGCCTGACAACCAACCTTCCAACGCTTCGGAATTCACCGTCAGCGAGGTCTCCGGCGCGCTGAAGCGCGTGGTGGAAGACGCCTTCGGCAATGTGCGCATTCGCGGCGAAATCTCCGGCTATCGCGGGCAGCACTCTTCCGGACATGCCTATTTCAGCCTCAAGGATGAGCGTGCGCGGATCGAAGCCGTCATCTGGCGCGGCTCGTTTGCGCGTCTGAAGTTCAAGCCCGAAGAAGGCATGGAGGTCATCGCGACCGGCAAGCTGACCACCTATGCGGGCTCGTCCAAATATCAGATCGTCATCGACCGACTGGAGCCAGCCGGCGCCGGCGCGCTAATGGCGCTGCTGGAAGAGCGGCGCAAAAAGCTGGAAGCCGAGGGACTGTTCGCAGCGGAGCGCAAGCGTCCCCTTCCCTTCATGCCGCGGGTGATCGGCGTCATCACCTCGCCGACCGGGGCGGTGATCCGCGACATCATCCATCGCATCACCGACCGCTTTCCGCTGCATGTGATCGTGTGGCCGGTGCGGGTACAGGGCGAGACGACCGGACCCGAAGTGGCAGTGGCGGTCGAAGGCTTCAACGCGCTTCAACCTGGCGGCGTAGTCGCGCGGCCAGACCTGCTGATCGTGGCGCGCGGCGGCGGCAGTCTCGAAGACCTTTGGGGCTTTAACGACGAAGTAGTCGTACGGGCCGTCGCGGGCTCTGGAATACCGGTCATCTCGGCGGTCGGACACGAAACGGACTGGACGCTGATCGACCATGCCGCCGACATGCGTGCGCCAACACCCACAGGTGCGGCCGAACTTGCGGTACCGGTGCGGGCCGAGCTTGAAGCGACAGTCGCCAGCCTCGGAGCACGGCTGCAAGGCGCGGCTTCACGGGCCGCGGACCGGCGCAGGCAGGCAGTGCGCGCTGCCGCGCGCGCACTGCCTTCGGTCGATTCTCTGCTGGCCATGCCGCGGCGGCGCTTCGACGAGGCTGCATCGCGGCTTGAACGCGGTCTCAGCGAAAACACCGCCCGCAAGCGCGCGCGTTTCGGCGGGCTGCGGCTTTCGCCATCCATGCTGACACGGCGGCTGGGCGAAGAGCGGCGGCGTGCGACGCAGGCCAGGAACCGGCTCGTCACCTCGTTTCGCGGATTGGTGGGCACCGCCAGATCACGGTTCGACCGCGATGCAGGTCGCATCAGCCATGTAGCGCTCAGTCAGCGGCTGGCGCTTTCGTCGGAAAAGCTCGGTGCGCTCACCCAACGCGGCGACCGCGCCGAGGCGACCCGGCTGGAACGCTCACGCGTCAGGCTTGGCCAGTCCACACGGCTGCTTGAAACGCTGTCGCACCGCTCCGTGCTGGAACGCGGCTATGCGTTGGTGCTTGATGCGGATGGCGGGCTGGTGAAGCGCGCTGCAGCCCTTTCCAAGGGTGACGAGGTCGCGATCCGTTTCGCCGATGGCGACGTCGGCGCGCTTGCGACCGGCGGCGAACCGCCCAAAGCAAAGCCGAAGTCACAGCCGGCGCCGCAAGCGAAACCGTCGGACGTTCAGGGCGATCTGTTCTGAAGGGGGATGGTACGGTTGGCTGGGGTCGAACCAGCGACCTCCGGATCCACAATCCGGCGCTCTAACCAACTGAGCTACAACCGCACGTCTAGAGGGCGCTGCATAAGGCCATTCGAACCGAGTTTCAAGCGGGTTTGGCAGGCTGGCGCCAGGAATTCAGACAAAGAAAAAGGCCGGCGGGAGGAGGTGCCGACCTTTTTCTCTATGTCCGGCCAATGGGAGGAGGTATTGGCCTTTCACGCCACGCCCCGGCGGGAGGAGGATACCGGGTGCGCGGAGTTTGGTTCAGGTCGAGCCTGTTAGGCGACCTGGAACTCTTTCATTGCCTTGTCGAAGGCGGTCTTCGCCGGCTTGGCGACAGACTCGGCGGCCTTGGTGCCGGCGGTCTGCATGTCCTTCGCCTGCTCGACCATCATCTCGTAGCTCTTGCGCATATAAGCGGTCTGGAGCTCGAGGACGTCGGAAAGCGACTTCACACCGACAAGTGCTTCCATATGCGCGAGGTTTGCCTCGGCGCCGGCGCGAAGCGCAGAGATCGACTTCATCGAGAGGTCGCCTGCGGCGGTCTTTGCGGTGTCGAAGGTGGATTCCCAAACCTTCTGTGCGTCTTCCATGCCGGTCTTCACCTTCGCGTAGGCTTCCTTGGACTGCTCTACGCCCTGCTCTGCAAATGCGCGGAATTGCTCGGTGGCCTGGCTGGGATCGAAGCTCGGGAACTCGGCGATTTCCGCCGTCTTGGGGGCTGCCTTGGTCATGTTGCTTCCTTTCCGTGCTCGGGGCACGATGAATGTGTGATGCACCCCATATAGCGAAGGCGGTTGTGCATTGCAACATCAAATGTTGCGTTGCACCAAAAATTTTCCGGAAGCAGTGCCGATTAACCAAGCCCGCAGGTAGAGGCGTGCCGACCCAGCCAATTGTGGACTCTCGCGCGGGCCTGATATTATTACCAATGTCTTAACCTTTTGATGACGGCCAAAGAGACAGAACGCGCCCATGCCGCCACGCAGCTACTCATATCTCGACGTTTCGGCGCTTGATGGCGTGCGCGAGAAAATCGCCGAGGGCGCGGCCACTCTGGTGCTGCCGGCTTCGCTCGACGAGGTGATCTGGGCAAATGGCCCTGGCGCCGCATTGTTTGGCCACTCCGGCATTGAGACCTTTGTGGGCGGCGATCCCGAGCTTGCGCCGGCGGCACGCCGCCAGATTGCGGCAACACCCGGTTTTCCCAATATCGGCAATGGCCGCGCTGTCGCGGTGCGGCTCGCGAAGGGCGTTTCGAGCCAGACTGTCATGTTCTCTGCGGCCACTGTCACGCTGCCGGATGGCGAGCAGGCGATCCTGCTTTCGGTGGCCGACGCCATTGCCGACACCCGAACAGCTGAGGAAAGCGCGGCGCGCGCCATATCCGGGCTTGCCTCCAATGGCGGCGGCGTGGCGCTGATCGATGCGACCGGCAAGATCAAGGCGGCCTCGAGCAGTTTTGGCGATCTCGGCATTGAGCCGGCAACGCTCGAAGGTCTGGCCATGGAAGTGGCCGGCGAGGCCGACCGCATGGTCAAACGGCTGGTGCCGACCTCGAAAGGAGAATTGCCGGCCGGCATCGTGCGGCTGACGGACGTTCCCGCTGTCAGCCTGCTGATGATCGCCAGTGATAACGCGGACGAGGCGTCGGAGGACGAACCGGAAGAAGCGCCGCCGGTTTCTAAAGACAACAACGACGCGGCCGAAGAAGCAGGGCAAGCTCCTACCTTGGCGGCTTCCGCCAGCGAAGAAGCCGACGGCGAGCCCGCGACCGAACACACTGACGAAAGCGACGACGGCGAGGCCTCGGAGACGACCGACGACGAAGGCGCTTTATCCGCCGACGCAGGAACCAAGTCGGACGGTGACGACAAGTGGTATTTCAACCACGCAGCTGGAAAAGGCGGCGCTGGCAAGACTGACGCAGCCAAACAGGCCGAAGCTGGCGTTGTGCATCCCGAAGCGAGCGATACGCGCGCCGAAGACACGGCCGCCTCAGACGCAGCAGAGGTGGACGGTAATGTAGCTGCGGAGGCAGCGCCCGATCCCGCCGCTGCACCTATGCGCTTTGTCTGGCGTACAGACGCCGGCGGCAGGTTCAGCGCACTTTCCGATGAATTCCGCCAGGCGTTTGGCGCGGAAGCCTCCGACATTGTCGGGCGCGATTTCACTGACGTCGCCGAGAACTTCGGGCTCGACCCGGATGGCGAGATTGCCGGCCTGATGAAGCGGCGCGACACCTGGTCGGGCCGCTCAGTGCTATGGCCGATCACCGGTACCGATCTCGTCGCGCCCGTCGATCTGGCGGCATTGCCGGTATACGGCCGCGACGGCACTTTTGAGGGCTTCCGCGGTTTTGGCATTGCGCGCATGGGCGATGCGGTCGTCGACGAACATGCGCGCGGCCTACAACTGGTCGGCGAGCTTTCCGAGACCGACGAAGCCTCACCGGAGCAACCGATCATCGCGCCGGCCGACTTCGCGGCCGAAGACAGCGATCCTTTCAAGGGCGAGACGCCGGCGCTGACCATGGACGCTACGCCCGAGCGTCGCGAGAGTGACAAGGTGATCCGGCTTGCGGAGCGCCGCAACCAGCAGCAACCGAAAGGCCTGTCGAGCGCCGAACAGGAGGCGTTTCAGGAAATCGGCAAGCGGCTGAAAGACGCCAGCGCCAAAGACGACCCAACGGAAGCGCCGGATGAAACCGCGCCGGCCGAGACGACAGCTGCCGATGCGCCATCGGAGCCTGCCGAAGCCGGCGAAGCTGCGCCTAGCTATTTGGTTTCGACAGAATTGGAAGGGGCTGCCGAGACAGCCGAAGAGACCGAAATGCCCGCGGCATCGTCCGCAGATGCCGAAGCTGTACCCGCAGATGCGAGCGAGCATCCGCACGAAGATGCCGGCAACAGCGACGACGAAGCCGCTACGCCGGAAAATGCGACCGGCATGGCCGAGGTTGAGGATGCCGGCGCCGGGGAAAACGACGTAGAGGCGGCTGAGACCGAAGGTGCGGCGAGCGAAACAGATGTCGCCGCGAGCTCGTCAGCAGACGATGACAGCGCAGAAGAGAACGCCGTCGAAACCGTTTCGGAGGTTGCGGCGACCGCCACCGAGGCCGAGGACGCAGCCCCGGCTGTCGAGGACGAAGAGGCAGTTTCGGATGCGATCGAAACGGGATTGACTGAGGAAGCCGTTGAGGTTGTAGACGACGCCACTGCTTCCAAAGCCGAGGCTGAGGTCGAGACCGTGGAGCCGACCGCTGAGATGTCGGGCGACGCAGCGTCAGATGCGGAAGATCTGAGCGAGCCAACAGCTGACCCGGACGATACCGCCGTGGAAGCGAATGACGAAGCGGCGGAGAATAAGGAAGCCTCCGAGGAGGCGACACAGCAGATTGCCGCCGCCGCTGGCGCGGATGTGTCCGCTACCGATGCCGATGCGGAGCCTTCCGAGGAAGAGCCAGCTTCCACGGACGCGGAGCTATCGCCTGCAGCCACCGAGCCAGCGCCCGTCAAATCAGAGAATGAAAAAACCGAACGGCCGAAGGTCGGGCTCTCCGCCTTCCTGCCCTCCGCATTTTCCGGCGGCGGCACGCTGGACGCGTCGATTGGCATCGATTCCACCGTGCTCTCGCGGCTGCCGCTGCCGATCCTCATCCACTCCGGCGACGAGTTGCACTACGCGAACCGCGAATTCCTCAGCCTCACCGGCTATCGTTCGCTGGCGGAGTTCGATCTGGCCGGCGGCATGGACGCCATCTTTGCCGGCTCGTACGAAGCTGACGGCAATAACGGCCAGACCCTGAAATTGCGGGCGCGCGACGGCGACGAGTTCCCGGTGCATGCCTTCCTGCAATCGGTTGGCTGGCAGGGCGGCAAGGCGCTGCTGCTCGCGCTGCGGCGCGCTGAAGCGCCGGAGACTTCGGAAGCTCGGCCGGAAACAGAGCTCGACGAGGGCGATCTCGAAACCCGCGTCGACGAGCTGCGCACCATCATCGACACCGCCACCGACGGCGTGGTCATCATCGGCAATGACGGAGCGATCCGCTCGGTCTCGAAACCGGCCGAAGCGCTGTTCGGCTACAACGGCACCGACCTTTCCGGGCGGCCGTTCACATCCCTGTTTGCCATCGAAAGCCAGCGGCCCGCGCGCGAATATCTCGACGGGCTCGCTGGCAATGGCGTCGCCAGCGTTTTGAATGACGGGCGCGAAGTGATCGGCCGCGAAGCGCAGGGACGCTTTATTCCACTCTTCATGACCATCGGGCGACTGCCGCAACAGAGCGGCTTCTGCGCCGTGCTGCGCGACATCACGCACTGGAAGCGCGCGGAAGAAGAACTCACCGAGGCGCGCGCCGCGGCCGAGCGCGCCTCTTCGCAGAAGACAGAGTTTCTGGCCCGCGTGAGCCACGAAATTCGCACACCGCTCAACGCGATCATCGGCTTCTCGGAACTGATGATCGACGAGAAGTTCGGGCCGATCGGCTCTGACCGCTACCGAGACTATCTTTCCGACATCAACCGCTCGGGCAATCATGTGCTCGATCTGGTCAATGATCTGCTCGACATTTCCAAGATAGAGGCCGGTCAGCAGGAGCTGACCTATGAAGCGGTTTCGCTGAACGACGCCCTGTCGGAAGCGGTTGCGATGATGCAGCCGCAGGCAAATCGCGAGCGTGTGATCATTCGCTCGAGCTTTGCCTCCAACCTGCCAGACGTGGTGGCCGATCTGCGCAGCATCCGCCAGATCGCGCTCAATCTGCTGTCGAACGCAATCCGCTATACGCCTGCCGGCGGGCAGGTCGTTGTGTCCACCGTCTATGAAGCCGGCGATATCACCATGCGCGTTCGTGACACCGGTGTCGGAATGGCCGCAGCCGAGATCGAGCAGGCGCTGAAGCCCTTCAAGCAAGTGAATGCGCTGAAACGCCCGCGCGGCGACGGCACGGGCCTTGGGCTGCCGCTGACCAAGGCGATGGTTGAGGCGAATCGTGCGCGGTTCGCCATCCAGTCCACGCCGGGCGAAGGCACGCTCGTCGAGATAACCTTCCCCTCAACCCGCGTCCTGGCGGACTGAAATCACTCCGCACTGTCAATTTGACGCGACAGGCCAAGTGACTGAAAACCTGACAATTCTAGTTTAGAATAATTCTAAACAGCTGATTTTGTTATGATTTTCGTTGACGCCGGAGTGATTTTCTCCGAAATGGGGCCGCCTGCCGCATGAGCGGCTGGCACATAACACCAACTCGGGACCTTGACCCCGTGGTATTGGAGAGACCCATGTTTGTTTCACAGAGCCGGCTTTGTGCCGGCATTGCCGGCGCAGCTATTGCCGCCGGTGTCACCCTTGCGCCCGCCGTCGCCAGCGCCGAAGGCACCGTCAATATCTATTCCTATCGCCAGCCTGATCTGATCAAGCCGCTGCTCGACGCCTTCACCGCCGAGACCGGTATTGAGACGCAGGTACTGTTCCTGGATTCGGGCATCGACGAGCGCATCGCTGCCGAAGGCTCGAACTCGCCGGCCGACCTGATCTTCACGGTCGATATTGGCCGCCTGCAGGGCGCCAAGGATGCCGGTGTAACGCAGCCGGTCGAAAACGCTGCAATCAACGAGAACGTCCCTTCGCAGTATCGCGATTCTGAAGGCCACTGGTTCGGCCTCACCACGCGCGGCCGCGTTGTCTACGCCTCCAAGGATCGCGTGGAGCAAGACACGATCACCTATGAGGAACTGGCCGACCCGAAGTGGAAGGGCAAAATCTGCACCCGCTCGGGCCAGCACGTCTACAACATTGCGCTCTTCGCCTCGATGGTCGCTCATCACGGCGCAGATTATGCCGAGACCTGGCTGACCGGCCTGAAGAACAATCTCGCCCGCAAGCCCGACGGCAATGACCGCGCGCAGGCCAAGGCGGTCCACGCCGGCGAATGCGACATCGGCCTCGGCAATACCTATTATGTCGGCCTGATGCAGAACAACGAGAAGGAGCCGGAACAGAAGGAGTGGGCAGCTTCCATGAAGGTCCTGTTCCCCAACAGCGGCGACCGCGGCACGCATGTAAATGTTTCCGGTATGGCGCTGGCCAAACACGCGCCTAACAAGGAAAACGCCGTCAAGCTGATGGAATTCCTTGCCAGCGCGAATGGCCAGGAAATCTACGCCGAGCGCGTTTATGAATACCCGATTGGCCCCGGCACCGAACCTTCCGACACGGTGAAGGCATTCGGAGATATCAAGCCCGACACGCTGCCGCTTGAGGATATCGCAGCGAACCGCAAGACGGCATCCGAGCTGGTCGACAAGGTCGGCTACGATGCGGGTCCGTCGAGCTGACGGCAGATCGCAAATATTGCAACGAGGGGCTGGATCGTCGATCTGGCCCCTTATGCGTTTTCGCACCCAGCCTTTTGTGTGGCGAGTGCCTACCATGACCGTTCAAACGCTCCCGCATGAAAGCAGCGCAGCGGCTGCGCGCCGCGTCCGACACAACCGCCATTATGGCGCGCTGGCGCCGGCGCTGATTGCCGCTGCGATCGCGCTCATGCCGATCGCGGTCGTGATTGCTATCGCGCTGTCAGGCGACGGTTCCGATTGGCCGCATCTGATACAAAACGTCATTCCCCAATCCACCGCTGCGACGCTGCTGCTGCTCGTTCTCGTCGCCGCAGGTACGGTCTCGATGGGCGTGACCAGCGCATGGATGGTGGTTGCCTATGACTTCCCGTTCCGGCGCGTCCTTGCATGGATGCTGGTGCTACCGCTAGCGGTGCCGCCTTACCTCGCAGCCTATGCCTTCGCCGAGTTCCTGCACTTCTCCGGGCCGGTGCAGACCGGCTTCCGCGCGCTAACCGGCTTTGCGACGCCACGCGATTACTGGTTCCCCGAAATCCGCTCCACCTATGGCGCGGCTTTCGTTCTTTCCATGGTGCTCTACCCGTATGTTTATCTGACCAGCCGGGTCGTCTTCATCATGCAGGGGCGCAATATCGGAGATGCGGCGCGCACACTGGGTGCAGCACCGCTCAGAGTGCTGCGCACGATCCTCTTGCCGGTGGCACGGCCAGCCATCGTGGCCGGCGTAGCGCTCGTTCTGATGGAAACGCTCAACGATATCGGTGCCTCCAAATATCTCGGCGTGCCGACACTCACCTATTCGGTCTACACGACCTGGCTTAACCGCGGCAGCCTGGAAGGAGCGTCGCAGATCGCGCTTCTGATGCTGGTGCTCGTACTCGCCATCCTGATGATGGAGCGATGGGCGCGGCGACGGCAGCGGTTTAACGTCGGGCGCGGATCGCAGATGAACGCGCAGCCGCCACGCGTGAAGCTCACCGGGCCACGCGCGGTACTTGCGACACTCGCCACCACCGCACCCGTCGCCTTCGGGTTTGGCGTGCCGCTCTACATATTCGGCGATTATGCTTCGCGCCGCCTCTACCAGCTGGCGGAGCCCGAGCTTTGGGACGCGCTCCTCAATAGCGTCATCGTGGCATCCGCCGCGGCGCTCATCACCGTCATCGTCGCGCTTCTGCTCCTCCACGCCGCGCGCATCGATCGTTCGCGCCCGGTCGCGGCCGTCACGCGGCTTGCCATGGTCGGTTATGCACTGCCCGGCACGGTGCTGGGTCTCGGGCTTCTTTTCGCGCTCGCCTTCATCGACAACTCAATCGATGCATGGATGCGGGAGTTGTTTGGCATCTCGACCGGGTTGCTGTTCACAGGGTCGGCAGCGGCCGTCATTCTTGTCTGCTCGATCCGCTTCCTGGCACTGGCGGAAGGGGCCGTGCGCGGCGGCATCGAGAAGCTGCCGCCGCATATCGACGAAGCCGCGCGCAGCCTCGGCCGTTCGCCGACACGCAGCGCCGTAAGCGTGTTGCTGCCGCTGCTGCGACCTGCCGTTTTCACCGCCGCCGTGCTTGTTTTCGTCGATACGGTGAAGGAGCTTTCGGCAACGATCCTGCTCAGGCCGTTTGGCTTCAACACGCTGGCGACATCGGTGTTCGAGGACGCCTCGCGCGGCGTGCCGGAGGACGGCGCCATGGCGGCGCTCACCATCATCGCGACGTCGGTCGTGCCGGTGATACTGCTGTCTGGAGCGCTGATGCGCGACCGCGACGCCCGGCTCTGAGATCGCCCAAAAAAGAAGGCGCCCAATGGGCGCCTTAAAGAATTCCGTGGCTGTCTGAGCGGGCTCAATCACATGTCGAAACACACCAATCTCGAGCGCGAATATCGTCGCCAGCCCGTTAACAAGTCCTTACCGCGTTGTTTAGAAATTTACGATTCCGTACCCTCCGTGAAGTTGGGGTAAATTTCCGCGATACCATTCGTTAACCTTTGAAGCGCCGGCAACTCAGCTGGCGAGCTTTGGAATGTCGCGGAAAAGCTCCAGAGCTTCAGGGTTTGCCAGCGCTTCCTTATTCTTGACCTCACGCCCGTGAACGACATCGCGCACCGCAAGCTCGGTGATCTTGCCAGACTTGGTGCGCGGAATGTCGGCAACGGCGACAATGCGCGCCGGCACGTGGCGCGGTGTAGCGCCTGTCTTGATCTGGGCGCGTATCTTTGCTTCCAGCGCCTCGTCGAGCTCAACATTCTCGGCCAGACGCACAAACAGCACTACGCGGACATCGTCATCCCATTGTTGGCCAATGCAAATCGCCTCGATGACTTCATCAAGCTGCTCGACCTGATTGTAGATTTCCGCGGTGCCGATCCGTACGCCGCCGGGATTGAGCGTGGCGTCCGAGCGGCCATGGATGATCATGCCGCCATGTTCGGTCCATTCGGCGAAATCGCCATGGCACCAGATATTGTCGAAACGCTCGAAATAGGCGGAGCGGTATTTTGAACCGTCCGGGTCGTTCCAGAACATGATCGGCATCGACGGGAAGGCCTTGGTGCAGACCAGTTCGCCCTTCTCGCCTTCGATGGGGTTGCCATCATCGTCCCACACGTCGGTTGCCATGCCGAGGCCCGGCCCCTGGATTTCGCCGATCCAGACAGGCTTTGTCGGTACGCCGAGCACGAAACAGGCCGCGACGTCGGTACCGCCGGAAATCGAAGCGAGGTGGAGGTCATCCTTGATGCCGGAATAGACGAACTCGAACCCTTCCGGTGACAGCGGCGAGCCTGTGGAGGACATCACCCGCACACTTGACAGGTCATGCGTCTTCATTGGCTCGAGCCCGGCCTTGCGTACGGAGTCGATAAACTTCGCCGAGGTGCCGAAATAGGTCATTTTCTCCGCGTCGGCATAGTCGAAGATCGCATTGCCGTCGGGGTAAAATGGCGAACCGTCATAAAGCAAAAGGGTCGCTCCGCTCGCCAGCCCGCTCACCAGCCAGTTCCACATCATCCAGCCGCAGGTGGTGAAATAGAAGAAGCGATCGTTGGGCCGTATGTCGGCGTGCAATTGCTGTTCCTTGAGATGCTGGAGCAGCACGCCACCGGCAGAATGGACAATGCATTTAGGGATGCCGGTCGTACCGGAAGAAAACAGGATGTAGATCGGGTGATCGAAGGGGAGCCGCTCGAATGTCACCTCCTCCGGCTGGCGTGACGACAGAACGGTATCCCAAGCATGCGCTTTTTCGATGCGCGACGCAGCTTCGACCGATTTGCCAACATAATCGACGATCAAGGCGGCCTTCACTGTAGGAAGGCGCTCAAGTACCTCTCCGATCTTGGCCGTCACGTCGATCGTCTTGCCGTTGTAGTAGTAGCCATCGGCGGCGACAAAGATGGTCGGCTCGATCTGGCCGAACCGGTCGAGCACGCCTTGCGTACCGAAATCGGGCGAACAGGAGGACCACACCGCACCGAGTGAGGTCGTCGCCAACATGGCCGCGATCGTCTCCGGCATGTTCGGCATCATGGCCGCCACGCGGTCGCCTACGCCGACGCCCTGCTCCCGCAGGAATTGCTGGACCTGCGAAACCCTGTCGCGTAACTCGCTCCAGCTCCAGCGCAGGTTCACCTTGTCTTCGCCGCGAAACACGAGTGCGTCGCCGGTGCCGGGCTTGGCCAGCAGGTTTTCGGCGAAATTGATCCTCGCGTCGGGAAAGAAGCGCGCGCCAGGCATCTTGTCGCCGTCGGCCAGAGCCGTTTCACCGCGTTCGCCAACCACGCCGCAATAGTCCCAGATCAGGGTCCAGAAGCCTTCGCGGTCCTCTACCGACCATGCATGCAAGGCATCGTAATCGTTGATCGGCTTGCCGGCACGTTCCGCCGCGCGGGACATGAAGTCTGTCATTGTGGTATTTTTCACCGTCTCGGGCGAAGGCGTCCAAAGCGGCTTGGCATGCGGCATAGGTTAGGTCTCCTCAATTGCGGCAACCTTATCGCCCGTGTCTCCGGCGCGAGCAAGTGCGTGAAAGCACTGCATCGTCAGCGAGATGACTAGGGTCAACGCGCCATCGCGAAGCCATAAATGCTTGAAATGTGTCGTGAGTTGTTTAGGCAGGTACGGGTTTCGGTGGCGGGTCAGCGCCCCGGATAGGTGAGAAGGGGCGGGATGCCGCAACCGGTGGTCAAGAGGCTGGTCTGGCTTGGCGGAGCGCTCGCCGCGATTGCGGTGGCCGTGCTGGTCATCCTCCCTTATGTGGCCTCGACCCAGATCGTTCGCGATCGCATCGCGCAGGAACTTTCCAACTGGACCGGCTATCAGGTTTCGCTCGGCGCGGAGACCAGCATCGATGTCTGGCCGGTTGTGACAGCGCAATTGCGCGACGTCACATTTTCTGAGTTCGGTGGCGATGGCCGCCCGGTCGCACGGATCGAGCGCATCGACGCCGCCCTTGCCGCACTTCCGGCTCTAAGCGGCAGGATCGTCTTCACTCAGCTGCGGCTGTTGCGCCCCACAATCAGTTTTTCCGCCGGCGGAACGCCATCGCCGAGGCCGAGGGGCAGAATTGCCGAAGCACTGGCTGTCGCGCGCGAGATCGCATCGGAAAATGCGGCCGAGCCCGATACGTCGCGCCTGCCTTCTGATGCTCTTCCCGGCATCGAAATCGTGGAAGGCAAGCTGACCATCCTGCGCGACGGCGCGGCCACCGAACTGCTTTCGGCGGTCAGTGGACGGCTGGCCTGGCCGGCGCTCAACCGATCTGCGAGCATTGCCGCCTCCGGCATTTGGCGCGGCGAACTTGTCGATACGCAATTCGAAACCGCGCAGCCGCTGCTAATGCTTGTTGGTGCGGCCGCTCCGCTCACGCTTCAGCTTGAATCCGCTCCGCTCAATCTCAATTTCTCAGGCGCTGCGAGCCTCGACCATGACGGTTTCCTGCAAGGCCAAGGCACCTTCGTTTCACCATCGTTGAGGCGCATGCTCGAGTGGTCGGGCAACGACATCACGCCCGGATCGGCAATCGGCGCGGTGTCGATCAAGGCCAAGGTCAGCGGATCGCTGCACCGGATCAATTTGTCGGAAGCGAGCGTGACGCTCGACGGTAATGCAAGCAGCGGGACGCTCGAAATCGCCACCGGCGACAAGGTGCCGACGGTTTCGGGCACGCTCGCCTTCGACACGATCAATCTGCAGTCTTTCCTTTCCGCCTTCTCGGCGCTCACGCCCGACCGCTGGGGGCGCTACAGCACGATTGACGGTCAAGTCGCGGAACAGCTGAACCTTGACCTGCGCCTGTCGGCGGATGTTGCCACGGCCGGCAGTCTGAACTTCACCGAGGTCGCAGCGACGGCCCAGATCAATGGCGGGCTTGCGGCCTTCGATATCTCGGATGCGCGCGCGTTCGACGGCATGGTTCAGGCCGGATTCCGCATCGACCAGCCCAATGCGGCGAGCCGCGTCGAGGTTAGACTGCGCGGTGTCGGCATCGATCTAGGCGCACTCGCACGCACGATGCAGGTCAGCTATCTGATGCCAATCGCACGCGGCGACCTGGCGATTGCCCTGCGCGGCGACGGTAATGACTGGGTGTCGATCATGCGCACCGCTCAGGGATCGTTTTCGGCAAACCTCGGTCCGGGCGCGATGGCCGGCGTCGACCTCGCGGCCTTTGCTGAAAAGGCACATGGCGGCGAATTCTTCCCGCTCAGCGAGGCGTCGGGCGGCACTCTGACCTTCGATAGTTTGGCATTGAAGGCAAAGGTCGAAAAAGGCGTTGCGCGTTTGCAGCGCGCTGAGGTGACCTCTGGCAATCAGCGGGTGGAACTCAGCGGTCTAGTGCCCCTGCCCGGTCGGGGATTGGCGCTCACAGGCACGATCGACTCCTCCGCCGAGGCGGACGAAAACGATGCCCAGCGCATGCAGTTCTTCATCGGCGGGTCGTGGGAATCGCCCTACGTGTCGCCCGTCATTCCGCCAATCGCGGAATAGCCCCACGTTGGATATCAAACGTCGTCGCGGCGCGCGGCCTGCTCATCGCGGGCGCGCTGCACTTCCCGCTGTTTGTTGAGCAGCGAGGCGGCGATCACACCGGTCGTCACAAAGGCAATAAGTATGGTGCAAACGGCGTTGATTTCGGGCGTTACACCCAGCCGAACCTGACTGTAGATTTTCATCGGCAGCGTCGTCGCGCCCGGACCTGACGTGAAGCTGGCAATCACCAGGTCGTCGAGCGAGAGCGTGAAGGCCAGCATCCAGCCGGAGATCACCGCGGGCAGGATCACTGGCAAGGTGACCTGAAAGAAGGTGCTGACGGGTGTCGCGCCGAGATCCATCGCAGCCTCTTCCAATGAGCGGTCGAAGGTCAGCAGGCGCGATTGCACGACCACCGCGACGAAACACATGGAAAAGGTGATATGCGCCAGAGTAACGGTCAAAAAGCCGCGGTCGAGGCCGACCGCTACGAAGAGCAACAGCAGCGAAAGGCCGGTGATCACTTCCGGCATCACCAGCGGCGCGAACACCATGCCGGTGAAGAGAACCCGGCCGCGGAAACGCAGATGGCGCGTGAGTGTAATCGCGGCGAGCGTTCCAAGCACCGTTGCGAAGGTGGCGGAGATCAACGCCACGCGGAAGGTCACCCAAGCGGCGTCCAGCAGCCCCTGATTGGAGAAGAGCTCGGAATACCATTTGGTCGAGAAGCCCGACCATACTGTCACCAGCTGAGATTCATTGAAGGAGTAAATGACCAGCAGCAGGATCGGCAGGTAGAGGAAGGCGAAGCCCAAAACCAGCGAGACAATGTTGAACCTCGAAAGGCTGCCGTTCATCGCCCGCCCCTCACGCCTGTGCGCGGGCCTGCGCCCGCTGGAAGAGAACAATGGGTACCACCAGGATCAGCAACAGGATGATCGCCACGGCAGACGAAAGCGGCCAGTCGCGATTGTTGAAGAACTCGCTCCACAGCGTCTTGCCGATCATAAGCGTGCGCGAGCCGCCGAGCAGGTCGGGGATCACGAACTCGCCTACAGCTGGGATGAAGACGAGCAGGCAGCCGGCTACTACGCCCGGCAACGACAGCGGAAATGTGACCTTCCAGAATGCCGAAAGCGGCCGACAGCCCAGGTCTTGTGCTGCCTCGATCAGCGAATGGTCCAGCTTTTCGAGTGCGGAGTAGAGCGGCAGCACCATGAATGGCAGGTAGGAATAGACAATGCCGATATAGACCGCCGTGTTGGTGTTCATGATCACCAACGGCTCGTTGATGAGACCGATATTGGTAAGCAGCTGGTTGAGCAGGCCCTCCGGCTTCAGGATGCCGATCCAGGCGTAAACTCGGATCAGGAAGCTGGTCCAGAATGGCAGGATGACCAGCATCAACAGCGTCGGGCGCAGCGATTGCGGCGCACGGGCCATGCCGTAGGCAATCGGGTACCCGACAAGCAGTGTGAAAATCGTCGAAACGGCCGCGATTTTGAGGCTCGATATGTAGGCGACCGACAGATAGGGCCGCTCGAAGAAGTCGATGCTGAACCCGCCCCGGCATAGATCGGCGCCGATGCCGACATAGCCCAGCAAGTCGCACATCAGGAGATGATAGTTCTCCAGATCGAACTCGCCGAGCCGCGCAAAGAGGTCGCGAATGCCGTCGACCGCGGGCGTATAGGGCGGCATCGCAATCGCCAGATCGGACAGCGAAATCTTGAAAACGATGACGAAAGGAACAAGGAAGAAAAACAGCAGCCACGCATAAGGAACGGCGATTACGAGCCGGCTGGTGATGGCTGAAACGACGCGCCGCATGAAGCCGCCCTACCCTGTCAGCACCACGCCGGCATCCGGCGCGAAGGAGACCCAGGCGCGGTCTTCCCAGGTCAGCGGGTCGTCCACCAGCCGCGAGCTGTTCAGCATCGCCGATTTGATGACGAGGCCATCGCTGATCTTCACGTGGTAGATCGTCATATCGCCCAGATAGGCGATGTCGTAGATTTCGCCTTCAAGCGCATTGGCGCGCGCGTTGTCGGGCTTTTGCGAAGAGACCTGCAATTTCTCGGGGCGAATTGCGAAGGCGACCTGGTCGCCGATGTCGGCACTGCCGGAATTTTCGGCCTCGATTACACGGCCCTCGCCGCAATCGATGCGCATGCCCTCAGCGCCGTTTTCGCGCACGGTGCCATCGAAGATATTCACCGAGCCGACAAACTCCGCAACGAAGCGCGAGGCCGGCGCCTCATAAACCTCGGCGGGGGTAGCCACCTGCATCACTTCGCCCTTGTCGAGGATCGCGATGCGGTCGGCCATCGTCATGGCCTCTTCCTGGTCGTGCGTGACCACGATGAAGGTGAGGCCGAGTTCCTGCTGCAGGTCGACCAACTCGAACTGCGTTTCTTCGCGCAGCTTCTTGTCGAGCGCCCCCAGCGGCTCGTCGAGAAGCAGCACTTTGGGGCGTTTGGCCAGCGAACGCGCCAAGGCCACACGCTGGCGCTGGCCACCCGAAAGCTGGTGCGGCTTGCGCTTTGCGAACTGTTCCAGCTTGACCAGTTTCAGCATTTCAGCGACCCGCGCCGCGATTTCGGCGCGCGGCATGCCGTCCTGCTTGAGGCCGAAGCCGATATTGGCCTCCACACTCATATGAGGGAACAGCGCATATGACTGGAACATCATGTTGACTGGCCGCCGGTATGGCGGGATGCCGCTCAGATCCTGCCCGTCGAGCAGGATACGGCCGGCGCTCGGCTCCTCGAAGCCCGCCAGCATTCTGAGCAGCGTGGTCTTGCCGCAGCCGGAGGCGCCGAGCAGTGCGAAAAACTCGCGCTCGTAGATGTCGAGCGAGAGGTCATTGACGGCTACGAAGTCGCCGAACCTCTTGGTCACATTTTCGAAGCGGATATATGGCGTGGCTGCCGGGTCGTCCCAGGGCGCAAAGCTCCTACGGATGCTGCCAAGCGACTTCATGGGTTATGCCCCGCCGGAAATGAACCGGCCGCCACTTCTTGGCAGCGGCCGGGTTCTCGATTCACTTACTGGCCAGTGACCACGCGGGTCCACAGCCGGGTCATCAGGCGCTGGGTGCGCGGGTCCGGCGGTGTGGTGGTGAACAGATTGGAGAGCGTCGCTTCGTCCGGATAGACGGCGGGGTCGTTGATGACATCCGGCTCGAGCAACTCCTGTGAGGCCTTGTTGCCGTTGGCGTAGAAGACGTAGTTCGACGCCTTGGCGATCACCTTCGGGTCCATAATGTAGTTGAGGAAGATGTGCGCTTCCTCAACGTTTTTGGCGTCGGCCGGGATCGCCATCTGATCGAACCACATCTGGGCGCCCTCTTTCGGGATCGAATAGTCGACCGCGACGCCCTGATCGGCTTCGGCAGCACGGTCGCGTGCCTGGAACACGTCGCCTGACCAGCCCACGGCTACGCAGATATCGCCATTGGCGAGAGCGCTGATGTACTCCGAGGAGTGGAACTTGCGGATGTGCGGGCGGATGGAGAGCAGCAGCTCTTCCGCCTTCGCCAGCTCGTCCGGGTCGGTGGTGTTGACGTCGAGCCCGAGATAGTTGAGCGCGGCGGGGATCATCTCGGCCGGCGCGTCAAGCATGAAGACACCGCATTCCGCGACCTTGGCGATCGTCTCGGGATCGAAAATCAGGTCCCAGCTGTCGACGCGTTCGACACCCAGCGCATCCTGCACCTTGCGGACATTGTAGCCGATGCCGGTGGTGCCCCACATGTAGTTGATCGAATACTCGTTGCCGGGATCGTAGCGCTCCGTGCGCTCCGCAACCGTATCCCACATGTTGGAGATGTTCGGCAGCTTCGACTTGTCGAGCTTCTGGAATACGCCTGCCTGGATCTGGCGGGCCAGGAAGGTGCCGGTCGGCACGACGACATCATAACCGGTGCTGCCGGCCAGCAGCTTCGTCTCCAGAATTTCGTTTGAATCGAAGACGTCGTAGACCACCTTGATGCCGGTTTCGGCGGTAAACTCTTCCAGCACCGACTCGTCGATATAATCGGACCAGTTGAAGACGTGCACCACACGCTCCTGCGCGGATGCGGACACCGTCAGCGCCGCAATCGCAGCCAGCGCGCCCGAAACGATGAGTGACCTTCGTGACATCTTATTCTCCCTTGTCAGTTTTGTACCCAGCCCAATCTTCTGACGATCATGGGCCTTGATTTGACTTCAGCCTATTGGCCAGATGGCTATGCGACAAGGCAAAAAACCACCCTGCGGCATCAGAGATAAGTGGTGCGCTCCAGTGGCGTGATCTCACCCCAGAATGCCAGTATTTCAGTGCGCTTCAGGTCTCTGTAGACCTTGGCGAGCAGCGGCCCCAGCGCCCGGTCGATGAACTGGCTGCGCGCGGTGAGCTGCAGCGCGTCGTCCATGTCATCGGGCAGATAGAGCCCCTCTTCCTCATAGGCATTTCCTTCCGCCGGCGGGGGCGGCTTCAGCCCGCCTTCGATGCCTTCCATCATGCCCTGCAAAAGGGCGGACATCACGAGATAGGGGTTCGCATCCGCTCCCGCGATCCTGTGTTCGACACGGCGGTTCTCGTCGGTCGACACCGGGATACGCAGCGCGACGGAGCGGTTGTTGTCGGCCCACACGGCGCGGGTCGGCGCATAGGAGCCAGGCGTGATGCGGCGGAAGCCATTCCATGTGTTAATGAACAGAAGCAGCGATTCCGGCATGGTTTTCAGAAGGCCGGCGACGGCGGCTTCGAGTTTCTGCCTGCCCTCCGTGCCGGAGAAGATGTTGTCGCCCGCGGCATCCAGCATCGATGCATGCACATGCATGCCGTTGCCAGCATATTCCAAAAACGGCTTGGCCATGAAGGTGGCGGTGAGCCCATGCGCCCGCGCACAGCCGATCACGATGCGCCGGAGCATAATCACATCGTCGGCTGCGCGTAGCGGGTTCGAGCGATGCTTAAGATTGACTTCGAACTGACCGGGTGCCGCCTCCTTGATGATGGTGTCGATCGGCAGGTCCTGCGCGCTCGCGGCGTCGCGGATCATGTCGAACAATTCGGCATGTTCAGCCAGATCGTCGAGCCCGTACATTCTGAGCCGGTCAGGGCCCGCGGCCGCGCCCACAGGTGCGGGCATACCGTCATCCCAGTCAGTGTCGGGGTCGAGCAGATAGAATTCCAGCTCGAAGGCGACGACCGGAAAGAACCCCTTGTCGTTGATCTCAGCGACCTTGTGTTTCAGCACCTGCCGGGGGTCGGCCATGAAGGGCTCGCCCTCGGGCGTGAAGGTCTGCAACAGCACCTGTGCGGTCTTGCGTTTCGCCCAGGGCACGATCGACAATGAGCCACGCGTTGCGCGGCAATAGCCGTCCTTGTCGCCGCTTTCGATGTGGAGGCCCGTCTCGGCCACTTCGCGGCCCCAGACATCGAGGCCGTGCAGCGACATCGGGAAATTGACGCCTTCCTGAAACGCTTTTTTGAGCGAGTCGCCCGGCGCCCATTTGCCGCGCATCACGCCGTTGGGGTCGACCATCAGGAATTCGACTGCTTCGATGTCGGGGTGTTCGGCGATGAAGGCTTCGTACTCGGCCTTGTGCTCTGAGGATATGAAGCCATCCAGGCTGGCTGAATCGGAGGCATTCGGCCCCGCAATATCGGGAGCCGTGGAAGGGGCGGACGTTTCGGCGCTGCCGACTGCCGTATCGTGCAAGATGAGCCTGTTCAGACGTTAATGACGCCGGCAGGTTGGCCCGCCCGCGTGAGAGCTGTCAATGGCGCAAAGTGTTACCCGGCACTGCGCCTCCCTGCACTATTCGTCGCTGATCGTGGAAGATGCACCGGACACACGGATCGAAGAACCCAGCTCGCCGGTGAACTCTGCTTCGATTCGCGAAGGGCGACCCATATCTTCGCCCTGAATGATCACAATTTCGCCCGGGGTCATCAACTCCAGATCGCGCAGCATGCCGGCAAACGCCGCCGCAGCAGCTCCGGTTGCCGGGTCTTCGAGCACTCCGCCGGACGCAAACGCATTTCGGACGTGGAAATGCCGCTCGCCCTCGCCAAAGACGAATGCGACGGTCACGAAACCATGATTGAGCATGAAGCTGCGGCCGGCATCGAGATCGTAGTGGAGCGCGGCCAGCGCACGCCGAGAGTTCAAGGGGACGATGAGGTGGTCGGCGCCGGCATGCGCGCGCCGTACTGGCATATGCAAGGCAAGGTCGGCCTGCTCGTAGCCGAACAGCGACAGCGCCTCCGCCAGAAGTTCGGGCGACACGGGCTCGCTGCGCGTCGGCGGCGAATCCAGAACACTCCCAATCTCGCCGTCGCGCTCGAAGCCTTCGACCGTAATCGTCGCGTCATTAAGTTGCAGTGTGTAACGCCCCGCCCCATGAACCCTGGCAAGCACCGCACCCAGCGCAATAGTCGCATGACCGCAGAACGGCACTTCGCTCTCGGGAGCGAAATAACGCACGCGCCAACTTCCGTCTTCGTTGCGCGCAGCGAATGCGGTTTCCGAGTATCCGACCTCGGCGGCGAGCGCTTGCATATCGATGGAATCCGGCAATGCCTCGGCGAGCACCACGCCTGCAGGGTTTCCGCCGCGGCCGTTGAGGGTAAACGCTGCAATCCTGTGAACGTGCACGAGCTCGACTCCCACTGATTCATGTACAAGCTAGAGGTTGTCGGCATCTGCCAACAGACTGCTGGATATCCAAGATGCTTGGTCCAGCAGCGCGCCGGATGATGTCGCTACGACCGGTTGAATCGCAGCGGGGTTTCGCGGAAGGCAAATCGATCGAGCTGCTTTGCGACCACATTTTTCATTGGACCCAGGGGCCGGCGCAGTCGGCCTCAACCGCCACCACCAACTCGGCCGCATTCGCCGACATAGCCGCCACCGCCTCCGACCGTACGCCCGACCGTTTTACTGAAAGTCAAAGGCGCTGAGGCCAGTCACCATTTCGTCGAGCCCCAGCGGGCGAGTGACCGGCGGCTCGGCGCGGGCAAGACAGCCCTGACGCTCGCAGAGCCGGCATGCCGGGCCAATTGCTGTGGCCGGCACCGCACCCTGCTTGCCAGTCGAGCCGGGCGCGGCAGCCGGAAGCGCAGCGCCGTAGACGATATCGTCCTTGAAGCCGATATCGCAGCCCAGCAGCAATGCCGTGCGCCGCGGGCGCTCCGAAAATGCGCCCTGAGGCCCTTCCAATGTGCGGGCGAGCGTCAGAAATTCCGCGCCGTCGGGCATCTCGACGGCTTCCACGATGATTTGTCCCGGCTGACCGAATGCCGCGTGCACGGCGAGTTTGGGACAGCCGCCACCAAAACGGGCCTGCGGAAAACCGCGCGCGCCGGCGCGGCGGAACCGGTTTCCGGCGTTGTCGACTTCCAGCATGAAGAAAGGAACGCCCGCCGCGCCCTCCCGCCCCAGCATCGTGAGCCGGTTTGCCGCCTGTTCGAAGGAGACCGAAAAGCGCGAGCGCAGAACGTCGATGTCGTAGCGGGCGCGCTGCGCGGCCTCCAGAAACGGCTTATAGGGCATCATAAGCGCGTGCGCGGCATAACGCGCCAGTTCGAAGCGCGCGAGCCGACGCGCCTCGTCCGACGACAATTTCAGCGCCTTCAGCTCAGCGCCGATCGCAACCGACATGCGCATCAGCGATGCCTCCATCGCCACTTCGCGCAGCTGATCGAAGGGCGACAGGCGCTCGGAGATAAACAGACGTTGCGAATGCCTGTCGTAGCGGCGGCGCCAGTTCGGCATGGTCGCCGCCGGCAACACGCGCACGACAATGCCATGTTCGGACTTCAACCAGGCTTTGAGCGCGGCGAGCAGATCGTCTCCCGGCTTCAGAAGCGCGGTGAAAGCCTCCGCCTCCTCCTCTATGCCGGCGAAATGGTTCGGCCGCTTCTCGAAAACCTCGCGGATTTCGTCTATCGGCAGCCGCGTACCGGCAATCGAGGTCGTGCGCCCCTCGCGCGCCAGAAGGTCGGAGAGATCGGTCAGGCGGTCGGCCTGTTCGCGATAAGCGCGGAAGAGTTTGACCATGGCGGCCATCGCATTGGGCGCGGCCTCGGCAACCTCTATCAGCTCGACATCGCCCGGCAACTCGCCCGCCAGCAGCGGGTCAGCGAAAACCTCGCGCAGCGCGGCCACGTTAGGTCCCGCATCTGCCTGCAATTCGTCAGGCTCGACCTTGTAAACCGACGACAGCTTGAGGATGAGCTGCACTGTCAGCGGCCGCTGATTGCGCTCAATCAGATTGAGGTAGGACGGCGAGATGCCCAGCCCCTCCGCCATCGCAGTCTGGGTCAGGCCCTTGTCGTTGCGGATGCGGCGGATGCGCGGCCCCGCGAATATCTTTTGTTCAGCCATATTTTACAGCTTTTACACGATCCGGCAGCGCCAGGCGCTTTACATTTTTTACAAATTTACACACTGATCCTGTCAAAGACAACACAGGCTTACCCGAATTCTTCCCGCATTTTCAGCTATTTTCTCGATTATGACGCGCTGCAATGTAAAAAACATACCGAACGAGGCACCCCAAGACCGCCTCATCAGTTGCAATCAAGATTCGACCGGAGATCGTCATGACCGATTTTTACAACCTCGTCCCTTCCGCCCCCGAGGGCCGCTATGACGGCATTGAGCGCCCCTACGGCACGGCGGATGTGCAGCGCCTTCGCGGGTCGATCCCGATCCGCTACACGCTGGCCGAGAACGGCGCCAACCGGCTCTGGAAACTCATCCACGAAGAGGATTTCGTGAACGCGCTCGGCGCGCTGTCCGGCAATCAGGCCATGCAGATGGTTCGCGCCGGCCTGAAGGCGATTTACCTGTCCGGCTGGCAGGTCGCGGCGGACGCCAACACCGCGTCGGCGATGTACCCCGACCAGTCGCTCTACCCGGCCAATGCAGGGCCCGAGCTCGCCAAGCGCATCAACAAGACGCTGCAGCGTGCCGACCAGATCGAGACCTCGGAAGGCAACGGCCTTTCGGTCGACACCTGGTTCGCGCCGATCGTTGCCGACGCGGAAGCCGGTTTTGGCGGCCCGCTCAACGCATTCGAACTGATGAAGGCCTATATCGAGGCAGGTGCTGCCGGCGTTCACTTCGAGGACCAGCTGGCATCTGAGAAGAAGTGCGGCCATCTCGGCGGCAAGGTTCTGATCCCGACCGCGGCTCACATCCGCAACCTCACCGCCGCGCGGCTCGCCGCGGACGTAATGGGCACGCCGACGCTGATCATCTGCCGCACCGACGCTGAAGCGGCGAAGCTGATCACGTCCGACATCGACGAGCGCGACCAGCCCTTCGTCGATTACGATGCAGGCCGCACGTTCGAGGGCTTCTACAACGTCAAGAACGGCATGGAACCTTGCATTGCCCGCGCGATCGCCATGGCGCCCTATTCGGACCTGATCTGGATGGAGACTTCGAAGCCCGATCTCGAACAGGCCAGGAAGTTCGCCGAGGCCGTGCGCAAGGAGCATCCGAACCAGCTTCTGGCCTACAACTGCTCGCCGTCCTTCAACTGGAAGAAGAACCTGGACGACGCCACGATCGCCAAGTTCCAGCGCGAGCTGGGCGCGATGGGCTACAAGTTCCAGTTCATCACGCTGGCCGGTTTCCATCAGCTCAACTACGGCATGTTCGAGCTGGCCCGTGGCTACAAGGACCGGCAGATGGCAGCCTATTCGGAGCTGCAGGAAGCCGAGTTCGCGGCGGAAGCCAATGGCTACACCGCGACCAAGCACCAGCGCGAAGTCGGCACCGGCTATTTCGATGCGGTTTCCATGGCGATCACGGGCGGCACCTCGTCCACGACCGCGATGAAGGAATCCACCGAAACCGCCCAGTTCCGCCCAGCGGCAGAATAATCCTTCGAGGCTCGCTTTACTCGCGCCTCAGGATGAGGACGGGGCGAGCCGAAGAACGCAAAGGAGAAGACAATGGCACCCAAGACACGCGTCAAAGAACGTGCCGAAGAGCAGTCTTCGGCAATGAATGGAGATCAGCAGGCGGCGATCCGCATGGTCGCCAATGACCTGCACCGCCTCAATCAGTCGGTGATGAAAGCGGTGGAATCAGGTGTCTCGGTGGAACTCGTGCGTTCCGCGCGCCACCACGGCGGTAAGGGCAACTGGGGCGATTTGCTCATCCCGGTCGTCGTGGCGGGCCAGCTGGCCGCCGAATAGGAACCACTTCAGCAAGGCGTGCCGCCGGGTCCATCCCGGCGGCATTTTTCATCAGGCTCCGCAGCTGCCGACGGCCGAATGTGCAATCCACTCAGCACCGGCCACCGGCAAACGGATTGTCAGCTCTGTTCCCTCACGCACCGGCTTGCGCAGAGCGCGCGCAGTGTTCGCTTTCGCGACGGTCAGAGCCCACGCTTTCGCAAGCGCATGGATGCGATTTCGGGATAGGCTCAACTCCTCAGCAAGAAGTCGGTCGAGCCTGGGCGCGACGGGCTGCGGCACGGCAAGCACGATGTGCAATGTGCGCGGCCGGCTCATGTTCCCCGACAACACTGACTTCGTCACGCGAATTTCCGCTGTTTCCTTCAGCCGCGGAGCATGGCGTCGCAAATCCTCCGCATCCGACGCGATTTGCGCCACCAGTTCTGCATCGTTCGCCATGAGCTTCGACAGAATTTCGGGTTCGATGGAGCCAACCGGCCGCCTCTCCAGCACCGGCCGGTTCCAGGTGCCGTCGCAAGCGGTGCAACGGTAAATCAGCCAGGCATCGATGCGCTTGCCATTGGCATTGACCCTCATCTTGCCGCCGGTGCGGAAAGGCTGGGTCGAGCAGCATCGCCTGCAATGCAGCAGCGGCTGCGGGTGTTCATTCGCGGTGATCGTCCATTTGACGCAAAGTGTTTCGGACATGCCGGTTCGCGCTTCCAATTGGGAAGCTCGCCAGGCGAGAACCGACAACACGGTGTGACAGGGAGATGTTCTTAGGTGGCGGCCGGGCAAAAAGCCGGCGCGGTTCAGCCATGCCAAACCGGTCTCGAACCGCCACCATGAAGAGCTTCATGCTAAACATGCGCGGCGACGCATCTGCGCTGCCACGCTCTTGAAGATGGGACTGACGAGACCGGCGGTTACGTAGGCAAAGTGGATCTGACCGTTGGAAATGGATGCGGCTCTATATTACGACCCGCGTTACATGGAAAGCCAACGAGACACCGGGAGCGACGATGCAAAGACGCGATATGCTGAAGGCAGGTGCAGCGCTGTTTGCACTTGGTGCGACCGGGAGCGTCCCGATGGCCAGTGAAGCAGAGAGCCTCTTCGTACCGGCAGAGGAAGGCGCGCATGAACTGACCTTCATGCAGTGGCCGGAGAACCGTGACGTGCATTCGGAGCGTGGCTTTCTGCGATATTTGCAGGAGACGATTGCCGATATCGCAAACGCTATTGCGGAGTTCGAGCCAGTCGTGCTGCTCGCGGCCGCGGAAGAGCACCCGAACGCGCGTCGCCTGCTCGCCTCCGGAGTGGAGCTCTGGGACATTCCGACCGAGGATTTGTGGTGCCGCGATGCCGGGCCGCTGTTCGCCAAATCCGCTGGCGGTGAGTTGGTCGTCAGCCACATCCAGTTTAACGGCTGGGGCGGCAAACAGCTTCATGCGCATGACGGCGCGGTGGCAAAGCGCGTTGCCGAGCGGCTTGGGCTGCGGGTGGTTCCCAGTGGGGTGACCGGTGAAGCCGGCGGCGTGGAGCATGACGGCCACGGCCTTCTGATGGCGCATGAAAGCTCGTGGGTGAACCCGAACCGCAATCCCGGCCTTTCGCGCGACGATATCGAGAAACGACTTCTGACTGCCTATGGCGCAACCCGCATGATCTGGACGCCAGGCGTAATCGGTGAAGACATCACCGACTATCACATCGACAGCCTCGCGCGTTTCACCGGTGCCGGCCGAGTGCTGATCAACCTGCCGGATGCGCCCGATATGAGCGACCCCTTTCACGTCGCCGCGCTTGAAACCCATGATCGTCTCATTGCCGAAAAGCTTGAGGTCGAGGTCATTCCCGAGCCCAAATTCCGGCGCGTGCGCGCAGCCGATTTCGTCGCCTCTTACGCCAATTATTACGTCTGCAATGGCGGGGTGATCGCCGCCGAGTTCGGCGATGCCGAGACCGACGCAATCGCGCGCGAGGCGTTGAGGCGGCACTATCAGGGCCGCGAAATCGTCACGCTCAATGTCGACGCGCTTGGCGAAGTGGGCGGCGGCATCCACTGCGCCACGCAGCAGATGCCGGCGGTGTAGGCGGTGGATCGCCTCAGCACCCACCCTTCCCATTCCCTCGCCCCGCCAGCTATAGTTGCGGCCATCTGCAATAGCTCACTGGTGATTGATGCCGCCCGCAAAAAAGGAAGCTCGCCCCGCAAATCGCGGCGGCAGTGTTCGTAAGCCTGCCTTTCTCAAAAGCCCCCGGGGCGTGAAAAACTGGAAGGAGGCGGCGGCATGGCTGGAGTGGCGCGGCATCGAGGATGTCGAGTGCATTACGCCTGACCAGGCCGGCGTGGCGCGCGGCAAGATGATGCCGTCGAAAAAATTCACGTCCAACACCTCGCTGGCGCTGCCGTCCGCCGTGTTCATGACCACGATTACTGGCGCCTACCCGGAAGACGGCCACGGCTTCACCTATCCAGAGCATGACGGCGACCTGAAGCTGATGCCCGACCTCTCAACGCTCTCTGCCGTGCCCTGGGAGAGCGACCCGACGGCGCAGGTTGTGTGCGACCTCGTGCATCAGGACGGGACGGAAATCGAATTCACGCCACGCAACGTCTTGAAGCGGGTGGTGCGCGCCTTCGAAAAGCGGGGCCTCAGCGCAGTTGTCGCGCCCGAGATCGAGTTTTATCTCGTGCGCAAGAACCCCGACCCGGACTATCCGCTCACCCCGCCTATCGGACGTTCGGGTCGGCCCATCGGCGGCGGTCAGGGTTATTCGATCGCCGGCGTCAACGAATTCGACGAGTTGATCGACGACATCTACGAATTCTCCGAAAAGCAGGGTCTCGAGATCGACACCCTCATCCATGAAGAGGGAGCGGGGCAGCTGGAAATCAATCTCCGCCATGGCGACCCGGTGGAGCTCGCCGATCAAGTGTTCATGTTCAAGCGTACGATCCGCGAGGCCGCGCTCAAGCACGACACCTACGCTACCTTCATGGCCAAGCCGATACAAGGCCAGCCGGGCTCGGCGATGCACATCCACAATTCGGTGATCAACAAGCGTACCGGCCGCAACATCTTCTCCGATGCCAGCGGCAAGGAGAGCAAGGAGTTCCGCCACTTCATCGCCGGCATGCAGAAGCATGTGCCCTCGGCACTCGTGATGTTCGCGCCCTATGTGAACTCCTACCGACGGCTGACGCGCGGTGCCTCGGCGCCGGTCAACACCGACTGGGGCTACGACAACCGCACCACCGCCTTCCGCATTCCGCGCTCCGACCCTTCGTCGCGGCGCGTGGAAAACCGCATCCCCTCCTCCGACGCCAACCCCTATCTGGCGCTTGCCGCCTCGCTCGCCTGCGGGCTCGCCGGTCTTGTCGAGGCGCAGGAACCGGAGCCCGCCGCCACGACTTCGGTGAACGAGGACGAGATTGAATTGCCGCGCAGCCTGCTGGAAGCGGTCGCGCTTTTCGAGGAAGACAAGGCGCTCACCGACATTCTCGGCAAATCCTTCGTTTCAACCTACGCGGCGATCAAACGGGCCGAATTCGAGACGTTCATGGAGGTGATCAGCCCCTGGGAGCGGGAGTATTTGTTGTTGAATGTGTAGGTGGTTAGGGGAGTAGGGGAGTAGGGGAATATGGGAGTAGGAGGAGAAGTGCCCGTACGGCCACAGAAGACAGGTTCCTTCAAAGACCTTGTCGTGTGGCAGCAGGCGATGGACCTTGCGGTGGCCATCTATGAGGAAACCAAACGTTGGCCGAAAGAAGAGAGCTACGGTCTGACAAGCCAGGTTCGCCGCGCTGCCACGTCGATCCCCTCCAACATTGCTGAAGGCTATGGTCGTGAGACACGCGGAGCCTACCTTCAGTTTCTGCGGGTTGCCCAAGGCTCACTCAAAGAGCTCGAATCCCAGCTGTTGATTTCCCAGCGGACTTCCGTCGCACCAAATGGAACGGTCGACCCGCTGTTGGAACGAGTTGAAAGCGTAGGAAAACTGCTCCGACTTCTGCTACGCAAGCTCGAGCAAGCCTGACCCTACTCCCCTACTCCCCTACTCCCCTATTCCCCTGTCCCCTCACCACAACGCACCTCCATGAGCCCCATCTCCCCCGGCCACTCCTGGTACGAAGCCACCGCCGGCAAACGGCCCGGATATCCAGCACTCGACGGCGATACGCGCTGCGACGTCGTCATCGTCGGCGGCGGGTTCACCGGTCTTTCGGCTGCGGTTCATCTGGCGAAAGCCGGCGTCGATACCCTGCTTATCGAGGCGCATCGCTTCGGCGATGGCGCGTCGGGGCGAAATGGCGGCCAGATGGGAACCGGCCAGCGGGCATGGCCTGAGGAGCTCGAAGCAGAACTCGGCTTCGAACGGTCCAAGGCGCTGTTCGATCTTGCCGAAGAAGCCAAGGCGCATCTGCTGGAATTTGCCGAGACCAACAAAATTGAGATCGACTATCAGCCGGGCCAGATTTCCGCCGCCCACAAGCAGCGCTATGTGCGCGATTATCGCGAACACGCCGACATTATGGCCGAGCGTTACGGCTACCCGCACATCCGCTTCATGGAGCGCGATGAAACTTCGGCAGCGCTGGGGACCGACCGCTATTTCGGGGCCGTGCGGGATGATGGCACCGGCCATATCCACCCGCTGAAACTGGTGATCGGTACCGCCAAGGCAGCGAAGAAGGCCGGTGCGCGGCTTTACGAAACAACGCCAGCCACCGCCATTCGTCGCGCGTCCGGCAAGATCGTGATCGAAACACCGAGCGGTAGCATCACCGCCGACCGGGCACTGCTCGCCACCAACGCCTATGGCGGCGAGCTGGAGCCGGTAAGTGCGAAGCATATCATGCCGATCGGCTCCTTCATCGGCGCCACCGCACCGCTTGGCAAGGACAGCCCGGTGATACCTGGCGGCGAAGCGGTGGACGATTCCCGCTTCGTGGTGCGCTATTTTCGAAAGTCGAAAGACGGCCGGCTTCTGTTCGGCGGGCGCGAAATCTATGCTGTCACCGATCCAGCCGGCATCAAGGAGCAGATCAGGCGGCAGATCGTGGAGCTTTATCCCGGCCTCGCGGATGTCGAGATCACCCATGCCTGGGGTGGCTATGTCGGCATTACGCTGCCGCGCAAGCCTTTCGTACGTGAGGTGATGCCCGGCGTGATATCGGCCGGCGGCTATTCCGGCCACGGCGTCATGCTGTCGAACTTCACAGGTAAGCTCTTTGCCGAAAGCGTGACTGGCAACCGCGACCGGCTGAAGCTTTTGCGCGAACTCAAGGTACCGGCATTTCCGGGCGGGAGCTGGTTGCGTCAGCCGCTGCTGTTCCTGGCCCTCAACTGGTACGCATTGCGCGACCGCATCTAGGCACCAATCGCTTGTTCGATAACGTCGGCGGTAATTTTTCTGCCGCGTTGTGTCGGCTAGTGTGCGTCCCAAACGTCCTGGCTTCGAAAGGTCTGAAATGCTCTACGCGATCCTTTGCTACAACCATGAAGAGATCACCTCCGCCTGGACGAAGGAGGAGGAGGATCAGTGCATGGCGCAGTTGCTCGCCGTGCAGGAGCCATTGAAACAGCAGGGCAAGCTCGGCCCGGTTGCGCGCCTTCTTCCAACTTCGTCGGCAACCACGCTGCGCAAGACCGGGGACGAGGCGCTCGTCATCGATGGACCTTTCGCCGAAACCAAGGAACAGCTGCTCGGCTTCTATGTCGTCGATGTCGCCTCATTGGACGAGGCACTCGACCTGGCACGCGATCTGGCCAAGGCCAATCTGTCGCGGGGCGCATATGAGATCAGGCCGATACAGCTTCTCCTGCCCAGCGCGCTACCCAACGAGACCACATGATCGACATTGCCTGGATCGACAAAGCGCTCACCGCCGCCCGGCCTCAGGCCGTGTCCGCGCTGCTCCGCTATTTCCGAGACCTCGACATGGCCGAGGAAGCGTTCCAGGAAGCTTCGCTGCGCGCTCTGAAGAACTGGCCCAAGAACGGCCCGCCGCGCGACCCCGCCGCGTGGCTGATCTTTGTCGGCCGCAACTCCGGCATCGATACGATCCGTAAGCAAAGCAAGCTCACCGAGCTCCCGCCAGAGGACCGGATTTCGGACCTCGGCGACAGCGAAACGGACATGGCCGAACGGCTCGACACACAAGATTACCGCGACGACGTTCTGCGACTGCTCTTCATCTGCTGCCACCGCGAACTCCCCTCAACGCAGCAAATCGCACTGGCTTTACGCATCGTGTCAGGCCTGAGCGTGAAACAGATCGCCCGTGCTTTCATCGTCAACGAACGCGCGATGGAGCAGCGTATTACACGCGCGAAGGGACGCATCGCAGGTTCCGATGTTTCGTTTGAGACGCCCGGCCCGGTTGAGCGCGCGGAGCGTTTCGCCGCGGTTGCGGCGATGATCTATCTCGTCTTCAACGAAGGCTACTCCGCAACCGGCGAAGAGTGTGCCGCCCGCGCGCCGCTCTGTGAGGAAGCGATACGGCTTGCCCGGCTTCTGTTGCGGCTCTTTCCCACCGAGCCGGAAATGATGGGCCTTCTGGCGCTCATGCTTTTGCAGCATTCGCGTATGCCGGCGCGCTTTGATGCCGAAGGCCAGATCGTGCTTCTGGAGGAGCAGGATCGCTCATTGTGGAACCGGCCCATGATTAATGAAGGGCTGGCGCTGATCGACAAGGCGATGCGCCACAGAGCCCCCGGCCCTTATCAGGTGCAGGCCGCAATCGCAGCGATGCATGCAAAGGCAGCGGCACCCGAGGATACAGACTGGAGTGGTATCGACCAGCTCTATGCCACGCTTGAAATCATGCAGCCCTCGCCGGTGATCACGCTCAACCGCTCGGTTGCGATTTCCAAACTGCGCGGCGCCGCCGACGCGCTGGCGATGATCGAGCCGCTGGCACCGCAGCTCGGCAACTATTTCAACTTCCACGGGGTGCGCGGCGCGTATCTGATGCAGCTCGGCCGCCGCAGCGAGGCGCGTGAAGCATTTGATATGGCGATTGCGCGAGCAAACTCTTCAGCCGAAGCCGCTCATATCCGCATTCATCTCGACCGGCTGATGCAGTAGGGCGCAGCCGAACCGGCGATTGCAGAAAAATGATCGTTCGCTGTCGGGACCGGGACTGCTCAAGCGTCCTTGGGTCAGACACAGCAACAAAGGAAAATTACCATGACCGACACTGCCAAACACGAACTGGTTCTGGAACGCGTCATCGACGCCCCGCGCGAAAAAGTGTTCAGCTGCTTCAGCGATCCCAAGCTGCTCGAACAGTGGTTCGCGCCCAAGCCATGGACGATCAAGGACGTGGATATCGACCTGCGGCCTGGCGGAAGCAGCAAGTTCACGATGCATGGCCCGGAGGGTGAGGCTTTCCCCGTGTCGGGCGTCTACCTGGAAGTCGTTCCCAACGAGAAAATCGTCACGACTGACGCTTACTCAACTGGCTGGATACCGACGGACAAGCCGTTCTTCACCGCCGTCATGACCTTCGAGGACGCTGGTAACGGCAAGACGAAATACACCGCGCGTGCCCGCCACTGGAACACCGAGGACAAGGCAACCCACGAACAGATGGGCTTCCATGAGGGCTGGGGCCAGTGCGCTACCCAGCTCGAGGAACTCGCGAAGACCCTCTGATTTCTACAGCGGCCAGAAGAACAGGATTGCCGGGACGGATACGACGATAATCAGGACTTCGAGCGGCAGGCCCATGCGCCAATAGTCGCCGAAGCTGTATCCGCCCGGTCCCATGATGATCGTGTTGTTCTTGTGGCCGATGGGCGTGAGGAAGGCGCAGGACGCGGCCACGGCAACACCCATCAGGAACGGGTCGGGCGACACGTCGAGCCGCTCGGCCACCTGCATCGCGATAGGTGCTGCAATCAGCGCGGTCGCGACATTGTTGAGGAAGTCGGAGAGTGTCATCGTCACGATCATGACGGCGCCGAGCACAGCCCACGCAGGCAAACCGCCGGTCGCGGACACGATGAGACCCGCGATCAGCGCTGTGCCACCGGATTCTTCCAGCGCAAGCCCGAGCGGGATCAGGCAGGCGAGCAGCACGATCACCGGCCATTCGACCGACTCATAGACTTCGCGCGGGCTGATCAGATTGAAGGCGGCATAAACGCAGACCGCGCCAGCGAGTGAAATTGCCAGAGGCAGAAGGCCAATTACCGACAGAGCGACCGCAACCGCGAAGGTTCCTATCGCGAAGGCAGCCTTGCTGCGCTGAATCACAACATGGCTTTTGTCCGCGATCGGCAGGACGCCCAGCCACTCGGCGGCATTGGCCAACCGGCCTTCCGGGCCGAGCAGAAGCACCAGATCGCCGGGCCTGATCGTAAGTTTGCGCACGCGTTCGCGAAAACGCCGGCCCTGACGCGATACACCGAGCAGCGTGACGCCACGTCGATAAAGCAGCCGCAAGTCGAGCGCGGTGCGGCCTGCCATGCGCGCGCCCTCTGGCACGATGGCTTCAATCATCGTCAGCGAGCGGCCCGTCAGGCCGCCATGGTTCTCCGCGCCGGCAGCGGCCAGACCCGCGGCGCCAATGAAGGTTTCGATGGATTTCGGATTACCTTCAAGAACGAGATAGTCGCTTTTGCGGATTTCCTCGCCAGATGCCAGGCCGGGCAGCCGCTTGCCGCGCCGTACCAGCCCGACGATCGCAACATCGTGCTCTTCTGCAAGCTCGTAAAGCTCCGACACCTGCTGACCGAGAGCCTTGGATTTTTCAGGCACCTGGGCCTCGGCCAGGAACATACCGGCCTCCTCGTCGGCGGCTGCCTTCTGCCCCGTCTGCGGGATCAGTCGCCAGCCGAAGAGCGCGACAAAGGTAATGCCGGCGATGGCACAAACGAGGCCGACCGGCGAGAAATCGAACATCGAAAATGGTTCGCCCAATGCACGTTCGCGAAACTGGGCGATGACGATATTGGGCGGCGTGCCGATCATCGTGATCATCCCGCCCAGAATGGTTGCGAATGACAGCGGCATCAGCGACAGCGCCACTGCGCGCTTCGCCTTGCGGGCTGTTTCGATGTCGAGCGACATGAGGATCACAAGCGCTGCGACATTGTTGATGACCGCCGAAAGCGCGGCGCCCGCAACCGACATCACGCTGATATGGACTGGCAGGCTACGGTCCGGCGAAACGACGAATTGCGCAATCAGCTCCACCGCGCCTGAATTCAGCATGGCTCGTGAGACGATCAGCACCAGCGCGATGATGATGACGGCCTCGTGGCCGAAACCGTCAAATGCGTGGTGCGGGTCCACCACACCGCCGGCAACCGCGATGATTAGCGCCGCGAAGGCCACCAGGTCGTAGCGCACGCGGCCCCAGACCAGCATGACGAAAACAAAACCGAGCAGCGCAAAAAGGAAAATCTGTTCGCCGGTCATGCAGTCTCAGCTGTGTCGATGGTTCATGTTGATGGTTCGGGCCGATGCGTGTGATTCATACACGTCAAATGCAGCGCCCGCCATCGACTTCAAGCGCCACGCCGGTGATGAACGCAGCTTCGTCCGAAGCAAGCCACAAGGCGGCATTGGCGATATCGAGCGGGGTCGAGAGACGGCCGAGCGGGATCGAAGCCCGGAACTGCGCGCGCTTTTCCGGTGTGTCTTCGCCCATGAACCGCGCCAGCATGCCGGTTTCACCCGCCACGGGGCACAGGCAGTTCACCCGAATGTTTTTCGGGGCGAGTTCCACTGCCATCGATTTCGTGGCCGTGATCGCCCAGCCCTTGGAGGCGTTGTACCAGGTGAGACCCGGCCGCGGGCGCAAGCCCGCCGTCGAAGCGGTTGTGATGATCGAGCCGCCGCCCTGCTTTTCCATGACCGGCACCACGACGCGCGTGGCGTGGTAGATCGCCTTCATGTTCACGGCAGTGATGAGGTCGAACACATCTTCTTCGACGTCCAGAAGGTCGCCATTCGGATGGGTGAAGCCGGCATTGTTGACCATGACATCGACGCGCCCGAAGGCCTTCATCGTAACGTCCATCATCTCGTCGAATTCGGCTTTCTGCGACACATCGGTCTGAACGCAGACGGCCTGATCGCCGATCGCCTCCGCCACGCGCTGCGCGCCGCGGAAGTTGATGTCGGCCACAACGATCTTTGCGCCCTCCTCCGCAAAACGCTTCGCCATGCCCTCGCCAAAGCCGGAAGCAGCGCCGGTGATGATGGCAACCTTGTCTTTCAGTCTCATGCAAACATACCTTCGGGTTGGAGGGAGAGCGGCCGATGTTCCTGAAACGCCGCGCGTTCACCCATGATTGAACACGACGGTCTTGGTGGCGGACATGTCGTAGAGCGCCTCGAAACCCTTCTCGCGGCCGTGGCCGGATTTCTTGAAGCCGCCGAAGGGCAGCTCAATGCCGCCGCCGGCACCATAGCCGTTGACGAATACCTGGCCGGCGCGCACTCGCTTGGCCACACGATGCTGGCGGCCGCCGTCCTTTGTCCAGATGCCCGCCACAAGGCCGAACTCTGTGTCGTTGGCGAGCCTGACCGCTTCCTCTTCTCCCTCAAACGGGAAGAGCGACAGAACAGGGCCGAACACTTCTTCCTGCGCAATCGCGGCCGCGGGATCGACTGCGCCAAAGAGCGCCGGCGCGAAATAGTAGCCGCCGTCTGGCGCCTCCGGCAGCACGGTGCCGCGCGCCAGCACCTCAATGCCTGCTTCCTCGGCAGCGGCGACGAAACCCGATACGCGCTCCTTCTGCTTCGCATTGATCAGCGCGCCGAGATCGAGGTCTGCATCATGCGGACCGGCGACCAGTTTGGAGAAGCGCGTCGTCAATTCGCGCGCAACCTGTTCGTAGACTGGGCGTTCGATCAGGATGCGGCTGCCGGCCGAGCAGGTCTGACCGCCATTCTGGATGATCGCGTTGACCAGCACCGGCGTGGCAGCATCCAGATCGGCATCGGCGAATACGATCTGAGGCGACTTGCCGCCAAGCTCCATCGTCACGCCGCGATTATTGCGCGCGGCTGCGGACTGGATCGCAGTGCCGGTCAGCGGCGAGCCCGTAAAGGTCACGTAGTCGACCAGCGGGTGGGCCGAAAGGGCGGCGCCCGCCTCCGCCCCATATCCCGTTACCACATTGAACACGCCGGCCGGAAAGCCGGCTTCGAGCGCCAGCTCGGCCATGCGCACGGTGGTGAGCGAAGCATCCTCGGCCGGCTTTACAACCAAGGTGTTGCCCATTGCGAGTGCCGCGCCCGCGACACGGGCCAGGATCTGCAGCGGGTAGTTCCACGGAATGATGCCAGCCACCACACCATGCGGCTCGCGCAGGGTCAGTGCGGTGTAGCCGTCAAGGAAGGGTATCGTGTCGCCGTGCACCTTGTCGCCCGCACCGCCATAGAATTCGTAGTAGCGCATGGTTGCCGCGACATCGGCGCGGCCCTGGCGCGCAGGCTTGCCGGTGTCGCGCGATTCCAGCTCAGCAAGTTCGTCGCCATGTTTTTCGACGAGATGAAACAGCCGCGTCAGGCACCTGCCGCGCTCCACCGCCGGCATGCGGCTCCACGGCCCCTCGTCGAAGGCCTTGCGCGCGGCTTTCACCGCATGATCGACATCAGCCTCGCCGGAAGCCGGAATGGTCGCAAAGACCTTGCCGTCGGACGGCGAGACCACATCGATGCGCTTGCCCGACATCGCGTCCGCCGGCCTGCCATCGATCAGGTTCATTGCCGCGAAGGTTTCGGCGGTGGCCTTGCTGCCCTGGCTGCCCATCAGAATCTTCCTAGTGCTTCGCTTTGTCGCAAGGCGTATGCTGCGCCTGCGAAATCAGCTTCAAACTGCGTAGCCTATGGTGAAACCGCCGCGCGGCGCAGTGTCAAGGCTGGTTCACGAGCGCATGGGTGCTGGCCAGATTAAATCGATTAGATTATACGCCTGACTGCGTTTCGACGACGTGTTCAACATATGCCCATACGGGACCAACAGCATGACCAGCCAGACAATTCCGGTCGATCCCTTTGACTTCATCGTATTCGGCGGCACGGGCGACCTTGCAGAGCGCAAGCTGATTCCCGCACTTTATCAGCGCCAGCGCGCAGGCCAGTTTTCGGAGCCGACGCGCATCATCGGCGCCTCGCGCACCAAGCTCTCCAGCGAAGAGTTTCAGGCATTCGCCCGCAAGGCGATCGACGAGCATGTTTCGGCCGAGGACCGTGACGTCGGCGAGATCGACGCATTCGTTGCGCGGTTGAGCTATGTGCCGGTGGACGCCAAGTCCGGCGACGGTTTTTCCGAACTGGCAACCATGGTGAGCGACAGCGAAGCTGTGCGCGTTTTCTATCTCGCCGTCGCGCCCGGCCTGTTCGACGACATTGCCCAGAAGCTGCAGAGCTGCGGGCTCGTCACGCCGACGTCGCGCATCGTCGTCGAAAAGCCGATCGGGCGCGGACAGGCTTCCGCGCGCGAACTGAACGACGCAATCGGCCGCGTGTTCAACGAACACCAGATCTTCCGTATCGATCACTATCTCGGCAAGGAGACGGTTCAGAACCTAATGGCGCTGCGGTTCGCCAACAATCTCTTCGAGCCGCTGTGGAACTCCGCCCATATCGACCATGTGCAGATCACCGTGGGCGAGACGGTCGGGCTGGAAGACAGGATCAGTTACTACGATCGCGCGGGCGCGCTGCGCGACATGGTTCAAAACCATATTCTGCAGCTTGTCTGTCTGGTTGCGATGGAGCCCCCCTCGTCGCTCGATGCAGATGCGGTGCGCGACGAAAAGCTCAAGGTTCTGCGTTCGCTCAGCCGCATCAATGGCGGCCAGTCCAGCAAGTCGACAGTGCGCGGGCAGTATCGCGCCGGCGCATCGTCCGACGGCGCGGTGAAGGGTTATGTCGACGAGCTCGGCAAGGAAAGCGAGACGGAGACTTTCGTCGCCATCAAGGCCGAGATAGAGAATTGGCGCTGGGCTGGCGTGCCCTTTTATCTGCGCACCGGCAAGCGTCTCGCAGCCCGCGTTTCGGAGATCGTGATCGAATTCAAGCCCATCCCGCACTCGATCTTCGAGGAGAGCGCCGGCACGATTTCGGCCAACCAGCTTGTCATACGTCTGCAGCCCGACGAGGGCGTGAAGCAGTGGATCATGATCAAGGACCCCGGTCCGGGCGGCATGCGGCTACGTCACGTGTCGCTCGACATGTCCTTCGCGGACTCGTTCGAGGACCGCAACCCGGATGCCTATGAGCGGCTGATCATGGACGTTGTGCGCGGCAACCAGACGCTCTTCATGCGCCGCGACGAGGTGGAAGCGGCGTGGGCGTGGATCGATCCGATCCTCGCCGGCTGGGAGGAAAACCATCAGCAGGTGCAAGGATATACCGCTGGCACCTGGGGGCCATCGGGTTCGGTTGCGCTGATCGAGCGTGACGGCCGCACCTGGCACGAAAGCACATGAAGCTTCCGGTGCAGAACATGGTCCGGTGGCACGAATTCGGCTCGTCCGATGCGATTGCCGCAGCGCTTGCAGAGCGTATCGCAAGCGCGTTGACAGACGCAGTTGCTGCGCGCGGCAGCGCAACGCTCGCCGTGTCGGGCGGCAGAACACCGCGGCATCTTTTCGACGCGCTGTCGCAAACCGAAATCACCTGGGACAAGGTAACGGTGACGCTCGTCGACGAGCGTTTCGTTGCGCCCGACAATGAGCGTTCGAACGAAAAACTGGTGCGCGATCTCTTGCTGCAGAACCGTGCCGCCGCCAAGTTCGTCCCGCTTTTCCGCGACGGCATGAGCCTGGAGGAGGCTGCGAAGGCGGCTAGTGGGGATATCGACGCCCTCTCTCCTCCACTCGACGTTGTTGTGCTCGGCATGGGGCCGGATGGGCACACGGCATCCTTCTTCCCCGATGCCGAGAACCTCGAAGCGCTCTACGCAAACGCCGCCGGCAGCGCCGTTCTGCCCGTACTCGCGCCGAGCGCCGGCGAACCGCGGCTGACGCTTTCGGCACAGCTTATCGCCGCTGCGGGTCTGTTGGTGCTGCACACAGAGGGCGAGGAGCGCAGATCGATCCTCACCGCCGCGCTCGCAGAGGGTGAGCTTCCCGTCGCGCGGGTGCTTCAGCTCGCAGACACGAAACCGCAAATCTACTGGGCCGCCTGAAAGGGAGGAACCAATGTCCATCCGACCCGAAATCCAGACCGTCACCGATCGCATTGTCGAGCGCTCGAAGCCCGGCCGCGAAGCCTATCTTGAGCGCATCGCTGCCGCCGCTGGCAGCAGCGCAAACCGCGGGGTGCTCTCCTGCGGCAATCTCGCACATGGTTTCGCCGCATGCGGTCCGGCCGACAAATCGGCGCTTAGCGGCGAACGGGTGCCCAATCTGGGCATCATCACTTCCTACAACGACATGCTCTCGGCGCATCAGCCGTTCGAGACCTATCCCGCGCTGATCAAACAGGCGGCGCGGGAGGCGGGCGGCGTCGCGCAAGTCGCTGGCGGTGTGCCCGCCATGTGTGACGGCGTCACGCAAGGCCAGCCAGGCATGGAACTGTCGCTCTTCTCGCGCGACGTGATCGCCATGTCGGCGGCGGTCGGGCTGTCGCACAATATGTTCGACGCTGCGGTCTATCTTGGCGTTTGCGACAAGATTGTGCCGGGCCTTGTGATCGCTGCACTCAGCTTCGGCCATCTGCCGGCCGTCTTCATTCCCGCCGGGCCGATGACGTCCGGTCTGCCGAATGACGAGAAGGCGCGTGTGAGGCAGCTCTTCGCGGAAGGCAAGGTCGGGCGCGCGGAGCTTCTGGAGGCGGAGTCCAAATCCTATCACGGGCCTGGCACCTGCACCTTCTACGGCACCGCCAACTCGAACCAGATGCTGATGGAGATCATGGGGCTGCATACCCCCGGCGGCACCTTTGCCAATCCCGGAACGCCGCTGCGCGAGGCGCTGACCCGCGAAGCAGCGAAGCGGGCGCTCGCTATCACCGCGCTCGGCAATGAATTCACGCCGGTTGGCCAGA
Organism: Rhizobiaceae bacterium; assembly: GCA_017640615.1. GTDB lineage: Bacteria > Pseudomonadota > Alphaproteobacteria > Rhizobiales > Rhizobiaceae > RCIO01. Next base: position 455,310 of record JAEPQK010000004.1, on the reverse strand, counting down.
TGATCGACGAGCGGTCCGTCGTGAACGGCATTGTCGGCCTCAACGCAACTGGCGGTTCCACGAACCACACTATCCACCTGATCGCGATGGCTGCTGCAGCCGGCATAAAGATCACCTGGCAGGACATCTCGGAGCTCTCAGATGTCGTGCCGCTTCTGGCGCGGGTCTACCCGAACGGGCTTGCGGACGTGAACCATTTCAACGCCGCCGGTGGGCTCGGTTTCATGATCCGCGAATTGCTCGACGCCGGACTGCTGCATGAAGATGTGCGCACCGTGTGGGGCGAAGGTCTGCGTAGCTATGCCGTGGAAGCGCGGCTCGGCGAAGACGGCAATGTCAGCCGCGCGCCCGCGCCCGCCGCCAGCGGCGACGCAAAAGTGCTCACCACCGCGGCAGAACCCTTTCAGCCCAATGGCGGGCTCAGGGTTTTGAAAGGCAATATCGGCAACGCGATCATCAAAGTATCCGCCGTAAAGCCGGAAAAGCGCGTCATCGAAGCACAAGCGAAAGTCTTCGACGGGCAGGCCGAGCTCAACGAGGCCTTCAAGGCGGGCACGCTCAAAGGCGACTTCATCGCCGTCGTCCGCTTCCAGGGTCCAAAGGCCAACGGCATGCCGGAGCTGCACAAGCTCACCACCGTGCTCGGCATTCTGCAGGATCGCGGCCAGAAGGTGGCTCTTGTTACCGACGGGCGTATGTCCGGCGCATCGGGCAAAGTGCCGGCCGCGATCCACGTCACGCCCGAGGCGCTCGACGGCGGCGTGATCGGCAAAATTCGCGACGGCGACTTCCTGCGGCTCGACGCCGATGCGGGCACACTCGAACTGCTTGTGCCCGAGAAGGATATCGCGGCGAGGGCCATGCCGGCGCCGGACCTTGCCGAAAATCATTTCGGCTTCGGCCGCGAACTTTTCGGCGGCTTTCGCGAGCGGGCCAGCAGGGCCGATCAGGGCGCGGCGGTATTCTAGTCGGCATTGCGCGGAAAACGTGCAATCTGGCCGTACCAGTCAACCGAATGTTGACGGTTTGTATGTCAAAGCTGACTCAATGACACTGCGGCGCAACTACCTGCACTGGCCGGGAATCGCGAGGGCACTGCTATTTCTCGGGTCAGTCGGCATGTTTCTGGCCGGTGGCTACCTGGCCGCCGACTATTTGCTGGATTCGCAACGTGAAAAGCAACTCAATGAGCTCGGCGGGCTTGCGCTCCGCAGTTCGGAAGCGGTGATCGACTACGGCGTATCAGCGCTCGGCGAATTTTCAGATCACGAAAACCACTCCTGCATGAGCGGCCCGATGCAGAAAATGCGGCTGTTCGTCTACCGCAGCAACTTCATCAAGGATTTGAGGGTGGTGCGCCCTGACGCCTCGGTGGTGTGCTCAGCCTTTTCAGAGACGCTGGAATTCGATCGTGGGTGGGTTGGCCGCGACGAAATGCTGGAATCCGAGGCTGGCAACTTCCGGCTGTTCCAGGTCAACCAGTTCATGGGCACTGCGTTGGGCGTCATGGTCGACCTCGACCACGAACATAGCGTTATCGGCATACTGGGCGTTGATGCCTCGCTGCTGGATGTACTTCCCGATGAGCTGCGTGGGCATGGGTCCGTTTCACTGTCGCTGACCGACGGCAAACAGATCTCCTCAGCCGGCGGCGCTGTCGATCCACGTGAAGACCTGCTTCGCTTCGTCGTCGCGTCGGACAAATATCCGATCGAAACGCTGGTCAGCGTTCACGCCGATGCGTTCCACGCGTGGAACCGAGAGCCAATCGCACCGATCATGCTGCTGGCCGGCCTGCTTGGCGCAGTCTTCGGCGCCCTCCTGAGCCGCAACCTCTTCCGTCCCAGGTCGCTTCTCGACCGTTTCGACTTCGCGCTCTCACAAGGCAGAATTCGCCCGTATTTTCAGCCGATCTTCGATTTGGGCACGGGAAAGGTTGTAGGCGCGGAAATCCTAGCACGCTGGATCAGAACCGACGGTTCGGTGCTTCCGCCAGGCCGGTTCATCGAACTGGCCGAGCAAAATGGCCGTATTCCCGAAATGACGTGGAGCCTGCTTTCGACTGCGCTTGATGAAATGAAGCCGCTACTGAGAGCTGAGCCTGATTTCCGGCTTTCGATCAATATTGCGCCGTCGCATTTCGTGTCGGCCGGATTTCGCGGCAAGCTGCGCGATCTGGTGAAAAAGGCAGATGTGCCGCCGCATCAGATCACGCTTGAGATTACCGAGCGAGAGAACTTCGAGGACCCCGATCTCGCAACAATCTGCGTTGCGAATCTGCGCGGGCACGGATTCAACGTCGCGATCGACGATGTCGGCATCGGCCATAGCGGGCTGTCGCAGATACAGCGCCTGCGCGCCGATACGATGAAGATCGACAAGTTCTTCGTCGATTCCGTAACGCTCGACTCCACCGCCTCCTCCATGATCGCAATGCTCGTGCGGCTTGCGAAGGAAATGGACATGGATGTCGTTGCCGAGGGCATCGAAGAAAAAGCGCAGGTCGATGCACTGCTTGAATGCGGCATCACCAAGGGCCAGGGATATATCGTCTCGCCGCCGATCGCGGCCGCCCCGTTCCTCGAACTTTTCGCAGCCCGCGCCGCCTCCGGCAAATTGCGCGTTGCGGCAACGCGGGCTGCCTGAACTGTTAGCGTTTGAGCTGACCGCGCAGTTCGCCTCCAGGGTATTGTTCGGTGTGAATGTTCACATAAGACAAGCCACCGGTGACATCTCCGATCTGCGTCTCGCTGAGCTGAACCTCTCCTTCGATCGGGCTCTCACCGGATTCGAACGGGACGAGGATGCCCGCATTGCCGCTTTCTCCAACCGGACCGTGGAGATGCGCGCCCATAACCGGCCCCGACAGGCCCTCGAACATGATCTTGTAGGTCAGCTTCCCGGTCTCGGTATCCAAAGTCGCCTGTGCGCTACCGGAAGCGCCACTGTCATTCGGCGGGACTTCGTTTGCGCCGCTGAGCTGTGTTTCGAGTTCGAGCATTTCGGCAAAAGCCGCGCCGTGCACCAGCGCAACGAGCGCTGCCGCAGTGAGCGGAACGCGCACAAAATCACTTGCTTTCATAAGGCAATCTCCTCCCAGAGCCTGTCTGCCTCCGGGCAGACCAGGACAATACTAGGTCAGCCGCGGCCAAACGACAGTGGCCCGACGATAAACATTGTGTGTCACTACCCATGACCGAAGCGGCCTCTCATGGGACTGTGGTCGCTCTGCCCCGCGCCTTCTGCACCGCGTCGCGCGCTAGGGGTGCCCAAGAAGTGGACTACATCAATATTGCCGTTGTCGGAGTTGGCGGCCACCAACCGTCCTTGGTGTCAGTAGAATGAAGCGACGCACTCGACGCGACGCGGAGCCTGATGCAAACAGGCGCGCCACACCGACGCTGGAACTAATACATTGACCAACACGGCTTCCCCAACAAATGATCCCGGGCGATCGCCAGCGACGGCTATTTCGGCGCGCGGACTGGTCAAACATTTCGGCGATGTAAAAGCGGTCGACGGCATCGATCTGGACGTTCCGCGCGGCACGATCTTCGCTATCCTCGGCCCCAACGGAGCCGGCAAGACGACCTTCATGCGCATGCTGGCCACGCTCTCTCGGCCCGACAGCGGCACTGCAACCGTGATGGGGCATGACCTCGTCGCCGAACCCGGTGCAGTGCGGTCGGCAATCGCGATGACCGGCCAATTCGCTTCACTCGACGAAGACCTGACCGGACGCGAAAACATGGTGCTGCTTGCGCGTCTATGGGGATTTCGCGGGCGGCAGGCCACTCGGCGCGCTAACGACCTGCTGGCTGCGTTCAACCTTGCCGACGCAGCACACAAACAGGTGAAGGACTATTCGGGCGGCATGCGCCGCAGGCTCGACATCGCCGCGTCGCTGATCGTGACGCCGGGCGTGTTGTTTCTGGACGAACCGACGACCGGGCTCGACCCGAAGGCGCGGCAGGATGTCTGGCGCATGATCCGTCGTCTGGCCGGTGCCGGCGTCACGATTCTATTGACCACGCAATATCTCGACGAGGCCGACCAACTCGCCGCTCGCATCGCGGTGATCGACCACGGCCGCAAAATTGCCGAGGGCACCAGCCGCGAACTCAAGGCGGCCACCGGGTCCGGTTTCCTGAATGTAACCCTAGTTGACCCCGCGCAAGCTGACGCGGCAGTTGCGCTGCTCGCCGACGCGCTCGCTTCAGACCCGCACCGCAATGTCGAAGGCGGTCAGGTTTCCGTGCTCGCAAACTCGGCCAACGCGGCCAATGCGGCGGTCGGCAAACTGCTCGCTGCCGGAATCGAACTCACCGATTATTCGATGGGACAGCCCAGCTTGGACGATGTGTTTTTCGCGCTGACCGGCCACCCCGCCGAGAGCACGGACACGCAGGAAGGGGAACGACCATGAGCGACATAGACGCGATCCTGAACGCTGGAGGCGCGAACCGTCCGCCATCTTCCTCCGCCGCATCCAATGCGCTGGTGTTCGGCTGGCGGGCAATGCTCAAGTTCAAGCACGTACCCGAGCAGATGTTCGATCTGGTGATGACACCGATCATGTTCACGCTGCTTTTCACCTTTGTGTTCGGCGGCGCGCTTGCAGGCTCTACGTCCGATTATCTGCAGTTCTTTCTGCCCGGCATTCTGGTGCAGACAGTGGTCTTCAACTCGGTCTACTCCGGCATGGGACTGTCGACCGATCTCAGCAAAGGACTGTTCGACCGCTTCCGCTCGCTGCCGATCTGGGCTCTGGCGCCTTTCGCCGGGCTGATGGTGGGCGATATTCTGCGCCATCTGATTGCCGGCCTGATCATTCTCACCATCGGGCTGATCCTTGGCTACCGGCCGGAGGCGGGTCTACCCGGCGTCATTGGCGCATTCACCATGTTGATCGCTATTGGCTTCGGCATGGGCTGGGTATTCATCGTTCTGGGCCTGCTCATCCGCACGCCGACCACGGTGATGACCGTGGGCTTCAGCTTCCTGTTCCCGCTGGTCTTTGCCTCAAATATCATGGTGGAACCGGTGACGATGCCCGGCTGGCTGCGTGCCTTTGTCGAGGTCAACCCAGTATCGCTGATGACCACGGCCCTGCGCGGCTTCATGGGCGGCGGCATCACTGCGACCGAAATCGGCCTTGCGCTCATCGCACCCGTGACGCTGACGCTGCTGCTCGCCCCACTGACACTGTGGATTTATCTCAGGCGGGAGTAGCGAGTGCTGATTCGAAACAAGCAGTGGCACTAGTCTGCCAGTTCGTCGCCAACCTCGAACAAGTTTGAGGGTAAGGATACCGACCAGTACACGCCTGACGGTGACACGCGATATTCGACATCCGCCGATGCGAACTGCATAATGAGCTTAGTAACAACGGTGTGACCGAATCCCGTTAACTTGGCCTCTGTCGGCGGCAGATCCAGACCGGATTCGGTCCATTCAATCAGCAATTCCTGCCCGCCGTTCTGGTCAGCGACACGCCATCGCAACTCGAGATGGCCTGACGTGTCTCTCAGCACGCCATATTTGGCTGCATTTGTCGCGAGTTCGTGGAAGCACATACCGACCAGTTGAACCAGTTCGGCATTTAGTCTTACCGCGGGACCTTCGATCGTTACATTGTGGGCGCCCTGCCCAACGAACGCCTCGAGTTGTTGTCTGGCCAGATCGCTGAACAAAACCTGCTCCCAATCGGCGGCTACCAGAAGATTATGGGATGCAAGTAGAGCGGAGATGCGCGCCGAGTACTGCTCGTGAAACTCGTCAATGGACGTCGCCTTTGCGGCAGTTTGGCGCTCAATTGCCGAAATTACGGTCAGGAGGTTCTTGGTCCGATGGCTGAGCTCCTGCGTTATAAAACGCTGGTGCTCCGCGTTCCGTTTATCCTGCGTGATGTCGCGATGGATATTCGATATTGCGACCACCTCGCCGTCCGCCGTCCGAATTGGGGCTGCGCTTACAGCAATGTCTTTTCTCACGCCAGATTTCGTGACACCGGCCATCTCAAAATGAACCAGGTCGCCGGCGATAATGTCGTCCACATATTCGCCAACCGTCATCGGCCAATCGCTCGGATGTAGCTGTTCAATCGAGCAGCCAGTAATTTCACCGGGCGAATAGCCGTACGTTTCAGTCGCGGCTCTGTTCCAACTCAAGATGCGACCCGAGAGATCGAAGCTGATAATGGCGTCGGTCGATGTTGCAACCAGGGCGGCCATCTCATCGGCGCTAGCGCGTGCCGCAGCAATTTCATCCTGGATAATTCGGCGTGCAGTTACGTTTCGATGCAGCACTAGCGCATATTTGATTTTGTCCGACTCGTAGGGTCGCGCAATCAACTCGAACCAACGCCTTTCCGTAGGACTGTGGCACGGATATTCGCTTCGGTACTCTGGAGTACCCGCGTGGACGGCACGAATTCCGGCTGCCACTGGCCTTGCCATTGCGACGCCATCCCCTGTCGCGGCTTCGCAGATGCCGAAATAGTTGCTGCCAATATAGCTTGATGGCGCTCCGTCATTCGCGGCACAAAATTCGACCCAGGCGCGATTGACGGCGACTATGTGTCCCGAAGGATCAACTACCGCGCAGGCTTCGGGGTACGAATCGAGCAATTTGCGCGCGTCATCTGACAGCAATATTCAGCTTCCACCTCCCAATGCCCGAGTTCGGCACCCGCTGTGGTGTCAGTAGCCAGCTAATAAGAGGAATGTAAAGCGACCCGCTGCTCGCTACAACCACGGGGCGGAGTACCACGCGGCTCATTGTACACTCAGTACGTCGTCCGGCGTTCCTCGCTGGGCGGGCGGCCGAATTGCAGCCGGTAGCTCTGGGCGAAATAGGAGTGCGAGGTGAAGCCGGTCGCGATCGCGATGTCGAGGATCGGCATGTTGGTCTGGCGCAGTAGCTCTCGTGCGCGCTCGAGCCGCAGCCGCATGTAGTAGCGCCCGGGTGTCATGTTGAGATGGCGCAGAAAAAGGCGCTCCACCTGCCGCACGGACAGCTCGGCCGATTTCGCCAGCTCACCAGCCGAAAGCGGCTCGTCGAGATTATCGGCCATTAGTTCCACGATCCGTCGCAGCTTGTCAGATTTGCCGGTCAGGTCGCGCTCCGGGCCGATCCGCTGCCGGTCGCTCGCAGTGCGGATGCGCTCATGCTGGAACTGGTTGGCGATTTCGTTGGCGACACTCGCACCGAATTCCGCGCGCACGATCTCCAACATCAGATCGATCGAGGTCGTGCCGCCGGCACAGGTATAGCGCTTGCGGTCGATCTCGTAGACGCCGCCCGTGCATTCGATCTCCGGGAAGTTCTCCTTGAAACCTGCCCGATTTTCCCAGTGGATCGTGCAGCGATATCCGTCGAGAAGACCTGCTTCGGCCAGGAGCTGCGCGCCGACGGAGAGTCCACCCAGCGCACCGCCGCGACGGCCCCAGCTGCGCAACGCGCCAAGCAGCTTGCTCTTTCCGGGAAACTCCGTCGTCAGACCCACACAGACGAACAGGATGTCGGCGCGGGGCATGTCGCTGACGGCGTAGTCGATCTTGATCGGCAGGCCGTTGGAAGCCATCACGGCCTCGCCGTCCACCGAAACCGTGGTCCAGGAATAATAGTCGTATCCAATAGCGCGGTTCGCCGCGCGCACGGTGTCGATCGCCGCGGCAAGCGAAAACATCGAAAACTTGTCGACCAGCAGGAACGCGAAATGGCTGCCGGCTTGCGCGGGATTATTCATGGCCGCCGGTTCTAGCCGATTGCTTGAGGGCGGACCAGATACGGTTTTGCGCCGGCTGATGGTCCAGAAAGACAGACTAGAAACGCGGCGGTTCGCGCCCTGCCGCGCGATAGGCCGAGGTCACCGTCGCCGCCATCAGCATCGCTATCGTCATGGGGCCGACACCGCCTGGCACAGGTGTAATCGCGCCTGCGACTTTCTCGGCTTCAGCGAATGCGACATCTCCGACAAGCCGCGTCTTGCCATCGCCCTTTTCGGGCGCAGGGATTCGGTTGATGCCGACGTCGATTACCGTAGCGCCCGGCTTTACCCAATCGCCCTTTACCATTTCCGGCCGACCGACTGCGGCCACCAGAATGTCCGCGCCGCGCGCAACTGCCGGCAGATCAGCTGTGCGGCTATGTGCAATCGTTACGGTCGCGTTTGCCGACAGAAGCAGGTTTGCCATCGGCTTGCCGACGATATTGGAGCGGCCCACAACGACAGCCGAAAGCCCGGTCAGGTCCCGTCCGCGCACTCGCTCGATCATCAGCATGCAGCCGGCCGGAGTGCAAGGCACGAAGGCGCTTTCCAGCGCACCGGTGACGAGCCGGCCGACATTGATGTAGTGGAAACCGTCCACGTCCTTGTCGGGCGAGATCGCCTGGATCACGGCATCGGCGTCAATATGGGCGGGCAGCGGAAGCTGTACCAGGATACCGTGGATCGCGGGATCTGCATTCAGCTCACCGATCAATGCCAACAGTGCATCCTGCGTAGTCGCGGCATCGAGATCGTGCTGCACGGAGTGGAAGCCGCATTCCTTGGCACGACGGCTTTTGGAGCCGACATAGACTTGGCTTGCGGGATCTTCGCCGACCAGCACGACGGCCAGGCCGGGTTTGATACCGGAACCGGCAAGCGCCGCAGTCGCATCGGTTACCTGCGCCACCACGCTATCGGCGACCGCCTTGCCGTCGATGATTTCGGCCATGTCTTGCGCTCCTCCTGCCTGCCCTCGCGGCATATTGCCGATGCCTGGCGAATGCAATGACAAGGGAACGCCCTTTTGCCGCTCATATCCGACACGTCATCGCCCGCAGCGCGTCTCGTCAGGCATGGCGCGCCAAGAGACGATTGCTTCCAACGCGACGCCTCTGTAACCAACGGACCAAACGGAGGTTCGATATGGCGGTAAAGCGCGTTGTGTTGGTCGGCTGCGGCAATATGGGCCGCGCCATGCTCAAAGGCTGGATTGAGGCCGGCCGACTGAAGCCGGAGCAGGTCGATGTGGTGGAACCATCGGAAGAGCTGCTAGCGCGAGCCGGCGAACTTGGCGTGAACACGCTGAGCGCAGCGGACGAGCTTTCGCCCTCTGCCGACGCCATCGTCATACTGGCCGTCAAGCCGCAGGTTATCGCCGAAGTCGCCAGCAACTATCGCGGCTATGCGCAGGCCGGCGCGACATTCGTTTCAATCGCCGCGGGAACGCCGGTTTCCACGCTTGAAGGCGCGCTGGGCGCAAACACGGCGATCATCCGCTGCATGCCCAACACGCCGGCAGCCATCGGCAAGGGCATGATGGTGGTTTACGCCAATGCTCATGTCGCGCCTGCAATACTCGAAGCGGTGAAGCTGCTGCTCTCCGCCTCCGGCATGGTCGAAACCATCGACGATGAAGAGCTGATGCACGCCGTCACGGCCTTGTCCGGCTCTGGCCCTGCCTATCTGTTCCATTTCATCGAATGCCTGACGGCTGCGGGCGAGAAGGCAGGCCTGCCTTCAAAAACAGCGGCGAAACTCGCCATGCAAACGGCCTGTGGCGCGGCTTCGCTTGCCGCCGCCAGCGAGGACCCACCGTCTCGGCTGAGAGAACAAGTCACCAGCCCCAACGGCACCACCGCTGCGGCGCTTGACGTTTTGATGGGCCCGATGGGCAAGCTGGTGGACGAGGCCATTGAAGCTGCGCGAGCGCGGTCATTGGAATTGGGGAAGTAGGGAGCTGGCCGTCTCGATATGGCCTGGCAAACCCACCACTAGGACAAGTTAGGAGGACTGGCGCAGCCGCCCAGCAGCCCTCATCCTGAGCCTGTCGAAGGGCGAGGGCGCTTGGCCTGCGCCATCACCGCTCAGCCAGCACCAGTTCGTCCTGTCGCTTGCGCAGAGCAAGCAGTTTTGAGTCCGGGTCCGGCCGAACGTTGTCAGCCGTCAGCAGCTCGCCTTTTTTCACAGCGGCTATAACCTTGCCGCCCTCCAGCAGTCCGCAAGGCACGGCCCTAGCAGCCTGCGCGTCAGCGGTCGTCATTATCCAGGAACGGTACATATACTCGCCGATGGCATCGAGCCGCTCACCTGGCTTGAGATCGCGCTTGGCCAGCGCGCAGACTTCCGCGACCGGCCGGTCCAGCGGCACCATGTCGGCCTTGCCATGCAAAACCGCGCGGGCGCAGGTCAGCGGTACTTCGAGGCTGGTCAGGTGATATGGCCGGAAGAAGGTGTAATACGGTCCCTCACCCAGCTTCAGGTCGTTCATGCGCTCCCGCAGACGAGGGTGATCCATCTCGGCAATGACGAAGACACCCGGCGCAACACCCTTGCCGATAGAGAAGTCAACGCAACCCTTGCTTGACAGCACGCCACCGTCGGCCACGGGGCAGAGCACCGAGGAAAGCTCGTCGCGCGTTGCTGCCGGGCCATGCATACCGGGCTTGTCGGGAACCAGGCCTGTCGCGTTGGCAATCGCGGCCATTTCCACCATCGTCTTGGAACCGTCCACGAACTCGACCAGCATGCGCGGGTTCATGTTGCGGCGGCGCGCCTCTTCCTCGTAGTCGTCCGGCGTGGCGTCATGATTGAGCGGGTTGTTCTTGCCCTTGCCAGCGGCAACGATGTCGTGCCCCATCGCCGACACGAACTCGATAAGCTCCATACAGGATGACGGCTCGTCGCCCGCGCCGAGCGAATAGACGACATCGAGCTTACGCGCAGCGTCTTTCAAATAGGCCCCGATGGTGACGTCAGCCTCGACATTCATCATGACGAGATGTTTGCCGTTTTCCATCGCTGTGAGGCCGATTTCGGCGCCGACCGCCGGTTTCCCGGTGGCGTCGATCACAACGTCTACGAGATCGCTGGTGGCGGCCAGTAGCGGGTCGCCGACAATCGCGGTCTTGCCGGCTTCGATCGCCTCCAGCACTGCCTTGGCATTGTCGGCAGTCGTAGCGCTATCGGCATCGCGGCCTGCGACAGATACAGCTTCGAGCCCCCTGCCCGGCTGAGTGTCGGCGATCACGGCAAGCTCCAGCCCGCGCATGCGCGCCACCTGGGTGACGATGTCGGTACCCATTTCGCCGCAACCAATCAGGCCTATGCGAACCGGCCTGCCGGTGTCGGCCCTGATTGCTAGGTCCTTGGCGAGCCCCACCGGGGAAACGTTGGTCATGTGATGCCCTTTAGCTTTTGCACTCCAAAAGGCGGACCGGTCCAGCTTTGTCAATCGCGGCCCTTCGCTGCCTCCATATTAACCCTCGCTTAATCATGAACTTGAAGAGCAGGCACAATCCACGGTTTAAGTCACTGAATGGCAGGGGCATTGCATTACGTTCCCCATACGCAATGTGATGGTTCAAAACGTGACAGCCAATACACAGACACCCATGGCCAATTGGCCAACAACGATGCTGGGGCGGCTTCCGGTCGTGCGCGCTGACCTCGCGACGACCGCGGAAGCGTTTGTGCGCGAAGCGATCGCCAGGCGCCGGCAAAAGGTGCGGCCGTTCTATTCCACCTCAGCCAACGGTCAGGTGCTGGCCATGTGCGGCAGCGAGCCCGATTTTCTGGAGCTGATGCTCTCGGCCGATCAGATCCATGCCGATGGCATGCCCATGGTCACCTATTCGAAGCTGTTTTCAAAAAACCCGCTGCCGGAGCGCGTCGCCACCACCGATCTGGTGCATTCGGTTGCGCGGGAGGCACAGGCGAAGGGCGCCAGCTTCTATTTCCTCGGGGCGAAGGAAGAGGTGAACCGCCGCGCCGTCGAGAAACTCAATTCCGACTACCCCCGGCTGGTTTTTGCGGGACGTCGAAACGGCTATTTCACGCAGGACGAGGAAAGCGAGGTCGTTGACGCCATCAACCAGGCTGCACCGGACATTCTTTGGATCGGCCTCGGTATTCCGCTGGAGCAGCAGTTTGTGGCGCGCAACATCAACCGGCTGACGAAAGTCGGCGTCATCAAGACCTCGGGCGGGCTTTTCGACTTTCTGTCGGGCAAGAACAGCCGCGCACCAAGCTGGATGCAGGCAGCCGGGCTGGAATGGGCATATCGGGCATGGCTTGAGCCGCGCCGGCTCGCAATGCGTTATCTGACCACGAACCCGCAGGCGATTTCGGCCCTCTTCCGTCATTCGGCCTGATGTAATGGCGATGTCAGAAGCCATCCGGCGGATGATCCTTGGCACCGTCATAGCGTTGCTTATGACCGCGCCGACCGTCGCCGACACATGTAAAGCACGGAATGGCTTTCCGAACCCGAAGCTGGTGACCACCATGCAGCGCGGGGTCAATCTGCCGAATTGGGACCACCCGGAAACGTCCGTGCGTCCCACATCCGAACAGCTGCGCGCCGTGCGCGAGGCGGGCTTCACGCACATAAGGCTGCTTGTCGAGCGCCCGCCACTCGCCGACGGCGATAACCAGCAGGCCTTCGCCCAGGCGCTGTTTGAGAAGCTCATCCTGCTGGTCAGCATGGACTACAGCGTGACTGTCGATCTTCACGCCGGCCATCTGGCCGAGCCTTATCTCGATGAAGGGCCGGACGCCGCGCGCTCATTTCTCTCCGACATCTGGCGCCGGCTGGCACCGGTCATCCGCCTATTCGAACCCGAACAGGTCGCCATCGAATTGCTCAACGAGCCGCCGGCAAGTTCGGAAATCTGGGAAGAAACCGCGCGCGGGCTTGTGGCCGATATCAGGCAATGGCTGCCGGACCACACGATCGTCGTCGGTCCAGCCGGCCCGCAGCGTTTCGACGCGCTGGCGCAAATGGCGCCGCTTGCCGACGACAACATCGTCTATGCAGTTCATTATTACGACCCGTTCTATTTCACCCATCAAGGTGCAAACTGGGGTGGACCGGACGACCCGCTGCAATATCTCGACGGACTGCCCTTTCCGGCTCATCTCGACGATGAGGCCGTGCAGGCCAATCTCTCCGCCCTGCGGAGCGCGGGACGACTCGCACTTGCCAACGACCTTGCAGGCTCGCTTGCCCAGCCCTGGACCGAGGCTGGCATCGCCGAAGCGTTCGAGACCATGGCAGACTGGAGCGAGCGCACCGGCCAACCGGTGGTGGTGAACGAGTTCGGCACACTTGCCTTCGTCGCCCCTCGCGCATCCCGCCTCGCTTGGCTTGCGGCCGTGGGACGCCAGGCCAAGGCGCGATGCATCGGCTGGGCCCATTGGGACTTTCAGGATGGTTTCAGCCTGATGGACCCGAAGACAGGCTTGCCGGACAGCGGCGTAGTCGAGGCTCTGTCGCCTGTTGCGCGCCAGGATTACTGACCGGCGGGTGTCATCCGCTTTTCGACGATACTCGCCAGCGCCGGTATCTTTGGGCGGATCACGCTGCCGTCGATCGTCTCGATGCGGCCATTACTGTTGAGCGTATGCAGTTTGCGACCAGGCCATTCAGCATTAGGCCGCAGCACGGTTTCCACCGTCTGCTCGAAGCTTCTTGTGTTCAGCTTGTCCACTCGCGCCAGCCCGAGTGCAGCGCCATAGCCGTTGCGGCAATCCTGCACCGGCCGCCACAGCACCCCGTCGCGCACGACCATATTGCCAGCCGGCCGCGCGGTGCGGTCGTCAACCAGCAGCGGATTTCCTTGATGCGCGGTCCATGGCCCCAACAGCGCCGGCGCATGCCAGATCGCCAGCGTATCGGAGTAGCCACCGATGCCATCGCGCACCACAGCGAACATCCAGTAGCGCCCGCCGTGTCGGATGACCGTGGCGTCCGCCGCTTCAACGCCTGAAACCAGCACCGCCTCCTTGCGCCAGCCCAACGGAAAGTCGGTCGCTCGGTAGATCGAAATCTCGCCCGACAGCGACGCCTCCGGGATCATGTAAATCACACCCTCCTCCTCGATCAGGAAGGGGTAAGACAGGTGCCATGGCTCTTCGAGAACAACCTGTGCTTCGCCCGGCCTGCCATCGTCGCCAAAGGCGACCACCGAGATGACGCCCTTGTCTGTCTTCTGGTCGAGGTCTTCGAAGAAGAGATAATCCTGGCCATCGCGGAAGCATGGAAACGGATCGGCGTAGAAATGATCGCCGGGATCGGCCAGCACCTGCCACTGCCCGCCGCCGAGATCGTGGCGCGTCCAGACGTCGTCGCCCTCGACCGCCTTGCGCCAGCCGACGCGCCAATGCGGGGCATGGCAGCACAGGCGATATGCTGCGCGGGCGGCCGCCTGCGCGATCGCTTTCGCGCCATAGGGCGCGATATTCGGAGTCGATATTCGCCTCACATCGCGCGCGGCAAGGTCAGCGAGGGGAGCCTTGTCGTTGAAGTTCTTCCGCGCCTTCGGGAGAAGCGGGATGACGCGCGACCAAACGGCCTCCATTGCCCCGCCGGTGCCCTCCGCGGCTTCCAGCGATGCCATCCCTGACGCCGCGACGCGCAGGTCGTCACCTCCCGCACCCGCGAGAATTTCCAAATAAGGCGTACCGCCAAAGAACAGCGCGGCGGCCAGCGCATTCTCGCCGGGAGCACCATTGAAACGCGGCTGCATGATAAGTGTGCCGGCTGGCCAATCGCCGACGGGATCATTGCGCAGGTCGATGATTACATCACTTGGGTCATCGGCATTCGATTCCTGATACGTGGCGATCTCCGCAAGGTCTACGCGGTCGCTCCAGCGTGGCCGGCCGCCGAAAAGAACCATCCGCTCCAGCGAAAGCAGCGTCATCAAAGCCGAGTTGTCTGCAGGCGAGCCGACCACGCGAATGCGAACGTCCGCCGCCCATTCCGCTTCGAGCTTGCCAGCAAGCACAGGCACCCAACGCGCCAGCGCACTCGCTTCAATGACGATGAGCACCTTCATGGTCTTGCCGGAGCGTTTCATGCGTTGGTCGACGCCGCGCCTGCGAACGACGTTTTGCCGGCCTGCGCTGGCGCACCTTCACCTTCGATCAAGCCGCGATAGGTATCGATCATCGCCTCGCGCGAGTGCTTTTTGGAGAGCATGCGGCCGAGGGCCGAAAGTTCGGCGCCGCGGTCGCGGTCTGCCAGCAGTTCGGCAACGGTAGCGCTGAAGGCAGCTATGTCTGAGGTGTCGACGAGAGCCGCGCATGGCCTGCCATCGACTTCCAGCACTTCGCGCAACACCGGTATATCGTTGGCAACGACCGGCACACCGGCCTGCGCTGCTTCGACCGCCGCCAGCCCGAACGTCTCGGCAACCGAGGGAAATACGAATAGGTCGAGCGCGGCCACAAAATCGCCCACGCGCTCAGGCTCCATCTCACCTGTGAAGTGGACACGCTCAGCTATGCCAAGCTCGGTCGCGATCGACTTCAGCCGTTCGGCATCGGGCCCCTGCCCAGCAATTGCCAGATAGCACTCGGGCAGCGACGGCATGATCTGAAGTGCGTGCTCCAGACGCTTCAGCGGGTGAAGCCGCGCGACGGAGCCGATTACCGGCGCATCTTCCGGTAAGCTGAACGCACTGCGCGCCGTCTTCTTGTCCAGGTTCGAGCTGCGGTCGGCGAAGCCATGCGGCACAAGCACCAGACGGCGCGCGTAGGTGGCCGGATAGTCCTGATAGTCATTCCAGGTTTGGCGTGAGTTCGCGGTGATCACATCATAGGCCCCGATGCGGCCGATCAAGCGGTCGATTAAGCGCACTGCCGGGCTGATCGTTGCGGGCGCGGACACATGGTTGGCAATCACGCGTGGCACACCGGCCAGTCGGGCGGCCGGAGCCGCGACGATGTTGCCGAAATGCTGAAAGGTCAGAACCACGTCTGGCTTGCGCTCGCGCATCATCCTGAAGAGCCGCCAAATGAAACCGGCCAGCGCGAGCGGACCGGAGGGGCGTTCGCGACTAACGAAAAACGCTCCCGGCATGGCGTCGAATGCCGCGGTCTTGCGGTAGAGAAACAGGTGCTCGACCTCAAACACGGCCTCTCCGCCGTGATTCAGGGCAGCAAGCCCCTCACCCAGAATACGCGAAATCTCCTGCGCGCCGGCCATTTCGGCCTGCGTTTGCACAAAGAGGAGCTTGAGTGGCCGGTTGCGCGCGCCGCTTGTCATTGCAATCTGCTGGTTGCGTTCGAGACCGCCACTCTCTCAGCCAATGGTCAAGAAATGATTGCCCTCAGGCGCTTAAGCGGTTTCTGGCCGCGGCACCCAGGATCATGCCGGCCAGTCCGAGGAACAGCGCGAGCGCGAGCGGGGCGAAATAGGCCTCTTCCTGAAACAGGCCATTGACCACCATGCACATCAGGCCGAGGGCGGCAGCGGCGTGAAGGTTGTCGTCGGTGATGCGGGCGAGCCTCATCACCCGCCATGCTACCCAGGCGTAGAAGGCGATGATCCCGAAAGCGAAAATGCCCATCTGGTGCAGCAACACCGCAACCGAGCTTTCGACCGCGAAGGGGGTGCGCCCGTCGCCCTGTGCAGCTGACCAGTCGATCGTATTGAAGTCGGGCGAAAGATTTCCACCGGAGCCGATGCCCCAACCAACGGGATTGAGCGGAAAGTCGGAGAGCCCCGCCATCAAGCCAAGCACGTGGTAGTCTTCGATGTCGAGGCCGACCAGAATGCCGAGTACCGCATAGGCAGCCAGAGCCATGGAAGTCGCCATGAAGCCAAGGCGCGCGCCAAGCAGGCGAAAAATGGTCCAGCCCGCCGCCACCAGCAGAAAGACGATCAGGGGCCCTTTTGCATTGCATAAAACCATCAGAACAAACAGCAGCGCTGCAAGGCCGAAGCGCGCCCGGTAGAGGCAGAAGATGCTGAGGAACGACAGCGCATAGGCAAAGCTGATCGCGTGCATGTTGGGACCGAAGAGCCGTAACACTTCGATTTCGAAATCTGCCAGTAGCGGCGAATTGAATGCTGCGATGCGGAAGGTGTCGACCAGTCCTGTCACGACATGACCGCTCTCACGAGCCGATTTGTCATAGGCCAGCGAAACCCAGTTCGCGTCGCCAGCAAGTTCCCAATAGGCGCGACCGTTAGTGGCAGCCAGCCAGAACTCGCGGTTCAGAAACTCGGTGAAGCCGAAGAGGATCGCCAGCACCGCCAAGCCAGAAAGTGCGGCGCCGATCCTGATCTGCTGCTGTTCAAACAGCACCAGGCAAATCTGAAACAGAAGCAGCGGCGTTACGATATTGCGCAGGTAGATGACGGCCGTCATTTCGGTGCGGATATAGCCGTAGATGAAGTAGACGCCGATGACGAACAATATCGCGACCGAGAACTTAACGTAGGGGTCCAGCAACCGGTTCCGATCTTCCCAACGCGTTAGAAACCGAGCTGCGGTTACCAACCAGACGGAAGCAAGCGTCAGAAAATTGTAGCCCCTGATGATGTCGAAATCGGCGGTCGAGAGCTGGTTTGCGAGCAGCGAGACGATCAGATTCTGGAACAGGAAACCGAAGGGGATGGCAACGAGCGCCACATGCGGCATGCGCCCTGCGCAAATTCCCGCCAGCAGCAGCGCCGCAAAGATGCCAGCCGCAGGGTGCAGCAAATGCAGAACCAGCGGTGTCGCAACGAGCAAGAGCGCCGCAGCCAACATCGCCATCGTCTCGAAAGCCGCTGCAATCATGGTGCCGGCGCGCAGCATCCGGCCGTTCTCGGCATGTTGTCTGTAGGACGTCTCGGCAATCGTCATTGTCAGACCCGGGTGGCTCAGAAGCCGTCTCGTTGTCAAAACGGCGGCACTTTAGAACCCATCGTCTCACCGCGAGGTTAACCGGGCATTCAACATTTCTGTTTACCCATTGGTCATAGTTCGAGCCATGGCGGCCCGCCACAGGCGATGGCTGCTGTCAAACAGGAGTGCGGAATGCGTTCTGAGTGGGATATGCCGCGCCCGGCCAATCAACAGACCGGCGCAAACCCGCCGGCTGACGGCGAGTTTGCCGCAGCGAATGATGCCGGCCCGCGCGATGGTATCCTCGATCCATCCGCCCTTGTGTCGCTACTTGTGCGCAAGGCCATTCCAATTGCCGTCGTCGCCGGCGTGATCACCGCTGCATGCGTAGCTGCAATCCTCGCATATCCCTTTTCCTACAAGGCAACGGCAATTGTTCTGGCCGACCCGCGTGACCAGCGGGTGACATTGCAGGAAGACGTGCTGCCAGCGATCGGCGCTGACGCCGCAGTGCTGGAAAGCATGGTTCAGATCGTCAAGTCGGACGGCTTCTTGCTGGCCACGATGAAGGACCTTGGCCTAGCGGGCGCGGATGGCCAAATCGACCGCACAAGCCAGATCGAGGCGCTCGGCAAATTCCGCAAGAAGCTGACCGTCGAACGTAAGGGCGCGACCTATCTCGTCGAGATTTCCTATGCCGCCGAAAGCGGCGAAGAAGCAGCACGCATTGCGAACGGCGTCGCAAATGCCTTTGCTGACAGCCAGAATCAGTCACGCAATCTCGCGACGGTAAACGCGGCCAAGTCGCTCGCTGCGCGGCTGGTGGAGCTGCGCGCCAAGCTTAATGCTTCGGAAGAAGACGTCGCCAAGTTCAAGGCCGAAAAAGGCATCGTGTTCGTTGACCAGACGAACACGCTTCAGATGCGTCAGCTGACCGAACTCAGCCAGCAACTCGCCGTCGCAAAGAATGAAACAGAAGAAGCCCGCGCGCGCTACGACGAAGTGAAGGGTGGCGGCAGCATCTCAATTTCCGCACGACAGAGCGGTGAAGGCGGCCAACTCTCGTTCCTTCGGCAGCAGCGCGCCGAGCTTGCCCAGTCGCTGGAGCAGCAGCAGCAAATCTACGGACCGAGGCATCCGAGAATTATCCAGACTCAGCAAATGATGCGCGGGCTCGATAGTCAGATCGCGGAAGAGCGGCGGCTGCTCGAACAGCAGCTCAAGGCCACGCTCGACGTTGCCGCCAACAAACAGGCGGAGCTGGAAAAGCAGATCGCATCGTTGAGCTCCGGCGTCAGCCTGACGGAAGCCGCTCAAGTGGAACTTGATGCGCTTGAACGCGAAGCCGCCGCAAACCGTGACATCTACCAACAGTTTCTCGCACGCAACAAACAGACGGACGAACTGGCGCTTCTGGTCGAGGACAATGTGCGCATTGTTTCGGAGGCCGTGCCGCCGCTCCGATCTACCCGACCTTCGCTTTCAATGATCGGGCCGGCGCTTGCATTGGTCAGCTTGATCATCGCGACCGCGGCGATCATCGGCCTCAACCTGGGCGCAGTGACCAGACGAGTGAAGCGTTCTGCAACTGAGGCCATCCGCGCTAGAGTCGACCGGCCACGACGACCGGCGCAGATGCCGCCCCAGCCAGCAACCCGCAAGCGCCGCCAAACGCCGGACCGCGATCCACTGTCGCTGCTCGACGACTGGCAGGATGAGGACGACGGGTATGCGGCCAATGGCTTCAAACCGGACCGCTATGCGCAACCAAAGCGCTCCTCGGCGAGCCAGCGATCAAATCGGGACCTTCGCCGTTACGGTTAGTTCTTCCAGAACGGGCTGTTCTCTTTCGGAACAAGCGCGTGCCGCAAACTAACTTTTCTGCGTCACGGCGCTTATCCATCCCGCCCATGGCGCGAAGAGCGTGTTTTAGCCCGCAATGGCTAAAATCGGCGCAATTTCAACGCTTCGTTCCGATCTGGAAAGCGCGAACTTAACCCACCGTTAACCGCCACCTCAACGGAGCCGGTCGAATTACCTGTTCGGTACGGTTTTCGCGATACGCAGGGATATATCACTGCCCTTGTGCCCAAGTGGGACAGGGACGGGTATCCGGACTGCGGCTCGATCGCCGTGCCCGGCGAGGACGAAAGCGACAGGAGCGTGTCACATGAATTCGATGGTTATGAACCGGGACATCATCACCAACTGGGAAGAGCGCCATGAGCGGCTGTTCGGCCGCGAGCTGGTTCAGCTGCAGCATTCGCTGCGTGAGACAGGACTATTTACCCGCGCGGCAATCGCCAAGCTCATCGACAACTGTCCGCCGAACGAGCTCGGGCTGGAATCCATGTGCGTGGAAACCGACCGGCCCGACCGCATCTATGGTGTGCTCGACGGCGCGTCCGGCAAGGATGCCATCAAGGCTATCGAGAAAGGCCGCATGTGGATGAATTTGCGCCGCGTGATGGACTGGTCGCCGGAGTACCGCAAGCTGCTTGACGAAATCTTCGACGAATTCGAAGCGCGCATGCCGGGCTTCAAGACCTTCAAGCGCAACATGCACATTCTGATCTCGTCGCCGAATGCCAAGGTCTTCTATCACGCCGATATTCAGGGCCAGTCGCTGTGGCAGATCGAGGGCGTGAAGAGCGTCTATCTTTACCCTCGCTCGGAGGCCTTCATGAGCCCGCAGAGCGTTGAAAAGATACTGCTGCGCGAAACCGACGAAGATCTGGCCTACCAGAACTGGTTCGACGACTATGCGACCAAGGTCGATCTCGAGCCGGGCAACATGATCACCTGGCCGCTTTATGCGCCACACCGTGTGCAGAACCATGACTGCCTGAACATCTCGGTGGCGATGGAACATTGGACCAAGGCGATCTGGAATTCCTACGCCGTGCACTACGGCAATGGTGTCCTGCGCCGCACGGTCGGCGTCGGCACGAAAACCACCAACGACTACGGCATGCATGTCTACCCGAAGGCCGCAGCCGCGTTCATGTGGAAGAAGTTCGGCGGCCAGATCGACGGTGATGTCGAAAAGGCACGTCACTTCCGCATCGATGCTTCGGCCCCGGAAGGCCGCGTCGACATCGCCTGATCGAGGCGATTGCGGTGGCGCCGCTCCCCCGGCGGCGCCACGCAAGCTTCCCCGAGGTACTCCCTGATGCCCACCCCCGTGCGTCCAACTCCGACTAGAAATGCTTCGCTGCCCGCGCGACTGGCCGACAAGGCACGCGCGCTTGCGACCAATCCGTCGATGCGTGGCATTGCTGGCGTGCTGGTGCTGAAGGCCTCCATGATGGTCTTCAACTTCGCGCTGGTCGCGCTGGCAGTGAACGTGCTTCAGGAAACGCAGTTCGGCATCTATTCAATCCTGTTTTCGGCCGTTGGTCTTACGGGCATTATCGCCACGGTCGGCCAGCAGATTTTGCTGATGCGCAGCTGGAACGAATATTCAGCTGAAGATGACGCAGCCACCATGAAGGGCGCCTTGCGCTTCAGCGCGGCTCTCTGGCTCGCCGGCACGATGGTCTCCGCTTGCGTGTTCTATTTCTGGGCGGATGCCTCCTATGGCGGTGCGCTGGCGCGCGCCGCGACCGTCTATCTCGTGCTCTACGCTGCCATTCAGACCAGTTCTCATCTCCTGCGGGCGTCACGCGGCGTCGGCATTGGCGACGGCTTCGGCAATCTGCTGCCGGTCCTGCCGGCGATAGCCTACCTCGCCTATGACCTCGCAACGCATGCAGCGGCGGATGTCGCAACGGTGCTTTACCTGCTGGCCGGCGGTTCCGCCGTCGGCATTGCGTGCCACCTGTTTGCCTTTTTGCGCCATCTGTCTCGGCGCTTCCCCGAATTTGGCGCAATCAAAGCGCGCACCGATACGCGCGTGTGGCGCGGCAGGTCAGCCAGGCTGTGGCTCTCGACCGGGCTTGAGGCGGCCAACCAGTATCTCGACGTGCTCGTAATGGGCATTCTAACCACGCCGGCGATCGCGGGCGGCTATTTCGTCACGACGCGGTTTGCAAACATCTTCGCCTCGGCATCCGACGGTATGCATCTTTTTGCCAGCCGGCACGTGCCCGACCTCTATTACCGCCGTGAATACGAAGAGCTGTCGCGCATGCTCAATCTGATCACGCTGATGCTGGCAGGCATGATCGCGGTCGGGATCATTGGCATCGTCGTTGGGGGCAAGTTCGCGCTCGGCTTCATCAGCGCAGATTATGTGCAGTACTATCCTGCGCTCATCGTGCTGTGTTTAGGTACCGCGGCGGCGGCAGCAGCTCAACCCTGCGCGCCAATCCTCATGCTCACCGGCCATGAAGGGCGCTATTTGACGATCATCGCCGGCAGCGTGCTGTTGCGGGTGATCGGTTTCTTTCTTCTGGTTCCGGCATTCGGGATAATGGGCGCGGTAACAGCCTCGGCGCTTTCTTTCGTCGCACTCGCGATCGCTCTCTCCAGTTCAACGCACAATCTCGCCGGATTCGATGGATCGATTTTGAGGCTGTTGCGGCGCAATGACGAGGAGCCGCCGCCGGTAGCTGCGGAGTAAATGTTCTTTCAACATAGAGCTGATATGGAAAGTTCATATGGGGGTCGGCCATCAGGGGAAATGGCAGGATGAAAGAATAACGGGGGGCGCTGCGGCGCAAATACGGATGGATACGCAATTCAACAGGTCGGTGGGGCCTGCTGAAAAAACAGAGGTCGCTATTGAGAACGGATTTGACTTCAAATCCGATGAATATCGATCGCTTTACGCGGCCTCCAACGTGACCGGTTTCCAAAGCCCGCTCTGGCTCGACCGGCTCTACGGCGTTCTGGTCCCGGCCCTTACGGCCGAACCGCTGATCCTGACCGTCCGCAGCAACGGCAATCTCGAAGCGGTCATTCCGCTGGTCGTCCAGAAAGTGACGGGCATCACCGTCTTACAGGCTGCGGATCTGGGTGTTTCGGACTACAACGCCCCGATCTGTACCGAAGCAACGCTCGCCGAACTCGCCGCTTCGACAGATGTGCGCGCCGCTCTGGCCGCCAAGATCAGGTTTGCCGACGTGCTTTTCATGCGCAAGGTGACCGGCAATATCGAGGCGATCGACCGGCTCCTTGGCGGCACGGCGCGGTCGGCTTCGGAAAACAACGCCTATGTGATCGATCTGATGCCGGGCGAATTCGACAGCTGGCGGCGTGAAAACCTGAAGAAGGGATTTCGGAAGAATATTGATCGCCGCCGCCGCCGTCTCACCGAAGAGCACGATCAGGTCAAATGGCAGACCTTCGTGGAGCCGGAAGATGTGATCCGGGCGATCGAGTTCATCCGGGAAGAGCGCGGTGCGAAGTTCAAGGACGATATTCTCGCCAACGATGCATATTTCGAGTTCTACAAGGCCTGCGCGGTGGCGGGGGCAGCAGGTGGCGAGACCGTCACTTCAGGCGTGGTCGTGGACGGACAGCTCGCAGCGGCGGATTTCGGCGTCATGGGCAAGGATTGCCTGCATTCAATCCTGTGCGCGGCCGATGTCGACAATTTCGGCCAATACGCACCGGGCATTCAGTCATTGCACGATCTGATCTGGGAGCGCAGCGATCAGGGCGACACGCGGTTCGACGCAGGTATCGGCAACTCGCGCTACAAGAGCGATTTTTCCGCACGCGAGATCGGGCTGGAGAACATTTCGCTGGCGCTGAGCGCCAAGGGCCAGGCTGTGTCGGCGATCTACCACCGCGCCAAACCGCTGAAGAACTTCCTGCGCAACATCGTGAAAACGGTGCACTGAGGTCAGTCGTTTAGGGCGCAGCTACTTCGATTGATGTGCGTTGACATATGCTGAAAGCACCGCCGCCATTCGGGCGGTGTAGCCCTTTGGGTTCTCGGCTCGAAAATGATCGATCACGTCCTGCGGCAGGCGCAGACTGACATTGGGCTTAGTGCGCGGCGGTACGACCTTCGCATTCTTCCAAAAAGCCTCGCCCAGCTCGGCAATGTCACTGGTGTCGATCTGGTCGTCCGGCAAAGCGGCCAGCTCGTCAGTGGTCAAAGGCTTTTTGTATTTCTTGCTCATAGCGCTTTCTTTCGTTTCTCAAGGCCGAACGGGCGGAGATTATGCGGCACACGCCGTTTCTATCGGTGTGCACGACCACCAGAACGGCCACGCCGTCGCATAGGCCGATGCTGATCTCGCGCAATTCACCGTAATCTTCACGGTCATCGATCCAATCGACCGTGAAGCCATCGAAAATGCGCACGGCCATCTCGAACGCACACCGTGCTTTGCGATGTTGGCCCGGTTCTTTTCGTCGTCCCAATCGAATTGCATGCCGTTGCCTCGTCAATATGTATTACAATACAAGCTTTTCATCGATCCTGCGGTGCGCCCTCCGGCGTGCTCGCGAGACCGAGATGGTGCGTGCAAAGCTGGTAGCGGCGGAAGGAGGCCGCTTCTCGGACCGCAGCCCGGAACAGATCCGCGCGGACGCAAAAAGCAAGACTGCGGAATGCAGGCTAGGTCTGAACCTAAGCGCGGCAGCCGATCGGGATCTCGTGGCCAATATCGGTCGGCAGGATTTCGGGGGCGGACGGACTAGGCCAGTCAATGGTGCTGCCGGAGAGATTTGAACTCTCGACCTCTCCCTTACCAAGGGAGTGCTCTACCCCTGAGCTACGGCAGCTCCGCGAAAGTGCGGCGCTTCTGCCACAACCCATCGGCCAGCGCAAGGCGGATGCGGCGAATTGCGCAGCCTCGTGCGAATGTGCATATGAAGGCAGTTAGCTTAACCGACGGAACCCACCGCGATGGCTAGCCGTCGCACACGGCAAAAGCGCGAGAAAAACGCCGAAAGATGGACGAAAAACCGCCCAGGGATGCACGCAAGGACCGGCTGGCAAAGCAGCTGCGCGCCAATCTGCAGCGCCGCAAGGAACAGGCGCGCGAGCGGTCGTCAGAGGACATGGACGCGGAAAACAGCGCTGAACAGAAGCCCGAGCGGCAAACGCGCGAAACCGACACATGAAAACCATTTTCGGCACTAGACCGTCTGGGTCAATCGCCCGTTCTTGAACCGGCCAACCCGTTGGTCTAGACCGGCACACCATTTTGAAACGGCCAGCACCGCGGCCGGAAAGGCGCAGCATGGACCGGATCAGGATTGTCGGCGGAAACGAGCTTAACGGCACGATCCCGATTTCAGGCGCCAAAAACGCCGCCCTGCCGCTGATGATCGCCTCGCTCATGACGGAAGAGACGCTGACGCTCGAAAACGTGCCGCATCTGGCCGATGTTGAGCAGCTGATCCGCATTCTCACCAATCACGGCGTCGACTATTCGGTGAACGGCCGCCGCGAGGAGCAGTCGCAGCGCTATTCGCGCACCATCCATTTCAGCGCCCGCAATATCGTCGACACCACCGCGCCCTACGAACTCGTTTCCAAGATGCGGGCGAGCTTCTGGGTGATCGGGCCGCTGCTGGCGCGCATGGGCCAGGCTCGCGTCTCACTGCCCGGAGGCTGCGCTATCGGCACGCGTCCGGTCGATCTCTTCATCGAAGGGCTGAAGGCGCTTGGCGCCGAGATCGACATCGAAAACGGCTATGTGAATGCCTCAGCGCGCAGCGGACTGGTGGGTAACCGTTATGTATTTCCGAAAGTCTCGGTCGGCGCTACGCATGTGCTTCTCATGGCGGCGGCACTCGCCAAGGGAGAGACGGTGCTGGAAAACGCAGCGCGCGAGCCCGAGGTTGTCAATCTCGCGGAATGCCTGAACGCCATGGGCGCACGCATCTCTGGCGCGGGCACCAGCACAATCACCATCGATGGCGTTGAAAAACTGTCGGGTGCGCAGCATCGCGTGATCCCCGACCGTATCGAGACCGGCACCTACGCAATGGCCGTGGCGATGACCGGCGGCGACGTGCTGCTGGAAGGTGCGCGGGCCGACATTCTGGAATCCGCACTCGACACGATCTCGCAGACCGGGGCCGAAATCACGCCGGTGAACTCGGGCATCCGGGTCCGCCGTAACGGTGCGGGTATCGACCCAGTCAATGTGACCACCGAGCCCTTTCCGGGCTTTCCGACCGATCTGCAGGCGCAGTTCATGGGCCTGATGACGCGGGCGCGCGGCCGCTCCCAGATCACCGAAACGATCTTCGAAAACCGCTTCATGCATGTGCAGGAACTGGCGCGCCTTGGCGCACGCATCTCGCTTTCAGGCCAGACCGCGACCGTGGATGGCGTGGAAACACTGCGCGGTGCACCGGTGATGGCGACTGACCTGCGCGCATCGGTCTCGCTGGTTATCGCGGGTCTTGCCGCCGAAGGCGAAACCATGGTTCACCGCGTCTACCATCTCGACCGCGGCTTCGAGCGGCTCGAGGAAAAGCTGGCACATTGCGGCGCCACGCTGGAACGCGTCGGCGAATAGCCGCCGCGCGCCGGCGCAACGCTGGTTGCACTGCAACACAAGAACGCCTAACACGAAGACGAAACCCGCAGCGAAAGCGCGTTCCGACATGCAAGCCCTTCGACTTGTCGCCCTTGACGAGGAAGACCTGAATATCGTTTCCGCGCATGTTCAGGACGCCGTGACCAAGGTCGGCGAAATCCAGTTCAACGCCAAGGACAAGCAGCTGGTGCTGCCGGTCAACCGATATGCCTGGGAAAAGAAGCGCAGCCTGTTTTCGCGGCGCGGCGAAAGGCGGCGCAGCGTGTTGCATTTCAACCGTGTTCTCGGCGTGCGCTCCAGCGGCATCAACCAGGCCAAGGGCGATACGGTGTTGTCGCTGCTTGCAATCGAATTCGCGCCCTCCGAAGCACCGGCCGGTACGATCGAACTTACCTTCGCCGGCGGCGGAGCGATGGCGCTCGATGTCGAGGTGATCGAAGTTCAGCTCGCGGATGTCGGCGGCGCATGGGAAGCTGCCGCGCGCCCGCGGCACGGCGTTTAGGGCGGTCCGTTGGCGGTCCGGCTCGACAGCGCCAGCCCCGACTTCGAACAGCGTTTTGCGGCGCTGCTGGCAGCCAAGCGCGAAGTTTCGGAAGATGTCGACCAGGCAGTCCGAGACATCATCGACAAAGTGCGCAGCGATGGCGACAGTGCGCTGATCGAGCTGTCCAAGACGTTCGACCGGGTCGATCTCGGCAAACTCGGCCTGCGCGTTACTGAAGCAGAAATCGACGCGGCAGCGACTTCAATCGAAGCCGAAACACGATCGGCGCTGGAAACTGCGCATGAGCGCATCCACGCGCACCATGAGCGCCAATTGCCCAAGGACGAGCACTACACCGACGCGCTCGGCGTGGAGCTCGGCTGGCGCTGGAGCGCGATCGAGGCCGTTGGCCTCTACGTGCCGGGCGGCAGCGCCAGCTATCCCAGTTCGGTGCTTATGAACGCGGTGCCGGCACGTGTCGCTGGTGTCGAGCGCGTCGTAATGGTCGTGCCCTCGCCTGACGGTGCGATCAACCCGCTGGTGCTGGCCGCGGCCCGGCTCGCCGGCATTGACGAAATCTACCGCGTCGGCGGCGCGCAGGCCATTGCCGCCCTCGCCTATGGCACCGAGACGATCCACCCAGTCGCAAAGATCGTCGGCCCGGGCAACGCCTTCGTCGCGGCAGCGAAGCGCCGCGTCTTCGGCACAGTCGGCATCGACATGATAGCGGGCCCGTCCGAAGTGCTGGTCATCGCGGACGGCCAGAACGATCCCGACTGGCTCGCAGCCGACCTGCTGGCGCAGGCCGAGCACGACACGGCCGCGCAGTCGATACTGATGACCGACGATGCAGACCTGGCCGCGGCGGTCGAAGGAGCCGTCGAGCGCCAACTCAAGCTGCTCCCCCGCCGCAAAACGGCCGAAGCAAGCTGGCGCGATTTCGGCGCAGTGATCGTGCTCGGTTCGCTGGCTGAAGCACCGGCGCTGGCAAACCGCATCGCAGGCGAACATGTCGAGCTCGCCGTCGCAGAGCCCGAAGCGCTGGCGAGCGATATCCGCAATGCCGGCGCGTTGTTTCTCGGGCGCCATACACCAGAAGTGATCGGCGACTACGTCGGCGGCTCCAACCACGTGCTGCCCACGGCACGGTCGGCGCGATTTTCGTCGGGGCTCTCGGTAGCTGATTTCGTGAAGCGCAGTTCGGTCCTTAAGCTCGGTCCCGACCAGTTGCGTGCACTCGCGCCGGCGGCGATACGCCTTGCCGAGGCAGAGGGACTCGACGCTCATGCGCGCTCTGTCGCGCTCAGGCTGAATTAGGGATCGTTATGGCGGAGCAACTTCCCGAAAACGCCCGCCTTATCGACGTCGTGCTCGACGAGTCGATCGGGCGTTCCACACCCGACATTGAGCATGAGCGTGCAGTCGCGATCTTCGACCTGATCGAGGAAAACTCTTTTCGCCCGGTCGGTCACGAGGGCGGGCCCTACAAGCTCAAACTCTCGCTGGCAGAATCGCGGCTTGTCTTTGCCATCGGCGACGAGAAGGACAACCCAGTCGTCACGCACATCCTGTCGCTGACGCCGTTCCGCCGCATCGTGAAAGACTATTTCCTGATATGCGAAAGCTACTACGAGGCGATCCGTACGGCGACGCCCAGCCAGATCGAGGCAATCGATATGGGCCGGCGCGGCATTCACAATGACGGCTCACAGACGCTGATGGACCGGCTTTCGGGCAAGATCGACATGGATTTCGACACCGCGCGCCGGCTCTTCACGCTGGTCTGCGTGCTGCATTGGCGGGGCTGACCGTGAGCGGCGTTGTGCTGCCGAAAGCAGCCGGGACCTGACACCGGCATGGCTGGGGAGGCAAAAGCGGGACTACCCGGTTCGGTGCTGTTTCTGTGCGGCATGAATTCGGTGCGCTCGCCAATGGCCGAGCAGATGGCGCGGCGCATGCTGCCGCGCTCCATCTTCGTCGCATCGGCGGGCGTACGCGCCGGCGAGCGCGACCCGTTCGTTGATGCCGTTCTGGCCGAGAAAGAGCTCTCGCTCGGCGAACGCCAGCCGCAAATGCTGGACGATCTGGAAGACGCTTATTTCGACCTAATCATCACGCTTTCGCCCGAGGCGCATCACGCCGCTCTCGAACTGACGCGTTCGCTGGCGGTGGATGTCGAATACTGGCCGACGGCCGACCCGACGGGAGCGCGCGGCACACGCGAGCAGATACTCGATGCCTATCGCGATGTGCGCGACCGGCTTGAGACGCAGCTCAAGGCGCGGTTCGCAACCGGCAAAGCCGCCGGAAAGCCGGGATAATGCGTGTTCACAAAGCCGGGCATATCGTATAGGTTCCGCGCAAATTCCGGCCTGGCGCCGGATTTTCTCTTAATAAAGGTATGGAATGCCGAAGGAAGAAGTACTTGAATTTCCGGGTGTGGTGACAGAACTGCTGCCCAACGCGATGTTTCGCGTAAAGCTGGAAAACGAACATGAAATCATCGCCCACACGGCCGGCCGCATGCGCAAGAACCGCATTCGTGTGCTGACGGGCGACAAGGTTCTGGTCGAGATGACCCCTTACGACCTGACCAAGGGCCGTATCACCTACCGTTTCAAATAGACTTTCAGACGCAGCCAGGCGGCCTGTTACGAGACACCGATGAGCGTATTCCAGAAACTGGTGCTGGCATCCGGGTCGCCGCGCAGGATCGAGCTTCTGCAGCAGGCCGGCATCGAGCCGGACCGGCTGATTGCGAGCGAGATCGACGAGACGCCTAAGCGGGCCGAACATCCCGCCTCGCTTGCCAAGCGGCTGTCGCGCGAAAAGGCCGAGCGAGCGCTGGAGATTTACCGCAAGGACCCCGACGAAGGCGAAGCCTTTCTGGTAGCGGCCGACACGGTGGTCGCCGTCGGCCGGCGTATCCTGCCCAAAGCACATCTTGCGGAGGAAGCCGCGAACTGCCTGCGTCTGCTGTCGGGCCGCACGCACCGGGTCTACACCGGTGTGTGCGTGATCGCACCGTCGGGCAAGGTAAGGCAGAAGCTTTCCGAGACACGGGTGCGTTTCAAGCGCCTGTCTCGCGAGGAACAGGAAAGCTACCTTGCGTCGGGCGAATGGCGCGGCAAGGCGGGCGGCTATGCTATTCAGGGCCTGGCCGGTACTTTCGTGGTCAAGCTCGTCGGCTCCTACACTGGTGTCGTCGGCTTGCCGCTGCACGAAACGGTCAACCTGCTGGTCGGCGACGGCTATAAGGTGCATTTCGCCTGGCTGTCGGCGCGGGGTTAGACTTGGCAGGAACGCCCGAAAAGGTGACCCCGCTGAGGCCGCGCCGCCCCTGCCCCGAATGCGGGCAGCCTTCGGCGCGCGACACCTATCCGTTTTGCTCGAAGCGCTGCAAGGATGTGGACCTCAACCGCTGGCTTTCGGGCGCCTATATTCTGCCGGGGCGCGAAGAAGAACCCGGCTCCGAAGACGGCGAACAGGGCTGAAATCAAAGCTACCGAGCCACCTTTTACCGAGGATGGATAACAGCGCTGGACAGGCAGAAAACACGTGCTATAACGCGGCCCGCTTCGGCGGATTTCCAACGCCGCCAGGGCCTTGGCCGGGATCATGATCCGGCCGACAGAGGCCCCTATGCCCAGGTAGCTCAGTTGGTAGAGCAGCGGATTGAAAATCCGCGTGTCGGTGGTTCGATTCCGCCCCTGGGCACCACTCTACTCCAGCAGCATTCGATCCCCGCCTCAACCTTGGCCCCAGCCGCCGCCGTTTGCCGTTGAGACAATCACCTTGTCGCCTGCGCGCAGCTTGAGGCCAGAGGCGAAGGAGTAGCTCTTGCGTTCGCCATCCTCGCGCAGAACCGCAATGCTGTTGGTACCGCCATCGGCGCCGCCGTTGGAGCCCCATACCGGCATGCGGTTGCGGCTGTAGCCGGCCGAAAGCACAGCTTCGCCACGCAGGCCGTAACAGACTTCGAGGCCGCGACCGCCACGGTGCAGACCAGCCCCCTCCTCGGTTTCGTTCATACGCTTCCAGCCGACATCGATGCCGTAGCGCGCCTCGCAAATCTCTACCGGGCAGTTGAACGTCTCGCCATGGCTTGCCGAATACATCGCGTCGAGACCGTCGCGGTCGGCCGTAGCGCCCCAGCCGCCCATCTGAGGCTCCACCATCGTGAAGCGGCGGCCTGTATCAGGATGCGCACCGGCGATCACTGTGCCGCATATCGACGCGAAATGGCCGGCCGGCAACCGCTCGGGGATGGCTTGCGCCATACAGCGCCACAGCATGTCATACAGCCTGATGCGCGTTTCGAAGTAGTAGCCGTGCGGTGCAGGTTCGATCGCATGGAAAATCGTGCCGGGTTCGGTCAGCACCTCAAGGGGTGCGAAAGAGCCAGCATTGGCGAAAAGCTCCGGGTCGCTCAGCGCCTTGAAGATCATCTGCGCGGAGATGATCGCGCCATCGCGGCTGGTATTGTAGGGCGCCGTGCGCTGCTTGGGATTGTTTCTCAGATCGACCGTGAAGTTGTCCTCCGTGATCCGGATTTCGGCTCTCCAGATGGCGCCGTCGTCCTGCTCCTCGGTGATCTCGAAGGTGCCCTTGGGAAGCACGGAGAGCCCGGTACGGCTGCGCCTCTCGCCTTCATCGAAAAGTGCGTCAATCGCGGCAAGGAATGTGTCAACGCCGTGCACAGAGGCAAGCTGAGCGATGCGTGAGGCCGCCTTGCGGCTTGCCGCCACCTGCGCCCACAAGTCCCCGCGCGCGAAATCGGGCAGGCGCGAATTGGCGGAGATGATGTCGAACAGCGCATCGACAGCGGTGCCCGCCTCGAACAGCCGCACCGCCGGCAGGCGCAAGCCTTCCTGGAAAATCTCGCTGGCCGAGACCGACATGGAGCCGGCGACCATGCCGCCGACGTCGTTCCAGTGCGCGATCGAAGCAGACCAGGCGACCAGTTGGCCACCAGCCAAGACCGGCATAGCCACCACCACGTCACTCAGGTGCGTGACGCCGCCATAATAAGGGTCGTTGGTGATGAAGATGTCACCATCCACGATCTTGTCGCGCGGGTGAATTTCCAGGATGCGCTGCACCGCTTTGTCGAGCACGCCGACAAAGGTCGGAATGCCCGCGCCTGAACTCACCAACTTTCCGTCAGCATCGGTTACGCCCGTGCCAACATCGAGCACCTCGTAGATGATGGGGCTCATTGCTGTCTTGCGCAGCACCGCAAACATCTCGTCGGCCGCAGCGACAAGGCCCGCCTGAATAACTGACTGCGTGAAGGGATCGTCCCCTCTGCTCATCGCTGTACCCTCCAAACGTTGCTACCTCTGATCATGACCACGCCGCACGTTGCCGCTTGCACAGACAGCCATCACTTGTTCGTATCGATCACGACCTTGCCGAAGCTCTCGCGTGATCCTGAGAGATAGCGCCAGGCGTCGACATAGCCTTCCATGGGAAATACGCGATCGACATTGGGCTTCAGCTTGCCTTCGTCGAGCGCCTTGTAAACGAATGCAGTCCCGCGGTCCTGGCTTGCCTGGTCGTCAACATAGTTGAACAGCGAATACATGTGCAGCCACGCGTTCTTCTGCCACATATCGACATACGGTACCTTCGGCAGTTCCTCCGTCAGCAGTCCGTAGAGCATTAGCTTGGCCCCAGGCGCCATGGCTGGCCCGTAGCGCAGGACGAAATCGGCACCGACCGGATCGAAGGACGCATGCACGCCCACGTCACCGGTCACGTCGAGAATGAAGCTCGCCAGGTCGCTGCCATCGTCGACGTAGACGTGGTCTGCGCCCGACTGCAGTAGATAGTCCCGATTCTTCGGCGACCGTGTCGTGGCGATCATCGTCGCGCCGGTCATCCGACCGATCTGGAGAGCGGCGTTGCCGGCGGTGCTGGTCGCGGCCGGAACAAGAATGTTAACGCCCTTTCCACCGCCGGCGAGCTCGACGACGGGATAATATGCCGTCATGAACTGCATCCACACCGATGTCGCCTCGACAGCGCACATACCCTCGGGTGCCCGCGTCACATATTTCTTGTCGATGACCAGCGTGTCCGCGCTGGCGCCTCGATTGAAGTAGAAATGCGGCAAGGTGCAGTAGCGGTCGCCCACGGCTATTTCCGTTACCTCCGAGCCGACCGCCTCGACAATCCCCGCCGCTTCCATGCCCACGCGCGCTGGAAAGTGATCGAAGCTGAAGGAGTACTGGTCCTTCATGAGGTTCATGTCGCCCCAGTTCAGGGCGAACGCCTCAATATGCAGACGGATTTCGGTCGGACCCGGCTCACCTCTTTCGCAGTTCGCCAAACGCAAGCCCTCAAAGCCGGCATAAGCATCAATTACCCATTCCCTCGGCATGCGTATTTCCCTCACCATTCTCCTTAGACGGAACCAACCAGGCCCGTTCAGTCAAAGCGGGATCACCCGTGCTTTCTCGACCTGTGACTGCGCTCGCGGAGACGCTGGCCGCTCAGCCGGTCGCGACATGCAGGTCGCGCGATAGTTCGGAGAAAATCTCCGGTCCGTCGTCTCGCAGGATGACGATCTCTTCGAGCCGAATACCGAAACGGCCCGGAAGGTAGATGCCGGGCTCTATCGAAAACACCATGCCGGGCTCCAGCACGGTTTCCGAAACGGAGGTCAGATACGGCGGCTCGTGAACCTCAATGCCCAGGCCATGGCCGGTGCGGTGCACGAAATACTCGCCATAACCTGCGTCGGTAATCACGCCTCGAGCGGCATCGTCGACAGCCTTTGCCGGCACACCTGGCCGCGCGGCCTTGAGCGCGGCTTCAACCGCGGCATTCACGATTGCGTGGGCCTCCGCATAGCCTTCGGGTGGCTGGCCAACGGCGGCCATGCGGGTCATGTCGGAAGGAAATCCGTTCTTCGTGCCGCCGATATCGATGACCACGGCGTCGCCGTTCTGAAGCTTACGCGAGCCGGTGGCATGATGCGGAAAGGCGCCATTCGCACCTGAACCGACAATCGTAAAGACCGGTTTTGCTCCCTCCGTGGGATAGTGATTGCGCACCACTTCAGCGATCTCAAGCTCGGTGGCTCCGGGTTTGATGGCGGCGAATGCAGCCTGCATTGCCCGGTCGTTGATGCGCGCATTTTCCTTGATCAGCCAGTATTCGCTCTCATCCTTTCGCATGCGCAAAGCACCGATCGTGTCGGTGGTGAAGGAGCGCGCGGCAGAAGGCAGCGCATCGACCAGAAGCAGCGCGAAGTCGGCCCGCATGGTCTCATCAAGTTCCATGGCGCGCGCACCGGCTGCGCCAACTTCGGCAAGCGCTGCCGCAAGCGCATCCGCAGGGCCAACATCGTCCGACCAGCTGTGGAAGACTATGTCAGTGTTTTCCCGCGAGCCTTCGGCGTTGAGAGCCGGCATTAGAAACGCCTCATTCTCCGCGCCGACAAGAAGCAAACAGGGACGCTCATCGGCATGCGGGTGGAAACCCAGCAGCCATTGCATGTGAGCTCCGGGGCCAAGTGC
This sequence comes from Rhizobiaceae bacterium, assembly GCA_017640615.1. Taxonomy (GTDB): domain Bacteria; phylum Pseudomonadota; class Alphaproteobacteria; order Rhizobiales; family Rhizobiaceae; genus RCIO01. The sequence continues at coordinate 421,234 of JAEPQK010000004.1, read as the reverse complement.
TACGAGGTCAACACCGGTTTCGGCCATTCGCTTTCGGAGAGCCTTCAGACGGCCCGGCACATCAACATTCATCATTCGCTTCCTTCAATAGTTGTTCAGGCCGCCAGCGACGGCGCATCCGGGTCGGCCTTCACGACGATGCGGTTGCCGAAAGCTTCGCCATCGTCGAATCCGCCGAAGCGCGCGATCTCTTCTTCCGAAGGCGCCTCGCAAGACCACCTTCTGCTCGGCACCCAGCCGCATTTGCGCTTCAGGATCGCGGCATATTCGGCCCGCTTAAGCGCCGCGATAGATGGATCGATGACCGGCACGCCGAGCGTCTGGGACAGTTCGCGATAGAAACCGACCTCAAGGGTGCAACCGAGAATGAGCGCTTCGGCGAAATCTTCCTCGACAGCCTTGCGGCCTGCCTCGGTCAGTCGTCGATTGGTTTCGGCATGGTCACGCTGGAAGTCGTTCACCCCCAATTCGACGTGGTAGAAACCCGACAGGCGATCGCGGTGACCGTGTTCATGCACGGTCGTCTGCATCTGGTGGACCCATTTGCGACGGCCAACGATCACCCCGAAACGGTTGGCGAGCGTGGATGCGATCTCGCAGGATGACTGGCAAGGCGCGGTGACAATCATGTCGCCCGAAATCTCCCGCGCATCGTGGAGGCCGGTGTCGTAGAAACAGCCGATGACGAAGGCGTCGAAGCCTTCGCGGGCTGCGGCGCGCGCTGCCCGCACGATGCCGCGCGTAACAATCGCCTCGTATGAGCGGAACTCGATATGGGTGAAAGCGCCGTCGCTATCCGGCAATGAGGTGACATGTACCTCCGTGCCGGGCAGCTTGTTGGCTTCGGCCATTCCGGCGAAGATGCCGTCATCCGCGCCACGGTTTCCGACCGGGCTCAGATACATGATCTTGAGAGGCTGGTTCATCGTCAGGCTCCTTTCCGGCCGGTTCACACCGGCCCGTAGATTTCCTCTGCTTTTTCCTTGCTGATGAGGCCGTTCTTGATGTCACGGCGCACCAGGTCGCGGTCACGTTCCTTCGGATCCCCGAGCCCGCCGCCATTGCCGGTAACGACGCGGATCACGTCATCGGTGTTGGTGACTTGCCCCGAAACGAATGCGAATTGCTCCGGCTCGCCGCCCTTCGGCCGGAACTCGACATAGTTGGGCGAACCGTCGCGGCCGCCATCCACGCCCCATGCCGGGAATTTCGAGCGCGTATAACCCGCGGTCAGGAACCCGTTGTCGTTGCGCACGCGATAGTCCATCACAATGCCCCGGCCGCCAGTGTATTTGCCCTCGCCACCCGGTGCCGTGTTGAGCTCCATGCGGTCGACATAAAGCCCATTGCGTGCCTCGTTGATTTCGGCCGGGCAGTTGAAAGTCTCGCCGTGGAAGCCACAGAACATCGCGGAGTTACCGTCGCCCTGTCGGCTCGCGCCCCAGCCGCCGAGCTGCGGTTCGATGATCGTGTATTGCCGGCCGGTGTCGGGGTGCGTGCCGCCGATAAAGGTGCCGCACACCGAAGCGAAATGACCGGCGGCGAGACGATCCGGCATGTGAGGCGCAAGGCAACGCCACATGATGTCGTACACCCGCAGCTCGATCTCGTAATAAAAGCCGATCGGAGCCGGCTCGCTGGCGTGGAAGACCGAGCCTTCGCGGGTCAGCAGCCGGATCGGGCGGAACGAACCGCCATTGGCCGGCGAATAGGCGTCTGTAAGCGATTTGAAGATCATCTGCGCCGCGACCATCACGCCGTCGCGGCTGGTGTTGATCGGATTGGCGACCTGATCGGGATTGTCCCGCAGATCGACGATGAACTCATCGTCGGAAATGGTGATCTTGACGTTGAACGTTCGGCCGTCGTCCTGTTCTTCCGACAGGTCGAATGTTCCGTGCGGCAGGTCCTTCAGCGCCTTCAGCGAGGTCTTCTCGCCATAGTCCATGAAGGAATCCATCGCGTTCTCGAATGTGTCGACGCCGTATTTTGTGGCCAGTTCCTTCAGTCGCCTGTCGCCGACGCGCACGGATGCTATGGCCGCCCACACATCGCCTTCCAGCACGTCGGGCATGCGCGAATTCACCTTGATCACGTCCATCACAGGCGCAATCGGCTTGCCCTTGGAGATGATCTTGATAGCGGGAAGACGCAGGCCTTCCTGGAAAATCTCGGTCGCCTCACCAGTCAGCGAGCCCGGCGCCATGCCGCCGACATCGGAGTTGTGCGCTATGTTGGCCGTCCAGGCGATGATGCGGCCATCGGCGAAAACGGGCATAGCGACGATAATGTCGTTCAGATGCGTGACGCCGCCGTAATATGGGTCATTGGTCGCAAAGACGTCGCCCGGCTCAATGTCGCCCGGCTTGTCGAACTTCGCGATCAGCACCTTCACCGCCTTGTCGAGCACGCCGATGAAGGCCGGAATGCCGGCGCCGGACGACGCAAGCTCGCCGCGCGCATCCATAATGCCGGTGCCCATGTCGAGCACCTCGTAGATGATGGAGCTCATCGCGGTTTTCTTCATCGCCGCGAACATCTCGTCGGCGGTCGACTGAAGCGAGTTCTGAATGATCTCCAGCGTGATCGGGTCGTTGGCAGGTGTTGTCATGTCACCGCTCCTCATTTCTCGATCGTGATGCGGATGTTGCGATAACCGTCCACCGCGACCTGGTTGCCGGGGTGGATGACAATCGTCGTGCCGGGGTCTTCAACCACGGCCGGGCCGGCGAATGTCATGCCCGATTCAAGCTTCGTGCCATCGTAGATGTCTGCCTGGTGAACGCCCTCGAGCGCATAGTCGACATCGCGCTTGCCTTTGAGTGCGTCGGAGGCCGGGTTGCCAGTCGGCTCCTCGCTTTTCATGGTCAGCTTGCCGACCTCGGCAGAGGCGACCAGATGGATGCCGACGAGTTCCACCGGCGCGTCGAGGCGATAGGTGTATTCGCGTTCGTAGGTTTCGTGGAAGCTCGCTTCGATGGCCGCAATTCGCTCGGCCGTGACCGGTCCATCTTCCAGCAACACCTCGGTGGTGTGCTCCTGGTTCTGGTAGCGGAATTTGGCAAAGCGCAGGAATTTCACCTTGGCGCGGTCGATGCCTTCCGCCGCATACTGGTCGCGGGCACGATCTTCTGTTTCGGCGAACAATGCTTCGATGGAATCAGCGGAGTCGCCCGAGAGGTCTGCAAGGTTGGTGACGAAGTAGTCTCGCCTGAGGTCCGACATCATCATGCCCCAGGCCGAAAACACCGAAGCGCCCGCAGGGATCACAACCTTCTTGACGCCAAGCTCCTGTGCAAGAGCCACGGCGTGCATTGCGCCGCCGCCGCCAAAGGCGACCAGCGTGAAATCGCGCGGGTCGAAGCCGCGATTGAGCGACACCAGCTTCAGCGCGTTGACCATGTTGTTGTTGGCGATGCGCACGATGCCGCGCGCAGCCTCGCTAGCGTCGACGCCAAGCTTTTTGCCGACTGCTTTGATGGCCTTGCCGGCGGCGTCCATGTCTGCGTCGATCTCGCCGCCACAGAAATAATCCCTGTTGATGCGACCGAGCCAGAGATTGGCATCAGTTGTTGTGGCGTTCGTGCCGCCCTTGCCATAGGCCGCAGGCCCCGGCAGCGCGCCGGCGGATTGCGGGCCGACATGCAGCTTGCCGAAATCGTCGACCCAGGCGATAGAGCCGCCGCCATTGCCGATCTCGACCAGATCGACCACCGGCACCATGATCGGGTAACCGGCCGAAGTGCGGTCCCGCTCGATCCAGTAGTCGGTCATGATCTTGACCTGGCCATTTTCGATAAGCGAGCACTTGGCGGTCGTGCCGCCAATATCGAGGGCAAGCACGTTCGGTTCGCCGATCAATTTGCCGAGTTCGGCCGCACCCCAGAAGCCGGAGGCGGGTCCGGATTCCACCATGGTGATGGGAATGCGCGAGACCGCTTCGAGCGAATCCACGCCGCAGTTCGACTGCATGACATAGAGTGAGCCGCCAAATCCATCTCCTGTCAGCCCGTCTTCAAGCCGTTTCAGATATCGCTGCGCGACGGGCTGCACATAGGCCGACAGAACTGCCGTGTTCGAGCGCTCATATTCGCGCCATTCGCGGGTAATCTGATGGGAGGATACGACCGAGACGCCAGGCCACAGTTTTTCGACCTCAGCCATCGCCGCCTGTTCATGAGCGGGATTGGCGTAGGAATGGAGGAAGCAGATGGCGACAGCCTCGACGCCGTCCGCCTTGAAGTCCTCGACGATGCCGGCAAGCGGCGAAAGGTCGAGCGCGGCGATCTCGTCGCCGCGATAGGTCATGCGGCCGGGCAGTTCGCGGCGCAGGTAGCGCGGCACGAAGGGTTCCGGCTTCTTGTAATGCAGGTTGAAGAAATCAGGCCGGTTGCCGCGCGCGATTTCCAGCGTGTCGCGAAATCCCGCAGTCGTGATCAGACCAACCTTCACGCCCTTGCGCTCGGTTAGCGCATTGATCACCACGGTCGTGCCATGCGCAAGAAAGTCGATCGATTTCGGATCGACCTCGCCCTTCGCCAGCACATTCAGCACGCCCTTCTCAAAATTGGGTGGCGTGGTATCGGACTTCGCGGTGATGATGCGCGACTGGCCGCTGTCGCGGTCGGTTTCGAAGCAGACGAGGTCAGTGAAAGTTCCACCGACATCTGTCGCGACGCGGATAGTCTTGTTCGCCATTGTTCAGGCTCCCTTGGCGGAAATCAGTCGATCGAGGAGAAATGCTGCTGCTCCAGGCAGCTTTAGCCGGTGCGAAGCTTCAACGCGTTCCGGCGTGTAGAAGCCTGCTTCATGCAGACAGTTGATGGTGCCGATTACCGATCCGTTGACTACGACGGGGACGTTGATCGCGGATTCGCAGCCAAGCGAACGGATCAGTTCGTAATCATCGAAGACCTGAGATATCTCGTCGATATTGTTCGCAACGAATGTCTCGCGGCGGTCGAGAACGACCTTGGTCCAATGCGTCTCGTTCACCGGCTTGGTTCCGAAGACAGGATAGGCATCGGGCATATTAGAGTAGATGCGGCGCGCCTCGCCGGTCACCGCATTGAACGTCATCAGTGTAAACAGGCGCACGCCGACAATCGCATCGGTCAACGCATTGAGCGCGTCAAACACGGTTGTCGGCTGGCTGCCTCCTGCTTCCAGGGCAGCGCCATAAGCGGCCTCCGCATTCATGTATGTTCCTCCGTGGAAAGAGATGCGCGGAGCGCCTGCTCCTCGCGCGTTATGACCGGCACGGCCCCAATGAGGCCGCGCGTGTATGGGTGCTGCGGATTCTCAAAAAGCTTTTGCGTTGGGCCGGTCTCGACGATGCGGCCCCGTTCGAACACCGCGACGCGGTCTGCGATGTTGCGCACGACCGCCAGATCGTGGGTGATGAAGATGTAGGTGAGTTTGCGCTTCGGCTGCAGCTCGCCGAGAAGCTTCAGCACACGCGCCTGCACCAGTACATCGAGCGCGGATGTCGGCTCATCGAGCACAACCAGCTCCGACTGGCAGGCGAGAGCCCGTGCAATTGCCACGCGCTGGCGCTGGCCGCCGGAAAGCGCGGCGGGCGCACGGTCGGCAAATTCAGGCGGCAAGTGAACTTCTTCCAGTAGCGAGCGCACCATGTCCCTGCGCTGCGCGCGCTCGCCGATGCCATGAACATCGAGCGCCAGCCGGAGCGAAGCGCCAATCGTGCGTTTTGGATTGAGCGAAGACAGCGGGTTCTGCTGCACCAGCTGGATTTGCCGTCGGTTCAACTTGGTACGTCTGGCCGGCAACGGCTCGCCGTCGAAGATCACTTCGCCTAGGCTGGGCGGATAGATGCCGAGCACTATGTTGGCGAGCGTGCTCTTGCCTGACCCGGATTCGCCGACAATCGCCATGCACGAGCCACGTTCCACATCCAGCGAGACGTCATCCAGCGCCTTTACGACATGGCCGCCCGCGTCAAAGGTCTTGGACACATTGCGGATTGAGATCAGGGCATCGCTCATGCTGAGCTCTCCCCCGCAAGGTGATCGACCAGAGGCGCGGAAAACGCGCTTGCGTCATCGCTGATGTCTGGCACACCGCCGCCGGTGAGGCGCGGCACCGCCATCATGAGCGCACGGGTGTAAGGGTGGCGCGGATTATCGAAGAGTGCGGTTGTCGGGCCGTGTTCGACGATGCGGCCCTTGTAGATCACATACACCCGGTCGGCGAATTCACGCACCACGCCGAGATTGTGCGAGATGAATAACACAGCGGTGTTGTGCTGCTCCACGAGACCGCGCATCAGGTCGAGCGTCTGCGCCTGCACGGTGACGTCGAGCGCGGTGCCCGGCTCGTCGGCCAGAAGCAGGTCAGGCTCGTTTGCCAGGGCCATCGCGATCATCACGCGCTGGTTCATGCCGCCCGACAGTTGGAAAGGATATGAGCTGAGTATGCGCTCGGCATCGACGATGGAGACCTCACGCAGAATCTCGGCGGCCCGACCCATCGCGTCCTGATAGGAGAAATTCGGCACCTCGCGCTTCAGCACCTCATGAAACTGTGTGCCGATCCGGTAAACCGGGTTCAGAGACGATGTCGGATCCTGGAAGATCATCGAAATGCGCGTGCCACGCAGCCGCTGGCGCTCCGTGCGTGACATCTGCGCCAGATCGCGGCCGTCGAATTCGACGGTACCGCCAATGCGAGCTGAGCGCAGCGACTGGAGCATGCCCAGCACGATGCGCGCGGTGACCGACTTGCCGGAACCAGACTCGCCCACCAACGCTACGCGTTCGCCTTGCTGGATGTTCAGAGAGATGCCGTGCAGCACTTCGGTGAAGCCGGTCCAGCCTTTGAAGCCTAGCGTCAGGTCGCGAATATCGAGCAGCGGCCGGCTCATTGATCCGCCCCCAGAATGTCACGCAAAGCGTCGCCGATCAGGTTGAAGCCGAACACCGCGACCAGGATTGCGAGGCCCGGGAAGACTGTCAGCCACCAGCTATCCGGCAGGTATTTGGCGCCGTCGGCGACCATCGATCCGAGATCGGGCGTCGGCGGTTGTACGCCTAGGCCAAGGAATGAGAGGGAGGATGCGATCAGGATCACGAAGCCGAGGTCGAGCGTCATTTTGGTGACGACGGCGGGTACACAGTTGGGCAGGATTTCGCGGAATATAACGTGGAGCGGAGAGGCGCCGATCACCTCGGCTGCGAGTACGTAGCCCTCTTCGCGCTCGGAACGGGTGATGTTGTAGACGAGCCGCGTGTACCAGGGCCACCACATCACCGTGACGGCCAGCATCCCGTTGGCGAGCGTCGGTTCCAGCACGCCCATGATCGACATTGCAAGCACCAGCGGCGGGATCGACAGGAAGATGTCGGTGATGCGCATAAGGACGTATTCGGTCCAGCCGCCGAAATAGCCGGCGACCAGCCCGACGGTGACGCCGATCGGCACTGCGATTGCAAGCACCACCACACCGAGAATGAGCGAGATGCGGTAGGCGTAGAGTATGCGCGAGAAGATATCGCGGCCCACCAGATCGGTGCCCATGATGTAGGGCCATTCCGGGGCCTTGTTGAAATTAGCGAAGTCGACCACCGCGCCGCGATGCTCCGGGAACGGCGCGATAAAATCGGCAAACAGCGCCGACAGCACGACCGTGGCAACCAGAACCACGCCCAGAAGCGAGAGCGGGTTGGCGATCAGGATGGAGATCGTGCGTTTCATGACGACCTCTGCGACAGACGGATGCGCGGATTGATGAAGGCGATCAGCAGATCCACGATGATGTTCACGATCAGGAAGGTCGCCGAAATGATCAGCACCGTGCCAACGATCGCGTTCAGATCCTTGCGCAGGATCACCGCGACGCCGTAGCGCGACAGCCCCGGCCAGGCGAAGATCGCCTCAACCAGAAAGGCGTTGCCCAGCATCGCTGCGAAATCGAGGCCGATGATCGTGAGCGAGGGAATTAGCGACGGCTTGAAGGCGTAGCGGTTGGCAATGCGCTTGCCAGGAAATCCGTAGGAACGCGCCATCTCGATGTAGGGCCGCTCATAGGTCTCGACCATGTTGGCGCGGGTCAGGCGCGTCGCTTGTCCGATGCCCGAAAGCGCCAGTGCAAAGGCCGGAAGCACGATGTGCCAGGCAGCATTTCCGAATGCTCTAAAGTTGCCGGCGATCAGAGTGTCGACCAGCAGAAAGCCGGTGACGGCCTGAATCGAGTAGCTGTCAGATATGCGCCCAGCCACCGGGAAGAGCGGCAGGTAAAATGCGAAGATCAGCATCAGGATCACCGCCCAGACGAAGCTTGGGGCGGAGACGCCGAGGAGCGATACGATGCGGACCATATTGTCGGCGATGCCACCGCGATAGCGCGCTGAGAGAATTCCGAGCGGCAGGCCGATCGCCACCATCATGAAGCCGGCTACGAAGACCAGCTCAAGCGTCGCCGGAAGGAACTGCGCAATGTCGGTGGTCACCGGCCGGTTTGTGTAGAGCGACACGCCGAGATCGCCGCGCAGGAGATCGCCCAGAAAATATCCGTACTGGATCCACACCGGGTCATCGAGGTGCAGGGCCGCCCGCAGCGCCGCAACCTGTTCGGTTGTTGCGTTGGGGCCCAGCGCGATGCGCGCAGGGTCGCCGGGGATGATCCGGGCGATGGCGAAGATCAGCATGGAGACCCCGAAAAGCACGAGCAACGAGGTTCCCAGCCGCTTCGAAAGCAGGCGGGCAATCGGCATCATCGTTCTGGTTCCAAGTGGCGCAGCCGGGCGTTGCTTGGTCCGCCCGGCTGCCAGCCGGCACCTGTTAGTCGGCGACTTCCATCAGACGGAAGGTGAAACCCATTCCGTCCAGCCCGAAGGCCTTTTCAGGATCGCTGAGCGCCGGCGCTTTCACACGCGTGCTGGCTGCGAACACCGATTGCCGGTCGTAACCGTAAACCGATGGCGCAATCTCCATCAGGCGATCGTTCAGCTGCGAATAGGCAGCTTCGCGAGCAGCATCGTCCGCGCCAGTTCGGCCAGCGTCGAGCAGTTCGTCCACCTTGGCGTCACTCAAATATTCCGGCGACTGCCAGGTGCCTGCCGCGGACGAGTGATACATGCCGTATAGCAGCGTATCAGGATCGCCGGTCACTGCGTTGACAAACAGCTGCGAGATGTGCGGCGTGTTTTCAGGCTTCGACACCTGCTCTGAGAACAACGCCCAAGGAAGCTTCTTGATTTCGGACTTGATGCCGAGCTCGGCGAAGTTGGCCTGCATCAGAAGCGCGAAGCGCTCTTCGACGGGAACCTCGGCGATCCAGGACAGTTCGAGATTGATGTCCTCGGGGCTGTACTTGCAGTTGGCGAGATGTGTCTTCGCCGCTTCCAAGTCGCGCGACAGTCCGTCGCCGGCGGGGTTTGCACCGAACATGCCGACCGGAATTGCGCCGGTTGCGGCTGAGCCCTGCGAGACGTCGTCGGTTACAGCAATCATCTTGATCGCGGCGTTGTAGTCGAACGCGTTCGCCAGTGCGAGCCGGCACTCGGCGTCGTCCAGCGGCGCCTTGGTCGTGTTCATCTTCACGTAGAAGGCGCCCGTTCCGCTCTCGGTCAGAAGCTGAGCGCCATCATTGGCGAGCGCCTTGATAACTTCCGGCGGCAGCCACTGCGACGCGATGTCATGTTCGCCCTGGCTGATCAGGGTGCGTACCGTCGCGGCCTCAAGACCATAGCGCAGGCGCACCTGGTCAGGTGCAGCCTCGGCGACATCGAGGAAGTAGCCGCCGTTCTTTTCCATAACGGTTTCTTCCTGCGGGTTATGCGACACTATCTGGTAGGCGCCGGTGCCTGCAGTGTTGGACGAAAGCCATGCCTCGCCCCAGTCTTTCATGTCACCTTCGCCTTCGCCGAGATTGGCCATGATGGCCTGCTTGTCGACGATGGGCAGACGCACCAGCGATGCCACGAAGGGGGCGTATGGCGTCGAGAGCGTGAACTTGACGGTATGCTCGTCAATCGCCTCTGCGCTTTCCACATTGCCGAAGAGATAAGACAGGCCCTTACCCATCGCTTTCATGCGTTCGAGCGAGAAGACCACGTCTTCCGCCGTCATCGGGTTTCCGCTTACGAAGTTCACGTCGCTGCGCAGCTTGAAGGTGTATTCGGTGCCCGAACCCTCCCAGCTTTCGGCCAGATGCGGCTCGTGGCCCGGTCCGCCCTGACGCGGCAGAACCAGTGTGTCGTAGAGATTGAACATCAGGATCGAGTCGGCATAGTCCGACGCCTTGGACGGGTCGATCTCGCCCACCGCTACTTCGTCAAGGCGCAGCGTGCCGCCGGCGTTTGCCACAACTGGGGCGGCCAGGACGCTCGATGCCAAGGCCATTGCGGTAATTGGCTTGAGAATTGATTTCATGTCGGTTGCTCCCATTACTGCTGCTGTTTCAGACAGTTACGCTCTCGGTTTCGCTATCGTTATCCCCGGGTTCTTGTCGGACTTTGTGCCGCGCCCGGTTGCCCAGCCGATTGTCGTCGGCCAGGTCGTCTCCAAAGACGTCCATTGTGCACACATGCAGGATGGTCACTGTTTCGGTGGTGTGATTCCAGGAGGAATGACGCCGCGTGGAATCGAAGTGAATGCTGTCGCCAGCTGACAGGACTGTGACCTCGTCCTCCACTTCGATCGTAATCGAGCCCTTGAGGATGAAGAACATCTCTTCGCCCTCATGGCGGATGGGTTCTGAACGCATGCCCGGAGGTTCGTGAACAATGACGCTGTTCAGGACATTGCCGGGGAAGCGGGCGGAAAGCCGCTCATATTGGAGCCCATTGGCCTGTACAGCGTAGACAGGCCGCTGGTCGTGCCTCGTGTGCGGCTGGCCGCCGTCGGGCTGAGAAAGGAAGCTGGTGATTGGCATGCGCAAGACGCGCGAGATCGACGCCAGCGACGACAGGGAAGGAACAGTCAGGTCGCGTTCAACCTGAGAGATGAAGCCGACCGACAGTCCTGCGCCATCGGCAACATCCTTCAACGTCAGGCGAAGCTCCCGGCGCCTTTCGCGCAGACGGACACCGAGCGGCTCTCCGCCGGTTACCGTTGACTGGACTGCGTCCTCACCTGCCACGCCCAACTCCCATTTTTAGTATTTGTAAAAATGAGCGGGCAAGAAGGCGCTTGTCAAGAGAATTTTACAAATACTAAAAAATGTGAACGTGGAGCTGAAAACCCCAGGATTACTGGCCCCGGCATCCAGGCTTATGCGCCGATTTCCATTTCAAGAAGAATGGACGACAGGCATTTGCCATGTGCGTCGAGCGCCAGCGAGCGTGTGACGCCGCCGGAAAGCGCGCCCGTGATCACGAGATTCAGCGCACCGAGCTGCGGCAGCAAGTAGCGCTTCACCTCGCCATTGAAACCGGTGCCGAAATGCGCAGCGACCCGGACCTCGGTAACGGCCTTTTCGATGAGCGCAAAGTCGTCCTGCCTATAGGCTACAACGGAGATATTGGAGATATCTCCCTTGTCGCCGGTGCGCGCGTGGGCAATCTCATGCAGCCGCATCAGGCCACCACAATCTGAACGGAAAGCGGAACACGATCCGCGGGTACGAATGCCGAGGCTATGCCGATGATTTCGCGCACCCGTCGGGTGACGCCGCCGCCGCCCGCGGGCCCGCACAGATAGAGGCTTTCAACCTCATCGGCGACGCGCTCGGCATCTTCCCGAGATGCGCAGCGCGCTGCAAACCGCGCGCGAACTTCAGGCGGTTCGTTAGCTGGTGAAATAGCCCGTACGCCAGGCGATACGGCATTGAGGCCAATCAGCTCGCCCCGGCTTTCCAGGACGCTACTACCCTTGACCGCCAAACGCTCCTCCAGAATGGCGAGCGCAAGGTTGCCGCGTGCAACGCAATTGGCTCCTGCATAGGAAATCTGCCCCTCGCCGAGCCAGCCGTCGCGATAGCCGACCGAGACCTTCAGCTGGCCCGAAGCTGCAACGCCCGTGGCACCCGAAACGGCCACGCGGTCCGGTCCGATTTCGGAGAGCATAACGTTGGAGAAATCAGCAATGACATCAGGCTGATAGTAGCGTGCCGGGTCATGAATTTCGTAGAGCAACTGCTCGGCGCAAGTGGCGCGCGTCACACAACCGCCTGTGCCCGGCAGCTTGGTGATGACGGCGTTGCCGTCCTCGGAAATTTCGGCCAACGGAAAGCCTATATGCGCTGGGTTCGGCACCTCTTTGACACCGGGGTCAGCGAAGTAGCCGCCGCTCACCTGCGCAGAACATTCCAGCAGGTGGCCTACAAGCGTTCCACGGCCCAGGCTCTGCCAGTCATCCATTGCCCAACCAAATTCGTGCACGAGCGGAGCCAGAAAGAGAGCGGTGTCGGAAGCGCGACCGCAAATTACAATATCCGCGCCGTCTTCCAGAGCCGCCACAATGGGGCCCACTCCGACATAGGCATTGGCTGACACCAGCCGCTCGCCCAGCGCGCCGACCAGGCTCCCACCATCTTCGAGTTTGTAATCCGAAATACGGTCGAGAACGTCATCGCCGGTCACTGCCGCGATCCGCAGCGGCGCGCAGCCGAGTTCGCGGGCTATCTCGGCAATGCGGCGCGCTGCGCCGAGTGGATTCGCAGCACCCATGTTGGAGATGATGCGCGGTTTTCTGCCGCCGATTGCCGGCAGTATCGCGCGCATACGGCGCTCCAGCAGCGGATCGAACCCGGCATCCGGGTTCTCCAGCCGCGCCTGCTGGGCCAGCGCCATGGTACGCTCGGCAAGGCATTCGAAAACGAGATAGTCGAGCTCGCCCTTTTCAGCCAGTTCAACGGCCGGTTCAATCCGGTCCCCGGAGAAGCCAGCGCCCGCGCCAATCCGCACCGTTTTCATGCCAGTGCTCCGCTGCGCATGCGCGAGGCGACAAGGCTTGCGACCAGAAGGCCGACCGCGAGAAACGGTGTCGCCGGATGGGGCCAGATCGAAAGGCCGATCACCGCCGCGAACAGGCCGGCATCGGCCCAGCGTCTGCCAAGCGGGCTAGCTCCTGCCAGAAGCGCGGGAACCGCAACGACGAGTGCGCCGCCGGCAATAGCGGCGCTGAGAACAGCAGACGCACCGCCCTGCATCGTCATTCCCGGGTAGAGCACGAAGAGGAACGGCACGATATAGGTCACCGCGCCCAGTCGCACGGCTTCTCCGGCCGCCGGCAGCCAGTTCGTCTTTGCGATGCCCGCGCCGACAAATACAGCCACGCATACCGGCGGCGTGATCACCGAAATAGTTGCGAAGTAGAACACGAAGAGATGCGCGGACAGCGGGTCGACACCAACCCCGGTCATCGCAGGTGCGAGCACTGCCGCCACGAGCACATATGCCGCCGTAGTGGGCAAACCCATACCCATTACCAGGCAGACCAGCCCGACGATCAGCGCGACCAGAAAGACGGAATCGCCCGCAAGCGTGACGATCAGCGAAGAGAGCGTGACACCGACGCCGGTCATGTTGATCATGGAGACCAGTATCTGCGCCCCGGCGAGCAACACGCCGATGATCACCATGCCCTTGCCGGCATCCTCCAGTCCTGAGACGACCTTCGCCAGCATCTCGCGAGCGGAGAGCCTGCCCCATTGTGTGGCGACAAACGCGAAAAGCAGACCCGAAATCCCGTAGAACGCCGAGGTCGCGATCGATCTACCTAGGTAGATCCCGATCCCCAGCCCGCCAAGCGCGGCCACGATCGGGAGCACGCGGCGCGGCGCAACAATCGTGTTCCAGGCTGGCAAATCCTCGTCGGGCACAACCGCGAGGTTGCGGCGGAGCGCCACGAAATGCACCGTCATGAAGACCGACATGTAAAACAGCAGAGCCGGCATTACGGCGGCGACAATGATGGTGAGATAGGGAATGTTCAGAATCTCGGCCATCACGAAGGCAGCCGCACCCATGATGGGCGGTGCAATCTGCCCGCCAGTCGAAGCCACGGCCTCGACGGCGGCTGCGAAGGGCCGCGGATAGCCCAGCCTTATCATCATGGGGATTGTGAAGTTGCCTGTCGTGGCAACATTGGCGACAGCAGACCCCGAAACCATGCCGAACAAGCCGCTTGCGATAGTGGCGATCTTCGCAGCCCCGCCCGGCTGTCGGCCGCCAAGCCGCATCGCTAGATCCATGAAGGCCTGCCCGCCGCCCGAATGGAGCAGCAGCGCTCCAAACAGGACGAAGGCAGCTATCACTGTGGCGGCGACGCCGGTGAGCAGCCCCCAGATGCCGAGGTCGCCCAGGAAAATGGTCTCGGTGACAAAATAGACGTCAAATCCACGGTGCCGCAGCGGCCCCGACAGGTGGTTGCCGAACAGCGCATAGGAGAGCGCGACGGTCACCAGCAGCGGAAATATGATCCCCACGGTCCGCCGGCCGAGTTCGAGAACGGCGATCACCAGACCGACCGTCAGTCCGATGTCCAGCGCGCTCGCCCAGGGCAGTGAGGTCATTATTTCATCGTAGTGCCAGACTACGTAGCCGCAGGCGGCGACCGTGACCAAGGTCAACACCAGATCGATGGACAGCCCGACCGGGCGCCAGGGTTTGCCCGCGCCCAGCGGGTAAAGTGCGAAGCCCAGAGCAGATACCAACGCCAGAAAAAGCGCCCGCTGGATCAGGCCCTCGAAGGGCCCGGTCGCAGCGGTATAGAAAACGAAGGCGCCGACGAACAGCGCCAACGCACTTTGTATGCGCTCAAGGGTCACGGGCTAGCCTTAGCCGGCTGGCTTGAGCTTCGCAGGAAGCTCCACGCCCTGCTCTTCGAACCAGCGCGCGGCGCCGGGATGCAGCGGCAGCGTGCCGAATTCGAGCGTCATTTTGGCAAGGTCGGCGCCCTTCAGACTGGCCATGGCGTTGGCCTGAGCGCTGTCGTCTTCCATGATCGCCTTGACGATCTGATAGGCGGTTTCGGCGTCCAGCGAAGACGGCGCGGCCACGCCAACACCGAAGCTCCAGGTCGAATAGGCCGGAATGCCTTCTGCAGCACCGGCCGGGATATCGACCACGGATATGTCGGGCATTTCGGCCCGCAACTTGTCAGCCTGCGCGTCGGACAGGCCGAGAATCTTGATCTCCGTCGAGGTGGCAATGTCCATTGTCGAGCCATCGAGCTTCTGACCCGATCCCGACTTCACATAGCCGGAGACCCTATTGTCCTTGATCGCATTCACGATGTCGGTGGTGGAGCCCCGAACATAATCTGCGGTCAGGCCGAGCGTGTTGAACACGGCTTCGGTGGTGGATTCTGTCGCCGAGCCCTTGATGCCCGGATTGAACTTGACGCTTGCCAGTCCCTCGAGGCTTTCAACGCCGGAGTCGGCGCGCATCACCACATTTTGCGGGGCCCCCGTATAGACCCACAGCAGTGTGAGGTCCTGCTTGTTGCCGTCGAACTTGTTGGTCCCCGCATATGCGTGCTGGGCGACATTTGTTGTCACGAGACCGAGGTCGAGCTGACCGCGCTCCATGCGGCGAATGTTGTCCAGCGTCGCGCCGGTTTCGACCACCGATGCATTAGCGCCTTCGACATTCTCGTTGATGAGCTGACCGACGGCGACGAAATAGCCGTAATGGCTGGACGACGCGGAGGTCGATCCGATCGCCAGATCCTTTGCCTGCGCGAAGCCGGCGGCAGCCGTCAGAATTGTCGCGCCCAGCAGAGCGCCCACGATATGTCTCATAAATTCCTCCCTTGCGTTCCTTACCGGGGAACTGCAGCCGAGTGTGCCGCGGGTGGTTTGTTGCGTTAAGTGAATATAAGACGATAATTGATGCATGATTCACAACAAAGCATCGTTGGGTGACTTTCGAGCGGTACAGGCACTGGCGCGTCGCGGGTCGTTCCGTCTGGCGGCGGAGGATATCGGCGCTTCGCCTTCGGCGCTTTCGCGGCAGATCACGGCGCTCGAAACGCGGCTCGAAGTCAGGCTGTTCGACCGCGATACTCGCAATGTTGAACTCACTGCGTCGGGACACATTCTCGCCGGTATTGCTGAGCGCATGATGCATGCCGTTGAGGATGGCATGGCCGAGTTCGAAGCACACCGCACAGCTAAACACGGGCGACTGGCGATTGCCGGCCTGCCTTCGGTCACCGCCGGACTGCTGCCCAATCTGCTGCGCAGTTTCTCGGCGACACATCCCGACATCGACCTGTTCATCATCGACGCGCTTTCGGGAGCCGTGCTGGATGCGGTTGAGTCTGGGGCTGCAGACATCGGCTTTACCGCCGGCACGGTATCGGCCCGCAGCCGGCTTTCGTTCCAGCCGCTGATGGATGACGAGTTCGTGGCAATCGGCGCGCCAAATGGTCCGCTTGCGGAAGACCGCGCCTATGGCTGGGCTGAACTCGTCGATATGCCGTTCATCGCCATGGCTGAGGGAACCAGCGTGCGGGAACTGACCGACAATGCCTGCCTCAGGATGGGGCTCGCTTTCAATCCGCGCTTTGAGGTCTCGCACCTTGCGACCGCCGGCGCACTGGTCGCGGTCGAGCTCGGCATCACCGTCCTGCCTTCACTGACGCTACCCGTGTTGCAAACCGAAAGCCTGATACAGCGCCCAATCAAAGACCTCGGTATCGCGCGCCGCATCGGACTGGTGTGGCGCTCCGGTCGCTCGCTCTCACCCGCAGCTCAGGCGTTCATGACTCATTTGCGGCAGCGCCTTTAGGCCCGCTTGCCGAGTGCTCAGGCCATTGCCGGCGCCTTCACCAGACCGGCGGCGACTGCAATCCTGAGCGCGCCGGCGATCGCGGCTTCGCCGCTGCCTTCCCTTACTTCGAGACCAAGGAGGCGAGCCGCCCGCGCGTAGCGGTCGTTGAGCCCGTCATTGCCTACGATTTCGATCGCGTCGCCGTCCTTCCACCATCCCGCGCCGCGCGCCTGGTGAAATTCAAGGCCGATCAACAGGCCGGAAACATAGTCGACGATCTCAGCGGGCTGGAGCTCGCCGGCAAGCATTCCCGTGCGCGCGGAGAATATCAGTGACAGGAAAGCATCCGCCTCGGCTGGGTTCTCTTCGATCGTCCGAACTCCGCGCTCGAATGCGGCCCAGTCAGCCTCGCCCGCCGGCTGCATGCCGCGCGCTATGAAGGAATGTCTGGTCAACAGGCTGAACTGTTCGCCGGTCACAAATGTCTGGAAGCGTCTGATAGTCCCGCCCTCCACCTCAGCCCATTTGCTGTGCGTGCCGGGCAACACGACCGTGCGGTCGCGGTCGAGACCCGAACCCAGCACCTGCGTTTCCTCGCCACGCATGACATCGGGAAAGGGCAGCCGGGTGGGGTCAGTCAAGCCGGCCAGGAAGATCATCCGCGACCCATTCGCGAGCGCCACCTCTTTTACGCCGGCTGCCAGTTCATCAACACCCGCAGGGCAGCGAACGTAGGGCACTTCGACCCAGCCGCTGCGGCTGGTGATCATGCCGAGCGCCACGACCGGCAGTGCGCCGTGCGCCTCGGTCCATATTCCGATGCGCCCCAGAAGAAGCTGCTCGAACCCGCCCGGCGCGCATGACTGGATTCCATCTCCGGTCTCAAGCGAGCCCAGCACCTTGCCCTCGTCTGTCGTCAGATATGCGCGAAAAGACGTTGTTCCCCAATCGATTACGATCGCCGCTGGGTCATTTCTCAAAGCCGTCATCGGGTCCGCTCCTCACGCCTCGTATTTGAGATGGCATTTCACACTTGTCATTAGGAGTATTTTGCATTAGCGTCAAATTGCAATACGTTGTATCATAGTTTGGACCATCATGAACGATCACCTTGAGGGCATCTTCCCGGTTCTACCGACGCCGTTTCTGGATAGCGGTGCCGTCGATGAATCCGCGCTCTCGCGGCTGGTCGAGTTCGCGGCAAGCGCCGGTGTCGCCGGCGTCGTGTTTCCGGGTTTTGCCAGCGAGGTGGAAACGCTTGAGCCGGTCGAGCGCGCGGCGTCCCTTCGGGTGATCGCACAGGCCGCTCCCGGCGCGCTCAAGATCGTCGCCGGAGCCAGCGCTCAGAGCGCAGCAGAGGTGATCGAACACGGCAGAAGTGCTGCTGCGCTCGGCATCCACCATCTGATGATCCAGCCGCCGAAATCGCTCGGCTCCGCCGCGGCTCCCGTTATCGAATTTCTCGCGAAGGTCGCATCCTCCCTGCCCGACGCGACGATCATCCTGCAAAACGCACCGGCGCCGCGCGGCTCCGATCTCAGCCCCGAGACGATTATCGAAATCGTCTCAGCGGTGCGGCAGGTTCGATATGTGAAGGAAGAAACGCTGCCGGCCGGCCCCGCGATCAGCCATATTCTGCGGCACAAGCCGGCGCATCTGACCGGCGTCATCGGCGGCGGCGGTGCGCGTTACATACTGGATGAGTACGCGCGCGGCGCCTGCGCGGCGATGCCCGCACTGGAGCTCGCGCCAGAGCACGTGGCGTTGGACAGCGCCTGGCGTCACGGCTCCAAACAAGAGGCGCGCGAAATCTACATCCGCACTTTGCCGCTGCTTTCGCTGCAAGCCGTCTACCGCATGCGGCTGACGAAATATGTGCTGATGCGGCGCGGCCTGCTCGACAATTGCGACGTGCGCGCACCAACACCCGCGATGGACAGTGTTGCCCGCGCCGACATCGACGAAAATCTTCGCGAGTTGGGTATTTTCCAGCCGCAAATGGAAGAAGAAGTCACGTGAGCGACGCCGTCAGGTCAGTCTCTGTCTTCAGTCTGACGCTGCCGCGCGACGTCCCCTATCTGGGCGCGGCGAGGCTCGGCGAAGAACCGAATGCCCGCGGCTATCTGGTGCGTAAGGGAAACCGCACCGTCTACCCGACATTCGACCGCAGCGTGCTTGTGAAAGTCGTCACGCGCGATGGCGTGGTCGGCTGGGGCGAGACCTACGGGCTCGTTGCGCCGGGCGCAGTCGGCGCGATCATCAACGACCTCTTGGCCGACTTCACCGTCGGCCGCGACCCGACACAGCCATCCGACATCTATGACGATCTTTACGATCTGATGCGCGTGCGCGGCTATTCCGGTGGCTTCTATGTCGACGCGTTGGCGGCAATCGACATCGCGCTTTGGGATATCGCCGGCCAGATTGCCGGCAGCCCGATTGCCGAACTGCTGGGCGGCAGCACAGAAACCAGAATTCCGGCCTATGTGTCCGGCCTGCCCAAACCGACCCGCGCTGAGCGCGCCGCATTGGCGGCTGAATGGGCGGAGCGCGGCTTCAGTGCCTTCAAATTCGCAACGCCGGTCGCCGATGACGGCCCGGCAGCGGAACTGCAATCGCTGCGCGAAACCCTCGGCAAAGAGGCGCGCATCGCCGCTGATATGCACTGGAACCAGAGCGCAGACGAGGCGGTCCGCCTCATCAAGGAAATGGAGCCGCACGGCCTGTGGTTTGCCGAGGCGCCGGTGCGCACCGAAGACATCGCAGCCCTAGCGCAGGTCTGTTCGGAAAGCTCGGTGCCGATCGCCGTGGGCGAGGAATGGCGCACCGACTGGGACATGCGCCACCGGGTCGAGCGCTGCCGCATCGGCATCGTGCAGCCCGAAATGGGGCACAAGGGCATCACCAATTTCATGCGGATCGGCCGGCTGGCCGCGCAGCACGAAATCGATGTCATTCCCCACGCGACCATCGGCTCGGGCATTTTCCTGGCCGCCAGCCTGCATGCGAGTGCCGCGCTTCCCACCCTCAAATACCACGAATTCCAGCATTCGATCTTTGAGCCAAACCGCCGCCTGCTGGAAGGCGGCATGAACTGCGCCGAAGGCTTCTACAGCTTGCCGATCGAGAACGGGCTGGGCGTCCGACCCTCAGACGAAGCGCTTCGGCTGATGCAGCCAATCTGATTCACGCAAGGAGGAGAACCATGACGAAACTTTTGAAGACAGGGCTGAAGACCACCGCGTTGGCGGCGGTCATGTCAGCCGCAGCGCTCATGAGCGCACAGGCTGACACCACGCTGAAATTCGTGTCCTGGCAGGTCGATGACGCCGGTACGGGCGAATGGTGGAAAGACGCCATTGCCGCGTTCGAAGCGGCAAATCCCGGCGTCAAGGTCGAGTTCACCAAGGTGGAGCGCGGCGCCTATGCAGACACGATGACCACGCTTTTCGCCGGCGGCCAGCCGCCGCAGATCGTGCATCTGGCTTCGTTCGAATATCAGGCCTTCGCCGAAAACGGCTGGCTGGAAAATCTCGACCCGTGGCTTGAGAAGGACGGCATCGACATGAGCGGTTGGGCCGGCCAGGGCAAATGCGTCTGGCAGGGCAACACCAACTGCGTGATGCTGAACTATTTCGGCTTCATCATGGCGTACAACAAGAAGATCCTCGATGAGGCCGGTGTCTCCGTACCGACCACCTGGGAGGAATATCTCGACGTTGTGCGCAAGACGACCAAGGACCTGAATGGCGACGGCATCGTCGACCAGTTCGGCACCGGGCATGAAACCAAGGGTGGCGCGGGCCAGTACCTCACCGAGATGCTGAGCTACATTCTCGATGCGGGCGGTTACTGGACCGACCAGGACGGCAAGATCACGATCGACACGCCACAGATGGTGGAAGGTCTGACGCGCTGGAAAACGGTCATCAAGGACGGTCTCACCCCGCTCGATCTGGGCGCCGGCGATATCCGCAAGCTGTTCGCCGACGGCAAGATGGCGCTGCGGCTCGACGGCCCGTGGCTCTACGGCATCATGCAGAAGGGCGAAGCGGCCGCCGACACGGTGGTTGCCGCTCCGCCGTTCCACCCGCCGCTCGGCGGATCGTCCAACGTGCTCGGCATGGCCAGCGAAATTCCGGAAGAAGAGAAGAAGCTCGTTTGGGAGTTCATCCAGCTCGTCATGTCGCCTGACTGGCAGTCGAAATATGCCACGATCGGCAAGAATACGCCGCCCAGCCCCGCCGCCGATACGACCGGCGTCGAGGAATTCGTGCCGCATTTCGATCTCCTGATCCAGACCATGACAGAGGCCGCAGCGGCAAATGTCGACCGCATTCCGACCGGGCTCGAGCTTCAATACAATGAGTTCGGCAAGATGGTGCAGGAAGAGGTCCAGCGTATGCTGATCGAGGATCTTGACCCGGCTGATGTGGTGAAAACCATTCAGCAGAAGGCCGAGGCGATCCAGCAAGGCTGATCAGCCAAACCCAAAGAGATGGGCCGGCCGCGGATCAGCGGCCGGCCCTGCCCGCAATTTCAGTCGGGAGGAGAACGACATGGCAGTGGCACAAGGCAAATTCCTCGATCTGGCGCGGCCTAGCCGCCAGCATCTTCTGGGATACATTCTGCTCGCCCCGGCCGTCGTGCTGGTGGCGCTGATTGTCGTCTATCCCCTCGTCCTGTCGCTCGATCTTTCCTTCCAGAACGTGAAGCTGCCGCGGCCCGGCGTGCGCTCACCCTTCACCTTCGCCAACTATGAGAAGCTCTTCTCCTCACCCGAATTCTGGATGGCCTGCTGGGTCACGCTGAAGCTCGTCGTAGCGGTTTCGATCGGCAGCCTCGTCGTCGGCATCGGCTCCGCGCTTCTGGTCAACAATCAGTTTCGCGGGCGCACCTTCGCACGCCTGGCGATCGCCCTTCCCTGGGCCATCCCGGAAATCATCGCCGTCGTTATCTTCGCGCGTATTTTCGACACGTCCTTCGGCCTGCTGAGCTGGCTGTTCGTGCGGCTTGGCCTCGCTGATGGCATGATCGCCTGGGTGTCGACACCCGGACCCGCCTTCTGGGCCGTTGCCATGACCATGATCTGGAAAGGCTTCCCCTTCGTTTCGATCATGACGCTGGCCGGGTTGCAATCGATCCCGTCGGACTATTATGCGGCTGCCCGCGTCGACGGCGCGTCCGCCATCCAACGGTTCCGCTGGATCACGCTGCCGCTGTTGATGCCAGTGCTCGGCGTCACGCTGGTGCTGGTCATTTTGTGGGTGTTCCGCGACTTCTCCATCATCAAGACACTGACGGATGGCGGTCCGCTCAAGGCGACGCAAACGCTGTCGATCATGACCTACGATCAGGCGTTCGGTTTTTTCAACTTCGGCTACGCCTCCGCTGTTGGCGTGATTACGCTCGTGATCTGCATGGTCGCCAGTCTGGTCATGCTCGGGCGCGGCTCCAAGGCAATGTATTGAGGGCGGCGCTATGAAACGGACAACACTTCAAAACGTCACGCTCTACGGCACGGTCACCGTTGTCGTCGCTCTGATCCTGTTCCCGGTCTATTGGCTCCTCGTCACCGCGCTTTCAACCTCGGCGGAACTGTCGTCGCTGCCGCCGATCTTCTGGCCCGAGAACCCACGCTTCGAGACCTTCAGCGAAGTGTGGGCGGCGCGTCCTATCCCGACCTGGCTGCTCAACTCGACATTGGCTGCGATCGGTTCGGTGACGCTTTCGATGGCGATTTCCATTCTGGCCGGCTATGCGCTTTCGCGCTTTTCGGTGCGCGGTGCCCATTCGATGGGCATCTTCATCCTGACAGCGAAGATGCTGCCGGCAACGCTGCTGGTGATCCCGCTATTCGCGATCTTCCGCCAGGTCGGCCTGATCGGCAGCCTGTGGTCGCTGGTGATCGCGCATTCGACACTGATTATCCCGTTCACCACCTGGATGCTCAAAGGCTATTTCGACACGATCCCGCGCGAGCTGGAGCAGGCGGCCATGGTGGATGGCTGCTCGCCGCTCGGCGCTATGTTTCGCGTCGTGCTGCCGATTTCGACCCCCGGCCTCGCCGCGACGGCGCTTTATGCCTTCGTGCTCAGCTGGGCGGACTACGCCTATGCGCGCACCTTCCTCGTCAACGCGCCGGACAGCTGGACGGCCAATCTCGGCATCACGACCATGCGCGGCGAATACACGACCGACTGGAACGAAGTGGCGGCGGCGGCGGTGTTCGTCGCCGCGCCGATCATGCTCATCTACATCTTCCTCGAGCGCTATCTCGTCGGAGGATTGACCGCAGGAGCCGAAAAGTAAGATGGCCCACATCAGCATCAAGGATGTTCACAAGAATTATGGCGCGGTGCAGGTGCTCAAGCCCTTCTCGCTGGATGTGGAGGACGGCGAGTTTCTAGTTCTCGTTGGCCCCTCTGGCTGCGGCAAATCCACCATGCTCAAAATCCTCGCAGGCCTCGAACCCGCCTCGGGCGGCGATATCTTCATCGGCGACAGAAACGTCACCGACCTTGCGCCCGGCGACCGCGACATCGCGATGGTGTTCCAGAACTACGCGCTCTATCCGCATCTGACCGTTGCCCAGAATATCGGCTTCGGCCTGAAGATGCGTGGCATGTCGGCGGCGGAGATCGACACCCGGGTGCAGGCGGCTGCGAAAACGCTCGGCGTCGAGACCTATCTGGAACGCAAGCCGAAAGACCTGTCGGGCGGCCAGCGGCAGCGCGTGGCGCTCGGCCGGGCCATCGTGCGCGAGCCTCAGGCGTTTCTGATGGACGAGCCGCTCTCCAACCTCGACGCCAAGCTGCGCGTTCACATGCGCGCCGAGATCGGCGAGTTGCACAAGCGCGTCGGCGTAACCACGGTCTATGTCACGCATGACCAGGTGGAAGCGATGACAATGGCCGACCGCGTGGTCATCATGCGCGGCGGCGAAATCCAGCAGATCGCCGCGCCCGACGTGCTCTTCCAGAAGCCGGACAATCTGTTCGTCGCCGGCTTCATCGGGTCGCCCGGTATGAACATGCTTCGCGCGCGGGCCGAAAGCGGAACCGTCAATCTCCTTGGCCTGAAAGTGCCGCTTTCGGCATCGGTTGCCGATGGCACGGAGCTGATCGTTGGCCTGCGCCCCGAACACATCAAGGCCGGTCCGGGGCCGGTCGAATTCACAATCAAGCCGCATCTCGTGGAGAGCCTCGGTTCGGAAAAATACCTCTATTTCGACGGCCACGGACAGATCTATGCGCGCGCTGGTGACGACGAGGAAAACTCCAAAGGCCTGATCGCGCGGGTGAGCCATAGCGGCCCGATTGCCGAAGGCGAGGAACTGACCCTGAGCTTCGATCCCGCCGATCTCTATTTCTTCGACGCCCAATCCGAACTGGCGGTGCGAGCGTGAAAATTCTGGTCACCGGCTCTTCCGGCCGTGTCGGCAGCGCGGTCGTCGAGCGGCTTCTTGCCGCCGACCATCAGGTGCACGGCCTCGATGCGCGAGCATCCAGCAGGCAAGGCGACGGGTATAGCGAAGTCGTCGGCTCTCTCGACGACGAAGCCGCTGTCAGGGAGTCTGTGCGCGGTGTCGAGGTGGTGCTTCATCTCGGCGCCTTCATGTCATGGGCGCCGCAGGACAAGGCGAAGATGTTTGCCGCCAATGTCGAGGGCACGAGGGTGCTCCTCGATGCGGCGTCGGATGCCGGCGTGCGCCGCTTCGTCTTCGCCAGTTCGGGCGAGGTCTATCCCGAAAACGCGCCGGCGTTCCAACCGCTGACAGAAGACCACCCGCTCAATGCGAATTCGCCCTACGGGCTGACCAAGCTGCTCGGCGAAGACATCGTGCGGTTTCATCAGCGCGCCGGGCTGATGGAAACGGTCATCCTGCGTTTCGCGCACACGCAGAACGCGTCGGAACTTCTGGACGAAGACAGTTTCTTTTCCGGCCCGCGTTTCTTCCTGCGGCCGCGCATCGCCCAGCAGGAAAATTTCGGCAATCACGAGGTCGCAGACATCTTGCGCGCCGCCGATCCGGGACATCCCGCACACATCCTGGCGCGTAACGAAAACGGCCGTCCCTTCCGCATGCACATCACCGACACGCGGGACATGCTGCAAGGCATCCTTCTGGCGATGGAACATCTGGGTGCGGCCGGCGAAACATTCAATCTCGGAGCGACCGATCCGGTCGACTTCGAGCCGCTGCTTGCAAACATGTCGAGAATGACAGGATTACCGGTTGTGACCGTCGACCTTCCAGGCGCCGGCGTCTACTATCACACCTCGAATGCCAAAATCCGAGATATGCTGGGCTTCAAGCCGGAATGGACGATCGACCGCATGCTGGCCGAGGCGATGGAAGCGCGAAAGAAACGACGCTCAGAATGAAGGATATCCAAGACGATGTGCCGGTTGGCGCGGCGGCTCTGGCCAAGGGCCTGACGCTGCTCAACATCGTCGCCGACGCCCGTGAGCCGCTGCGTTTCGCCGAGCTGCTCAGACAGTCCGGCCTGCCCAAACCGACCTTTGCGCGCATTCTGAAAACGCTTACCGCGTTTGGCCTTGTCAGGCAGGACGAGCAGCGCGGAACCTATTCGCTCGGGCCGCGCTTTCTGGAGCTGTCACACAAGGTGTGGGACAGTTTCGATCTGGTCAGCGCGGCAAAACCCGAACTCGACCGCCTGTCCGCCGAACTCGGCGAAACAGTCGCGCTCTGCGCGCTGAGCGATGGCGAAGTCCTTTACCTCGATGAGCGGATGCCCGGCGGTCTTGGCGTGCGCGTGGAAACGGGCCGCCGCGCCCCGGTCTATTGCACGGCGGCCGGCAAGGCTCTGCTTGCCTGGCAGGAGCCGTCCGCCGCGCGCACGATCATCGAGCGCCAAAGCTTCGAGCGTTTTACCGAACACACGATCGAGACGGCGGCCGCGCTGGAATCGGACCTCACCCTCACCCGCGCAAGGGGCTACGCGATTTCCTATGAGGAACATCTGGCTGGTGTGAACTCGGTCGCCACGGTGATTGCCGGTCGCGATGGCGAACCGATTGGCGTGCTGGTCGTGCTCGGTCCCGCCCAGCGCCTCGATTCCAGCCATATCCACCCCGTCGGGCGGGAACTCATGGCCTCGGCGCGCCGCATCACCGGTGCTTCCGGCGCCGTTGCCATTACCTCGCGTCCGCGGCCGCGCATGGCAGGCGGCATTCAGGGCCTCGACTTGAACTGCGTGTTGCCATGGGGCGCGCAGCTTGGCGAAGCGCCGGTGTGGGACACGCGGGCGAAACGCCTCTTCTGGGTCGATATCCTGCAACCCGCCGTCTACCGCTTCGACCCCGAAACCAGCGTCAATGAGGTGTGCGAAACGGGCAAGCTCGTCAGCGCGGTCATGCCCGCCGAACAAGGCACGCTGATCGTCACCTCCCAAGACGGGCTTGAATGGCTCGACTTCGACAAGGGGCAGCTGCGCTCCTTCGTGCACCCGGAGGTGGAGATGCGCGAAAACCGCCTCAACGACGCCAAGGTCGGACCCGGCGGGGCGATCTGGGTGGGCTCGATGCGCATGGATGCCAGCCGCGCGACGGGCTCGCTCTACCGCATCGACGGTGGCGGCGAAGTCTCCAGGC
Organism: Rhizobiaceae bacterium; assembly: GCA_017640615.1. Lineage (GTDB taxonomy): Bacteria > Pseudomonadota > Alphaproteobacteria > Rhizobiales > Rhizobiaceae > RCIO01. The sequence goes on along the minus strand of JAEPQK010000004.1, from coordinate 394,937 downwards.
TCGAAACCGGGCTCACCGTTTCCAACGGTCTGGGCTGGAGCCCGGATGGCGCAACCTTCTATTTCGTCGATACCGTTCCGGGCCTCATTTACGCCTATGACACGACACCCGGCGAAGGCCGGCTTTCAAACCGGCGGGTGCTGGTGAAGATCAACGAAAACGAAGGCCGGCCCGACGGCCTCACCGTCGACAGCGAAGGCTATATCTGGTGTGCGATCTGGGATGGCTGGCGCGTCAACCGCTACCGGCCCGACGGCAAACTCGATCTGGCGATCGACCTGCCGGTGCCGCGCCCCACCAGCGTCGCCTTTGGCGGCGACGACCTTTCGGTGCTCTACATCACCAGCGCCCGCACGCGGCTGCCGGCCAGCACGCTGGCCGACGCGCCGCTTTCAGGCGGCCTGTTCTCATGCCGGCCGGGCGTGCGCGGCCTTCCCGGGCAGCTTTATCGCTCAACCGTAGCGAACCCCTTCGAGTGAGCGAGATGGCAACGCTGCAGGATATTTTTGGCCTCAAGGGCCGCCGCGCACTGATCACCGGATCGACCCGCGGCATTGGTGCTGCTATCGCGGAAGGGCTGGCGGGCGCCGGCGCGCATGTAGTTGTTCACGGCACCAGTGAAAACGCGGCCATGGCCGCTGCCGAAAGCATTCGCAGCCTGGGTGGCCTGGCGGACCCGATAGCGCTCGACCTTTCCGTACCGGGCGCGGGCAAGCGGCTCATCGATGACGCCGAGGCGCTTGCCGGACCCATCGACATCCTGGTGGTCAACGCCTCCGCGCAGGTGAATGCGCATCTCGCCGACCTGACCGCGGACGATCTAGAATTCCAGCTTTCGGTGAACCTGAAATCGACCGTCGATATGCTGCAAGCGGTTTTGCCCCGCATGGCGGAGCGGCGTTGGGGACGCGTTGTCAGCATTGGGTCGATCAACCAGATCTCGCCGAAACCGATTGTCACCGCCTATGCGGCAACGAAAGCCGCCCAGCACAACATCATCCAGAGCCAGGCACGCGAATATGCGCAGACCGGCGTGGTGTTGAACACGCTGGCGCCTGGCCTGATCGACACCGACCGCAACGCCGCGCGCAAAAACGCCGACCCCAAGGGCTGGGCGGACTACTGCAGCACGGTCAACTGGATGGGCCGCGCCGGCCAGTCCCGCGAAATGGTCGGCGCCGCAATCTTCCTCGCCTCAGACGCATGCAGCTTCATGACCGGCGAGACACTGGTGCTTTCCGGGGGGTTGTAGCGACTGCCGGTTCCGAAACCTGCTCAGATGCAGGCTTCGAACAGCGCCTTCACATTTTCCTTGTTGAGCTCGACCGGGTTGCCGCCGCAGCTCGGGTCTTCCAGCGCCATCGCCGTCAGTTCGTCGATGCGGTCGGTTCCCACGCCGAGTTCGCCAAGCTTGCGGGGGATCGCGAAGCTGTCGTTGAACTCCTGAACGAATGCGCAGAAACCATTGAAGCCGCCATCGATGCCGAGATAGGCGGCGGCCTGCGCGAAACGCCCTGCGATCACAGGCGCGTTGAGCTCCAGCACGGCCGGCATGCATACCGCATTCGTGGTGCCGTGATGGGTGTTGTAGACCGCGCCGATGGGATGTGAGAGCGCGTGGATTGCGCCAAGGCCTTTCTGGAAGGCCGTCGCGCCCACCGCCGCCGCGCTCATCATCTGCGCGCGGGCTTCGATGTCGGTGCCATCGGCGTAAGCACGCGGCAGATACTTCTTCACGAGCCGCATACCTTCCAGCGCGATGCCTTGGCTCATGGGGTGATAATGTGGACTGGAATAGGCTTCCACGCAGTGCGCGAAGGCATCGAGCCCGGTGCCGGCTGTGAGGAATTTCGGCATGCCGACGGTAAGTTCCGGGTCGCAGATCACGACGGCCGGAAGCATCTTCGGATGGAAGATGATCTTCTTTGTGTGCGTTTCGGAATTGGTGATCACGGACGCGCGGCCCACCTCGGAGCCCGTGCCGGCGGTTGTCGGCACGGCGACAATGGGCGCAATGGCATCGGCATCGGCGCGCGTCCACCAGTCGCCGATGTCCTCGAAATCCCAGAGTGGTCGGGTCTGTCCGGCCATGAAGGCGATCACCTTGGCGAGGTCGAGCCCGGAGCCGCCGCCGAATGCAATGACGCCGTCATATCCGCCGTCGCGATAGGCGCGCACGCCCTCTTCCGCGTTCCGGTCGGTCGGGTTCGGGTCGACCTCGTGGAAGAAGCCGCGGCCAAGCCTCGCCACCTCCATCAAGTCGAGCGTGCGTGTGGTGATCTCCATCTGCGCAAGGCCGCGATCGGTGACCAGAAGCGGCTTCGTGATGCCCGCTGCCTTGCAGGCGTCGGCAATTTCGGAAATGCGCCCGGCGCCGAAACGGATCGCAGTCGGGTAGGACCAGTTGCCCCGTGGAGACATGCAGTTATGCCTTCTTAAGGTGATATGATTTTGGGCGGGTGAGGTTCTGATAGCCGATGACGGAGAGCCCGCCGCCGCGGCCCGTATCCTTGCAGCCGGTCCAGCAAAGCGCGGGATCGAGATAGTCGGCCCGGTTCATGAAAACGGTACCGGTCTCGATGCGGTCGCCAATGCGTGCTGCGCGCTCCACATCGCGGGTCCACAGTGATGCAGTGAGGCCGTAGTCGCAATCGTTCATCAGCGCCACGGCTTCATCGTCGTCCTTCACCTTCATGATGCCGACGACCGGGCCGAAGCTCTCCTCGCGCATGACGCGCATGGAGTGATCCACACTGGTCAGAATTTGCGGCGTCAGATAGGCCGCGCCATCGTCTTCGGCGAAGGTGTCGATATGCGCCTTCGCACCGGCTTCCACCGCCTCGGCGATCTGCGCCCTCACCTCGCGTGCGAAACGCACATTTGCCATCGGACCGATGGTGGTAGCCTCATCCAGGGGGTTGCCGAGTTTGTATTCGGACGCGATTGCTACGGCCTTTTGGAGGAAGGCATCATAGTGCTGCTCGGCAACATAGATGCGTTCGATGCCGCAGCAGCACTGGCCGGAATTGTACATCGAGGCATCGATTAGCGTGGCCGCGGCTGCGTCGAGGTCGGCATCGTCCATCACGTAGCCCGGGTCCTTGCCGCCAAGCTCGGTCGCAACGGCAATGAAGGTGCCGGCTGCTGCGCGCTCCATCGCCTTGCCACCGCCGACCGAGCCGGTGAAATTGACGAAATCGAAAGCGCGCGAAGCGATCAGGTTCGACGTCGTGTCGTGGTCAAGGAAGACGTTCGTGAACACGTCTTCCGGCACGCCCACCGACTGGAAGGCGCGCACCATGCGCTCGCCGACCAGAAGCGTCTGCGTTGCGTGTTTCAGCACAACGACATTGCCGGCCATCAGCGCCGGCGCAATCGTGTTGATGGCGGTCATGTAGGGGTAGTTCCAGGGCGCCACCACCAACACAACGCCGTGCGGCACGCGCCTGATGTAGCGTCGGAACTGCGCATCGTCGGCAATCTTGATGTCTGCCAGCGCTTCTTCGGCAATCGAAGCCATATAGGAGGCGCGCTCGGTGAAGCCGCCGAACTCGCCGCCGTAGCGCACCGGCCGGCCCATCATGTGGGCAAGCTCAGGCACGATCTCGTCGTTCATCGCGCCGACGGCGGCAACACCGGCCAGCACCAGCTCAATGCGCTCGCGCATCGGACGCGCGGCCCATGCCACCTGCGCTGCGCGCGCGCGGGCAATCGCATCAGCCGCTTCGGCTTTGCCCATCACGTGGCGTTCGGCAAACACCGATCCGTCGATCGGCGAGATACATTTCAGGGTCTCAGTCATGGTTTTTCCGGTTACGCCTTCTCGAAGCCACGGGCGATTTCATAGTCGGTGACCACGCGGTCGAAGTCTTCAAGCTCCACCTCCGCCGCGCGCACATAGTGGTCGATGACGCCGCTGCCGAAGGCTTCGCGCAGCATCTTCGAACGCTTCAGCGTCGCAGTGGCATCGCGCAACGTCCGTGGAATCTGCTTCGCCTTCGCCGCCTCATAAGCGTCACCCTTGAGCGGCGGTTGCAGCTCCAGCTTTTCCTCGATCCCCGCAATACCAGCGGCCAGAAGTGCGGCCATCGCCAGATATGGGTTCAGATCCGAGCCGCCTATGCGGCACTCGGCGCGCACCGCCTTTGTGCCCTCGCCGCAAAGCCGGAAGCCCGCGGTGCGGTTGTCGATCGACCAGACAATGCCGGTTGGTGCGAAGGTGCCTTTCTGGAAACGCTTGTAGCTGTTCACATATGGCGCAAGGAAGCAGGTCACGTCGGGTGCATATTTGATCATGCCGGCAAGGTACTGGCGCATCAGCTCCGACATGCCGTAGTCGCCCTTCGGATCGTAGAAGGCCGACTTGCCGTTTTTCCAGAGCGACTGATGAATATGCGAGGACGAGCCTACCCGGTTGTGGTGCCATTTCGGCAGGAAAGTCGCCGCATGGCCGTTCTGCCATGCGATTTCCTTCACCGCGTGCTTGGCAATCGTGTGGTGGTCCGCCGTTGCTAATGGTCCGTCATAGCGGATGTTGAGCTCCTCCTGCCCAGCCTCCGCTTCGCCTTTCGAATTCTCCACCGGAATGCCCGCCGCCCGCAGATGATTGCGGATCGGACGCATAACATGCTCTTCCTTGGTGGTCTGGAGAATGTGGTAGTCCTCGTTGTAGCCACTGATCGGCTTCAGATCGCGGTAGCCCTCGCGGCGCAGCTCGTCATAGCCCTTGTCGAACAGGAAAAATTCGAGCTCGGTCGCCATCGCCGCCTCGAAGCCCATGGCTTGAAGCCGCGCGATCTGCGCCTTCAATATCTGCCGCGGCGAATGCGGCACCGGCTCATGTGTGTGGTGGTCGAGCACGTCGCACAGCACCATCACCGTGCCTTCGAGCCACGGCACGGGACGCAACGTCTCGAGATCGGGCTTCAGCACATAGTCGCCATAGCCCTGCCGCCAGCTCGTTGCGGCGTAGCCGTCCGGCGTCGCCATTTCGAGGTCGGTCGCCAGAAGGTAGTTGCAGCAATGCGTTTCTTCCCACGCGCTTTCAACGAAGTGCTCGGCGACGAAACGCTTGCCCATCAGGCGGCCCTGCATATCGACCATACAGGCGAGCACGGTGTCGATGCTGCCGTCGGCGACGCGTTTCTTCAGCTCGTCGAAACCAAGCATTGCGGTCATGAAGCCGCCCTTTCTGCCAATCAAGTCTCAGCCGGGCGCACAGGGCGCCCGGCCAGTTTCGTATCCGTGGATCAGCTGTAGCGGTAGGGCCGCCCGGCCTTCTGCATGTCGGAATTGTACTTGCGGAAAATCTCGACGATTTTCGCCTTGGTTTCGGATTCCGAAGCGATCTCGTCCCAGAATTTGACCGCGGCGTTTTCCACTTGCGCCCATTCGGCATCCGGGATGGAGGTCAGCTGCATCTTCGTGCCGTTGACGCGAAGGTTCGCCTCACCGCCCCAGTACCACCACTGACGGTAGTAGTGGCTCTGCTCCATGCAGACCATCAGCAGTGCCTGCAGGTCTTCCGGCAGCTCGTTCCAGCGCTCCATGTTGGCGAAGAAGTGGCCGATCCAAGCACCTGAGATGTTGTTGGTGAGGAAGTAGTTGGTCACGTCGGCCCAGCCCACCGTGTAATCCTCGGTGATGCCCGACCATGCGATGCCGTCGAGCTCGCCGGTCTGCACGGCAACCTCGATGTCTTCCCATGGCAGCGTGACCGGCACGACGCCGAACTGCGACAGGAAGCGCCCTGCGGTCGGGAAGGTGAAGACGCGCTTGCCCTTCAGATCCTCTAGCGAGTTGATCGGGTCCTTGGTGGCGAAGTGACAGGGATCCCACGAACCGGCGGAGATGTGCTTGACGCCTACCTTCGCATATTCCTCTTCCCAGATTTCCTTCAGACCGTACTGGTTGAAGAGCACCGGCACGTCGAGAGAATAGCGCGAACCGAAGGGGAAGTAGCCGCCGAACACGGTCACTTCGGTGGGGGACGCCATGGAATCGTCATCCGACTGCACGGCGTCGATCGTGCCACGCTGCATGGCTTGGAAGAGCTCACCGGTCGGCACCAACTGGTCGGCGAAGAACAGCTCGATTTGCATGCGGTCGCCGGCGATCTTGTTGAAGGTATTGATCGCCGGAACGATCACATGCTCGGCCAGTGCTGGACCGGCATAGGTCTGCATGCGCCATTTGATGGTCGACTGCGCGATTGCCGGAGTGGCAAGCGCGGCTGCGGGCGCGGCAATCGCGGCGCCTTTGATGAATGTGCGTCTTGTGGTCATCGGACTTCTCCTCTTTGCTTTGTGCTTGTTGCGCTTCTTGTCGTCGCTCATTTTCCGTAGACATATTCAGGTAGCCACAGGGCTATCTGCGGAAAGACCATTATGATCGTCAGCGCCAGCACCATGACGGCGACGAACGGGATGATGGACCGGTAGATATCGCTGAGTTCGATTTCGGGCGGAGACATCGCCCGCATCAGAAACAGATTGTAGCCGAAGGGCGGCGTCATATACGCGATCTGCGTGGTGATCGTGTAGAGCACGCCATACCAGATGAGATCGAATTCCAGCGCGCCGACCAGCGGAATGTAAAGCGGCGCGACGATAACCAGCATGGCCGTATCGTCGAGGAACGTGCCCATCAGGATGAAGCTGAGCTGCATCAGGATGAGGATCATCCAGGGCGACAGGCCGAGCCGCTCGGTGAACAGGCTTTCGATCGCCTTCACCGCGCCAAGGCCGTCGAACACCGCGCCGAAAGCAAGCGCGGCCAGAATAATCCACATGAACATGCAGGTAATGCCGAGCGTGTTCCTCACCGAGGTTTCGAACACCTGCCAGGTCATGCGCCCCTTGAGCACGGCGGCCAGCAAGGCGGTGATGGCGCCGATGGCCGAGCTTTCCACCAGCGAGGTCCAGCCGTTCACGAAGGGGATCATCATCGCGAAGAAGATCGCCAGCGGCAGCAGGCCTGCAAGCAGCAGTCCGTATTTCTCGCGTGGCGGCAGATCGCGCTCTTCCTTCGAAAGGACAGGCCCTAGTTCGGGGTTCATGCGGCAGCGAATGGCGATGTAGAGCACGAACATCCCAGCCATCATGAGGCCCGGAATAATGCCTGCGAGCCAGAGCTGACCGACAGGCTGGCGCGCAATCATCGCATAAAGCACGAGTACCACCGAGGGCGGAACGAGAATGCCGAGAGACGAACCGGCCTGAATGACGCCGGTCACCATACGTTTGTCGTAGCCGCGTCGCAGCAACTCAGGCAGAGCGATGGTTGCGCCGATCGCCATGCCGGCCACCGACAGGCCGTTCATGGCGGAGATCAGCACCATCAGGCCGATCGTGCCGATAGCCAATCCGCCGCGCAGGCCGCCCATCCAGACGTGGAACATGCGATAGAGATCGTCGGCGATGCGGCTTTCCGACAGCACGTAACCCATGAATACGAACATCGGCACGGTGAGCAGCGGGTACCAGCGCATGAGCTTGATCGACTGCGAAAACGCAATGTCGAAGCCGCCGCGATCGCCCCACAGTGCGAGCGCCGCGATCACGGCGACGAAACCAATCGCGCCGAACACCCGCTGGCCGCTGAACAGAAGCAGCATCATCGACGCGAACATCAGCAGTGCGATCATCTCGTAAGACATGATCAGGCCTCCTCGCCGCGCAAATGCATGATGTCCTTGGCGAGTTCGGACAGCGCCTGCATCAGCATGAGCAGAAGGCCGAGGCACATGATCGTCTTGATCGGCCACAGATAGGGCCGCCAGATCGTGCGGCTGCGCTCCAGGGTGCCGATATCCTCCGACCCAGTGATCAGCCCGGCGAAAAAGGCAAGCGGTTCGGAGCCGAAATAGCCCAGCGAATAAGCGGTGGAACTGATGCCGCCCCACAGCATCACCACGAGGTAGACCATCAGGCACAGAACCGTGACGGCATCGACGGCGGATTTACGTTTCAGCGACCAGTTCTCGTAGAACAGGTCCATGCGCACATGCGAGCCGGTCTGCACGGCGTAGGGGCCGCCGAGGAAGAAATAGGCGATCATCGCAAATTGCGCGACTTCCAGCGTCCACAGCGAAGGCCGCTCGCCGAACTTGCTCAGCGTCGACCAGAGCAGCACCGCCATCATGACGAAGATGCCGTACATGACGAGCCGTCCGATGCGCCGGTTGATCGCGTCGACAGTGCTAACGTAGCTGCGCAGAAACCTCACTTCGCGGTCTCCCCGAGCTGCGGCTGCCGGAGGCTTGCCATAGACGCCTCGAGCCAGTTCGCCAAATGCGTTGCCATCGCAAGGCACTGTTCTGGGGTGGCGATGAGATCGTTGCGGATTTCGATCATCACGTTGAGCAGGCCGCGCGGCAGCGCATGGCGCTTCAAGGTGTGCGTCACCCCGTCGGCTGGACCGTAAGGCTCGTTGCGCCTGACGTCGTAGCCCTCTGCCGTATCCAGCATGGCATCTGCGAAGCGGCTGTCCACGTCATGAAGCACGCCAATTTCGACATCGCGGAGCACGCCGTTGTAGACCGGTGTGAAGCTATGAAGCGTTACGACCACGGCGTCGCCGTTGCGTTCTTCGAGCACTTCTTCGAGGCATTGCTCGAACGGCCGGTAGTAGGTCTCGGCGCGCGCCTGCCGCTCAGCCTGCGTCAGGGCGCTGTTGCCCGGGATGGCATATATTTCGCTGACCGCCGGCATTGCTGCGGGCGCCTCGGGCGGGCGATTGCAATCATAAACCAGACGCGAAACCGTGCTGTAGACGAGCGAAGCGTCGAGCATGCCCGAGAGCGCAAGTGCGGTCTCCATCGCGCCAGGATCCCAGGCGATGTGGCTCGTCAGCGCATCGGCTTCGAGCCCCAGATCGTGAAACTCCGGCGGGATACGGAGGCTGGCATGTTCGCAGACCAAAACAACGGGATGAGACCCGCCGGGATTGGCGGCTCTTACCACGCTGTCGTCTGCAAAAAGTCCAGCCGGTAGCTGCACGCTCGTTCTCCCCGGATGGACCAATGTTCGTCGTGTCGCGCGACCGAGTCAATTCATTTTCGTACAAATATTTTCAACCCAGCCTTCTTTGTGAATTTTTTGACACTTGCATATGAGGCGCTATACGCTTCTGCGCCGAAGCAATAGGAGTGACGCGGGTGAGTGCGACGACGGTTGCGGAAAAGCTGCGCGCCAGTACCGACGACCTGACCCGTTCGGAGCGCCAGCTCAGCGGCGTCATTCTGCAGAACTATCCCGTCTCCGGCATGGGCACGATCACCGCGCTCGCGGAGGCTGCGAACGTGTCCACGCCCACCGTCGCGCGGCTCGTGCAAAAGCTCGGCTTCTCCGGCTTTCCTGACTTTCAGAGGGCGCTGCGCGCTGAGCTCGACGAAAAGATTTCAAGCCCACTCACCAAACGCGCGACATGGGTGGATGACGCCCCGGACGCCCATATCCTCAACCGTTTCACCAAAGCGGTGATCGACAATATCGGGCAGTCGATGTCGGCGATCGACCCGGCGGATTTCGGCACTGCCTGCGATCTGCTCAGCGACCGCAAGCGCCGCGTCTTCGTGGTCGGCGGGCGCATCACGCGTACTCTCGCCGATTATTTCTTCCTGCATATGCAGGTCATCCGCGACGACGTGGTTCATATCGCGTCCAACTCCAACGCCTGGCCGCACTACATACTGAATCTGAAGCCGGATGATGTGGTCGTCGTCTTCGACATCAGGCGCTACGAAAACAGCACGTTGCGGCTGGCCGAACTCGCCAGCGAGCGCGGCGCGAGCATCATCCTGTTCTCCGACCAGTGGGTGTCGCCGATCGCTCAGCACGCCAAGGTGACGTTCAAGAGCCAGATTGCGGCGCCCTCCGCGTGGGATTCCAATATCGCCGTGATGCTGATAGCGGAGATCGTGATTGCGGAGGTACAGGAGCGCAACTGGAAAGAGACGCGCCAGCGCATGGAAGCGCTGGAGGAGATGTTCGACCGGACCCGCTTCTTCCGCAAGTTCTGACAGGCTGGCGCTTCCGCTCAGGCGGCGTCCCAGCCCTGCCTGATATGGCGATAGCCGTCGCGGTAGACCGCCTCCGGGCTTTCGGCAAAGTCGCGCCAGACCTTCGTCGCGGCCGCGAGATCGGGCAAGCCGCGCCCGAACGCCTCGATGGTCAGCCAGTCATCGTAGCCGCTGGCCTTAATGGCTGCGAAGGTTTCGGTCCACGGGACATTGCCTCGACCCGGCACGCCGCGGTCGTTTTCCGAAATATGCACATGGACAATGTTGCGCAGGTTGCGCGTGAACGCCCCGATCGGGTCGGCTTCCTCGATATTGGCGTGGAAGGTGTCGTACATCGCCTTGATGTTCGGGTGACCGACATCGTCGACCAGCCGCGACAGATCATCCATCGTGTTGACCAGATAGCACTCGAAGCGGTTCAGCGCTTCGAGGCCAATGGTGACGCCGCTGGTCGCCGCCAACTCGCCGACCCCGCGCTGCGTTTCCACCGCACGGGCCCATTCGTCCTCGCTCGGCCCCTCGCCGGAAAAATGCCCGAGCGTGGAATGAAGCGGTCCGCTCAACCTGTCAGCGCCAAGTGCCGCCGCGCATTCGATCGCCCATTTCATGTGAGCGATACCGGCCTCGCGCGCGCTCACGTCGGCTGAAATGAGGTTCATCGCCGGGTCGCCCATCGCCGCCACCGCCGTGCGCTCAAGCCCCAGCTCGTCCAGCAAGGCACCGAGTTCGGCAAAGTAAGCCGGCTCGCCTTCGAAGATCGGCACTTCGACACCGTCGAATCCGGTGGCCTTGATGTCGCGCAGCAGCGAAACGTGGTCACGCGTCAGATGCGTGGTCCACAGAAACATGCACATACCGATTTTCATGGCTCGACTACCCTGTCCCGCGCTCGCGCCCTACAGCGCGAGCTTGGTCCATTTCGCGTTCGCCTTTGCCGACTTCACGCAGGCGTCGACAAATGCGACGCCCTCCAGCCCGTCGGTGACGGTTGGGAACACAACGTTCTTGTCGAGCTTGCCCGATTTCGGGCGCGCGGCGCGAATGGCGCGCGCGGCCTCGGCGTAGATGTTGGCAAAGCCCTCAAGATAGCCTTCGGGGTGGCCAGGCGGCACGCGCGAAACGCGAGCTGCGGCGTCGCCAGCACCTGCGCCGGCACGCGTAATCAGTCGCTTTTCCTCACCGAAGGGCGTGTACCAGAGATGGTTGGGGTGCTCCTGCTCCCACTCCAGTCCGCCCTTTTCGCCATAGATTCGAAGCTTGAGCGCGTTCTCATTGCCGGGTGCAACCTGGCTCGCCCAGATCATGCCCTTGGCGGCGGGCGCGGCACCCTTCTTTTTGAAACGCAGCATCACATGCGCGTTGTCGTCCACCCGGCGGCCTTTCACGAAAGCGTCGAGGTCGGCCGACAGCGCGTCCAGCTCCAGTCCGGAAACGAAGCGCGCGAGGTTGTAGGCATGCGTGCCGATATCGCCCGTCGCGCCGCCGACGCCCGTCTGTTTCGGGTCGGTGCGCCATGACGCCTGCTTCTGCCCGGTCTTTTCGATATCGGTGGTCAGCCAGTCCTGCGGATATTCCGCATGCACGAGCCGGATGTTGCCGAGCTTGCCCGACTGCACCATTTCGCGCGCCTGCCGCACCATAGGATAGCCGGTATAGTTGTGGGTGAGCACGAAGAGCTTACCGCTCTTTTTCACCAGAGCCGCCAGCTTCTTTGCGTCCGCCAAGGTCGAGGTCAGCGGCTTGTCGCAGATTACGTGAATGCCGGCTTCCAGGAACGCTTTCGCGGCAGGCCAGTGGACGTGGTTCGGCGTGACGATGGCGACGGCCTCGATACCGTCAGGCCGCTTCGCCTCGCCCTTGGCCATCGCGGCGAAACTCGCATAGGAGCGGTCCGCATCGATGCCGAGTTCGGCCGCGCTCGCGGCTGCGCGCTTTGGGTCGGACGACAGCGCGCCCGCCACCAGCTGAAATTCGCCGTCGATGCGCGAGGCTATGCGGTGAACGCCGCCGATGAAGGCCCCCTGCCCCCCGCCGACCATGCCGAGGCGGATCGGGCCGCTGCCCTCCTGCGATTTCGATGCGCTGACCATTTGTTTTCTCCCGGATTAAGGCAGTAGGGCAATAGGCAATTAGGGCAGTATGTTCGGCGGTGGATGCTCCGGCGTCAAAAAGGCCGCCAGCGCAAACCCTACTGCCCTACTCCCTTATTCCCCTACTCCCCTAGATTCCCATCATCTTCCTGATTGCGGCCTTGTCGGTCTTGCCGCCGGCAAAATCGTCGAAGGCGACGTCCGTCACTTCGATGATGTGGGCGGCAATGAAGGGTGCGCCTTCGGCTGCGCCCTGCTCCGAGCTCTTGATCGCGCATTCCCATTCCAGCACTGGCCAGGAAGTGTAGCCGTACTGCGCGAGCTTGGAGAAAATGCTTGGGAAATCGACCTGACCGTCGCCCAGCGAGCGGAAGCGGCCGGCGCGTTCCATCCAGCCCGCATAGCCCGAATAGACGCCTTGGCGGCCCGTCGGATTGAACTCCGCGTCCTTCACGTGGAAGGCCGAGATTCGCTCGTGATAGATGTCGATGAAGGCCAAATAGTCGAGCTGCTGCAGCACGAAATGCGAAGGATCGTAGTTGATCGTGCAGCGCTTGTGCCCGCCCAGCGCATCGAGGAACATTTCGAATGTAGTGCCGTCGAAGACGTCCTCACCGGGGTGGATTTCGTAGCCGAGATCGACGCCGTGTTCTTCATAGACGTCGAGGATCGGCTTCCAGCGCCGTGCGAGTTCCGTGAACGCTTCCTCGATCAGGCCAGCGGGTCGCTGCGGCCACGGGTAGAGGTAGGGAAACGCCAGAGCGCCGGTGAAGCCGACCGAAACATCGAGCCCCATATTGCGCGAGGCCTTGGCCGCCTTGGTGACCTGATCGACCGCCCATTCCTGCCGCGCTTTCGGATTGCCGTGCACGCTTTCTGGCGCGAATGCATCGAAGGCGGAATCATAGGCGGGATGCACCGCCACAAGCTGGCCCTGAAGATGCGTGGAAAGCTCGGTCACCTCTACGCCCGCCTCCGCGCAGATGCCCTTCACCTCGTCGCAATAGTCTTTGGACGATGCCGCCTTGTCGAGATCGAACAGGCGCCCGTCCCAGCTCGGCATCTGCACACCCTTGTAGCCAAGATCGCCCGCCCATTTGGCAATTGAGGGAAGCGAATTGAACGGTGCCGCGTCACCGGCAAACTGCGCGAGAAAAATCGCGGGGCCCTTCATCGATGCTGGCATGAAACTGTCCTCCCAGATGTTTCGTTCGACCGGTTATTCCCGACATCTGGTCCGGCCAATTGACCAGAGAACAACCGCCGGGCGGCGCTTAAATCGTTTCATCTGGTATTACCAGCCATGGGCCGCAGGTCAAGAGTGGAGTCAAAGGCGCGCCGCCGCAAATCCAGCACTCAAGCCGCACTTTCGTGCAAGATATTGGCTGATTGCCTGCATTACCCACGATTTCCGGCGATAGCTTGCGAACGCAGGCATAATACGATACTGGATTTTCAGCAGCCGAAATTGGTCTAACCAGATTTGCGGCAGCATAGAAAAACATGCGGCCTGACCACGAGTTCGGGGACCGCGGCCAAATCGGGAGGAATTGGGCCATGCACCTGTCAACGCACAACTGGATGCGCGCCGAACCGCTGGAAGTAACGCTGAAGCGCATCAAGCAGTTCGGTTATGAATCGATCGAGATTTCCGGCGAGCCCGAACAGTATAAGACCAAGGAAACGCGCGCGCTCCTGAAAGAGCATGGCATCCGCTGCTGGGGCGCGGTGACGCTCATGCTCGGCGACCGCAACCTCGCCGCCAAGGATCAAGGACAGCGCGAGCGCTCCGTGCAGTATGTGAAGGACGTGCTCACCATGGTGAGCGAGCTGGATGGCGAGATCATCACCCTCGTCCCTGCAACCGTCGGCAAGGTGGTGCCGGACGGCACCGAGGAAGAAGAATGGGGCTGGGTGGTCGATGCCACACGCGAGTGCTTCGCGCATGCCAAGAAGGTCGGCGTTCGCGTTGCCGTGGAGCCGCTCAACCGCTTCGAGACCTATCTCTTCAACCGTGGCGAACAGGCCATGGCTCTGGCCGATGCGGTGAGCCCGGAGTGTGGTGTTTGCCTCGACGCCTACCATATTCACATGGAAGAGTTCGATGTCGAGGAAGCCATCCGAAAGGCTGGCGACCGGCTCTTTGACTTCCACGTCGCTGACAATAACCGCTTCGCGGCGGGCGTCGGTACGATCGACTGGGCGAAGATTGTCGGCATCCTCAAGGACATCGGCTACAACGGCGCATTGACCAACGAGTTCGTTGCGCCGGTCGATCGCACGCCGGCTAATCGTTATCCCGAAATGGTCGAGCGCAACCCGGTGGATATCTCCCCCGAGCAGCTGAAATTCATCCAGGATCACGGGTCGAGCCTGCTCACGGAAGAGTTCTATACCGATCAGATGCGCATCACGGCGGAAACGCTTCTGCCGCTGATGAAGTGATGGCGCTCGCGGCGCCCCGTGCGCCGCGGCCCACACCGACATGGTGAGTTGATGATGCGTATCCGGACCGTCAAAGCCTGGTGGGTAAAGATTCCGATTGAGGCCAGCCGGCAGCATCGGAGCGATTTCGGCCAGCTCAAGACCTTCGATGCCGCCATCGTGCGGATCGAGACCGATGACGGTCTGGTCGGCTGGGGCGAAGGCAAGAACGCGGCCGGAAGCGCCGGCAAATACGGTACGCTCGTCGCGCTCATCAATGACGAGATCGCGCCGATGCTGATCGGCCGTCACGCCGGCGACATCACGTCAATCTGGGAGACGCTCTATAATGGTGTGCGCAGCGAGCTTGCCTCGGCGGCGGGGCACGCCATGCCGGAGCTCTCACGCCGCGGCCTCACCATTGCCGCCATCAGCGCGATCGACATCGCGCTGTGGGATATCCTCGGCAAATCGCTCAATCAGCCGGTCTGGCAACTGCTCGGAGGCCGCAAGGCCGAGCGGCTTCCGGCCTACGCCTCGGGCGGCTGGGCCGGTGTCGACACAATCGGCGAGCAGCTCAGCTCCTATGTCGAGGCAGGCGGTTTCAAGGCGGTGAAGATGCGCGTCGGCGCCATGGACGGTGCGCCGCATGTCTCCGCTGCGCGCGTTCGTGCGGCGCGTAAGGCGCTTGGCCCGGACGTCGACATCGCAGTTGACGCTCACGGCACCTACACGGTGGCCGACGCAAAACGCTTCGTGCACATGGTAGCCGACTGCGACCTTGCCTGGTTCGAAGAGCCGGTAATCGCAGACGACAAGCGGGGGGCAGCCGAAGTGCGCGCCTCTGGCCCGGTGCCGATCGCTACCGGTGAATCCGAAGCGACGCGCTTCGCCTTCCGCGAACTGGCGCTTCTGCGCGCGACCGATATTTTCCAGCCCGACCCCGGGTTCTGCGGCGGCATTACCGAGGCGATGCGCATCGGCGCGATGGCCAGCGCCTTCAATCTGCGCTTTGCTCCGCATCTTTGGGCGGGCGCACCTTGCTTCTTCGCCGGGCTCCACATTTGCGCAGCGTCACCTGCGAGTTTCGTGATCGAGTATTCGCTTGGCGCCAATCCAATGATACACGACCTCGTGGAAGAGACTGTTGAAGTAGAGGATGGTATGGTGGCAATCCCCGATTCACCGGGACTTGGCTTCACCGTTTCAGAATCGTTTCTGAAAGAACACGCGCAAAGCAGCTGACGATGAAGGAAGACGGACTGCTGCCTGAACTGGCGGCATATCTTTACAGCAACTCCGATCCGGAGCGGGGGCGCACCCCTTCGGAGCGCGAACTGGCGGAGCATTTTTCGGTCAGCCGCGGGCAGATACGTGAAGCGCTGGCCATTCTGGAAGCGATGCGAATCGTGGAGCGGCGCGCAAAATCAGGCATCTATCTCACCACCAACGATACCAGCGTCGAGGCACTCGCTCTGTTCGCGAAGGCTGGGCTGCCGCTCGACCCGATCCAGATTTACGAGACCGTGGAACTGCGCAAGATCCACGAAATCAAGGCAGCCGAGCTCGCCTGCGAGCGCGCAACGGACGAGAACTTCGACCGGATTCGCGAGATCCTAAAGTCGTCGGAAGAGAAACTGAAAACCGGAGAAGCGCTGTCGCGCGAGGACCGCGATTTCCACCTTGAGATTGTGCGCGCGACCAAGAACAGTGTCTTTTATCGCATCTGCAGCATCTATTACGTGCTCGGCGAGCAGCGCCTGCCGGTCTACTTCTCCGACCCGGAGCGCGGGCGCAGATCGCATGACGAGCACATCCAGATTTTCAACGCGCTCCAAAGGCGCGATGGCAATCTCGCGCAGGCGCTGATGAGCTCGCATCTGCAAGGCGCGGAGAGCTACTGGAAGGGCCTCATCAGCGGCACGGACGTGGAAGCGCCGATTCAGGCTCTCGAAAAGGCCTGAACCTCTTGCCGGAGATATTCTCCACTCACCACCTGCACCCCGATGCGGCCGCACTTCTCCAGCAGCTGGGCACTTTGCGATACGCCAGTGCACCCGACCTCGATACGCTTCTGAAAGAAGGTACGCAGGCCGAAATCATCGTTGTGCGGGCACCGCTGCCGCCGGAATTGTTCGATCGCGCAAAAGACCTGCGCGCCGCAATCCGGCATGGCGCGGGGCTCGATATGATCCCCGTCGAGGCCGCAACCAAAGCCGGCGTTCTGGTAGCGAATGTTCCTGGCGCCAATGCCCGCTCAGTCGCCGAGTATGCGTTCTTTTCCGCAATGGCACTGCTGCGCCGTTTCCGGATTGTGGACAGCAAGCTCCGCAATGAAGGCTGGACAGTCGCCCGCAACGAAGCAGATTTCGCTCGCGACCTTAGCGGTCTCACGCTTGGCGTTGTCGGCTATGGTAATGTCGGACAGGCAGTCAGCGCAATTGCCGCTGGCGGATTCGGTCTCGACGTTCTGGTCACCAGCCGCACGAAGCGCGAAACGCCGGAGGGCGTGCGTTTTGCGGAGCTCGATGAGCTTGCCTCAAACGCCGATGTCATCGTGCTGTGCTGTCCGCTCAGCGATGAAACGCGCGGCATGGTGGACGCGAAACTTATCGCGCGCATGAAGCCCAGCGCGATCATCGTCAATGTATCGCGTGGGCCGGTGATCGACGACGATGCGATGATCGCCGCGTTGCGCGAGGGACGTATTGGCGGGGCCGCGCTCGACGTTTTCGCCATTCAGCCGCTGCCCGCCGACCATCCTTATCTGACGCTCGACAATGTGCTGATCACGCCGCATATGGCTGGCATCACCGAAGGCAGCATGCGGCGCATGGGGCTGGGCGTGGCGGCCGAAGCGAAACGGGTGCTGGCCGGCGAGCTGCCAGTGCATTTCTGTAATCCCGAGGTGCAGCGCGTCTACAGGAAACGGTTTCCCGCACGCCCGCTCTAAAGGCTAGAGTACTTCGGACTTGTGGGCACCAGCCCCATTCACCCCACTCGACCTCTGGGGAGTACCAACTTGCAAGGCAACACGAGCGCCGCACAAGACAGCACAATCTCGGGCATAGTAATGATGACCGTGGGCGTTGCATGCCTGAGCGTCAACGACGCTCTGGCGAAATTTCTCGTCGCTGGCTATTCGCCGCTACAGATCCTCTTCTTGCGCAACATCATTGCGCTGCCGTTCGCTGTATTGCTTGCGATAAAGCTCGGCGGCGTTGGTGCACTGCGCTCGCATCGGCCTGCTGCTCATCTGCTACGGGGCATCTTGTGGATCGCCGCGACGATCCTGTTCTTTACCAGCTTCATCTATCTGGAGTTGGCGGAGGCCACCGCACTCATCTTCGTCGCACCGTTATTCATCACAGCCATATCGGCGGTGGTGCTGCGCGAACATGTCGGGCTCCGACGCTGGCTCGCGGTCCTGATCGGGTTTGTTGGCGTTCTCGTGGTTGTCCGGCCGGGCACAGCGACCTTCCAGCCTGCATCGCTACTGCCGGTGGCAACCGCATTCATCTATGCGGTTCTAATGCTGGGTGCGCGCTGGGTCGATCCACGCGAAAGCGTCTGGACAATGCTGCTTTACCTGACCGGTGCAAGCGCTCTGCTGAGCGCGTTCGTCGTACCCTTTGTCTGGAACCCGGTCCGCCTCGACGATCTGTGGCTTTTCGCTGCCATCGCCATTTTCGGAACAGCAGGCATGACTCTGATGACACAGGCGTTCCGGCTCGCGTCAGCCGTGATCGTGGCCCCGCTCGACTATACCGCCATGGTCTGGGCAACAGCGTTTGGATGGCTGATTTGGCAGGAAGTGCCCGATGGGCCGACATTCGTTGGCGCTGCCGTCATCATCGCCAGCGGTCTGTATGTCATCTGGCGAGAACACAAGTTGCGGAACCCACGGCCAGGGAAGCAACCATAAGCGCAGCCAGCTGCTGCCCGCCAACCATCCTTATCTGACGCTCGACACTGTGCTGATCACGCCGCATATGGCAGGCATCACCGAAGGCAGCATGCGCCGCATGGGGCTTGGCGTGGCGGCAGAAGCGAAACGGGTGCTGGCCGGCGAACTGCCGCTCAATTTTTGCAATCCCGAGGTGCTTGGCGCCTACGAGAAACGGTTTGCCGCCGAACAGATTAGGCGGCAGCCGCCATTGTGCGGAGGCAGCTGCCGCCTGGGCGCGGAATTGCCATGCCAGGGAGGGCGCCCTTACGGGCCGTGGCGCAGGCTCAATCCGCTGCTCTTGTCGAACAGGACAACCTTTTCGGGGTTCCACGAAAAGCGCACCGTCTCGTCGATCGCGAGCTTGTCGCGCGCCGAAGTCGTGAGCCGGATCACAGCATCGCCAGCGCGCAGCGTAACGATTTTGGCGACACCGTGGTTTTCGATGTCGTGGACAGCGCCTTCGGCCGGCGCACCCGGATCGAGGAACATATCCTCGGGGCGAATGCCGAAGGTAACCGGCTGACCGTCAGACGCTTTGCCGGCGAACGGCAAGGCAAAGCCGGCATCGGCAACAGCGTTGCCTTTCGAAACCGAACCGTTCAGCAGGTTCATCGGCGGCGATCCCACCGAGCGCGCCACGAACGTGTTGCACGGATTGGCGTAAATCTCAGACGGCGTGCCCACCTGCACCAGCTTGCCCTTGTCGAGCACGCCGATCTTGTCGCCCATCGACATCGCCTCGACCTGATCGTGCGTGACGAACAGGAAGGTCGCGCCAAGGTTCATCTGCAAGTTCTTCAGCTCGGTGCGCAGGGCCTCGCGCAACTTGGCATCGAGCGCGGAGAGCGGCTCATCCATCAGGAAGACGCGCGGCTGACGCACGATCGCCCGGCCGATCGAAACGCGCTGCATCTCGCCGCCGGAGAGCCTGTCGGTCTTGCGGTCGAGCAGGTGTGAAATCTGCAACGTCTTGGCAACGCGGTTCACGCGCTCCTCGATGTCCGCAGCGTCGACGCGTCTGATCTTCGACTTGAGGGGAAACTCAAGATTTTCGCGTACTGTGTAGCGCGGATAGAGCGAATATTGCTGAAGCACCAGCGCCACATCGCGCTCGGCAGCACCCCACTCATTCACGTTCTCGCCGTCGATGAGAACATCGCCCTCGGTCGGCTTTTCGAGCCCTGCCACGATGCGAAGCGTCGTCGTTTTGCCTGCGCCCGTCTCACCAAGGAGCACGAAAAACTGACCATCCTCGATTTCCAGATCAAGGCCGCGCAGCGCCGGTTTGGAGCCGAAAGACTTGGAGATATTTCTGAGTTCGATATGGGCCATCGTCTGGTCCTAAAGCCTTATCCCAAGCGACTTGCCGCTCGCCGTGTCGAAGAAATGCGCTTGGGCGGGATCGATGCGCGCATGCACCTTCTCGCCCACCTTGGGCACGAAACCGGATGGCGTGCGCGCTCTGATCATGCCTTCGCCAACCTGCAGATCGACGATGTCGTGAGAACCGAGCGGCTCAATGATATGTGCCTCGAGCGGCACGTAGCCAGGCGATGCCTCATGCGAGACGAGCACGCCTTCGGGCCGAATGCCGACCGAAAGGCCGCCTGACGCATGGCCGTTGAGCTTCGAAACCAGTTCAGGCGGAAACTCGAAGCCGGCATCCTTCGGATCGAGGCGCACATGCACCTTGCCGGCTTCTTCGCTGACGCTCGCCTCGGCAATGTTCATCACCGGGCTGCCCACGAACTGCGCAACGAACAGGTTCTGCGGGTGCGCGTAGACCTCCTCAGGCGTGCCAACCTGCTGAAGCACGCCTTCATGCATGATCACGATACGGTCGGCGAGGCTCATCGCCTCAACCTGGTCATGGGTGACATAGACCGTCGTCGAGCCCTGCTTCACATGCAGGCGCTTGATCTCGGCCCGCATCTCCTCGCGCAGCTTGGCGTCGAGCGCGCCGATGGGTTCGTCCATCAGCATCGCTTTTGGCTGTCGCACCAGCGCGCGGCCGATGGCAACGCGCTGCATGTCGCCGCCCGATAGCGCGGACGGCTTGCGCTGCAGGAGCTCTGTAATGCGCAAAACACCGGCAACCTCGCGCACCGATTTGTCGATGTCGGTCTTGCTCAGCCCCGTTGCGCGCAACGGGAAAGCGATGTTCTCGTAAACGCTCATATGCGGGTAGAGCGAGAAAGACTGGAACACCATCGCGATGTCGCGGTCGGAGCATTTGAGGTGCTGAACCGCCTTGCCGTCGATGAGAATGTCGCCCTCGTCGATGGTCTCCAGCCCGGCGATCGCGCGCAGGGTCGTCGTCTTGCCGCAACCTGACTGGCCGAGCATGACGATGAACTCGCCGTCGGCGATCTCAAGGTTCATGTCCTTGATGACCTGATTGGACCCGAACCACTTCTGGACGCCACGAAGCTCGATATGGGTCATGCCTTGCCCTCGCGATGATCCGAGACGTCGAACACTTCGTCTTCCACATCCTCATCGGCGCCGACCGAGCCGGGCCCGATATGAGAGGTGATGATGAAACCCACCAGACCAATGAGAATGATCGTCACCCCGTAGCGGTGCAGGAGGAAGTTCCAGGGCTGGCAAAGCGCCACGATGCCGAAGATCATCAGCCACATGGAGCCCGGTTCGAGGAACCGGCTGTTCAACTCGCGAAAACTCATTTGCGGATCGCTCCGAAGCTCATGCCTCTCAGCAGATGGTTGCGTAGGAGGAAGGTGAAGATCGCCACCGGCAGCAGGAACAGGAAGGTGCCCGCCGCGATCACGGTCCAGTCCGGCAGACCGGAACCGACCTGGCTCGGAATGAAGGGCGGCGCGGTCTGTGCGGTACGCCGGGTCATGATCAGCGCGAAGGCATATTCGTTCCACGCGATGATGAAACAGAACACGGCAGTCGCAGCGATACCGGTCGCAGCCTCGGGCAGCACGATCTTGAAGAAGGCCTCCATGCGTGTGTAGCCATCGACCAGGGCCGCCTCTTCATATTCGCGCGGTATCTCGTCGATGAAGCCTTTCATCAGCCACACCGAGAAGGAGAGGTTGAAGGCCGTATAGAGGATGATCAGCCCGACATGCGTGTCGTTCAGCCCGAACCATCGGTACATCAGGAACATCGGGATCGCGACAACCACGGGAGGCAGCATGCGCGTCGATAATATGAAAAACAGCCAGTCCTGTTCGCCCGCGACCTTGAACCTGGAAAAGCCGTAAGCTGTCAGCGTTCCCATGCCGACCGCCATCACCGTGGAGACCACGGCGACAATAAGCGAATTGGCGAAGCGGCTCGGATAACCGGATAGCTGGGCGTTGCCACGGCCGTCGCGCACGACCTTCTCACCACCGTCGAAGACCAGCCGCTCCCACCACGGGGCCGCCGCGTATTCCTCCGGGGTCGGCTGTTCGCGCAACTGCGAACGGCGCAGGAAGAGCTTCACGAAAGGCGAAATCTCGGGCTCGAACATCACCGTCGGCGGCACCGTAGTCGCCAGATGCCGCGGTTTGAACGCCGTGGCGGTGATCCAGTAGATCGGCGCCAAGAAGATGATCGTCACGATGAGGACGGCGGCAATCGCCACCCGGTTCAGCGCGACTTCGGAGCGTGTTCTGACAGCGGCCATCTTAGCGCTCCTTCACCTTGTTCAGATACTTCACGTAGATGTTGGTGATCGCCACGACCATGATGAGCATGATGTAGGCGAGTGCGCACGACATGCCGGTCTGCCACTCCTGAAACGCCATCTTGTAGAGGCGGATCGAGATCACCTCCGTCGTCGGTTGGCTGGTCAGGATGTAGGCCAGATCGAAGGTCTTGAACGCCTCCATCGTGCGGAAGATGATCGCGATCATCAGGATCGGCGCGACCAGCGGCAGCGTGATGCGGAAGAATGTATAGAATGGCCCGGCGCGGTCGATCGCGGCGGCTTCGTAAAGGTGCTTCGGCACCGCCGAGAGACCTGCCAGCGACAGGAGCATCACGAAGGGCGACCACATCCAGATGTCGGTGATCGCGACAGCGTAGAGCGCGACATCGGGGTTTGAGAGCCATTCGAAACGGTCAAGCCCAAGCGCGTAGTTGATGATGCCGAAGGACGGATCGTAGAGCAGCTTCCAAAACAGGCCGACGACAGCCATGGAGAGCATCATCGGCAGAAGCAGTAGCGTGGTGATGAGGCCCTTGAAGGGGATTGCGCGGTTTAGCAGCATCGCGACGCCGAAACCGACTATCACCTGACCAGCAACCGACACGATCACGTATTTCGCGGTGATCGCAAAATTGCGCCAGATGAAGGGATCGTTGAGCAGCGCCTTGTAGTTCGCCAGCCCGACAAAGTTTGCCGGCGCATTGGTCGAGGCGCGGAAATCCGTGAAGGAGTAGCCGAGCGAATAAAGCAGCGGAAAAATGTTGAAGACGATCAGGAAGACGATCGTTGGAATGATGAACATATTCCGGATCGTCAGGTCGCTCCAGCCGCGGCGCGCAGCGCGCGATTGCGGATCAAGCGTCGTCATTGCCAGAGTGGCCAAACCCTACTCCTCCCCTGAGCGGTGGTGTTCCGCAGAACGAAGCGAGGGGGCAGCGATACCAGCCGCCCCCTCGCGCTCAGCCCCCGCTTATTGGTAGCGGTTGTACTTCTCGAAGGTGGCTTTCCAGTCGGCCGCCAGCGCGTCTAGCGCTTCCTTGGCCGTGCCTTCGCCTGCCGTGATGAACGGGTAGATACGCTGGTTCATCTGGATCAGCAGTTCGGCATATTCCGGCGTTGCCCAGAAGTCCTTCACCTTGAACATGGTCTGGTAGAAGGCCTCATTGTAAGGCGTCGCGTTGCGGAATTCCTCCGATTCAAGCGTCTTGGCGTGCGCGGTGTAGCCACCGAGCTCGGCCCAGCGCTTCTGCACGTCGTCGCGGATGAACCACTCGAGGAACTTCATCGCCTCTTCCTGGTTCTCCGAGTAGGAGACAACCGAGATGCCCTGTCCGCCGAGCGCGGCGAACTGGTGGCCGTCGGGCCCCGTCGGGTTGGCGAAGAAGCCTGTGCCGGCTGCATTCGGGTTCGAAGCTTCGTTCACCAGCGCCGGGAAGAACGCGAAGTAGTTCATGCTCATCGCGGCCAGGCCTTCGGTGATTGCCTGGTTGTTCTCCACGAAGAAGGTCTTGGCCCAGCCCGGAGGCGTAAACTGATATAGCTCACGATAGGCTTCGAGCGCCTTCACGTTCTGCTCGGAGTTGACGATACCTTCGACTTCGTAGGTGGCATAGTCGCCGAGCTCGCCGCCATAAGAGAAGATCGCGTTCTCGACACCCATGACCAACGCGTCATAGGAGTTGTCGGTGTAGATCGCGACGCCGTAGCGGTTTTCGTCGGGACGGTGGAAGAACTCTGCGATATCGCGCAGCTGCGCCCAGTTTTCCGGCGCGGCGAGTTCGTAGCCGTACTTCTCCTTGAAGGCGGCCATTTCAGCCGGATCTTCGAACCAGTCCTTGCGATATGACCAGCCAACCGCATCGCCTTCGGCAGGGATCGACCAGTACTTGCCGGAGTTCGACGGATATTCCGCGTAATACTTCACCGTCGCAGGCGCCATGACCTCGGTCAGGTTGTGCTCGTTGAAGAACTCGGTGAGATCGACATAGTGACCAGCTTCTGAAGCCGCGCCGATCCACTGCGAGTCGCCGACAACCATGTCGTAGGCGGAGCCGCGTGCGTTGAACTCGGTGAAGGCCTTGGTCTGGAAGTCTGACCATGGCGTGGTTTCCACGATGACCCGGACACCGGACTCGGCTTCATATTCGTTGACGAGTTCCTGCAGGTAGTTTGCCGGATCCCATTCAGCCCAGAAAATCGTCAGTTCCTGCGCGAACGCGGATGTACCGCATGCAAGCAAGAAGCTCGTTCCGGCCAGCAAGCCGGTTAGTTTTTTGCGCATGTTTATTCCTCCCAAGTGAACATGGCCGGCGATACCCTGGCCTTGTCTTTCGGCGACCCTGAAAGCAATTCCTCCCGCTTCCGAGGCCACCCTTGCCGGTTCTCCCATCTTTGTCGGATGCGGAACCCACTCACGGTGTTTTTGACCTCCAATCTGGTATTACCAAACGGCAGCTGCCGTCAAGTCCTTCCAAACAGGCAATCAACACCGCCGACCAGCATTTTTTGGCCAACGGAGCGAAAATCGGCTTATTTTCTGCCGAAAATTTGCCGAAATGCGAAAAGGGAGAGTGAGGCGAGCCGAATAAGGCACCGCACAAGTGCCGATAAATCTGGTCTAACCAATTCGGCAGCGCAGACATCACTCCCGCGCCTCTTCCGATATCGCGGTCCGCACCAGCGCGCGGGCCGCCCATTGGATGACCGAGACGGCCTCTTTGTCGCCGAGGCCCCAAATGTCCTTGAGCACCACCAGCATCTCCACACCGTAGATCAATGAGAGCGCCTGCGCGAGCCGTTCGGTCTCCGCTGGAGGCAATTTTCCCGCAAGTGGCTGCACTGCATCGCGCAGCAGATCGACCCGGTGTCCGCGCGTGAAACGTGGTTCCGTTGCCGCGCTGCCGTCGGCTGCCTCGGGCTCCAGCGACAGCTTTAGCGCCGCCCGGAAGGTCGCCTCGAATTCAACGATACGTGGCATGGAACTGGCAATGAGATCCTGCACGCGGCTCTCGGTATCTTCCGAGCCCGAGCGCCAATCAAGAATTGGCCCCAGCGCTTCATCCACAACCGCGTGCACCAGAGCCGCCTGGCTTGGAAAATAGCGATAGGCCGTAGCGCGCGACACCTCCGCTGCTTCCGCCACTTCCGACACCGAAGGTGTCCTGCCCTCCTGCATGAGCCGCGTCGCGGTCTCCAGCATCAGCCGTCGCGTTCGTGCGCTCGGCCCCTTTTCTGCCTGTTCGGCGTTTTGTTGACGTGAGACTTGCATACCAATATGATACGCGCGTCTCAAAAATTTGCAACCGGCATTGCAGCCGAGGCGCGAGGAGGACAGATGGGGCGCGTCTATGTTGTCGGCACAGCCGACACCAAGGGCGAGGAGATGGCATTTCTGGCCGGCGTCATTCGCGCCGCCGGGCGCTCTGTTGTCACAATCGATGTCGGCACGCGCGAAGCGGCGTTCGCGACAGACATCTCGGCCGACTCCGTCGCCGCGCATCACCCCGATGGCGCTGCCGCCATTCTTGGCCTCGACGACCGCGGCACGGCGGTAGCTGGCATGTCTGCGGCCTTCGCAGCCTTTGCCGAAACGCTCGATGACGTGGCCGGTATGATTGGCCTCGGCGGCGGCGGCGGCACTGCGATCGTTACGGCGGGCATGCGCCGCCTGCCTTATGGCGTTCCCAAGGTGATGGTCTCGACGCTCGCCTCCGGCGACACCGCGCCTTATGTCGATGTCTCCGACATCATCATGGTGCCGGCGGTGACCGACATTGCCGGCCTCAACGGGCTGAGCCGCGTCATTCTTCACAATGCAGGACAGGCCATTGCCGGCATGGCCGGCGTGGCCGCACCGTCAGGCGAGGACAAACCAGCCCTCGGGCTCACAATGTTCGGCGTCACCACGCCGTGCGTCACGGCCATCGCCGATCTGTTGCGCGCCGAGCATGACTGCATGGTTTTCCACGCGACAGGCACTGGCGGTCGCACGATGGAAAAGCTCGCCGACAGCGCGATGCTGTCGGGCGTCATCGACATCACCACCACTGAAGTCTGCGATCTGCTGCTGGACGGGGTTCTTCCTGCGACCGAAGATCGGTTTGGCGCGATTGCGCGCACCGGCATTCCCTATGTCGGTTCGGTCGGCGCTCTCGACATGGTCAATTTCTGGGCGCCTGATACCGTGCCGGCCAAGTATGCGGGCCGTAAGCTCTACAAGCACAATCCAAACGTGACGCTGATGCGCACATCGGCTGAGGAGTGTGCGCGCATCGGCACATGGATAGGCGAGCGGCTCAATCTGTGCGACGGCCCGGTGCGGTTTCTCATTCCCGAGAAGGGCGTGTCCGCGCTCGATATCGAAGGCGGCGCGTTTTTCGACCCGGAAGCGAATGCGGCCCTCTTCACGGCGCTGGCAACCACGCTTGAGCAGACGGACCGCCGCCGCATCACGCGCCTGCCGCTTCATATCAACGATCCCGAATTTGCCGAGGCCGCCGCGGCCGCCTTCAAAGAAATCGCCTGACAACGAGGTCACTTCATGCCGTCCATCCCGCGCAAGGAAATACTGCAACGCTTTCGCGCGATGATCGCCGAAGGCAGACCGATCGTCGGCGGCGGCGCGGGCACCGGCCTTTCGGCAAAATCGGAGGAGGCCGGCGGCATCGACCTCATCGTGATCTACAATTCGGGCCGCTACCGCATGGCCGGGCGCGGCTCCGCCGCCGGCCTGCTTGCCTACGGCAACGCCAATGAGATCGTGAAGGAGATGGCGGTCGAGGTGCTGCCGGTGGTCAAGCACACGCCGGTGCTTGCCGGCGTCAACGGCACAGACCCCTTTGTGCTGATGCCGCAGTTTCTGGCCGAGTTGAAAGCGATGGGCTTTTCCGGCGTGCAGAATTTTCCGACCATCGGTCTATTTGACGGCGCGATGCGGCAATCCTTCGAGGAAACCGGAATGGGGTATGGGCTCGAGGTCGACATGATCTCGGCCGCCAACGCCATCGACCTTCTGACAACGCCTTACGTGTTCAACCCAGATGAAGCCGCTGCGATGACAAAAGCTGGCGCCGACATCATCGTCGCCCATATGGGCGTGACGACCGGCGGGTCGATTGGCGCCATCTCCGCGAAGTCACTCGACCAGTGCGTTGCCGAAATCGACGCGATCGCCGAAGCCGCCCGCAAAGTGCGCGAGGATGCGATCGTCATTTGCCATGGCGGCCCCATCTCAATGCCGGCCGATGCGGGCTACATTCTCAAAAACTGCAAGCTGTGCCACGGCTTTTACGGCGCAAGTTCCATGGAGCGGCTACCAGCGGAGGCCGCCATTCGCCAACAGACCGCCGATTTCAAGAACCTGCCGTTGAAGGCCTAGCCGGGAGAACAAGCATGAGCACCGAAAAAGAGAAATTCGTCTATCCGAGCGATGTCAGCGCATTCGGCTTTGACTGGGGCCGCCTTGCGCTCACTGTCGCGCCGGAGGTGAACGGCGCAGAGCGCTTTTCCGGCGGCGTGGTCGATGTGAAACCCGGCCAGGGCCATGCGAGACACAACCACCCGGGTGCGGAAGAAATCATCTTCGTCATCTCCGGCACCGGCGAACAGATGGTGGAAGACGAGAACGGAAATCCCGTTACGCGGGAAGTCGGCCCGGGCTGCACGGTCTACGTGCCCGAAAGCCGCTACCACTCCACCCTCAACACCGGGTCGGAGCCGATGCAGCTCTTCGTGGTCTATTCACCCGCCGGACCGGAACTCGCCTTGCGCGACCAGCCGGATTTCAGACTGCTGGCTCCGGGCGAGTAAATCACGCAGCGTCACCGCAATGCGAGTGCATTAGACACGAATTTCCGCTAAGCGCCGGCCTGAGCGCCGCAACCAACGAGTCAAGCCGCCGGCGCCTCCGCTGCGGAAATCGGAAAAGATGAACAACGGCATCCTGCTTGCGTTGCTCGGCTACGCCACTTTTGCGTGGAGCGACGCCGCCATCAAGGCGCTCGGCGGAGGTATGTCCGTCTTCCAGATCGGCTTCTTCCAGCTGGCAATCGCCGGCAGCCTGCTCGTCCTGCTGACTCGTCCCGAGGGATCGGGCTGGCTCGACTTCTGGCGCATGAAACATCCCTTGCCGGTGCAAGTGCGCGCGATCATCGGGATGATCGCTGGCGTCGGCGGCGTCTACGCCTTCACTACCATCCCGCTGGCAGAGGTCTATGCAATCGCGTTTCTTTCGCCGCTGTTCGTGACCTTGCTGTCGATGCTCATCCTGAAGGAGCAGATCGGCCCCTGGCGTTGGGCGGCCGTCATCATCGGCTTTCTGGGTGTTCTCGTTGTTGTGCGGCCCGGCTTCCGCGCGCTTGAACTCGGCCATGCCGCCGCGCTGATGATGGCAACGCTGAGCGCGTCGAGCATTATTCTGCAGCGGTCGCTCGCCTCGCGCGAGCGCACGACGACGATCCTCGGATACCTCATCGTCTACGCCGCTTTGTTCAACGGGGTTGCAACGGTCGTCACCGGCTTTGAACCGCCAAGCCGGACCGAAGCCGCCATATTGCTGGTGGCCGGGGCCGGCGCGGCCGCGGGGCATATGTTTCTGATGCGCGCGATCAGAATTGCGCCGGTCAATCAGCTTGCGCCGACGCACTATTCGCAGATCGCCTGGGCGGTTCTGCTGGGTGCGTTGCTTTTCAATGAACAGCCCGACATCTGGTCCGCGTCCGGCCTCGTTGTGATCGCGTTCTCGGGCCTGTTGACCGTTGCACGCGAGCGCATTCGCCTTGGCACCGTTCGCTGGAACCCCTTCGGACGGACCCGGCTTTAACGTCTAGCCGCCACCCCGGTTCCAGCCGCGGCCGCGGTCGCCGAACATTTCGTAGCCGTCACTGGTCACCGCCAGCGTGTCTTCCAGCTTTATGAAGCCCCGAGTCGGGTGGAGCATCGTCGTTTCGACAGAAAGCACCATGCCGGCCTCCAGCGGGCGCGCGGCGTCCACCCCTTCATATGTGACCGGGTGGTTCGTCATCAGGAACGGCGCTTCGTGGCTGATAAGCCCCATGCCGTGGGCGAAGAAGTCGGTATAGTCGGCAACTGGCGATGATTTCAGGCGCTCTTGGCCTGCCGCAACGAGGTCGCCTCCCATGGCGCCGGCCTTCACCTGCGCGAACGCTGCTTGCTGAATAGCTTCCACCTCGCCCAGCAAATCCTCAAGTTCAGCGTCCGGTTCGCCCAGCACGCCCATACGGCAGAGATCACCGATATAGCCTTCATAATTGCCGCCGGAATCGATGGAGAGAACTTCTCCCGCGTTCCAGGCCTGATTCGACGATGCGCGATTGTGGCTCGCGCCCAGCGTCAGCAGGCAATATTCGAAGTGAAGCCCGCGATTGGTTTCCTCGCGCCGCAGCTGCTCGATGATCTCGGCCTTGGTGGAGCCTTCGCGCGCCGCTGAAATCGTCGCCTGCATTGAGTCGGTGATCATTTCGGAGGCATGCTTCAGCTTGGCCAGCTCGGCCGGCGATTTGAGGGCGCGCAGACGCTCCAGCACACCCGTCGCGTCAACGAATGTCGCGTCGCTCAGCTTGCTGGTGATGTGGGTGTAGGCATCGATCGGCATGAAGCCGGGTTCAATGCCGATCCGCGCATTCTGCTTGCCGATCTTGCGCACATGCTCGACTGCGAAATCAGCGGCCTCAGCCGTGGTCCAGCATGCGGCATGCAGCGTTGGCGGCCAGAACGGGCGATTGGCGTGCTCGCCGCCTTCCATGCGGTTGGCGATATAGGCGCTGTGTTCCGGCCTGCCCTTCTCATAAGCGACAATCGGCAGGTAACGGCTGTGGCCGATTGCATCCATCGCAACGAAGAAAATGAAACGATAGCCGCCGAGCAAATACTGCGCATTGTGTTTGGAGGTGGTGAGCAGGACATCGATCCCCGCCTCGTCCATCAGGCGGTCGAGCCGCTCAATGTCGAACGGAACTGCGATTGCGTCACTGCCATTTGTCTGATTGGTCATGCCGTTGCTCCCGGGCCGGCACCGCAAGCGCGCGGGCGGCTTACGCTCCGGTATTACATTTGAGGCCGTTCGTCAAAATCTGGTCGGACCAGATGCGATTTGTGCAGTTTAGAATTCTTCTAACCCATTGATGCGTTAAGGATTTCCGGCACTGTCGATTGACAATGCCCCGGCACCACCCATATTGCCGACCTGACGGGACAGCGCGCGAGCCAGTCACCGGATTGCCACATCGAGAGCTGATATTTGCGCGCGAGAGGACAATAGCCGCGGCGCCGCCGCATATCTGGTCGGGACCATGCTGATCTGCCACTGCAACATGATCACGGAGAAGGAGATCGAGCAGACGATCCGTTCGCTGCTTGCCGCCGATCCGTGGGGCCTGATCGTCCCGGCCAAGGTCTATCACGCACTTCAGCAGCGCGGTCGCTGTTGCGGCTGTTTTCCCAATGTGGTTGAAATCATCATCCGCGTTACCGAAGAGTTTCATCAGGAACTCGGAGAACAAAAAGCGGAAAGTGTAACATTTCTTGACCGCGTTCGCGGTCTTCGAAGCCATCGCGAGGAAAACAATGAAGGGCGACAAAAAGGTCATAGAGCGGCTTAACGAGGCCCTTTTTCTGGAGCTCGGCGCCGTCAACCAATACTGGGTCCACTACCGCCTTCTCGACGACTGGGGCTATGGCAAACTCGCGGCCAAAGAGCGCGCGGAATCGATCGAGGAGATGCATCACGCCGACAAGCTGATCGAGCGCATCATCTTCCTGGAGGGCCATCCGAACCTGCAGAAGGTCGGTCCGCTGCGTGTCGGCCAGAACGTCAAGGAAGTTCTTGAAGCCGATCTTGCCGGCGAGCACGACGCCCGCGCCTCCTACAAGAAGTCACGCGATATCTGCCACGATGCCGGCGACTATGTGACGATGAAGCTGTTCGAGGAACTGCTTGCGGATGAGGAAGGCCATATCGACTTCCTCGAAACGCAACTCGAGCTTCTGAACTCGCTGGGCGACCAGAAATACGCGCTGCTCAATGCAAGCGACGCGAACGAAGCCGAATAGGCTTTCGCGAATTCAGACCAGACCGGACAGGGCGGCCCGCGCGGCCGCCTTTTCTATGACGGTCACCAGCTTCTGCGCGGCCTGTTCGGGGTCGCCTGCATTTTCGATCACCACAGAGCCCGGCAGATCGGCTACGAGCGTGGCGCGCTCAAGCCGCAGCGCGACTTCGGCCTTGGTTTCGCGGCCGCGCGCCGCCAGGCGTTCGGCCAGTATCTCGCGCGGCGCGGTCACCTGAACCACGGTCACGTTTTCGAAGCGTTCGGCGATCGCGGCCAGAGCTGCGCGAGAACCATTGGCTACAACCACGCCGCCCTCTTCGACGATGCGGTCGACCTCCGCCGGCAGTGCGTAGCTCAGCCCATGCGCTTGCCAGGTCACCGAGAACGCGCCTTCGGCCGCGGCGGCTTCGAAGTCGGCCTCGTCCATCGTGTCGTGATCTTCCAGCGATGCGTCCGCTTTGCGCGTAATCACGCGGCGAGCAAACAACGTCTCCACGCCGGCAGAGCTTTCGCGCAGCCGCTCACGCGCCAGATTGATCAGCGTGTCCTTGCCGGCGCCGCTCGGGCCGACAACGGGAATGAACACGCCTGGCCCGATCGGCAGCCGCGGGCCAGGCTCGGCCGCCGGCACCGCCGTATCCTCGCAAGCGTCATAGGGCATCGAAACCTCAAGCATTTTCAAGCTGCGCCATCGCGCCAAGCATATGGGACGAGCGTACCATGAACGGCGCACCGGGTTCGGGCTCGACAAACAGGGTCAGCGCATCGATTTCAAGCGGCTCGTCCAGCAGCGGGCCGAAATGGTCCCTGATCGCGGCTTCCACCTTGGCGGACTGCGCATCAGCGACACGGCCGCTCAGCGTCATGTGGAAGCGGAAGCTGCCGAACACGTAGGGATAACCCCAAAGATAGAGGTTCTTCAGCTGCTCCGGCGCCAGTCCGTCGGGGTTGCGTCTTTCAATGTCGCGCTCGGTCATGGGCGCGCGGTAGATATCGAAACCCGAAACAACTTCACCCGCCAAACGGTCGAGCGCCTCGGAGCGTTCGAAGGGCGTGATAGCGAAGAAGCCATCGAGCCGCGACAACTCAACGAGCGGCAGCGTCACCGGCGCAGCCATAGAGGCAAATTGGTCCAGCGCAGTTTGTAGCGCCTGCTCCGTCTCGCCCGCGGCAAGGGTAAAGGGCGATTTCAGGGTCGCATGAAAGCCATAGCGCCGGGCTGCCGCCGTATGAAAGGCGCGCTCCTCAGCGGTGAGGCCACCGCTCAAACGCGGCTGAGTAACCTGGCCGCCAAAGGCATCCCGGCCGAGCCAGTCGGCTGCAGCGCGGGTCAGCGGGTCGTCCTGCGGTGGCGTGAAATAAATAGCGTAGCGCATTGGTTCAGTTCCTACCTGAGCGCTCCACTATTTGATTTGCGTGACAGATTGACGAATCCCCGCAGGCTGACGCTCCTCACGGCGCAGGCAATGCACAGGTCTGGTCGCCAACGCCCTCGCACGGAACAAAGGACAGCACCTCGGATTCGGCTCCGTCCGCCCACACGACCTGCACCGTCACCAACTTAGCTTCGCCCGAGGCAAGTTCGATGGCGATTGCATCAAGCCCGGCATCGGACGGCAGGCTGAAGGGTAGCGCCGGCACACAATCGACCAGCGGGAACGTCTGGTCCAGCGCCTCGGAATTCACCGAGTAGCGGATTTCGGACAGGCGGCAGTGCATGGTCTGCAGCGGCGTGAAATAGACCAGCTGGCGCCCGCCAAATTCACGAAACTGTACCCAGCCCGACCCTTTGTTGGCTTCGAGCATTGCCTGATAGACGGCGACCGGCGGCAGCTCCTGCGCGTGCGCCGGCATTGCCACGCCGGTCGCGAGTGCGAGACTGACTGCTGGAAGGGCAAAGTGTTTCATGGATCTGGCCACCGGTTGTTTGGGAGCCGCAATTCTAGCCGCGGCGCGAGATTGCGCAAATATTGCCTCAGCCCACGTAACATTGCTTTCACGCCATGTTGAGTGCGCATTACCGCGTTTCAATTGACCCTTTCCGTACCGCCATGCTCAATCGCGGGCACGATTACCGGAGTTTGCCCAGGGGGTTCCATTGAAGAAACTGCTCGCCGCCGCCGCCGTTATAACCGCCTTGGCCACTCAGGTGTTAGCCGCCGACCCCGACCCGGCGAAATGGGACGGCGTGACCGAAGAGGCGCGCGGCCAGACGGTCTATTTCAACGCCTGGGGCGGCTCCGAGAACATCAATGCCTATATCGAGTGGGCGGGCAGCCGCATCATGGAAGATTACGGCGTCGAACTCGTCCATGTGAAGCTCGACGACACTGCCAACGCCGTTGCGAAGGTGGTGGCTGAGAAGGCCGCCGGCCGCAACGACGCCGGCACAGTCGATCTCATCTGGATCAATGGCGAGAACTTCGCCTCCATGAAACGGCAGAACCTGCTGCTTGCCGGCGAATGGGCGACCAAGCTGCCCAACTGGCAGTATGTCGATATCGAAAACAAGCCGACCATCCTGACCGACTTCACCATTCCGACCGACGGGCAGGAGAGCCCGTGGGGCATGGCGAAGCTTGTCTTCTTCTACGACAGCGCCCGCACAGATGCCGGCGCGCTGCCGCAATCGGCCGACGGCCTGCTCGAATGGGCCAAAGCCAATCCCGGCCGTTTCTCCTATCCGCAGCCGCCAGACTTCATCGGCTCGTCATTTTTGAAGCAGGTGCTGAGCGAGAAGGTCGCCGACCGGTCCGTGCTTCTTGAGCCCGTGGTCGAAGGGGAGTTCGACGCGGTGACCAAGCCGCTGTTCGAGTATCTCGACCAGTTGCACCCGGTGATGTGGCGCAGCGGCGGCGCTTATCCGCAAAACTATCCCGCCATGCGCCAGCTTCTGGCCGACAGCGAGCTCGATATCATCTTCGCCTTCAACCCGGCGGAGGCCTCCAGCGCGATCGCCAATGGCGAACTACCGGACACCGTGCGTTCTTTCACGTTCCCCGGCGGGACGCTCTCAAACACGCATTTCGTCGCGATCCCCTACAACGCGGCGGCAAAAGCCGGCGCGCTGGTGCTGGCCAACTTCCTGATCTCACCGGAGGCGCAGGCACACAAGCAGGACCCGGAAGTCTGGGGCGACCCGACAGTTCTCAATGTCGGCAAGCTCGATGCCGACGACAAGGCGCGGTTCGACGCGCTCGATCTCGGCATCGCAACGCTCGCGCCGGAAGACCTCGGCCCGGCGCTGGACGAACCGCATCCCACCTGGATGGACCGGCTGGAGACGGAGTGGAAACGCCGCTACGGGGTGGCGAATTAGCGGTCACTTACAGATGCCGCGCCCCTTTGCACCCCCCTCTGCCTTGCCAGGCATCTCCCCCACAAGGGGGGAGATCAGCAGCTTTGGGTCTGGAACCTCACACAACAGGTCGGCGGAACCAGTAGTCGCCGCCAATCTCCCCCCTTGTGGGGGAGATGTCCGGCAGGACAGAGGGGGGCGCCATAAAGCGCCGGCCTCGTTCGCAACTTCGAGACAATGATCTCAAAGCTCGGCCCGCCGCTCACTATTCTGCTTCTGGCAGGGCCCGTACTCGCAGGATTGGCCGGGACGCTGCTCCCGGCCTTTGGCTATCTGCCCGCACTCGGCGGCGATACGCTGTCGCTCGCGCCCTTCGTGGAACTTGCAGCGCAGCCCGGCATCCAACGCTCGGCCTGGATGAGCTACTATACCGGTCTCGCCTCGGCCGCGATTTCACTTGTGATCGTCATGCTGTTCGTCGCGGCCTGGGCAGGCACGCGCAGCTTTGCGACCATCCAGCATCTGGTTTCGCCTCTACTTTCCGTGCCGCATGCGGCGGCGGCCTTCGGGTTTGCATTTCTGATTGCCCCCTCAGGCGTGCTGTCGCGACTGACTTCGCCCTGGCTGACCGGGTGGGAGCGGCCGCCCGACGTCATCATCGTCAATGACGGTGCTGCGCTCTCCCTGATCGCCGGGCTCGTGGTTAAGGAGGTGCCGTTCCTGCTGCTCGTCACGCTGGCAGCGCTACCGCAAGTGCCGGTGGAGCGCACGCGCAAGATAACCGCGCTTCTAGGCTATGGCCGCATTGCCGGTTTCGTCTACGCGAGCTGGCCGCAAATCTACCGCCAGATCAGGTTGGCGGTGCTCGCCGTCATCGCCTTCTCCGCCTCGGTCGTGGATGTGGCGGCAATCCTCGGACCCACCCTGCCCGGCACGCTTGCGGTGCGGCTCGCCGGCTGGATGAACGATCCTGAAATTTCCATGCGGTTCCTCGCTTCTGCCGGCGCAGTGCTGCAACTTGGCGTGGCAGCGGCGGCAATCCTGACCTGGATCGTGCTCGAAAAGGCGTTCGGTTCGGGCGTTCAGTTTCTGGGTCAGGCGGGCTACAGCCTGCGCCGCGACCGCTGGCTGCGGCACACAATATGGTGGCTCATGGCCCTTGCGGCCGCGCTGGTATTCGCGGGCCTTGGCGCTCTCGCCATCTGGTCGGTCGCCGGCCTTTGGCAGTTTCCCAATGCCATGCCCGACACGCTGACGCTGAAGAGCTGGATGAAGGCCGCGCCGCGCATTGCCGGGCCGCTCTTCACCACGTTCATCGTTGCCCTGATCGCAACCGCAATTGCGGTCGCGCTGGCAACAATGTGCCTCGTCCGCGAGAGTGCCACAGGCAGACGCGCCACCCGCTTCACCCTGCCGCTCGTCTATCTGCCGCTCGTTGTGCCGCAGGTCGCCTTCCTGTTCGGGCTGCAACTCGTCTTCGTGCTTTCAGGCACAGTCGCCAGCCTGCCGGCGCTCATTTTCGTGCATCTCGTTTTCGTGCTGCCTTATGTGTTCCTGTCCCTGTCGGACCCCTGGCGCGCATTCGACACGCGCTATGAGGCGATTGCCGCCGGGCTCGGCAAATCACGCACCGCAACGCTGTGGCGCATCCGCGCGCCGATGCTGCTGCGCGCCATCCTGACGGCCGCCGCTGTCGGCTTCGCGGTTTCCATCGGGCAGTATCTGCCCACCCTGCTTGTCGGGGCTGGGCGCCTGCCCACCATCACCACCGAGGCAGTCGCGCTCGCGTCCGGCGGCAACCGCCGCGTGATCGGCGTCTACGCCTTCCTCCAGATGCTGCTGCCGCTTGCGGGCTTCGCCGTTGCAACGCTGGTTCCCGCGCTGCTATTCCGGCGCTTCCGCGCAATGCGGGCATGATCTCCGGAGGACTGGCCTTGGACGGCAAGGGGCTGCGGCTCGACACAATCCGCATATCGCTGAACGGCGCTCCGTTGCTGTCGATCTCGCACGAAATCGCGCCCGGCGAAGTGCTGACCGTGATGGGTCCGTCCGGCTCCGGCAAGTCCACGCTGCTTGCCTTCATTGGCGGGTTTCTCGATCCCGCCTTCGAAGCCAGTGGCCGTGTGTTCATCGACAGCGCGGACCTGACCTGCATTCCCTCCGAAGACCGGCATGTCGGCATTTTGTTTCAGGATCCGCTGCTTTTCCCGCACATGACCGTCGCCGGCAATCTTGTATTCGCGATCCCGCCCGCCACGACCGGCCGCGCCGCACGGCGCGAGATTGCCTGCCGCGCGCTCGAAGGCATCGACCTCGCCGGCTACGAAGACCGCGACCCCGATACACTTTCGGGCGGGCAGAAGGCGCGGGTCGCGCTTGCCCGCGTGCTGATTGCCGAACCAAGGGCGCTGCTTCTCGACGAACCCTTTTCCAAGCTCGACGCCGCCTTGCGCCAGCAGATGCGCGATCTCGTTTTCGAGCGCGCCCGCGAAAAGGGCCTGCCGACGCTGCTAGTGACGCATGACGAAGCAGACGCCGCTGCCGCCGGCGGCACGGTCATCCGCGTCGGCGAATAATCGTGGCCAGCTTGCCCGACCTGCCTGTATCGGCGGTGCTGCCCGACCTTGCCAACGCACTGGAACACAAGGGTCAGGCCGTGCTCGTCGCGCCTCCGGGCGCGGGCAAAACAACGCTTGTGCCTCTCCACCTTCTCGATGCGCCCTGGCTCGGCGACGGCATGATCGTGCTTCTGGAGCCGCGCAGGCTTGCCGCCCGTGCTGCCGCGCGGCGCATGGCGGACCTCATCGGCGAGAAGCCCGGCGAGACAGTCGGCTACGCGATGCGGCTTGACCGCAAGGTCTCCGCGCGCACCCGCATTCTGGTCGTCACCGAGGGGGTGATGGCACGTATGATCCTCGACGATCCTGAGCTTTCCAGCATCAGCGCGCTCATCTTCGACGAATTTCACGAGCGTTCGCTCGACGGCGATCTCGGCCTGGCGCTGGCACTGGACGTGAAAGGCGGGTTGCGCCCCGATTTGCGGCTTCTCGTGATGTCAGCCACGATTGACGGCGGCCGCGTCTCCGCCCTGCTTGGCGATGCACCGGTGATCACCAGCGAGGGCCGCAGCTTTCCCGTCGAAATACGCTACAACGAACGCCCGGCCGGCGAGCCTGTCGAAATCGCGATGGCGCGGGCGATCCGCAACGCGGTCGCGGAGGAAGAAGGCAGCGTTCTCGCCTTCCTGCCTGGCCAGCGCGAAATCGAACGCACCGCCGAAGCGCTTGCCGGACGGCTGCCGGCCAATGTGGATATCGCGCCCCTGTTCGGCGCGATGGAAGGCGGCGCGCAAGACGCCGCGATACGGCCAGCGGCCGCAAGCCGGCGAAAGATCGTGCTCGCCACAGCAATTGCCGAGACATCGATCACCATCGAAGATGTGCGCATCGTGATCGATAGCGGGCTATCGCGTCTGCCGCGCTTTGAGTCCGCGAGCGGAACGACGCGGCTGGAAACGGTGCGCGTGTCGCGCGCCTCCGCAGACCAGCGGGCCGGACGCGCCGGGCGAACGCAGCCCGGCATCGCGATCAGGCTTTGGCGGCAGGAACAGACCGCGGCGTTGCCAGCCTTCACTCCGCCCGAGATTCTTCAGGCCGACCTGACCGGGTTGCTGCTCGACTGCGCCGCGTTCGGGATTGCCGACCCTGCAACGCTGTCATTTCTCGATGCTCCGCCGGCTCCGGCGCTTGTCGAGGCTCGGGCGCTGCTTGCACGCCTCGGGGCAGTCGATGCCGACGGCCGTATCACCGAAGCCGGACATGCGATGCGCCGCCTAGCGCTTCCCGCTCGGCTTGCCCACATGGTCGCGCAAGCCGCGAAATCCGGAGATGGCAAGCAGGCTGCCGAGCTCGCGGTGCTCCTGACGGAACGCGGGCTTGGCGGCAACGATCCCGATCTCGACCACCGGCTATCGCGGTTCCGCAATGACCACTCGCCCCGCGCCAAAGCAGCGAAAGGTCTGGCCGAGCGGTTGGTGCGCACGGCCACCTCTCCCCTCACGGGGGCGGGAAAGAGCGCTGGCGAACTGCTCCTCCACGCCTGGCCTGACCGCGTCGCGAAAGCGCGCGGGGCCGCCGGCCATTATGTGCTCTCCGGCGGCCGCGGCGCGATGCTGGACGAAATGTCAGCACTGGCAAAACATGAATGGCTTGTCGTTGCCGACCTGCAGGGCGGCGGCAAAAACGCCCGTATCACCGCCGCCGCCGCAACCAGCGAAGACGAGGTGCGGGCGGTCCTATCAGGCGCGATCGAAAGCGCGGTCACCACTTCCTACGACATGGAAGCGCGCGCAGTTAGAACGCGGCGCGCCGAGCGCCTCGGCGCGATCACTCTCAGCGAAAAACCACTGCCGGCGCCCACCGGCGACGATGCCAACGCGGCGATTGCCGCCGTGCTTGCCGAACAGGGGCTCGGCCTGCTCACCTGGAGCAAGCAGGCGATCGCGCTGCGCGCCCGGCTCAGCTGGCTTCATCGCGGGATTGGGGCGCCATGGCCGGATGTCTCGGACGAAGCGCTGCTTTCGAACCTCGACAGCTGGCTGGCTCCCTTTCTTCCAGGTGAAGCATCCTTCGCTCGCATTGGCGCAGATGTTCTGGAACAGGCCCTCGGCGCACTCATCCCCGCCGGCGAGCACAGCAGGTTCAACCAGCTCGCGCCGACCCATTTCGATGCGCCATCCGGCAGCCGGGTCCCGATAGATTACGCCGGGGACGAACCGGTGCTCGCAATGCGCGTGCAGGAGCTTTTCGGCCTCAGCCAGCATCCGACAATTGCAAACGGCACCGTGCCGCTGACGCTTGAGCTGCTCTCGCCCGCGCATCGCCCACTGCAGACGACACGCGACCTGCCGGGCTTCTGGGCGGGATCATGGAAAGACGTACGCGCCGAGATGCGCGGCCGCTACCCCAAACATGAATGGCCGGAAAAGCCGGAACTGGCACAAGCAACCAACCGCGCCAAGCCGCGCAAATAGCAACGCCGTCGGCGCGCATTCGTGCGGCAAAACGCCCAGCCACTTGGCCGAGCGGCGATAGCAACGCATAAGGAAAGCATGTCCCAGGAGGTCGCCACCCTCGATCAATCATCCGCCTACCGGTTGCGGCTCAACACGCTTATCCGGCTGCGGTGGCTCGCTATTATCGGCCAGAGCGCGGCCGTTCTCGCGGTCGCCTTCGGCCTCGGCTTTCCGCTTCCGGTCGGGCCCTGCCTGGCGCTTATTGCCTGCTCAGCCTGGCTTAACCTGTTCCTTTCGTTCCGCTACCCTGCGACCCACCGTCTGGTGCCGAAGGCGGCATTCGGCATTCTCGCTTTCGATGCGGTGCAGCTGGCCGGCCTGCTTTTCATGACCGGTGGACTGACCAATCCTTTCGCTGTGCTCATGGCGGTGCCCGTGGTCATTTCGGCGACGTCAATGCCGCGCAGCCACACAATGCTGCTCGGTAGCATCGTTGTGGTCGCAACCACGCTGCTCGCTTTCTTCCATCTGCCGATCCCGTGGTATCCCGGCACGCAGCTCGTCATGCCGTTAGTCTTCATTGCCGGCGTGTGGATGGCGGTGGTGTCGTCCATCGCCTTCACCAGCGTCTATGCATATCGGGTCGCGGAAGAAGCGCGGCTTCTCGCCAACGCGCTTTCGGCGACCGAGTTGGTGCTTCAGCGCGAACAGCACCTGTCCGCGCTCGACGGGCTGGCAGCCGCCGCCGCTCACGAGCTCGGTACACCGCTCGCCACGATCGCTCTGGTGTCGAAGGAGATGGAGCGCGCGCTGGAGAGCGACCCACGCTTTCGCGAGGATGTCAGCCTGTTGCGCTCGCAGAGCGAACGGTGCCGGGAAATCCTCAAGCGGCTCACCAATCTCTCGTCGGAGGGCGAAGCGCATCTTGCGCGCATGCCAATCACGTCATTGGTGGAAGAGGCAGTCGCGCCGCATCGCGAATTCGGCATCGAGCTGCGCCTGGAGGCCGGCGACTGCGAAGGGCCAGAACCGATCGGCCGCCGCAACCCCGGCGTGATCTACGGCCTTGGCAATCTGGTCGAAAACGCGGTCGACTTCGCGCGCTCGGTTGTTGTCATACGCTGGGCGTGGAGCGCTGAGATAGTCACCGTCACTGTCATTGACGATGGCAGCGGTTTTTCCGCCGAGGTGCTCGACAGGATCGGCGAACCCTATCTCACCCGCCGCAGCGGTCCGAGTTCTGGCGGCGGCCTCGGACTCGGTCTCTTTATCGCCAAATCGCTGCTCGACCGCTCGGGCGCGATCGTCACCTTTTCCAACGCACCCGAACCCGGCAAAGGCGCGGTCGTCACGGTGGAGTGGCCACGCGCGGAGTTTGTCGGCTCCTTGCCCGCAGGCTAGATGTCACAGGGCCGAATGCTGGACTTGGCGGCATTTTTGGCTAAACAGAACGAGTATTCCGGCACCAAGAAGAAGAACATCGATGTCCGAAACACCGGCCACAAATGCCGAAGATGCGCTTGGCGCGGACCGAACGCTGCTCATCGTCGAAGACGACAAGCCGTTTCTGACCCGGCTTGCACGCGCGATGGAAAGCCGCGGCTTCACGGTCGACACCGCCGAGGGCGTGGAAGAGGCGCTCACGAAGGTGAAGGCCGGCGCTCCGGCCTATGCCGTGGTCGATATGCGGCTGGGCGACGGAAACGGCATCGATGTCGTGGCCGCGATCCGCGAAAAGCGCGGTGACGCCCGCACAATCATCCTTACCGGCTATGGCAACATCGCCACGGCAGTGACCGCGGTGAAACTTGGCGCGGTCGACTATCTCGCCAAGCCGGCGGATGCCGACGACGTTTATGCCGCGCTTATCAACACGGGCGAGCGTCCCGACCCGCCCGAAAACCCGATGTCTGCCGACCGCGTGCGGTGGGAACATATTCAGCGCGTCTACGAGATGTGCGACCGCAACGTCTCGGAAACCGCGCGGCGGCTCAACATGCACCGGCGAACATTGCAGCGAATTCTTGCAAAACGGGCGCCAAGGTAAGGTTTTCGGCAGTCGGCAATCGTGGTTTTTCCACTCTAACCGCCGTGCCTAATCCCCTTCATTCTCCAACGCCGCCACCGGCACGCCGGCCATTTCCGCTGCCGTGATGCGGGCCGCACTTGCGCGCGCGAAGCGCAAGGTCAGCGCCTTACGGGTGGGGGCAGCGAGCCGGTGTTCGGGCGCGTCGCGCAAAATCTCCGCGCCATAGCCGTCGGAAAGAATGAAACCGCAATCGTCGGGAAATATCTCCGCCGGGACGCCGGGATGCGTAGCGAAGAAAAAGCGGTCGCAGAAATCGCGATATTCCGGCCATTTGCGATCGACCCGAAAATCCTCGATCGAGGATTTGATTTCGATGATCCAGATTTCGCCCAGCCGGCTGAGCGCCACCAGGTCGGCGCGCCGGCCGGTCTTCAGCGACAATTCTGGCAGCGTGACCGCCCCCGTCTCAGCCAGGAGCCGCTGCACGCCGCGCCGCACGAGCAACGCGCGGTCGGACTGGCGGCCATCGGCAAGCGGGTTGGTGGCGAAGGGCGAGACAATCGGCATCACGCGACCATGCCATGAAATGTTCTCGTTTTGAACCCGCTCTTTGCCAAATGGGTAATCGCCTCTCTCCGTTTGAAACATAGCCTCGTATTAATTGACCCTTAGTGTTGCCTAACCTATGTATGATTCGACTCGCCAACGGCGTGCCGTTGGCTCAAAGGTCACCAAGGCGGAAGCCAAGGTGGCCTTTGCTGTTTCGGGGGATCGATGCGCGTCTACGTGTATGTTGACGGCTTTAACCTATACTATCGAGCTCTTCGTCACCGACCGGATGTGAAGTGGCTGAACATTCGGACACTTGTTGAGTCGCTGCTATCAGAAGAAGATACCGTAGAAACCATTCGCTATTTTACTGCGCGCGTAAGTCCAAGGGCGGGTGATCCCGATGCTCCACGCAGGCAGCAAATATTGTTCAGCGCACTGGCAACAGTTTCTGGCTTGCATTTTCATTATGGCCGCTTCCTGCCAAAACAGAAGTGGCGACCAGTTGTTCATCCGGCGTGGCAGCCACCGGTAAAGGTGGAGGTACATGACACGGAAGAGAAAGGCTCCGACGTCAACTTAGCGTCGCATCTCCTCAACGATGCTCATCACGATCGCTTTGATACGGCCTTTGTCGTTTCACAAGATACCGACCTCTGTGAGCCTATCCGGATGGTTAAGGAAATGGGTAAGCCCGTCGGCGTGGCATGGCTGGACGGCCAGCGCCCTGGACAAAGGATGGTCAAAGCCTCGTCCTTCGTCAGACAAGTAACCTATCAGAGGCTGAAAGCCGCACAGTTCCCCGAGCGCGTGATGGCGCGCAACGGCAAAATCATCGAACGGCCGGATACCTGGGTCTGAGCTACAGCTGGCCCCTTAATGCTTACGCGCCAGTTCCTCCGCTTCCAGTGTGTTGTCGATCATCTCGCGCAGTGTTGGCAGATCGGACAGGGTGAGCGCGAGTGCGATTTCGCCGCCGCCTTCCAGCGAAAGGATGATGCCGGGCTGGCCATGATCGTTGAGGCCGAAGGCCATGCCGGTCGTCTGCAGCGCCTGCGTGGTCGGGCGTTCCTCGCGCGGCATGTCCTCCGTCGCCTTGCCGACAAGGCTTGCGAGTGCCGCAATGACCGCCGGCGCCACGCCGACATCGAACTCCAGCCCGAACTTCTCCATCGCCTCGGTTCCAAGCAGCAGCGCAACCGATTTGTTGTCCGGGCGGGCCTCGCCGCTCAGTACCCGCACGAATTTAGGGGCCGTGTTCACGATTTCGGTCATTGACCACTCCTCTTGAGGTGCAAACGCTGCTCGCGCTTCAGCCGCCTGACGTGGCGATGCGTCGCTGAAATGCGAGGAAACAGGCGGGTGGAGGCTCACATTTCCGTGAGCTGTTGCCAATTTGCAATATCAGGGCTGCAACATTCCCCGGCGTCAGCACCCGCGCCATTATTTGCTTGGTCGGGCCACAGCCGCGCATTAACAATAATGACGAAAATGAGGCTCGATTCGAGCCGTGGTCGATTCAGCCCGGGGGAACAGGTTCTAACATGAAGATCAAAACGATTCTGGCGGTTGCCGTTGTGGGGTTCGCAACCGCACTGGCAGGCTGCACAAGCGGACAGGTTTTCACGTCCAGCTATCGCACCGTGCGAGATGCGGGCTATCAAATTCCTTCGGTTCCGGTCAGCCGGCTCGACCGCAAATATCACCGGCAGGTGGTCGCCTACGAGACCAAGCAGAAGCCCGGCACCATCATCGTCGATACCAGCGAGAAGTTCCTCTACTTCGTGATGCCAGAAGGCAAGGCGATGCGCTACGGCATCGGCGTGGGCCGCGACGGCTTCACCTGGTCGGGCACGCACCGCATCACCCGCAAGGCGGAGTGGCCGGGCTGGACGCCGCCGGCGGTCATGCGTGCGCGTGAACGTGCGAAGGGCAAGATCCTGCCAGCGTATATGCCAGGCGGTCTGCAGAACCCGCTGGGCGCACGCGCACTCTATATCGGCTCAACGATCTACCGCATTCACGGCTCGCCGGAATGGAACTCGATCGGACGCAACGTGTCGTCTGGCTGCATCCGGTTGATCAATCAGGATATTATCGACCTTTACAATCGTGCCGAGGTCGGCGCCAAGGTCATCGTCAAACGCTAGGCGGCGGACCTGCTGCAAAGAAAAAACCGGGCCTTGAGCCCGGTTTTTTTGTGCGATTATGTTGAGTGAAAAGACCGCCGGTCGGGAGTTTCTCAGACGATCTGCTCGACCTGCTGCACCTCTGGCACGAAGTGGCGAAGCAGGTTCTGAATGCCGTGCTTCAGCGTCGCGGTGGAAGACGGACAGCCCGCGCAGGCCCCCTTCATGTTGAGAAACACCGTGCCGTCGCGATAGCCGCGGAAGGTGATGTCGCCGCCATCCTGTGCAACTGCCG
Organism: Rhizobiaceae bacterium; assembly: GCA_017640615.1. Taxonomy (GTDB): domain Bacteria; phylum Pseudomonadota; class Alphaproteobacteria; order Rhizobiales; family Rhizobiaceae; genus RCIO01. Next base: position 350,404 of record JAEPQK010000004.1, on the reverse strand, counting down.
GACGCACGCGCGTATCCAGCAACTCCTTGATGGTGAGCACGATTTCCTTGTCCTCGTCCTCGAAGAATTCTGAGCCCTCATCGGCAGCCGTATCGTTGGCGATGCCATCGGCCATGACCGGCTGGCCGGACATGAAATGCTCCATGATGGCGCCCAGAACCGCTGGCTTCAGGTGCTGCCAGTCAGGCTCTTCTTCCTTGGTCACGGTGACAAAGTCATAGCCCAGGAAGACACCGGTCACGCCCGGCACGTCAAACAGGCGTCCCGCAAGCGGTGAGGTTTCGCGCGCAGCGTCGGCATCGCGGAAATCCGCCGTACCCGACTGCATGACTTCCTTGCCGGGAAGAAATTTCAACGTCGCGGGATTTGGGGTTGCCTCGGTCTGGATAAACATGGCTGCCCTTCGCCTCCAGGTTCTTTTGAATAATTCTAAATAGGCTTAAGCGCGCCGTAATTCAAGCCGCATCGCTCAAACAGCAAAGCTGTCACGCGAGGCTGTCGATGTCCTCGTCGGTGAGGTTTTGGGGCACAACCGTGACCGGAATGGGGAAGGCCGCGCCCTTGCCGGCGATTGACGACACCAGCGGTCCCGGCCCTTCCTTCGCGCCGCCCGAGGCCAGCACCAGTATCGCAATATCCTGGTCTTCCTCGATCAGGCGGTGAATTTCCTCAACCCGCGAGCCCTCGCGGATTTCCAGCTCGGGCTCGATGCCCACGCGCTCACGCACCTTGGCCGCGTGCTGCTCCAGCGCGGTGGAGGCGGCAGTTTGCGCTTCCTCGCGCATCACCTGCTCCACGCCCAGAAACTGCTGGAAGTCGGCGGTGCTGATCACAAACAGAAGCACCAACACGCCGCCCGTCGATTCGGCGCGCCGCGAGGCATATGCCACCGCGCGCTCGCATTCCTCGGTTTCGTCGATCACGACGAGGAATTTGCGCCGGTGGCCGGCTTCCCTGCTCAGGCGTTTTGATACCATCTGGCGCCTCTCCCGGCTCTGAATGCGAGCCAATCTGCCATCGGACCCTGCCGGCGGCAAGCTGGCCCGATGGCTTGTTGTGTGATGATGCTTGCGTTGCCGCGGCTGGCGTCGAGGCTTAGTTTTGCAACAGGCCGATGATCTGCCGCGCGGCCTTCAGCGTCTCTTCCGCTTCCGCCTGCGCGCGCTCGCCACCGGCCTTCAGAACGCCGTCGACATAAGCGCGGTCGGCCGAAATGCGACGCATCTCCGCGGCGATCGGCGCCAGCTTTTCGACCGCGAGCTCGGCCAGCGCCGGCTTGAATTCGGAAAACTGACGGCCGCCAAAATCCGAGATCACCGCCTCGCGCGACGTTTCGCTGAGGGCAGCGAAAATCGTGACGAGATTTTCCGCCTCCGCCCGGCCTTCCAGCCCGTCCAGCTCGGATGGCAGAGCTTCGGGGTCGGTTTTCGCCTTGCGCACTTTCTTGGCGATGGTGTCCGCATCGTCGGTCAGATTGATGCGCGACAGGTCCGACGGGTCGGATTTCGACATCTTCTTGGTGCCGTCACGCAGGCTCATCACGCGCGGCGCCGGCCCTTCGATCAGCGGTTCGGTGAGCGGGAAAAAGCCGTTCACCTTCTCATCGCCCACCATCATCTCAACGCCTACTCCTAGCGCGGCGATACGCTCGGAGAAGTCGTTGTTGAACTTCTGCGCAATGTCGCGGGTGAGTTCCAGATGCTGCTTCTGGTCGTCGCCCACGGGCACATGCGTAGCGCGGTAGGCCAGAATGTCGGCCGCCATCAGCGTCGGATAGGCAAACAGGCCCACTGAAGCGTTCTCGCGGTCCTTGCCGGCCTTTTCCTTGAACTGCGTCATGCGGTTCAACCAGCCCATGCGGGCGATGCAGTTGAATATCCATGCCAGCTCGGCGTGCTGCGGCACGCGGCTCTGGTTGAAAACGATGTTCTTTTCGGCGTCGATGCCGGCTGCCAGGAATGCGGCGGTCACTTCGCGCGTCGCCTGCTCCAACTCGGCCGGTTCCTGCCAAAGGGTGATGGCGTGCAGGTCGACGACGCAATAGATGCAGTCATGCTGGTCCTGCAGGGCGACGAAGCGCTTGATGGCGCCCAGATAGTTGCCGAGATGAAGGTTTCCGGTCGGCTGAACGCCGGAAAACACACGTTCTCTGAAGCTGTTCATGGATTTAGTCCCGTGGCTTGTGGAGGGCCGTTTCGCGCGCGGCGAAAATCGGTGCGCGGCTTATGGACGAGCACCCGGCACTAATCAAGTGGCGCGTCGTCTGCGCCTCATGATGCCGGTGATGTCGCGTCTGTCGATCGCGCCGATGGCGATGGCGATGGCGAAATAGACGATTGCCGCCACCGAAATGACGCCCATCACCGCGAGTACCCGCACGGCGATCAGCGCATTGCCAACCCAGGGCGCGGCGAGCTGCAGAAGCCCCCAGATCACAGCGCCCATCGCGGCATTCGCGACCAGAAGCAGCGCCACGCGCCGCATTGTGACGGCGGATGGTTTGAAATCGCCACGCCACCACAAGGTGCCGGCCAGCAGCGCGGTGTTGACCCAGGCCGAGATCGAAGTCGCGGCTGCAATAGCCACGTGACCGTAGAGCGGGAACAGCGCCAGGCTGGCGGCGATATTCACCGCCACCGAAATTGCCGAAAACCACATCGGCGTACGCATGTCGAGGCGCGCGAAATAGGCCGGCTGGAACACTTTGATCAGCACATAGGCCGGCAGCCCGGCGGCGAATGCGGCAAGTGCTGCTGCCGTCAGCGCCGTGGTTTCAGCGGTGAACGCGCCGCGCTCATAAAGCACGTTCACGATCGGCCCCGGCATAACCATGAAGCCAACGGCGGCCGGCAGGGTCAGCGCCAGCGCGAATTCCAGTGAGCGGTTTTGCAGATGCGCGGCCTCGGCGTCATCTCCGGCCTTCAGCGCCCGCGAAAGCTCGGGCAGCAGCACCACGCCAACCGCTATGCCGATCACGCCCAGCGGCAGCTGGTTGATGCGGTCGGCGAAATTGAGCAGCGAAATCGCTTTGTCCTGCGCCGACGCAATGATCTGGCCGACGAGCAGATTGATCTGCGTGACGCCGCCTGTGATCAGCGCCGGCGCCATCAGCACCAGAAGCCTGCGCACGGCCGGCGTCATCTTCGGCAGGCGCAGCCGCATATGAAAGCCGGTGCGCGCGACCGCCCAGATCAACAGGCCGAGCTGCGCCACTCCCGATGCCATCACGCCCCAGGCAAGCCAGATGCCGGTCGCATAGGCATCGAAATCGCCGTAGATCGCTGCCAGCAGAACGCCGACCAGAATGACGTTGAGCAGCACCGGCAACAACGCTGCCAGAAAATAGCGGCGCATGGAGTTGAGGATGCCCGACAGCATCGCCACCAATGACATGCACAGCAGATAAGGAAACATGATCCGCGTAAGCAGCACGGTCAGATCGAACTTGTCGGGCGTGTCGGCAAATCCCGGCGCGATGATCGTCGCAACCAGATAGGGCATGAAGAGCATCGCCAGCGCCGATAGCGCGATCAGGACGGTCAGCAGAACCGCCAATATGTCCTCGCCGAAGCGGCGGGCGGCCTCGCTCCCGCCCCCTTCAAGTTCCTTGGCAAAAAGCGGAATGAAGGCGGAATTGAACGCACCTTCGGCGAAAAGTCGGCGAAAGAGATTGGGAAAGCGGAACGCGGCGTAGAAGGCGTCGGTCACGGGGCCGGCGCCAAGGGCCGCTGCAACAAGCGCCTCGCGCACGAAGCCCAGCACGCGGCTCGCCATCGTGGCGCTGCCGACGCTGGCGAATTTCGCGATCAGGCTCACTCGGCGGCCTCGGGTTGGTGCGTGCGCACAGGTCCGGGGCTCGACTTACCCTCAAGCGTTTCCAGAAGGCCTTCCCTGATCGCCGCCATACGGGCCTCGCTCTCTACTTTCTGGCCGGTCAGGTCGGTTACGTAGAAGGTGTCGATCACCTTCTCGCCAAAAGTGGTGATGTGGGCCGACGCGATGTCGAGCGAAAGATCGGAAATGCGCCCGGTGATTTCGGAAAGCAGACCTGGCCGGTCGAGACAGGTCACCTCGATCACCGAAAAGCGGTTCGACAGCGTGTTGCGGATATCGACGCGCGGCTCGACACGAAACGCCTTGGTGGATTTTTTGGGCCGGGAGCGTTCTTTGATCACCTCAGGCAGATAGCGTTTGCCCGACAGCACACTCTCTATGAGCTTGCCGACGCGGGCTGCCCGGCGGCGTTCATCGTCATCAAGGTCGAATTCGCGATTGATAAGAATGACATCGAGCGCTCGCCCGTCGGCGGTGGTGAAAACCTGCGCATCGACAATGTTTGCGCCGGCGGCCGAACAGGCCCCTGTGATCACGCTCAACAGGCGCGGATGGTCGGGCGCGAGCACGGTGATCTCCGTCACCGCCTCGAAGGTCAGCGGCCGGCTCATCGTTGCCAGAGTGCGCTTTTCCTTGTCGGCCTCGCGCACGAAATTTGCATGGCGCACCTGATCTTCCAGATCGACGGTGAGCAGATAGTTGCCGTAGAGCAGCTTGATGTAGCGCTTGCGCTCGTTCGCCGGCCAATCGGAGAGCGCTTCAGCCAGACGAAGGCTGGCGCCCTCTGTGCGCTCACGGCGCGACATTTCGGAAAAGCCGCCGCGCAGCAGAAGTTCGGTTTCGAAATAGAGCGTGCGCAGCAGCTGACCCTTCCAGCCGTTCCACACGCCCGGTCCGACGCCGCGAATGTCGCACACGGTGAGCACCAGAAGCAGCTTCAGCCGCTCGACGGACTGCACCACATTGGCGAAATCCTCGATCGTCTTGCGGTCGTTCAGGTCGCGCGTCTGCGCCGTCATCGACATCAGCAAGTGATGTTCGATCAGCCAGGCGATCGTCTCGGTATCTTCCTTGTTGAAGCCCATATGGGGGCACAACCGCCGGGCAATGCGCGCGCCGGCAATGGAGTGGTCTTCCGGCCGCCCCTTGGCGATGTCGTGGAACAGCAGCGCAACGTAAAGCAGCTCGCGCCGCTCAGTCAGGTCCGGCATCAGCGAATGCGCAAGCGGGTGCTTTTGTGCCGCCTCGCCACGCTCGATCTCGGAGAAGACGCGGATGCAGCGCAGCAGATGCTCGTCCACCGTGTAGTGGTGGTACATGGAAAACTGCATCATCGCGACGATCTTGTTGAAGTCGGGTATCAGCTTGCCCAGCACGCCCGCCTCGTTCATGCGGCGCATGTTGAGCTCGGGGTCGCGGCCGGATGCCAACACGTCGAGGAAGAGCCGGTTAGCCTCCTTGTTGCGACGCAGATTGCGGTCGATCAGCTTCAGCGACCGCGTGACAAGCTGCATCGCGTCGGGGTGGTACTCCAGCCCGTGCTTGTCGGCCAGCCAGAACAGCCTGAGCAGATTGACCGGGTCGCGCTCGAACACCTCAGGGTCGGAAATCGTGATGCGGTGATTGTCGACCAGAAAGTCGGTCGTGCCCGCCAGCTTGCGGCGGCGGCGCGAAAAACTCGAGAACAGGCTGAAGCCCGGCACTTGCTTGGCCTGCTCTTCCTCAAGCGCTGCGCAGAAGATGCGGGTGAGGTCGCCCACCGATTTTGCGGTCAGGAAGTAATGCTTCATGAAGCGCTCGACCGCCGACAGACCCGGATGACTGTGATAGCCAAGCCGCTCCGCGATTTCGCGCTGGATATCGAAATGCAGGCGCTCTTCCGCGCGGCCGGTGAGAAAGTGCATGTGGCAGCGCACTGCCCACAAGAAGTCCTCGGATTTGCGGAAAAGCAGATATTCCTTGCGGGTGTAGACGCCCTTTTCGACCAGCTCCTCGGCCGAGGGCACGCGGTAGAAATATTTGCCGATCCAGAAAAGCGTATGCAGATCGCGCAGCCCGCCCTTGCCGTTCTTCACGTTGGGCTCGACCAGATAACGGCTTTCGCCTTCCTTCTCGTGGCGCTCGTCACGCTCCGCCAGCTTGGCCTGAACGAACTCCGACCCGGTGTCGCGCATCACTTCGTCGTCGAAGCGTTCCAGCAGCTCGTCGTTCAGCGCTTCGTCGCCGCAGATGAAGCGGGCTTCGAGAATTGACGTGCGGATCGTCATGTCGGTGCGCGACAGCCGCACGCATTCCTCGACATTGCGCGTGGCGTGGCCAACCTTCAGCCCGAGATCCCAGAGCAGATAGAGCACATATTCGATGACCTGCTCGCCCCAGGGCGTCTGCTTGTATGGCCGCACGAACAGCAGATCGATGTCCGACCCCGGCGCCAGCGTGCCGCGTCCATAGCCGCCGACTGCGACAACCGCCATGCGCTCAGCCGAACTCGGGTTGCGCGAGCGGTAAACATGTACGCCCGCATATTCGTAAAGCGCGGCGATGATCTCATCCATGAGATGCGACAGCCGCGCCGCACAGGCCGTACCTCCGCCATCCTCGCCGAGCAGGCGTTCGGCGGTTGCGCGGCCCTCGGCCAGGGTGGCCTTGATCAGCTCAACAACCTCGCCGCGCGCTTCCGTGCTGCCACCCTCGCCGCCATGCTTCAGCGCAATTGCCGACAGCCCTTCGCGCAGGGCAGCACGGTCAACGATCAATTCAAGCTTGAGGGGAATTTTGGCCATCGATTTCAGGTCGTTGCGTCGCGGCTTCTATAACGCCAATCTCGGCGTCGCGATATGGGGCCCGCACACGGCTATTTCGAGGCCGCCTTCAACCGGTAGAGCGCATCCAGCGCCTCGCGCGGCGTCATCTCGTCCGGGTTCAGGCCGTCGAGTTCCTCGCGCAGGCTGTCGCGCGCGGCGGGTTTTGCCGGTTCGCGGGAGACGACCGCGTTGAAGAGCGGCAGATCGTCGGCAAGCGAAGCCGTTGTGCCGCTGATCTCTCCTTCTTCTAGGCGATGCAGCACCTCGCGAGCGCGGTCAACGACCGGCTGCGGCAAGCCGGCAAGCCGTGCCACCTGCACGCCGTAGGAGCGGTCGGCGGCGCCCTTCGCCACCTCGTGCAGAAACACAACCTCACCTTCCCATTCCTTGACCCGCATCGTCACATTCGCAAGCCGCTCGAGCTTGTCGGCGAGCGCGGTCATTTCGTGGAAGTGCGTGGCGAAGATCGCGCGGCAGCGGTTTTTCTCGTGCAAAAACTCCACCGTCGCCCAGGCAATCGAAAGCCCGTCGAAGGTAGCGGTGCCGCGGCCGATCTCGTCCAAAATCACCAGCGAGCGCTCGCCGGCCTGATTGAGGATCGCCGCCGTTTCCACCATTTCGACCATGAAGGTCGAGCGGCCCCGCGCCAGATCGTCCGACGCGCCGACGCGGCTGAACAGCCGGTCCACCACGCCGATATGCGCGCTTTTTGCTGGCACGAAGGAGCCCGCCTGCGCCAGCACCGCAATCAGCGCGTTCTGGCGCAGAAAGGTGGATTTACCGCCCATATTCGGGCCCGTGAGCAGCCAGATCGCACCGTTTTTTGCGTCACCCTGAGGCGAGAGCTCGCAGTCATTGGCGACGAAGGGATCGGCAAGCTGCTTGCGCAGCGCCTGTTCCACCACCGGGTGGCGGCCCTGCTCGACATTGAAGATCAGGCTGTCATCCACGGTCGGGCGGCGGTAGTCGTCGGCCTCGGCAAGCACGGCAAGTGCGGAGGCTACATCCAGCTCGGCAAGTGCGGCTGCAACCTTGCGGATCGCGTCGGCGCAAGCCGCCGCTTCAGCTACCAGCTTGTCGAACACACCATGCTCGATCGTCAGTGCACGGTCCGCGGCGTTGGCGATCTTCGTTTCCAGCCCGGCCAGCTCAGTAGTCGTGAAGCGCATCGCATTCGCCATCGTCTGGCGATGTATGAAGCGCGCCTTCGCCTCGTCGGTGCCGGTCAGCGTGGCGTGATGGTTCGCCGTAACCTCGATGTAGTAGCCCAGAACATTGTTGTGCCTGATCTTGAGCGAGCGAATGCCCGTTTCCTCGATCAGGTGGCGTTCCATCGCCGCGATCACTCGCCGGGACTCATCACGCAGCGCACGCACCTCATCGAGCTCGGCATCGTAGGCAGAGCGGACGAAGCCGCCATCGCGGCGCAGCAGCGGCAACTCATCGGCAAGCGCGGTTGCGAGGTGGTTGGCGAAGTCATGCGGCGCGGCGCGCAAAACGTTGAGCGCGGCAGCGATGCCAGCCGGCAGCTCGGCAGCATCCAGAAGCGCAGCGATCTCTGCCCCCGCGTTCAGGCCAGCCCGTAACGCGCCGAGATCGCGCGGGCCGCCGCGCCCAAGCACCAGACGAGACAGCGCGCGCGCTATGTCAGGCGCAGCCTTCAACGCGACGCGCAGCGTCTCGCGGGTCCGATCCTCGTCGACGAACCAACCGACAGCATCGAGCCGCGAATTGATTGCGCCGGGGTCGGTCAGTGGCGCAGTCAGGCGTTCGCCAAGCAGACGCGCGCCGCCGCCGGTTACCGTGCGGTCCACCGCCGCGAAGAGCGAACCTTCTCGCGCACCGGATAGCGTGCGCATCAGTTCCAGATTTGCCCGCGTCGCGGCATCGATAAAGAGCGAGGCAGCCGCATCTTCGCGCGCCGGCCGCTCTAGCGGCGGGCGGGCATCGATCTGGGTTTTCTCGACATAACCGATAGCGGCCGCGATCGCCGCCAGCTCAGCACGCGCGAAGGTGCCGAAGCCTTCTGTCGTCGCCACATCGTAGAACCGGGCGATGCGGCTTTCCGCGAGAGCGGAATCGAACATCGGCGCCGGCTGCGGCACTGCGATGCGGCCGAGCGAGTCGAAGACAGGCCTGAGTTCGGGATCGGCGAAGACCGCATCCGCCAGTATCAGTTCGCGCGGGTCGACGCGCAGAATATCGGACAGCAGCCGGTCGGCCGCGCTCTGCATCACCCGGAAGGCGCCTGTCGAAATATCGATCCAGGCGAGCGCGCAGCCGCCATCGTCGGTGCCTTTCACCCGCGCCAGCGCCATCAGCGTATTTGCCTCGGCCGGTGCGAGGATTTTCTCCTCCGTGATCGTGCCTGGCGTCACAAGCCGCACGACATCGCGGCGCACGACCGATTTCGAACCACGTTTCTTGGCCTCGGCGGGATCCTCAGTCTGCTCGCACACGGCGACACGGTGGCCAGCCGCGATCAGCTTCTGCAGATAGTCGTCGGCGGCATGCACAGGAACGCCGCACATCGGGATGTCCTCGCCCTGATGTTTGCCGCGCTTGGTGAGCGCGATGCCCAGCGTACGGCTCGCCACCTCCGCATCGTGGAAGAACAGCTCATAGAAATCACCCATGCGATAGAAGAGCAGCGAGTCCGGATTGGCCGCCTTGATCTCGATATACTGCTCCATCATCGGCGTCGCGCCGACGGCCGACAGCGGCGCAGGCGTGGCACCTTCGGTCTTGCGGCGGATCGGCGTTTCGTCGTTCACGGGAGCGTAATTTCCTCAGCCTCGGCCATTCCTGCTTGGCGGCTCGGCGGGCAAAAGTGTAGCGTTAATGACGCCTCACGCACAAACCTCCACAAAAAGACCACGCCAGGCGCCAAATCGAGATCAAGGATACGCATCAGCCCAATGCCAGCGAAAGATATCAAGGACGCCCAAGGCCCGTCGGTCAGCCCTGAGGAAGCACTCGAGTTTCATGCCTCAGGCCGGCCCGGCAAGCTCGAAATCAACCCGACAAAGCCGATGGCGACGCAGCGCGATCTTTCGCTAGCCTATTCGCCGGGCGTCGCCGTGCCGGTCAAGGCGATCGCAGAAGATGCATCCCGCGCCTTCGACTACACAACGCGCGGCAATCTGGTCGCCGTTATTTCCAACGGCACCGCGATTCTGGGCCTTGGTAATCTTGGCGCGCTGGCCTCAAAGCCGGTGATGGAAGGCAAGGCTGTGCTCTTCAAACGCTTTGCCGATGTCGATTCCATCGATCTTGAAGTCGACACCGAAGACGCTGACGCCTTCATCAATTGCGTAAAGCTGCTCGGGCCTTCCTTCGGCGGCATCAACCTTGAGGACATCAAGGCGCCTGAATGTTTCATCATCGAACAGCAGCTGCGCGAGCTGATGGATATTCCGGTCTTCCACGACGATCAGCACGGCACGGCAATCATCGCGGCGGCCGGTCTGGTCAATGCGCTGGAAATCACCGGCCGCGACATCAAAACGACCAAGCTCGTCTGCAACGGCGCAGGTGCTGCCGGCATTGCCTGCATCGAACTTGTCAAAGCGATGGGCATGCCGCCCGAAAACGTCATCCTGTGCGACACCAAGGGCGTGATCTATCAGGGCCGCAAAGAGGGCATGAACCAGTGGAAGTCCGGCCATGCGGTCAAGACGAATGCCCGTTCGCTCGCTGACGCGTTGGACGGAGCAGACGTGTTTTTCGGACTATCGGCGAAAGGCGCGCTGACGACCGCCATGGTGCAATCCATGGCCAAGAACCCGATCATCTTTGCGATGGCTAATCCCGACCCGGAAATCACACCGGAGGAAACGGCCGAAATCCGTACCGATGCGATCATGGCGACCGGCCGCTCGGACTATCCGAACCAGGTCAACAATGTGCTTGGTTTCCCTTACATCTTCCGAGGCGCGCTCGACGTGCGGGCGACCACGATCAACGACGCAATGAAGGTCGCGGCGGCCGAAGCCCTGGCTGCGCTCGCGCGTCAGGATGTGCCTGACGATGTTGCCGCCGCCTACCGCGGCAACCGGCCGAAATTCGGTCCCAACTACATCATCCCTGTGCCGTTCGACCCAAGGTTGATCTCGGCCATTCCGGTCGCGGTCGCCAAAGCGGCGATGGATTCGGGCGTTGCACGCCGGCCGATCCTCGATTTCGAGAAATATGCGCAGGAGCTTTCGGCTCGGCGCGACCCGATCGCCTCCACCCTGCAGCGCATCTACGATCGCGTGCGCCGTCAACCGAAGCGGGTTGTCTTCGCCGAGGGCGAGGAAGAGCAGGTGATGCGCGCCGCTGTTTCATATGTGAACCAGCGGCTCGGCACGGCCATACTGGTTGGCCGCGAAGAGCAGATCAAGGAAACGGCACGCAATGCCGGCGTCGACCTCGACAAGCCCGGCATCGAGATCATCAACGCGCGTCTGTCGCGCCGCAACCAGATCTATGCCGACCACCTTTACGAGCGTATGCAGCGCAAGGGCTTCCTGTTCCGCGACTGCCAGCGCCTGATCAACAATGACCGCAACCATTTCGCATCCTGCATGCTGGCGCTGGGCGATGCCGATGGCGTTGTCACAGGCGTCACACGCAACTACTCGACCGCGCTCGACGATGTGCGCAAGGTGATAGACGCCAAACCCGGCCACCGGGTCATTGGCGTGTCGATTGCGCTTTGCCGCGGGCGCACGGTGCTTGTCGCCGACACGGCCGTGCACGACATGCCGAACGCGGTTCAGATTGCCGACATCGCCGAGGAAGCCGCAGGGTTTGCACGCCGCATGGGTTACGAACCCCGCGTGGCGCTGCTTGCGTATTCCACCTTCGGCCACCCGCAAGGGGAACGCTCCGAGCGCGTGCAGGAGGCGGTAAAGATCCTCGATCAGCGGCGCGTCGATTTCGAGTATGACGGCGACATGGCTGCCGATGTGGCGCTCAACCCGCGCCTGATGCAGCAATATCCGTTCTGCCGGCTTTCCGGCCCGGCGAATGTGCTCGTCATGCCGGCGTTCCACTCCGCATCCATCTCCACCAAGATGCTGCAGGAGCTCGGCGGCTCCACCGTCATCGGCCCGTTGCTCGTGGGTCTCAACAAGCCGGTGCAGATCGTGTCGCTCAATGCCAAGGACAGCGACATCGTCAACATGGCGGCAATCGCGGCATACAATGCCGGCGCTTGATTTGGGGCAGGCAAGTCACACACGCACAACGAAGGCAGTACAATGCAGCTCAACGTCTATCTGGCCGGAGAAATTCATACCGAGTGGCGCGAGACAATCATCGAGGCCTGCAATGGGCTCGACATAGACTGGTACGGGCCGGTCACTGACCACGATGCCTCCGACGATTGCGGGGTCGAGATTTTCGGCGCCGAGGCTGACAAGTTCTGGCACGACCGCAAAGGCGCGCTGCTTAACGCCGTGCGCACGCGCACCGGACTGGAACGCGCCGACGTGCTCGTCGTCTGCTTCGGCGAAAAATACCGGCAGTGGAACGCTGCTTTTGACGCGGGCTACGCAGCCGCGCTGGGGAAACCCATTATCGTGCTTCACCCCCCGGAATTCGACCATGCGCTGAAGGAGGTCGACGCCGCCGCCAATGCGGTTGCCCGCACACCGCAGGAGGTGGCGCGTGCGCTGCGCTACGTGATTTCGGGCAAGTTATGAGCGTTGGCGCTGTAATTGGCGTAGTAGGAGCGTGAATTCGGTGTCCAGATCGGGATCATAACGAACGGACAAACGTTATTCGGAGCGATGCTGCTCGCGCTTGAAATATTGACCGGCCTGCTCGCAGTTGCCACGGTCCTACCGCATGTTCCGCTGGCGCACGGGATCGTGCGTATCGGCGATTTTCCGCGCCAGCAGATCGCGGCACTTGCCCTCATCCTGCTTGCCGCAAGCTTTCTGACCGCCCCGGGCTGGGAGCGCGCCATCGTGCAGGCCGCTCTTGCGGCAATCCTCGTTGTTCAAACAGCCTTCATCCTGCCATTCACACCAATATGGCGGCGCCAGACCGCCGACCATGACCCGGCCCGCGACACAGGCGGCATTCCGTTCAAGCTGCTGGCCTGCAACGTCAAGCAATCGAACGAGAACCATTCCGGCCTGGCGAACATCGTCTCCCTGCGCGACCCGGATATTGTGATCCTGATGGAGATCAACCAAACTTGGCTCGACGCCCTGACGCCACTCCTTGCGAAATACGAACATGTTGTTCGGCAACCGCAGGAAAACAGTTATGGAATGGTGCTCGCCTCCCGGTTTCCATTGGGCGACGTTGCGGTCGAAAACCTTCTGACTAAGGGCGTCCCATCAATCCGTGCGACCGTTTCCCTCTCAGCCAAGCTGAAATTTCGCTTGTACGCAATTCATCCCGAACCGCCCGTGCCGAACCGCGGTTCGGAAGGTCGCGACGGAGAGACGGCCCTTGTCGCGATGAAGGTCCGTGAAGAAGCACTGCCGGTTCTCGTGACCGGCGATCTAAACGATGTTGCCTGGTCGCGAACCACCCACCGCTTCCGGCGCGTGAGCCGATTGCTGGACCCGCGCATAGGCCGCACGGTGTTTTCAACGTTCGACGCGCGCTTTCCGTTGTTGCGCTGGCCACTGGATCATCTCTTTCACACGCCAGAATTCCGTCTACAGCGTATGGAGCGGCTACCGGCCTGCGGTTCCGATCATTTCCCGGTCATGTTCGAGTTGGTGCTCTGCCCCAATGGCAGAGCCGTTTCAAAGCCGGGCAATGCCGCCGGAAACGATATCGATCGAGCACACGACCTGATCGATCAGGCCCGGCAGCGGCAGGAAAAGCCGATCGGCTCCGACTGGGAAGATTGAAATTGTTCGGCCGTGTCATCGGCAGACGAGGTGCTCACGCCAGAAAGCGTTCGGCCTCGGCACCGTAATAATTGATGTAGCGCGGGGAGATCGATTCCACCCGCAGGATCATGAACACATCGGTCGTGCCGAAGTCGTAATCCACCACGCAGCCGTCCCCTACCTTGGCGCCCAGCCGCATATATCCCTTGATGAGCGGCGGCATGCCCGCCAGCGCGACTTTCAGGTCGACCGCCTCGGGTGGCATGAGGTCCATGGAAACGCGGCGCGAACGGCGCGCCTTCACGTCCCATTCGGGCAGCGGGCGGCATTCGTGCTTAAGAAACGTCAGCGCCTGCGCATGCGCGGCGGGCACCGTTCCGTGGAAAGAGGCACAGCCCACCATCACGTCGATGTCGTGATGGCTGATATAGACCCAGATGCCCTGCCAGAGCGCCTCGATCGTGCGTTTGGAGCGATATTCGGGCAGAACGCAGGAGCGGCCAAGCTCAAGGAAGCGGCGGCCGCGCTGGCGCACAACCAGCGAATCGAGCTCGAATTCGTCGCTGGAATAGAAGCCGCTGGAAGCGTATGCGAGTTCGTCGCGCAGCAGGCGGTAGGTGCCGACCACCCGGCTCAGCTCCGGGCCGGGCAGCGAGGTATCGAAAACCAGCAGATGATCGCAGATATCGTCGAAGCGGTCGGCGTCACGGCGGTCGAGTGCGGCAGCTGCGGTCGAGCGCGCGCCAAGCTCTTCGTGAAAAACACGGTAGCGTACCTCCTGCGCAGCCGCGATCTCGTCCGGCCCGCGAGCGAGCCGAACCTCAAGCGAGCCAATGCGTCCGAGCGGCAGACCTCTTTCGAAGACGTGGCCAAAACGCAGGTTCCCGGCGGCGACACCCGCTGCGGCGTCGGCACGCGGGAGAATTGCGCTGCGCATGTTGATTCTCCTCACATCGCGTGGCCGGGGAATAGATCACGCACTGCGACATTACCATGACAATAACGGTTGCCATACACCGTCACAAGCGCATGGCATGGCGTGTCGAGCTGGTTAGACGGCCGCGTGTTCTTCCACGGCGGCGACCAGATCCGCAGGATCGAGGGGCTTTGAAAGGAAGCCATTGGCGCCGCGCACGAGCACAGACTGGCGTGTTTCGTCCTGCCCGTCCGCGGAAAGCACAAGGACGGGTACGGGCGGAAAGCCGTGCTTTTCTTCATGCTTGCGTAAGCCGGCAATTGCGTCCATGCCGTCCATGACCGGCATGTTCAGATCCATCAAAACGACATCGAAATGCTGGCCGGGCCCGGTGAGCGCCTGCAGCGCAGCGCGGCCATTGGGCACCACGTTGACCGTGTGCCCCGCCTTTGTGAGCGCGGAACGAGCAAGAAGCGCGTTGATCTCGTTGTCCTCGGCAATCAGCACCGAAACGCCGCGCTTGGGCAATGTCGTTTCACCCTTGGCCGACGTTCCGGCAGACAATTGGCCGTTCGGTGCGTTTTCCTGCAAAAGCTGGCGCAGCAGCGTGTCGCCGCGTACCGGGCGTGGCAGGAACGCCGCGTAACCGCCGCCGCGCAACTCCGCCAGCCGGCCTCGGTCCGTCGGCGCGATCAGCGTGATCGCCTTGCCGCAGTGCAGTTCGGCGCGCAGCTTCTTGAGTGTCGCGCAGTCGGGTGATTCCAGCGCAGAGTCGATCAGCACCGAGGAATAGGTGCTGCCGGACTTGACCATCCGCAGCGCATCTTCGACGGACTTGGCCGTATCGGCCTTGCCGCCAAAGGCTTCGATCATGCGCGCGATGGCGGCCGATTCCATTGCATTGGCCGAAACCACAAGCACCTGCCGGCCGAACAGCGCTGTACTTTGATCGATCGATGCGGGCGTTGCCTCCTCCAGCGGAAGCGTGACGGTGAATGTCGCGCCTTTGCCGGGCGCTCCGGTTACATCAATCTTGCCGCGCATGGCTTCCACGATGCGCGAGGTGATCGACAGGCCCAGGCCGGCGCCGCCATGTTTGCGGGTCGGGCTTGTGTCGGCCTGCTCGAACTCCTCGAATATTCGCTGAAGATCGCTTTCTTCGAGCCCCGGCCCGGTGTCCTTCACGCGAATAACGAGCGAACGCGCATCGCCGGGATCGGAACCCGTGATCTCGACCAGAACGCCGCCGCTGTCGGTGAACTTGATCGCGTTACCGACCAGATTCAGCAGGATCTGGCGGAAGCGGCCGGGGTCGATCATCGCCGTTTCCGGCACTTCCGGCGCGACGAAGCAGCCTAGGCCAATCTTCTTGGCGAAGGCGCGTGCTGCCAAAAGTTCAACCGCGTGTTCGGCCAGTTCGCGTGGCGAGCTCAGACGCGGCTCGAGTTCCAGCCGGCCGGCTTCAATCTTGGAGAAATCGAGCAGGTCTTCGATCAGCGCCAGCAGCGCGCTGGCGGATGTGGAGATTGCGCCGACATAAGTCTTCTGCTCCGGCGAAAGGGTGGTGCCGCGCAGAAGCTTGGCCATGCCCATAATGCCGTTCATCGGCGTGCGGATTTCGTGGCTCACTGTGGCCAGAAAGCGGGATTTTGCCTTGCTTGCATGTTCGGCGCGCTCGCGGGCGCTGATTGCCGCAAGCTCAGCGCGTTTGCGGGCAGTGATGTCGCGCGCAATGGCGCGATGAGAAACCGCTTCGCTCGCCTGATCGCGTACCGAGAGTTCGATCCATGAAACCCAGCGCGTGCCGCCGGGCGTGCGGATCGCGACGTCGGTGGAGCTCAGACACTCGCCTTCATTGAAGGCGGCGTCCATGACAACACCGATATCGATGCCGAGCTCGCCGAGCGTCTTGCCTTCCAGCTCTTCCGGGTCGCGCTCCAGAAGCGAACCCAATACGCTGTTGGCATAAACGATGCGGCCCTCGCGATCGCGATGGACGACGATATCGCCAAGTGCGTCGACGAGGCCGCGGAAGCGTTCTTCGCTTTCCTCAAGCTCCCAGAGACGATCGGCGAGTTCTTCGATCTCGCGCTGCTCTCGTTGCTGCGCTCCGGCCTCGATTGTCCGCACGCGATCTGCAATGCCGCGCATGCGCGCAACCGCCCCTGCGCTTAGAATGGCCGCCGCACCGGCGAGTGCCTGCACCAGCGCTGGCGCACCGGCGTAGATCGCATAGCCCGCACCAGCCGCCGCCGTGGCAACCAGTGCCCCCTGCAGCACGGTGTCGAGCGTGTCCGCTCCGACGCCAGACGGGAAACGTCCCGGCTGCCGGTCTTTTGGGTCATTGCGGGATTTTTCGACGCGAGCTTTTGCCGGCGCACCGGCTGCTGACTCGCGCGCCGTCCCCGCCAGGTCGAGCTCCGCCAACATAGGCAGAACGATAACAGGCAGGAATTAGAGAAGCTTTTGGCAGGTCGTTCAAATTTTAAGAGTGGATCAAATAGCAATCCGAGGCGCGGCGGCTACATCTCAACCACCACGCGGCCGCGCACTTTGCCTTCCACGATATCGGCGGCGGCCTCGGTGATGCCCTCGAAGGGAATACGCGCCGACAGCGCTGCCAGCTTTTTGTGGTCGAGATCGTTGACGATGCGCTTCCAGGCCTCGACGCGCAGCGATTTGGGCGCCATCACGGAATCGATGCCGAGCAGCGATACACCACGCAGAATGAAGGGCGCGACCGAGGCCGGCAGGTCCATGCCCTGCGCCAGCCCGCAGGCGGCAACCGCGCCGCCATACTGTGTCTGCGCCAGCACATTTGCCAGCGTGTGGCTGCCAACGGCGTCGACGCCACCCGCCCAACGTTCCTTTCCGAGCGGCTTGCCCGGTTCGGAGAGTTCCGCACGGTCGATGATTTCGGCCGCCCCCAGCTCTTTCAGATACTCGGCCTCCGATGCCCGCCCCGTCGAGGCGATCACGTGGTAGCCGAGCTTGGCAAGTACCGCGACGGCAACAGAGCCTACGCCGCCGGCCGCACCGGTCACTACGACGGGCCCGCGCTCCGGCATCACGCCGTGGCGCTCCAGCGCCATCACGCACAGCATCGCCGTATACCCTGCTGTGCCCACGGCCATCGCGTCGGCTGCGCTCATGCCGTCCGGCAGCGGGACAAGCCAGTCGCCCGACACGCGGGCGCGGCCTGCATAAGCGCCGTAGTGGGTTTCGCCCACGCCCCAGCCATTCAGCACAACCTTGTCGCCCGGATGCCAATCAGGGTGGTCGGAAGCCGTCACCGTACCGGCGAAGTCGATCCCCGGAACCATCGGCCAACGGCGCACGACCGGTGACTTGCCGGTGATCGCCAGCCCGTCCTTGTAATTCACGGTGGTCGCTTCCACCGCGACCGTGACGTCGCCTTCCATCAGCTCATCCTCGGTCATGTCGACGATATCGACCGACTGAGATTTGTCTTCATTGCGCGATACGAGAATGGCCCTGAATGTTTCTGACATGTCGTTCCCTGCAAGTTTGGCGGGTTCGTTGGAAATGTGCGGCGCGGCGGGCTGCGGGTCAACGGTCTGTTGGTCGGGTTTTGGCTCTTCAGTCGTCTGCGCCGGCGGTCCACGCCGCCAGTCGACCACTTCCTGAAGGATCACCAGCCCCGCACCCACCGTAATCGCGGCGTCGGCCAGATTGAAAACCGCGAATGACCATGTCGGCGTGTGGAACAGCACATAGTCGACGACATAGCCCAGCGTTGCCCGGTCGATGAGGTTACCTACCGCACCGCCCAATATGAGCGCGAAGCCTATGCGGGCGATCCATTGATGCGCGGCAGATTTCCACGCCAGCCAGGCGATGAAGGCGAGCACCGCCACCACCAGCCCGATGAGACGCCAGTCGTCCGCGCCGGCGAACATCGAAAAAGCGACGCCCGTATTATGTGTGCGAAACAGCGACAGGAACGGCAGCAGAATGATCTGCTCATGCATTTCCATGCCGGTCTCGACCATCTGCTTGATGATCTGGTCGGCCACGACCACGGCGGCTCCAATTGCGCCATAGATCAGAAGCGGCCGCATCAGCCGGTCACCTTCAATGCCGAACGGCGGATTTCGTAGAGCATCACGCCGGTCGCCACGGAGAGGTTGAGCGAATCCGCCCTGCCCGCCTGCGGGATCAGAGCCAGCCGGTCGCAAGCGTCAGCCAGATCGTCGGGCAGCCCCTGCTGCTCATTGCCCATCAGCAGGATCACCGGGCCGGCATAATCGATTTCACGGTAGTCGACCGCGCCTTTGAGATGCGTGCCGACCATGAGGCCGCCCGCGCCTTTTCGCCAGTTGAGAAACACAGCGGCGGCGCACTTCGCGAGCTGCGTCGCGAAGATCGAGCCCATGGATGCGCGCACGGCTTCCAGTGAATATGGGTCGGTCGTGTCGCCGACGAGGATCACGCCGGCCGCACCTACCGCATCCACGGTGCGGATGATCGTGCCCAGATTGCCCGGATCGCGCACCCGGTCGAGCGCCACCCAGACTTCGCCGTCCGTCAGCCGTATGTCGGAAATCGGCACGAAACGCTGTTCGAACACGGCAAGCACGGCCTGCGGATTGTCGCGGCGAGTGATGCCGGTCAGCACCTTTTCACTGACTTCCAGCACCAGCCCGCCGGCGGCGACGGTGCGCGCAGCAACCTTGCCGACAGCGGCATTCGTTTTCTGAGACTTCGCGATCACGAGCGTACGGATTTCCCAGCCGAGATCGAGCGCCTCGATGACGAGCTTCAGCCCCTCGGCCATGAAGGTGCCGCTCTGGTCGCGGTATTTCTTCACGCTAAGCGCGCGAATGTCTTTCACGATCGGGTTGGCGAGGCTGGTGACTTCCTTCACCTGCCCGGGCGCACCTTTGCCGCGCTGTCCGCTCATTGCGCCACCCATCGCGAGAACATGGAGGTTGAGAGTGCCCGGCCGGCTGCTTCCTCGCGGATGATCAACTCACCCGATTCCACCGCACCACCCTTGCCGGCCATTGCGCCACGCAGAAGCCCGTGAATGGAAAAGAACGACGAACGCACCGCATAGGCCGTCAGCACCATCGCAAGCGCCTTCTCGCTCAAGATTTCCCTGCAAAGCGCGACCATTTCAGGCAAATCCTCGAAGAGTTGCCAGACCTCGCCTTTGGGGCCGCGGCCGAATGCCGGCGGGTCGAGCAGAATGATATCGTAGCGGTTGCCGCGGCGCACCTCGCGCTCGGCAAAGCGCATCGCATCCTCGCAGATCCAGCGCACCGGCTTGTTTTCCAGCCGCGCTATCGCCTGATTTTCGCGCGCCCAGCCGATCGCCTTCTTGGAAGCATCGACATGGGTGACTTCCGCTCCCGCCTCCGCCGCGACCAGCGAAGCTAGCCCGGTATAGCCGAACAGGTTCAGCACTTTCACGGGGCGGGCGGCCGCGCCGATCAGCCCCGCAATATGCCGCCAGTGAGAAGCCTGCTCGGGAAATACGCCTACATGTCGAAACGAAGTAAAGCGGCCGAGGTAGTCGATGCCGTCATGCCGCATCGGCCAGGTTTCGCCGAGCGGCTGCTTTGGAAAACGCCAGCGGCCGAGGCCTTCCTCGTCTGTGTCGCCGGTGAAGACGGCATCGGCATTCTGCCACTCGTGCTGCGGCAGCGCACGCGGCCAGATCGCCTGACCCTCGGGGCGTACGACGCGGTATTCGCCGAAGCGCTCAAGCTTTTCGCCGTCGCCGGAATCGATCAGCGCATAGTTTTCGTCCGGGCCCACTTCGAGAATGACCGGCAGGCGCTCGGTCGGAAGCGTGCCTTGCCTGAACGCCGGGCGCTGACGCTCAATGCCGGCGGGCTTTGCCACCGGGCGCTGCGCTGCATCTCCGGTTGACGGCTGGCCGCGCCCTGGGTGGCGATTGCCGCGCTTCCTGTTCTTCGCTGGCTTCAAGCAAATGCTCTCCGGCTGTCGCGGCGCTTTTGACATAGGCCCCGAAGCCGCGCAACGGTTGAGCTTCGTTGCGGTTCAGTCTGTCTCTGGTGGGGGACAGGGCAATCCCAAGGCTATTCGAGCCTATCCCTTAGCCTTCCTGCCGGCCACATAGATCGCGGCGGCGAAATCTTCCAACGCTGCGCCCACGGATTTGAAAAGCGTGATCTCGTCCGTGCCGCGACGGCCGTCGGCCTCGCCGCGTGCCAGCTGGAACAGGTCGCCGGCAATGGCGTCCTCGCTCAGCGCGCCAGACGAAATCGCCTGCACGATATCGCCAGCCTCTTTCAGCGCACCGCCGCGCGTGTCGACATAGACGCGCGCACGCCGCATCGCCTCGTCGTCGCTTTCGCGCATCGTGGGCGAAAAGGCGCCGACCAGATCGACATGGGTGCCGGGTTTCAGTGCAGCGCCATGGATCAGCGGCACGGTCGAAATCGTCGCGGCTGTGACGATATCGGCTTCGGCAAGGGCGGGTTCGATGTCCGCGACAACGCGGGTCTCGAGGCCATCCGCAGCGAGGTCGGCCGCCACGCGCTTGGCGTTTTCCGGCGTGCGGTTCCAAATTGCGATTTCACGGATCGGCCTGAGCGCGGAGTGTGCCCGGGCGAGATAACGAGACAGCGCGCCGGCGCCAACAACGAGAAGGCGGCTCGCATCCGGCCGCGCGAGATAGTCTGCTGCCAGCGCCGAAGCGGCGGCAGTCCGCCAAAGCGTCAGGCTCGCGCCATCGATCAGCGCCTGCTGTTCGCCGGTCGTGCCGTCGAGCAGCAGATATTGCGCCATCACAGCCGGTTTGCCGACCTTGTTGTTATCGGGCGATACGCTGGCGATCTTCACGCCGATATGTCCGTTGCCTTCCGCGCCATCGCCCGCAAAATCCGTCCATGCCGGCATCAAGAGAAGCGTCGTCGGCTCGCCCTGCGGCCGTTCGACGGTGTGGTGATGCCGCACCGGCTGCACCGCGCCTTTGCGAAAGGCGTCGCGAAGCACATTGATGAGCGCCGGAAAATCCAGCGTCTCATTCACCTCATCTGCTGAAATGATGCGCATTCGGCGGGATCAGGCGTTCGGCTTGGGCAGCGCGGTGGCCGAGACTTGCGGCGGCTGGTTGCGCAAGCTACGCACTTCGGCACCGCGTTGGCGCGCGAGCTTGCGGTATTGCCCTTGCCTGATCCAGGTGATCACCGCGCCGATCACCAGCCCCACGACGAGTGCGGCGAAAAGGAACACGAAAAGCGGGAGTTCGACCGTCAGCCCTGGATTGCCGGGATTGAACGGGTCGATCGTGAAGGGCACGGAGGTACGGTTCGCTACGGCGAGCGCAATCAGCACCACGGCCAGCGGCAAAAAGACAACGAAAACGAGTATCCGGTTCATTGCGCGTCCATCAGTCCAGGAAGTCGGTCCCGGAGCCGGCCTCCCCGGTCGGGAACCTAACTACTGCCCCCGTTCAGGCGCTCGCGCAACTCCTTGCCGGTCTTGAAGAAGGGAATCCACTTTTCCTCGACCTCGACCGACTCGCCGGTGCGCGGATTGCGGCCGACGCGGGCCGGCCGGTTCTTGACCGAAAACGCGCCGAAGCCGCGCAATTCGACCCTGTTACCCTCAGCCAGCGCGCCGGTGATCTCTTCGAAAATCGCATTCACGATGTTTTCGACATCCCGCAGAAAGAGGTGCGGATTGCGATTGGCGATGGTTTGAACGAGTTCCGACTTAATCATAGCCACCCCTCCTCGTTAGAGCGCATACTTAAGATAGCGGAATGATTTTACATAATTATTTCAATTAGCGGCTGTCTTCAGGGTGCCAGACCGACACCAGACCGTCAAGGAAGATGCGGTCGGCACCAAGGTCGGAGAGCAGGTCGCCGCGCAGCGGCAGCCCGAGCATGCGGGCGAGCGCGCCAGCAGCGCCCTCACCCGTCAGCCAGGCCTGCGCGCTGACATTGGGTTTCCACTCCACGATTTCGAGCTTTTCGGATAGCCCCTTCTCGTTCAGCCAGGCGCGCACCTCATCCTCACCGCCGAGGGCATCGACAAGCTTGTTCTTCAATGCCTGCCGGCCCGTGAAGACCGAGCCGTCGGCCAGGGTCAGCACCTCGGCGCGCGAAAGCGGCCGCCGCTCCTCGATCAGGTCGACGAACCAGTCGTAGCTGTCCATGATCATGGCGCGGATCATCGCTCGCTCTTCCTCGGTTGTCGGCGAGAACGGCGAAGGCTCGGCTTTGAGCGGAGAGGACTTCACGCCCTCAAGCTTCACGCCGATCTTGTCCATTAGACCGGTCACGTCGGGAAACTGGAACAGCACGCCGATCGAGCCGACGATTGAAGATTGCCGCGCCACGATATGATCGCTGGCACTAGAAATCATGTAGCCCGCCGAGGCCGCCAGCGTGCCCACCTGTGCGACCACCGGCTTTTTCGCCGCGACCTTGCGCACCGCCTCGTAGATCGCCTCGCCTCCAGCGGTCGTGCCGCCCGGCGAATCGACCGCCAGAATCACCCCTTTTACCGAAGGCGCATCGCCAACGGCCTTGATACGCTTCAGCAGTTCTTCATCGTCGGTGATCGTGCCTTCGATACGCACTTTTGCGATATGATCGGTAGCCTTCGGCCCGAAACTGTCGGCAAACAGGCCAAAGCCCGAGGCGACAATCGCGATTGCGGCAATCGCCAAGGCCGCGACGCGCCAGAATGTAAGCTTTCTGCGCAACCTGCGGCGATCGATGATTTCATCGGCGGTGTTGGGCATGGCGGGCCTCACGGTTGATACTCGAGCGCTGGTGTAGAGCATTGCGGCACGCGGTTGAAGAGCCGCAGACGTTCAAATCTGCCGTGGCGTGAGCGAGCGCGGCTTCCTTTCATCCCAAAATAACCATATTGGGCTATAGGTTTCGTCCCTGAGAGGTCCGTCAGGCATCGCTGTCCGTTCGAACCTCCGGAGACACGCATGTCGGGGTTGCTTCGACCCGCGGCGTCGACAATCACAAGCGGCATGCGGATTCGTGGCGGGACGCATATGACAGACGCAAGATTATCGCACAGGCTGGCGGCTATGGGGCTCATGGTTCTGATCGCCGGCGCGGCGCTGCCCGCGGCCGCGCAGAACGATTCCGGCGGCGGCAACCTGCTGGGTGGCGATGCACCCATCGAAGTCGTCGGCGACCGGCTGGAAGTGCGCGAACTCGACAATACTGCGATCTTCACCGGCAATGTCTCGCTGCAGCAAGATACGTTTTTGCTGCGCACCGTGCGGCTCGTCGTCCACTACGCGAATTCCGGCAACGGGTCCGGCTCGGCCGGCTCGACCCAGGTCGAGCGCATGGAGGCCGAGGGCAAGGTCTACATCAAATCCAACGAGCAAGTCGCAACCGGTGATTACGGCACGTTCGAGATGGCGAGCGGCGTCATGGTGCTGACCGGCAATGAGGTCGTGCTGACCGAAGGCGACAATGTGGTCGTCGGCTGCCGCCTGACCATGAACACCAAGAGCGGCGAATCGCAGGTCGATGGCTGCGGCGGCAACGATTCCGGACGTGTGCGCATGTTGCTTCAGCCCGAATCGGCAGGCAATTGATGCTGCGCGTATTGTCGTCCCACAGCGAGGAAAGCGAGACAGCGCCCTCAACCGACCAGGAGGCGCGCCGCGAGGCGCTGAAGGGCACTCTCGTCGCCAGCAAGCTGACCAAAAGCTACAAGGGCCGTAATGTTGTGGCCGGCGTTTCGCTCGCGGTGCGCGCCGGTGAGGCCGTCGGCCTGCTCGGGCCCAACGGCGCCGGCAAGACAACCTGCTTCTATATGGTGACCGGGCTGGTGCCGGTCGATTCCGGCAATATCTTCATCGACGGCTTCGACGTGACCGCGATGCCGATGTATCGCAGGGCCCGCCTCGGCATAGGCTATCTGCCGCAGGAAGCCTCGATCTTTCGCGGCCTTACGGTCGAAGGCAATATCCGCGCGGTGCTCGAAGTCACCGAAAAAGACCGCAAGGAACGCGAGCGCAAACTCGACGAACTGCTCGAAGAGTTTCACATCTCGCATCTGCGCAAGGCAATGGCTATTTCGCTGTCGGGCGGCGAGCGACGCAGGCTGGAGATTGCCCGGGCGCTCGCGAGCAACCCGAATTTCATGCTGCTCGACGAACCCTTTGCCGGTGTCGATCCTATCGCAGTCGCCGATATCCAGCAGCTCGTGCGGCACCTCACCCAGCGCGGCATCGGTGTTCTCATCACCGATCACAATGTGCGCGAGACGCTCGGCCTGATCGACCGGGCCTATATCATCCACACGGGCAATCTTCTGACCCACGGCACGGCAGCGGAGGTTGTCGCGAACGAGGATGTGCGCCGCTACTATCTGGGTGAGCGTTTCAGTCTCTGAACTGCCGCTCAGCACCGCAAACACTGGATTTCCCTGCGTAACGTCGCGGTAAGGCATTTCAGCTAGCTTGACATGCAAAAGCCGGGCCAGTTTGTTTCCCGGCGTCGTGGCGCTGCAACCACCGCGGCGAAACCGATGTTTGTTGGGTGATCAGGGGCAGATGGCGCTTTCGGCCAAGCTTCAGTTAAGGCAGTCGCAATCACTTGTGATGACGCCACAGCTCATGCAGTCAATCCGGCTGCTGCAGCTCACGCACCCCGAACTCGAGCGTTTCATCGACGAGGAAATCGAACGGAATCCGCTGCTCGACCGTGGATCAGAGGATAGCGGCAGCGCCGCGCCTCAGGACGAAAGCGGCGGTCAGGACAGCGCGGAATGGAAGGCCGAGGACACCGATTGGAGTTCCGAGGCGATGTCGGAGACTTTCGACAGCTCCATGGAAAACGTCTTCCCGGACGATCCGGGCCGGCGCGAGCAGGTCGGACCCGATCTCAGCGCACAGTGGAAATCCGCCGGAGGCAGCGGCAGCCTGACCACCGGCGGCGGCGAGGGTTTCGATCTCGACGTCATGGT
The DNA here is from genome assembly GCA_017640615.1 of Rhizobiaceae bacterium. Lineage (GTDB taxonomy): Bacteria > Pseudomonadota > Alphaproteobacteria > Rhizobiales > Rhizobiaceae > RCIO01. Next base: position 325,059 of record JAEPQK010000004.1, on the reverse strand, counting down.
GGCCGCGCAGCAGACGCTGGGCGACATCCTGACCGAGCAGATCGCATTCGGCTTCACCGACCCGCTGCAGCGCAACATTGCAGCCGCGCTTGCCGATGCCGTGGACGATGCTGGCTATCTGGATGGCAGCGTTGAGGATTTTGCCGAGCGGCTGGGTGTCGAAGCGGAGTTGGTGGGAAAAGTGCTAGCGGAATGCCAGCGTTTCGAACCGGCGGGCGTCTTCGCACGTGATCTCGCCGAATGCCTTGCGTTGCAGCTCGAAGCGAAAGGTCGGCTAGACCCAGCCATGGAGGCGCTGACCGCGCATCTGGAACTGCTCGCCAAGCGCGACTTCGCAGCACTATCGCGCATTTGCGGGGTTGGAAGCGACGACCTGATCGACATGCTGGCCGAAATCAAGCTGCTCGATCCCAAGCCTGGGCTCGTCTATTCCGGCGGCACCAGCGAGCCGGTCGTGCCCGATGTGGTTGTTTCGCCGGCTCCTGACGGCAGCTGGGCGGTTGAGCTCAATCCCGACACGCTGCCCAGGGTGCTGGTCGACAACGCCTACTACGCCGAGGTTTCCGGTCTCACCAAGGATGCCGAGGGCCGCGAATTTCTCGCCAACTGCCTGCAAAGCGCCAACTGGCTGACCCGAAGCCTCGATCAGCGCGCGCGCACGATCCTTAAGGTCGCCACCGAAATCGTTCGCCAGCAGGACGCGTTTCTCGTCCATGGCGTGCGGCATTTGAAGCCGCTCAACCTCAAGATGGTGGCTGATGCGATCGGCATGCACGAATCGACCGTCAGCCGTGTAACCGCCAACAAATATATGCTGACGCCGCGTGGCGTTTTCGAACTGCGCTATTTCTTCACAGCGGCCATTTCGGCGGTCGAAGGCGAGGAAGCCCATTCGGCTGAGGCTGTCAGGGCGCGCATTCGCGAGCTGATTGACGCCGAAAAGCCAGTCGATGTGCTCTCCGACGACGCGATTGTGGATATCCTCAAGAAGAACGGGGTCGATATCGCCCGCCGCACTGTCGCGAAATATCGTGAAACGATGAGTATCCCCTCTTCCGTGCAGCGTCGCCGCGAAAAGCGCGCATTGGCGCGGCATTCTAGCTGATCGACGCGCGAGTTCGACGATCTCCGCCGCTTTGCCGACTTCGTTGACAAGCGCAATTTTAGAGAATAGAAGCCCGCCCGCATCCGGGATAACCGGCATTATGACGGGTCAGAAAGAGATCGGCCTGTCGGCCCGGATGAAAAAACTCCGAATTGGTGCTGCGTGGGATTTCCCTAAAGGGGAGATCGCCGGTATGTTCAGCACAGTCGAATTTGCCGTGCTTACAGGATCGTCAGTCTGAAATGAATTTGCGCATATCGGGCAAGCATATGGATGTGGGCGATGCATTTCGCACGCGGATCGAGGATCGCATCGACGATGCGGTCAACAAATATTTCGATGGCGGCTACACCGGCCATGTAACGGTCGAAAAGGCGGGATCGCGCTTCTCGGCCGACTGTCTGGTGCGGCTCGACACCGGCATCGTCCTCCAGGCCACCGGCCAGGCGCAAGAGCCGCAGGCGGCATTCGACGCAGCGGCCGAACGTGTCGAAAAGCGTCTGCGCCGCTACAAGCGGCGGCTCAAATCGCACGGCACCGGCGCCAAGGAACTGGCGGAATCGATCGATCTCGCCTATCGCGTCATAGCGCCTGTGGCGGAAGAAGATGAAGAGGTTCCGGAGGACTATGCTCCGGCTGTGATCGCGGAACAGACGGTCGAACTCAGGACCATGTCCGTTGCCGAGGCCGCGATCGAACTCGATACCAAGGACAACCCCGTCTACATATTCCGCAATGCCGGCAACCGGCACGTGAATATCGTGTACCGGCGGCCCGACGGCAACATTGGCTGGATTGATACAGCATCGGCCGAGAGCCGATAAACAAACCCGGAAAGGCTCGCGGCGAAGCCTTGCGAGCCTCCGAGGGCCAAGTCAAAGGACCCGATGATGGATCTCAGCGATCTGATCGATGTTTCGGCAATCATGCCGACCCTCAAGGCCAACTCCAAGAAACAGCTCCTGCAGCTTATGGCGGAGCGTGCCGCGGCCGTGACCGGCCTGCCGGAGCGCGAAGTGTTCGACACGATTCTGCAGCGCGAACGCCTGGGCTCCACCGGCGTCGGCAATGGCATCGCCATTCCGCACGGCAAGCTGCCGGGCGTCGAAAAGATTGTTGGTGTATTCGCGCGGCTGGAACAGCCAGTCGATTTCGAGGCGCTGGACGATCAGCCCGTCGACCTCGTTTTCATGCTTCTGGCGCCCGAGGGCGCCGGCGCGGACCATCTGAAGGCCCTCTCGCGCATTGCGCGCGTGCTGCGCGACGCTGAAACTGTGAAGAAAATCCGCGGCACGAGCGACGCGACCGCGATTTACACGTTCCTATCCCAAACACCAGCCTCGCACGCCGCCTGAGGCGGCGCAGCCCGGCATCTGGCCTGCCACCCGTCAGTGAACGCTGACGGGCGTCAGATCGTTCTGCATTGCGCCGGCTAGAGCGCTAGCCTGTGCATCGGCCAGCAGAATCGGTGTGCCATTGGCCGCGAAGACGGCCCAGAGCCTGGTGCCCGGCGCCATTTCGGGCGCGTCGGGAAAGCGCTCCTTCAGTTCGGCGCTGTCGAATTCACGAAGATAGGCGACAGAGCCTTCGCCAAGATGCGCCAGTTCCTCTTCGGAGAGGACATTTCTGGTCTCAAATTCAGTCATGCAAGCCTCCTTGCGTGCAGGAAGTCCCTTCTGACCAACCCGCAACAGAGCTTATTTTGAGCGGGCGAATTTTCAGTCTCGCACCGAAATGTTGATTTTTCGTACCAGCTTCTCGGGCTGCGGACGGTCGAGGTCGATCGCCAAAAGGCCGTTCTTCAGCTCGGCGCCAGTAACGCGCATTCCATCCGCAAGCACGAAAGTGCGCTGGAACTGTCTTGCGGCAATGCCACGATGCAGAAATTCGCGCTCCGCATCGTCGGTCTGGCGACCACGCACCACAAGCTGGTTCTCTTCGGTCGAGACGTCGAGTTCCTCATCTGAGAACCCGGCAACCGCGAGGGTAATGCGCAGTTTGTCGACATCTCCGTCGGCACCCTTGATCCGCTCGATATTGTACGGCGGATAGCCGTCGGCCGATTTCGCGACGCGCTCAAGCGTCTTTTCCATCGTGTCGAACCCCAGCAGAAGCGGGCTCGAAAAAGTCGACATACGTGTCATACCCTGTCCTCGAAGAGCGACGTGGAAAGATGGAAACCCGGATGGCGTTTCCGATCACCCCACTGATATGGTCCGCCGCAAATTGGAGTTCAAGGGCAGGGAGTTGGCTCGCAACATGGCCGGTGCACGCAAAATCATCATTGATACCGACCCGGGACAGGACGACGCCGTCGCCATTCTGCTGGCGCTCGCCAGTCCGGAGCTGGAGGTCGTCGGCATTACCGCCGTTGCGGGCAATGTGCCGCTGACGCTGACGGAGAAGAACGCCCGCAAGATTTGTGAACTTGCTGGCCGGCCAGAGACGCTGGTTTTCGCGGGCGCGGATCGCCCGCTGGAACGCAAGCTCGTCACCGCGGAGCATGTGCATGGCAAGACCGGGCTCGACGGGCCCGACCTGCCGAAACCCGAAATGCCGCTGCAGGACAAGAACGCCGTAGATTTCATAGTAGAGACGCTGATGGCGGCCGCGCCCGGCGAAATCACGCTCTGCCCGCTCGGGCCGCTCACCAATATTGCGCTGGCGATGCGTCAGGAGCCGGCAATCGTGCCGCGCATCCGCGAAATCGTTCTCATGGGTGGCGGCTTCTTCGAAGGCGGCAACATCACGCCTACGGCCGAGTTCAACATTTATGTCGACCCGGAGGCGGCCGATATCGTGTTCCGTTCCGGCGTGCCGATCACGATGATGCCGCTCGACGTGACTCACAAAGCGTTGACCAGTCGCGTGCGCGTCGATGCCTTCCGTGAGCTCGGCACCCGCACCGGCGAAGCGACCGCACAGCTTCTCGACTTTTTCGAACGCTTCGATGAAGAAAAATACGGCACCGATGGCGGCCCGCTTCACGACCCCTGCGTCATCGCCTGGCTCATCAGGCCGGAGCTCTTCTCGGGCCGTGACTGCAATGTCGAAGTCGAGCTTCAATCCGAACTTACGCTGGGCATGACCGTTGTCGACTGGTGGCGCGTGACCGACCGACCGAAAAACGCATTCGTTGTCCGCGAAATCGACGCAGACGGCTTTTTCGGCCTGCTGACAGAGCGGCTAGCGACCCTTCCCTAGCTGCCCTAGCTGCTCTCGCTGTTCAGTGCCTCATCAACATCAGCGGCCATCGGAATGGCGGGCTGCGCGCCGGGTTTGAGGCAGGCGAGCGAACCGGCGGCCGCTGCCTTTCGCAAAGCATCTGCGAGGCTCAGCCCGGCATCGAGACCTGCTGCGAGATAGCCGCAGAATGTATCGCCCGCACCGACCGTATCCACTGGCGCAATTTGCAGCGCTGGCACTTTGAACGCCTCATCCGGCGTCACCGCCAACACCCCGTCACCACCGAGTGTCACGATCAACACGCCGCCGGTCTTTTCCACGAAAGCGCGCATTCGGATTTCGCGGTCGCCGGCGTCGATGCCGAGCGCATCTGCGTAAAGGTCGAACTCGGTTTCGTTGGCAACGACATAATCGGCGCGCGGCAGTAGCGGCGCGGTTGTGGCCTGAAACGGTGCAGTGTTCAGCACCGAAACCGCGCCTGCCGCGCGGGCCGCCCCGAGCGTCGCGGAGACGGTTTCGACAGGTATCTCCTGCTGCAGGAGCACATGATCGCCATTTGAAAACAGGCCGTCACCCAGGTCGTTGGGGAGCACAAGCGCGTTGGCGGCCGGTACCACAGCAATGACGTTTTCGCCGTCGGCTGCCACCAGAATATGCGCGGTGCCGGTCGTCGTGTCGGTTTTCTTCACCGTCGAGAGATCGACTTCCGCCTCATCCAGCAGCGCCAGCGCCTCTTCTGCGAAAGCGTCGCCCCCTACTGCGCCCACCATGCGTACACTTGCTCCAGCGCGGCGAGCCGCCAGCGCCTGATTGGCACCCTTGCCACCGGGCGCGGTCGCGAATGTCGAGCCGAGCACGGTTTCGCCGGGCGCCGGCAGCCGCTCGACATTGACGATGAGATCGAGATTTATTGAGCCGACGACGATGATCATGAAACGCACCCGTATCTTGGGCGCCACAAGAGCAGTTACGCGCTGCTTTGACCAGTAGGCCTATTCACAGCGCACAGTGACTTGCGCCTGATAGGCTCCGGCGGGGAATACGCCGGTTGCGCGGCTTGCCGTGAGGTCCACCGCTACGGTGTAATTGCCATTGATGAGCCGCGTCGTCGTCACGCCATTGACCGGTGCGCCGCCGTCGACCGCATAGGTCGAGGCATATGTCACGCTGTCGCCGCCACCAGCCGGTGCGGAAAGAAATGCCACTGGCGGCGGAGCCGAGAGGCCATAGCAGTCCAGCAGGTTGAGAATTGAGCAGACCAGCGAGTCCGGCTCCACTGTAACGATTGCCGCGTTGCCGCCCGCCTCGCCAGAGCCAAGCACGTTCAAAGCACCATTCACTGTCATCGTGCCGGCATTCACCACGGTGATCGTACAGGTGCCGATGATCGCGGCCTGCGCCACGCCGCTAAAAGGAAGCGACAGCGCCAAGGCGCTAAGCGCCACGCAGAACCGCTTCATTTGTTGCTCTCGTTCGACCAGCCCTCATTCGCCCAGTTGGCTTCTGTCTGCTGGCCGCCGGCAATGCCCATCTTGAGCATTCGGATTTCCAGCTCCAACCGCTCGATCTCGAGTGCATAGAGGCGCGAGCAGTCGATCCGTTTCGGGCGCTTGCCGAGTGGCAACACGACCCGGCCGTAGGTCGCCATGCCCTGGGTTGCCGTGCGGCCGCCGACGACGCCGACATCCAAATAGGCGCCGCTGCCGGATATCGATGAACGACAGGTGGTGCCGTCGGCAGCACGCACTTCGTCCTGGCCCTGCGGCAGCGAAACACCTGGCAGCGTGAAACCGGTCTGGTTGAGATTGTAAACGTCGTTTGCAGCGGCTGGGATGTGCGTTCCGAGCACTGCCGGCAGCGCTACATACGCCGCGCGAGAAATTTTCCGCATATCTGTGCCCTTATCTGTGTTTGCTGGTCGGGGAAGGGAACGCTTTCCGTACAGATACGCACTTTGCGGGATGCAGCACCCTCGAAGGGCACAACAACGAGAACGGGCCGAGACGCCTCTGCTCCAAGCATGAAGCTCGGCGGCGTGACTCTTGCCGGCACCGGCTGGAATTTCTGATCGTAGACCCGCACCTCGACGCGGATGCGATGGTCATACGGGTTGGACGGGTAGACACGCACTGCAAAGACATCGGCAAACGCCGTGACAACCCCGCGCATCGGGCTCATCGACTGGCCAAGCGCCGGCAATGTGGCGAGCAGAAAGACAATCGCAGCTGCTATTCGCATCGCACCGTCACCGTTGCCTGGTAGTTGCCGGCAGCAAAGCGGTCACTGCCGCCCTTGGTGCCGACAAGGTGGACAGAAACCGTGGAAAGACCGGGTGCGCCAAGCGTGGTCGACCCCGCGGTTTCGGCCACCGTATGGCCGCCCGCGACCGAGTATGTCGGTGTCCAGGTGGTTACGGACGCGTCGGCACCCGGCACGGTGACGGTAGCAACCGGATCGACACTAAGGTCAACGCCTCCCGTGGTGGCCAGCGTCACGCTGCCAGCGGAACCGCCAGCAAGCTTTGAACTGAGCGACTGAAGATCGGCGCTGGGCGCGAGCGTGCCGTTAGCAAGGATTGTCAGCGTACAGGTCGGTGATACGGTCGCGTTGAACAAAACGTTCTGTGTAGCTGCATTTGCATATGCTCCGGCAATAATAATCGTTGCAGTCGTTGCAAGAAGAAAGCCGGCGCGCATCTGCGAAATGCATCCTACAGTTGTATTCTATTCATACTACAACCGTAGTTCATTATGGTTAACGCACTATTAACCAGACAGTTAACGTAGCGTCATCGCGTCAACCCGCCGCAGCAAGCTGGCCGGCCTCCCAGCCAAGGATCGCGCGCTTGCGTGTCAGCCCCCAATGATAACCGGTCAGTGCGCCTGACTTGCCGAGGGCGCGGTGGCACGGCACCACAAAGGAAATCGGGTTGGCGCCCACGGCTGCCCCCACGGCGCGGCTTGCTTTCGGCGCGCCAATGCGTTCGGCGATGTCGGAATAGGCGCAGGCCTTGCCCATCGGAATATGCAAAAGCGCTTCCCAAACCCGGACCTGAAAATCCGTGCCGATGAGCACGACGCGAAGCGGCTCTTCCGCGCGCCAGCGGCCGGGCTCGAAAATGCGCGCCGCGTAAGGCTGGGTGGCCGAAAGATCCTCGACATAGTCGGCATTGCGCCAACGCCCGCGCATGTCGTCCAGCGCTTCGCGCTCGCCGCCCGGATCGCAGAAGGCGAGGCCGGCCAGGCCACGGTCGGTGACCATCACCAGCGCGATGCCGAAGGGCGAAACATGCCAGCCATAGCGAATGACCAGACCCGCGCCGCGCTGCTTGTAGTCGCCCGGCGACATCGCCTCATGCGTCACGAAGAGGTCGTGCAGCCGGCCGGGGCCGGACATGCCGAGTTCATAGGAGGCATCAAGGAGCGGCATGCCGTCATCCAGAAGCCGCCGCGCGTGATCCAGCGTCACCGCCTGAAGGAAGCTCTTGGGTGAAAGGCCGGCCCAGCGGGTGAACAGCTTCTGCAACCCCGTCGGAGTTTCGCCGACATCCGCCGCGAGCTCTTCCAGCGATGGCTGGTCGCGATAATCCTGGCTGATCTTTTCGATCACGCGGCGCACGATCTCGTAGTCGATACCGTCCGGTGTGATGTCGTTTTGGAGGATGGCTGTCATTGCGTTCATGGTCGTTCTCCTTGAACGCCTATATCGCGCGCAGCGGTGCCCGCCGCCACCCGATTCCTGCCTTATCCAGCTTTCGCCGTCGCAAGCGCGCGGCCGAATGCGGTTGCGAAACTCTCCCGGTCGTCCGGGTTCAGAAAACCGCCGATCGAGACTTTGCGCCCTTCGCCTTCCACCGCCATGCGGGTGATGCCGATCTCGTCGTGACGGTCGACGGCAAAGCGTGTCCAGAAGGGGTTGAAGCTGTGGCGCTCGTCGCGGCCCGACGGAGCGACCTTGCGGATATCGAGCCGGGTGCGCGAGACGGTAACTTCCTCGCGCGCCCTTGCAGCCCGGTAGTTCCAGCGGAAGGCAAAATAGATCGCCACTACGTCCAGCCCGAAAAAGCCAATGACCGGCCAGGCGCCGAGCTGCAAAAATACGATGCCGACGCCGATCCAGATCGCAATCAGCACGCCCATCAACACCGCAAAGCCCCGCTTGCCCAGCGAACGGTGCGGTCTCAGGAGGGCGCTGAAAAGCGTTTCCTCGGCGACATGACTTGTGGCCATAACCCGGATTATAGAGGGCGCATGACAAAGCCCAAGACCAAAAAACGACCTGCGGCAAAAGCAGCCGGGCCAAAACGCAGCGGCGCCAAGACGAAGCGCCGATCGGCCGGGCCGCCAGCAACAATCTACAGCCCGGACGAGATCGGGGAGATGTTCCGCCGCTTCTCGATCCAAAGGCCGGAGCCGAAGGGCGAACTGGAGCACGTCAACGCCTTCACGCTGCTGGTCGCGGTGGTGCTCTCCGCGCAGGCGACCGATATCGGCGTCAACCGCGCCACGCGCGCTCTGTTCGAAGTTGCAGACACTCCGCAGAAGATGGCGGCTCTCGGCGAGGAAAGGGTCGGCGAGTACATTCGCACTATCGGGCTCTGGCGCAACAAGGCCAAAAACGTGATTGCGCTGTCACAGGCTCTGATTGCCGAGCATGACAGCGAAGTGCCGGATGATCGCGATGCGCTGACCAAACTGCCCGGCGTGGGCCGCAAGACCGCCAATGTCGTGCTCAACATGGCGTTCGGCCAGCCGACCATGGCGGTCGACACGCATATTTTCCGCATCGGCAACCGGCTCGGTCTGGCGCCCGGCAAAACGCCGGAGCAGGTAGAGGCGACGCTGGTGCGGGTGATCCCTGAGCATTATCTGCGCCACGCCCATCACTGGCTCATTCTGCACGGGCGCTATGTCTGCAAGGCGCGCAAGCCGGACTGCGAGGCCTGCGTCATCGCCGATCTCTGCAGATGGCCGGAAAAGAGCTGCAACAGCCCCGCGCCGTTGGTGGAGCTTCAAACCCCGTAGCCGCGGGCCATCATTGCCGCGAAGACCAGCACGAAAGCCAGCACCAGCGCTTCCAGCCAAAGATAGCGGCGGGTGGCGGAAATTTCGGAGTCTGGCACCGCGTAGTCAGGCTCGGCCATAGCGCGGTTCCAGCGAATGATGCGCAGCGTGGGCGGGATCGAGAGCAAACCGACAACCACGAATGCAGCCATCTTGGCCCAGAATATCTGGTTGTAGACGTAATATTCCCAACCCTTCAGGCCGAAATAGACGCGCGCTCCACCGACGAGAATAACCGCTCCGGCCAACGCGCCGTAAAAGCTGTCGATCCGTCCCAGAAGCTTGAGTTCACGCCGCCCGATGCCCGGTCGCACAAGGGCGAACTCGGCAGCCAGAAGTGCTGCGATCGCAAACACCAGCCAATGATGCGCGACCGCCAGTATCAGGTCCGTCGTCATTCTTCCCTCCCCCCGGCCGAAAAGGCCGATTTTGCCTAGGCGCGCTTCTCGCGTTCTGCAGCCGAAACCATCTTGTGCAGATGCACCATCATCGCCGCTGCAAAGAGCGGCGTCAGCAGATTGACCAGCGGGACCGCCATGAAGGCTGCAATCACGATGCCGGCCAAAAACACCGTGCCGCCATTGCGCCGGCGCATCGTTTTGGCGTCCGCTTCGGAACGGAAGCGCATCGCCGCGAATTCGAAGAACTCACGTCCCAGCAGATAGCCGTTAACGAGGAAAAACGCCGCGATATTGACGCCCGGCACCAGGAGCAGAAGCAACGCCCCCAGATTGGCGATGAGCACGACGCCAAGAAATTTGGCCGAAAGCAGGATGCCGCGCAAAAGCGGCACGGGCTTACCCGGAGGATCTTGCGGGTAGTCCTGCGCCTCCACCACTTGCGCCACATCGTCAATGAAGAGACCGGCGATCGCTGCCGTCACCGGTGCGATCAAAAATGCCAGTCCGACGGCGATACCGAGCGACGCAGCGACGCTCGCCAAAACACCGAACCAGCTCGTCCAGTCGGGCATGCTGGGCAAAAACGCATCTATCCACGGGAATACGAAGCCGGTGAGCACGCCGCGCAGCGCCAGCCAGGCGAGCAGGAGCAACAGCAGCGTCAGCCCCAGCGATTTAAAGAAAACACCCCGGAATTCGGGCGTCAGCAGGCGCGAAGCGGCCGCGCGCGCGGCGTCAAGGATCATCAACAGGCTCCCTTTTGCGCTTCGCACATAGGTGCGCCAACCGGCCGCTGCAACGCGCGGGTTTGCAAAAGCCGGCCCAACCGCTAAACCCGCGCGGGGATTTTTACCGCCACCGCCCGGAGACCTTCATGGCCAAGTATGACGTGCTGTGCATCGGCAACGCGATTGTCGACATCATTGCGCGCTGCGACGAGAAATTTCTCGTCGATCACAGCATCATCAAAGGGGCGATGAACCTGATCGACGCCGAACGCGCCGAGCTGCTCTACAGTCATATGGGTCCGGCGATCGAAGCCTCGGGCGGAAGCGCGGGCAACACGGCCGCCGGCATTGCGAGTTTCGGCGGCAAGGCCGCTTATTTCGGCAAGGTGTGCAACGACCATCTCGGCCATATCTTCACGCATGACATTCGCGCGCAGGGCGTTGCATTCGACACCAAGCCGCTGGAAAAGGACCCGCCGACCGCGCGCTCGATGATCTTCGTGACGCCGGACGGCGAGCGCTCCATGAACACCTATCTCGGCGCCTGCGTTGAGCTGGGCCCCGAGGATGTTGAGGCCGACAAGGCGGCCAACGCCAAGGTCGTCTATTTCGAAGGCTATTTATGGGATCCGCCGCTCGCCAAGGAGGCGATCCGCCTTACCGCGCGCCATGCGCATGGCGCCGGCCACGAAGTGGCGATGACGCTTTCCGACCCGTTCTGCGTGGACCGCTACCGCGACGAATTCCTTGAGCTGATGCGCTCAGGCACGGTCGACATCGTATTCGCCAATGAGAGCGAGTTGATTTCGCTCTACCAGACATCGTCCTTCGACGAAGCGCTGAAGCTAGTGGCCAATGATTGCAAGCTCGCCGCCGTTACACGCTCTGAAAAAGGTTCGGTCGTGGTGCGCGGAGAGGAACGCATCATCGTCGAGCCTATCGAGATCGACGAGTTGGTCGATACCACCGGTGCTGGCGATCTCTACGCGTCGGGCTTTCTCTACGGCTATACGCAAAACCGCAGCGTGGCAGATTGCGGCAAGCTCGGTTCGCTCGCCGCCGGTCTGGTGATCCAGCAGATCGGCCCGCGTCCGCGTCAGAGCCTCAGCCATGAGGCTGAGCAGCACGGGCTGGCTTAAGGCTTCAGGGAATATCCTCGGGAGCACGGCCCGGCCGGCTGCGATAAGGCGGGATCGACCAGCCGAACCGCAGCGCACCGCCGCGTATGGCAAAAGCCGCCGCAAATCCCAAAAGGGCGGCAAGAAAGAGTTCCACACCGAACACCGCAGCGACCGTGTAAACACTGGCGCCGGCCAAGACTGCGGTCACATAGACTTCGGGCCGCAGCAGCACGCATTGCTCGCCTGCCAGCACATCGCGGAGCACGCCGCCGAATGTGGCGGTGAGCACGCCCATGACCACTGCCACCAGCGGCGAACCCGTGAGCGTCAGTCCCTTCCAGGCGCCGAAGACGCCATAGGCCGATATGCCAACCGCATCGAGCCACAGAAGCAGTTTGTAGCGGGATTCAAACAGATGCGCGGTGAAGAACACCGCCACGGCGACCACCGCCGGCACGATCAGATAGTCGGTGTTCTGGACCCAGAAAACCGGCGCGTCGAGCACGATGTCGCGCAGCGTGCCACCGCCAATCGCGGTTACGCCCGCAAAAAACAGGAAACCGACAATGTCGAGCTCCTTGCGAGAGGCTGCCAGCGCACCCGTGGCCGCAAACACGGCAATGCCGGCATAGTCGAAAAAGACGATTGGGTTCATGCCACCTTTGCCACCGCCAGGTCGCTTGCATATAGCCTGACCTTAGAGGCATGAGTCGCGCAGAAATGTCCACCGCGGCCGTCACCCTCGGGCTTGTCCCGAGAGCCTAATTCGGCTGAATTCCAAGCCGTTGAGCGATCAATCTGCTGGGTCGCCGCAGGTCCTCGGGACAAGCCCGAGGAAGACGGCGTGGGTTGGCTTAAGCGTCCTTTTCCGCCTCGGGTGCGGGTGGGCCGGGCTCGGCGCCTTCGGGCGCCTTGGGGCCACCTTTCGACACACCGACCATCGCCGGGCGTAGCACGCGATCGCCGATCACATAGCCGGTCTGCACCACCTGAACGACCATGTTTGCCGGAATGTCCTCGCGTGGAACCTCGAACATCGCCTGGTGGAAGTTCGGGTCGAACTTCTCGCCTTCCGGGTCGAGCTTCTTCACGCCATGGCGCTCCATGGTGGAAAGCATGGCGCGTTCGGTCATCTCCACGCCCTCTATCAGCGCGGTGAAGCCCTTGTCGCCAGCCTCGCGCGCCTCCTGCGGGATCGCCTCGATCGCGCGCCGCAGATTGTCGGACACCGAAAGCATGTCGCGCGCGAAATTGGCGATTGCATAGCTGCGGGCATCATGCACATCGCGCGAGGTCCGGCGGCGCAGATTTTCCATCTCCGCTGCGGCGCGCAGGCGCGCATCTTTCAGTTCTTCGTTTTCGGCCATCAGCCGCACCAGAACTTCGTGGTCGTCCACTGGTGCGTCTGCGCCTTCCGCTTCCGCTGCGGCATTGGCCTGCGAAACGGATGCCTCGGTGTATTCCTCGCTCATTTCTTCCTTGCCGGGCGCAGGCTTGTCCTTGGGCTCTTCGCTCATCGCCTCGTCTTGTCGTCTGGGAGTTGTCATGATCGCGCCCGATATCGAGCTTCATCGCTCGAAAATCAAGGGCCCGGGCGCAGGCGATTACCGCAACAGCCGTGAGATCACCTGCGCGGTGTAATCCACCATCGGCACAATGCGCGCATAGTTGAGCCGGGTCGGCCCGATGACGCCAAGCGCGCCGATGACGCGCGAATCGCCGTCGCGATATGGCGCGACCACCAGCGACGAGCCTGACAGCGAGAAAAGCTTGTTTTCCGACCCGATGAAGATGCGCACCCCGGCGCCCTCTTCGGCCAGATCGAGCAGCTGGATCAGCCCTTCCTTGGTCTCAAGGTCTTCGAACAGATGGCGCAACAGGTCGAGATCGGCGCCGTCGCCGATGTTCTGCAGAAGGTTTGCGCGGCCGCGTACGATCAGCCTTGCAGGTGCCGCGCCTTCTGCGCCCGCCCAGACCGCAAGCCCGCGCTCCACAAGATCCTGCGAGAGGTCGTCGAGGGCAGCGCGAGTTTCGTCCTTCAGTCGCGCGATTTCCTGCCGCGCCTCGGCCAGCGTGCGGCCACGAATATGCGCATTGAGGAAATTCGATGCCTCATGAAGCTGCGACAGCGTCACGCCTGCCGGGAGTTCAAGCACCCGGTTTTCAACGTCGCCATTCTGCGAAACCAAGACGGCCAGCGCCTTGCCGGGCTCCAGCTGAATGAACTCGATATGCTTCAGCGCAAGCTCGCTCTTGGACGCCAATACCAGGCCTGCACCGCGCGACATGCCCGACAGCATCTGGCTTGCCTCGGTCAGCATGTGCTCCAGTGTGCGGCCGTCGCCCGAAGCCTGCACCTGCGCCTCGATGATGCGGCGCTCCTCCTCGGAGAGGTCGCCAAGCTCCATGAAGGCGTCGATGAAGAAACGCAGGCCAAGCTGGGTCGGCAGGCGGCCGGCCGAAATATGCGGCGAATAGATGAGGCCGAGCTGCTCCAGATCGCTCATCACATTGCGCACGGTGGCCGGTGACAGCGACTGCGGCAGCAGGCGCGACAGGTTGCGCGACCCGAGCGGGTCGCCCTCGCGCAGATAGTTCTCGACAATCGCCCTGAATATCTCGCGCGAGCGCTGGTCGAGCACCTGCGCGGCGGGCTCGGTCACTGGCATTGTCATGCGTCGTGCTCGAATTTCGACATGTGTTGGAAGATATAGAACCGCGTGAGCGGCGCGCAAGCGCCTGCCCTGTGGCCAGCCGCGATTCTGCGGCGCTTTCACTTTGCATCCACCGGCACGTGGGCTACAAGCCCCGGCCTGTTCAACAATTACGGATGAACCGGACAATGCGGCCATCGGGGCGAAAAGCCGACGAAATGCGCGCGATCTCATTCGAGCGCAACATTTCAAAACACGCGGAAGGCTCCTGCCTCGTCAAGTTCGGCGACACGCATGTCATGTGCACCGCCAGCCTGGAGGAGCGGGTGCCGCCATGGCTGCGCAATGCCGGCAAGGGCTGGGTGACAGCCGAATATGGCATGCTGCCGCGCTCCACTGGCGATCGCATGCGGCGCGAGGCGTCGAGCGGCAAGCAAGGCGGGCGCACGCTGGAGATCCAGCGCCTGATCGGCCGTTCGCTGCGCGCGGTGGTGGACCTGAAACAGCTCGGCGAAGTGCAGATCACCGTCGATTGCGATGTCATCCAGGCCGATGGCGGCACGCGCACGGCGGCGATCACCGGCGGGTTCGTTGCTCTCCACGACTGCATTTCGTGGATGGAACAGCGCAAGATGACCACAGTGCAGCATGTCATCCGCGATCATGTCGCGGCGATCTCCTGCGGCATCTCCAATGGCGAGGCAGTGCTTGATCTCGACTATGTTGAAGACTCCGCCGCCGAGACCGATGCCAATTTCGTGATGACCGGCAAGGGCGGCATCGTTGAAGTGCAAGGCACGGCCGAGGGCGAGCCATTCTCGGAAGATCAGTTCAACCAACTGATGGCGCTTGCAAAGACCGGCATCGCGCGGCTGGTCGACTTGCAGAAGGTGGCGCTCAGCTAGGGCGCGCTGCGTCATGACCCCCACCGCGATACTGGAAACGGCGATTTACGCGCGCGACCTCGACGCCGCCGAATCGTTCTATGGTGATGTGCTGGCGCTGGAAAAAATCTCGCGCGTTGGCGATCGCCATGTGTTCTTCAGATGCGGAAACAGCGTGCTGCTTGTCTTCAACCCGGATGAGACGGTGAAACCGCCGGCGCCCGACGCCAAACTGCCTGTGCCGCCGCATGGCGCGACCGGCGACGGGCATGTGTGCTTCCGCGCCAGCGAGGCCGAGATCGACGACTGGAAAGGCCGGCTCAAGACAGCCGGCATCGCAATCGAGGCCGAGTTCGAATGGCCGCAGGGCGGACGTTCGATCTATTTGCGCGATCCGGCAGGCAACTCTGTCGAGTTCGCCAATCCGAGCATTTGGGGATTGTGATGCGCAAACTCGAAGACAAGGCGATAGTTGTCGCCAGCCACAACATGGGTAAGATCGCCGAAATTGCCGAGCTGATCGCGCCCTATGGGCTTGATGCGAAATCTGCGGCCGACTTCAACCTGCCGGAGCCGGCCGAGGAAGGCACGACCTTCGAGGAAAACGCCTATACCAAGGCGTTCGCGGCGGCGTCGGCGACAGGTCTGCCAGCGCTTTCCGACGATTCCGGTCTTGTGGTCGATGCGCTTGACGGTGCGCCCGGCGTCTACACCGCCGACTGGGCCGAAAAGCCGGATGACTCCGGCCGCGACTTCCTCATGGCGATGACGCGCGTGGAGGATGAGCTGAAGGCGAAGGGCGCCAGCAACCCCGCCCAGCGGACCGGTCGCTTCGTTGCCGTTCTCTGCATGGCCTGGCCCGACGGACATGCGGAATATTTCCGCGGCGAGGTGGAAGGCACGCTGGTGTGGCCGCCGCGCGGCGACAATGGCTTCGGCTACGACCCGGTGTTCAGACCCGATGGCTACGAGCAGACCTTTGGCGAGATGAGCGCCAGCGAAAAGCACGGCTGGGAGGCCGGACGCGGCGATCTCGGCCTGTCGCACCGCGCACGCGCCTTCGCGCGTTTCGCAACTGCGATGCTCACACAGCGATGAACGCCACTTTGGACGACCCCGGCTTCGGCCTTTACGTCCATTGGCCCTTCTGTGCGGCCAAGTGCCCCTATTGCGACTTCAACAGCCATGTTCGTCATCAGCCGGTCGATCAGCCGCGCTTTGCGGCAGCACTTGCCCGCGAAATGGCCACGATCCGGCAGCGTACCGGCCCGCGCCGGCTCGATTCTATCTTTCTGGGCGGCGGCACGCCTTCGCTGATGGAGCCGGCGACAGTCGGCGCCGTGCTCGAGGCAGCGGCG
Organism: Rhizobiaceae bacterium; assembly: GCA_017640615.1. Taxonomy (GTDB): domain Bacteria; phylum Pseudomonadota; class Alphaproteobacteria; order Rhizobiales; family Rhizobiaceae; genus RCIO01. Next base: position 308,559 of record JAEPQK010000004.1, on the reverse strand, counting down.
TCCAACTGGGAGATGCCGGCGGCGATCGAGATCACGATGGAGGCGAACCCGTCTTCAGTCGAAGCGGAACGCTTTCGCGGCTACCGCGATGCCGGTGTGAACCGGGTTTCGCTTGGCGTGCAGGCGCTGAACGATACCGATCTGCGCTTCCTTGGCCGCCTGCACAATGTCGAGGCAGCGCTCGGCGCGATACGGCTGGCGCGCGACATCTTTCCGCGCATGTCGTTTGACCTGATTTACGCCCGGCCCGGCCAGACGCCGGAGGCATGGGCGGCCGAGTTGCGAGAGGCGATTGGCCATGCCGCCGACCATCTGTCGCTCTACCAGCTCACCATCGAGGAAGGCACGCCCTTCTTCTCGCTTCATGCGGCCGGCAAGCTCTCTGTGCCGGACCAGGAAACCGCCGCGGCACTTTACGAAATCACGCAGGAGGTGACCGCCGCGCAAGGGCTGCCCGCCTACGAGATTTCCAATCACGCCCGCCCCGGTGCGGAAAGCCGGCACAATCTGATCTACTGGCGCTATGGCGAATATGCTGGCGTCGGTCCCGGCGCGCATGGGCGCTTCATCTCCGAAGGTAAGCGCAAAGTTACATTTACGGAAAAGTCGCCCGAGCGCTGGCGCGATCTGGTCGAGACGCAAGGCCACGGTGTGGTCGGCGGCGAAACACTGACGCGCTCGGAAGAAGCCGACGAATTGCTGCTTATGGGGTTAAGACTGAGCGAAGGCATCGATCTCGTGCGTTACGAGGCGCTGGCCGGCAAGCCGCTGCCGGCCAAGCGCATTTCGGACCTGCGCGACGACGGCCTTGTCGAGCCGCTCGGCAATTCGCGCCTGCGCGCAACGCCGGCCGGCATGGCCGTGCTCGACGCCGTTGTCGCCGACCTGGCGCGCTAGCCGCCCAGCAGCCGTCCGAGAGAGCGGTCGTAGTCGCCACGCAGACATCCCAGCGTGTAAGGGAAATCCCACGTGGCGTGGTAGTGGTACATTTCCACTTTGCGGCCATCCCATTCGATCTCATGCGTGTGGCCGTGGCACTCATCCAGATCAGCGGAACTCAACATCTCGCCGCCTACACCCTTGCGGCCGAAAATCCCGAAGCCGTCAATCGCATAGCCAACCAGCGCAGAGTGGCCGTCGGCAAGCGTCTCGGTGTCCACGCATGTGGAGACGCTGTGATAGTGGTAGACGCCCGTGCGCTGCGGGTGGCCCTGGCATTTGTCCTGTGTTTCCCAGGCAACCGCGTCGCGGCCCGGTTCATCGAGCGGGCTGAAGAGCACCGTTCCCGAAAGCAGAATGCCCACCGCGCCCGGCAAACACCGGGCCTGGCCGATTTTCGGGTCTGCAGGCAGCGTGAAAGAGATGCTCTGCTCTTCGATACGATTGGGGTTGCGGTCATATTTATAGGCTTCGGCGTTGCGGTCGATCGGGTAAACGCCGGTGCCGTGATTGGGCAAATCGTTGGTTGAGAACACACGGTCGTTGCCACGTTTTTCGATCGAGAATTTCGGATCCCACATCACATCGCCCGGCACGATCGCCTTGGCGGTCAGATCGTAGGTGCCATCGCCGTTGAACCACGGCCCCTGGGTGTGCGCGCCGCCCGCGGTCGGGTCCACGCGACAGGCCCAGGCCCAGCCGACCTTCGGGCTGTCGGACACGAAGTCGTCGCCCACAGGCAGCCGCTTCAGGTCCACCTCATGCGCGAATGCGCCCGCGCCGATCGTGCTCAGGATCGCCGCTGCCGCGAGACCACCCAATACTCTCACCATTTTCGACATAGCTATTGTCCCTCTTGTGCCTTGAAGGACCCCCTTCGCCGTCATTTGTTGCATCAGGCGATTGCTGGAGCAAGAAGGCCGCTTTGCCGGCCCCGCCGCACATGCCATAAGTTTTGCAATGAAATCAGCATCCGACACGGAATCCGAACCCAGCTTCCTGATCGGTCAGGCACCGATGCGCGCGAAGCCGCTGGAGCCCGCGCTTTATCTGGTCGCCACGCCGATCGGCAATCTGGGTGACATCACCTTGCGGGCGCTCGAGGTGCTGGCGGCGGCGGATGTGCTTGCCTGCGAAGACACACGCGTGACGCGCATTCTGCTCGAGCGTTACGGCATTCGCCGCAGGACCACCGCCTATCACGAACACAATGCTGCCGAGGCCGGCCCGCGCCTCATCGCAGTGCTCGAAGCCGGCAACAGCGTTGCGCTGGTGTCGGACGCCGGCACGCCACTCATTTCCGATCCCGGATTTCGCCTCGTCGATGCAGCGCTGGCCGCCGGCATCAAGGTTGTTCCCCTTCCCGGCGCATCCTCGGTGCTGGCCGCGCTGACAGCATCCGGCCTGCCGTCAGACGCATTTTTCTTCGCCGGCTTTCTTCCTGTGAAAGATGGACAACGTAAGTCTCGGCTTACAGAAATGGCACTCGTGCCAGGAACACTGGTTTTTCTGGAATCTCCGCGCAGGCTTGCAGCGTCTCTGAAGGCCATGTCGGACGTTCTGGGCAGCCGCGCGGCCGCGGTCTGCCGCGAGCTCACCAAGGCGTTCGAGGAGATGAGGCGGGGCGATCTGGCCGAGCTGGCGGCACATTATGAAAGCGCTGGCGCACCGAAGGGCGAAATCGTTGTTTGCGTCGCGCCGCCGCAGGCTGCGAGCCAAGCCCACAGCCAGGACGATATCGACCGCATACTCCTATCGCTTGCGGCCGAGATGTCCGCTTCCAAGGCAGCGGCTGAAGCCGCGCGCATGACCGGCGGCCGCAAGGGCGATCTGTATCGCCGCCTGCTTGAACTGAAAGACGATGCCGGCAGCGCCTGAAAAGCGCGCCGCGTATAAGCGCGGCCATCGCGGCGAATGGCTCGCCGCGCTCGCGCTTTCGCTGAAAGGCTACCGTATTCTGTCTCGCCGCTACCGAACCCCGGCCGGCGAGATCGACCTTATCGCGCGGCGCGGCAATCTGGTCCTCATGGTCGAAGTCAAAGCGCGGCCCACTGTGCAGGCGGCTATGGAAGCGGTGAGCTACACCGCCGAGCGCCGCATCGAGGCCGCTGCCGATTTATGGCTTTCAAGACGCTCCGATTATGCAAAACTGTCGGTTCGTTTCGATCTCGTCGCCATATTGCCGCGCCGCTGGCCGGTTCATGTTCCGAACCTGTTTCAGGGGCGCAACTGAGCGTCTGGAGGTTCATGTGGCCACCTATGATTATGTCATCGCCGGGGGCGGTTCGGCCGGTTCCGTGCTTGCGGCGCGACTCTCGGAAGACCCGGACGTTTCGGTCTGCCTCATCGAGGCGGGCGGCGCGGGCACCAGTGCTCTTGTGCGCATGCCAGCGGGCGCGGCCGCACTTCTTCCCGGCTATCTAAAAGGCGGCAACTGGGCGTTCGAAACCGAGCCGCAAGCCGAGCTCAATGGCCGGCGCGGCTACCAGCCCCGCGGCCGAGCGCTGGGCGGGTCGAGCACAATCAACGCCATGCTCTATGTGCGCGGTCACCCGTCGGATTACGACGATTGGGCCAATCAGGGCTGCGCCGGCTGGGACTGGAAAAGCGTGCTGCCATTCTTCCGCAAGGCAGAGCGCAACCAGCACGGCGGAGACAAGCTGCATGGCGGCGATGGCCCTCTGCAGGTAGGCGACCAGCAGCAGCCGCGGCCTGTTACGCATGCATTTCTCGAAGCTTGTGAGCAGAGCCAGATCAGGCTCAACAAGGATTTCAACGGCCCGAACCAGGAAGGCGCCGGGCTTTATCAGGTCACTCAGTTCTTCGACGGCGAAAAGCGCGGCGAGCGCTGCTCGGCGGCCGCCGCCTATCTGCATCCGCAGATGACGCGGCCGAACCTGACCGTCATCACCAACGCGCATGCCAGCAAGATCGAGCTTGACCGCAAACGCGCGGTAGCCCTGCGTTACCTGAAAGGCAACAAAGAACAGCGCGCTGAGGCCAAGCGTGAAATCATCTTGTGCGGCGGGGCGTTCGGCTCGCCGCAATTGCTGCTTCTGTCGGGCATCGGCCCCGCGGTGGAGCTGGCCGCGCATGGCGTACCGCTTGTGCATGAGCTGCCAGGCGTCGGGCGCAATCTGCAGGACCATCTCGACTTCATCCATCTCTGGAAGTCGAAGGACCGCGACATGATCGGCATCAGCCCGCAAGGCACGCTGGCGCTGGCGAAAGCCACTCAGCAATGGCGGCGCGACGGCACCGGCCTGCTGACAACGCCCTACGCCGAGGCCGGCGCATTCCTGAAATCCGATCCCAAACTCAAGCGGCCGGATCTGCAGCTTCATTTCGTCATCGCGCTGGTCGACGATCATTCGCGCAAGCTGCACACCGGTCACGGCTTTTCCTGCCATGTCTGCGTGCTGCGGCCCTTTTCGCGCGGCGAAGTTGGCCTGCATGACGCCAACCCGCTTTCGGCGCCGCGCATCGATCCGCGCTTCCTGTCCGACAAGCGCGATGCGGAGTTGCTTCTGAAGGGCGCCAAGATCACGCGCGACATCCTTACCGCCCCTGCGCTTGCGCCCCATCGCGACAAGCAGCTCTACCTCAACGGCGAGGAAAACGACGCCGAGTTGATGGAACACATCCGCGCCCGCGCCGACACGATCTATCACCCGGTCGGCACCTGCCGGATGGGGGTCGGCGACGATGCGGTCGTGGATCCGAAGCTGAGAGTGCGCGGCATCAAGGGCCTGCGCGTCGCAGACGCTTCGATCATGCCGACACTTATCGGCGGCAACACCAACGCGCCGACGATCATGATTGCCGAAAAAGCAGCCGAAATGATCAGAGCCGGCTAATTATACTGGCGGTCCGCGGATCAGCGGTGAAGTCCGCCAGCGAGAATCCAAGCCTTATGTCCGACCTGTCGCAGAGCGCGGTGGCGCCTTTGTCCGAAAGCGCGATACGCCAGGTATCGTAAGCAGCGGGTTTCGCAGCGGTGAAGACAGTACAGCGCAATATTGCGAGATTTGCACGACCTTGCGGGTCTCGCACGGAGCTGTAGCGAATGATCCCCAGTTCGGCTTGATGCGCGGCATCGGCGAGGCCGAGGCATGCTGCGTAGCCGCTCGGGTGCGTCCAGCGCTCCGCGTCCGCGCTGAAGGGCGGCGCCATCAGGTCGATGGCCTTCTCCGTTGCGTAAGCCGCTTCGAACGCAGTGAACTCAAGCGGGTTGCGCGGCCAGGGCGTGCCCGGACTCTCGGCGAAGAACAGCAGCCGGTAGAAAACCGTCTCCGCGACTGCGGTCTCTGCTACTTCGCTGGCGTAGAAGACGCCCGGCGAATAGCCCTCGCGGCGGAAGCGCGAATTGCCCGGATAGCGGCCGTAGCGGAAGGGCGTTGCGAGCAGATAGTGCAGGCCGGCGCATTCTGGCGGCACCGGTGGCTTGGTGCGCTCGATCTCTTCCTCCAGCAGCGCCTGCTCTTCCAGCGTGTCGACCAGCTTCATGGTGGAAACGCGGTGCTGAGCCTCCACCAACCGCCAGCCGGAACCCTCGACCGGCCGCGCCTTAGACCGGAGCGCGGCGGGCGTCCAGATAGGCGAGGACATGCGTCAGCCCGTCAATGGTGCGAATGCGTGAAAGCGGCGCGCCGCCCAACGCGGAGTTCTCGGCCCGCATCCAGTGCCGCGATACGGCATCGTCGCCGCCGGCGATCGCATCCAGCGAGCGGTAGAGCCTGACGAACAGCAGCGCCAGCTCATAGGCCTTGCCGGTCAGACTTGCCTGACCCTGCCCTTTCTTCAGCCGCGACAGCGTGGCCTCCGAAACGCCGATGACGGCGGCAAGCTCCTTAGCCGACATGCCCAGCAGGTCGGCGGCGCGCAGCATCGCCTTCGACACCGTCGCGCGACGGTCGCTCGATCCCGCGTCTGGCTGCAATTGCGCTATCGCCATCTCGTTTCCTTTCAGCTGAAAGAAAATATAGGAGATATTTCAGGTGAAATCAACTTACCGCGATGTCGCGCGCATCGGCAGGCCGCCATCGGGCTGTGTGGTGAGCTTCTGCACCGGCCAGGGTTTGGTTTCGGGCAAGGTTTCGAAACGGTAACGCGACATCAGCACGCCCAGAATGATCATCGCCTCCTGCATGGCGAAACTGGCGCCGATGCAAACGCGCGGGCCGGCGCCGAAGGGGAGATATTGAAAGCGGTCCATCTTTTCGCGCGGCTTCGGGTGGAAGCGCTCGGGCAGGAAGGCGTTCGGCTTATCCCAGAGCTTGCGGTGGCGGTGGATCGTCCAGGGCATGATCAGCACTTGCGCGCCCTTCACGATCTCAAGCCCTTCGTAGCGGTCGGCTTCGATCGCTTCCCGGTTGATCGAAGGTGCGGGCGGGTAGAGCCGCATCGCCTCTTCGAAGGCGGCGCGGGTGAGCGGCATCTTCTCCAGCCATTTCGACGGGTCGGGTTCGCTCGCCACCACTGCATCGATTTCGGCCTCCACCGGCTCACGCTCCCACGGCGCTTCGGCGAGGCAATAAAGCGTCCAGCCAAGCGCGCGCGCCGTCGTTTCGTGGCCAGCCCCGATGAAGGTGATGATGTTGTCTTCGATCTCGGCGCGCTGCAGCCCGTCCGGTCCTTCCGCTCGTAAAAGCAGGGTTAGGAAATCGGTGGGTACGGCACCCGGGTCGTCGCGCATGCGGCGCTCGCGCATGGTGATCGTGTCTGAAACTATTCCGCGGAAGAACTTCATCACCTTGCGGCCGCGAATGCGGGTGATGCGCGGCAGCCAGTCGGGTGCGGCCAGAATATCCAGCGGATCGACCCGCGCCATGGTCTCGAACAGCCGGTCGATGTGATGCGCGAAGGAGCCGGGCTCGCCGGCGATCTGGTTGGTGAACAGCGTTTCGGCCAGAATATCGTAGGTGAGCATGGTCATGTCGCGTGCGATGTCGACCGTGCCTTCCTCGCCCGCGTAGCGCGCGGCAAATGCCTCGCTGCGCTCCAGCATTGGCGTCGCGAAGGTGTTGATATGGCGCGGCGTGAACACCGGCGCCATTGCCTTGCGGGAGCGCTTCCACACCTCGCCCTCGGCCGTCAGCAGGCCGTCTCGCAGGATCGGGCGCAGGATCTTTTGGCGCACGCGAGCCATCCGGTAGTTGGCAGCGTTTTCCACCAGCACATGACGCACGAGGCCGGGATCGTTGGCGATCACCAGCGGTCCACCCACGCCGGTGCGGATCGAAATCCAGGGCTGGTTGTAAGAAGGCTCGCCCCACAGCTCGAGCGGGTTCTTGTAGACGATGCCCATCATCTGAATGAGCGATGGCGGCTTCGTGCGCGGCTTTGGCGCCGGCGGCTCGAAAGGCTGCGGTTTAGTGTCCATGAAACGTCTCCGGCCGACCCAATCAATCTAGGGCCGGCCGGAGCAAATGTCAGCGTTGTCAGGTCGCTTTAGTCGGGGTCGCTGCCTTCCGCCTTGGTCGAGTCGGCGATCTTGGGCCGGAAATAGCGGCCCACAATCAGCGGCGCAACAAAGCCGAGAATCGCGAAGGCCCAGAGTCCGATCGCCAGCGGCGAGGCGAAAAGCACGGTCCAGTCGCCATCGGAGATGGTGAGTGCGCGGCGCAGGTTCTTCTCCATCTGATCACCGAGAAGCACTCCCAGAATCACAGGCACCAGCGGCACGTCGAGCTTGCGCAGCACCCAGCCGATCACACCGAAGATGATCATCACCTGCAGATCGAAGGACGAGCCCGAAATGCCGTAAATGCCGACAAAGGAGATCATCGCGACCGCCGGCATCAGATATTTCGGCGGCACCAGAAGCACGCGCACGAACAGCGTCACCAGCGGAATGTTCATCGCCAGAAGCATGACATTACCGATGAAGAGTGCGGCGATCAGGCCCCACACGACGTCGGGGTTCGACTGGAACAGCAGCGGCCCGGGCGTGATGTTCAGCGCCAGAAGCATGGCGAGCAGCACCGCCGTGGTGCCCGAGCCCGGGACGCCCAGCGCCAGCATCGGCACCAGCGCGCCGCCAGCAGCCGAGTTGTTGCCGGCCTCGGGTGCCGCCACACCGCGCGGATCGCCCTTGCCGAAGGTGCCTTTGCGGTCGGAATAGCGCTTCTCGAACGTGTAGGCGATGAAGGAGCCGAGCGAGGCGCCCGCGCCCGGCAGTACGCCGGCGATGAAGCCCAGAACCGTGGAACGCGACATTGCACCCCAGGTCTTGTTGAGCATCGACAAAGGCGGCGTCACCCGGCCGATCTTCATGGAGTCGGCGGTAGCCTCTTTTGCGGTACCGCGATGTTCGAGGAACACGAACACCTCCGACAGCGCAAACAGGCCAACGATCGCGACCAGGAAGTCGATGCCGTCATAGAGATGAACCTCCCCGAAAGCGAAGCGCGGCACGCCCGTCTGCCCGTCAACACCGATCGTCGCGATGCCGAGGCCTAGCGCCGCCGCGAAAGCCGCTTTTGCCTGGTTGCGGCTGGCAATACCGCCAAGCGTTGCGAAGGCCAGTGTGAAGAGCGCGAAGTATTCGGCGGGACCGAAGAGCAAAGCCACCTTCACCAGCTGCGGCGCCAGGAAAACGAGGCCCCAGGTCGCGAAAAATGCGCCCACGAATGATGCGATGCCCGACAATGCGAGCGCTTCGCCCGCCTTGCCCTGCTTGGCCATCGGGTGGCCGTCAAGCGTGGTCATCAGCGCCGGTTCGTCGCCCGGAATATTAAGCAGAATGGACGATATTCGCCCGCCATACATGGCGCCGTAATAGACGCTTGTGAGCAGGATCAGCGCCGGAGTCGCCGGCAGGCCGAGCGTGAAGGCGAGCGGAATGAGGATCGCCACGCCATTGGACGGCCCGAGGCCAGGCAGCGCACCGAATACCGTGCCCAGAAAGCAGCCCAGCAACGCCAGTGCGAGGTTCTGCCAGGTCAGCGCGACGGCAAAACCGTCGCCAAGAGCGGAAAGCGTTTCCATGATCAGAACCCCCAGGGGCCGCGTGCGAGCGAAAGACCCAGCACGAGGTGGAACACGACATAGATGCCGACCGAGGTAACCACGCCGGCAATCACCGCGGCGATTGCATGCGCACCAAGGCGCCAGGCGAGAAACGATGCGGCAACCGCGGTGGAAACCACGAAGCCCGCCTCAGGCAGCGCAATTGTGTAGCCAACCATGATCGCAACGGCGAAGCCGATCTCGGCCAGCCGGCCGATCGCCGGCCATTCAGGCTCGGTGTCGGGCCGCAGGATGAAATAGCCCGCAGACAGCACGATCACGGTGCCGATGATGATCGGAAATGCCTTGGGTCCAACGGGATCGGAAAGGAAGCTCCTTTCGATCAGCGTCGCCTGCCAGATGTAGAATGCACCAAGAAGCAATGCGCATGCGCCCAGTATCCGGTCGCTCATTGCCGTGTCCTCCCGCCCTCAGGATACAATTCGGCCCCCGCTGCTACAAGAACGGCGGGGGCCGGAAGAGTGGTGTTACTTCAGGATACCGATCTTCTTGGAAAGATCGGTGATGGAAGCCACCGAGTCGGCCACGAAGTCCTGGAACTCGTCGCCGCGCAGATCGAGCGGGGCGAGACCGTTCTGTGCCATCACGTCCTTCCACTCGGCCGAGTCGTAGACCTTGCCGACGGATTCGACCCAGTAATTATAGGCGTCGTCCGACATGCCGCCCGGTGCGTAGAAGCCGCGCCAGTTGGCACCGATCACGTCGATGCCCTGCTCTTTCGCCGTCGGGAAGGAGGCGAAGTCGCCTTCAAGCCGCTCAGGCGCCAGCACCGCGATCACGCGGATATCGCCGGAATCCACGAAGCCTTTCGCCTCGGATGCGTCGCCTGTGAAGGCCTGCACCGAACCTGCGAGCAGCTGAGTCACTGCCTCGCCGCCGCCGTCAAAAGCGACATATTTGATGACGCGGACATCATCCACGCCGGCCTTGTTGGCTGCGAGAAGAACTTTGAGGTGGTCCCAGCCGCCGACGGCCGAACCGCCTGCAATCGACACCGAAGTCGGGTCCGCCTTAATCATGTCGATCAGCTCGGGAAGCGTCTGGACCGGCGAGTCCTTCGCAACGGCAATCACGCCGTAGTCAGCACCGACCGCGCCAACCCAGCGCACCTGATCCATCGTGTTGCCGGGATAAGCGCCCTGCGCAAGGCGGGTCGCGGTAGCGGACGAAGCAGCGACGATGAGGTTGTTCTCTTCGTTGCGCTTGTTGACGACCTCGGCATAGGCCACACCGCCACCGCCGCCAGCCAAATTGACGACCTGCATAGTGCCCGGTACCAGCGACAGGTCCTGCAATGTCTTGCCTACCTGGCGGCAGGTGAAATCCCAGCCGCCGCCCGGATTTGCGGGCGCGATGCATTCCGTGTTTGCCGGGTCAAAAGCGATCGCCGACGTTGCCATCGACAAGGAAACAACGGCCGCGGCGGCGGCCATTTTTGCAAATTTCATATCTTCCTCCCAAAAGCGCGGAGCGCATTGCGTGCCCGCTCAGCCAATTTCTATAATCGGCTCAGCTGTCATGAAGCTGTCAGCGGGAGGACATGTGCGACTTCTGATTGTCGAGGATGCCGGCGACGTTGCCGACGCCATTGCCGCGCGGCTGTCGCAGCACGGCCATGTGTGCGACAAGGCCGGCGCGCTGGAGGAAGCGCGCCAGCTCATTGCCGTGCAGCCGCTCGACCTTATCATTCTCGATATCAACCTGCCCGACGGCTCCGGCTTCGATCTGGTCCGCGAATTGCGCAGGCAGGGCAATGAAACGCCGGTGCTGGTGCTTTCGGCCCGCATGGGTGTGGACGACCGCATCGATGCGCTCGATTCGGGCGCAGACGATTATCTCGTCAAACCGTTCGACCTCAGAGAATTGGAAGCACGCGTGCGAGCAGTGGCGCGAAGACGCCACGGCGAGGCTGATGCGGTGCTTGAAGCCGGCGACATCCGCTTCAACACCTCAACCCGGCAAGTCACGGTGGGCGGGAACGCGTGCGAACTCACTCGGCGCGAACAGACGGTGTTGGAGATCCTGCTCAATGCCCGGGGCCGCGTGATCCCCAAGGAAGATCTGCATGCAAGGCTTTTCGGGCTGGAGGAAGATGTCGGGCTCAACGCGGTCGAGGTCTACGTCGCGCGGCTGCGCAAGAAGATACCGTCCAACTCGCTGGAAATCCGCACGCTGCGCGGCCTCGGCTATCAGGCCTTCGTGAAATCGAATGACACCCGTATCTGAGACGTACCACACACGCAGGCCGTCACGGCGCAAGCCGTCCCTGGCGCTCAGGATCGGCGTTGCCGTTACTCTGGTCGTGGCATTGGCCGCAACCGCTGCTCTCTTTTCGGCCTGGCGATATGGCTGGCAGGCCGCCAATGAAGCATTCGACCGCCTACTGACCGGCGCATCGCTGCAGATCGTGGAGCATATCGGCGTGGTGGACGACAGCATCGTTGTCGATATTCCGGCGTCTGCCTTCGAGCTTCTGGCGCTGGCGCGCGAGGATCGTGTGTTCTACCGCGTCATTGGCCCGGACGGCGCAACGCTGACCGGCTATGACGATCTGACCGCGCCTGAAGTTCCGGGCGACGGCGGCACCGAAATCTATGAAACCGAATTCTCAGGCGAAACGGTGCGCGCCGCCGTTACCGGCCGGCAGCTTGTGGAGCGCAATGTCAGCGGTCTCGTAACGGTGGTCGTGGCGCACACCATGCGCGAGCGCACCGTGCTTGCACATGACATCGCCATCAAGGCCGCGATTCTCATCGGCATATCCTCGCTCGCCATTATCGCGCTGGCGCTTGCCGGCGTACTCTACGGTCTGTCGCCTTTGACGCGCGTGGAACGCGCATTGCTCTCGCGCGACCCGAACGATCTTTCGCCGTTCGACATCGAGACGCCGCGCGAGATCGAAACCGTGGTCGACGCCATCAACCGCTTCACGCGGCGGCTCGACCGGCGCATCGGCGCCGTGCAGGCCTTCGTCGCCGACGCCTCGCATCAGCTGCGCACGCCGATCACCGCGATCCGCGCACAGGCCGAGATCGCCGTGGAGGAAAAAGACCCGGCGCGGCTGGCACGCCTTAACAAGCGCATTCTAGACCGTTCAATCGGTGTCAGCCGGCTGGCGGATCAGCTGCTCAGCCATGCCATGGTCACGCATCGCGGCGACGCTGAGCCGCGCGAGCAACTCGATCTCAGGCGCATTGCAATGGAAGCGGAGGAGGAAAGCCGCCGCTTCGGCGATGTCGGTCAGCCTGCTCCCATCCTTGACCTACCAGACGAAGAAGTGGCTATCACCGGCGACCGTTTCAGCTTGCGCGAGGCGGTCAAGAATTTGATCAACAATGCGCAAACGCATGGCAAACCGCCCGTCTCCATCCACGTAACTTCGGGGCCGCACGATGCACGGGTCAGCGTCACCGACAAGGGACCAGGCATGCCGCCCGAACTGCGCGCAAAAGCCGGCGAGCGTTTTCAGGTCCGCGGGGGCGGGTCGCGCCGGGGGGCGGGCCTTGGGCTGGCGATTATCGCGGAGGTCGCTCAATCGCATGGCGGCCGGCTGGAATTCACCGACATGCCGGGCGGCGGTTTCCGGGCGACAATCATTTTGCCGGCAAAGACCTGACGCAATGAGATACGCCGCAGTTACCCTGATCGCTTTCTTCCTCATGCCCGCGCTGGCGGCCGCGGAGGACTACGCCTTCCCCGCAGCGAGCACGGAACAAAGCCGCCTCACCATCGGCAGCACCACCGATATCGGCGTGATCAGACCCGTCATCGAAGCATTTCAGTCGGCCAATCCGGGCATTGCGATCACCTATCGCGAGGAGACCACGCGGCAGCTCTTCGTTCAGTCGCAGCAGGCATGCGCCGGTGAACGGCAGGCGGACGATCTCATCATCTCGTCGGCGATGGATTTGCAGGTCAAGCTCGTCAATGATGGCTGCGCTGTCGAAATACCGCCCACGGCCCTCGCGGCGCTCCCCGACCATGCGCGCTGGCGCAACGAACTTTTCGGCCTCACTTTCGAGCCGGCGGTCATCGTCTACAACCGCAAGCTGATCGCGACGGCCGAAGCGCCCACCGATCACATCGCGCTCGCCGATCTTCTGCGCCAGCCGGACCGCTTCAACGGCAAGATCGGCACCTATGACATCGAGCAATCGGGCGTCGGCTACCTTTTCGCTACCTTCGACGCCGCGCAATCTTCCACTTGGGGACGGCTTCTAGAAGGCATGGGCCGCAACGCCGTGCAGCTCTTCTGCTGCACATCCGACGTGCTCGACCGGGTGGCCGACGGGCGGCTCGCGATCGGCTACAATGTGCTTGGCTCCTATGCACTTGCGGAGGCGGGTCGCCACCCCGATATGGCGATCGTGGTGCCGACCGATTATGCGCTGGTGCTTTCGCGGGCCGCATTCATTCCCGCAGGCGCGGCCAACCAAGCCGACGCGCTGCGGTTTCTGGAATTCACCCAGTCGCCCACCGGGCGCGCGGTGCTCGACCGCGATGCACGGCTGTTCTCGCCCGTCAATGGCGCCGAGCGGCTGTTCGAAGCCGCCGGAATGGCCGAAAATGCCCGCCAGTCGCTGCGCCCCATCCCGCTCGGCACATCGCTTCTGGTTGGCCTCGATGCCATGAAACGCCGGCAGTTTTTGAAGCTGTGGCGGGAGTCGCTCGCAACCGGTCAGGATTGAGCCGATCCGCGCCCGTTCCAATCCCCACCCAAATCACTGGCAAACCTTCCAAAACGGGGTCTGAAACCCTATATTTTGGAGACCTGAATCAACGCGATTCGCGGCACGTGACGTGCGGCGCCGCGCAACCGCCTCTCGACGGATATTCATGACCGATACGCCTGAAACTGCGCCCGGCCAGCCAGCCGATTATGGCGCCGAATCTATCAAGGTTCTCAAGGGCCTGGACGCCGTTCGCAAGCGGCCCGGCATGTATATCGGCGACACCGATGACGGCTCGGGCCTGCACCACATGGTCTATGAGGTTGTCGACAACGGCATTGACGAGGCGCTGGCCGGTCACGCCGATCTCGTCACGGTGACGCTCAACGCCGACGGTTCGGTGACGGTCATCGACAATGGCCGCGGCATTCCGACCGACATTCACAAGGGCGAAGGCATCTCCGCGGCCGAGGTCATCATGACCCAACTGCATGCCGGCGGTAAGTTCGACCAGAACTCCTACAAGGTTTCCGGCGGCCTGCACGGCGTCGGTGTGTCGGTGGTCAACGCGCTGTCGTCATTCCTGAAGCTGAAAATCCGCCGCGGCGGGCAGACGCACGAAATCAGTTTCACGCATGGCGCCGCCGATGCGCCGCTGGCGGTCACCGGCTCCTACACGGAAAACCGGCAGCCCGGCGAATTCGAAGGCCGCAGCGGCACCGAAATCACATTCCTGCCGTCGACCGACACCTTCACCAAGACCGAGTTCGATTTCGCCACGCTGGAGCACCGGCTGCGCGAGCTGGCATTCCTGAATTCGGGCGTGCGCATCGTGCTGACCGACGCGCGCCATGCCGACGTGAAGAAAGTCGAGTTGCATTACGATGGCGGTCTGGAAGCGTTCGTGCGCTATCTTGATCGCGCCAAGAAGGCGCTGATCGATGCGCCGATCGCCATTTCGGGCGAGCGCGACGGCATCACCGTCGAAGTCGCCATGTGGTGGAACGACAGCTACCACGAGAATGTTCTGGCTTTCACCAACAACATTCCGCAGCGCGACGGCGGCACGCATCTGGCCGGCTTCCGCGGCGCGCTGACCCGCCAGGTCACCGGCTATGCCGACAAGGCCGGGCTGACCAAGAAAGAGAAAGTCTCGCTCACCGGTGACGATTGCCGCGAGGGGCTGACTGCGGTGCTTTCGGTAAAAGTGCCGGACCCGAAATTCTCTTCCCAGACCAAGGACAAGCTGGTCTCGTCGGAAGTCCGCCCGGTGGTGGAAAGCCTGGTCAACGAAACTCTGGCCGAGTGGCTGGAAGAGCATCCCGGCGAAGCGAAAATCCTCGTCGGCAAGGTTGTGGAAGCCGCTGCGGCGCGCGAAGCTGCCCGCAAGGCGCGTGAGCTGACGCGGCGCAAGGGCGCGCTCGACATCACCTCGCTGCCCGGCAAGCTGGCCGACTGCCAGGAGCGCGACCCCGCCAAATCTGAAATTTTCATCGTCGAGGGCGACAGCGCCGGCGGCTCGGCAAAATCCGGCCGCAGCCGCAAGAACCAGGCGATCCTGCCGCTCAGAGGCAAGATCCTCAATGTGGAGCGCGCGCGCTTCGATCGCATGCTTTCCTCCGACATGATCGGCACGCTGATCACCGCGCTCGGCACCGGCATCGGCAAGGACGAGTTCAACCTCGAAAAGCTGCGCTACCACAAGATCATCATCATGACGGACGCCGATGTCGACGGCGCCCATATCCGCACGCTGCTGCTCACCTTCTTCTTCCGCCAGATGCCCGACATCATTGAGAAGGGGCACCTCTACATCGCGCAGCCGCCGCTCTACAAAGTCACGCGCGGCAAGTCGGTGCAATATGTGAAGGACGAGCGCGCCTTCGAGGAATTCCTCATCGGCTCCGGCCTTGAGGAAGCCTCGCTCGAGCTCGCCGATGGCGAGGTGCGGGCGGGCGAAGATTTGCGCGCGACAATCGACGACGCACTTGCCGTGCGCACCCTCATTCAGGGGCTTCATTCGCGCTACGACCATGCCGTCGTGGAACAGGCCGCGATTGCCGGCGCGATGAGCGCCGCAGTGCTGGCCGATCCCGCGCAGTCGCAGGAAGCCGCGAGTTATGTCGCGCGGCGTCTCGACATGATTTCGGAAGAGACCGAGCGCGGCTGGGAAGGCCGGCTCAATCCGGCCAATGACGGTACCGGCGGCTACATCTTCGAGCGCACCGTGCGTGGCGTGAAAGAGACGATCGTGCTCGATGCCTCACTGATCGGCTCGGCGGACGCACGCGCGCTCGACCGTTATGCCGGCAAACTGCAGGCCATCTACACGCGCCAGCCGACGCTGCGCCGCCGCGACACCAGCCAGGTGATTTCCGGCCCGCTGGCGCTGCTCGACGCGATCTTCGCCACCGGCCGCAAGGGCCTCACCATGCAGCGCTACAAAGGTCTCGGCGAAATGAACGCCGAGCAGCTGTGGGAAACCACGCTCGACCCCGAGGCGCGCTCGCTGCTGCAAGTGAAGGTGACCGACGCTACCGACGCCGACTCGCTCTTCACGCGCCTGATGGGCGACGAGGTGGAACCGCGCCGCGAGTTCATCCAGGACAATGCGTTGTCAGTGGCGAATTTGGATGTTTGATTAAGGGGCGAAACCCAAACCCCGTCCTTCGACAGGCTCAGGATGAGGGGATTGGGTTTGCCGGCGCCCTTCTCTGCAACGCGGACCTCCCTCCCAAACTGCAAGCGGCAGTACCGGCCCACGCCGGCAGATGCGGCCTACGCTGGCGAAGGCATGCCAGTAGCCCTCATCCCGAGCTTGTCGAAGGGCGAGGGCGCTTAGTGCTAGACCCCGCGACTTGCCGATCCAGCACTTAGCACGCAATCTCTGCCCCAACGAAAAGCGATTGGGGGGGAACCGAAGCGTGGCCAAATTCATCATAAAGAAAGGCGGGACCTTCGAGCCCGCGCCCGGAAAGAAGGGCAAGAACACCGAAGCAACCGACAGCCGCATTGACTGGCGTTTCAAGATGTCGGCCAAATGCGACTGCGCGTTTCTGGTCAGTGTATTCTACGTCACCGACACCAACGGCAATATCGTCGATCCGAAGGTCGGACTTCATCAAAACGAATGGGTTGAACCCTCTCACGGCGGGTTCAATGTCGATGGCTGCGTCGTCGATACTCCAGCCTTCAAGAAGAAGCTCTATAAGGACGATCCCGACCTGCCTATTAAATGCGTGGCTTACCGCGCCCAGTCGCGCAAGGGCGATCTCATCGAGGGTTACGACCAGCCCGACACCGTGAAGAACGGCTACCGGCAGTTCTTCGAGACGGCCGTCATCTGTTTCGATCGCGAAGCGAAGGGTGAATATGTCGTGCTCGGCACGATGCGCTGGAAAGACACCGACAAAGTCGAAATCATGCGGACGGCCGATGGCGAGATCGACCGCAAGAAACCCTCACGCCGTTTCAAAAAGGCAGTGGCGGACTGGATCAAACGCTTCGGCAATGACTGCAAGGGTCGCTGCGCCGAAATGAAAGAGGCGGAAAAGAAGAAGGCCAAGGAAAAAGCGGAAAAGGAAGAGAAGAAAGGCGGCAAGAAGCCGGCGAAGAAAGGGAAGTAGGGATAACATCGGGGGCGGCGAACAATCGGCTGCGCGGTTGCGAAGGAGCGTTCCCCTCCACGCGTCAAACCGGAAGGCGACAGCCTGTCCGGGCCCATTCCGTGACTCCAACGAAGATCACAACTGTTCAGGAATGGATGATCCTGGACAGCCTCATGGCCCGCCCCCGCAAAGGGTCAGCGACCGCAGTGAGCGATGCGACCCGTCAGCGAGAAAACTTTAGCGGCGGCCGCCGGCGGCGGATTTCTTCTTGGGCAGCAGGCCTTCGCGCTGGGCCTGTTTGCGGGCCAGCTTGCGCATGCGGCGCACGGCCTCGGCACGCTGGCGCGCGCGGCGTTCGGACGGCTTTTCGTAAGAGCGGCGTGCCTTCATCTCGCGGAACACACCTTCGCGCTGCATCTTCTTCTTCAGGACCTTCAGCGCCTGGTCGACATTGTTATCGCGTACGAGAACCTGCAATTTATCGTCCTTCTGTTGGGCGGCAACAGGAGATGCGCCGCCGGCATGGGGGTCAGCCGCTTCGGTATCCGAGAGAAACGACAGGCAAGGCGCGGGAGTCTGGGCCCAATTCAGGCTGCCGCTCGACGAATCGGCGGCGCGGAGCCCGCGCAACGTGGCCGGAACATAGGGTTTCAGGCGCGAAACGCAACCCCTTCAGGAGCAACAATCGGGCTTTGGCGGGGCACAATACGCCCCGAATCCTGCCCGTGGGCTGTGTTCTAGGCGCTCGCGCGGCGGCGCCAGGCATAGCCGCCGGCCTTGGCGGCTTGCTTCGCGGTCGGCTGATAGTGATGTTCGATGCCGCCGGTCTCTCCGTTTTCCAGTCGCTTCAACGTCGTCGGGTTCCTGATTTCGAGTTCGGAGAAGCCGGTGCGGATCATGTGCGGAACCTGGTCGATAAGCACGTCGCCGGCTGCGCGCAGCGGGCCGTTATAGCCGTGGCGGGTGCGCAAAAGCTCGGCCTTGGAGTAGCTGCGGCCATCGCCAAATGCTGGAAAGGACAACGAGATCAGCGCGATATCTTCCAGTAACGGCAGCACCGCGTCCAAGGCCTCGCCAGGCGCTATCTCCACGCCAAGCAGGCCAGCGTACTCGGCGCGGCTGTTATCACCAAGCGCCAGAAATGACGCCAGTGGCAACAGATATCGGCTTTCACCGGCTTGTGAGGGAAGCTCCTCAACGCGCAACCAGTCATTGTCGCGGAAGCCGTCAGTCGGCGTCCACAGCCGTGTTTCGTTGTGTTCGGTCATGCTTCAGTTCGACTGTGAGTTTAGCGAGCCTTCCAGCCCGGTCAGGTGAATGCCGCATTCGGTCTTGACCTGCCCAGCCCAGCGGCCGGAGCGCGCGTCGCCGCCCGCTTCCACCGGTTGCGTGCAGGGGAAGCAGCCGATCGACAGATAGCCATAGGCAACCAGCGGGTTTTCGCGCAAATCGTGCGCGCGCATATAGGCAGCGAGGTCTTCGGTGGTCCAGTCGGCCATCGGGTTGATGCGAATGCGCTCGCCCACCGCCTCGAACACCGGCATCGCCGAGCGTGTTGACGCCTGATGGCGCTTGCGACCGGTGAACCAGGCTTTGTAAGGCGCTACCGCGCGCGCCATGGGTTCAACCTTGCGGATGTCGCAGCAGGCGGTCGTATCGCGCTGATGCAGCAAGCCGTCGGGGTCACCGGCAAGCAGCGCGTCGTCCAGCGGGTGGACGATCTGAAGATTGCTGAGGCCCAGATCCTCGGCGAGCTGGTCGCGATATTGCAGCGTCTCGCCGAAATGCTTGCCCGTGTCGAGAAAGGCGACCGGAACCGAGGGATCGACGCTGGAAATCAGCTCAAGCAATACGGCCGAATCCGCCCCGAAGGACGACACCACCGCGATTTCTCCCGGAAACCATTCCCCGATCGCGCGCTCGATCAGTTCACGCGTTTCGAGCGCGCCGAAGTTGGCTTCGAGTTCTGCCGCATGAGCCACGGCGGCATCAGGCTGCGCGAGCTTCGGTGCCATATAGCGCCTCCTTGAACGGTGCCGCGCCTAGCCGGCGATAAGCGGCGAGGAAGTCTTCGGTCTTGTCCGCACGGTTGGCAAGATAGGTTTCGACGACGGTCTCGATCGCGTCGGTGATTTCCTCGGCGGTGAAGCCACGCCCCACGATCTGGCCGATCGACGTGTTCTCGTCTGCCGAGCCGCCCAGCGTGATCTGGTAGAGTTCGGTCCCCTTCTTCTCGACGCCAAGAATGCCGATATGGCCGACATGGTGGTGGCCGCAGGCGTTGATGCAGCCGGAAATCTTGATCTTCAGATCGCCGATTTCCTCCTGCCGCTCCTGCGCGCCAAAGCGCGTGGAGATTTCCTGCGCCACGGAAATCGAGCGAGCATTGGCCAGCGCGCAATAGTCGAGGCCGGGGCAAGCGATGATGTCGGTGACCAGCCCTGCATTCGGCGTGTGCAGACCTATCGCGACAAGTGCGTCGTAGACCGCCTTGAGGTCGGCGCGGGCGACATGCGGCAGGATGAGGTTCTGCTCGTGGCTGACACGGATTTCGTCGAAGGCAAACCGCTCGGCGAGATCGGCGATGGCGTTCATCTGGGCGTCGGTCGCATCGCCCGGCACCTCGCCGATACCTTTCAGCGAGATCGTCACCGAGGCGTAATCGGGGTGGCGGTGCTCATGAACGTTGCGGCGCAGCCATGCGTCGAAGCCGGCGTCTGCCTTGCGTTCGGCTACGACACTTGCCCAGCCCTCGGCGCGCTCGGCAAGTGCGGGCGGGGCGAAGTAGTTCTCGATAGCGCGGATGTCGGCGTCAGGCAGCTTCAGCTCTTCGCCGGAGAGTTTCAGCGCCGCGAACTCGGCCTCGACCTGCCGGGTCAGTTCCTCGGTGCCGGTCTCGTGCACGAGTATCTTGATGCGGGCCTTGTATTTGTTGTCGCGGCGGCCATGCAGATTGTACACGCGCATGATTGCGGTCGTGTAGGTCAACAGGTCTTCCTCGGGCAGGAAGTCCCGGATCCGCTTGGCGACCATCGGGGTGCGGCCCTGCCCGCCGCCGACATAGACAGCGAAGCCGAGCTTGCCGTCTCCGTCTTTCTTCACATGCAGGCCAATGTCGTGGGTCTGGATCGCTGCACGATCGTGCTCCGCGCCGGTCACCGCGATCTTGAACTTGCGCGGCAGATAGGAAAACTCCGGGTGCACCGAAGACCACTGGCGCAGGATTTCGGCATAGGGCCGCGGGTCGGCGGTTTCGTCAACGGCCGCGCCTGCGAAATGGTCGGCGGTGACATTGCGGATGCAGTTGCCCGAGGTCTGGATGGCGTGCATCTCGACGCTCGCGAGCTCTTCCAGGATAACGGGGATATCCTTCAGCGCCGGCCAGTTGAACTGTATGTTCTGGCGCGTGGTGAAATGCCCGTAGCCTTTGTCGTAGGTGCGCGCGATATGCGCCAGCATGCGCAACTGCTTCGATGATAACGTGCCGTAGGGGATCGCGATCCTGAGCATATATGCATGGAGCTGCAGATAGACGCCGTTCATCAGCCTCAGCGGCTTGAACTGATCTTCGGTCAACTCGCCGGCCAGCCTGCGCTCGGCCTGATCGCGAAATTCCGCGACGCGCTCGGCGACAAAGGCGTGATCGAACTCATCGTAACGATACATGATTGCTCTCCTAGGCGGCGCTCTCGGCGCCATGCGCTGCCTGCTTGCCGAGGTCGCGGCGAATGGTGGGGCCCGCGGCGCGAATACGCTCTCGCAGGCGGATCGGAACCGCTTTGCCGTCGATCAGCTCGACATCGACGAAATTCACGTCAACAACGAGATTGGCGGCAATTCCCTGCGCGCCGATGGCTTCCATGCGGGCTTCCGCGTCTGCGTTAGTCGCGACATCGGCATGCGCAATGGTCTCGGCCCAGCTATGATCGGCGGCGAGCCACACGGCCTCGCCATCCATGAGACGATTGGCGGTGAGGATTTTCATCGCGATGCTCCACATTCCACCGGCACATTGTGCGTTGCCGCGATCGGCTCCGAGCGATCGAAGCGCGCGCCAGCAACCGTGTCGCCGATGATGGTCATGACCGGCCCGGTGAGGTCGGTGCGCTCCGCCAATGCCGGCAGATCGGTCAGCGTGCCGTGCAACAGGCGCCGGCCGGGCTGGCCAGCGTTTTCGACAACAGCGACACCGGTGTCGGGCGAGAGGCCGGCCTTGATGAGGCGCAGCGCGACATCTGCTGCGTTGGAGCGGCCCATATAGACTGCGACGGTCGCGCCATCGATTGCGAGACGCGCCCAGTCCGGCAGGCTGGCGCCCTTCAGATCGTGCCCGGTGGTGAACACCATCGAGGATGCGACGCCCCGCAGCGTGAGCGGCAACTCAAAATCGGCCGCCGCGGCAAATGCGGCCGTTACACCCGGCACGACTTCATATGAGACATCGGCATCGCGCAGCGCCTGCATTTCCTCACCGGCGCGGCCAAAGACGAGCGGATCGCCGGCCTTGAGGCGAACGACACGCTTGCCGGCGCGCGCCAGCGAAACCAGCAACTCGTTGATCTCGGCCTGTGATTTGGAATGGCAGCCCTTGCGCTTTCCGGCGGCAATGCGTTCCGCGTCGCGCCGGCCAAGCGCGACGACTGCCTCGGGCACCAGAGCGTCATGAACAATTACATCGGCTTCCATCAGAAGCCGATGTGCGCGGAGCGTAATCAGGTCTTCCGCACCCGGGCCCGCTCCTACCAGCGCGACATGGCCAGCGGCCTCTTCGGGATGAAGCAGAAGCTGATCGGCGGCGCGGCGGGCGCTCTCAATGTCGCCTTGCTCCACGTTCCGCGCGGCTTCGCCGGCAAAAAAGGCGTTCCAGAAGCTCCGCCGCGGCTGACCTTTTTCGACCAGTTGCTCGACGAGCGAGCGGTAGCCGGTTGCAAGTGCTGCAAGCGCACCGAGCGACGGCGGCAAAAGGCGCTCGATGCGCGCGCGCACCTTCTGAGCCAGTACGGGGCCAGCGCCCTCCGTGCCAATCGCGACGGCGAGCGGCGCACGATTGACGAGTGCCGGCGTGAAGAAATCGCAGAGTTCGGGACGGTCAACCGCGTTGACGGGAATGCTCAGCGCACGTGCGGCCTCAACCACTTCGCGGTCCGAAGTCTCGTCACCAGTCGCGGCGAAGACAAGCGACGCGCCTTTCAGCTGCGACGCCTCGAATGGCCTGCGAAGCGAGGGGATTTCATTCCTAGCAAGCCAATCGGCGAAAGCCGGCTCGACATGTTCAGCAACGACGACCAGGTCTCCGCTCGACTGTGCGAGCAACCGTGCCTTGGCGAATGCCTCCTCGCCGCCGCCGACAATAATGACGGCACGGCCGGTAACCCGCATGAAGACGGGAAAGGCATTGAGTTTGCGGACAGGCTGCGGGACGCCCAACGTAATTCTCCTTGTTGGGCGGCATAATCACGCCCGGCAAGGAGATTCAGAAGGTACGGGCTGGCGCGGCGAAGGCCCGGCGCGAAATCGGTTTTCTTCGTGCGCGTCGAAACACGAAATGCATTTCCGACAACTCAGAAACCCCGCGAATTACCAGACCGTCCACGGCAACACAGGAAGGCACGGATCGGCGTTCATCATGGTCGTGACATCATTCAGCGGTAGCTTCGGGATCGGGCGGGCATAGGAGAAATTTTATGACCTCACTTCAGCTTGAGCACGATATCTGGGTGTTGATCGCCGACGGTGAAAAGGCGCTTTTCCTGCGCAATGAAGGCGACGCGGAGTATCCGCACCTGCAGGTGGTGCGTGAAATGCAGGAAGAAAATCCGCCTACACATGACCAAGGAACGGACCGCCCCGGTCGTTTGAACGATGCCTCAGGCGAGCACCGCAGCGCCGTCGACGACACCGATTGGCACAGAATCGCAAAAGAACGCTTTGCAGACGAAATTACCGACAGGCTCTACAAGATGGCGCATCGCCACGATTTCGAGAAAATGGTGCTTGTCGCGCCGCCCCTCGTTCTGGGCGAAATGCGCCGCAAGCTGCACAAGGAAGTCAGCGATCGCGTCGTAGCGGAAATTCCGAAAACACTGACCGGCCATCCTATTGCAAAGATGGAGAAAATTCTGCTGGCCGCCTAGACCTACTACTGCGGCATCGTGCTCAGATGCGAGAGAAGTTCGGCGACATTTCCGGCGCCGTATTTCTTCAACAGTCGGGCCCGGTAAGCCTCTACCGTGCGCGGTGAAATCGACAGCATGCGGGCGATTTCCTTTGAGGTCCGGCCCTCGCCCAGATGCATGACGATCTGGCGCTCTCGCGTGGTCAGCTGCCCGACAGGGCGATAGTCCGACAGATCGGCGAAGCTCCACACGGCCTTGCGCAGCGGGTCGTCGTCGGGCGTGAGGGAATGGCCGCGCACCCGGCACC
The DNA here is from genome assembly GCA_017640615.1 of Rhizobiaceae bacterium. GTDB lineage: Bacteria > Pseudomonadota > Alphaproteobacteria > Rhizobiales > Rhizobiaceae > RCIO01. Next base: position 284,888 of record JAEPQK010000004.1, on the reverse strand, counting down.
AGAAGAGTGAACCATCCTTGCGGGCCATGATGCGCTCGTCCGAGTAGCGGTTGAACCGCTTGAGCGGTTCGACACCGACATTGCGGATACGAACGAACTCCTCGATCGTCGGGTAGAGGATCGCGAACGATTTATCGAACAGTTCCTCGCTGGCATAGCCGAACATCGCCGCAAAAGCGGGGTTGCAGGTTTTGATCATTCTGTTCGCCGTCATCACCATGCCGATGGGGGCATGATGGAAGGCTGCAAGGTTCAGTTCATCGCGCGTGCTGGACATGCGTATTTATACGATATTGCGGTGCAATCGACCCGTTGCCGATAATACAGGCCAGCTTGCAGCACTCCAAGAGCCGAGACGCTCAGGGGCGCTGAGGCAAGCTGCGGGAGGAAGCCACACATCTTCAATTGCGCCGGTCTCAAGGCCGTGCGCACCCAGGCGCTCCATCCGTACATACCCTATCTGGCGCACCGGCCATGCCGACGGGACCGGAAGCGCATTCGGCTTTGTTACGTCGAGCTTTGGAGGAATGGCTATGAGAAAGCTCTTCGCCGCACTGGCGCTTACCGCAGCCGTGCTGGCCACGCCCTATGCGGGTGCGCAGGACGGCCCGGCCAAGATCGCCCTGGTGCATGGACTGTCAGGTTCGTCATTCGAGGTCTTTTCGAAACAGACCACGACCGGCTTCAATCTCGGTCTCGAATACGCCACCAACGGCACGATGGAGATCAAGGGCCGCAAGATCGAGGTCATCGAAAAGGACACGCAGTTCAAGCCTGACGTGGCGCGCTCCGTACTGGCCGAAGCCTATGGCGACGACGATGTGCTGATTGCCGTGGGCGGAACCTCGTCCGGCGTGACGACGGCAATGCTGCCGATCGCGGAAGAGTATGAGCGCATCCTGCTGGTCGAGCCGGCTGTGGCGGACTCGCTCACCGGGCCGGATTCCAACCGCTACGTATTCAAGACCTCGCGTAACTCGTCGATGGACATGCAGGCGCAGGCGCTGGCTTTGAAGCCAGACGAAAACCTCTTCGTGGCAACGCTTGCCGAAGACTACGCCTTCGGCAAGGACGGCATCGCCGCCTTCAAGAAAGCACTTGAGGGAACCGGCGCGACGATCGTTACCGAAGAATATGTGCCGCAGAAGACGACCGACTACACCGCGACGATCGAGCGGCTCTTCAATGCGCTGAAGGACAAGGACGGCCGCAAGGTCGTGCTGATCTACGTCGCAGGTTCGGGCGACCCGATGGGTGCGCTGGCTTCGGCAGAGCCGGAGCGTTTCGGCATCGAAATTTCGACCGGCGGTCACATCCTGCCCGTGCTTCCGACCTACAAGCGGGTGCCCGGCATGGAAGGCGCAATCTACTACTATTACGAAGCGCCGAAGAACGAGATCAATGACTGGCTCGTGGCCGAGCACCAGAAGCGTTTCGGCAGCCCGCCCGACTTCTTCACCGCGGGCGGCATGGCAGCGGCACTCGCTATCGCAACAGCGCTCGAGACGGCCGAGAACTGGGACACGGAGACCCTGATTTCGACCATGGAAGGCATGAGCTGGGAGACACCAAAAGGCACCATGACCTTCCGGCCTGAAGACCACCAGGCGCTGCAGTCCATGTATCACTTCAAGATCCGCGTGGACGACAATGTCGATTGGGCGATCCCGGACCTCGTACGCGAGATCAAGCCTGAGGAAATGGACATCCCGATCGGGCGGAACAACTGAGCAAGGCAATAGGTGAGTAGGGCAGTAGGCAATAGGAATTATCACCTGGCCATACTGCCCTACCGCCAAACTGCTGTTCGCGTCGCGACCCTGCTGACAGGTTCCCAACTTCGATGACCGCCTCCCTCCGCACCGAAAACCTGACCATCCGCTTCGGCGGGCATGCCGCGGTGAACGACGTCACCTGTGCGTTCGAGCCCGGCGAGCTGACTGTCATCGTTGGGCCGAACGGAGCCGGCAAAACGACCTGGTTCAATCTCGTTTCGGGCCAGCTCAAGCCAAGTGCGGGGCGCATCTTCAAGGGCAGCGAGGAGATCTCGAACCTCTCGCCCTCCGCCCGCGCCGGCATGGGGATCGGCCGCGCATTCCAGCTGACCAGCCTGTTTCCGAAACTCTCGGTAGAAGAAAATGTGCGCCTTGCCGTGCAGGCGAAGCGCAAGGCCGGTTTCCAGATTTTCCGCCGCGCCGCAGCCCTGACTGAACTGCGCGACGCAGCGCATGATTTTCTTGCCCGCGCCCGGCTTCAAAACGTGGCGCACCTGCCAGCCGCGACATTGCCGCATGGCGACCAGCGCAAGCTGGAAGTTGCGATGCTGATGGCAATGCAGCCCGACATCTACATGTTCGACGAACCGACTGCAGGCATGTCGGTGGACGAGGCTCCGGTCATTCTCGACCTGATTGCGGAAATCAAGAAAGACACGTCTAAGACGATCCTGCTTGTCGAGCACAAGATGGATGTGGTGCGCGCGCTCGCCGACCGCATTGTGGTGCTGCACAATGGCGAACTAATCGCCGACGGCAAGCCCGACGAAGTGATGGCACTGCCGATCGTTCGCGAAATCTATCTCGGCGTTTCGCAGGAGAAAGCCGCATGAGCGATGCGATCCTGCGACTCGACGATGTGCACACCGACATCGCGCAATATCAGATCCTGCATGGCGTGGGCTTCGACGTGCCCGAAGGCGGCGTGCATGTTCTGCTCGGCCGCAACGGCGCAGGCAAGACGACGACGCTGCGCACCATCATGGGATTGTGGCGCGCGCGCTCCGGCGCAATCGTGTTCAGGCATCAGGATATCACCGCTGCCCGCACGCCCGAGATCGCACGCCAGGGCATCGCTTATGTGCCAGAAAATATGGGCATTTTCGGCGGCCTTACGGTCGAGGAAAACATGCGGCTGGCATCGGCCACCGGCGCCTTCGACGAAGAACGGCTCAAGCGCATATTTGCGCTGTTTCCTGCCATTGAGACATTCTGGGATAAGCAGGCCTTCGCGCTCTCCGGCGGGCAGAAACAAATGCTGGCGATCTCGCGCGCAATCATCGAGCGGCGCGAACTGATCCTGATCGACGAGCCGACCAAAGGACTGGCGCCGTCGATCATCAACGCGATGATCGACGCGTTCCAGGAGATCGGCCGGGATACGACGATCCTGCTTGTGGAACAGAATTTTCATTTCGCCCGCTCGCTGGGGCGCGGCGCAACGGTGATCGACGACGGGCGCATCGCCTGGAACGGGTCGATGGAAGAACTCGCGCGCGACGAAGCGCTGCAAACGCGGCTGCTCAGCCTTTCGATGGCGGAGGCTGGATAGATGGATTCTTTGAACTCGCTCGCCGGCCGCCTCGGCGGTGTCTATCTCCTGCCTGTCGTGATGGCGGTGCTGGCTTTTGTGCTGATCGGCAACCCCTCCACCTGGGTGACGCTCACTGTGGCGGGGCTCGCCATGGGCATGATGATATTCCTCATGGCGTCCGGTCTTTCGCTCGTTTTCGGGCTGATGGACGTGCTGAATTTCGGCCATTCGGCGTTCGTGTCCTTCGGCGCCTTCATCGCGGCTTCGGTGCTGGCCGCGCTGGGCTCGTGGCTGACCGGATCGAGTGCTGCACTCAATATCATTGCGCTCATCATGGCGATCTGCGCTGCAACAGCTTTCGGCGCGGCGGCGGGCTGGTTCTTCGAGCGCGTGATTGTGCGGCCGGTCTATCGCGACCATCTCAGGCAAATCCTCATCACCATGGGCGCGCTGATCGTGGCCGAGCAGCTTCTGCTCGCAATCTGGGGCGGTGCGCCGGTTTCGGTGGCACGTCCCGCGGTCTTGGAGGGCTCCTTCGTCTTCGGCACGATCGCGATCGAAATCTACCGGGTGTTCGCCTTCCTGCTCGGGCTTCTCGTCTATGTCGCGCTCTATCTGGTACTCAACCGTACGCGCATCGGACTACTGATCCGCGCCGGGGTGGAAAACCGCGAGATGGTGGAGGCGCTCGGCTTCCGCATCGACCGGCTGTTCATCGGCGTCTTCATGGCGGGCTCCGCGCTCGCCGCAATGGGCGGCGCGATGTGGGCCGGCTATCAGGGTCTGATCACGCCCGCGCTCGGTGGCGAGATGCTGATCATCGTCTTCATCGTTGTCATCATTGGCGGGCTGGGTTCAATCGAAGGATCGTTGCTCGGCGCGATCATGGTGGGGCTTGTCGCCAACTACGTCGCCTTCCTGATGCCGAAGCTGGCGCTCGCCTCCAACATGCTTTTGATGATGGCTGTGCTGCTGTGGCGGCCCTACGGCCTCAAACCCGCGGTCAAAGGGTGAATCGATGAGCAGCCAGACCGCTTCCGCAACGCAGGCTCCCGGCATGACACGCGCGCGCACCGGCCGCATGATCGTCTACGGCATTGTCGGGCTGATCGGGCTCGCGCTGCTGTTCGCGCCATTCCTCTTCCCCGAAGTGCGCAGCCAGGAAGTGGCGGCGCGCATCTGCGTATTCATCGTGCTTGTGGCAAGCTATGACCTTCTGCTGGGCTACACCGGTATCGTCTCCTTCGCGCACACAATGTTCTTCGGGCTCGGGACCTACGGAACCGCGATTGCGCTGAAGACGATGGGGCGCGGTTTCGACGCAATTCTGCTTGGGGGTGCTGCGGGTGTCGCGGCGGCTCTCGTGCTTGCGGTCCTGATCGGACTTTTGTCGCTGCGCGTGAAGGCGATCTTCTTCGCCATGATCACGCTTGCCGCCGCCTCGGTGATGCTTGTGCTTGCCAGCCAGCTATCCGACTTTACCGGCGGCGAGGACGGCATGACCTATCAGATCCCGCGCTTTTTCTCGCCCGCCAACAAGCTCCTGACCGATGCCGACGGCAAGGTGGTAAGGGTTTTCGATGTCGCGCTCGATGGCAAGATCGCGCTCTACTACTTCGTGTTCCTCTCTTCGTTGGCACTGTTTCTGGTGATGGCGCGCATCGTCGCCTCGCCGCTCGGGACGGTGCTTGAGGCAGTCCGCGAAAACGAACTGCGCGCGGAAGCGATCGGCTACCGGGTCGTCGTATATCGCACCGCGATTTTCTGCATTGCTGCGGTGATCGCAGCCCTCGCCGGCATCGTGCGGGCGGTTTGGCTCAAATATACCGGGCCGGAAGTCGCCCTCTCCTTCGCGATCATGATCGACATTCTGCTCATGGTCGTGATTGGCGGCATGGGCACGTTGATCGGCGCGATCATCGGCGTCGTGATCATGAGCCTAGCGCAGTTCTATCTGAAAGACCTGATGCAGGTTGCGGCCGACGCGACGAGCAGCATTCCGCTTCTGCCGGAACTGCTCGACCCCGACCGCTGGCTGCTGTGGCTCGGTGTGCTCTTCATCCTGCTGGTCTACTTCTTCCCGGCAGGAATAGCCGGCACATTGCTCGGCAAAGGTGGCGCGAAATGACCCAGCCGAAATCGACCTATGTTCCGGCGGCGGGTTTCGAGCTTCACGTCACCGAATGGGGCGATCAATCGAAACCGGCGCTGGTGATGTGGCACGGGCTGGCCCGCACCGGGCGGGACTTCGATGAGGCGGCACAGGCGCTGAGCGATAGCTATTTCGTGATCTGCCCGGACACGCCGGGGCGCGGCCTGTCGAGCTGGGCCAAGAACGCCGCGACCGACTATTCCTACGCGCGGTTTGGCGAAGCTGCGCTTGAGCTATTCGACCATTACGGCTTCGGCCGGCTGCGCTGGGTGGGAACCTCAATGGGCGGGCTGATCGGCGCAACACTGGCGGGCGGTCGGCTGAGAGAACGCATCACGCATCTGGTGATCAACGATATCGGGCCGGACATTCCAGAGTCCGCGACAGGCCGCATCGCCGACTACGTCGGTAACCCACCCGTCTACGACACGGTTGTCGCGATGGAAGACTGGCTGCGCACCAATTATGCGCCATTCGGGCCCAATTCGGACGCGTTCTGGCGTCGCATGGCAGATACTTCCGTGCGCCGGACGGACAATGGGCGGATCACCGTCCATTACGACCCGCAGATCGTGACGCAGTTCACGCACCACAAAGCCGACCTCGACGTCTGGGACGCCTATGACGCGATTGCGGCCAGAACGCTGCTGCTGCGGGGCGAAGATTCAGACGTGCTGCCGGCAAGCGTGGCGGCGCAGATGCAGGCGCGCGGACCCAAACCGGAGCTGCGGGAGTTCAAAGGTGTCGGCCACGCGCCGACGCTTGCGACTGACGCCGAGATCGCGATGCTGAGAGACTTTCTCGCCAGCTAGGTGTCAGTTTCCAAGCAGGACGTCGAGGATCGAGGTCACGCGGCTGCGCGGCGCCGGTGCTGCGCCCTCGCCCATCGACTCGGGCGGGATCGAGGCCGTACGGTCGCCTGATATTATCGTGCCGATATCGTCGCGTTGCGCAAAGCTGGGCTGGACCGCCGCACCCGACCATCCGGGCAGGGACGCGACGGGAATTCCGCTATGCGCGGCAGCCATATAGTCATGCCAGGCCTGCGCTGGCATAGAACCGCCGGTGACTTTCTTGGTCGGCGAATTGTCATCGTTGCCGAACCAGACGCCAGTCGTGAGATTGGCGGTGTAGCCGACAAACCAGACATCGCGGGAACTTTGTGTCGTGCCGGTCTTGCCGGCTGCCGGCCAACCGAAATAGGCCTTCCGCCCGGTGCCTTCTTCAAGCGTGCGCGACATCATCGCGTTCATCATGCCGACGACGCGCGCATTGACGACGCGCGGAATGCCGCCGGAGCGGCGCTGCCACAAGACCTTGCCTTCGGGCGTCGACACTTTCTCGATGAAGTGGACGAAGGGCCGGTAACCGCCATTGGCAAAGGGCACGTAAGCTGCGGTGAGTTCCAACGGGGTCACTTCCGACGTGCCCAGCGCAATGGAGGCATTGTTCTTGAGGTCTGACTCTATCCCCATGCGATAGGCGGCCTCGATGACGTTTTTTGCACCCACCTGCCCGACCAGCCGCGCTGCCACCGAATTCAGCGAGCGTGACAGAGCGAAGGAGAGCGAAACGTCGCCGTGATATTTGTCGTTGAAGTTTGACGGCGACCATTTGCCGATGCGCACCGGCGCGTCGTGCACCTTGGTCTCGGGTGTCATACCGCGTTCGACGGCCGCTATGTAGACAAAGGGTTTGAAGGCGGAGCCAGGCTGCCGCCGCGCCTCGGTCGCGCGGTCGAACTGGCTGTTGGCGTAGTCGTAGCCGCCGACCATGGCGCGCACAGCACCTGTATTGTCCAGCGACACCAGAACGCCCTGGCTGACATGCAGCTTCTTGCCGTTTTCATCGATCAGCCGGCGAATGGTGTTTTCGGCCACTTTCTGGAGACCGAAATCCAGCGTGGTTTCAACCACCACATCGCCGGTGATTTCACCGATGAGACCTGGAAGCTCCTCCATCACCTTATCGGCGACATAATGTTCCGCGCCGGTCCAGTAGGCGGCGGCGCGCGCAGCCGGCGCGCTCATGGCCGTCGTCATCTGGCCGTCGTCGATCATGCCGGAATTGCGCATGGCCTGCAGCACGACCTGTGCCCGCTTTTCGGCAGCTTTGGGATCACGCGCCGGTGACAAGCGCGAAGGCGCTTTGAGAAGGCCGGCCAACAGAGCCGCTTCCGACAGCGAGACATCGCTGGCCGGTTTATCGAAATAGCGGCGCGAGGCCGCTTCCACGCCATAGGAGCCGGAGCCGAAATAGACCCGGTTAAGATACATTTCGAGGATCTGCTGCTTGCTGTGCTTGTGCTCCAGCCAGAGTGCCAGCAAAACCTCCTGCACCTTGCGCTCGACGGTGCGGTCGGGCTTCAGGAACAGGTTTTTGGCAAGCTGCTGGGTGATCGTGGAACCGCCCTGCGTGATGCGGCCGGTGGTCAGGTTTTCAAACATCGCACGGGCTAGACCGATCGGGTCGATGCCAAAATGCGAATGGAAACGGCGGTCTTCGATCGCGATAACCGCTTCGGGGATATAGGGCGACATTTCATGCAGCCCGACCGCCTGTCCGCCCGTCATGCCGCGATTGGCGACCAGCGTGCCATCGACGGAGACAATGCGCACATTGGGCGGACGGTCGGGAATTTCCCAAGTTGTCATGGAAGGCATTTGCGCGCCGTACCAGAGCACAATGCCGGCGGCGGCAATGCCACCCCAGATGACGAGAACGACGCACCAGTAGGTCGCGCTTTTCAGAAGCCCGAAGAAGCCGCTGCCGCGTTTCGCGCGGCGGCGCGAACGGGCCGAAGTCTTCTTGCGCGACCGGCGCGCTGTCGCCGGACGGTTGCCCGCGGCGCCCGAGGCCTTACGGGCGCGTCCGGGAATATCCAGACGCGGCTCGATCCTGGTGCGGGGCTTCTTTCTGCGTGTCATGACATCCCTTGCAGCGCCGCACGAATTGGCGCGGCACCGTCCCACGGCGAAACTAGGCCGGGCTGTTTAAGGGTGCGTTAAGCCTGCGCATTGCTGCGACACCCGGCGTTAACCGAAAGCGCACCCGAGACCGCTAGGACAAGTCGATCAAAATTGCGGGAAAATTTCGATGTCAGCTTCGGAAAAAGCGCGGATCGCCTGGGTCGATACGGCCAAGGGCCTGTGCATCATCATGGTGGTCATGGTGCATGCAACGCTCGGTGTTGAGGTCTATGCCGGAACAGAGGGCTGGATGGGCAAGGTCGTTTCCTACGCTCGCCCCTTCCGCATGCCGGATTTCTTCCTGATTTCGGGACTTTTCCTCGGGCTCGTCATCAACCGCCCCTGGCTGCGCTACATCGACCGCAAGGTCGTTCACTTCGTCTATTTCTATGTGCTGTGGCTGACGATCCAATTCGCGTTCAAAGCGCCCGGCATGGCGATGGAACAGGGGGTTGGCCACGCTCTCATTGCCTATGCGCAGGCTTACTTCCAGCCTTTCGGCACGCTGTGGTTCATCTATCTGCTGCCCCTCTTTTTCCTGACCGTGCGGCTGACGAAGACGCTGCCGGCCTGGCTCGTGCTGGCATGGGCGGCGGCGCTTGAAATTCTGCCGGTCCGAAGCGGCTGGATCACATTCGACGAGTTCTGCGCGCGTTTCGTCTATTTCTATGCGGGTTACCTGTTTGCGGCCCATGTCTTTGCAATCGCCGACTGGGCGCGGGCTAATACCGGCAAGGTTTTCGCCTTCATTGCGATCTGGGCACCGATTAATGGACTGCTGGTTTTCACGCCGGCGCCTCAGGCACTGGCATTGTTCCTGCAGCCGGACATCGGGCATTCGGGTGCGACGGGCGGTATTGCCGAACTGCCATTCGTGTCGCTCGCACTGGCCATGGCCGGCATATTCGTCGTCATCAGCGTTGCGGCGCTGATTTCACAGAAGAATTGGAGCGCCTGGCTGACATGGCTCGGCGCCCATTCAATCGTCGTCTATCTCGCCTTCTTCCTGCCCATGGCAGTGACCCGGACCGTGCTCCTGAAGACGGGCATCATGAGCGACATCGGCACGATCTCGCTGATCACGACCATTGCGGCGGTCGTCGGGCCGGTCATCTTCTACGGCATGGTGAAATGGAGCGGCTACGGCGCGTTCCTGTTCGAACGTCCGGACTGGGCGAAAATCGACAAGCCGACCGCACCGACCGAGAAGCTGCAGCCGGCGGAGTAGAGCCTAGCTTTTTGCCGGCGATCTAACTGTGGGCGAAGATATCTTCTTCGTCCCAGCCCATCAGATCGAGCTTTGCGCGTGTCGGCAGGAAGCGGAAGCAGGCATCGGCCTCCTTCGACCTGCCCTCGCGCTCCAGCCGTTCGACCAGCTTGTCGCGCAGTTCATGCAGGTAAAGCACGTCGGACGCCGCATATTCGAGCTGTTCCTGGCTCAGCGTTTCAGCTGCCCAGTCGGATGATTGCTGGACCTTGGACAGGCTGACGCCCAGCAGCTCAGAGCAGATATCCTTGAGGCCGTGGCGATCAGTGTAGGTGCGGGTCAATCGCGAGGCGATCTTGGTGCAGAATACGGGCTGCGGCATGACGCCGAAGCTCTGATAGAGCACAGCGAGATCGAAGCGGCCGAAATGGAAAAGCTTGGTGATCTTGCGGTTGCGCAGCAGGCTGACGAGATTTGGCGCCTTCTTCTGACCTTTCGCAATCTGGATGACATCGGCTGTGCCGTCGCCCGGCGAAATCTGCACCACGCATAGCCGGTCGCGATGCGGGTTGAGTCCCAGCGTTTCGGTGTCGATCGCAATCGCGTCGACATCGTAATTGGCGAGGTCCGGCAGGTCGTGGCGATGGAAACGAATTGTCATATGGCAGGCTCCGGCTTGGTTGTCGGCCTGATTAGCCGGATGGCGGGCGTGGAGCAATGCGCCGACCCTCTTTCATCCCTTTTCGTTCAGGTTTGAAATCAGCCGCTGCAGGACGGAGATGGCTGTCGCCATCTCTTCACCCGAAATGCCCCTGCCGGCGCGGCCGATCATGGCTTCGACATGGCCGAGCATACGCGGGAAAAGCTGCTCGGCCCCGCCAGACAGCGTGATCATGGTGCGGCGGCGGTCTTTAGGATCAGGCGTGCGTGCGACCAGGCCCTTGCCCGACAGCGTGTCGAGAAAACGCGTCACGGTCGTGCGGTCGCGCAATGTGAGCTCCGCCAGTTCGCCCACCGTCGCCGGCGCGCGCTCGTTCAGCACCATCAGCAGCGCCCATTCCTCAGGCGTGATGTCGATGCCATCCGCTGCGAATGCGCGCTGAAGCTCGGCGCGGAACAGGAACGCGGCGCGATTGATCCAATAAGGGGGCTTCTCGACAAATGAGTTCATAGCTATTATGTGTATATTACACCTATTTGGCGGACAAGCTCCGCAAAGCTGGAGAAGGTGGGAGAAAATGACAAACCACGAACTCGTCAGACTGAGTGATGCCGGCAGTTTTCCAAAGGTTTCGCTACAGGAGCCAAACGGCCGCGGCTATGTTCTGCTCGCCGGCGAAATCGACCGGCGCCCGCCAATCGGCTATTTCATCGAAAGCGCTGCCAAGAAGCGCCTGATCGCCGACCTCAAGGCCCTGCTGCCGGCGCTCGAAGCGCTGGACGCGGTGGAGGAAGCGACACTGTTCAAGGCGTTGCTCATCCCGCCAGGGCGTGGCGCATATCTGCAAAAGCGGCCAGATGTTCACATAGCGCGCTACGATCTTGCGCTTCTGGTGCGTGTCGCCAGCCCCGATGAAGCGGCGGACATAGCAGCCTCGCCCGAATTGGCCGCGATAGAAGCGCGTTTGACCGAAGCTGCGAAACACAGCTATCGCATGGTGGGCGCCAATCTGCGGCGTATCGGAGACGTGGACCACAGCCGCGACGGCGTGTTTCTGATCAACTATTTCTTCGCAGCCGACGAAACGCAGAACCTCGCCGTGTGGGATTACACGGCCGGCTGGTTTATGGACCAGACCGGCCTCGACAATTCGGTGCTCACGCGCCCGCTGGACCAGAAGGGCGCGCAATACACCATCGTCAATCACTGCCGGTGGGACGGTCTGGGCGACATCGTGCCGTCGCTGCTCTTCAAGCCGAGCTTCCGGCGCTATGTGCTCGCCCATTTCGAGGCCAACGATACGGCCGCGATACCCATACTCTACCGGCTCGCCTGAGGCGACTTACGACGCGATCGCATCCAGAATGCGCGCCCAGGAGCGCTGGCCCTTATGGAAGGACGAAATGTTGTACTTCTCATTGGGCGAATGGATGCGGTCGTCGTCGAGCCCGAAGCCGACCAGCAGCGAATCCATGCCGAGCTTGGACTGGAAATCGCCAACGATTGGAATAGAGCCGCCCATTGCGATGATCTGCGCGGGCTTGCCCCACTCGTCCGAAAGGGCCGACTTCGCATTGGTCACCATCGGGGAATCGAACGCCAGCTGAATGGCAGGCCCGGAGCCATGTTCCTCAAACTCAACGCGGCAATCGGCCGGAATGCGTTCTTCGACAAAAGCACGGAATGCCGATCTGATCTTGGCCGGGTCTTGCTGGTGCACAAGCCGGAACGAAACTTTGGCTGATGCTTTGGCCGCGATCACGGTCTTGAAGCCGTCACCCTCATAGCCGCCGGAAATGCCGTTGAATTCGGCCGTTGGGCGAGCCCAGACAAGCTCGAGGACCGAACGGCCGGTCTCACCCGACGGGATCGAAAGCCCAATCTCGCCGAGGAACTTCTCCGCGGTCAGACCAAGCTTGTCCCATGACTGCTTGATCTGCTCCGGCGTTTCCTCAACGCCGTCATAAAAGCCCGGGATGGTGACACGGCCACTGTCGTCGTGAACGTCGCCCAAAACCTTCGCCAGAATGCGGATCGGGTTGGCGGCCGCACCGCCATAGACGCCCGAATGCAGATCGCGGTCGGCGGCATGGATGGTGATTTCCTCGCCGACCAGGCCGCGCAGACCCGTGGTGATGGCCGGCGTTTCGGCGTCCCACATCCCGGTGTCACAGACCATGGCGAAATCGGCCCTCAGCTCATCCGCATTTGCTTCGAGGAAGGGATGCAGAGAGGGCGAACCGGATTCCTCCTCGCCCTCGAACAGCACCGTGACGCGGCAGGGCAACCCGCCATGCGCGGCCTTGTAGGCGCGGCAGGCCTCCACAAAGGTCATGAGCTGGCCCTTGTCGTCGGACGAACCGCGCCCTGTGATGACACGAACACCGTCGACTTCCTTCACGGCCGGATCGAACGGGTCGTCATGCCAGAGCGACAGCGGATCGACCGGCTGGACGTCGTAGTGGCCGTAAAAGAGCACGTGCGGGGCGTCAGGCGACGGGCCTTCGTGGTGACCCACGACCATCGGATGGCCGATGGTATCGCGCACACTGGCGTCGAAGCCGATCGACTTCAAATCCTTCGCCAGCCATTCGGCGGCGGCGCGGCAATCGGCCTTGAAGGCAGGATCGGTGGAAATCGACTTGATGCGCAGCAATTCAAACAGCCTGTCGAGGCTGTTGTCGAATTCGCGGTCGATAGCGTCAAGAACGGGAGAAAGTTCGGGCATTTGGGCCTCGCTGAAATGAGATGGTGCGGAACCTATCGGCGAGACGCGGCGACTGGAAGGGAATTTGCCGTCTGGACCACTCAAAAAAGTGCCGCCGTGGTGGAGGGGGGACCACGGCGGCGTTACTTCAAACTGGACGGCAGCCCGGAGAGGGGGATGAGGCTGCCGTCTTATGATGTCCGGGTAGGCGGGGGACGGGCCTATGATCCGGACCCGGCGAAAATTGCCGATGACATGGATTTGTGATCGCGATAGTGGCGATTCAAGGGCGTCAACATTACAGTTGTGTAACGAAGGCGTGAGGGATGCGGGAGCGCGTCAGGAGCGTTGTCAGGGCCCGTTCTTTACAATGGACACAGCGGCGACCGCGGGCTACCCCTTCGGCCCATGGCAAAAGGCGATCATCTCTTCCTCGTTGACGGTTCCGGCTACATTTTTCGCGCGTATCACGCACTGCCGCCGCTGACCCGCAAATCCGACGGCCTGCCGGTGGGCGCCGTGTCCGGCTTCTGCAACATGCTGTGGAAGCTGATGTTGGACGCGCGCAATACCGATGTCGGCGTCGTGCCCACTCATCTGGCGGTGATTTTCGACTATTCGTCGAAGACGTTCCGCCACGAGATTTATCAGGACTACAAGGCGAACCGCTCGGAGCCGCCGGAAGACCTCATTCCGCAGTTCGGGCTGATCCGCGAGGCGACCAAGGCCTTCAACCTGCCCTGTATCGAGATGGAAGGCTTCGAGGCAGACGACCTGATCGCAACCTATGCCCGTCAAATGACCGAGGCGGGCGGCGATACGACGATTATCTCCTCCGACAAGGATCTGATGCAGCTCGTGACCGACCATGTCGGCATGTACGACCCGATGAAGGACCGCGAGATCGGCATTTCCGAGGTCATGGAAAAATGGGGTGTCGGCCCCGACAAGATGATCGACCTGCAGGCGCTGACCGGAGACTCGGTCGACAATGTACCCGGAGTTCCGGGCATCGGCCCAAAGACAGCGGCGCAGCTTCTGGAGGAATATGGCGATCTCGACACGCTGCTTGAGCGCGCGGGCGAGATCAAACAGCAGAAACGCCGCGAAAACCTGATCGAACATGCCGAGAAAGCGCGTATTTCGCGCGAACTGGTGCGCCTGAAACGAGACGTGCCGGTCAAGGAATCGATCGACCATTTTGCACTGCAGCCGCCGGACGGGCCTAAGCTGATCGGCTTTTTGAAGACGATGGAGTTTTCCTCGCTCACCCGCCGCGTTTCTGAAGAAACGGGCGCGGAGGCAGGGGAAATCGATCCGGTTCATGTGAAGGTCGAGTGGGGCAGCGACGCGCATGGTCCAGATGTCGGCTCCGGCAAAGCCGCGGAGGCCGAAAGCGGCGATGACGCTAGCGCATCCGGCGAGAAGGAATACCGGCCTTCCGCTCTGGCGTCCAAGCGGGCTGAGCAGATCGTCGCGCAGGACGTGGACACCGCGCGCTACGAGACACTGCGCGACCTTGCCGAACTGGAAAAATGGGCAGACGCGGCGCGCGAGCTCGGCCATTTTTCCTTCGATCTCGAAACGACTTCGCCTGATCCGATGCGGGCTGAACTGGTCGGCTTCGCAATTGCGACCAAACCCGGCCAGGTGGCCTATGTGCCTCTTGCTCACAAGGACCGCGACAGCGATCTGCTCGGCGGCGGGCTGGTGGAGGGCCAGATAGCGGTGCGCGATGCGCTCGCCGTGCTTAAATCGGTGCTCGAAGACCGCTCGATCCTGAAGATCGGCCAGAACCTCAAACAGTATCTCGTCGCGATGAACCGGCACGGCATCGACATCGTGAACTATGACGACACGATGCTGCTCTCCTACGTCACCGACGCTGGCTCGGGCGGGCAGAGCATGGAGGCGCTTTCGGAGCGCTGGCTCGGCCACACACCCACCGCGCTGAAGGAGCTTACGGGCAGCGGGCGCAGCGCACTCCCCTTCGATCTTGTGGCGGTGGACAAGGCCGCCGCATATGCCGGCGAAATTGCCGACGTCACGCTCAGGCTGTGGCTTGCGCTCAAACCGCGGCTGATCTCGAAGGGGCTGGCCAGCGTTTATGAACGGCTGGAACGCCCGCTGGTGAGCGTGCTCGGCCGTATGGAGCAGCGCGGCATCTCGGTCGACCGGCAGATCCTTTCACGGCTTTCAGGAGAATTCGCGCAAGGTGCTGCCGCGCTGGAAGACGAAATCTACGAACTTGCGGGCGACCGCTTCACCATCGGTTCGCCCAAGCAACTCGGCGAAATCCTGTTCGGCAAGATGGGGCTGCCCGGCGGCAGCAAGACCAAGACCGGGCAATGGTCGACCTCGGCGCAGATACTGGAGGAGCTGGCTGCGGAGGGACACGAACTACCACGCAAGATCGTCGACTGGCGCCAGGTGACCAAGCTAAAATCGACCTACACGGACGCCCTGCCCGACTACATCAACCCGCAGTCAAAGCGCGTTCACACATCTTATGCGCTGGCTTCGACCACGACCGGTCGGCTCTCTTCCTCGGAGCCGAACCTGCAGAATATTCCGATCCGCACGACCGAGGGCCGCAAAATTCGCGCCGCCTTCATCGCGGAACCCGGCAACAAGCTGATTTCGGCCGACTACAGCCAGATCGAGCTGCGCGTGCTGGCGCATGTGGCCGACATTCCGCAGCTCAGAAAAGCGTTCGAAGACGGCGTCGACATCCACGCAATGACGGCTTCGGAGATGTTTTCGGTGCCGGTGGAGGGAATGCCACCCGAGGTGCGCCGCCGCGCCAAGGCGATCAATTTCGGCATCATATACGGCATTTCGGCCTTCGGCCTCGCCAACCAGCTCGGCATCGAGCGCTCGGAAGCAGGCGACTACATCAACAAATATTTCGAGCGCTTTCCGGGCATTCGCGACTACATCGAAAACACCAAGGCGTTTTGCCGCGAGCACGGCTATGTTGAGACGATCTTCGGTCGGCGGGCGCATTATCCCGAAATTCGCGCGTCCAACCCGCAGCACAGGGCCTTTTCGGAGCGCGCTGCGATCAATGCGCCGATCCAAGGTTCGGCCGCCGACATTATCCGCCGCGCGATGGTGCGCATGGATGCCGCACTCGAAAACGCCCAGCTCGCCAATGTGCAGATGCTCCTGCAGGTGCATGACGAGCTGATTTTCGAAGCGCCCGAGACCGAGGTGGAGCAGGCTATGCCGGTGATCCGCGACATCATGGAAAACGCGGCAATGCCGGCGATATCGATGGCGGTGCCGCTGCATGTCGATGCCCGAGCGGCCGACAACTGGGACGAAGCGCATTAGGCGCTCACCCGTCCGAACCTCCCCAATCCCGCCCCATTCCTGTAGAAGCTGAGCACGGCTTGGGTTTCTTAGGGTTGGGAGATTTGAATGAGAATCGGCAAGAGCGCGCGATCGTTCGCGGCCACTCTCGCGGTGCTCGCAAGCGGAGCGATGCTAACGGCGGCCGAAGCGCGGACCAACCGCGCGGTGCTAGTTGCGGTGACCAAATATCCGAACGTGCAGGGCGCCGACCTCATCGGCCCCAACAACGACGCGCAGCTTGTCCGCGAATACCTCACCAACGGCGCGCCCGTGCCGTTTGCACCCGAAAACGTGACCGTGCTTGCCGACGGGCTCGAGGGCGCCGCGACCTCGCCGACGCGGCAGGCCATTCTCGACGCGCTCGCCGAAGCCGCCGCGAAATCGGAGCGCGGCGATTTTGTCTATCTGCATTTTTCCGGCCACGGCATTCAGCAGCCCGCTGCCGATGTGACCTCGGAACCCGACGGGCTCGACGAGGTGTTTCTGCCCGCCGACATCAAACCCTGGGTCGATCGGTCCAAGGGCATCCCATCCGCCTTCCCGGACGACGAGATCGGTGCGGCGGTTCAGGCAATTCGCGACAAGGGCGCGTTTGTCTGGATCGTGATCGACGCCTGTCATTCCGGCACAGCGACGCGGGCGCTCGACGGCGATGTGACCAACCGCAAGATCGACCCCGACCAGCTCGGCATTCCTGAACGCGCATTTGCCGACGCGCTGCTGGAAGCCGCGGGCGCCTCCACCCGCAGCCTGGAGCGCGAGGAGACCCGCGCGCTGGCGCTTTATGCCAAGCAGACGGCGGCCGATGCATCGCCGACCGGCGCGGAGGCGCTAACGCCCGGCGGCATGGTGGCGTTTTTCGCCGCCCAGACCGTGGAGACCACGCCCGAAATGCCGCTGCCGCGCGGCAGCGAGGATGCAAAGAAGCTCGGCCTGTTCACCTACACGCTTTTTTCCAAGCTCGCGCAGAACCCGGCCATGAGCTACCGCCAACTCGGCCAGAGCGTGATGCAGGAATATGCGGCCGGAAACCGCACACGGCCGACGCCGCTGTTCGAAGGCAATCTCGACACGCCGGTGTTCGGCACATCGAGCGGCGAATTCGTGCAGCAATGGCGGGTCAAGGTCGAGCCCAGCGGCATGACCATTCCCGCCGGCACCCTGCACCGGCTGGCGCCGGGCACGCGGCTTGCGCTGCTCAACTCGCCGGCCGACGCCATAGAAAACGCGATCGGTTATGCCGAGGTGCGCTCCGCGCAGTCGCTCACGGCAAAGCTCGGCACGGTGGAATTTGCCGGCAAGGCAAGGATCAACCCACGCGACGTTCCAGACGGCGCTTATGCCCGACTGGCGGAAGTTGCGTTCGACACCGAACTGGTGATCGCGCGGCCGGCGGAGAGTTCGAATTTTACCGATGAAGTTGCGGCGAGCAACGCTTTGCTGGACGCGATCGCGGCGAATGAAGACACGCCGGTGAACATCCGGCTTGTCGGACCGGACGAGGATGCCGACCTCAAGCTTGCGGTGCTCAGCGAACAGGAGGTCGCGCTTCTGGTTGCCGACGCCGGGCCGGGAGCCACCTCCGCAACCCTCGACACTGGCACGCGCAATGCGATCAGCGACGCGCCGCGTCTCTGGTTTTTGCCGCCGACAGCCGAAATTTCGCTCATGGAGGGCCGCCGTCCGCCCTCGATCGGGTTCGAAGGCAGCACGCAGGAGGGTCTCGAGACCGAGATCGCGGACAATCTGACCCGCATCTTCCGCGCCACCAACCTTGCGCGCCTTGCCGCCGCCAACAATTTCGACGACAGCGAATTCGAAGTTGCGTTCAAGGTGAAACCGGCCGAGAGCGACGAGCTGACCCCGCTGGAAGCCGCGACCACGCCGGTCGTGCATCCGGGCGACCAGGTGCATCTGGAAGCACATAACCGCTCCGGCCGGCCGGTCGATATCAATGTGCTGTATATCGGTTCCGACTATTCGATCAGCCATATGTATGCCGAGCGGCTGCATGACGGCGCGGATGTCGAGCTGCCGCTGCTTCAATTCAACGACGAAAGTTTTGGCGTGGAGCGCATGGTTGTGGTGCTGACGGAAGGAAGCGCGATCACCACGATGGAAGACCTGAGCTTCCTTGCGCAGGAAGGGGTTCGCGTGATGACGCGCTCCGCAGCGCACCCGGAAGGCTTTGCCGGGCTGTTGCGCGACATCGGCGATGCGCCTTCGACGCGCGGAGCGATGAAGCTTGGTCAAACGCCTGCCTCCAAGGGCGCGGTGCTTATCTACCCGCTGGAGAACGTGCCGGCGGAATGACACGCAGCACCTGCCGCCGCTATCCAAAAGGCGCGGCGGCGGCTATTTTCAGGGCAGGTCAACCGGACGAGACGGAATGTCGGGACGAACGATTGCCGCAACGCTTTCGCTGATGCTCGCGGCCGCCCAGGCTGGCGCGGCTGAGCAGGCGTGCGGGCTTTGCGCGAAATCGGTCGTCATCAATTCCGCGCTGGCGAGCTGTTTTCTTGAGCAATATCCGCTGCTTGAGAGCCGATCGACAGCGACTGTCGCGATCAATCTGGAAGACTGCGAGGAAGAGCGCGGCGTGGTGGCCGCCCTGCGAGGCCCGAGCGCGGAAGCCGCGCCACCGAGCCGCAAATTCTTCCTGTCCCTCTCGCAGCTCGTGTGCCTGAAGCGCAAGCTGGAAGACCCGGAAACGGAGCTCGACCCCTCCGCACAGATCGATCTCGGGGATTGCTGATGACGAGCCTCGGCCCGGCAACCGCGCAACAGATGAACCGGCGCGCCTCGCAGACGGAGCCGGATTCCGATCTTGAAAACGGCGACGACAATCCGTTCAAATCCCGCGACTGGCGCGTCTGGTCCTACGCCTGGTCCGGCTTTGCGGTTCGCGTACTGATCATCGTCGGTGGCATCTTCTCAGTGCTGCAATATCTCGACACGCGGGAGGAAAACCGCGTCGAGCGCACGCTGCAGCTCATCGAGCTGTGGGAGAAGCCGGAGTTCCAGGCCGCACAGCAGGCGATCGGCGAGCGGCTCGATGCGCTCAACGCCCAGTTCGGCGAATTGCTGGACAAGAATGCGACAGCGGCCGAGCGCGCCGTCTATTTCGACCGGGTCGGCGTTGCAGCAATGCAGTCCGATGGCGGTACGATGCCGGTCGAAACATTCCGCGCCCATTTCGACCGCATGCTCTATTTCCTTAACCGCATGGCGTTTTGCGTCGATGGCGGGCTGTGCTCAAAGGATGTCGTCGACGGCTATTTCGGCGATTTCGCTTCGTCGTTCTGGGCCTATTTCGGCGGCTACATAACGGAACAGCGGGGCGGAATTGCACCGAACTACGGCGCGCCGCTAGAAGAATATGTCGCCAGCCTGAAGGGCTAGGCAGCAAAAAAGGCCCGCCGAAGCAGGCCTCTTCTCAACTCAGTATTTCCATTCAGCCGTTGGCAGCCGCAACCGCGCGCCTCGCCATAACCACGATGAGATTGGCGCGGTAGTCGGCCGAGGCGTGGATGTCGCTCATGAGAGAGCCCGCGGGAACCGAGACGCCGTCGAGCGCGGAGGCATCGAAGGATTTGGAAAGTGCCGACTCGATCTCCGCCGACCGAAACACGCCGTCGTCGCCGGCACCGGTGACCGCCGCCTTCACGCCGCCACCCGAGTTTGCCACGAATACACCAGTCATGGCGTAGCGCGAGGCCGGGTTCGGAAACTTGGCGTAGCCGCATTTGTCGGGTGCGGTGAAAGACACCGCAGTGACGATTTCATCCTCGTTCAGCGCTGTTTCGAACAGGCCGGTGAAGAAGTCCGCTGCGGCGATTTCGCGCTGATTGGTGACGATTGTTGCGTCGAGCGCCAGAAGGGCTGCCGGATAGTCCGCTGCCGGATCGTTGTTGGCAACGGAGCCCCCGATCGTACCCATGTGGCGCACATGCGGATCGCCGATATGGGATGCGAGATTGCACATGGCCGGGCAGACCTTGGCGAGGTCACCATTGGAAGCCACTTCCGCATGGGTGGTTGCGGCGCCGATGGTGACCGTCTTACCTGAAACCTTGACGCCTTTCAGGTCTTCGATGTGACGCAGGTCGATAATGTCCGACGGAGCAGCCAGCCGCTGCTTCATCGCGGGAATAAGCGTCATGCCGCCGGAAACGAATTTGCCGTCGTCCGCCTTTTTCAACAGACCGGCCGCCTCATCAACTGAGGAAGCGCGGTGATAGGTTGTTGCGTACATATTCGGGTCTCCCCTCAAGGTGAATTGTGAATAGTGAATGGAAAAATGGCCGGATTGGAGCCGCGAAATCGGAGCGTTTTGCCGGTGCGCGCCAGCACTTCCACTCGCCATTCACCACTCACCATTCACTCGCTTCCTCAGTTTGCGTTCAACGCAGCCCACACCTTCTGCGGCGTGGCCGGCATTGTGAGATCGTTGTTGCCGATCGCGTCGGTAATGGCGTTGATGACCGCCGGCGGCGAGCCGATTGCGCCCGCCTCGCCGCAGCCCTTGATGCCAAGCGGGTTGGACGGGCACGGCGTGTTCGAGGTCGAAACCTTGAATGACGGCAGATCGTCGGCGCGCGGCATGGTGTAATCCATGTAGCTTGCCGTCACGAGCTGGCCGGAACCGGCATCATACTGGCAGCCCTCGAGCAGCGCCTGGCCGACGCCCTGAGCGATACCGCCATGGACCTGCCCTTCCACAATCATCGGATTGATGATGTTGCCGAAGTCGTCGGCCGCGACGAACTGCACGATTTCGGTGTCGCCGGTGTCTGGATCGACCTCGACCTCGCAGACATAACAGCCGGCGGGGAAGGTGAAGTTGGACGGGTCGTAGAATGCGCCCTCCTTCAGGCCAGGCTCCATGCCCTCAGGCAGATTGTGCGCTGTGTAAGCGGCCAGTGCCATCTGGAACCATGGCACCGTCTTGTCGGTACCGGCGACCTTGAGCTCGCCGTTTTCGATGACGATATCGCCCTCATCTGCCTCAAGCAGATGGGCTGCGATCTTTTTCGCCTTTGCCTCAACCTTGTCGAGCGCCTTGGCAATGGCCGACATGCCGACTGCGCCCGAACGCGAGCCATAGGTGCCCATGCCCATCTGCACCTTGTCGGTGTCGCCATGGACGATCGAAACCGAATCCAGGGGCACGCCGAAACGGTCGGACACCAGCTGGGCGAAAGTGGTCTCGTGGCCCTGACCGTGGCTGTGCGAGCCGGTCAGCACCTCGATGGTGCCAACGCCGTTGACGCGCACCTCCGCACTTTCCCAAAGACCGACGCCAGCGCCGAGCGAACCCACCGCTGCCGACGGCGCGATGCCGCAGGCCTCGATGTAGCAGCTCATGCCAATGCCGCGCAGCTTGCCTTTTTTCTTGGCCGCGTCGCGGCGGGCGGCAAAACCGTCATAGTCAGCGGCCTTCATCGCCGCCTTCAGCGAGGTTTCGTAATCGCCTGCGTCATAATTCATGATCACCGGCGTCTGATAGGGGAACTCGCGGATGAAGTTTTTGCTTCTGAATTCCGCCGGCGACAACCCAACCTCGCGAGCTGCCGTCTCGATAGTGCGCTCAAGCAGATAGGTGGCTTCCGGCCGCCCTGCCCCGCGATAGGCATCGACAGGCGCGGTGTTGGTATAGACCGCGCGCACGTTGCAGTGGATTGCCGGGATCACATACTGGCCCGACAGAAGCGTTGCATAAAGATAGGTCGGCACCGCGCTCGAGAAGAGCGACATATAAGCGCCAAAATTGGCTATCGTGTCGACCTTCAGCGCGGTGATCTTGTTGTCCTTGTCGAGCGCGAGCTTGACCTCGCTGACATGGTCGCGGCCATGTGCGTCGGTGAGAAAGCTCTCGGTGCGGTCTGCGACCCATTTGACCGGCACGCCGGACTTCTTCGATGCCCAGAGGCAGACGATCTCTTCCGGGTAGATGTAAATCTTGGAGCCGAAGCCGCCGCCCACATCGGGCGCGATAACGCGCAGCTTGTTTTCGGGCGCGACATTGTAGAACGCGCTCATCACAAGGCGCGCCACATGCGGGTTCTGCGAGGTGGTCCAGCAGGTGTAGTGATCCTCGGCCTTGTCGTAATGGCCGAGCGCAGCGCGCGGCTCCATCGCGTTCGGAACCAGCCGGTTGTTGACGATGTGCATCGTCGTGACATGCGCGGCCGAGGCAATCGCTTTGTCGGCGGCAGCACTGTCGCCGATCTCCCAATCGTAGATCAGATTGTTGGCGGCCTCCGGGTGCAGCTGCGGCGCACCTTTTTTCAGTGCGGCGGCGGCATCGGTGACGGCGTCTTTCTCGTCATAGCTGACTTCCACAGCCTCGGCGGCATCGCGCGCCTGCGCCTTGGTGTCGGCCACCACGATGGCAACCGCGTCGCCCACATAGCGTACCTTATCGACCGCCAGCGGCGACCAGGCACCCATATTCATTGGCGAACCATCTTTCGAATGGATCATCCAGCCACAGATCAGATTGCCGATGCCGTCGGTTTTGAGTTCTTTGCCGGTGAGCACCGCGATGACGCCCGGCTTCTTCTGCGCGGCACTTACGTCGATGCCCTTGATCTCGGCATGTGCGTGGGGGCTGCGCACGAATGCGGCGTGCTTCATGCCCGGCACGACCATGTCGTCGACGTAACGGCCTGCGCCGGTGACGAAGCGGCGGTCTTCCTTACGCGCCACCCGGGCGCCGATACCTTCCATTCCCATCAGAGTTCTCCTCCAGAACTTGTGCAGGAAGGGAGTAAGGGAGTAGGGCAGTAAGGCAGTAGGGAGCGGCTACAGGTTCCCCCTACTGCCTTACTCCCCTACCACCCCATTCCCCTCACTAGGCGGCCTTTTTTCCCTTCGCCATCGCTTCGGAAGCGGCGAGGATGGCCTTGACGATGTTGTGGTAGCCCGTGCAGCGGCAAATATTGCCTTCAAGCTCGGCGCGTACGGTTTTCTCGTCGAGACCGCCTGGATGGCGGTCGATCATATCGACAGCTGCCATGATCATGCCCGGCGTGCAGAAGCCGCATTGGAGGCCATGATGTTCCTTGAACGCAGCCTGCACAGGATGCAGGTCGGCGCCCGGCGCGAGACCCTCGATGGTGACAACTTCAGAGCCGGCGGCCTGGGCTGCCAGCATCGAACACGACTTCACCGCCTTGCCGTCCATATGCACCACACAGGCCCCGCACTGGGACGTGTCGCAGCCGACATGGGTGCCGGTCAGACCCAGATTCTCACGCAGAAAATGCACGAGCAGGGTCCGGTCCTCAACGGTTCCGGAAACTTCCCGGCCGTTCACGACCATTGAAACCTCTGACATGTTTCCTCCTCCAAATGCCTCGCCCGCAGCTCTGTCGGTGCGGCTGGGTAGAATGGAGATTAGCGCAGCGGAAGCAGGAGTCCATGGCGGTTAAACCAATTGCCGATGGGCCAGCGCACGCGGCGGGCCTTGCCGCCTTCAAATTGGGCAGAGCGCGCCAGCGCCGGAAAACGCGGCAGGACAATGTGACGCTTGATCTCGCACAACGGAGCGGCTATCACCCGCGCAATTCGGCGGCGTTGCCGCCCGGAGCCGCTTTAGCTCAGTTGGTAGAGCACATCATTCGTAATGATGGGGTCACGTGTTCGAGTCACGTAAGCGGCACCACCCTATCTCCCCATTCTGGCAGTCTCCCCCGCATCTCGGAATAGCACCGCGTTTTCCGTGGTTTACGGGACGGAGACGCCGAACTCGGGGGAGTTTCAGGACTGTTTGCGGGACTATTCGCGCCATTCAACTCATTCGTCTCTGTAACCACAGTTCTGGTCCCCGTGTTTGGGGACGCGATGCAGTGCGGTTGCCGGGTGATCTATAGCAACAGCTGTATCGGCCGCTTTCGAAGCCGCGATATCGGTCGGGATCGAGCTGTGCGCCCTCGGCTATTGTGAAGCGAACCCCAGCAATCGCTCCTGTTCCGACCAACAAAGCGGCAGGTCGGAGAGCCGGGAAAGATGCCGCACAGTCAGTTCAATGGGCTGAGTGCCTTCGAGGATGCCGTCGAGCAGCTTGGGCGACAGGAATGCTAGCCGTAGGGTGCGCGCGAAGTCGGAACGATCGACGTCGTTGGCGGCGGCGATCTCGCTCAGGGAACGGCCCGAGCCGTCCGAGAGCTGAAATAGGTAATGATGGGCCGAGACGATCGTTGAGACTAGGTTTGGATCAGGTTCACGCTCGACATTGCGATTGTCGTTGATGACAAGCCTCGTCTCGACCCCGCGCCTGCGAAGCGACATCGGACATTCGAGTCGGAGCGGTGATGCAGCGCTATCCCCTGAACTTGTGCTGGCCGGCTCATAGCCGAATAAGCTCAGTAGGCCGTTGCAGCTGATTGTCAGCAGGAGCTTGGCGGGCTGCAGGTCGATGCGCTCGATCAGCATCTTGATCGTCGTCCGCTTCTGCTGCGGTGTTGCCTTGTCATGGTCCGCCCGGACGGCCCTCGCCTTCGTGATCGCCTGAGGTGCCTGGTCGGTTGGTATGTAAACGGCGACTGCATCTCCGATCCGAACGCCGTCGTTGAGGAACCGCACAAGTTCTCGCTCGACAAGCCGCTCAAGCTCAACGGCCGGCAGACGCCATCCCACCCCGCCGTGACCGCGCCGCCCTACCGCATCCTTCGAAACATAATATCGATATCGGACGCCCTTCTTGTTTGCATAAGTGCTGCGCAGGACGGCACCATTCTGATCGAACACCAGCCCCTGAAGCAGATGAACACCCGGGCTGTTGGTCGGGCTGCGCCTTAACGGTGCACCCATATTCAAAAGTGTTCGCGCTCTCTCGAACATCTCGTTGTCGACGAGCGCTTCATGTTCTCCTTCGTAGACTTGATCCCTATGGCGGACCTTGCCGATGTAGAGCGGGTTGGACAGTATGTGCGCGACTTGGCCACGGCTGAACCGCCGGCAAGCTGGCTCTCGCTGCTCCGATGGCGGAAGTGCATCGTCGAGGTCGCCACCCATCTTCGTATCGCTCGCGCCAGCTGTCGCATTCGCCGGGAACAGCTTCGCATTCGCTTCGTCCACGGTGGCCCTGATCGAACCGAGCTTCAGATAGCGCTGGAACAGGAAGCGCACGATCTCGGCCTCCTGTTGATGGATGACCAGCTTTCGGTTCTCGGGCCGGTAGCCGAGCGGAATGGTGCCGCCCATCCACATGCCTTTCTTCTTTGACGCCGCGATCTTGTCGCGAATGCGCTCTGCCGTGACCTCACGCTCGAACTGGGCGAAGGACAGAAGCACGTTGAGGGTGAGCCTACCCATCGAGGTCGTGGTGTTGAACTGCTGGGTGACGGAGACAAAAGAGGCCTCAGCCTCATCGAAGATCTCCACGATCCTGGCGAAGTCCGACAGCGATCTTGTTAGCCGATCGATCTTGTAGACCACCACCACATCGATACGGCGCTCGCGCAGGTCGTCGAGCAGTCTCTGCAGTGCAGGCCTTTCCATCGTGCCGCCCGAGATGCCGCCATCGTCATAGCGGTCCGGCATCAGCTTCCATCCAAGAGATGCCTGCGAGACGATGTAGGCCGCACATGCTTCATATTGGGCGTCGAGCGAGTTGAAGTCTTGGTCCAAACCCTCCTCTGTCGACTTGCGGGTATAGATCGCGCAACGCAGGCGTCGCACGGTGGTGCCGTTCCCACTCATAGGCCAAAGAACCTCGGTCCGGACCAGTGGGTACCTGTGATGCGCCTGGCGACCGCAGTCAGCGAGCGATAGAGCTTGCCCTCGAACAGTATGCCGTCCTCGGTGATGTCGACGACATGCATGCGCCCGTTCCACTCGCGCATCAACCGCGTGCCCGGTGTAGGCCGCGGCTTGATCATCGGAGCCTCAGATGATCGTGGAGCCCTACCGGCAGCTGCCTTCTCCGACTCCGGCCTCACAAGACCGGATAAAGCGACACACCCTCTGTCTTCTACACCGGCGGACACGTTTCCCAGTTGGCGCTTCGCCTCCCTACGCTTTGCATATTGCCGGATTGCCCGGCGGGCATGTACTGACAGTCCGCCGAGCCGCTTCGCCTGAAGGTGCCAGGCAGCGGATCGTTCCAGCAGCCCGCGCTTGACGCTCTTGGGTGGCGGAAAGCCATAGGTCTTCACCCATAGCGCCACCAGGTCCTCTCGCGGGAGGTCGCAGATCGCCGCGACCTCCTGCTCCAGCTTCTGATCGGCCTGCATGATGCTCAACCGGCCTTGGTCTGATCGACGATGCGATAGCGCCGTGTGCCACCCTTGCCGATATCGCTTGCGACGGTGAAGCCGAGCTTCTTCCTGAGCGTACCCCACAGGAAGCCACGCACCGAGTGCGCCTGCCAGCCGGTCGCTTCCGTCATGGCGGCGATGGTCGCGCCCTTGCTGCTCCTCAGCAGCTTGAGCATGGCTTCTGCCTTAGTCGTCTTCTGCCTAGCCTTCGATGCGACTGCAGTAGCCTTGGCGCCCGCCTTGCCAGGTTTGCCGCCTGACTTGCCCTGCTGCTTCCGCCGTCGCGGCTTCTTCTGCGTCTCGTCCGCGGGACAGGGTGTCTCGGCAGCAGGCTTCGAGGTCGGTGCCTTTGCATCCTCGCCGCTGGTGGTGGTCGGGTCGGTGTCGTTGAGTGACATCATGCTTCTCCTTCAGCTCGAGGCCGCCGGACCTTCCGGCGCCCGTACAGGCTGAAGCCCGCAATCGCGGGCCGGAGAAGCCGATGAGACCCTAGCGCCAAGCACTCATCGTACAACCAGCAATGCTTCTGTCGCCCGTGAAGTCAAGGCAAGCAGGATTCGACTAACTTATTTGAGAACGGAGTAACTCTCAGGCGCTCTTGACACTTCGGCCCACCAACAAATCGCGCTTCACGCGGCCCTGGAAAAAGTCAAGGACATTCCGAACTGAGGCAATTGACATCCGACGAGCCGACTCGACCGTCAGACCAGCGACATGGGGCGAGACGATTACTCTTTCCGACTGAAGTAGATGATTTGACGGCAAAGGAGGCTCATCCTCGAATACATCCAGACCGGCACCTGCAATCTCACCATTCGAAAGAGCTGCCAACAGTGCTGTCTCATCAACTACGCCACCCCTGGCTGTATTCACCAGAAACGCAGTCGGCTTCATCGCATGCAGTTCGGGTGCGCCAATGATCGGCCTGTCGCCTTTCGGAACACAAACTGACACGAGATCGGCCGATGCCAAGGCCGAATGCAGATCGACTGCCCTTTCAATCCCAATATGTGACCATACCGAATTCGCCACGTGCGGATCATACCCGCTCACCAACACACCAAGCCGCGACGCCAACTCGGCAACACGCTTGCCGATCCGCCCCATGCCGAGAACCAAAAGCTTCTTCTCCGCCAACTCAAATGGTCGCTCACGGTCGCGCCAGGCCCAGTCACCAACGCGAACAGCGGCGTCGGCGGCGATAACCTTCTTCGACAAGGCAAAGAACAGGCCGATTGTGTGCTCGGCGACCGACAGCGAGTTCACATCGCCGGCTATTGCAAGGGCGATACCTCGTGCGCGCAATGCTTCCAGATCAATCGAGTCGTATCCGACACCGTGTCGCGACACGATCCGAAGCCTGTCGGCAATCGCGATCGAAGCCGCTGAAAGCGGCTGGGTGCGGATGACCATACCGTCTGCACGGGCGATATAGGGGTGGTAACTTTCCTCTGACACGTCCTCGACATAGTCGTAGGTGATCCCTTCCGCTTCCCGCAACATTGCGAGGCCAGCCGCTTCAATCTTTCCGGCAACCAGGACGTGCGGCATCAGTAGCCCGTTCCCGCCGGCGACTTTGCGGCCGAAGGCTTAGTCAAGCGATCGCGGAATGCCTTTACGCTGGCCGCCGAGGCAGCACTGAGCAATCTGACATCGCTAGACACCGTCGTCATGTCAAAGCCCCAGCCGGCTGCTCTGGCGGCGTATTCAGGCGTTCCACAGTGAAGTGCAGCGCGGATGCCGGCCTTCTTGCACGCCGCAACGACGCGCTTGAGCGCGGCCTGCATCTCGGGCTCCTCGCGGTCAAAACCCGGCGCAAGGCGCCCCTGCGCCAAACCCAGCGTCAGATCGGCCGGTCCTACATAAATTCCGTCGAGCCCATCAGTCGCGGCGATCGCATCCAAATTGTTCATCGCTTGGGCGGTCTCCACCATCGCGAAGGCAAGCACCCGGCCATTCGCTTTCGCGGCATAGTCCGGCCCTGCTGTCAAATGGGCGCGAGTCGGCCCGAAGCTACGATTGCCGTCCGGCGGATACCGCATATGGCTGACCAGTTCGGCTGCCTGCTCTGCAGTGTTAATCATTGGGCAGATGATGCCCATTGCACCCGCATCCAGCGCCTTCATTATCGCGCCCGGATCCAGCCAGGGAACACGCACAAGTGGAACAACTCCGGATGCGCGCATTGCCTGAAGCATTCCGACCGATGTCTGGTAGTCGACAATGCCATGCTGAAGATCGATACAGATGCTGTCATAACCCTGTTCTGCCATGATCTCAGCGGTCAAAGGGCACCCAATCGACAACCAGCCGTTCAATGAGGGCTGGCCATCGGCCCAGAGCGATCTTAGCCGGTTCGTCATGTCAACCGCCTTTCCAGTCTGGCAGTTTGTGATTGGTGCCCGGTACTAGCGTTCAGATCGTTGCCTCGAGCCGTGAATTCGCGACGAGTTCGGCCACGGATGCGTTGTTGGGCATGCGCAGCAAAAATGCCACCGCTTCAGCAACGGTCTCTGGACGAATCCGCTCGGCAGCGGGAGTTACACCTGGGATCGATGCGATGAGTTCGGTGTCGACCGCGCCCGGGCAGAGCGCCGTCACCCGCACTCCGTGCTTCCAACCGGCCGTTTTTGCCGCATGGCTTAGCGCCATAACGGCATGTTTGGTCATCGTGTAACCGACCGAAACACCTTCGCGATAACGCTTGCCGTCGGTCGACGCGACGTTGACGATACGACCCGTGCCGGACTTGGCGAGATGCGGCAGAACGAGCCGTATCAGCCGGAATGGCGCCTTTACGTTCACTTCCCAAAGTTCGTCGAGAACCGACTCGTCTCCCTCGGAGAAATCGATCTGGCGCAGCAGGCCTGCATTGTTGATCAGGCCGTCGATCCTCGAAAACCGGCGGAGCGTGTCTTCCACCCAGCGCGATGCACTGTCGCGGTCCGTTGCATCGAAATAGAATGTACCGAGGCGGTCCTGATCGATCCCCTCGTAGAGCTGCGTGGCCTTTTCCATGTTCCGCACACCGACGGAGACAACGTAGCCTTCCTCAAGAAGTCGGCGGGTAACGGCAATGCCAATACCGCCAGTAGCGCCGCTCAGCATGATGACCCGGCCGTCGGGTTCCAGCGTCGCGGGTGAAGGGGGTGTGTCGGCTGCCATGTGTCAGAACAGTCCCTGGTATACGCCGCCATCATTGATGATGTTCTGGCCGGTCATGAAACCCGATTGGGCTGAACAAAGATAAGCTATGAGATCTCCGCACTCCGAAGGATCGGCGATGCGACCGGCCGGGCAGGTGTTGATCCGGTCCTCCACGATTGCCTCATAGGTGGTGTTGCCGCGACGGGCGTGGTTGTGCAGGTTGGTGTGCAAAGCTTCGGTGTCGAACAGACCCGGGCAAACCGTGTTGATGGTCACGTTCGAACCGATGATCTCGCGCACCATGGACGCGATCGCGCCCGATAGCGCGAGCCGAGCTGCATGACTGGCCGCAAAGTTGACTTGCGGGAACTTGATGAAACTCACCGACATGTTGACGATGCGCCCGAATTTGCGCTCACACATGCCGGGCACCGCTGCGCGGATAAGCTCCAGCGACGAGAAAAAGTGCGCGTCCATCCAGCCGTCCCACTCCGTGCGTGTCATGGTCCGAAAGTCGGCCGGAACCTGACGAACGCCCGGATTGGTGACGAGGATATCGGGGTTGGGGCAAGCCTCCATAATGGCCGAGCGACCTGCCTCGGTGGTCACATCGGCAGAGACCGTGTGAACGC
Source organism: Rhizobiaceae bacterium (assembly GCA_017640615.1). Classification (GTDB taxonomy): domain Bacteria; phylum Pseudomonadota; class Alphaproteobacteria; order Rhizobiales; family Rhizobiaceae; genus RCIO01. The sequence continues at coordinate 254,482 of JAEPQK010000004.1, read as the reverse complement.
TTACGCTGGTATCGGAGGCTATCTCCTTGGCTGCCGCAGCCAGAGGTTCGAGAGACCGGGCAGCAAGCCACAGTTCCGCCCCTTCGCGGGCCAGCGACATGGCGGAAGCCTTACCCAACCCCTTCGAGCCGCCGCACACGATGGCGCGGCGGCCTTTGATTCCCAGATCCATATCCTGACCCTCAGCCCGCCGGGGTGAAGGAAGAGGCGAGGAGCCGCGGCGGAACCCTGAAGCGGTTGGATACGTCGCGCAGCTGCTCACGCTCGGTGGTGATCTCGGCCTGATCGCCGGCAACCAGAACCGTTGCTGGCAACAATTGCGCGTTATAACGCGCGGCGGAGGACTCCGTGTAGCCGCCGGCGTCGAGGAACGCCACGAAATCGCCGCGCGTCAACGGCGGCATCTTGCGATGCGGGCCGACTTCGTCCGAGTTACAGAGCGGACCGACCAGATCGACGGTTTCGGTCGCTTCCTGTCCCGCGTTCCTGACGGGAACTGCGTGATAGTACCAGTCAAGTACGGCCGCCCAGGAGAGGTGATTGGTCGACAGGTCAAGGTTGACCCACTTCTTCTTGTCGCCAACCTTGACCGCGCCCACGATGCCCACAGCAACGCCAGACGGACCTGAGAGCGCCCTGCCCGGCTCAAGCCTCAGCTTCGGCAAGGGAAGATCGTGCTTCTTGGCCTCATCCTTGATCGCGTCGCAGCAGAGCTTGGCGTAATCTTCCGCCGAAGCTGCGTTCTCGTCGTCGATCTGGCTGTTGGGGCCGGTGCCGTACCATTTGCCGAAGGTCCAGCCGCCGCCAATGTCGATGCAGGGCGGGGTCCAGCCGGTCTTGTCGCGGATATGGGCTGACCAGGTGATCATTTCGCGCGCCATGACGGCGAAGTCCGCTGCCACGTTCGACATCCGGCTCAAGTGGAAATGTGTTTCCTTCAGATTGATGTTGTTCATTTTCAGAGCACGGTTGACGATTTCAACCGTCTGTTCGCGGCTCATTCCCCACTTCGTGGAATCGCTCTGTTCCTTGAGAGTGCCGGGGCCGTGCATGGCAACGCCGGTACGGTCCTTGAGGGGATCAAGGTCGAGTTTAAGTCGGATGCCAACGTCGGCGCTCTTGCCGAGTCGCTTCGATACCGCGTCAATGCGGTCGAGTTCGTCCATCGCGTCGATATTGATGCAGAGCCCGTTGGCGACCGCCATTTCGAGCTCTTCGTCCTGCTTGTTGGATCCGTTGAGCACCAGTGACTTTGCGTTGGTTCCCGCCAGGAGCGCCATGTACATTTCGTTGACGCCGAAGCAATCGCCGCCCGCGCCTTCCTGGTTCATGATGTGCCGAATCGCGAGGCCGTTGTTCGACTTGTTGGCGAACAGGATTTCAACGTCAGGATATTGCGAACGGAACGCGTCGCGAAATTTCCGATAGGTGTATCGGAGCTGATTCTCAGAAATAATGAAAAGGGGCGTGCCAAACTTTTCGGCCAGTTCCTGAACGTCGCAACCATCGACCCACAAATTGCCGTTGGGTCCGATGCCGATGAATTCACCAAAGCTCGTCGAGTAGTCGCGAGGCTTAAGCTGGGGTGCCGAGCCGGGAATGGTTTCATGCTTTGTCATGGAAGTTCTCCTCGATATTCTGAGACAAGTGTGTGTGATGGCGTGCCGCACTCGCGGACTGGCCGGTTTCTGTGAAATAGGGGCAATTCAGCCATTGCCGCGGCTCCGCGAAACGAATGTCGCAGCGCCGGAGCAGGGCTCGTCGGCGTTCAGTCGCCCACCATGCGCTCGATCGAAGACGTGCACACGGTCTGCTCTGACTGATACGGCGACACTTTCACCCGACTTCAACCTGATGTCGCCTGGAACGCGCGCAGTCAGGTGCACGCCATCGCAATCCAGAATGAGGATCGTCTCGTGCCCTGTCGGCTCGACGACGCGAACGGTTGCGCTTCGCGATCCATCGTCAACCGAGATGTCCTCTGGCCGGATCGCAAACTGGACCGGCCCCTCGGCGACGGCGGATTCTATGTGACCAGAAGGCAGGTTCAGCTGGAAGCTGCCATTGTCGATGCTCCAGCCATCGCTGCTGCGGGTCAGCATCCCCTCGTGCAGCGTCATTGAAGGAGTGCCGATAAAACCGGCAACGAAGGTGTTGGCGGGCCTGTGGTAGATTTCAGATGGCGTCGCAAACTGCTGCAGAACGCCCTTGTTCATTACAGCAATCCGCGTCGACATGGTCATCGCCTCAAGCTGGTCGTGCGTGACATAGACCATGGTGCAACCGAGACGCCCATGCAGTTCAATGAGTTCGGCTCGCATGTGAGCCCTGAGCTTGGCATCGAGGTTCGACAACGGCTCATCTAGGAGAAAGGCGCGCGGCTGGCGCACCAGGGCGCGGCCTAACGCGACGCGTTGTTGCTGGCCGCCGGAGAGCTGTCGCGGCTTGCGCGCCAGCAACGGTTCCAGTTCCAGCAGCCGAGCAGCAGCCAATACGCGTTCGCCGCGCTCCGGCTCGCGAATTCCCCGCTTCTTCAGCGGATAAGCCATGTTCTGCGCCACCGTCATGTGCGGGTAGAGCGCATAAGACTGGAACACCATTGCGATATCGCGCTTTGCGGGCGGGACACCGTTGACGACGTTTTCGCCAATTCGTATCGACCCGCTGCTTGGCTGCTCCAGCCCGGCCAGCATGCGCAGGGTGGTGGTCTTGCCGCAGCCCGAAGGACCAAGCAAGCTGACAAATTCGCCGTCTTCGATGGCAAGGTCGAGCCCTTCCACCGCCACGGCGGTGCCAAAGGCCTTTCTTACTTCTTCAAATACGACTTCTGCCATTTCCCGGGTCCGTAATGTCTAGCCCTTCACAGCGCCGGCGCCGAAGCCGCGCGTGAGGAAGCTCTGCAAAAATGCGAATATGATAATGAGTGGCACGCTCATCATCACCGATGCCGCCATGAGCAGCGACCACTCGATGTTGAATGACGTGATCAGCATGTTCATCACGCCGGTTGTCAGTGGACGAACGCTGTCGGAATTCACCAAAACAAGCGCGTAGAGATATTCGTTCCACGACAGGATGAAAGTGAAGAGCGCGGTGGAGATGATACCGGGCAGCGCCTGCGGCAGGATGACATCGACAAACGCTCCAATTCGGCTCGCGCCATCGACCAGAGCTGCCGATTCAAGATCTTCCGGAATGCCGGCCATGAACGAGCGCAGCAGCCATAGCGCATAAGGCAAGGCAAAGGTGGTGTAGGCGATCACCAGGCTGAACACGGTGTTCGACAGGCCAAGTCCCACCATCATCAGGTAGAGCGGAATAATGAGAACGACCGACGGCAGCAGGTAGGTGAACAACACCAGGGTCGCGAGCGCCTCGCGCCCGCGGTAGCGGAACCGCACGAGGCTGTATGACCCCAGTGTTGCAACGACGATGACCACCACCGTCGTGGACACCGACAGGACCATGGAATTGCGGAAGTAGTTGAGGAACGGCGTTTCTGTCAGCAGCCGCCAGTAATGCTCGAACGTGATCGACTGCGGAAGGAAGGTCGGTGGTATCCGGAAAAGCTCGCTTTGCGGCTTGATGGACGTCAACACCATCCAGATCAGCGGGAACGCGACCGTGAGGACAACCGTCCAGGTCACAATGTTGACGAGAATGCGCGATCCGACTGAAGGCCGCTGCATCAGATGCTCTCCTTCTGACGCGTCTGGCGCAGATAGATGAGCATGAATGCCAGCATCACAATCATCATGGTGACCGCATAGGCGGATGCCATGCCCATCTGATTGAGGCCGAAAGCTTCCTGATACACGACAAGCGGCAGCGTCTGCGTGGAGTTGATCGGCCCCCCACCCGTCATCAGCCAGATCAAGTCGAACTCCTTGAAGTCCCAAATGGCACGAAGAAGGATGATGACCGTCAGTACTTCACGGAGTTGCGGGAGCGTGACGTCGAAAAAGCGCGCGATCGGCCCTGCACCATCAATTCGCGCGGCCTCGTAGAGCGGATCGGGGATCGTCTGCAGCCGGGCCAGAACGGCGATGACGACAAAGGGGAAATACTTCCACGCGCCGACAACGATGATGGAGATCATCGCGTTTGGCATCGCACCCAGCCAGTTGACTGGCATGTCGACGATACCGGCCCACAACATCATGTGATTAAGGATGCCGTAGAGATCGTTGAACAGCCAGCGCCACACCAGAACGGCGACGACCGTGGAGAGGAAGTAGGGGAACAGTATCAGGCTGCGCGCCAGCGAGCGGAACACGATCGACTGATTTAGCAGAAGCGCGACTGCAACGCCGCAGACAATCTGTAGCACCAGAGTGCCTACGGTCCAGACAAGGGTGTTGCCGAGCGCATTCCAGAAACGGCCGCTGGCCAGAAGGGAGGTGTAATTGTCGAGCCCGACCCAGCCGCCCTCTAGCGTCGGCGTGTAGATCGAAAACATCGACAGGTAGATCGCAGAGACGAGTGGATAGAGAATTACCGAGCAGAAGATCAGTACCGTTGGCGCGATCAGGACGGTTCCGAGGATCGCGTATCGGCGGTCGAGCGTATCGGTATTCTTTCTGGCGACCGCTGAAAAGGACATGCCTGCTGCCGGCTTGATTGCAACTACAAGAATTAGCCGGGCGAGAAGTCCCGCCCGGCCTTCGTTTACGTCAACGTCAGCTGTTCATCAGTTCTTCAAGGCGCTTGGCAGTGTCGCCGACGACTGCTTTTGCGTCTTCGCCGCTGAGAACAACCCGCTGCACCATTTCGGCCAACGCGTTGGAGGCGATGATTTCGCCGGCCTTTGCGTTCGACTGGTGCTCTGGCGTCTCGTAGCCGAGATTGTGGCCCGCTGCCGCGGACGCCGCCATCAGGTCGATTTCCTCCGGGTATTTCTGGATGATCTCGTTATTCTGATAGGCAGGGTCTTCCGCGATCGTCTTGAGGACCGGGAGAACGTGACCCGGCGCGGCATGCAACTGCTCAATGTAGCCGGGGGGCTGGAACAGGTATGCGGCCAGCTTCTTAGCCTCATCCTTATGCTGCGCCCCTGCGGGAATGAATACGCTGGGGAAATCGTTGAACGTCCAGGCCGGGATGTCGGACGACATCGTCGGGTACGTGACGCAGGTCACCTGGTCGGCGATTCCGGGATTCTGGGCGTTCACATTGGCAAGGACGCGGCCAGCATAGATGCCCGTTGCCGTTGCGCCGGACACGAAGGCGGTGAGGCTTTCGCCCCACGAGTAGCCGGTGGCTCCTGGAGGGCAGAGCTCCTGCATCGACTTGTAGAATTCCAGCGCGTCATAGGTGGCCTGGCTGTCAATCGCCACGTCGAGGTCCGGCGAGAACACCGAGCCGCCGGCGCGATGGATGAAGCCGATGAAGATCAACGACGTCATCGAATTTAGCCCGTAGGGCAACGGCGCGCCATACACGCCATTGCCCTGCATCTTCTGGCACGCGCTGCGAAGCTCGTCCCAGGTCCGCGGCGCATCTCCAATCCCAGCTTTTTCCATCAGGTCGCGGCGCAGCCACAGCATGTCGGCTGCCGTGTTGCCGATACCCGTGCCGACATATTTGCCGTCGGCGGCCTTATAGACGTCGTTTGCGCCGGCATAATACTTGTCCGTGCCGATCGCCTGAATCACGTCATCGAAGGGCTCGACAAGACCCTGGGCGTAGTAAGTCTGGACTGCGAAGGACGGGAGGTGAGTGATCACTTGCGGCAGTTCACCGGACGCGAAGGCCGCGGCCAGCTGCGGGGCATACCCCTCGTCGGAGGTCGGCTCGAACAACACCTTGATACCAGGGTTTGCCGCTTCGAACGCGGCAATCTGTGTCTTGTACGCTGCGAGCTGAGCCGGCGAAGACTGCGGCGACCACCAGCGCAGCGTCACGTCCTGCGCACTCGCCCTCTGCGTGGAGCCGAGCGTTCCTGCAGCCGCAGCCAGACCGGCCGCGCCCATGCCCTGCAGAACCTGACGGCGTGATGCCTTCATCGACAATCCCTTAGGCGTCATGTGCCATTCTCCTCAGTTGAGCGGCAGAATTCTGAGCCCGCCGCGATTATCGTTGCCCCAGTATGTCCGCTATGCGAACTGGTGTTCGCACAATCGGGCACCAAATGCGCGTTGACAAGCCCCAAAATCAAAGATTGTAAAATTGTCAGGCAATCGGCACTGAAATGCAAGTCCAGAGCGGGTCGATGATCCGAAGTGACGATATAGGCGACAATTGGCCATTCCTAGCACCGACCACTGGCGCCGCTCGCATGCTCGGCAACCATGCAACGCTTAGGTTCTACAATTTTCTGACAACCGGTCTGTTCGCATCGCGCACAGTTGGGCTATGTATTGTGCGTTCTGACGATCGGAAACTTTGGGAGCGTGCGGCCATGACGGAACTCACGATCGAGCAGCAGTCAGGGAGAACTGCTGGTGCGCGTTCTTCCCGGAACTCGCTGGATCTGGACAAGGGGCGCGGCGGCGACCGCGATTTCGTCAACGCACTCGCACGCGGACTCGAAGTCATCCGAGCGTTCAGCCGACTGAAACCGCGCATGACGCTTTCCGAGGTCGCAAACGCTACGGATTTGAGCCGCGCAACCGCGCGGCGGTTGCTGCTGACACTGGAACGCGAGGGCTACGTTCAGTCCAATGGCCGGCACTTCTCATTGCGGCCGAAAGTGCTGGAACTCGGCCTGTCGGCATTGTCATCGCTCGATATCTGGGAAATCGCCCAGCCGATCATGAACAATTTGTCCGAGCGTATTCAGGAGTCCGTCTTTGCTGCGGTCATGGATGGATATGAAGTGGTCTATGTGGCGCGCGCCGCCTCTTTCAACCGAATGATATCCATCGGCATTCACATCGGCAGCCGGGCGCCGGTACACTGCGTGTCGACGGGCAGGGTCTTGCTGGCGGCGCTCCCAGACACCGAACTGGAGAAATATTTCGACACCGCCGACCTCGCGCCGATCACCCAATATACGCAGACCTCAAAGGTGAAGCTTCGTGACGCGATCGAACAAACGCGCCGGCAAGGCTGGTCGCTAGTCGATCAGGAACTGGAGGTCGGCCTGAGGTCGCTCTCCGTTCCCATCCGCAATCGTTTCGGCACCACCATTGCGGCGCTCAATGTCTGCTGCCCTACGCCAAGATGGACACTCGAAGACATGCGCTCGAGGCTTCTCGCCGACCTGATGGAAGCCTCCCAGCAGATTACTAGCGCGCTACAGGGCTGAGAGATGAGCGTCGGCCTTCGGCCTCGCGGCTGCGGGCGTGCGAAAGCGCGCCGGCGAATAAGGGCCGATATCCTCGGCTGGCTTCTTTCCAAGTACGCATTCGGCGACGAGGCTCGCACATAACGGGCCGAGCGTGTAACCGGCATCGCCGGGGATGGCGGCAAACAGGCCGGGAACGCCTTCAACCGGTCCCAGAATGCCCTTGCCGTCAGTTGGCGTGTTCACGCCCGCCCAGGTACGAATGATGTGAAGGTTGGATACGGTCGGCACGATATGCTGCGCCAAAGTTGCATTGCCGATGATGCTGGCAAGTTCGACGGTCGGGAAACCACGCTCACTGCCTAGATTTGCCGGCCAGCCACCGCCAATCACGACATGGCCGCTCGCGAACTGTTTCAGCGTGATGGGCCGCTCAGCATGTTGAACCAGATGACCTATGAATGGGGCAGCCCGTTCGGTGATGTTCACGTGCAGCGGTTCCGCTTCGATAGCGAGTTCGTACCCGAAAGGTTCGAGAAGCGTGCGCGATCCGTAAGCAGCGGCGATAACCACCTGGTCTGCATGGACCTTGCCGCCGCCTGTCTCGACAATGAAGCCAGAACCCTGAGGGGACAAAGCCGCCACATGCACCCCGTCGTGGATCGCGACCCCGCAGGATTGGGCCCAGCCGCGGATCGCGGCATTGGCCTGTAGCGGATTGAGCTTGCCCTCATTGGCGCAAAGCTCGGCCCCGATGACAGCAGGGCCGATATAGGGTGCGACACGGTCCAGGTCGCTGCGCTCTAGTATTTCGGAATCCAAACCAAGGGCGCGTTCGCGCGCAGCCTTCCTGCGCAGGAAATCAAGCTGGTCCTCAGTTTCGGCGACCATCAAGCCGCCGGTCATCTTCATCCCGAAATCGGCGTTCAGCTTGCGCTCGAGATCGTGCCAGAAATCAACCGCTTTCGGATAAAGGTGCAACCCGGACTCAAGAGCCGGCACCTGCTCTGGATACATGCGCAGAAATCGGCTTTGCATCTGCACGTGCAGGCTGCCCGCGTTGGCGGTCGACCCGGCCGGTCCGCCGGCATCAAGAAGCACGACTTCGCGACCGCCTTCGGCAAGGAAGCCCGCGATCGACAGACCAACGACGCCACCGCCGACGACGACCACCTCGGCCTTGCGGGGAAGGTGCTTCGCCATCGTCACTCGGCAGGGTCCAATGCGAGGCATCCGATCGGAATAGGCTTCACCGGAAACCGTGGGGCAAACCCAGACTGGTCATCCACCTGATGTCCACGATGTTCCAGCAATGCAGACAGGATCGTCCCGCAATAACGTCCCTGGCAGTGCCCCATTCCAAGCCGCGTTCGCTGCTTAATTGAACCGGCAGCGCGGTATCCCTCTTCGAGAGCGGAAAGGACAGCACCCCGCGACACCTCCTCACAGCGACAGATGATCGTGTCATCCGATGTGGGAGCCGTTTTCACCGATGGCCAGTACACAGACCAGAGCGCCTTCTGGAACCTGCGATGCCTTCGCAGGCTGGCGGATGCCTTGCGAACAGAATGGGTTCCCGATGTGCTAAACCCGGCATGTCGCGCTGCGGCCTCACCGGCTAATGTGCCTTCGGCAAGCGCCACGCGCGCGCCATTGAGACCCGTGCAGTCGCCGATTGCAAACAGCCCGGCGATCGAGGTTTCGCATTCCCCATTCCGCTCAACCACCGCATGACCGGCTCCGCTGTCGTAGCTGCAACGCGCACCCATAGCCCGCAAGAGTTCGTTTGAAGGAAGAAAACCGTAGCCGAGGCAGACTATGTCGGCGACAAGCGAGCGCTCCTGGGCGCCTGCGACCTGGACCTTGAGCCCAGAGGCAGTTTGCGCGATTTCGCCAACATGACTGGCATAATACACCGGCACGCCCGCGCGCCGGCAGCTGGCCAGATAACGCAATCCCTGCACGACGAGGCCAGGCGCATTGAGCGCCATGCGTGCGGCATTCATAAACGATCGGGGCGGTGGTGCAGACTCCACAACCGCGACAACCTCGGCACCGCCCGCTATAAGCTCCGACGCCAACTGCAGATTGAGAGGCCCATTGCCGGCAATCAATATACGCTTGCCTGCAACTCTTCGGTCCGAGCGCCACATCGTTTGCGCAGCGCCGGTGGTCATCACGCCCGGAAGGGTCCAGCCTGGAACGGGCCATGGCTTCTCATAGGCGCCGCCGGCATAGACCGCCGTTCGTGGACGAACCACCAAGATCCCGCCTGCCCGATTGACGGCGAAGTCCAAGGGCTCGAAGCCACCCCAGACCAGCGTATCCGACCATATCTCGACACCAGCCTCGATGGCTCGGTCGATGAGCCTGCGGCCTTCTTCCTGTTGTGCGTCGATTGGTGCACCGGCGGAGGATTGCTTGAAATATTGCCCCCCCGGCTTTGCACGCTCGTCAGCAAGTAGGACCCTTGCGCCCGCCAGGCGTGCGGAGAGGGCAGCTGACAAACCGGCAGGGCCGGCTCCGATGACGAATACATCGGGGTGATCCACCTGAACACTGTCCAGCTGTCTGAAGGTCGATCCGTTTGTCGGCTGCCGTGGCGGGCTTTCGCCGCCCGCCCGTATAACGACCATCCCGGGCTCGACCCGCGTCATGCAGGCGCGAATGTTGCGCCGTTCGCCAATATCGACCAGACAATCCCGGCAAACGCCCATGCCACAGAAAACGCCCCGCTCACTGCCGCGAGCCGTGTTTCGCGTGACAAGATGCCCGGCCCCGGCAAGCGCGGATGCGAGACTTTCGCCAATCCGCGCAGGCACTGGCGCGCCTTCAAACGCGATTTCAGTGCGCGCGCCTGCCCTGCCCGCATTCGCAGAGCTGAGCGCTATCGTCGAACCTTCAGGGTCTGTTATCGGCCGGTCGGCGGCCTTGTCGGACGGCATAGGTGACACACTCGAAAGTTAGAATGGCGCAATGCGTTCGCATAGCGAACATGCATTACATTATTCGAACACCGCGGATTGCGTCAACGCTGGCGGCCGAAAATCAGATGATCTCGGCAGTCGGCTCTTGTGTTGATTTGGCAGAGTTCAGTCGGCGCCGGCTCGAAGCGCCTGAAGAGCCTGAACACCAAGCTCAAGATGCCGGTCGATTTCGGCATGCATTGCGGCAAGGTCGTCGCCAAGCGCGGCATCGAGATAGCGCCTGGTCTCCTCCAGGAAACTGTTGGAGCGGACGATTGACTGGGTCATGACGAAGTTCAGCTGCATCTTCTGCGACAGTTGCTGCCAAACATCGATGAGCACGGAATTTCCAGCGTATTCATAAGGGTAGCTATGGAAATGCACCTCGGCTTCAATCGCCTCAATGCGCTTGCCGGAGGATACTGCGCGGCTTAGCACGTTGTGACGGGCTGTGAATTCCTTCTCAAAATCCTTGCCTCTCCGGTTCCAAAGTTCACTGAAGCAATGCCGTTCCAGCGCGCCGCGTACCGAGTACACCTCCTCCATCGTCGTGACGTCCGTCTCAACGACGTAGGTTCCGGCATAGGGGCGATTGACCACCAGACGCTGGTCGACAAGTTCCCAGATTGCCTCCCGAACGGAACCCCTACTGACACCGAAGCGCGCGGCGAGTTCCGATTCAACAATTTGCGTACCCGGCGCAAACTGACCTGACAGAATCAGTGACCTCAGAGTTTCGGCTATCTGCGCGCGCCGCGTGACCGGTACCACCTCGTCAAATTCGGGAAGCACCGGTTTTGCCGGCATGCGCGGTTTGGAATTCTCATTCATCGTAAAGTCCTTGGGCAGCGGCACGGAGCCTGGACGCTCAATGCCGCCCGATGCGCGGACTTGATCCTACAGCCTTGCGTCGCCTGTCAATCCAACGAAACCATACAAATCGTCAATTGGCTCATCCGTATGCAAAACGCGGGGCGCAGTGAGCAGCGCAGCGACTGAAACCAGAATCGCTCAACAAGTTCGGTCTGGCACAATCGATCGGGCGTTCCGCCTTCTTGACCGGCCGCCGCTATTGTCGGACAATCAACAATAATGATCGGCGCGTTGCGCCGCGTTTTCATGAGGAACCCACGATGACTGATGCAGCCGGCGCCAACTTCGCGCTCGCGGAACTCGACAAGCGCACCATGCTTCACCCTGTGACTTCAATTGCAGCGCTTGAGGCAACGGGGCCGCAGATTTACGGCAAGGCGACCGGTGTCCGAATTGCCGGTCCACTCGGGAAAGATGTCATCGATTTCGGCGCCGGCCTTTGGTGCGTGAACGTTGGCTACGGTCGCGAAGAGCTTGCCGAGGCTGCCGCCGATGCGATACGCCAACTCAGCTACTATCACCTGTTTGGCGCCGCATCCAACGAGCCGGCTGTCCGGCTGGCAGACCAGATACTCACCCTTTTCCACGAGCGCTCGGGCGCCGGCCACCTGTCCAAGGTGTTTTTCGGCACTTCAGGGTCCGATGCAAACGATACCGCCTACAAGCTCGTTCGCTACTACAACAACATTCGCGGCCAACCCCAGAAGAAGAAGTTCCTCGCGCGCTTGGGCGCATACCATGGTCTCACCTATGCTGCTGGCGGATTGACCGGCATCCCCGCCTACCACACGGCGTTTGACCTTCCTCAGGAGGGGGTCATTCATCTCAGCTGTCCGCATCACTTCCGGTTCGGAGATGCCGGAGAGAGCGAAGCTGCGTTTTGCGACCGCCTGATCGCTGAGCTTGAGGAAACGATCAAACGGGAAGGCGCCGACACGATCGCAGCGATGATTGCCGAACCCGTGATGGGAACTGGCGGCGTCCTCATGCCGCCGGCCAATTATCTCAGGCGGGTGCAGGAGGTTCTGAAAGCAAATGACATCCTGTTCATCGCCGACGAGGTCATCACCGGGTTTGGCCGCCTAGGATCCTGGTTCGGAACTGGCCATTTCGAGCTGACACCGGACATTGTGACGTTGGCGAAGGGCGTGACCAGCGCCTATTTCCCGCTGTCGGCAACCGTGATTTCGGAAGACATCTTCCAGACCCTGCGGTCCGCGTCCAACGAATATGGCCCAGTGATGCACGGCTTCACCTATTCCGGGCACCCGGTCGGATGTTCGGTTGCGCTGGCGAACCTTGCACTGATGGAGCGTGAAGCAATCGTGGACAACGCGACCGCGATGGGTCGGCACCTGATCGAAAAGCTGCGTGCTGTTGCAGGCGACCATCCTTTCGTAGGCGACATTCGGGGCGAGGGGTTGATGGCCGCCGTGGAGTTCGTAGCCGACAGGAACAGCCGTCGATTCTTCGCCAAGGAACAGGCCGCCCACCGGATCGTGGCGAAGCACTGCATGGAACAGGGTGTCGCCATGCGGCCACTGCCCTTTATCGAGGTCGTATCCTTCTCGCCGCCGCTCTCAATCACAGAAGCGGAAATCGACGAAGGGGTGGACGCGTTCGCGCGCGGGCTCGATACGGCGACTTCTGAACTGAAGGCCCTTGCGGCCGCAACCTAAACAGCAATCGAAAGCGAGTCTCCGTCATGACTCACCATGTCTCCCTTCTGATCGATGGCAAGTGGACCGAAGGCTCTGCCGGCCAAACCATCGAAGTGATCAACCCCGCAACGGAAGAGGTTTGCGCAACCGTAGCCAAAGCCGAACTAGCTGATTTGGAGAAAGCAACGCAGGCGGCCGCGCGCAGTTTTCCCGTATGGAGCAAGACCTCGCCGTATGACCGCAGCCACATCATGCGGCGCGCGGCCGATCTGCTGCGCGAACGGCGAGACCATGTCGCCCGCTTGCTCACCATCGAAAACGGCAAGCCGATTTCGCAGGCACGGCTCGAAGTCGAGTCGGCGGCGGACATGCTGGATTGGTTTGCGGAAGAAGGTCGCCGCTCTTATGGCCGTGTAATCGCGGGACGCGCACAGGGCGTCCATCAGTACAAGATTAGCGAACCTGTCGGCCCGGTTGCCGCATTCACACCGTGGAACTTTCCAATCAGCCAGGTGGTCAAGAAACTGGCTGCTGCGCTGGCCGCCGGTTGTACGCTGGTCATCAAGGCCGCGGAAGAAACGCCTGCCTCGGCCGCAGAACTGGTCCGCGCATGCGTCGACGCGGGCATACCGGAAGGGGCGGTTAATCTCGTGTTCGGCGTGCCGTCGCAAATTTCGGAATATCTCATCCCGCACCCCATGATCCGAAAGGTTTCGTTTACCGGCTCCACCGCCGTCGGCAAGCAGCTTGCTTCGCTTGCCGGCCTTCACATGAAGCGGGCGACGATGGAGCTTGGCGGCCATGCACCGGCAATCGTCTTTTCAGACAGCGATGTCGAACAGGCGGCCAAACTGATCGCCGCGGCAAAGTACCGAAACGCGGGACAGGTATGTATCGCTCCCACGAGGCTAATAGTGCAAAAGCCCGTCTATGACGATTTCATGAGCTCGTTTCTGAAGGAAGTGGACGCAATCAAGGTCGGCGACGGCCTGGATGAAAGCGTCACCATGGGGCCGCTCATTCACGAGCGTCGACTTCAGGCGGTGGAGGAACTTGTACGGGATGCCGCCCGCAGGGGCGGCGAAATCCATGCCGGCGGCAAGCGCATGGGCAACGCGGGATACTTCCTCGAGCCAACCGTCATCTCCGGCACTCCCTCCGATGCCGAGGCGATGAACACCGAAGTGTTCGGTCCCGTTGCGCTGGTCGGGACATTTGCCGAGGCCGATGATGCGATAGCTGAAGCCAACCGCCTACCCTACGGTCTGGCCAGCTATGTGTACACACGCTCCACCGACATCATCTCCAGGATGTCTTCGGCAATCGAGTCGGGAATCGTCGCGTTCAATCACACGGCAGTCGCCCTGCCGGAAACGCCTTTCGGCGGCATCAAGGATTCGGGACATGGTTCAGAAGGCGGCGTGGAAGGGCTGGAAGCCTACCTCAACACCAAATTCGTCACACAGCTCAGCGCCACGTGATCCTCGCGTCCGGCTGGCGTGCCAGGGATCAGGCGATCCCCAGCATCTGCCGCGCTTCGTCTGATGTGGCGATCTGACCGCCGAGCTCCTCGACGATCCGTACCGCTTTGGCCACCATCGCTGCGTTGTCCGCGGCCAGTTCGCCTTTTCTGATCATCACGGCGTCCTCAAGTCCAACTCTGACGTGCCCGCCCAGCAGATAGGATTGAGCCACGAAAGGAAATGACATCCGGCCGGTTCCGATGGCGGAGAACGTCGCGCCTGAAGGCAAAAGGGACTGCGCATATGCCAGTGCCTGCGGCGTTGCGCCGAACCCGTAACGAACGCCGCAAATGATCTGGAAGAACGGATCCGGCGGCAACACACCATCGTCTAGCAATTGCCTGGCCAGGTGAATGTCGCCCGAATCGAACACTTCCAGTTCGGGTTTGGTGCCGGCTTCGCGGATAGCCGCAGCCATTATCGAAACAAAGCGCGGCGGGTTGATGACAGCCGAACTGCCGGACCACATCGTATTGAGGTCGAGGCTGCAGATTTCCGGTTTGAGTTCGACCACATGCTCCACACGCCTGAGCGGATGCACAAGGTTGGTGCCTGGTCCTCCAACGGACGGATCATCGTCTCCTGGGACGAAGCGCTGGCCGGGTCCGGTCGTAAGGTTGATCAGCACTCCGCATCCCGATTGCCGGATTCGGTCAACCGTTTCGCGATAGTGATCTAGTTCCATGCTTGGGCGACCGTCGGGGTAGCGCACATGAAGGTGAGCAATCACTGCTCCGGCTCGCGCAGATGAAATGACGGCCTCGGCGATTTCCGCCGGTGTGCAAGGCAAGCCAGGGTGCTGCTCCCGCGTCGTGTGGTTGCCGGTGACCGCGACGGTCACAATCGTTTTCGGTGTCAATCATCCCCCCCCGAGCCATTCTGTCGATTGTCTTACATTTGACTTTACAGACAATCGACCTTCTTGCAATATCGCAGCCTTGGGAATGGGAGTGCACATGCCAGCGCCCGAAGCATCAGTCCGGAACCAAACGGCAGGGATTGTCGGTGCAGGCTCGATAGGGTCAGCGTTTGCAATCGTCTTCGCCACAGCCGGACATAGCGTCGTCGTTCAGGATCCAGACGCTGGAAGCCTTGAAAAGGCGCAGGCGCGCGTAGCCACTTCGCTCCGGGAACTCCGTGAGTTTGATCTGCTTGAGGGATCCATCGAGGAAATTGCCAGCCGGATCGGATATGTGACAGATTTGCGCCAAGCGGTCTGCCAAGCAGATTTCATTCAGGAGTGTGCGCCCGAAAGGCTGGAGTTGAAACAGCCGCTGTTCACAGAGATCGAGCGGCATGCCAGGCCCGATGCGATTATTGCCAGTTCGGCCTCAGCCATTCCGGCATCGCAGTCGATGGGGCATCTGGACAGCAAGCATCGCTGCCTCGTGTGCCACCCCGGCAACCCGCCATATCTGATTCCGGTCATCGAAATCGTGCCAGCTCCATTCACTGACCCCGACATAGCCGAAAAGGCGCGGCAATTCTTCGCTGCTGCCGGCATGTCGCCAATCATAGTTCGCAAGGAAGTTGAGGGCTTTGTTTTCAATCGCTTGCAGGGCGCGATGCTTCGCGAGGCGTACTGTCTCTTTCGCGACGGTGTGGCCTCGATCGAAGAGATCGACAGCATCGTGCGCGAAGGGCTCGGAATGCGCTGGTCATTCATGGGGCCGTTTGAAACGGTCGACCTGAATACACAGGGCGGACTTGCCTCGCATGCGCTGAAGATGGGGCCGGCCTACGCGCGCATGGGCAAGGAACGGGGACAGGATGATCCGTGGACCGCGGAACTCGTAGAGCGTGCGACCGCCGAAAGACGGGCGGCGCTTCCTATCGACGACTGGCAAGCACGAACCGAATGGCGTGACCGGCAGTTGATGGCGCTGCTCGGACACAGACGACGCATGGCCGCAAACCAGAGCACCGATACGGCCGCGAAGGCGGTCAGCTGAAATTTCCGGAAGTGAGCCGATGGGAGCGCTCGTTGCCTCGCTGTACTTACCTTCCGGAACCACCGAGCGGACAGTCGAAGAAGTCCGACGCCGCCAAGTCAAACTGGGGAAACCGAAATGAACAGACGTGAAGTAATGATCGGGGCATCCGCCCTGGCAATGTCGACCGGTCTGAGCGTGCGACTCGGCCATACCGCAACCGAATTCCGCTATGCGCATTTCTCGCCAACATCAGACCCCAACCATGTCACGTCGGAATCCTTCGCCGAGAAGCTGAACAACGCGACCGGCGGCGAGTACACTGCGAAGATATTCCCAGGCGCCCAGTTGGGCGGCGAGATCGACGTGGTCGAAGGCATCTTGTTGGGAACGGTCGATATTTCGATCCCCAGCGCGGCATCAATCGCCAACTGGGTGCCGGAAATGAACGTGCTCAACATGCCGTTTATCTTCCGCGACTGGGATCACTACACTGCCGTCTCGCAGGGTGAGGTGTTCGATCGCATTGTGGAGTATGCAGCCGCCAAGAACATTCGCGTTCTGGGCATGCTGACCTCCGGCGCCAGGCACATCATGACCCGTGAACCGCTGGACTCTTTCGCAGACCTGCAGGGCCGCAAGATCCGCACTGTGCAAAATCCGGTGCACGTGGCGACGTTCAATGCTTTCGGCGCCAATGCGACCGCGATTGCCTACCCGGAACTCTATTCGTCCCTGCAGACGGGTCTGGTGGAGGGTGGCGACGCGGCCAACACCAACTACTTCACCGAAAAGTTCTATGAAGTTGCACCGCACTGGGCGCAGGTCAGCTGGCTCTTCTACTCCAACTTCATGATCATGCGTGAAGACAAGTACCAGGCCTTGCCGGCGGAGGCGCAGAGCGCCCTGAACACAGCCGGCCGCGAGACCGGAGCGGAACACTTCACCCGCTACCGCGCCAGCGACGGCGAGATGCTCGACAAGCTGATCGCGGAGGGCGTTACCGTCAAATATCCGGATCGTGCGCCATTCCAGGAAGCCGCCAAGCGGGTCTATGGCGAATTCCTGAAGAGCGACGCCGAGAAGGAACTTCTTGAGTTGATCATCAACAGCTAGACAATGGCTCTTTAGAACCATCGTGACATGTCGAATGTGCGGGCCGGCGAGGCTCCGCACATTCGCAATCGGAGCCGCAACCAGTGACCGATGACCAGCCGGCAGGCAGCCTGCACAAGTTCATCGCCGCCTACAGATATGTCGCCGACAGGGCGGTGATGCTGATTTTCGGGTTCATGGTCATTTCGGTCGTCGTGGAAGTCATCGGCCGATATCTAAACTTCACGATCAGTCATTCGGTCGAGACGGCGACATTTGCGCAGATCTGGCTGACAACGATTGGCGCCTCCGTTGCGTTGCGTCACGGTTCGATGTTTGCGCTGGATACGCTGACCAGGCATCTCGGGCTCGCGCTTGCGCGCGCGTTCTCGATACTCATCGCCGCATTCAGCCTGATACTCATTACAGTCCTCATCTATGGCGGCGTCATTCTGACCCAGTCCGGCTTTCACCAGCTTTCACCGGTGATGCAGATGCCGATGTGGCCAATCTTCATCTCGTTGCCGATCGGCATGGTACTGCTAGGCGGCGAGGTCATTCTCCAGGTCATCGAGAAGTGGCAAAACCCGTTCCCCGGCAATGAAGAGGAACTCACATGATCGCGCTGGGTTTCGGCTTCTTCTTCTTCATCGCCGTCGGGGTTCCGGTCGCGTTCGTATTCGGCCTGGCGGCATTTGCCGCCGTGGTCATGTCAGATTTGCCGCTTGTGGTGATCGCCCACCGATTCTTCACCGGCCTCAACAATTTTACGTTGATGGCGATCTCGTTTTTCCTGCTGACCGGAATGTTGATGGAGGCCGGTGGCCTGGCCCGGCGCATCATCGATTTCGCGATGGCGCTGGTCGGTTGGATTACCGGCAGCCTGCTCATGGTGGCCGTTATTGCAGCGACGGCGCTCGCAGCCATGTCCGGCTCCGGAAGTGCCGACACCGCGGCGGTATCCTCCGCGCTGCTCCCTGACATGAAGCGGCGCAAATACAATATAGATTACTCGGCCGCGCTGATCGCGACGGCTGGAACGTTGGCGCAGATCATTCCGCCAAGCACGATGCTGGTGCTGATAGCGGTGACCAACAACCTATCGGTTTCGGCACTCTTCCTTGGTGGGATCGTGCCCGGGCTGCTCGTCGTTCCCGGCCTGCTCTTCATGTCCTGGCGTCACGCCAAGAAGGGTGGAGCGCAGTATAGTGCAATCGAGGAATTCAACCTTCGCAAAGTCGGCACGACGTTCGTGAAAGCCATTCCGGCCCTCGGCCTCGGAGTCGTTATCTCCGGCGGCATCTTCTCAGGACTATTCACGCCGACCGAAGCCGCGGCCGTTGCTGTTGTCTACACAATTGTGGTGGGCCGCTTCGTCTACCGCGAGCTGTCGTTCAGGGACATTCCCAAAATCACGCTGAAAGCAGGAGCGATTTCCTCGGGCATCATGTTCCTCGTTGGCGGCGCCATGATCTTCAACTGGCTGATGGCTACCGAAGGCGTTCCCGATCTCGTGGCCAGCTGGTTCACCGGCAACATTGACCAGACCTGGCTGTTCCTTCTTCTGATGAACGTGTTTCTGATGATCTTCGGAATGCCGATGGAGAGCTTCGCGATGATCCTTCTGCTCAGCCCGATCTTTCTCGAGGTCGGCGTGTCTTACGGGCTCGACCCGGTTCACATTGCAGTGGTCTTTGTCTTCAACTGCGTGATCGCGATGATCACGCCTCCCTTCGGCGGCACACTCTTTGTGTCGGCGATGGTCGCGCAGCGGCCGATCTCAATGGTAACGCGGCACGTCTACCCGCTATGGGCGATGATCACGGTGGTGCTGCTGCTGATCACCTATGTGCCGGAACTGGTGCTGTTCCTCCCCCGCGCAGCCGGCTTCTGACGGTTGCCAACTTGCGCTGAACGGCGCCGCGGCGGCCGAAAGGCCGCCGCTCTTTTTTCTATTGGAGGAACCGGAACATGTGCTTGCGCGCAGTCTCATCGAACTCGGGATGAAAGGTGTGTCGCTCCTTCAATGCTGCGGCGCGTGTCGCTGCCGGCCGCTCTGAAATTTCGTCGCAAAGACGCTTCACATTGGGAAAGTCGGACCAGGCATCATCGCCCATGATGAGCGGAACACGCGTTGCCCAGCCCCAGACACCCATATCAACTATGGTGTATTCGTCACCAAGCATGTAGTGGCGCTGCTCCAACCGCTCTTCCAGAATTCCGTAGTGGCGGCGCGCCTCGAACTGATAGCGCCGATTGGCGTAGTCCTGCCCTTCCGGTGCATAAATCCGAAAGTGAACGGCTTGCCCGGAATAGGGGCTGAGGCCCGAAGCAATGAACATGAGCCATGACAGCAGTTCGCCGCGCGATTTTTCGCCGCCTTGCGGCAAAAAGCGACCAGACTTCTCTGCCAGATAGAGCAGCATCGCATTGCTGTCGAAGATTGTTGCCTCGCCGTCGACGAGCACGGGCACTTTGCAGTTGGGGTTCAGCGATACCAGTTCGCTAAAAAACTGCTCGCCCTTTCGCGTGTCCACCGGAACCGGTTCATAATCCAGTTCCAGTTCCTCCAACAGAAGGACCACTTTCATGGGGTTGGGAGACAGGTTGTAGTAGAATTTCACGGTTCTAGCGCCCTCGTTGGAGTGCCGGCAGACACGGGCGTTCGTGGCCCTTGCCCCGGCTGACTTGTTGCATCAGTGGAACTTGACTAAAGGGTATGTGTATCTCAACTGGGTTTTGTCCTACAATCGATTGTATAATAAAATCTGCCGATCCCGTGGACTGTGACGATTAGCGCCCGGACACCGGCACAGCCAAATCGCCCGCCTGGAGAAATGCAATGGCCGCCACCAGAAGAACCCGTTCGCGGAAGTCAGGCGCCTTGCCGGAATTCGAGACAGTCCTCCCCAAAACACGCCGCGCACAGGTCGCCGAAACGATCCGCAGTTTCGTTCTGGGCGGCAAGATCCAGCCGGGCACTCAGCTGATCGAGTCCAGGCTTGCCAGCAGCCTCGGCGTGAGCCGGAGTTCTATCCGAGAGGCCATTTGGGAACTGATCGACCAGGGCCTGCTCGTCAACCGGCCCTATGCCGGGACATTTGTTGTCAGCCTCGACGAAAAAACAATGCGGGATCTGTTCTCGTTGCGCGGTGCAATTGAACGCCACTGCTTCACCGAGCTCTGGCCATACAGAAACGATGCCTTCCGTCGCGAATTCGAGGCGCGGCACGAAGCGCTCGCCCAAGCAATCCATGATGGCAGGCAGGATGAAATCGTCGCCGCAGAAATGGCGTTTCACAGTCATCCCTACCAGTTCGTGGACAACCAGACACTGCTCGATGTCTGGGAGCAACTCTCCAACAAGGTGCAGTTGGGCTTCGCCATGACGCAGGGCTTTTCGCGCAATGTCGAGTTCATTGAAAACAGCCGGCGCTTTCTCGATGCAGCGCTCGGCGAAGACCTGAACGAGATGCTCATGGAAATAGACCGGCACCTCGCAATCGGGATCCACGACATTCGCCGCCTGATGAGCGGCAAAGGCGAGAACACAAAAATCTCCGCTTAATCGGGCATCAACGCACATGCAACGTGCTCGAAATACACTTGTCAATCGTCGGACAATCGACTACCAGTTTGAAGTGGGCGCCGCTCCTTGCGCGCATGTGCAGCGAAGCCCCGATTAGTTCCAATTGCCGCCAAGGACAGTCGTTTCATGGATCGAAACAGCATCACCTGGGCGGGCTCGATGCCTGCCCTCACAACTCCGTTCGACAGCAAAGGACAACTCGACGAAGAAGCGCTGGCCGCCAACATCGAACGCCTGATCGCTGCGGGATCGACTGGATTTGTCGTCGCGGGATGCACGGGTGAGTTCTGGACCCTGACGAAGGCGGAACGTGAGCGTTGCTATCGGGTCGCTGCAGAGGCCGTGAACGGGCGCGCAACCCTGATCGTGGGCACCGGAGCGATTACGCCCGATGAGACAGTTGAGAATACCAAACTGGCTGAAGCGGCTGGTGTGGATGGCGTGCTGGTCCTGCCGCCCTATTTCATCAAGCTGACGGACGACGAGATCTTCGCCTACTACAAGGAAATTTCCGACCGCACGGACGCTGCGATCCTGCTCTACAACATCCCCGCAAATGCGGTGAACGTGCTCTCGCCGGAGCTTGTTGCGCGGCTGGCCGACATCGACCACGTTGTGGCGGTCAAGGAGAGTTCCGGCGACTGGAACAATTTCTATCAGACCCTGATCGCGGCCAAGGACAAGATCCGCGTTTTCTGCGGCCCGTCTTCGATCTACGGTGCGCCTGCCGCTGAACTTGGGGCCGATGGCTTCATTGACTGTTTCCCCAATGTCTGGATCGACGGCGGCAAGCCGCTATTCGACGCTGCCATGGCCGGTGATCGCGTAAGGACTGCCAAACTTCAGAAGACCGGGCGGCTGCTGACAAATCTGTTCACCGCCGAGGGGCGCACCCTCTATCCGGCCACCAAGGCCGCCATGGACATGATGGGTGTCCCCGGAGGCGGAACCCCGCGGCGACCTCTCAAGTCGCTGGATGCCAAACAACGCGCCGGTCTCGAAAAGGGCCTGGCCGAGCTGGGTCTTATCTAGAACGGCACATTGATGCCCCGTCTTAGCACCTGTCTACCGGCCCGCCCGATGGCGGGCCGAGTGCATTTTCACCTGATATAGGTGGCCCCGTTCACATCGAGCGTTGCGCCCGCCATATAGCGAGCCTTGCCGGTCGCAAGGAACGCGACGATATCGGCAACTTCTTGCGGACTGCCCCATTCTCCCATTGCCAGTTCCTTGAAGATCTTCTCCTGCCCGCCCTGGCTCTTCATGAACGTTTCCGACATCTGCGTGTGGATCAGGCCGGGAGCAATAACATAGGCAAGCACGCCATCCCGGGCGTAGTTGCGCGCAATGCTCTGCGTCAGCGCCTTGATCGCAGCCTTTGAGGTCCCGTAGGCAAAAGCTCCCGGATTGGTCGATCCTCGTTGGCCCGCCCAGCTTGAGAAGGATACGATTATGCCGCCACCGGCCTCGCGAAAATGGCGAACCGCCTCGCGAAGCAGCCTGGCAGGTGCAATCAGGTTGACCTGCAAGGTCTCTTCCCAGACCGCATCCCATTCTTCGTCGTCCGCGTCGATCGGTCCGTTTTCCAGCATGACCGCGGCATTGTTCACGAAGACGTCGATACGGCCCCTCCATGCAAGCGCCTCGGCCCACAAACGAGACGCCTCCATTTTGCTGTGCATGTCGGCCTGAATGAGCGTCTTATGGCCAGCCGGTATCTCGCGCCCTGCCTCTTCGGCGCCGGCGCGATCAGAGTTGTAGTGGAAGATCACCCTGGCGCCGTGCTGGCCGACGGTGCGTGCGATCGCTGCGCCCATGCCCTTCGACGCGCCCGTGACCAGAACTACCTTATCACGCAGGCCTTCCATGTCAGTTGATCCCATATCCGGCATCGATCGGAAGGAGATGCCCGGTAATGGCAGCTGACAGTTTTGATGCCAGAAACAGGACGCCATCCGCCACATCGTCTTCGGTCGCGATGCGGCCGAGGGGCGTCTGTCCGGCAAGCAGCTTCTCCGCCTCCTCTTCAGTCGGCCCGCCTTCGGTCGAGCGAAAACGGATGCGCTCCCGCAAAGCATCGGTGAGCACGGGACCCGGGCCGACCGCGTTGACCCTGATGTCGTGTTGCCCCAGTTCCAACGCCGCACAGCGCACCAGACCGAGCACGGCATGTTTCGAGCTGGTGTAGGCGCTCTGCAAGGGAGCGCCCGTGATACCGTTGATCGAAGCCGTAACGACAATGGTTCCGCCGCGCATCTTCATCAGGGGGACTGCGTACTTTAGGGTTGCAACGACGCCGCGCACATTGATTGAAAACACCCGATCCCACTCGTCGAGGTCGACGTCCTCGGTCCGGCGCCAGGGGGGGACTATGCCCGCGTTTGCCACTACGATGTCGAGCGTTCCGAATTCACGCTTGGCCCGATCAAATGCGGCGGCAATGCTTTCCTCGCTACTGACATCGATCTCCGCCTTTTCGAACGCCGAAAGTTGCGAAGCATGATCGATCACATCCGGAAGATCGCACATCAGCCCCTTGGCCCCGTGTTCGGAGAGGCGTTGTGCGACCGTGTGACCAATGCCGCGTCCACCACCGACAACAACCGCCCTGTATCCGTTCAAGAGTCCCTGCATTTCGCCTCCACCGGTTTTCTGTCGATTGTCTGACAGCGACGTCAATTCTGATCCCGCGCCGGTCACAACTCTGGTAAAGTTCTAGCCGTGAAGAGCGTTTGTGACGCGGCGGGATGCTTCAAGCAATGCGATAAGAATGGGCCCCCGAAGTGTATCGGCGCTGACCCGGCCCGAAGGGCAGCCGACATTGAGTGCCGCAATCACATTGTTGTCGAGATCATACACGGGTACGGATATCGACCGCAGCCCGATTTCCATCTCATCCTCGACGAGAGCAAAACCCTGGCGGCGGACAAGTTCGATTTCCTCACGCAGGCGGACTTTGGAGGTGATGCTCGATGGCGTCAGTTTCGTCAATGTGGCGCGGTCGAGAAAGGCGCGAAGTTCACGATCGGGAAGTGCCGCCAGAAGGACGCGTCCGGTAGACCCGATGTGCGCTGGCATGCGGTGACCCACACGAATTCCGACCGTCACCTGCCGGTTCGGAAACGCCCGCGCGAGGTAGATAACGGAGTCCTGGTCGAGAATTGCGGCCATCGCCGATTCCTGGAGATCCTCGGCGAGATCGTCGAGTACCGGCTGGATCACATCCCAGATGTCCATCGACGCAAAGACAGAGAAACCGAGATCGAAGACCTTTGGCAGCAGGCTGAAATAGCGGCCCTCAATGCCGACATAACCTTCCTTCACCAGAGTGTGGAGAAAGCGCCGTGCGGTAGCGCGCGTCATGCCGGTTTCAGCCGCGACTTCGCTGAGGGTCAGGCGAGGCTTATGCCTGGTAAATACGCGAATGACTTCCAGGCCGCGTGCAAAAGTGGACAGGTATTCCTGGGTCATCGCCTTCGCGCCCTCCGCCCGCGCTGGCCGTTGGCTCTACGCCTGGGAATCGTCTGATACCAAGGTCATGGCGCACTCCGATCCGCAACCAGCGCCAGCGAAACAATCGGGTCGGCCCGGAGAACGAACGACCCTTTGGCAAATGCAGGCCAGATGCACAAGCCGGTCACCATCAGTTCTCCCCCGTCCAATTGCAGCAAAAGCGAAATTTACTCATTCGTGAGCTCTGCTCCGAAGTCTCGTTTCAATATCGAGCCGTCCGCCGATCTCCTCAAATGACCTGCCACTCAATAGTACGATTTCAATACTTCCGGATCGAAAGACTTGAGGGCGCCGAATTCGCCTTCCCTGATTTTCATCACCCATTCCGGATCTGCCAGCACCGCACGGCCGACCGCGACAAGGTCAAAGTCACCGCGGTCGAAGCGGCGCAAGAGTTCATCGAGGCTTTGCGGTTGGGATTTCTCTCCGTTCACACCGGCAATGAACTCACCTGTGAGCCCGACGGATCCCACAGTAATCGTCGGCAGTCCCGAAACCTTCTTCGCCCACCCGGCAAGGTTGAGATCGGAACCGGGAAATGCCGGTTCCCAAAACCTGCGCTGGGAACAGTGAAAGATATCGACGCCGGCATCCGCGAGCGGTTCCAGCCACTCGGCCATCTCTTCCGGCATGCGCGCAACCATCGCGTCGTAGTCGAGGCCCTTCCATTGCGACAATCGGAAAATGAGCGGAAGATCAGCGGGGAGCGCGGCACGAACCGCCTTCACGACCTCTGCACCGAAGCGGGCACGCTCGCGCAACGTTGGCCCGCCCCAAGCGTCCTTGCGCGTGTTTGAAACATGCCAGAAAAAGTCATCGATCAGGTAGCCATGGGCGCCGTGGATTTCGACTGCGTCGAAGCCAAGCCGAACCGCGGCCTCACCTGCATCCGCAAACGCAGCGATCGTTTCTTCGATCGCACGTTCGTCCATCGCCGGGAGCCGCGGTCTGTCGTGAGAAACCAAGCCGGATGCGGTGTCGACCGGTCCGGGCGGCGTCCATTCGACCCGGGGGTCGAGGCGCGGACCGACGTGCCAGATCTGCGGAGCGATCTTCCCACCTGCGTCATGAACCGCGTCAGCAACACGCTGCCAGCCTGCAAGTGCTTCCGTTCCATGAAAATGCGGCACCCTCGGATCGTTTTTCGAGGATGGCCTGTTCACCACCGTCCCTTCTGTCAGGATAAGACCGACATCGGCTTCGGCGCGACGCCTGTAATAATCGACAACTGCTTGGGTCGGCACACCGTCAGGCGAGCGCGAACGGGTCATCGGCGCCATCACAAGCCGGTTCTTCAGCGTCAGCGAACGAAGGGTGAAAGGCTGGAAAAGTTGATCGTGCCCCCCGCTCATGCCGGCACCTGTGGCTTCAGTTCACCGGGCAGAGGCGAAACATAAGGCGTGGAAGAAACCCGCTTGTGGAGATCAGCCTTGGCGGCCTCAAGGTGAACGGGGTCGGTAAACAGATCTATCGCAGTAGCGGCCAGAGCCTTAGCAACATGGACCATGCCCTTATGCGCGGCCGGCGTCTTGCCCTGTGCGGTTACCTGCCAAGAATGACCGGGCGTTCCGATAGCATATGTCGCCGATCCAGCCTGTGCGAATGGCACAACCCAGGAAACATCGCCGAGGTCGGTTGAACCCAGCATGGGTACGCCGCGCGTCTCAAGCGGAACGATGATATCGCAGATGGGCGCGTCGC
The DNA here is from genome assembly GCA_017640615.1 of Rhizobiaceae bacterium. Taxonomy (GTDB): domain Bacteria; phylum Pseudomonadota; class Alphaproteobacteria; order Rhizobiales; family Rhizobiaceae; genus RCIO01. The sequence continues at coordinate 228,402 of JAEPQK010000004.1, read as the reverse complement.
CTTGCGGCACGCCTGCGCCGAGATATGCGGCCTCTATATCGTCCGGGCTCATTGTCGCCTGCATACGGCACGCGAACTCACGGTCGGCCTCGTCGAACGGCGTTGGACCCAATTCCATCATGTTCTTGTGAAGCAGCTTATAGAGCGGCGGGTTGTCGAGCACCTCCGACATGGCCGTCACGACATTCCAGTCGACTTTTGTACCGGTCATCTGAGCCGCGCCCCGCGCAACATCCTTGACGCGCTCCAGCAGGGCGTCGAGATCTGCGCTCTTGAGGCAGCGAACGGAGTATCGAACCGTCGCTTCCGACTGAACAACATTGGGCGCCCGACCGCCGCTGTCGAGTACAGCATAGTGCATGCGCGCATCCTGCGGCACATGCTCGCGCAGGTAGTTGACGCCGACGCTCATCAGTTCGACTGCGTCGAGCGCGCTTCGACCTAGATGGGGTGAAACGGCGGCATGTGAAGCGCGGCCGGAAAAGCGGAAATCGATCATGGTCACGGCCAGCGTCAGCGGAGGGATGATCCCGCTGAAGGCCGTCGGATGCCATGAAAGCGCGGCGTCCACATCCGCGAACACGCCATCGCGGACCATGAACGTCTTTGCGGCACCTCCCTCTTCGGCCGGGCAGCCATAGTAGCGCACCCGGCCGGGAATGTTGTTGGCTGCCAGATATTGTTTGACCGCAACTGCCGCCAGCAATGCACCGGCGCCAAGCAGGTTGTGGCCGCAGCCGTGCCCATTGCCGCCCTTCTCCAGCGGCTTCTGTTCATCGATACCGGCCACCTGGCTAAGGCCGGGAAGAGCGTCGAACTCGCCCAAGATTGAAATTACCGGACCACCATCGCCGGCTTCACCCATGACTGCCGTATCGATTCCGGCAACCCTGTCCACGATGCGGAACCCCTCTTCTTGCAGGCGCTGCCGATGAAGGGCGACGGATTTGTGCTCGCGATAGAGCAGTTCGGGATTGTCCCAAACGGAATCGCTGAGTTCGATGAACGCAGGCTTTTTGGAATCGACAATTTCCCAGATGGGTTTGGTATTGGACATGTCTGCCTTCAGGCTTCTGATTTTAGACGAAACGGCGACCTGTCCGGATCGATGTCCGGCATCGCACCGATCAGCATGCGGCCGTAATCGCTCTCCGGTGCGTCGAAGAGGCTTTCGATCGGAGCGTTCTCGACCAGCTTGCCCTTGCGGATAAGGATTGCCGATTGGCACAGGTAGCGCACGACCGCGAGATCGTGGCTGATGAAGAGGTAGGTCAGATTGAGCTCGTCCTGCAGCCCAATCAATAAGGAAAGCACCTGCGCCTGCACCGAGACGTCGAGTGCTGAGGTTGGTTCGTCCAGAACGATCAATTGAGGCTTGCAGGCCAGTGCACGCGCTATTCCTATCCGCTGTCGCTGCCCGCCCGAAAACTCGTGCGGATAGCGGTGCATGTGGTCTTCTTCCATGCGTACAAGCGTAAGAAGTTCGGCGACACGATCGGTAATCTGCGCGTTAGACATTCCAAGTATATCGCGGTGTATTTCCATCGGCTCTGCAATGAGGTCGCGAACCGACATCCGCGGATTCAGCGATGCGTAGGGGTCCTGGAACACAACCTGAATGCGTGCACAGATGGCTCGCAATTCGCGTTTCGACAGCGTCGAAAGGTCGGTTCCGTCAAATACGATGCGGCCACTGTCGGGCCTCTCCAGACCAAGAATAATACGTGAAAGTGTCGACTTGCCGGAGCCAGACTCGCCAACGATACCGATGCTCTCACCCCGGCGCACGTCAAAACTGACATCGTCGAGCGCGACAATTGTCTCGCCTCGCCCGTCGAAATAGCCGCCCGAGGTGACATAATGCTTGGTGAGATTTTCAACCTGCAGGATGGTCATGCCACAGCTCCAGCGGCTGCTCGGTTCCTCGCCGGTCGCGGCGTGTCACGTGTCATGACCGCTGAAAGCAACTCCTTCGTGTAGCTGTCTTCCGGGTTCTTCAGGACCTTGCGCACGTCGCCGCTCTCAACCACACGCCCGGCATTCATCACCGAGACATCCGTGCACAATTGCGCGACCACCCCGATATTGTGGGTGATGAAGATCATGGTCAGATCGCGCTCGCGCACGAACGAACTCATCAGTTCAAGCACCTGGGCCTGAACCGAAACGTCGAGGGCAGTTGTCGGCTCATCGGCAATGAGCAAACGCGGCTGTCCGATCAGCGCCATCGCAATCAGCACGCGTTGACGCATGCCGCCCGAGAATGTGTGCGGATAAGCGTCGATGCGCGTATCCGGATCGGAAATCCCAACCTGCCCGAGAAGGTCGACGCAGCGCTGACGCGCCGCTACACGCCTTGCTCGGCGAGAAGAGCGCGCCTGAATGCCGATGAGCTCCGGGTCGGATTTCGCAACATTCAGCGCAATGTCGACCATCTGCGTCGAGATACGGAAGGCCGGATTGAGGTTGGTTGTCGGGTCCTGGAAGATCATGCCTATCTGCCGGCCGCGCAGCCGCCGCATCTCCTCTTCCGACGCGGTCATGAGGTCTTGACCGTCGAAGCGTATCGTTCCGCCGAGGTACCGACCCGGGGGCGTTGGCACGAGGCGTGAAATCGAAAGCCCGGTCAGCGATTTGCCCGACCCTGTCTCGCCAACAACGCCGGCGATCGCGTTTTCTCCAACGGCGAGGTCGACACCATTGAGAACCTCGGTCTCGCCGTCGAAGCTGCGCATTGCCAGACGTAGGCCATTGATCTCGAGCAAACTCATCTGCGCGCCCTCGGGTCGAATACGTCACGAAGCCCGTCGCCCATGAAGTTGAAGCTCAACACCGACAGGAAGATCGCCATGCCCGGGAAAATCGCAGTCCACCAGAAATGCGGGAGGTTGGAGCGCGAAACCGACAGCATGACACCCCACTCCGGCGTTGGCGGACGGACGCCGATCCCGATGAAGCCAAGAGACGCTACCGCGAGGATCGCGAAACCCACATCCAGCGACATCTTCACGATGATGGGAGAGGTTATGTTCGGTAGGATGTGCCGCGTCAAAATACGGGTGTTGCCACCGCCCTGCGCCTTGGCGGCGAGGACGTAGAGCTCGGCCTTGGTCGACAGCACCTCTCCGCGCGCCATCCGCGCAAAACCCGGCCACCACGCCAGCGCCAATGCAAGTATCATGTTGGGAATACTGGGGCCCAATCCGGCGGCAATGGCCATGGCCAAAATCAACGCCGGCAAGGTCAGGACGAGATCGGTGAACCGCATCAGAACCTCGTCCAACCATGAGCCGAAATAGCCCGCGATCACGCCGATGAAGGTGCCGATCAGGGTTGCAACAACAATGACAGCGATGCCGCTCAGCAGTGATATGCGCGCACCGGCGAGTACCAAAGAGAAGATGTCCTGACCCACTTCGTTGGTACCGAACCAGAACTCGGCCGAAGGCGGCTGGAAGCGGTTTGCGACGTTCAATTCGCCATTGAGATGCTCGGGGTAAGGCGCGATGTACTCGCCAAACAGCGCAAGGAGCAGCAGGAGCACGACGATAACCAGCCCAACAACCGACAACGGATTCTGACGGAAACGATAGAAGCCACGGGCCCAGTTGGTCCGTCGTGCCGAACGCGTGGCGGCGCTGCCGGTTGATTGAACAACCTCACTCATTGCTTGTTGCTCACTTTGGGATTGAGAACGCCGTACAACATGTCGACAACCAGATTGGCCAGGATGAACACCACGCCGATTGCCAGCGTCACGGCGATCACCGGGTTGAAGTCCTGGTTGAGGATTGCGTTGGTGGCATAAAGGCCGATACCCGGCCAATCGAACACCTTCTCAACCAGCACGGTGCTGCCCAGAAGCCAGCCGACATAGAGGCCGATCAGTGTCAGCGTCGCCGATGCCGCGTTCTTGGACACGTATTTGAACAGGATGAGCGAGGATGGCAGTCCGAGTGCCCGTTCCGTCTGCACATAGTCCTGTTGCAATACCTCGATGGTCGACGAACGCATGATGCGCGCAATCGTTGCGATTGGCGCCAGCGCCATGGTGAGGGCTGGAAGTATGAGATGAAGCAACGAGTATCGGAACGCCGTCAAATCACCGGCAATCAAACTGTCTATCGTGTAGAATCCGGTGACGCCCGGTGGGGGCGAGACGATGAATGGCAGCCGCCCGCTGAGCGGGAGCCATGACAGCATCATGCCGAAGATAAGCTGCAGAACGAGCCCGAGGAAAAACTGTGGCATCGACATCGCCGACAGCGTTCCGGCGGCGATTGTCATGTCGGTCGCGCTATTGCGCCTGATACCGGCAATCAATCCAAGCGGAATGCCAATCAGGATTGCGAGGAACAGCGAGAAGAACACCAGCTCCAGTGTCGCCGGCAAATAGCCCGCGAGGTCACCGGCAACGGGGCGTCGCGTCATCAGCGAGCGACCGAAATCGCCCTCCAGCACGCCGGTGATGTAACGCCAGTACTGCACAGGTATTGGTTGATCGAGCCCATATTCGGCGGCAATCGCCTCGCGCTGCTCCATCGTGGCATATGGACCGGCCGCAAGCCCTGCCGGATCTCCCGGCAGGACTCGGCCGATCACGAAGACAAGCATCGACAATCCGATCAGCAGAGGCGCAATCAGCGCGATCCGAAACAGGGCGTATCGAAGCATGCCGGTTCGTTTCCGGTCAGTCGCTCAGAGACAGCGGGAAGAAGTCCACCGCCTGCACAATGATCGGCGTGAAGGTATAACCCTCCACGTTGTCGCGCAGACCGACCTTCGATTTCTCCACAACACCGAAGATATCCGGCGCGTCATCGACGATCGCCTCCTGAACTTCGGCGTAGAGTTCGGCGCGCTTGTCAGTGTCAGGCTCGTAGCGAGCCCGTTCGATCAATGCGTCGACCGCCGGGTTCTTGTAGACGGGGTTCTGCCAACCACCATTGCGGCTGGAGTGATAGCCGGCATAGGCGATCACATCGGGGTCGGCATAGCCAACGCCTAGATAGACGCAGAAGAACGCCGGGAACTTTTCCGGGCTTTCCGCCATGCTGAGCATGTCGGGCCAGGTGGCGGGAATAATGTTCACGTTGATGTTGAGGTCGCGAAGGCTGTCCAGCAGTACCAGACACCAGAGGCGCTCCTGCTCGAGGCCGGTAACATAGACAGCATCGAGCGTCAGGCCGCCTTCCGGCCATTCGGTCTTGGCAAGGTATTCCTTGGCCTTTTCGATATCGCGGCGCGGGACCTCCAGATTGCCGTCGTGACCGAAGAAGCTCGACGGCAGCGGACCCTGCATGAGTTCGGCCAGACCGCTGACACGCAGCATCTCGTCATAGTCGAACGCGTAGGAGATTGCCTTGCGCAAATTCACATCTGCGGTCGGACCGTGCTCGGTGTTCATCTTGATTGAAAAGGTGCGGTCGCCCGGCTCCACGACAGTCTTTACGCCCGGCACGCCTTCAAGCGCCATGACGTCGTCGCTCGTCAGATCCACAGCCATATGGATCTCACCGCGCTGAAGCATCAAACGCTGGTTGGTGTTTTCCCGCACATAACGCCAGATGATGGTGTCGGTGTTGCCGCCACCTTCGCGCCAGCCTTCGGGATCGCGCCTGAACTCGATCACGCTTTCGGGCTCGAAGCGGACCACGGTGAACGGCCCGGAGCCGGCTGTGTTGTTCAGCAGGTAGGTCTGCCCCATATCGCTGCCGGCATTAGCCTCGATGACCGCCGGGTTGACAATAGATATCCATGGAAGGACCTGCAGGAAGGCAGCGAAAGGCTGAAGCAGTGTGAACTCGACGGTGTGGTCGTCGATGATCTTGATGGTGTCCGGACCGACGACACCGTTGATCATCCAGTTGTTGCCGCGGCCGATGGCCTGAATGCGATCGAAGGAATATTTGACCGCTTCAGCATTGAGCGGGCTGCCATCGTGGAACTTGGCATTCGGATTGAGCTTGAACGTGTAGACAAGCCCGTCCTCGGAAATCATCCACTCCGTTGCGACGCGGGGCACGATCCGCGGCGGCGCACCGACAGCATCAACCAGCGCGTCGTAGATGTTCCGCATCAAGACTGAGGTCGGGTAGTCCTGACCAGCATGTGGGTCGAAATGGCTCTGCGCGCCCTGATTGCCGATCACCAGCGTCTTGTTCTGCTGAGCCATCAACGCGGATGGAAACGCCGCCCCCGCCGTCGCCGCGACGGTGCTTAGCATGAGTTGTCGTCTGTTCATTTTTAGCATGTGTTCACCTCCAGAAGATGTTGCCTCAATTGGCCGCCCCGTAAGTCCCTGTCTGTTCGGCAGGTTGATATCCGTAGTCCCGTACAGCGCCTTCCGGCGTCACCGCGCCGGCAGCGATGTCTTCCTCGATCGCTGCCCGGTCGCGCTCTTGCGGGCTCCCATAACCGGCGCCGCCGGCGACAATGACCTCGACTGTCTCGTTGGTTCCCTCGATTTCCACCAAGGCTCCGGTTCCGCAGTCGCGCAGAACCGTCCCGTCTTCGTCTAGGATTCGAGCCGATGCAGGGATGCACGATCCTCCGCCAAACAGGCCCTCTGCCGGATGGGTAACCCCTTCCGGATAGAGCGTGCTCAGCATCGTGCTGCCACTGGATTGCAAGCGCCGGTAGCGGATCTTCTGACCGAGACCGCCGCGGTATTTTCCGGGACCGCCAGAGTCGGGGATGAACGACTTTTCCAGGATCAGGATGGGCACACGCGACTCAAACAGTTCAATCGACGTGTTCGATGCCGATGTCGGCCAGAGCAGGCCACTCTTGCCATCCGATCGCACCGACGCCCCCTGCCCGCCGCCGGCGAACAGCACGTCGGAATAGGCGCTGCCGTCGCCGGCGTCGCCATAGATGTTTGAGGTGAAAGGCAGTCCAGTCGCCGCGATCACTCGCGCAGGCGCGGCCGGCGCCAATGCCGAAAGGATGTTGGGTGCGATGTACCAGCCCGTGCGCGTGCGAAGATTGACAGACGCCGGATATTCGGCGTTGAGGATGGAACCTTTGGGAGCGGACACCGAGATCGGCCGATAGCAGCCCGCGTTGGATCGGACCTCGGGCGTCAGCATGCATTTGATCGGGTAGACGGCGTGGGCAGCGGTGTAGCTCATCGTGCAATTGATGCCGCCTTGAGGAGCTTGAGTCGGCGCGCCGTCGAAATCGACGCTCATCTCGTCGCCCATAACCTCAATGCGGACCGGAAAGCGCATCGGCGTGCCGAACGGGTTGTTCCGGGTCTCAGACCTGTAGATGCCATCGGGTAATTCGCTGATGGCCTTGCGCATGGCAGCTTCAGACTTGCCCTGAATCAGTTTCGCGAGCGGCCCGATGTCGGGCAGGCCGTAGTCGTTCATGAACGCAATCAGGCGCTGTGCGCCAATTTCGTTTGCAGAAACCAGAGAACCCAGGTCGCCAAGTACCTGGTCGGCGGTTCTCACATTCTTGGCCAGCAGCTTGAAAAGGACATGGTTCGGCTCGCCCGCCTCGTAGAGTTTCATGGGCGGGATCTGGAACCCTTCCTCGTAGACTTCGCGGGCCTTCAGCCAGTCCCGCGTTCCACCGATGTCGTTCACGTTACCGACGGTGCCGGACAATGCGACGGCTCTGCCTTCGAAGAAGATTGGCGTGACGATCGCAATGTCGAAGAGGTGCCCTGCGCACAGCCAGGGATCGTTGGTAATCAGCACGTCGCCGGGCTTCAGCGTTTCAACCGGGAACTCAGCCAGTAACGCCTTTACTGCACGAGGCAATGTGAGATTGAACACCGGCATCGCGCGAGGCGAGTGAACCAGCGTGTCCCCGTTGATATCTAGAAGATCGCAGGCAAAGTCCTGGGCTTCGGAGATCACAAGCGAGAAGGCAGTGCGGCATACTGTGTGCCACATCTCTTCGGTCACCGAGACCAACCGGCTCCACATGATCTCGAGTGTCACGGGATCGGAATCGAGCCGCGCAATGATTTCCGCTTCGCCAGCGTTGGCCGGCAGACCCAGATCCTTGCTGGTCTCGACGGCTACTTCGATGCGAAGGCAGAGCTGGTCATCAACCGATAGACTGCATCGCGGCGGGATGATCGTGGTCGATTCCGTTTCCTCGATGATGGCCGGCCCGACAACAGTGTCGCCTTTGGTGAGGGCGTAACGATCATAAACCTGCGCGTCCTGAAAACGGCCATCGAACCAAGCCTGCCTCATCCCTTTCAATGCACCGGTATCACGTGCTGTTTCCGGCGAACGAGGGTCCACCTCCGGCGCGGCAGATGCGCAACGAACCCGTAGATTGGTAATCTCAGCGTCCACACCGTCTGGCATCGCCGAGAACAGTTTTGTGTAATCCGCCTCGAATGTCTTCATGATGGCAGGCAGCGTTTCGGGTCCAATGCCTTGTGGCGGAAGTTCGACCGTCACCTCATGCATCTGTCCGACCAGGCGCATATCGGCAAACCGCGTCGTCTGCACATCGGCCTGATCGACACCCATTGCCTCGATCTGGGCGCTACACGTTTGCCGCAGTTGATCCAGAATCACGTTGGCCTCGGAGAAATCAGCCGAACCATTCATGCGCACGTTCAGCGATCGCACCATCTCAAAACGCGGTGCCGCGACAAGAAAGCCAAGTGCGGAAGCCGCGCCCGAAGCGGGTGGGATGATGACTTCGCGCACGCCCAGCGCGCGCGCCACGTCGACCGCGTGTGCAGGTCCGGCACCGCCGAATGCGATCATGGAATAGCTTCGCGGGTCCTTGCCCCTTTCGACGATGTGAACGCGGGCGGCCGCCGCCATGTTCTCGACAACGAGGTCGTGAATGCCGGCCGCTGCTTCCTCGGTTTTCAACCCCAATTCGGTTGCGAGACCATCTATCGCGCCGCGCGCGGCGTCGACGTCGATTTTCATGCGGCCGCCGAGAAAGAAACCGGGATCGTAATATCCCAGCAGGAGGTTGGCGTCGGTGACTGTCGGCTCGGTTCCGCCTGCCCCGTAGCACGCCGGACCGGGCGAAGAGCCCGCGGAACGCGGACCCACCTTGAGCAGACCGACCTGGTCGACCTCGGCGATCGATCCACCGCCAGCACCAATCTCGATCAGATCGATCACCGGCGTACGAATGGGAAGACCCGACCCTTTGGTGAAGCGATTTACGCGTGCAGCCTCAAGCTCGCTAGCAACCGCCACTTCGCCGTCCTCGACCAGGCAGGCCTTGGCCGTCGTACCACCCATGTCGAAAGAAAGGAGATCGCCGCGTCTGGATTTCCTGCCAAACATTGCAGAAGCCAGCCCACCTCCTGCGGGTCCTGACTCAAGAAGCCTTACCGGGTTTTGCCGGGCTGCCTCGAGCGACATCAGACCACCCGCCGAGTGCATCATGCGAATTGCGCCTCGAAACCCCCGCGCCCTGAGGTCGCGCTCTAGCGTTACAAGGTGGCGGTTGATGAGCGGCATCACATAGGCATTTGCGCAGGTGGTTACGGTGCGCTGGTATTCCCACATCTCCGCAACGACATCGCTGGAGAGCGAAACAAAGAGTTCAGGGAATTCCTCGCGCGCGACTTGCGCAACCAGCCGTTCGTGCGCAGCATTCGCATAGGAATGAAGAAGACAAACCGCGACCGCCTCAACGCCGGCTGCCTGTAACGTGCGGAGCTGTTCGCTAATTTGTACGCGGTTAGGCGCGTGAACGACATTGCCATCCCGGTCCAGCCGCTCCGAAACTTCCAGCCGAAGCGCACGCGGCACGAGCGGTTCGGGGAAACTCAGGCTGAGATCGTAGATGTCATAACGCTGCTCTCTGCCCGCTTCGAGAGTGTCACGGAAACCTTCAGTGGTCAGCAGGCCGAGCCTTGCGCCCTTTCTTTCCACGAGCGCGTTGGTGACCAGCGTCGTTCCGTGCAGGATTTCTGTCACATCACCGAAGGACGCACCGGCTTGGTCAAGCAGTTCGCCAAGGCCGGCGAATGCTGCGTCTGCCGGGTTCGGGTAGGAGGTGAGCACTTTGTGAAGCCGAACAGCGTCGGTTTGATCGACCAGCACAAAATCCGTGAATGTGCCGCCAATATCAAAACCAATCCGCACCGCTCTACCCGCCAGTCTGCTCGGTCGATTGTCGCGCAATCATCAGACCGAATGTTCATATAATGGACATCTGTTCGCATCTAAGCATGAGGTCAGGCGCAATGCAAGCCTCAAACCGCAACCATCATTTTTATGCAACCACCGACAAGCAGAGCGATACGCCTCGCAGAGTCTTTTTGTGATTTTATTTATATATATCATGGTTTTACGTGGATCGCAAAAACCGCCCCCGGTGAGGGCTCGCAGCTGGCGCCCTAACCCAGGAACCAAGCGACACTTTCGGTTAGCGCACGACGAAGATTTGTACCAGTATGTGAACACATGCAGAAATATCGAACAAAATCTTGACACCAAGTCGGGCCGCTCTCATAAAACCGCACACACGGCGGGCCGCCGCCGTGCCTGCCTGACAACTTGGTACGTCGACAATTCGAACCGTCGGCGATGGAGAGTAGCTAATGGCGACACGCATCGGGGTCGATATCGGTGGCACGTTCACCGATCTCGTTTTCTTCGACGAAGACACCGGACAGACCAGGGAAGGAAAACTTCCGACTGTCCCGTCCGCACCCGAACAGGGAGTGCTGAACGCAGTCCGCGAGTTCGTACCTCCCGAGATTGTCGCCAAGGCAGACTATTTCCTTCACGGAACGACCGTCGGCCTCAACGCCCTTCTGGAGCGTCGAGGTGCCAAGGTGGGCATGGTATGCACCAAGGGATTCCGCGACGTGCTGGAGATCCGACGGGGTGACCGCGCGGAGATGTACAATCTGTTCTGGCAACAGCCAGAACCACTGGTACCGCGCTATCTGCGCCTGGAACTCGACGGCCGTATCCTTTTCGACGGAACCGAGCACCGCCCGCTGGACGAAACGGGAGTGGCCGCGCTGGTCAAGCATTTCAATGCCGAAGGCGTCGACAGCCTGGCGATCTGTTTCATGAACGCCTACGCCAACCCGGCGCACGAACTGCGCGCAGCTGAGCTGTTGCGCGAGCATGGTTTCACCGGCGACATCTCGCTGTCGCACAAGGTGTCGCGCGAATATCGTGAGTATGAGCGCTTCTCCACGACCGCAATAGACGCCTTTGTAAGAACGCGCATGTCGAGCTATCTGCAGCGGCTTGAGGAAGGCCTCGCCGATCTGGGTTTCAAGGGACGCTGCCTCATCGCGCGGTCCGGGTCAGGCTCGATGACGTTCGCCGAAGCCGGAGAGCGCCCGTTCGAAACGATCATGTCGGGACCTGTCGGCGGCGCTCAGGGCGGGTCGGAGATTGCGCGTTCTCTCGAAATCGACGCGCTCATTACCGCTGACGTTGGTGGCACCAGCTTCGACACGGCGCTCATACTGGACGGGCAGGCGCAGGTGCTCTTTGAGGGCGAGGTGGCCGGAATGCCGGTGCAATCGGCCTGGGTCGATGTGCGATCGATCGGCTCCGGCGGCGGCTCGGTGGCCTACAAGGACATTGGCGGGCTGCTGCGTGTCGGCCCGCGCAGCTCCGGCGCTGTGCCCGGGCCAGCTTGCTATGGCAAGGGAGGCACGGAACCGACGACCACCGACGCGGCGGCACATCTGGGCATGCTCGGCCCGGGCAAGCTTGCTTCCGGTATTCAGCTCGATTTCGCCGCTTCCGAAAATGCGATTGGCAATGTGGCCGGACAAATCGGTAAGAGCGTTCTGGAGACGGCGGTCGGTATCATGCGAATTGCCACCTCCAGCATGGCGAACGCTATGCGGGAGATCACGGTAGAGCAAGGTCTCGATCCCAGAAGCATGGCCCTGCTTCCATTTGGCGGCGCAGGGCCGATGTTCGCGATCCTACTCGCTGATGAATTGCAGATTGGTAAGATCGTGGTACCGCCCCTTGCTGGAAACTTCTCCGCCTGGGGATTGCTGGGCGCAGACATGGTACAATCCGCAGCGCTTACACGCATCATGCCGCTAAGCGACGAAAGCCTCGTTGAAACTAACAAGGTTCTTGCCGAACTCTTCGGTGAACTCGACCGCCGCGGCGAACTCGCCGACCCTGCGCTGGAGCGACTTGCCAGTCTGGATCTACGCTATGTCGGGCAGGAGCATGGCCCTTCGATCCCGGTCCCGCTCGCTGACCGCAAGCTGGCTGCTTCCTCGGCCGCTATCCGGACCCTGTTTGAGGAAGACTACGTTCGCACCTATGGAAGCACGATGGAGTTCGACGTCGAGATTGTTGCGACGCGGGCGACGAACCGTATTCCACTGCCGCGCCGTGAGCATTCAGCGCCACCTATGCAGGCCGCGGATAAATCGATCTGGTCGGCCTACTCGTTCAGTCGCGGCGAACACATCGATTTCGATGTGATCGACCGATCTTCGATCGCCGACGAGATTTCGGGGCCGGTGATCATTACCGAAAGCACAACCACCCTTTACGTTGACGCCGGCTGGTCCGTCCGAGCCGGCTCGAAGGGTGAACTGATCCTGACGCGTGGAGCAGCCCAGAAATGAAGACCTATGATCCCATTGTACACGAAGCTGCATCCGGAGCGGTCAAGGAAACGCACGCAGACCCGATAACCACTGAAGTGGTGCGGCACGCGCTGAATTCGGCGGCCAATCAGATGAAGCATGCGCTGATGCGCACGGCGTTTTCGCCGGTGATCTACGAGGTGCTCGATTTCGCCGTTGCGATTTATGATAAGGATATTCGTCTGCTGGCCCAGGCTCCCAGCCTTCCAATGTTCATGGGCACACTCGATTTCTGCATCCGCGAGGCAGTAACCAATGTGGGCGGCGTGGAGGCGCTCGAGCCTGGCGACGTGCTTCTATACAACTGGCCCTACGGTACCGGATCGCACCCGCAGGACGTAGCGATGGTAATGCCGGTTTTCGACGATGATGTGGGCTTGATTGGCTACACGGCAATCAAGGGACATTGGCTCGATATCGGGGCCAAGGATGTCTATTGCACCGATACCGTCGATGTCTTCCAGGAAGGAACCGTATTTCCCGGCGTGAAGCTTTGTGCGCGCGGCGTAATCGTGCGCGACATCTACCGTATGGTGGTCGCCAACTCGCGCATTCCCAAGATGGTCGAAGGCGACATGAACGCCACCATTGTCGCCGTGCGCGCCGGCGGGATTGCGCTCAAGCGCGTGTTCCAGCGCTTCGGCACCGAAACGTTCTGGCCATGCGTCGAGGAGATGTACAATCACGGCGAGCGGGTCGTGAGGCAGTATTTCGAATCCATTCCCGACGGCACGTATGTCGGTCAGGGCATCCTCGACAACAACGGGGTTCAGAATCATCCGATTCCGTTTGAGGTGACGCTCAAGGTCGAGGGATCGCAGGTCACACTTGACTACTCAAACTCCCCGCCGGCACAGGGCGGTCCCATTAACTGCCCCGTTCCCTCGACATTGTCTGCCAGCCGGGTGGCAATTTCGATGTTGGCCGGATTCGGCGAACCTCCGAATGAGGGCATGTTTCGAGCGCTGACGGTCATCACGCGGCCAAACACCTTGTTTCACCCGCTCCCGCCCGCTCCCTGCTACCTCTACGGTTGGCCGGCACTGCAGGCTATCGAGGTCATCTACAATGCCGTTTCCAAGGCCGTTCCGGACGCTGTCCCCGCTTGCAGCGGCGGCTGCATTCTCGGCATCTCCTATTCGGGCTGGCGTGAAGGAACCGGCGAGCCATGGGCTGACGGAGCGCCGCATCCGGTCGGCCAGGGCGCATGGAAAGGTGGTGACGGCGGCACTATGCTGCATATCGCCGAGTCTGCGACACGCTTCACTCCGCTGGAGGTCTGGGAACAACGCGACCCATGGATCACCGAGCGCATGGAGCTTGCACAGGATTCGTGCGGACCAGGCCAGTATCGTGGCGGCCCGGGTATCGATTTCGAGTTCCGGTTTACCGAGCAGATCAACATGACGGCTGCCATTGAACGCGCCCACAATGCACCTTGGGGTTTGGCCGGCGGCGGCGAAGCGCGACCGAACGGAGCGTCTCTGAGGTACGCCGACGGCCGCCAGCGCGACTTTTCCAAGGTAACGCGCCTCGCGGTCCCGTCTGACGCAGTCTTCACACTGCGAACAGGCGGCGGCGGCGGATACGGTCCCAGCAACGAGCGGGAGGTCGAACGGGTAAGAACGGACTTGCGCAATGGCTACATTTCAGAGGCATACGCGAAAGAGCATTATCCGCACGCATTTGAGACGTGAAGATTTCGCCGACCGCGAAACACACGTCGAGAGTTGATCTGATAGTCTCTCTTAGAGTGATTTCGTTGCTGCTGCTTCGTCAGTTCCAACTGGTGGCGTAGGAAATGCTGCCGCTTGGCGGCGTATGCGTCTTGTCTTGCGTTGCGTCCGGGAGCAGGACGTATCCGGACGGTTTGAACCGCCCAGGGATCACTGGGGGCCGTTTGACTTGAGTTGCGCTGCCACGGCCGGCTCTTCCGGGGCGGCGACGGAATCGCCCTGATTGGAACCGTGGAACATATCGATCCAGATGTATATCTTCGGCAGTTCGCGGACAGAGATCCGACACCGCCAAGTCCAAACTTGTTCTTGCCGATATCGCCGCGCAGGTGTGCAGACTGGCACAGGTTCCGGCATCAACCGGCAAAGGCAGTGTCCCATTCGGGCTCTATCAATCGGCCGGAGTGTCTTTTGCCAGTAGGTGAAGAGAGGCCAACGCAATGCGCGTTGGCCATCCCCCGGTCCTTGTGAGTGTCACCCTTGGCCCGTGTCGGTAGACGGCTTCTGTTCGTCCAAAAGCGGCCGCGTTTCTACAAAGCCCCAAGGCTTCAGAGCCTCCAGGAGCTCTTCGCTGCGCCGCTTGAATGTCGCAATGGAGCTCCTGTCTTGGTCAATGTCGCGCTGCAGCCGCTTCCTCAGCTTCGGATCTGTCTCATTTGAATGAGCGCGCTCACTCTCGCTCAGTCGGTCTTGAATGAACTTTAGAAGCCTCTGACACTCGTTACGGCGTTCTTCATAGAAGGCGATCGACTCGTCCCTCTCCTGCTCGCTTAGCGGGCCTTCGATCCACCAGGTGTCGTTGCGGATGTCGAGCACGAACTGATCGGGATGGAGGAAAAATTTGGGTGGCTCAATGCCACGCTTCTTGTACTCCTCGAGCCTCTTTTCGGCCCCCAACTTGAATTCAATCACATGCTTGAAGCCCTCCTCGTGCCGGCGATCCTTTTCCAAAGCCGCATTGGTCACCAGGCCTGCATACAGTCGTGACGCATGGGACTTTCCCATAAGGGCATCGCTGTAAAGACGACGCATGAACGCGCGCCATCGGCTGATCTCGGCCCTTTGACCGCCCTCGGTGACGACGATGTCACGACCGGCTTCCTCCAAAGTGATCTCAACCAACTCGTTGAACTTCGGCTGCTTGTTTTTGGAGCCCTTGGGACGGCCCTTGCGGTTGATCTTCTGTCCGTTGCCGAACTGGTGCTGGACCGGCGGTTTGCGATAGCCCACTTCGTACGGGAGCGTTTCTGCCGGGATCGCCGGCAACTGTTTCGTTCCAGTCATTGCGCGGCCTCCTTGAGTTGCGATGCGTCGACTTCATTTGCGGCAACGAGGCGGATTGCCTCGTCCTTTGCGTAGCTCTCCCAGCGCCGCAGAATACGGTCGCAGTAGATGGGGTCGAGTTCGCTCAGATAGGCTCGCCGCCCGGTCTTGTGCGCGGCAATCAATGTGGACCCGGAGCCCCCGAAGAGATCGAGGATGATCTCGCCGCGAGCCGAGCAGTCTTTGATCGCATCGGCAATCATATCGACAGGCTTAACCGTCGGATGCATGGCAAGCTCGTCCATCCGACCGGCCTTGAGCGTATTGGCGCCCCGGTATTCCCAGACATTGGTGCGATAGCGCCCATGTTGACCAAGCTCGAAGGAGTTCACATGTGCTGCCGTGCCGTTTTTGTAGACGAAGACCAGTTCGTGACGAGACCGGTAGAAGGTCCCCATGCCGCCATTGTCCTTGACCCAGACACAGAGGTTCTTGAGTTCGGTGTAGATGCCGTCTGCCGCCTCAATCACGTTGCGCATGTGCCTGAAGTCCATGCACACGAAGTGGATTGAGCCGTCACAGGAATGGCGCTGGAGGTTGGAGAAGGAAGTCGCTAGAAACGAAGTGAACTGTTGATTCGTCATCTCGCCCGAGGCCATGGCGAACTCGCGGTGCTTGACCTTGCCGGCACCGCCCACAAAACCCTGGACAGGAATGTTGTACGGTGGATCCGTAAAGACCATCCGTGCAACGTCACCGTCCATCAGGGTCCCCACCACCACCGGATCAAGCGCATTGCCGCAAACCAGTCGGTGCGGACCAAGCTGCCACACATCACCGACCCGACAGCGGGTCGAACTGTGATCGAGCGGGGGCAGCGCATCGGCCCGCGGATCGCCCTTTTCTTCGGGCACAAGGCCTTCGACCAGGCTATCAACCTCGGCGATCGAGAAGCCGGTCAGTTCGACGTCGAAGCTGATCTCAACATCGAGCAAGGCCTTAAGCTCTTCGGCCAGTATCTCATCGTCCCACCCAGCGTTCAGCGCGAGCTTGTTGTCGGCAATCACATAGGCGCGCTTCTGGGCCTCAGTCATCGTGCCAATGCGCACGCAGGGAACCGAGGTCATTCCATTGAGCTTGGCAGCCTCAAGCCGGCCATAGCCGGCAATGATGGTGCAGTCCTCATCAATCAGAATCGGATTGGTGAAGCCGAACTCGCGCATGCTCTGTGCCACCTGGCGGATCTGCTTGCGCGAGTGCTTTCGAGAGTTACGGCGATACGGCTTCAGGTCGCTAAGGCCTAGATACTCGATCTGTAGCGCCTTGCCTGCGGCCTCGATAGCAGAGCTGCGAGGTCGATCCCCGCCCTCCGCTTCGGTCTGTGTTCCTGATAAGTTCATTTGATATACCTTTTATGTTCCATTCATAGACGCATATCGACCTGGGAGGAGATCGCTATGCCTCGTCGAGCGGCGGTCGGAGATTCGCCCGATCGATCGTCAAAGGGTGATGTGACTCACCTGCCCCTGTCTACTGCAAGGTCAGTTTTCATCCCCGGGAATCGGGTTGAAGATGTCAGGAGTGTTAAGCAATCAAGCCAGCGCAGTTGATCGGAACGCTGTTCACCGACAACGAAGGCACCAAAGAATTTTGTCGGACTGCTTGGAATCTCACTAAGACGATCTCTCAGCATAACAGAGTTCGACAAAAAACTCCGTCAGCCCACTTCAAAAGTCCTGCCGGCCGCTCTGCCAACGCGTCGTACCACCGCGCTAGCAAACGCCTTGCGCTATCCCACTAGTCGGACGGCAGTACTCGCTTCCTGAAACAGTCGACAGTTGCCAGTTCCAGCATGTTCAGTTCCCGGCGACTTCCCTGTTTAAGACACCGAATTTCCCGGCCAACTGAAAGAACTAGCGGAAAATCTAACCCATTGAAATCGCGTTATTTATTGCGAAAAAATATACTCCATTCACGAAAAAATGGCTTCAAATCGGCCCGTTTGGCTCGAAATTCCCAGTAAATTCCCAGTAAACGCGCCTGAGACCAGTTCGCTGGTGACTGCCAACTGCACCAGCCTTTCACAAAGTTGGGGCAGTCTCTGACGTTTTGCGAAAAGACGCCGCTTTTTCAATGCGCTAGCCAACTCCCGCCGGTTCTTCAGCTTACCCCGTCCATCATCGAGTCAGGGGTGTAAATACGCCGCGTCTCTTCTTTGAACCGGCTAAAGGAAAGCGGCCACACGGCACGCGGCCATCGCAGCTCCATTTCACCCTGCCTGGGGCGATATACCGCCGTATAGAGTGTCCCGAATCCACGGTCGAATGCCGTGGAATAGATTGGCGGCTTGAGAAATGCCCCAATGAACTTTTCCTGGGGTTCCACATGCAGCGTCAGCCGCTGCAACAGGAAACGTTCCCGCTCGACGGTTGCCGTCATGCGGGCGTGCGCTTCCCATTCCACGCGCTCCTGATGATTGGTCGCGACAGCCGCATGGGTGACAGCAGCCGGGCGATCGGGGCCGAGCAGCACTGTTAGAAAGTTGCGCTCGGCATCCAGCACGGTGACGTTGTAGCTCATGTGAGTTGGAACCCGAGCCAGCGCCTCGCTTGCCTCCCTGGCCGTGCGACAGGTTTGCAGGACATACCGCAAGATCAGCGGTACGCCGAAGCCGTCGCCGACCACCGTGCGACCGCCAAATGTGAGCGACACGGCAAGTCCGGCGTCATTCATGCCATCAACAAGCCCCCACAGCCCGTCGGACGTGCCAATGACACGCCTTCCCTGCCACGACGTTGACATCACCAGACTATCGAAAGCGGCCGGATGATAGTCGTAGTTGCGCACCAGGGTCGGCTCTTCGCCGGGCCAAATCGCCTGGCTACAGCCCGAAAGATAAGCCGGGGGTCGGTAGAAGGACAGGAAGCGCGCTGCGAGATCGCCTCCGCCCGCCAGCCTGCAAAGCTGTTCGTAGAGGGGAAGCAATTCGGGCATGTGCCGGTCGAGGGCACGCCGACACTCTAAAAAGGTGGGGCGCGCTTGCTCCCCTTCCTTCAGCCACCACATCCGGTAGTCAGGCCAGTATTCAGCGAACAGTGCGGCCCATTTTTCTCCGGGCTCCGCTTCGGCGAAGGTTCGCCAGACCAACTCCATTACAATATCTTGAACGCGGGATCGGCTAGAGCAGGTCCTGCTTCTGCGACCGGCAGAGGCTTCGCAGAGAAGGCCTGCTTTATTCCGTGAATCCAGCGCTTGGCGCGTTCGTTCAACTTGAAACCGCTCGTCATGGAGCGGCCGCGCGTGACCAGGATGCCCAGATCGGCACCCTCATAGCGGTAGTCGCCTTCCTTCAGGATACGCAAGAAAAACGCCTCGGATTCACTCTCTACCGCGCGACGGTGGTAGTCGAACCGGTCGTAAACGACGCTGCCGTCATCGAGCATTCTGTAGATGCCCGTCTGTGGCGCCTGCGAGATAATGTCCACGGAATCTTCCGTGTGCTTGATGACCATCTGGCTCCATGAATCGATCATTGAAGGGTCGGCCCACCGCGCATTCAACTCATCGACGCTGAGTTTGAATTTCGTTTTGGAAAATTCGAGTAGATGAAACAGGAAAAGCGGCGCATCCGCATGTGCAAATGCCGCGTGATTGGTCATCGAGCTGGCACCGGTAATCCTGGGATTCAGTTCGCCCAGCCAGAGATCGCCCGTCTTCTTGTCGATCAGAAAATCCAACTCGAAATAGCCGCGATAGCCTTCCTTCCTGAGCTGCTCGCCGAACTTGAACGTCAAATCGCGCGCATGCTGGCGTGCTTTCGGGGGAAAGGCGGTCGAGAATATCTCGTTGCCGCACCAGCCGCCGCGATAGGGGGTCAGTTCCTTGAACCCAACCAACTCGGTCATCAGCGGACCGACAATCGTACCTTGGGACGTACAACAGGCCTCAATCGCCGAACCTCGGCAGTCGATGCGCTTCATTATCTTGATTTCGCCCTGACCGACGATCTCATGTTCATGCTTGCGGAAATCCGCTTCGGACTTGATGAAGAATGTTGTGTGGCCTGAATCGCCGAACGCGGACTGCAAGACAAGATCGCTGCCAAGCCCGGCTTTCGCGCAGGTTTTTGTCAAGCTGTCATAGCTGTCGACCTCGGCCAGCGTGTTCGGCACGGACGGTACCTTGGCCTTGTTGCCGACGCGCACGGTTTCGATCTTGTTGTCCATCTTGGTGCGCAGCTTCGCCTTGGGAAACCAGACGTCGCCTCCCAATTCCTTGGCGAGACGCTCTGTTTCCTCATCGAACATGAGGAAGACAAATTTCGGCCTGCCGCCGCGCCGCCGAACATAATCGATGACCTCCTTGTGCTGGAGAAGGTAATTGTTGATGTCTTCGATAGACTGGAACTCAGCGTGCGGCTGCTCGGAGGGACAGAACACATTGGGGTGTCGACCGTCGTAACAGTCGATATAGCATATGTATTTGAAATTCTTACACCATTCATCGATGCCGAGCAGATTGAAATTTGTCGCGGACACGAAATAGATCGGGTCTTCGTTCCGGTGGAAGAAGCGGCGAATTTCGGAAATATTCTTGAGTTCCTTAGCGGCCATCTTGTCCTCCCTTATTCAGCGGCGGCGGCAAACTTACCCGATTGGCGGCTGAGCGCCTCGTCGGTGAAAACACGCAATCCCAGATCGGCGCGGTACCCGTGAATTTCATTCACATCGAGTGCACGCATGAAGGCGAGTATTTCCCGGCTAACTACCTGGCCGGGCACAAGGATCGGAAAACCGGGCGGATAGGGGATAATGAACGAGGCTGAAACGACCTCGCGACCGTCGTCCATCACCTTGTCGATCTCCGACCCGAGCTCCAGGTAGTCGCAGTTTTCTTCATCGTAGCTCAGGAAGAAGGCGGAGCGCATGTCGCCCTCGCCCGTTTTCGCGTCGGCGCAGAACGCCCCGTGGAAGCGACTGAAATCCGGCAGAGGCGGCAGGTCCTGCATCAAGGCCCGCACTCGACGGTCGAAGCCGAGTTTTTCCATCTTGGAAGCGTCGTCGAGAAGATCGTCCAGCTCGCGAGCGATCTCCACCAGGACCTCGATCAGGTAAGCGACCGAGGAGCGCGTTGTGCCAATATTCGTCATGAACAGGACGGTATTGCGCGAGGTCTTGTTTATCTGAATGCCGTATTTGTCCATCAATATCTGGGTCTTGAATGTATCTCCGTCCCAGCCCGTGCCTCCGACCGCAAGCGTAACGCGGGTCGCATCGAGCACGAATTCATCCTTGTCCCAGCAATTCCAGATATCGGTCCAGCCCTGCTCCGGGCTGTAATAGCTTTCCACGCCGCTTTCCCGGTATTCCGCCGGTATCATGTCGCCAGCTGTCAGAACCTTGAAATATTTTTGCAGGAGCGGATGTGTCGAGATAGCGCGGCGCATGGACATTGCCGCCTCGACTTGCCGCTGGACAAACTCGAAGCCCTCGAGCTCCACCTGCCTGCGGCCGACATCGAGCGATGCAATGATCTGATAGTTCGGGCTCGTCGAGGTGTGCGTCATATAGGCTTCGTGGAAGCTTTGCTCGACCTCTCCTTTGAAATCCTGATCGTTCACATGGATCATCGAACCCTGGCGGAGCGACGTCAGCGTCTTGTGGGTCGACTGCGTGGCATAAACACGAATACGCGCATCGGGCGGCGGCAGAAGCCGGGTTTTGAGCAGCACCTCGTCATCGGCGTCCTGGAGTTTGTCTTGCTGCTTCTCCCAGATTTTCCGATGCTCATCAGTGCGCAGCCGCGCGCGGAGGTTCGAGGCGGCGTTCATGGCTGTGCGCTGGCGGTAGGTGGGCCCAAAGCGGGCGAACGCGAACCACGCCTCATCCCAAAGGAATATCAGGTCGGGCTTGATTGCCAGACACTCCTCCATCACACGTTCGACATTGTAGACGATGCCGTCAAACGTGCAGTTTGTAAGCAAAAGCATGCGGACGCGATCAAGCTTGCCGGCGGCCTTCAACTGCAAAAGCTTATGCTTGATTTCGCGCAGAGGAACCGCGCCGTACATGGAGTATTCGTTCAGGGGATAGCTATCGAGATAGCAGACCTGCGCGCCCGCCAGCACCATGCCGTAGTGGTGTGACTTGTGACAATCTCGATCGACCAGGATGATGTCATCGGGCCTGACCAAGGCCTGCACAACGATCTTGTTGCAGGTCGAGGTGCCGTTCGTTGCAAAGAAGGTCTGCTTGGCGCCAAAGGCGCGCGCGGCGAGCTCCTGCGCCTGCTTGATCGGTCCATGGGGTTCGAGCAGCGAATCCAGGCCGCCCGATGTCGCGGAGGTCTCCGCCAGAAAGATGTTGGGCCCGTAAAATGCGCCCATATCCTGTATCCAGTGGCTACGCGAGATCGACTTGCCGCGCGATATCGGCATTGCGTGAAAGACGCCCGTGGGTTGCTTCGAATAGTCCTTGAGCGCCGTAAAGAACGGCGTCTTGTAGCGCGCCTGCACCCCCCTGATGATGTTGAGGTGCAGCTCCATGAAGTCTTCCTGGTTGTAGAACACTCGGCGGCATATCCCGAGGTCGAGACCGGCAATGTCCTCGACGGACCGATCGGTCACCAGGTATGCGTCCAGCTCAGGCCTGACCCGAGCAATTAGCCGGCATAGTTCCGGCCCGAGGTCTTCAGGGGCAATATCTTCGGTGACTTCCTCGCCGCCAGCCCGGTTGAGGTAGCGGGTCAGAATGGGAAGCTCCAGCCGCGATTCGAGCTTCAACCCCGGTCGTACGACGATCGCTTGAATGTTGTGATTGAAAAGTATCGCAATCAGGGCGTCTTGCAGTGAAGGGACGACGACGGGCTCATAAATGAACGCATCTTCCGGCCGGCGCATGGCATTCACCGACTGACGGAGAAAACGTTCCTGATGCTCGTTGACGTCGTCAACAATCAGAACTTCGAAGTAGGGCTTGGAGAGGGCCCGCGCTTCCGGCGACAGCGTAGCTTCATCCTCGTGCTCCTCGGTGTCGACTCCCTCGCGTTCGAGTGGAATCGAGCGGCGACGGTAGGCGCCTGTCAGGAGAGCGCGGGTGATCCGTCGCGCGGCAAACGCCACATCATGCACATGACCATTGTCGAACTGCCGACGCATATGCTCGAACGCCGACATGCCGGGGAACGCCCAATAGGCTTCAATCGGTTCGAGCGCTTCGAAAAGCTTGGATATCTTTTCCCGGTGGCGCTTCGCGTCACGCCCCTCGGGGTTACGCGCCAGTGACTCCAATGCGCCGCGCAGGTCACTCCAACGATCCGATCGCAGCTGTACGGCGGAATAGTAGTCACTCATATTGTGCATCATGTCCTCCGTTCTGCGATCCTCCCGGGTCGGCCGTTAGCCAGACCCAGTTCTGTTCAGTTCAGGCGATGGGATTTCCTCTGCCCCTTTGAATTGATGCGGCTCTTGTTGCTTGGAGACCGGCTGCAGCTCGAAATCGTCATAAGGTCCGGTACGCAGGTCTTGCTCCAATCCAGCGCGCGAACCCTGACCCTGCACCTGGAGCGGACCAAGCGATCTCAGGTAGGTATCGAGCCCCGATGAGCGATCGTAGACTGCGAAGTCGGCCTCACGGTCGCGGAAACTTTTGAGCACCTGGCCAAGGCCCTTCAACCCAGTTTCCCTTTGCCGGCGAACCAACGCCAGGTCGATTTCCATCGGGAACATGTCCTCCTGACCGGCGGACTGGTGCATCACCGTCGCCGATGGATCGACAAAAACCGAACGTCCGTTCCCGCCGGCGCCAAGGCCGTTTACGTCGATGACGTAGCACTGAAACTGCGCCGCCGTTGCGCGCGCAATCGCGAGTTCGGCGTCGCGATCGGTAGTGCCCGTCAACACGGGGTGAAGCAAAACCTCGACACCCTGTGCGGTGAGCGTTCTTGTCGTTTCGGGAAACCAGATGTCGTAGCAGATGGACAGACCGAAACGGCCGACATTGGGAACGTCAAAGATGCAGAACTCGGTTCCCGCCGCGACACCCGCCTCATAAGGGCGGAACGGGAACATCTTGGCGTAGGTTGCGACTGTATCGCCATCCGGCGAGATCACATGCGCGGTGTTCCGGACGAGGCCGTCCTCACCGCGGATGAACATGGTGCCTGGTACGAGCCAGACATTGTGCTTCCGAGCCGCCTCCCTAAAGCGCATCAGCGTTTCGTTTTCGGGCGGCAGTGCGAATTTGGTGAGCGGACCAAATGGCGCAAGTTCGCTGAACACGACCATCTGCGTCCAGGGAAACCGCGCCATCAATATATCTAGCCGGTGCAGCATTCCCTCTACGTTGGGTTGCAGCGCATTGACGTACATCTGTATGCCGGCGATGGCGAATGGGGTCATTTCGTCCTTTTCCGTTGAAGCCTGATATCAATGCCTCTCCGCTCGTCGAAGCCGCGCTCTCCGGTGGGTTAACCGCGCGCAGCCGCAACGTGATCGTAGGAATTGTCGCAGCTTACAGCGCACATGGCTAGCCACGGCACCTCATGTGAACGCTTATGGCTGGGCAGCAACACGGACACGCAGCAGAACCGCGGCAAGCGCCATGACCCGCTACCTTAGGTCTCATTCGCCTGGTTGGTAGAAGGGTCGCCGGATGCGCCGGAGCCGCTGGGCTTTCCAAGAAACCAAGGCACAGGAGACTCAGCGAGAGCGACTTCAGAGGCTAGGCGCTGGTGCTCATGTTCAAAGCGGCGAACGCGATGATGGCCGCTGACCTGTGATCTCGGGCCCGCTCGACGCGGTCTGCCGAAAAGTAGCCGTCTTCATGCAAAAGATTGACGGTTCCGAGCGTTTTTCCCCCGAGCAATACCGGGATGTTGATGACGGAGCCGCAGCCGAGTTCGGCGATCAGCCCATGGTCGGGGAATACCTGCGCTATCTCGTCGATCGTATTTGCGACAAATGTCTCACCGCGATCCAGGACGGTCTCGGTCCACCGGCTGGTCTCCACGTCCTTCAAGCCGGAAAGCGGATAAGCGTCGGGCTGATTGGTATGGATCCGTTTGGCCTGACGCGTCGCCAGATTAAAGGTGGAGCAGGTGAAGATGATCGCTCCGATCTCACGCTGAAACATGTCTTCGAGAGACGCGAACAGGCGATCGGTCGGACCAGTCTCGGCAATACCTACGTAGTCGCTGGAACAAATCATCTCAGCCCCCGATAAGTGTGAGGTCGCGCGGGAAAGATGTCAGCGATCGGCATCCCCCTGGTTCGATCACCACATCGTCTTCGATGCGCACCCCAATCTCACCAGGCCGGTAGAGACCCGGCTCGATGGTCACTACCGTTCCGGGAACGAGCTCGGCATGGTTGCCGGCCATAAGTTGAGGCGCTTCGTGAACATCCAGCCCCAATCCATGGCCGGTCTTGTGAACCACCATGTCCGCGAAGGGCGAGCTCCGCAGCCTCGCAGTCACAGTTTCATCGAGTTCATGGGCCGTGAGCCCAGCTCGCGCGCACGCGCGGCCTTTTTCATTTGCCGCAAGCACCGTCTCATAGATTTGCGCATGCTGATCGCTCGCATATTCGCAAAAGAATGTGCGAGTGATGTCGGCATTGTAGCTTTCGAGCTGTGCACCAAAATCAATAAGGAGCGGTTCGCCGGCTTGAAGCGCGCGCTCTCCTGCGACGCCATGAGGATTCGAGGAATTGCCCCCGGCAAGAACGATCGGTTCGAACGCAAATCCATCTGCGCCGTTGGCAAGCAGCCGCATTTTCAGGATGGCGAGGATCGTACGTTCGCTCATCCCGGTCTTGACCTCGGCGAGTGTCTCACCAAGAGCAACCTCGCTCACGCGGATGGCCGCTTCGATGGCCTCTGTTTCTTCAGGTGTTTTTGCCAGTCGCAGTTCTCTCAGGAGGACTTCAGCGTCGAAGACACTGTGCTGACCAAAATGGCGGCGTAGTGCGTCAGCTTCGAAGGCGCGCATTCGCCCGCATTCGATACCCAGACGCGGGATGTTAAGCGCGTCAGCCGCTTGCGCGAATGCGCGATCAAATCCTTCACTGTCCTGCCAGAACCAGACCTGCGCATCCGGGAACACTTCCCGCCACTTCTCGCGCTCAAGTTCGGGCACGATACCCGCGACTTCACCAGAACCGAAAGCAATGAGCAGCGTCGGCCGCTCCATGAGGTGAAAGTTAAGCCCCGACAGGTACAAAAAGTTCGGACCCGGAACGAATGCGACTCCATCGAGATCGGCCTGCTTGAGGAGGGTCGCCAGTTTGGCGCGGCGGCTAGTCAGAAGTTCGGTCATTTCAATGCACCCGGATTGACTGGGTGATTGCTCATATCAAGGGTGTCGGCAAAGCGGGGCTTTACGACGCGGGTGACGATCTCGAACTCCGCATGGATTGCCTCGGTCACATAACGGTCGCTTGCGTCAGCATCTCCACTGGCCACAGCCATAGCGAGCTGGCCGAGCATATCGGCCGACGCTTCCAGTTCGGCCTTTGTTGCACCCGGAAAGTAATAAAGCACCTTCGTTCGCACGCCTGCGTCGAGCACCTGATCGAAATAGCGTATCTGAAAGATGTTGCCCGATAGGCCGGCCAGATAGCGCCTAAAGCTATTGTCTGCGCGCAGTGCATCTTCGAAGCGCCCGTCGGCAATCGCAGCCCGATAACGATCCAGATAGCCGGACAGCTTTTCGGGATCGGCCAGCCCGCACAGAGCTGCCGAACGCGCCGCACCCCGCGACAAGATGAGAAACGTATCCAGATAGTCGCCAAGATTATTGAGCAGCAGCGGCGCGACGATGGTCGTCCGGTTCGGCAGGAACTGAACGATGCTCTCCCCTGAGAGCAGCAGCAGCGCTTCGCGAATAGGCGTGCGTGACACCTTAAAGCGCTCCGCAAGTCCGACTTCATCGAGCGCCGATCCGGGCTTTATCCGTACCCACAAGATGTCCTCGCGCAACGCGTCATAAACCTGAAGCGCCCCACGGCGTGCGTTAGGTTTCGCGTTTTTCTCTTCAGGAGCCATCCTCAATCCACCCTCTTGTATAATGTTTGCATAATTGTATAATGGGTTGCGGCACAAGACAAGAGATTGGGAGGTTTCAGATGTTAAGGACTATAAAATCACTGGCGCTGGGGGCCGGGCTCGCGATGGCGCTCGTACCTGTTGCAGACGCTCAGTCGAAGAAGATTGCCTATTTCGCCGCCTCTTCGCAGAACGGCTTTAATCAGGCGACCTATGCCGGCGTGGAGGAAAGGGCGAAAGAGCTCGGATACGAAGCGGCCATCTTCGACGGCAAGTTCGATCCCGCGCATCAATATAGCCAGATCGAGGATGCGCTGGCCGGCGGCAACTATGCCGGCTTTATCGTTGCCCCGAATGACACGGTCGGTATCGCCGGTGCATTCGAGCAGGTGATCGCTGCGGACACGCCGATCGCAACGGTCCTCTTCCCTGTCGGTCCGGACCTGACAACGCTTGAACCGCAGGTAGAAGGCATCACGGCTACTGTCGCCTCGCCGCCGGTTGACGGGGCAACGGTTCAGGCAAATGCCGTGGTTTCAGAATGCGAAGGGCGCGATCCTTGCAATGTCATCATCTTGATTGGCGCAAAGATCTTCCCGTTCGACAATCTGCGCCTTGAGACCTTCGAGAAGGTACTTGGCGAGCACGAGAACATCAAAGTGCTGGCTGTCGGCGAAGGCTGGT
Source organism: Rhizobiaceae bacterium (assembly GCA_017640615.1). Taxonomy (GTDB): domain Bacteria; phylum Pseudomonadota; class Alphaproteobacteria; order Rhizobiales; family Rhizobiaceae; genus RCIO01. The sequence goes on along the minus strand of JAEPQK010000004.1, from coordinate 201,082 downwards.
ACGATCCGGACAAATCTCTGACGGCGATGACCGACATTCTTCAGTCGGCCAGCGATGTTCACGTTGTTCTGTCCAATGCGGATCAGCATCTCGTCGGCGCAGAAATTGCGCTAGAGGCCGCCGGCTATACCGTGTCCGACCTCTACCTGTCCGGTGGCGGCGCGGCATCGATTGCCATTGACGCCATCCGCGAGGGACGCTGGGACGCGACCCTGGCATACTTTCCCAAGACCATGGGCGCGCTCGCGGCCGAACAGGTTATCAATGCCATCGAAGGCAAGCCTGTGAAGCAGGTCATCAATATGGACACCGCCGGTCCGCTTGACGCGATGATCGATGCAGCTGTGCTGGACGCAAATCCCGACTTCAAGGGCGAGTGGGCTCAGTAAACTTTCGGACGCCGGGGCGAAAACGCCCCGGCCTGCCTCCAGATCTTCTAGGGTGAACACCGTGGCTAAGAACTACCGGGTCTCCGCTGACATTGGCGGGACATTCACAGATATTGTCTATCAGGATGCCAAGACCGGCTCGTGCGGAGCATTCAAAGTGCTCTCGACGCCTGAGAATCCGGCGCTGGCCGTTCTCAAGGGTATCGAGGCAGCAATCGAGCCTGATGCCGGGATCGATTTCTTCGTGCACGGTACGACGGTCGGCCTCAACGCCCTCCTGACACGGCGCGGCGCAAAGATCGCCCTGCTCACGACGAAGAACTTTCGCGACATCTACACAATCCAGGGCAACGACCGAGGCGAGATTTTTTCCATCCGCTGGAACAAGCCTGAGCCGCTCGCCACGCTTGAACATACCTACACGGCATGCGAGCGCATCGCCGCAGACGGCACAGTAGTCGAGCCGCTCTCGCTTACCGATCTCGATGCCTTCGCAACGGCTGTCAAAGACGGTGGCTATGAAGCAATCGCGATCTGCTTCCTGTTTGCGTTCAAGAATCCGGCCCATGAACTGCAGGCAGCTGAATATCTTTCCGAGCGCCTGCCCGGGGTCTCAATAGCGCTTTCCCATCAGGTCTCTCCGGAGTGGCGCGAATTCGAACGCACGTCCACCACAGTGATGGATGCCTATCTGGCTCCGGTCGTCCGGCGCTATCTGGAAACGCTGGTTGGCGAGCTCAACCATCGTCTCCCCGAGGACCAGGGCATTCATGTCATGGAATCGAATGGCGGCGTGATGAGCGCAGGCTCCGCCAGCCAGGCCCCTCTCCAAACTCTGCTTTCCGGCCCTGTGGGCGGGGCCATTGGCGGAAAGGCGCTTTCGGCAACAACGGGGCGGCCAAATCTCATCTGCGTCGACATGGGCGGCACGTCATTCGACGCCAGTTTGATCATTGACGGTCGTCCTTCCGGCTCAAATGAAACCAAACTCGAAGGCCTGCCTGTCCAGATGTCGGTCGTAGACATTCACGTTATCGGAGCAGGAGGCGGATCGATCGCCTGGGAGGAAGCGGGCGCAATGCGCGTCGGGCCACAATCTGCCAGCTCAAACCCGGGCCCGGTTTGCTACGGCCTCGGTGGCACGGAGCCGACCGTCTCGGACGCTAATCTGGTGCTGGGCCGACTTGATGGCGCCAACTTCTCCGGCGGAGAAATGACGCTGGATCGCGGGGCCGCAGCTGAGGCGCTCGGTAAGATGGGTCAGCGATTTGAGATGACGGCCGAAGCGATGGCCCAGGGCGTGGTCGACATTGTCAATGCCAAAATGGCGGACGCCATCCGCACCATCACCATCCGGCGCGGTATCGACCCGCGGGATTTCTCTCTCGTCGCCTTTGGCGGCGCCGGTCCGGCGCAAGCGGCTGCGCTCGCCGAGGAGTTGCAGATAGGCGAAGTGATCATTCCCGTTCATCCGGGCGCATTCTCGGCCTGGGGCATGCTCCAGACTGACGTCCGCCACGATTTCAAGGAAACGCTCTACGGTTTCTGGGATTTGCTTGAGCCCGAGACGCTCGATCAGGCATTCGAAGGGCTCCAGCAGCGCGGACGCGACTATCTGCGCAGCGAGGGCATCGCGCAGGACGCAATCGGCTTCGAGCGCGCAATCGATTTTCGCTACTATGGACAGGAGTACGTGCTGACCATTCCGGTCCCCGAAGGACCTATCGACATGAACGCCGTGCGGCACTCGTTCGATTTGGCCTATGAGCGCCAGTACGGGCATTCAAGTCCGGAAGGCAGGGTTGAAATGGCCAATATCCGGGTCGCAGCGCTAGGGCGCCTGCCCAGACCGGATAACGCGCCACCAGTTGCCGAAGCACCGAAACCGGCGCGCGAGCGTGACGTCTTTTTCGGCGGCGATCCGCTCAAGACAGCCATTATCGACCGGAACGCCATCAAACCCGGCGACAAGGTAAAAGGCCCGGCAATCATCGAGGAAGGCACGACGACAACGCTCGTGCCCCCGGACTGGACCGTCGAGATGATCACGGGCGGACATCTGTCCCTCACCAGAATGCAGGGGAAATGACAATGCAAGCCGATCCCATCACCACTGAAGTGGTCCGTAATTTCGTCATCTCATGTGCAGAAGACATGAACGCCTCGCTGTGGCGCTCGGCACACTCGGCGATCATTTATGAGGGCAAAGACAGTGCCGTCGCTCTAATGGATGAGCACGGCAACATGCTTGGCCAATCGACCGGCGTTCCGCTTTTTGTAGGCGCAATCGATGTCTGCGTCCGGTTTATCAAGGACTACTATGGTGACGATATCGGCGAAGGCGATATTTTCATCATGAACGACAGCTATATGCAGGGAACGCACCTGCACGACGTAACTGCCGTTGGTCCGATTTTCTATGACGGGGAAATCGTTGGTTTCGGCGCGGCCCGTGCGCATTGGAACGATATCGGCGCCATCGACCCCGGCTCCACCATGGGTTCGACGAACATTTACCAGGAAGGTCTGCGCCTTGGTCCTACACGGATCGTCAAAGGCGGCAAGCAGGTCCGTGAATGGTATGATCATCTGCGCCTCAACACCCGGCTGCCTGATGCGACAATCGGCGACCTCGGAGCTCAGATCGCGGCCATCCGCACCGGGGAACGGCGCCTTGGACAGTTGCTGGAGCGAATTGGCGCGGACACTTACCGCGCTGCCTGCCAGAACGTCTTCGAGCAGGCGCGGCGCCTGGATCGCGAGGCGATTGCGGCAATCAGTGACGGCACATGGTCCAGAGAAGGTTTCCTCGATAATGACGGCGTCGGCGACGAGCCGGTCAAAGTGGCACTGACGCTGACCGTCCGGGGCGAAGAGTTGATCGTCGACCTGACCGGTACGTCCGGTCCCGTGGCGGGCTCGGTAAATTGTGGCGCAAGCCAGACGGAATCGCTGCTGCGGCTCGCTTACAAGACAATGATCAGCCCGGAACGCGCAATTACCGGTGGCTCATTCGAGACCATGAGCGTGGTGATGCCGGACGAATGCATGTTCAACGCCCAGGAGCCGGCCGCCTGTGAATGGTACTTCACAGGGTTGGGCCTGCTCGCCGATCTGTTCATTTCCTGTCTGTCCGAAGCGATGCCGGAGCGCTCGACCGCAGCTCATTACGGAGACTCGATGGTCGCGGGATTCTTCTCCGTTGATCCAAAGCGCGGTCAGTGGATCTCTATCGAACCAACTGCCGGCGGCTGGGGCGGCCGTGCAGACGGCGATGGGGAAAGCGCGCTGATCAACCTCGTAAATGGGGGCTTCCGAAACATCCCCGCCGAGGTGATGGAGACCAAGTTCCCGATCCGGCTTGAGGAGTTCTCCATCCGGCCAGATTCCGGCGGTCCGGGTCGCTATCGTGGCGGCTGTGGCGTTGTGCGGCGCTACAAGACCCTCGAGGATTGTTATGGCGCGCTCTGGTTCGAGCGCTCCAAGACACCGGCCTGGGGCCTGAACGGCGGAGGTAACGGGATGGGACCGGAGATAACCATCAGTCTTCCCGACGGTTCGACGGAGCGCCTGCTAAAGATGCGCGCGCGTCCGTTCCAGGCAAACACTGTCGTTGAAACCAAGACCGGCGGCGGCGGCGGCAACGGCGACTCGCTCGCGCGCCCATTTCCGGAGGTGTTGAAGGACGTGCGCTACGGCTACCTTAGCCGCGAAGCCGCGCTTGCCGACTATGGCGTAGCGATTGGCACTGATATGGTTGTCGACGAGGCAGCCTCGACGCCGCGGGCCTGAAAACGCATTGCCATGTCGAACAATGTCGCAAACGCTCCGGCCATCCGGGCAAAGGACATCGGAGTTTCTTTCTCCGGTGTCTCCGTGCTTCGCGGTGTGACACTCGACATTTTACCAGGAGAAGTTCACGGCCTGGTAGGGGAAAACGGCGCCGGCAAGTCAACCCTGGGAAAGGTGCTTGGCGGCTACTACCACGCCTCGCAGGGCGAACTGGAGGTATTTGGCCACCGGGCAACCGGCTGGGATCCGCATACTGCGCTTAATCACGGCGTCGCCATCATGCACCAGGAACTGCAACTCGTTCCCGCATTGACGGTGGCCCAGAACGTGTTCATGGGCATCGAAGATCATCGGTGGGGCGTGCTTCGCTCCACCGAAGCGCAGCGGCTCGACAAACTCATGAAAACGAGCGGGTTCTCGCTCGATCCGCACGCTGTCGTCGCCGACCTTCCCATTGCAGATCAACAGAAGATCGAAATCCTGCGGGCCCTGGCGCGCGATGCCCGCGTGATCGTCATGGACGAACCGACATCGTCCCTTTCAAAAGGCGAAGTCGATCAGCTTCACGATGCGATGCGTAAACTCCGCCAGGAGGGGCGAACGGTCATTTATGTATCGCACTTTCTCGACGACATCATTGCTGTCACCGACCGCGTGACAGTCCTGCGGGACGGCGAGCACGTTGCCACAATGCACACGCGTGACATCGGCAAGCCCGACCTTGTCGCCGCCATGCTGGGCGGAGGAAAAACAGAGACGCAATTTCCGGCCAAGACCCCACCCGAGGTCGGTAACATCGTTCTTGAGGCGCGCAGCATTCAAAGCAAAAACGGCACGCGCGATGCCTCGCTCCGAATAGCCAAAGGTGAGATAGTGGGGCTCATCGGTCTCGTGGGCAGCGGTCGAACCGAAATCGCACGCGCAATTATCGGCGCCGATGCGGCGACCGGCGGGGAGTTGCTTTTGGAAGGGCAGCCTTACCGCGACAGAGATCTCAGAGCATCGACCGAGCGCGGCGTCGTCATGGTACCCGAAGACAGGCGCAAGGAGGGCCTGGTCATGACGATGCCAGTGCGCGCCAACATGTCGTTGCCGCATCTCAGGCACCTCTCACGGTACGGCGTTGTCAATTCACGAGCCGAAAAAAAGCGCGCAACCGAGCTCATCGACTATTTTCAGGTGCGGCCGGCCATTCTCGATGGCGACGTTTCCAACTACTCCGGGGGCAACCAGCAAAAGGTTCTGATCGGCAAATGGTTGATGGAAAATCCGAAGCTGGTCATCCTTGATGAGCCGAGCCGTGGCGTTGACGTCGGCGCGCGCGAGCGCATTCACGAAGCGATCTGCGACCTGGCGGCTTCAGGAACGTCCATCCTTCTTATTTCCAGTGAGATCGACGAAGTGCTTGGCTTGGCGCATCGCGCCTATCTGGTCGATCGCGGGCGCACGGTCGGGGAGGTTGACCCCGCCGAAAACGATGAAGCTTCCGTTCTTGCAGCACTTTTCCGCCACCAAGGTTCCAATTTGCCGGAAATAGCCCATGAATAGCCACGCCATCCTGCGCTTTCTGCAAGACTACGCAGTGCTGGTCATGATCGTTGTGTTGATGATCGCTCTCAGCATGTTGTCTGACAGCTTTCTCACCCCGCGCAACCTGATCAACATTCTCAACCAGAACGCACCGCTTGCGATAATGGCAGCGGCCATGACGCTGGTCATTATTGCCGGTGGCTTTGACCTATCCGTCGGTTCAATTTTTGCAATGGGCGCAGTGACATCTGCCTGGATAGCGTTGAATGTCGATCCCTACCTGGGCCTCTTTGTTGCGCCGGTGGTTGGACTGCTGCTGGGTACGGTCAACGGAGTTGTGATAACTACGCTGAAAGTCCATTCCTTCCTCGCCACAATCGCCACCAGTCTGATCTTCAAGGGCATAGCGATCGTGCTCTCGGACGGTCGCCTCATTCCTGTACGCATGGATGAGTTTACGTGGCTCGGACGAGATCGCATCGGCGGTGTCTTCATCGCGGTCTGGGTCATGATCGCTTTCGCGGTCGCCCTCACTTTCGTGCTCAACAAGACCGCATTCGGACGCAAGGTCTTTTCGGTGGGTGGCAATGAAGAGGCCGCGATTCTTTCGGGCATTCGCACAAACCGCATCAAGATCGCGACATTTGCACTCGCCGGTTTAGCGGCAGGCCTCGCGTCGGCGATCGCCGTTTCCCGTATTTCGATGGGACAGGCATCCGCCGGTACTGGAATGGAGTTGCAGGCGATCGCAGCCGTTATCCTCGGGGGGACCAGCATTTACGGAGGCGTCGGTGCGGTCTGGCGAAGCGTGGCCGGTGTCCTCTTGCTGGCGTTGATCAACAATGGCTTCAACATACTCAATGCCGACCCGTTTTATCGGGATCTGACGACAGGCCTCGTCATCCTGGCTGCAATCGGGATTAGCGCCGCAGGCAAACGCTAAGGACAAACCGTGTGACCGGGCCGCGATCTGCTCGGACCTCGGATTGCAAAGGCCGGCTGATCGCCCTTCAGCCGATCTGCTCCATCACAGAGACTCCAGAAACTGGATCAGCGCATCGCGGTCAGCCTTGTTGGCGTTCGCAAACGCGTCTCGCGCGGATTGTGCCTCGCCGCCGTGCCACAGTATCGCTTCCTTAAGCGTCCGCGCTCGACCGTCATGCAGGAAGCCGGCTTCCGCGCTAACCCTGCTTGCCGCCCCTATGCCCCAGAGCGGTGGTGTTCGCCATTCGCGCCCGGTCGCCCGGCCTTCGGGACGGCCGTCGGCGAGGTCAGCGCCCATGTCGTGCAGCAGGAGATCGGTATATGGCCAGATAAGCTGGAACCGGTGTGCCTCGTGTCGGGCCTCTCGGCTGGTCACAAATTTCGGCGTATGGCAGGCAGCACAGCCGGCCCCACAAAACAGCCGCTTGCCACGGAGAACCTGCGGCTCCTCGCTGTGCGTGCGCGCAGGCAGGGCGAGGTTCTCGGAATAGAACACGACCAGATCTAACAGTTCACGCGGCACCTCCTCGTTGCCCAGCCGCGCCTGCGCGCCATGGGGCAACGTTCGGCAAGGCGCCTCGGCGTCGGAGCAGTCGCCCCAATGGTCGGGAAGCACCGGCGTGGAGAGCCCCATATCGCCGGCGAAGGCGTGCGCGGTCTGTACCTCCACCGTTGGCTGAATTGCTTTCCAGCCGAAGCGGCCAATGGTCAATCCACCCGCGCCGTCGCCGATCATGTTGGGTCGGCCGGATATCCCGTCGCCGTCGGCGTCGTCGGGATCGGCTAGCGCCATAATGTCGTATGGGTGAATGGCTTCCAGAAGCCCCATGCCACTCATCGTTGGCGCTATGCGGGCCGAGAGCATTGCCCCATGCGCTAGCGCGCCAAAACCCGGATTGCCAATCGAAAGCGTCGGTTTACGCAGTTCGACCACCTCGCCGCCCGCAAGCTCCACCGGTACCGTCTCATAGGTGATCTCGACCTTGCCTTCGGCCGGCAGGCCCGCCACCGCGAAGTCCTGTATCTGCAGCCCGTAGGTCGGCTCCGACACTGCAACCATCAGCCCGGCATCGATCGCGCTCTGCTGAGACTCATCCGGCGGCAGCGACACCCGCACCAGCAATGAGATCGCATCGTCCTCGGCGCTTGCCGGTGCGTGCCCGCGGCCGTCCTTGATGTGGCAGGACTGGCAGGCGCGCGCGTTGAATAGCGGTCCGAGCCCGTCGGATGCCTGCGTTGAAGACGGCGCCGACACCCACTCTTTTCGGAACAGCCCGTTGCCGACCAAAAAGAGCTGCTGGTCTTCGAAAGAGAGATTGGCTGAGGGGTGAGACAGAGCGTTGGCGTCCCGCGTTTTGCGGGTCGTCGCCTTGCCACCCGGCATCGCCTCGAAAGGCTCAGCTTTCGAGAAATCGGCCGCCGGTTGTGTGACAGCCTCGACGCGTACGCGATCGGCCTCGCTCAGATCGTCTCGCGCCAAGCTCCCCGTCGCCGCGCTTGCGGCGGCGGCGAGCACGAGGGCGGTCAGGAGCGGTCTTGCGGTCATTGATGAACCTGGACGGCCGGACGCGAGGGGTCCGACCGCCAATCTATTGCCTATTCGAATACCGCGCCCGGATTATCCAGGCTGTCGGAACCTTCGATGGTTACACCCGCAAGGTCGAGCGCCGTGATAACCCGCTCCAGCGAGCGGGTCTGGTCAACCAGCCCGTCGATCACCGCCTGCACCACCGCGTTGCCGGCATCGTTGCCTTCGCCGATCATCTGATCATATGCCTCGCCAGCTTCCGCGCGCGCCTTCAGGGCAGCGGCCGCGGCTAGCGTCGCTGCAAACTTGGCTTCGGTCTCGTCGGCAAGAGCGGAATCTGTCTCGCGTACCAGATCCGCCAGGCTCGGTCCGCTTACGATCGAGCCATCGATGCGCTCATAGCGGCCATGATAGACGTTGGTGATGCCCTTCACGTCGTAATAGTGCGAGTTGTGTGTGTTGTCGGCGAAGCAGTCATGCTCTTCCTCCGGGTCATGCAGGATGAGCCCCAGCTTCATGCGTTCACCCGCAAGCTCGCCATATGAAAGCGAGCCGAGCCCTGTGAGTATCGCCGTCAGTCCTTCCGCCTCATCGCCATCGACAAGTGCTGCCCGCGCAGCGCCTTCGGCCTGCCAGTTCGCAACCATCTCTTCCAGATCGGCAATCAACAGGTCCGAAGCCGCGGTCAGATACTGAACCCTGCGGTCGCAATTGCCGCCGGTACAGTTGGCTGTGTCGAAGTCGGTCGCAGGACGGTTGCCGGCGCCTGCCTTGGAACCGTTGAGGTCCTGCCCCCACAGCAAAAACTCGATCGCGTGATAGCCGGTTGCGACATTGGCCTCGATGCCGCCAAGCTCTTGCAGCGACTGGATCACCTCAGGCGTGATGGTTGAGGCATCGACCGTCTCGCCGCCGACGCTGACCTGCGCATTGGCGATCACATTGACGGTGTAGAACGCGTTGGCGTCGCTCTCGATGCCATAGCTGGCGTCGACATAATCAATCAGCCCCTCGTCAAGCGGCCATGCGTTTACGCGGCCTTCCCACTCGTCCACGATAGCATTGCCGAAGCGGTAGGCTTCCGTCTGTTGGTAGGGCACCCGCGCCGCAATCCATGCCGTCCGGGCAGCCTCCAGGGTTTCCTGAGAAGGGGCGGAAACGAGCGCCTCGATCGCTTCGTCCAATACCTTGGCGGTCGTCAGGCTGTCTTCGTAGCCTGCCAGTGCGATGTCGGAATAGGTGGTGAGAATGTCTTCCGCGTCTATGGCAAAGGCAGAAGGTACGAACAAAAAACCGGCAAATAGCGAAAAGGCAGTTCTTTTCACAGCGTGCTCCGTCACTAGGTTCAAGCTGTGCCGACCTGCGTCGAGAAACAAGTCGACGATGGAGGCCAGGTTGGCGGCGGCTAGTACGCCAACCGCACCACCTCATGCAGTCCTGGCCGAGGTATTACATTCAGGCTGCTCGGATGCGGAACCACACTACCTTCCGTGTCATACGGGAAGTTGAGCGTGCCGGTTCCACTCCAGGAAAACCCGTCATTGATCCAAGCCGTCCACTCCGCGGTGATGACCGGTGTACCGGCGTTTTCCCACTCGATATCGCTGCCCGGGGCGTAGACGATTCCATACATATCGAGCGTCGACTCCTCGAACTCCCACGTGTTGTAGTCGCGTTTCGTGAGAATAACGAAACTTGTCCAGGGTCCACTGGTTGGCGCGACAAGGCGCACCGTCGATTCCGACACCGAGAGCTCAGCGTGACGATCTGCCAGGAACAACGTTACGCCCGTTCCTTCGAGCGTCGATTCCTCGATCTCGAGCGTGTCACCAATAACCACGTAGAGGCCAGGGTTCAACGTAACATGCGAACCGTCCGAAATCGTCAGGCCATCGCAATATGTGCCTGGGTCCAAAGTGATCGTCTGGGCTTCGATTTCGAGCCCGGTCGCCTTGCAAGAACCGATCGCAGGCAGTGTCTTGGTCAGATATGGATCGGGGATCACATTCACCGATCCTTCGAGCGGCGGTGTGATGTTCTGAATATAGTGGTGGCCGTAGCCAACGGCGGTCACTGAAGCAGCGGTTATGAAGTTGTGCGGAGTGTGAGGATCGACCACATCGTTGACGTGGTTCGAGTTGCCGTAGATATGGCACTTCGTACCGTGGAGAGAAACCTTGCCCTTCATCTCCAGCGTATGTTTGCGCGTCGGATGCATTGCCATGATGCACAGAGGATGGCCGGACTGAGGTCCGCGGATCACCCCGGCTCCCGTGGTGATGTTCATTTCATTGATCCCGACGGCGCCGAGCAGCGCGGTCTTCGTCCGCGCCGAGATTGTGCCTGACAGCACCCAATCTTCGCCCTCGCCTGCGACGATATCAATGTCGAGAATTTCGCTGTTCACGCCGATCAGATTTGCCGACAGCAACTCGTGCGCATAGGCGATCTGCTCATCTTTGGTATGCTTTTGGGACATCGCTCCCAGCAAGGCCGCATCGAGAGCATCTTTGAGCCTCGCTGGTTACGGCCGTAACCGTAATCGAGCGCCATTCCGCCAGCTCCAATCAGGGCGGTGAAGACCAAGCCAAAAATCAGCGCATAGTTTCCCGAGCGGTTCCTGTTGAACCTGCGGATTGTCTGCAAGACACGATTGGAAATATTCTGCGTCATGGGCATTCCCCAGCAAAGCCCCTCGAAGGGTACGCTTCGGCTGTAAACAATGCGTAAAGGGTTTGCCGGCGCAATACCGCACTCGCCGGGCGCTGGCGGCAGCCTACACTAGTCGCCTTCCAAGGCGTTGAAGCCGACATAGAGACCCAGTAACTGGGTCAGATATCGCAGCAGAATCGTATCCGCTCGAGCTACTGCGCTCATCGCAAATGCAATATTGTTACGGTCGTCCGGTATGCCGAACGCGTTCTGAGGGTCCGTCTCGATTTCACTGAGCAACCGGATTGCCGTTTCGATCTCAATTCTGATTGTATCGACGACCCAGCGCCGTTCCTCTGGCAACCTACTCCTATACCCAGCGGTTCGCAGCAAATCGTTTGCTGCAGTTAGCTGCTGGGCCGCTAGCTCAAAGGTCAGCATGGAACGCCAGAGAGGCGCGCGCCTGCCCCTGGCTGTCTCCAGGCTATCGCCCATGGCGGGAAGCAACTCGGCCATCCTCACATATTGAAAAAGCGTCGTGAGCGCCTTGATAACCTCGACGTCGACCTCATTGGCGGTTCGATATAGGTCCGACTGCGGATCGGGAGCGCGGAAAGTACGAGAGAATTCTGTATCCGCCCGCCAGCTGTCACGTGTCTCTGTGGCAACGGAAACGATGTTGGCCGCAATGGCGTGCGCCATGCGGCACCGGAAATCGTCGTCCGCATTCGTCATTTCGGAGGCGCCGGTTCCGAACAACACAAACTCCAGAGCCGGTAATCCCTGGAGCGCAACGCTTCCTTCGCCCAGGCCGGACAGATCGGCCTCCCCCTTTGCAAGCACCTGTTGCACCTGCCGAAGGGCGATACCGCGCGGGTCCGGCCAGAAAAACAGGCGATCAAAGCGGTTTTCCGACGTCAGTGGCCCGAACCTCAAGATCGTCACCCGGCCCCATGCACGGACAAGATTGGAAAATGCGTCCCTGGCTGTCGTCAATGCCGCCTCAGAGGGGGCTTCACACAGCCTCATCAGCTTGCCTTCCGTCTCCCCGGCCGCTTCCAAAAGATCTTGAAGCACCGGCAGCGCAAAGCTCTCAGCCACGCGTTCGCCAGTAATCGATCTCGCGCTGGCTGAATGAATTGAGATCAATGTGGCAGCCAGGAGCGCTACCGCCAACTGCCACAACTGCCCCCTCGATTGATCGGCGTGGACGCGCAATCGATGCAGGAAGGGGTATGGCTCGATCATGACAAGGAAGCTGTGCCTCTGCGGAAGCGCTAGCTAGAGCCTTGTTGCCGCTCAATTCAAGTGCGGACGATCTGCGATGGCTTCGGGGACTGCAGGCGCGCCGTCCCTCCAGGGTGCGCGTAGATCGCCAAGCTCTTTCAGGCAGATCCCAAGTCGATCCGTTAAAGGGTAACGCTTCCGATGCCGATGCCAACAGAAACCACAATCGAGCCGCCGATGACGGTTTGTGTCAGGGAGCGTATCCAACGGACCCCCATGAACCGCTTTTGCACATAAGCGATGGCGGCGAGCTCGATGGCGACAACCACGATCGCGATCCACGTTGCCACCGCGTGTGGCCGAGACCGCCGAGGGTCGTCATCAGTCCGGTGACGATTCCCCGTGCCACCGGCGAACCTCTTCCAGAAACGACGCCATCGTCGGAGGCATACTCCGTGAAGCCCATCGAAATTCCGGCGCCCAGCGAGGCGGCGAGGCCAACCATGAAAGTTGTAAATGAGTTCTGAGTGGCGAACGCGACTGCAAAAATCGGAGCCAGCGTGGAAATCGAACCGTCGATGAAACCGGCCAATCCGGGCTGTACATAGGTAAGCACGAACTGCTTGTGATCACGGTCGACTTTGTCAGCTTCGGCAGCGGCTTCCGTGGCGAACTCTTCGCTTAGATCGTTCAGGCGGCGTACCGCAGCCAACATTCTGTCGCACGAACCCGCGTTTTCGCACTGCCCGTCACACGAATCCGGTGCTTCCGCACGATCCTGGAAATCACATTGGGTGCTTAATGCCATGGCGAACACTCCACGCAGTCATTCGGCAGGCTGGCAATTCTCCCCTAGAGTCGTTGCCATTACCTAAACGGACGTTTGCCCATCAGCTTAGGCGGCGAACAAACAAAGACTCGTAGCGGTGTCGTGTCAGTCGCTGATGGCTATTCCATTAGCCGACTTTGTGATCGCTTATTTCGACGTGCGATTGATCTCAGCCGCCTTACGCAACACGGCGCAGGTGATTGTCCCAGGCCGGCGCAGCTTGATCTGGCTCGACCAAGACGGCTGCACTTTGCGGAGTGATATCTGCGACCGCGCCCCGACCGCTGGTTGCCATGATGCGCCCTGAGCCCAGGGGCGCTATCCCACAGCCGTCTGCGATCCTTCTGTCACCCAAGTGGCGGCCCGAAGCTGCATCCCAGAATGCGACCAGGCCGCCATGTGGCGAGGAGGTAGCGACAATTTCGCCGGAGGCGTCCACCGCAACCGAACCAACATAGTTTTTCAGCGAACGGAGCGTTTCTGGCGGTCCCGCAAACAGCTCCGGGACTTTGCCGCGAACATGGCGCCCGACCAATGGTGGCCGATCGAGCGCGTCGCCTTCCCATTGGCAGCCGAACCACACAGAGGCGTTCCGATCGACCGCGAGGTGACGAATAGATAGCCGGTGAAGCTCAGGCGCCAATTCGACACGTTCGATCAGTTCGCCATTCGCTATGTCGAAGTAAGCTAGACTAGGTTTCATCGTATCGAGGTTGAGCTTCACCCGACGATAGTCCGGATGAGTCAGAATGCCGCCGTTTGCGACGCAAACAGTCCGGCCGTCGGGCAAAAGGACCAGTTCATGCGGCCCCACTCCGCCGGTACTGATTTCGCCAATCCGTTCAATGCCGTTGTCGATTAAGTAGATGCCTGCCACGCCAATGCCGGCCTCGTAGTCGTTCTCCGATGCGATCAGCAGACGACCGTCGCGCGCAAAGGCACCGTGACCGAAAAAATGCCTGCCGGGTCTCGCCGTAATCGCGACGGGTTCACGCCCGCCATCGACGCTGAACAATACAGCGTGGCGACCAGGCGAGCGGGCGAACGCGACCGCGGTTCGGCTGCCCGCATCAATCGCAAAAGAATGTTTGCGGATGTTGACCGGCAATATGAGCCGGTCGCGGCCACTTGCGTTGACGACCGCGACCTCAAAGCGCCCGGAATTGATCCGCGCGCCGACGAAGAGTTCGTCGTCCGCATTGGCCGAATTCGTCGGAAGCGCTGATAGGCCCGCCAGCGCCAGAAAGGCACGTCGGCTTAGCGAATGCATCCTCGGAATTCCTCCTCCACGCGCGCCATTGTGCCGCGCAGGGAGATTCTCTGAGACGACCGTGAATTACAAGAAGGATCACGCCACTCTCGCGGCCCCTGTCGCTCGCGCCCAGCCGGGGAGCCAGTCGCCATGGGCGCCGCGAAGGTCATCCACCAGCGCCCATATCTGATCGAGATCGAGCTCGGCGCCGGTGTGCGGGTCCATCATCGCGGCATGATAGATGTGCGCAGGGTTTTCAGTCATCAGCGCCTCGACGACCAGCCCCTGCACCGAAACGCTCGACTGCATGAGCGCCGCGAGCTGCGGCGGCAAAGCCCCGACACGGGTCGGCTGCACGCCGTTGCTGTCGACCAGACACGCGACCTCGACAGCGCAGCCCTGCGGTAGGTTGTCGATCAGACCGTGATTGGCGACGTTGCCATGAATGACGGACGGCGTTCCGGTCCAGATCGAATTGACGATCGAAGACGCATATTCGTGGCTTGAACCGATTTCCATGCGCGCGCCTTGCGACAGCCGCTCGCGTTCGGCTGCCCAGCTTTCTATCTGTTCTACGCAACGCGTCGGATACTCATCGAGCGGTATCCTGAAGCGCTCAAGCAGGTCTTCACGACCCTCCTTGATGAACCACGGCACATATTCGGCAAAGTGCTCGGAGCTTTCGGTGACGAAATAGCCAAGCCGCTTCATCATCTCGTAGCGAACGAGATTGGGGCAGCGCGGATTATGCTCGTTTTCCTTTGGCGCTCGGCCGGTGCGATAGGCGGCGTGCAGATCGGGGTAGAGATCGCGGCGCGAACCATCCGCCATCTGCTGCTCGAATTTCAGCATGAAGGCGATGTGGTTGATGCCGGCGCATTCGTAACGCACGGTCTGAGGGTCGATGTCCAGATCGTGGGCGAGTTCCTTGGCTGTGCCCTGCACCGAGTGACACAAGCCCACCTGCCTGATTTGCGGAAACTTGCGGGCGATCGCCCATGTGTTGATCGCCATCGGGTTGACGTATTGCAGCAGCGTCGCGTCAGGGCACAGCTCCAGCATGTCCTCGCAGATTGACCAAAGATGGGGAACGGTGCGCAGCCCGCGCATGATGCCGCCAACGCCCAGCGTATCGGCAATGGTCTGGCGCAGGCCAAACTTCTTCGGCACATCAAAATCGGTGATCGTGCACGGGTCGTAACCGCCGATCTGAAACGCGACGATGACGAAATGCGCACCATCGAGTGCAGCACGCTGGTCGGTTGTTGCGGTGATATTTGCGCCGCAGCCAAGTGTCTCGACCATCTTGTTCGCGATCGCTTCCGACTCAGCCAGCCGCTTCGGATCGATGTCCATCAGCGCGACATGGGCGTTTTGCATCGCCGGCCGCTGCAGGATGTCGCCAACAATATTGCGCATGAACACGGAGGAACCGGCGCCGATGAAAGTGATCTTGGGGGAATGAGCCATTGCGAAAATGTCCCTAGCCGCACCGCGATAGGCTATAGATCAGGCGAACGGAACCGTCTTTCGATCAGCCCCGAATTCTTTCCGGAAAATCACACAACGCTTGCGCAAGCTACACTGCCTGCGGCACTCTGCGGATTCGAAATCCCGCTGGGAGACCTAGGTGCACAGGGATTCTGCCGCGCCGAACGCGATCGACGATTATCGCCTAATCACACAGGGCAACGGTATCTATCTCGAGCATCACCAGCCGGCGATGATGAACGACCCGTATCACGTCCATCCCTCGATCGAGATCAATTACCTGCGGGGATGCGAGATGTGGTACGCGTTTGGCGGCGTTGAAGTTTATGTGCCGCCCAACCGGATTTGCCTGTTCTGGGCCGCGCAACCACACCGCGTGATCCGTGTCGAAGGCGTTGGCCTGATCACGAACGCCTATGTCTCGCTGGAAGAATTCGCCACGTGGAAGCTGCCTGCGCAGTTTATGGAGACGCTGCTTTCGGGCGGGGTGATACATGCGCAGGATCAGCTCGATGGCGATGTCGCGCTGTTCGACCGGCTGGGCGCGGAAGTCGATCTGGCGACGCCGGAGACCAGCCGGCTGCACTGCGTTGAATTGCAGGCCCGGATCATGCGCCTTTCGCTGTCGTCCTGGTACACGGGTGGCGCGCAAACAAGCATCGGCAGCCGCATCAATCTCGGCGGCAACATGGTGCAGCATTTCGAAAAGATGCTGCGGTTCATCGCGCAGAATTTCGCTGGCCCGATCACGCTCGGCGATGTGGCAAAGGCAGCCAATGTTTCGGAGAACTACGCCAACACCGTCTTCAAGAAAGTGCTTGGAACGACCGTGAAGGCGCATGTGACGCAGGTGAGAACCTATAGGGCGCGCATGCTTCTCAAAGGAACGGACGAGAAGATCATCAGCATCGCCTATGATTGCGGTTTCCGATCGCTTTCGTCTTTCTACGATGCGTTCCAGCGCTATGTCGGCATCAGCCCCGCCGAATATCGCAGCTCGGATTTCGGGCGCTAGCACATTCGTCAAGCCAATCCGTTTCACCGCACACGCGCGGGCTGGAAATTTCAGGCGCGGGAGCGTATCCGGGTTGTGTCCCAACCTTCGGAGCCGCCGTGACCTATCGAACGCTTGCCGCCCTTTCCGCCGCCCTCCTTCTTTCGACTTTCAGCGCCGCGGCGGAAACCGTGCGCTGGGGCCGCGCGGGGGATGCCGCAACGCTCGATCCGCACGCCGCAGCGGATGGCTACACGCAGCAGCTGCTTCACAATATTTACGAGCCGCTGATCCGCTTCGAACCTGGCGGCGCCGTGAGCGGGGTTCTTGCCGCCTCCTGGCTTTCCAGCGCCGGCGATCCGAACCTTTGGGTGTTCAATCTCAAACGCGCTGTGTTTCACGACGGCGCGGAATTCGACGCAGACGACGTCGTCTTCTCGATCAACCGGGCACGCGCGAACGGCTCCGCATTTGCGGATGCGACGTCAAACATCGTAGCGGTTCGCGCGACCAGTGCGCGGTCGGTGGAAATACGCTTTGCGAAGCCCTCGGCGGTGGTGCCGACGGTCATGTCGCGCATTCTGATCATGGATAGCGGCTGGGCCCAGGAGAACGGTGACGGCCACGCTGCGGACCACGCCAACGGCACCGGGCCATACAAGCTCGATTCGCGCGACGCGGCGGTGCGCACCAAGCTCGTCGCACATGTGCGCTACGCCGGGCCGGCACCCGCAGCCGAGGAAGTAATCTACCTGCCGATCGACAATCCGGCCATGCAAACCAAGGCGCTTGCCTGGGGCGAGATCGAAGTGCTGCAGGATGCTTCGCCGGCCGATCTGAACAGCCTCGAAGGCAATGAGAGTGTCGCGGTCGAGACTGCGCCCGCAAATTCGGTGCTCTATCTCGGCTACAAATTCGGCGGAACCGACAATCCATTCGACAAGCCGCTTGTGCGCGAGGCGATCGACCGCGCAATCGACAGAGCCGAAGTGGCGTCTTTCGTGGATCGCGGGCAGGCCGACGCCACCGCCATCCTGGCACCGCCATTCGTGGAAGGCTGGTCGAAGGGACTTGCTGCCCAGCTCTCGCAGAACCGAGTGAAAGCCAAAGAGCTTCTGGCCGAGGCGGGCTATCCAGACGGGTTTGCGGTCAAGCTCGACGTTGCCAAGGGCGACGAAGCGGCCGCCAACCGGATCAAAGCGATGCTGACTTCGATCGGTATCTGGGCCGATGTCGTTGCGCGGCCCGCGGCAGCACATGAGGCGCATGTGACCTCCGGCGAGAGTGCCTTTCATCTGAGCGGCTACTCCGCGCCCGGTTATGATTCCGGCGCGATTCTGGAATGGCTCATCGACGGGCAGGAGGGCTATTCCAATAGTGAGCTCTCCGCTCAGGTCGAAGCGCTGGCTGGCATCCGGGCGAAGTCGGAGCGGCGCTCGGCATTGGCCAAGCTTTGGCTTGAGGCACAGAATGAGCGTATCGTGCTGCCTGTCGCACAGCGGCGCATTGCGCATGCAATGCGCGCGTCCGTGTCGGTTCAGGTCGAACCCAACGGCCTGACGCGGTTCGACACGATCCGCTTCAACGACTGAGCGACATAGAGCGAGGTTAGCTGATGGCCGACAGCGATTGGGCCGAAAAGGTTCTAACGTTCTGGTTCGACGAACTCACCAGCGAAGACTGGTATTCGGGCAGCGCCGAAGTGGACGAGAAAATCCGCATGCGCTTCGGCGCGCTGCATGAAGAGTTCAACCGAGGCGTTCCGCCCGAGGCGCATGCCGATGCCAACGCCGCGCTTGCGGCCGTGATTGTGCTCGATCAATTCTCCCGCAACATTCACCGCAAAAAGGCGGAGGCCTTTGCGAGCGATGCCGTCGCGCTGGATGTTGCGCGCAATGCGGTGGAAGCGGGTTTGGATACACAAGTCGCGGCTGACCGGCGGGCGTTTTTCTACATGCCGTTCATGCATTCGGAAATCCTGTCCGATCAGGAACGCTGCGTTGACCTTTTCAAACAGAGTGGCGGCGAGAACTCGCTCAAATATGCGATTGAGCACCGTGACATCATTGCGCGCTTCGGCAGGTTTCCGTACCGAAACAAGGTGCTCGGAAGGCAGTCGACCGAGGACGAGCGGGCGTTTCTGGAAGGGCACAGCGGCTACGGGCAATAAAGCCTCGTCGCCCAGAGCTTGCCATCGCCGAGGCTGTAGCCATACATACAAAGCATCATTGGCGTGAGCGCCGGCAACCCTTCGACGGGAGGCGACCGCCGCAACGACCCAAAACGGGCGAGGGAGGAAAACTTGGCCAAAGCAACGACACCGGCAAGAGGCAAAACGACGAAGGCGACAACGGCTCGCAAGAACACCGCCAGCACAGCAAAGCCGGCAGCAACCAAAGCCTCCGCGGCTAAATCCCCCGCCAAAAAACCCGCAACCAAAGCTGCGGCCAAGCCGGCGGCCGCCAAACGCACGGCAGCGAAATCTTCCACCGCCGCAAAATCAGCCCCGAAGGCAACCTCGGCCCGCAAGCCGGCCGCGAAGGCGCCCGCAAAGAGAGCCGCCTCCAAATCCGCGGCGAAGCCGTGGCACAAGAGTTACCCAGCTGGCATCGCCACCGAGATCGGCGAGATTACCGACAAGTCGATTGCCGATCTGATGGTCTCAGCCTGCCGCCAATATGGCAGCCGCCCGGCCTTCACCTGCATGGACAAGACCATCACCTTCACCGAATTGGAGGAGCTGTCGCGCTATGTGGCGGGATATCTGCAGTCGACCGGTTTGAAGAAAGGCGCGCGCGTTGCGCTGATGATGCCCAACATATTGCAGTATCCTGTGGCGCTGATGGCGGTGCTGCGCGCCGGCTACACCGTGGTCAATGTGAACCCGCTCTATACGCCGCGCGAGTTGGAGCATCAGCTCAACGATGCGGGCGCAGAGGCGATCTTCATTCTGGAGAACTTTGCCACCACGCTTGAAAAAGTGGTGAAGAACACGTCGGTCAAACACGTCGTCGTTGCGTCGATGGGCGACCTGCTCGGCGGCATCAAAGGCATGATCGTCAACCTGGTGGTCCGGCGCGTGAAAAAGATGGTGCCGGCCTGGTCGCTGCCGGGTCATGTGAAGTTCAACGACGCGCTGAATAGCGGCCGTACCGCGACATTCCGGCCGGCCGATATCGGCCATGACGACATTGCCTTCCTGCAATATACGGGCGGCACGACCGGCGTTTCAAAGGGCGCGGTGCTGCTGAACCGGAACGTGCTTGCCAATGTCGCACAGAACGCGATCTGGGTGGAAAGCGCGTTTACCGAAAAGCCGAAGCCGGATCGCATGATCTATATTTGCGCACTGCCGCTCTACCATATCTACGCGCTCACGGTGAACGCGATCATGGGTATGCAGCAGGGTGCACAGAACATTCTGATCCCCAACCCGCGCGACTTGCCGGCGTTCGTGAAAGAGCTGCGCAAGTACAAATTCAACGTATTTCCGGGCCTCAACACGCTGTTCAACGGGCTGCTTAACAATGAGGACTTCCAGAAGCTCGACTTCTCCAGCCTCTACATCACGTTTGGCGGCGGCATGGCGGTGCAGAGCGGTGTGGCGGAGCGCTGGAAGAAGCTGACCGGACTTGTGATCGCCGAAGGTTACGGGCTTTCGGAAACGTCGCCGGTGGCCACTGCCAATCGGTTCGATTCCAAAGAGTTCACCGGCACGATCGGCCTGCCGGTTCCCTCCACAGAAGTGATCATCCGCGATGAGGACGGCAAGAACATGCCAACCGGCAAAGTCGGCGAGATCCTGATTAAGGGTCCGCAGGTGATGGCCGGCTACTGGAACCGACCTGACGAGACCGCCAAGGTGATGACCAAGGACGGTTACTTCAAATCGGGCGACATGGGCTTCATCGACAAGGACGGTTACGTCAAAATCGTCGACCGCAAGAAGGACATGATCCTGGTTTCGGGGTTCAACGTATACCCGACCGAGATCGAGGACGTTGTCGCCAATCATCCGGGCGTGCTGGAAGCGGCGGTGATCGGCGTACCGGACGAGCATTCGGGCGAAGTGCCGAAGCTCTTCGTGGTCAAGAAAGACTCCGCGCTCAGCGAGGAGCAGATACACGCCTACTGCAAGGAAAACCTGACCGGCTACAAGCGGCCGAAATTGATTGAGTTCCGCGACGAATTGCCGAAGACGAATGTCGGCAAGGTACTGCGCCGCGCGCTGAAGTAGCGTCAGGCGTGCGGGGCGCTCAGCGCCCCGCCAGGAGCGCGGGCAGGTCAGCCACCGAATCCAATATCACGTCGGCCAGCGGCGTCAGCGTTTCGCGCGTGCCGGTGCCCGACAATACGCCAACCACCAACCCGCAGCCGGCGGCGCGGCCGGCCACCATGTCATGACCATTGTCGCCAACGAAGGCGAGTTCCGCCGTTTCGAGACCGCTCAAGCCGGCGAAGTGGTGGACCATGTCGGGCGCCGGTTTGGGGTTGGTCACGCTGTCATAGCCAAGAGCCGCTTTGAACAGTTCGGCCACGCCCAGTGCTTCGACGGTTCTTGCGGCGCCATCGGCTGAATCGTTCGTCGCCACGCCGAGCATAAAGCCGGCGTCGTGCAAGCTACGAAGTGCTTCCAGCACTCCGGCCACCGGCACGGCCGACGCTGCCCCCGCAGCACTTGTGTGTGCATTGTAATAGCCGACGCGCTCTGTCAGTTCCGCGCTGTCGAGCCCGGGGTGCCAGAGACGCACGATATCCTCGTTGGTGCCGGCGGCGAAAGCCGAATCCGCGACGAAGCTGCCCGTCGTTTCGTCGAAGCCGGCGACCTTGAGAAACAGGCTGGCGCGCGCGACATCACCTTCCGCCGCCTCCAGCGCCATCGCGCGGGCAACCGCGCCCCAGGTCGCTTCAAAATCGATGAGCGTACCGTCTTTGTCGAACAGGATGCCGCGGATCGCGCGCATCAATTGCCGCTGCGCAATTCGCCGATGCGCTGAACGAGGCCCGCAGTTGAGGCATCGCTGCCGTCAGCCGGCTTCTTGCCTTCAACCACCGGCAGCAGCGCTGTCGCAAGCTCCTTGCCGAGCTCGACGCCCCACTGATCGAAAGCGTTGATGCCGAACAGCGCCGCCTCGACGAATACGCGGTGCTCGTAGAGCGCGATCAGCCGGCCGAGCGCATAAGGATCGAGCATGCGGTAGAGGATGGTGAGCGAGGGCCTGTTGCCGGAGAAGGTCTTGTGCGGCGCGAGCTGCTCCGCCTCATCCGCGCTCATGCCCTTGGCCAGAAGCTGCTCGCGCGCTTCCTCCGTCGTGCGGCCCTTCATCAGCGCTTCCGACTGCGCGAGGCAGTTTGCGATCAGCAGATCATGTTGATGCCTGAGCGTTACCTCATGGCTTTCGGCCGCAAGAATGAACTCGACCGGGATGACATCAGTCCCCTGATGCAACAGCTGGAAAAACGCGTGTTGTCCGTTGGTGCCGGGTTCGCCCCAGACCACCGGTCCGGTCGGTGAACCAACGGGCGAGCCATCGAGCGCCACGCTCTTGCCGTTCGACTCCATATCGAGCTGCTGCAGATAGGCCGGCAGGCGTGCGAGGCGCTGGTCATACGGGATCACCGCGCGTGTCGGGTAAGCGCACAGGACACGATGCCAATAGCCGATGAGGCCGAGCAGTATGGGAAGGTTGTCGGCGGCCGGCGCTTCGGCAAAATGCCGATCCATCGCGTGCGCGCCGTCGAGCATGCGGGCGAAGTTTTGCGAGCCGACAGCGATCATGATCGGCAGCCCGATGGCCGACCATAGCGAATAACGACCGCCCACCCAGTCCCAGAAGCCGAATACGCGATCTTCGTCGATGCCGAATTCGGCAACCTTGTCGAGTGAGGTGGAAACGGCGGCGAAATGCTGCCCGACCGCGCCGCTCCCCAGACGCTCGGTCAGCCATGCGCGCGCGGTGGCGGCATTGGTCATGGTCTCGACTGTCGTGAAGGTTTTCGAAGCGACGATGAAAAGCGTCGTCTCCGCGTTCAGGTCCTTCAACGTATCGGCAATGTGAGCGCCGTCGACATTGGAAACATATTGCGCGCGCGGGCCGTCATGGTACGGCGCGAGCGCAAGTGTGGCCATTGCGGGGCCGAGGTCGGAGCCGCCAATGCCTATATTGACGATGTCGGTGAACGGCTTGCCAGTCGCCCCGCGAATCTCACCAGCGCGCAGCGCCTCGGCGAAGCGCCCCATCGCTTCCAGCACGGCAAGAACGTCGAACATGACGTCTTCGCCATCGACCAGAACCGGCGTGCCGGAGCGGTTGCGCAGCGCGGTGTGCAGCACGGCGCGGTTTTCGGTCGAGTTGATTCGCTCGCCCGCAAACATGGCGTCGCGGCGCTCCTCCAATTTCGCCGCGCGCGCAAGTTCGTGCAGCAGCTCGAGCGTTTCGTCGGTCACCGCGCATTTGGAGAAATCCAGCAGCAGATCGTCGAGCCGGGCCGAGAAGCGGTCGAAGCGGCCGGCATCGGCGCCAAAGGCCGCGCGCATGTCGAAATTCGCGTTTTCGTTTCGATGGCGCGCAAGCTTATCGATCGCGGCTTTGAATGCGGCGCTGTCCATCGGCCTGTCTCCACTGTTTGGTGTTGGCCGCAGAAGCCATATTCCGACCCGCCATTCAATAGTGGCGGCGCGATTGACGCCCGCAAACCCCGGTAATTCCTGCCGTGATGGCCATACATCAGCGTTACGGCAGGTAACCATCAAAGAAATTCATTGGCGCAATCGATTGGACCAGACATAGGCTTGCCCTACGCCAGTTAGAATGTTTTTCCCCCGGGAGCATGAAGCATGGTTTCGCGAAACGACTCCGCGATATGGTCCGGCTTGTTTCGGATTTCCGCTGACTCAGGTCAGACACTGCAGGCCCAGATAAGGCAGGCGATCGTAGCCGCCATTCTGGACAGGCAAATCGCGGCTTCGCTGCCGCTTCCGTCGTGCCGGTTGCTTGCAGAGAAGCTAGGCGTTGCCCGAGGCACTGTTGTGCTGGCCTTCCAGCAGCTCGTCGACCAGGGCTTCCTGATCGCGAAAGAGCGTCGCGGCCATTTCGTCAATCCCGAGTTCCTGTCCGGGCTCGACGCCGACGCGCACCGGCCGGAGCCAAAGCCCGACCGCATCAACTGGCGCGCGCGCCGCAGGATCGCATCCAGCGAGCCGCCCGCATCTCCATACCGCAGCAACTGGATCAAAGCGCCCTACCCGTTCGTGTATGGCCAATTCGATCCCGCACTTTTCCCGACAGCCGAATGGCGCGAGTGCAACCGCATGGCACTGGCGGTGCTCGAAATCCGCAACTGGGCCGGCGATGTCGTTGACCGCGACGACCCGTTGCTGATCGAGCAGATTCAGGCCAGGCTTCTGCCCCGGCGTGGGATATTCGCCAACCCGGACGAGATTATCGTCACGCTTGGCGCGCAGCATGCGCTTTACATGCTGGCGACGTTGCTGATGGGACGCGGCACGAAAGTCGCCATGGAAGAGCCGGGCTACCCGGATGCGCGCGACATATTCCGCCTGTCCGGCGCCGAAGTCGCGCCCGTGGCGGTCGACAAGGACGGTATTGATCCTGCCGCCGTGCCCGCCGGAACCGACTTCGTGTTCACCACACCGAACCACCATTGCCCGACCATGGTGCCGCTTTCTGAGGAGCGCCGGCAGCGGCTGCTTGAGGATGCCGAAAAGCACGACCGGATCATCATCGAAGACGGCTATGACAGCCAGCTCGTGGACGATTCCCCGCAGCAGGCGCTGAAAGGCACCGACGCTTCCGGCCGCGTGATCTATGTGGGCTCGATGTCGAAGACGCTCGCGCCCGGTCTGCGCATTGGCTACATCGTCGCCGATGCGGGCCTGATCGCGGAGCTACGGGCGCTCAGGCGCTACATGCTCAGGCATCCGCCCGCAAACAATCAGCGCGCTGTGGCGCTGTTCCTTTCGCTCGGCCATCACGAGGCGCTGGTGCGCCGGCTTTCCGCGGCGTTTTCGGAGCGCCGGCTGAAGCTGGCGGAATCGATCGCGGAGTATCTGCCGCAATGGCTGCCCTCCGGTGCACCTGGCGGCACCTCGCTGTGGCTGAAGGGACCGCCCGGAACCGACGCGCACAACCTTGCGATGGACGCAGCCGAGCGCGGCGTGCTGATCGAGCCCGGCGGGCGCTTCTTCAACCAGCCGGAGAGCCAGACGCGCCATTTGCGGCTCGGAATTTCGTCGATCGCGCTCCAGCACATTGAGCCCGGCATTCGCGAGCTCGCCGAAGCCGCCGGACGGCTGAGATCGGCTGCCTGAATCAGCTCATCGGCCAATGGACAAGCCGCACGCCACCACTTAACTCATAGTGCCGGCGAACAGGAAAGGGCTGAGCAATGGCAATGGATATGTCCGGGGAAGAACGGATCACGGCGCCGATCGGTAAGGTGTGGGAAGCGCTCAACGACCCGGACGTGCTGAGAGCCTGCATTCCTGGCTGTCAGAGCCTCGAGAAGAAGTCCGACACGGAATTCTCGGCGGTGGTTTCGGTGAAGCTCGGGCCGATCAAGGCGAAGTTCAACGGCGAGGTCGAGCTGCAGAACCTCAACCCGCCTCACTCCTACACCATTGCCGGTGAGGGCAAGGGCGGCATTGCGGGCTTTGCCAAGGGAGGCGCAGATGTCAGCCTCGCCGAGGACGGATCGGACGCGACGATCCTGACCTACAACGCCAAGGCCGATGTCGGCGGCAAGATCGCCCAGCTCGGCAGCCGGCTGATCCAGTCGAGCTCGAAGAAGCTCGCAGGCGAGTTCTTTTCCTCGTTCAACGAAAAGGTGAGCGAGGGCTAATCCCCTCCCCCCCTGAGGGGAGGGTGCCGAGCCTGAGCCTGTCGAAGGCGAGGTGGGTGGGGTAGGTCCATGCCGCACTCTGCTGCACGAACCCCCACCCGTCCAATCGCCGTTGGCGATTGTCCACCCTCCCCTCAAGGGGGAGGGGTCAGTTCATACCTTGCGAAAGTTCGCCGGCCGCTTTTCGCGGAAGGCAGCGACGCCCTCGCGATAATCGTCCGAATAGCCGGCCTCGCGCTGCAATTCGCGCTCAAGGTCGAGCTGCGCATCGAGCGAGTTTGACGATGCAGCCTGGATCGCTTTCTTGGCGAGCGCGTAGGCGTTGGTTGGGCCGTTGGAGAGTTCCACGGCCAGAGCAACGGCCTCCTTCATCAGCACTTCGTCGTCGACAACCTTCCAGATAAGGCCCCACTCGGCCGCCTTCTCGGCAGATAGGGGCTCGGTGGTCAGCGCCAGCGCCTTGGCCCGCGCCTCGCCCAGACGTTGTGTGAGCCACCAGGTGCCGCCGGCATCCGGGATCAGGCCGATGCGCGCGAAAATCTGGATGAAGCTTGCGGAGCGCGCGGCGATGACGATGTCGGCGGACAGCGCGATGTTGGCACCCGCGCCCGCGGCAACACCGTTGACCGCGCAAATCACGGGTTTGTCGAGCGCGCGCAAGCGCCGAACCAGCGGGTTGTAATATTTTTCAAGTCCGGCCCCCAGATCGTATTTCTGGCTGGCGTCGGTGAAGTCGCGCTCACCTAAATCCTGGCCGGCACAGAAACCACGGCCCGCACCAGTCAGGACAACGACGCGGCAGTCATCGTTTTTCTCGATCTCGTCGAGCGCGGCGGCAAGCGCCTGATGCTGCTGCTCGTTAAACGGGTTCAGCCGGTCCGGCTGGTTGAGCGTAAGGAGGTCGTAGCCGCCACGGCGCTCGTGGATCACTATGTCGTTCATTCTCTTCCCTCCCCGTCGCCGAGCTATTCGAACACGATTGCCGGCGTTGCGGCCTCGGCCGCCTCTGTTTCTTCCTTCAGCCGCGCCAGAACACGGCCGGCGATTTCCTTGTAGACTGCCGCCTGCGGGCCATCCGGCTCCGACGCCACTACCGGCTCGCCGCTATCGGAACGTTCGCGGATGTTCATCGTCAATGGCACTTCTCCGAGAAACGGCACTCCGAGACGTTCCGCATCGCGACGCGCACCGCCAGTGCCGAAAATATCGTAGCGCGCGCCGGTGTCGGGCGCGATGAAATAGCTCATGTTCTCGACAATACCGAGCAGCGGCACATCCACACGGCGGAACATGTTGAGGCCCTTGCGGGCGTCGATCAGCGCCAGATCCTGCGGCGTTGAGACGATGATTGCGCCGGCCAGCGGCACCTGCTGCGCCATGGTGAGCTGGGCGTCGCCCGTGCCGGGCGGCATATCGACCACCAGCACGTCGAGTTCGCCCCAGGCGACCTCGCGCAGCATCTGGGTCAGCGCCGACATCACCATCGGCCCGCGCCAGATCATCGGCGTTTCTTCCTCCACCAGGAAACCTATCGACATGACCTTGATGCCGTAAGCCTGCATCGGCTTGAGCACCTTGCCGTCAACCGTTTCGGGCTTGCCGCTCAGGCCGAGCAGGCGCGGCATGGAGGGGCCGTAGATGTCGGCATCAAGAATGCCGACTTCGAGCCCGGCGGCAGCGAGGCCAAGTGCGATGTTGACGGCCGTGGTCGACTTGCCGACGCCGCCCTTGCCGGAGGCAACGGCAATGATCGATTTCACGCCGGGCACGCCGCGTTTGGCGGGCTGTCTGCCCTGCTGCGGCGGTTGTTGAGGCGCCGGACGCGGCTGCGGCGCGCGCTCCATGCCACCGCCCTTGCGCTCGGCGGTCAACGCGACGACGGCGCCCTCGACGCCGGGCAGCGACTTCACCGCAGCTTCGGCGGCAGCGCGCAGCGGTTCCATCTCGCGCGCCTTCTCCGCAGGCACGGTGACGGAGAAAAAGACTTTGGCGTCGGCAATGAAGATTTCCGAAACGAGCCCGAGCGAAACGATGTCGCTTTCCATGTTCTGCCCGCGAATGCTGCGCAGCTTTTCGACGACGGCTTCTTTGGTGACGGTCATGGCAATCCTGTCCTGTCTTCTCCCAGCCAGATAGTCGGTTTTGGGCGCGAGTCCAACGCAACCGATTGGCACAGGGCGCTTGAGTTGAATTTAATCAATCGTTCGATTAAAATCGCTAGATGAACGACACACGAGAAACCGGCAGGGACGCGACGCGCACGGCGCTCATTCTCGCTGCGCTCGACCTGATTGGCAGGCACGGCTTCGACGGCGCCTCGACGCGCCGCATCGCCGACGCAGCGAAGGCGAATATCGGGTCGATCGCGTACCATTTCGGCGGCAAAGACGGGCTGCGTGCTGCATGCGCGCGTTTCGTGGTCGAGACCGTGAAATCCGTAGCCGGGCCCGCCGTCGGGCTTTCCGAAGCAAAACCGCAGAGCGCGGCCGAGGCGGAAGAGCGGCTCGTACACACGGTTGAAACCGTGGTGCGTTTTCTGGTGGCCGGGTCGGTCGCGCCGCGTGTCATCCAGTTTGTGCTGCGCGAAATTTCGCATCCAGGACCGGTGCTCGACATCATGTATGCCGGCGTTTTCGAGCCGGTGCACAAACGGCTTTGTCAGCTTTGGGAGCAGGCGACCGGCGAGCCGGCCGAAAGCGAAGAAACGCGTATCACGGTCTTCACCCTGATCGGACAGGTCGTCTATCTGCGGATCGGCCGCGAGGCCGTGATCCGCCGTATGGACTGGCCGTCGGTGGGACCGGAGGAGGCTGCCAAGCTTGCTGCTATCGCCAGCAGCAATGTGCGCGCCGTGATCCGGTCGCGACAAGGAGCGAAGCCATGAGCATGCTCTGTTCACTGCCGCTCGCGGCATCACTATTCACGGCCTGTGGCCCACCGCCCCCTCTTGCGGTCGGCTATGTCGAAGGTGAATTCGTGCGGCTTGCGCCGATCGAAGCAGCGGAGGTGCGCGTTATCAATGTCAGGCGCGGTGACGAGGTAGAAGCCGGCGAGCCGCTGGCGGTGCTGGAAGACACTGACGCACAGATCGCAGTTTCGCAGGCGAGTGCTGCGCTCGCCCAGGCGCAGGCGCAACTTGCCGACCTGAAACAGGGGCGGCGGCCCGAAGAGATCGCTGTTTTGGAAGCCGCACTCAGCTCCGCGCAGGCGCAAGCCGAAGAAGCGCGGCGCGTCCACGCCCGCACGCAGGACCTCTTCAAACGCGGCATCGCCACGCAAGCCGATCTCGACAAGGCCGAAACCGCGCTTACCACGGCCGAGGCGATGGTCGGTAAAGCAGAGGCTGATCTCGCGGTCGCCCGCCTGCCGGCGCGTGCGGAGACAATAGCCGCGGCCGAGCATCAGGTGGAACAGGCGCAAGCCTCGCTCGAACAGGCACGGTGGCGCCTTTCCAAGCGCACAATCACAGCGCCGGAACAGGGACGCGTAAGCGATGTGATCCGCAATCCCGGAGATTTGTCGGGCCCCTCCGCGCCAGTAATTTCCATGCTTCCGAACGGTGCGGTGAAGCTGAAGCTCTACGTGCCGGAGGCGCAATTTTCGACCATTCAGATCGGTGATCGGCTAAGGGTATCGTGCGACGGCTGTCCTGACCGGCTGACAGCATTGATCAGCTATGCCGCACCCGAGCCGGAATTTACGCCGCCGGTGATTTATTCGCTCGAGACGCGGCAGAAACTTTCGCATCTGATCGAGGCCAGGCCCGAGAACGGCGCAGCGCGACTCAAGCCCGGGCAAATCGTCGATGTAAGGCTGGCGGACGACCAGCCGTGAACGCCATCGAAGTCCACGGTCTCGTCAAGCGCTTCGGCGACCGAACCGTTGTCGACCACGTTTCGATGACGGTGGAGACCGGCGAGATCGTGGGCTTTCTCGGGCCCAATGGCTCGGGCAAGACGACAACCATTCGCCTGATGTGCGGATTGCTCACCGCCGATGCGGGCGGCGGCACCGTGCTTGGCTACGACCTTGAGAACGATGCGCTCAGGATCAAGCGCGAGGTCGGTTACATGACCCAGCGATTTTCCTTCTACGAAGATCTGACGATCTCGGAAAATCTCGATTTCGTGGCGCGGCTTTACCAACTCAAGCCGCGCAAGGACTACGTGAACCGCACACTCGAAGATTTGGGCCTGACCTCGCGCCGCAATCAGCTCGCGGGCACGCTGTCGGGCGGCTGGAAGCAGCGGCTGGCGCTTGCCGCATGCATCATGCATGAGCCGAAGTTGCTTCTGCTCGACGAGCCGACGGCGGGCGTGGACCCCAAGGCGCGGCGCGAATTCTGGGACGAGATACACAGGCTGGCGGCGGGCGGTCTGACCGTGCTCGTCTCCACCCACTACATGGACGAGGCCGAGCGCTGCCATCGCATCAGCTACATCGCATATGGCAAGATGATCGCGACCGGCACGGTTGAAGATGTCGTACGCGATGCCGGGCTGA
This sequence comes from Rhizobiaceae bacterium, assembly GCA_017640615.1. GTDB lineage: Bacteria > Pseudomonadota > Alphaproteobacteria > Rhizobiales > Rhizobiaceae > RCIO01. Next base: position 171,049 of record JAEPQK010000004.1, on the reverse strand, counting down.
CCACCTTTGTGCTGCGAGGCGCGCGGCTCGGCGAAGTTGCGCGGGCTTTGGCCGAGACGCCGGGCGTCGATCAGGTAGCGCCATTCGGCACGACTCTGCATGTGGTGGGCTCCGACGCCAAAGCGCTTGAAAAGGCGCTCGATCCGTTCCGCAAGCGCGACGGTGTGAGCGTCGAACGCGGCGAAACCAGCCTGGAAGACGTCTTCATTCAGTTCATGTCCGGGTCGCAGGACAACATGCAATGAACCGGTTTTTCTCCCTCACCCGGCTCTTTGCCCTGCTCGCGAAGGAGTTCATCCAGATGCGGCGCGACCGCATCACTTTCGGTATGATGCTCGGCGTGCCACTCGTGCAACTCGTTCTGTTTGGCTTTGCGATCAACAGCGATCCGAAACAGCTGCCTGCAGCACTGGTGGTGCTGAGCCATGATCAATATTCCCGCGCCATGGTCTCCGCTCTGGAGACGACCGGCTATTACCGCTTTGACCACATCGTAAACAGCGAGGCGGAGGGCGAGTTCCTGATCTCGCGCGGCGACGTGGTGTTCGTCGTGACAATTCCATCCGACTTCGCGCGCCGGGTGGAGCGCGGCGACAGTCCGCAAATCCTGATCGAGGCCGACGCCACCGACCCATCCGCTGCCAGCGGCGCGATATCGACGCTGAGCACGGTGGCGCGCGGGGCACTGACGCGCGAGCGCGGGCTCGACGCAAACGCCGACGACCCCAGCCAGCTCGAAGTAGTGGTTCACCGGCGCTACAACCCGGAGGGCATTTCGCAGTACAATATCGTGCCCGGTCTGCTGGGCGTGATCCTGCAAATGACCATGGTGATGATGACCTCGATTGCGCTGACGCGCGAAACCGAGCGCGGCACAATGGAAAATCTGCTCGCCATGCCGGCGAGCCCGTTCGAGATCATGCTCGGCAAGGTGCTGCCCTATCTCGGCGTAGGTGCGGTGCAGGTCGTGGTGGTGCTTGTCGCTGCGAAGCTGATGTTCGGCGTGCCGTTTGTCGGCTCGATCTCTTTGTTGCTCACGGCGATCCTGCTGTTCGTTCTCGGGCTGGTGCTGCTCGGCTATTTCATCTCCACGATCGCACGCACGCAGATGCAGGCGCTGCAGCTCACCTTCTTTTTCTTCCTGCCTTCCATACTGCTGTCGGGGTTCATGTTCCCGTTCAGGGGAATGCCAATCTGGGCGCAATGGATCGGCGAGATATTCCCGCTCACGCATTTCCTGCGTGTGATCCGGGCGATCATGCTGAAGGGCGCTGAGTTCCCGGCCGTTGCATGGGAAACATCGATGCTTGTCGTCTTTATTGTCGCCTACGCAACGATAGCGCTCGCTCGCTTCCGCCGCACACTCGACTAGATTTTTGCGATCGTGTCGGATCGGGCGTCGCTCATTCGTCCTCGGCATATGAGGCAAAACCGGGAGATTGAAATGAGCAAGATCAGCACATGGATGTGGTTCGAAACCGAGGCCGAGGATGCGGCGCGCTTCTATGCTTCGGTATTCCGCGACGCAAAGCTAGGCGCCGTCGAGCATGCTTCGGCCGGCGGCGAACCCTACATGAAGGAGGGTCAGGTGATCACGGCGGAAGTGATCATCGATGGGCATCAGATCGTTTGCCTGAACGGCGGCCCGCATCCTGAAGCCAAACCGAACGACGCAATGTCGCTGCAGATCCTCTGTGAGGATCAGGAGGAAGTCGACGAATACTGGGCCAAGCTCCGCGCCAATGGCGGCAGGGAAATCCAGTGCGGCTGGATAAAGGACAAGTTCGGCTTCGGCTGGCAGATCGTGCCCGAGGCGCTGCCGCGCCTGATGCGCGATCCCGATCCGGCGGTCGCAAGGCGCGTCACCCAGGCAATGATGAAGATGGTGAAGCTCGACGTCGCGGAACTGGAAAGAGCCGCGCGAGGGTGATCGTCATTTCGATTGGCGCGGGGCTCGCACGCCGCTAGTTTCCCGCCATGATCGACAAGCTCGAAGTCTTCATCGCGCTGGCGCGCACCGAACATTTCGGCCGCGCGGCCGAAGAGCTGGGTATCACCCAGCCGACGCTCTCGGCTGCGATCAAGCAGCTGGAAGACCAGCTTGGCGTACTCCTGGTCAAACGCAGTTCGCGCTTCCAGGGACTGACGCCTGAAGGCGAGCAGGTGCTCACCTGGGCACGGCGTATCGTCGGGGATGCGCATACGATGAAGGAGGAGATGCGCGCGGCCCGGCACGGCCTCTCCGGGCGACTGCACATTGCCGCGATCCCCACCGCACTTGCGATGATTGCCGAGCTGACGACACCCTTTCGCGAAAAGCATCCGGGCGTGAATTTCTCTGTTTTGTCGCGCAACTCGGTCGAGGTGCAGACGCTGATCGGAAATTTCGAGATCGATATCGGCGTCACCTATCTCGACAACGAGCCGGTGGGGCGCGTCGTTTCAGTGCCGCTCTACTCCGAGCGGTACCAGCTCATCACCGCGACCGGGAACCCGCTTTCTGACCGGGACAAGGTGACCTGGGCGGAAGTGGCGGAGTTGCCGCTCTGCCTGCTGACGCCTGACATGCAGAACCGGCGCATCATCGATCAGCATCTGGCCGAAGCCGGTGTGACGGCGCGGCCGACGCTGGAATCCAACTCCATGATCGTGCTGTTTTCGCATATCCGCACCGGCAAATGGTCGTCGATCATGCCGCTCAACCTTGCCGAGACATTCGGCTTTGCGAAGCCAATCCGCGCCATCCCCATCGTGGAGCCGGATGCCAGCCACATTGTCGGGCTGATTGCAGCGAAACGCGAGCCGCACACGCCGCTTGTCGCGGCGTTTTTGAACGAGGCCACGGCGCTGGCGGACAAACTCGAAAAGCGCGTCTGATCTAACTCTCTCCCGAGGAGGCTGTTTGATAGAAATCTTCTATCAAACGACGATTCTGCTTTATTGAAATGGCGCGTTTGTTCTGATTTCGTGATCGCTGAGCAAATGCCGGCCGGTTTTCAGGGAGGGCGCTGCATGACGATGCAGGCGCACAGTACCGAGGTCACAGCCAAGACTTCGGCAATCATCGACGAATTGAAAGGGCTCGAAGGCCCGCTGCTGCCGATCCTGCATGGGGTGCAGGAGGAGTTCGGCCACGTGCCGACGGAGGCGCTGCCCGTGATCGCGAACGCGCTGAACATTTCGCGCGCGGAAGTTCACGGCGTCGTTTCATTCTATCATGATTATCGCAAGGAGCCCGCAGGGCGGCACGTGCTGAAACTTTGCCGGGCAGAGGCATGCCAGTCGATGGGTGGCGATGCAGTCGCAGAACGGCTGCAGGAACTGCTCGGCATCAAATTCCACGAAACCGCAGCGGACGGCTCGGTGACGCTTGAGCCAGTCTACTGTCTCGGACTGTGCGCCTGCGCGCCTTCGGCAATGCTGGACGGCGAGGTGATCGGCCGGCTCGACAATGCCAGGGCGGAAGAGATCGCGGTGGAGGTGCGGGCATGACCGCCACCATCTACATTCCGCGCGATTCCGGATCACTGGCGCTCGGCGCCGACAAGGTGGCCGCCGAGGTCGCGAAAGAGCTCGAGGCGCGCGGCGAAAAAGCCGAAATCGTGCGCAACGGTTCGCGCGGTCTCTACTGGCTGGAGCCGATGGTGGAGGTGACGACCGACAAGGGCCGCGTTGCTTATGGGCCGGTGAAACCGTCCGACGTGAAGTCGCTTTTCGACAGCGGGCTTCTGTCAGGCGGAGATCACGAGCTTCGGCTTGGCAAGCCGGAGGACATTCCATTTCTTGCAAAGCAGACCCGCCTCACCTTTGCGCGCTGCGGCATCACCGATCCCGTTTCGCTGGCCGACTACGAAGCGCATGACGGGCTGAAAGGCCTCAAGAACGCGCTGAAGCTTTCGCCGCAGGAGATCGTGGCACAAGTCACCGATTCCGGTTTGCGCGGACGGGGCGGGGCCGGCTTTCCGACCGGCATCAAATGGAAGACCGTGCTCGATACGCCGGGCGCGCAGAAATACATCGTGTGCAATGCCGATGAGGGCGACAGCGGCACCTTTTCCGACCGTATGGTGATGGAAGGCGACCCGTTCGTGCTCATCGAAGGCATGACGATTGCCGGGATCGCGACAGGCGCGACCAAGGGCTATGTCTATCTTCGTTCGGAATATCCGCACGCCAATATCGTGCTCAACGAAGCGATTATGGCAGCGCGCAAGGCCGGCGTTCTTGGCCGCAGGGTGCTCGGCTCCGACTACGCCTTCAATATCGAGGTGCGCATCGGTGCCGGGGCTTATGTCTGCGGCGAAGAGACCGCGCTTCTCGACAGTCTGGAAGGCAAGCGCGGACAGGTGCGCGCCAAGCCGCCGCTGCCGGCGCATAAGGGCCTGTTCGGCAAGCCAACCGTCATCAACAATGTGATCTCGCTCGCTTCGGTGCCGGTGATCATGGACAAGGGTGCCGAGTTCTACCGCGACTTCGGCATGGGCCGTTCGCGCGGCACGATCCCGATCCAGCTGACCGGCAACATCAAGCATGGCGGGCTGTTCGAAGCCGCCTTCGGCATGACGCTCGGCGAGCTGGTCGATGATATCGGCGGCGGCACGGCTACCGGACGGCCGGTGCGCGCGGTTCAGGTTGGCGGACCGCTTGGGGCTTACTTCCCGCGCGACCTGTTCGATACGCCATTCGACTATGAGGCATTTGCCGAGCGCGACGGGCTGATCGGCCATGCCGGCATTGTCGTTTTCGACGACGCGGTGGACATGCTCAAGCAGGCCCGGTTTGCGATGGAGTTCTGCGCCATCGAAAGCTGCGGCAAGTGCACACCCTGCCGTATCGGCTCGACCCGCGGCGTCGAAACGCTAGATAAGGTGAGAGCAAATATCGAGCCGGAGAAGCAGCTCGAACTTGTCATCGACCTTTGCAACACGATGAAGTTCGGTTCGCTCTGCGCGCTGGGCGGCTTCACGCCCTACCCGGTGATGAGCGCGATGAAACACTTCCCGGAAGATTTCCGACCGGCGCCGATGCGCGAAGCGGCGGAATAGGAGACGGCCAATGTCATTCGTCAAGGAAATCGACTACGGCACCCCGGCCTCGAAGGCCGAGAAGACGGTGACGCTCACGGTTGACGGCAAGCAAGTGACGGTGCCGGAAGGCACCTCGATCATGCGCGCGGCGATGGATGCGGGCATCGAAATTCCGAAGCTCTGCGCCACCGACATGCTGGAAAGCTTCGGCTCCTGCCGGGTCTGCCTGGTCGAAATCGAGGGGCGCGGTGGCACGCCGGCATCATGCACCACGCCCGTTGCGGAAGGCATCGAGGTGCGTACGACCAGCGACCGGCTCGACGCGATCCGCAAAGGCGTGATGGAGCTTTACGTCTCCGACCATCCGAACGCCTGGAACGAACAGCGCGGCACCGGCGCCAGCGAGTTCGACCATGTGGCGGATCAGGTGGGCCTGACCGAAAACCGCTATGGCACGGACGGACGCAACCATGTCGAGCCGGGCATCGCCCCGGGCAATGGTTCGCTCAATATCGACTACATCGCCCGCGACGAGAGCAACCCCTATTTCACCTATGACGCCTCGCAATGCATCGTGTGCTCGCGTTGCGTGCGCGCCTGCGAGGAAGTGCAGGGAACGTTTGCGCTCACCGTCGAGGGTCGTGGCTTTGAGAGCCGCATCTCGGCCGGCATGAGCGAAGACGATTTCCTGGGTTCGGAATGCGTTTCATGTGGCGCCTGCGTGCAGGCCTGCCCGACTGACGCACTTCGTGAAAAGACCGTGCTGGAGCGCGGCATGCCTGACCGCTCGGTGGTGACGACCTGCGCCTATTGCGGCGTTGGCTGCTCGTTCAAGGCGGAGATGAAGGGCGACGATGTCGTACGCATGGTGCCCTACAAGGGCGGCAAGGCGAACCGCGGCCATTCCTGCGTTAAGGGCCGCTTCGCCTGGGGTTATGCCAGTCACAAGGACCGCATTCTCAACCCCATGATCCGCGAGAAGATCACCGACCCGTGGCGCGAAGTCTCCTGGGAGGAAGCGTTCTCGCATGTCGCCAACGAATTCCGCCGGCTGCAGAACGAGCACGGGCGCGGGTCGATCGGCGGCATCACCTCCTCACGCTGTACGAATGAGGAGACCTATCTCGTCCAAAAGCTGATCCGGCAGGGATTCGGCAACAACAATGTCGACACCTGTGCGCGCGTCTGCCACTCGCCGACCGGCTACGGGCTGAAGACCACGCTCGGCACTTCCGCCGGCACGCAGGATTTCGATTCCGTCGAGCATACCGACGTCGTGATGGTGATCGGCGCCAACCCGACCGACGGCCATCCTGTATTTGCCTCGCGGCTGAAGAAGCGGCTGCGGCAAGGCGCGAAGCTGATCGTCGTCGATCCGCGCCGCATCGACATGGTGCGTCAGCCGCATGTGGAGGCCTCCTACCATTTGCCGCTAAAGCCCGGCACCAATGTCGCGCTGCTGACCGCGCTGGCGCATGTGATCGTGACGGAAGGCCTGCACGACGAATCCTTCATCCGCGAACGCTGCGACTGGTCGGAATTCGAAGACTATGCCGCGTTTCTGGCCGAGCCGCAGAACAGCCCGGAGGAAGTGGAGAAGGTTTCCGGTGTGCCGGCTGATTTGATCCGCCAGGCGGCGCGGCTTTATGCGCGAGGCGGAAACGGCGCGATTTATTACGGCCTCGGCGTCACCGAGCACAGCCAGGGCTCGACCACGGTGATGGCGATTGCCAACCTCGCCATGCTGACCGGCAATTACGGCCGGCCCGGCGTTGGCGTGAACCCGCTGCGCGGCCAGAACAATGTGCAGGGCGCATGTGACATGGGCTCGTTCCCACATGAGCTTCCGGGCTACCGGCACATGTCCGACGACGCGACGCGCGACATTTTCGAGAAACTCTGGAACGTGAAGCTCGACAGCGAGCCCGGCCTGCGTATTCCCAATATGCTGGACGCGGCGGTCGATGGTTCATTCAAAGGCATCTACGTACAGGGAGAGGACATTCTCCAGTCCGACCCCAACACACATCACGTGGCAGCCGGTCTGGAGGCGATGGAATGCGTCGTCGTTCACGACCTCTTCCTCAACGAGACCGCGAACTACGCGCATGTGTTCCTGCCCGGTTCGACCTTCCTGGAGAAGGACGGCACCTTCACCAATGCGGAACGGCGCATCAATCTTGTGCGCAAGGTGATGGAGCCGAAAAACGGGCTTGCAGACTGGGAAGTCACCCAGCGGCTTGCGCAGGCGATGGGGCTCGACTGGGCCTACACGCACCCTTCCGAAATCATGGACGAGATCGCGGCAACCACGCCGTCTTTCGCCAATGTGAGCTATGAGCTGCTCGACACGGAAGGCTCAGTGCAATGGCCATGCAACGAGAAGGCGCCCAAGGGCACGCCGGTGATGCATATTGGCGGCTTTGTGCGCGGCAAGGGCAAGCTGATCCGCACCGACTATGTGGCGACCGACGAGAAGAGCGGCCCGCGCTTCCCGCTGCTTCTGACCACCGGGCGGATTCTGTCGCAATATAATGTCGGCGCCCAGACAAGGCGCACCGAGAATGTGGTGTGGCATGGCGAGGACCGGCTGGAAATCCACCCGCACGATGCGGAGCAGCGCGGCATACGCGACGGCGACTGGGTTCGGCTTGCGAGCCGGGCCGGCGAAACCACGCTGCGCGCGCTGACGACCGATCGCGTGGCGCCGGGCGTCGTTTACACCACCTTCCACCACCCGGACACTCAGGCCAACGTGATCACCACCGACTTCTCGGACTGGGCGACCAACTGCCCGGAATACAAGGTGACCGCGGTGCAGGTTTCGCCCTCCAACGGGCCGACCGACTGGCAGGAGGAATACGAGGAGCTGACCCGCAAGAGCCGGCGGATTGCTCCGCTCGAGGCGGCCGAATGAGCGTCAGCGCGCCTTTTCCCTCCCCCTTGAGGGGAGAGCGGACAACCGCCCAAGGCGGTTGGGCGGGTGGGGGTGCTGGTGCCGCCCTCTACGCGATTTCCCTGCTGAGCATGATGCAAACCACCCCACCCGGCCGCTTCGCGGCCACCCTCCCCTCAAGGGGGAGGGAAAAGGCGCATCGATGAGACCGCCGCTTACCTCCACATCACGCATTGCGCGGCGCGCCGGCGGGACCAAAGCTGCAGCGCGCATGGTGCCGGAAGAGACGCCGGTCGCACTCTCCTATGCCGGGACGACCCATGCCGTGATGATGGCCACGCCGGCCGATCTCGAAGACTTCGCCGTCGGCTTTTCGTTGACAGAGGGCGTTATCGCCTCGACCGATGAAATCGAGCACATCGCGATCGAGGAAGCGGGGGCGGGCATCGACATCCAGCTGCGCCTGAAAGACGAGGCCAATCGCCGGTTCGAAGCGCGGCGGCGGCGCCTTGCCGGACCTGTCGGGTGCGGGCTTTGCGGCATTGAATCCATCGATGAAGCCATGCGTTCGGTCGCCTCCGTCGGCGCGGCGGAACTGGTGCTTTCGTCGACCGAAATCTCAAACGCTGTCCGGCTCTTGACCAAGCAACAGCCAATGCATGCTGAAACAGGCGCGGTGCATGCCGCCGGTTTCTACGTGCCCGGCCAAGGCATTGTCGCGGCGCGCGAGGATGTCGGCCGGCACAATGCGCTCGACAAGCTTGCTGGCGCGCTGGCGCGATCAGGCACCAGCGGCGCGACTGGCATTGTTGTGATCACCTCGCGGGTTTCCGTCGAGATGGTGCAGAAGGCGGCGCAGCTCGGTTCCAGCATGATCGTCGCGGTTTCAGCACCCACCGCGCTTGCCATCCGCACCGCGGAAGAAGCCGGCATGACGCTGGTTGCGCTGGCACGGGGCGACGAGTTCGACATTTTTACGCGGCCCGACCGCGTTTTAACAGGAGCGTCCGCCGATGTCGCATGAAGCCGGAACGGCGATGAATACGGACCAGAAGCTGGTTTACATGGCCAACCAGATCGCGTCTTTCTTCAAATCGATGCCTGAAGACGAGGCGCAGGCCGGCGTCGCCAAGCACATCAACGATTTCTGGGATCCGCGCATGCGGCGTCGTCTCCACAGGATTGTCGAAGCCGGCGGGGACGGGCTTTCGCCGCTGGTGCTGTCGGCCGCAGACGAGATTCGCTGGCCTGAACCGACCAGCTGATTTCGGCTCGACAAGTCACGGCGTTCGGCAGCGTCTGATATTTGACATAAGACTGCGCGATTGATGTACTTCCCCAGGGTTAGGTGGAGGTCGAAATCATGGTCAGGCTTATTGCCATTTCGCTGGTTTTGCTTGGCGCTGCTTTGCTGCCAGCAAAGGCCGAAATCACCGACGCCGAACTGCTGACGATCGCCGAGGCCTATGAGCGCTCCATCGAAGCGCCCGAGGGCGACTTTTCCGTCACCGAAACACTGCGCCAGATCAGCGAAGCGCGCGCACAAGGGCGCTCCGTGGATGTCGTGCGCCTGAGCGAGCGGCTCGTTGCTGGCGACCGCGAAAACGTCCAGCTCTGGCTCAATCTGGCCCGGGCCTGGCAGGCAGCCGATCGCGGCGCAAATAACGGCCTGGCGGCAGCGGTACGCGCCACGCAGCTTGCCGACCGGGAAGCCGACCGGCTGGAAGCGCTGCTGGTCGCTTCGGCCTATCTGCGGGTTCAACTAGCCGACCATCGTGTGCGCTACGACGATGCGCTCCAGGCGGTGAAATCCGCCAATGCCGCAATCGCGGAAGCGGAGGGCCTCGCACTCGAAGACGATTTCGCGGCACCCCAGGATGGCGAGCCGGACGGGCGTATAGCCGCGCTGGAGCGCACGCGCGATGAGGCCGTTGAAGCCAGCGAAGTGGCGGCCGCCGATATCGCCAATGCCGCTGCTGCGCTCGACGATGTCTACCGCGAAATCCAGACCAACCTGCCGGGCGCGAACATAGCCGAGATGAAGGGCGGCGATGCGCGGCTCGAATTTTACGGCGTCGAGAGCCAGTATGGCTATTTCGCGCCAAACTATCGCATCAATGGCAACGACATCGAAGTGTGCTTCGGTTTCAACAAGGAGTTGGAAGAAAACAGCCGCATCTACGCTGACAAGGTGGATCTCAAATCGGATGGCGAGCCGGTGCCGGCCAGCGCATTCGACGTACGCGCCACGGGGCGCGATCTCTGCCTGCTGCGGCTTGAGCCCGGCCGCAGCTACGAGGCAAAGCTTTCGCCAGAACTTGCGGCCGCCGACGGCACGATGCTCGGCGAAGCGCTGACGACCTACCCAAGCCTGCCCAACCTGCCGGGACGCATCGGCTTTGCAGATGGCGAGTTCATGCTGCCGCGCAGCGGGCCCGGCGACCTGCCGATTTCGCTGACCAATATCGAAAGCTTCCCGCTGACGATCAACCGTGTGGTCGACCGTTCGCTGCACCGGCATCTGGCGCTCGGGCATATCCGAAACGGCATCCCTTCCTTCGAATATCAGGCGCTGATCACACAATTCTCCGAGGTGCTTTGGGAGGGTGCTGCCGAACGGCCGCTCGGCGAGCGCGAGCGCAACACAACCGTGCGCAGCTTTGTGCCGGTGCGAACTATCCTGCAGGACCGTGCGGACTGGCTGGAACGCGGCGACCAGGCCGACTGGAACCGCCAGGGCCTGCTGCGCTCGATCGCACAGCCAGTGCGTGGCATATCCGATCCGCGGCTCGAAATTTCGGGCAGCTTCGTCGCCGGCCCGCTCGACGTGGATTCCGACATCGCAACAACATTCGTGCCTGGTGTCTACGCGCTCGCCACTCCGGTACCGGACGAGGGGCCGAACCGCGACTTCCATTGCGCGGTGTCGCCACTCGACCCTTGTCAGGTTTACGCCGCTCAGTGGTTCGTCATCACCGATATCGGCCTCACCTTTTATGAAGGCGAGCGAGACTTCACGGTGGTGGCACGTTCGTTGACCACAGGTGGGCCGGTCGAGAACGCACGCGTCCAACTCGTCAGCAAGGGCAACCGAGTGCTTGCAGAAGCACGCACGGACACTAACGGCGCAGCGAATTTCGCGCGCAGCCTGACGATAGGCGAAGCCAGCAACGCACTTGTGGCGGTGATGGCCGAAACCGAAACGGACTTCAATTTCCTCACCTTCGGGCCGGAACGGCTCGACCTTTCGCGCCTCAATGTGGAAGGCGCGACCGAGACTTCGCCAAGCGGCGCGATGATCTACACCGACCGCGGCATCTACCAGCCCGGCGAAAGCGTTGAGGTTTTTGCCCTGCTGCGCAACCGCAGCGCGGACGCCGCTCGCGGTATCGAACTGAGGCTCGAGATCGACGACTATGTGGTGAAGGCGCAGCCGGTGGAGGCGCGGGACTGGTTCGAAGGCGGCTCGCTGATCAGCTTCGACATTCCTGAAACGGCGAAGCCCGGGCGCGCGGCGCTGAAGCTCGTGTCGGCGGCAAACGAAACCATGGCCGAGACGGCCGTGCAGCTCGGCAAGATCAGGCCCGACCGGGCGCGCATCAACTTCCCCACCGACCAACGGGACGCATTTCGCGTGCGTGCCGGCAATGGCGACACCGTCGAGATAACCGGCACGGCCCACGCGCAATATCTCTATGGCGCAGAAGGCACTGGCCAGGCGCCGGCAGCAAACCTGAAAGCCGAAGTGACGGTACGGGTTTCGCCTGTCGCGACGCCGGTCGACCGCTGCTATGGCGATATCGTTTTCGGCCGCTTCGACGACAAGACGCTGCCGGCGATTTCGCGCAACGATGTAATGTACACAGACGATGAGGGCATGCTTTCGCTGCGCCTTTCGCGTGTGCGGTTGCCGGCATCGACCCGGCCACTCGCGGCCACGATCGAGGTGACGCTGTTCGATGCCGCCGGGCCGGTTGCAAGCGGGCAGCATACGATCCAGGTGCCCGGCCGCGAGGCCGCACTCGGCGTTTCGGCCGTGCCGAAACCGGTTCTGGAGGAGAGCGGCGGCTATCGACTGGCCATCGATATCGCATCGGTGGATACCGGCGGCGAAGCCGCACTTGGCCGCGACGTGGAAATTCTCGTCGAGCGCGAGCGCGAATCCTATGCCTGGGAAAATATCGACGGCGTTTGGCAGCACACACAGCTACGCAGCCGGGAAGAGGTGTCGCGCAGCCGCGCCTCGCTCGACAGGCTGAGCGAAGTGGGCGGTCCCTGCCCCGGTGTCGTGACTTTGGCGGACGCTGCCACCGGCATCGATGACGGCCGCTATGTGGTGACGGTATCGGATGCGCGCGGCGACAGCATCGCCTCTACGCGCTTCACCACCGGCGTTGCACAGACCTCCGTCGAAGACCTTGAGCCGAATATTTTCGTGCTCAGCTCGGACAAGCAGCAATATGCGCCCGGCGAGACGGTTTCGCTCGGCATCGAAGCGCCATTCCGCACCGGCGAAGCGCTGGTGGCGATTGCAGCCGGCGACATCGTGCAATGGGCGAGCGCGGAAGTGCGCGACGGCGCCGGCACGTTGACATTCACCGCCGATCCCGAATGGGCGGGCCGCGGGCTTTATGCACTGGCTACCGTGTTCAAGGCCGATCCGGGCGATGTGCGCTCCTACGGGCCGGCGCGGGCAATAGGTGCGGCCTATTTCGAGATTTCGGCCGGTACTGAGGCTTTCGCGCTGTCGATCCGGCGCGAGGGCGCGGGGCTTGAGAACTTCATTCGGCCGGACGAGCCGCTGCGCTTCGATGTCTGCATCGACGGGCCGAACGGCGCCTGCGGCGCAGCCGACATGCCGGACGCATTCGCGATTGCTTATGTCGTCGACGAAGGCCTGCTCAGCCTGACCGGCCACAAGGCGGAGGCTGCGCGGCTAGAGGAAGAGTTTGTCGGCAAGGCGCAGCTCGGCCTGCGCGTCATGGACAATTACGGCCGACTGCTTCTCAAGGAAGGCGGCGACCGGCCAGGGCGGCTGGCGCTGACCAACTACACCTCCACCAACATCGTAGCGGCCGCGAGCGGGCCGGTGCCGATGCGCGGCGGCAAGGCATCCTTCGATTTCGGCGATTTGGAATTGCAGACCGGCTCGCTGTCGATCTTCGTCGTTGCCTGGACGGCAGAGCATGTGGCGTCGACAGGCGAGACGCTGCCGGTTCGGCACTTCGTCGTCTCAAGCCTCGGTGTGCCGGAATTCTTCCTATCAGGCGACCGGCCGCTTTTGCCGCTTCGGCTCGAGAACATCAGCTTCGTCGATCACAAAGGCGACTACCGCCTCGCCTTCGAAGCTGAGGGCGGCATCGATGTCGGCCTGGCGGGGCTCGACGGACAGGACATCGCGCCGGCAGCCGACGGCGCGTTTCTCGTGAAGATACCGCAGGGCGACCCGCAGGATCTGTTCCTGCGGGTCGATGTACCCGAGGGCACGGAGGGACATTACCAGCTTGCGCTCAACCTTTCGGCGGTCGACGCCCAGATACCTCTGCCGGCAGCGGAGCAGCGCCGCGAATGGCAGCTGGCGGTGCGCCCATCGGCGGTGGCGGCGCAGGAATATCTAAGCTTCCCGCTGAGTGAGCGACCGACCGACCTCGCCCAGCTTCTCGCTGGCATTGTGGAAGACCGCTACGACCCCGACACGGTGACCGTGGTCGCGCGCTTTGCAAGCAATGAGAATGCGCTCAGCCTTGCCAGCCTCGGCAGCGCAGCGGACGACCCCAAGGCTGTGCTCGACCAGATGATCTGGCAGGGTTTCGTGGACTTGCAGGCCGGCGCCGACGATCGTGGTGCGCAGCGGCTGCAAGCAAATATTGACGGCATTCAGGCCCTGCAAATCGCCGACGGCGCATTCGTGCCTTACCGCACAGACGGCGAATTCATTCCGAGCGAAGTCGGTTTCGACGGTACAATTGCGTCCGGTCCGGTGCGCCATGGGCTGTTGCGCAATGCGTCCGCGCTCGACTTCCTGATCCGCGCGCGCAGGGCCGGCTATTCGGTTTCGGAAGACACGATCACGAACTCGGTGTCCTTCATCAAGAAGCGCGTGTCGGATGCGTTGTTTGCGCCGGACATGAACCCTGACATCGCGAAGGAACTGCTGTGCACGCTCGAGACCCGCTATGCGATGCTGGTTCTGGTGCAACAAGGCGAACTCAGCGCCGACCAGGTGGATCGCCTGAGCTATTGCAGCGATCCCGTGGAGGGCGAGGAAGGCATCGACCCCGACGATCTACCGGGCGACGGGCTTGTTGAAGTTTCGGCCGGGCAGTCGGCTTTGTCGGAGCTGATCACGCTTGCGGTGAAGTCCGAATATGGCGAGCCGGTCAACGCCGAGACAACGCTTGCCGCCTACTATGAAGACCCGCGGCAATATCTCGGCGACCTCGACGAATACCGCAAAGCGATCGCGGTAAGCATGCTCACGCATACCGGCATCCGGGCCGATGTACTGCGCGAATTGGCCGGCTCGTTTCTGGACCGGACAAGGCCGCTCGATCTGCGCACGCGGGCATGGCTGGCGCGCTCCGTCGCCAATCTCGATATCCCGCAGGAGGCACGGCTTACGGAGGCGGACATCAGCGCCAGCGATGCGCGGCTGGTTTCGCTGACGGCGCGGCCGGACGGTGTCGTCGAAAGCGGCGAAATCGACTATGCCGCGCTGCAGGGCACGTCGCTTTCGATCGGCCAGGCGAGCGGACCCGAGGCACGCGCCTTCGTGCGCGTCGGCGGCAAGCTCGCGAATGGCGAAGACCTGGCGCTGCCGGAAAGCGCCATCCGCCGGCGCATGTTCCACGCCGGCAGCGGACGCGAATTCGACCCCGCGCGCGAGCGGCTCGAGGTGGGCGATCTGCTGGTCGTGATGCTGGAAGTATCAAACGACGCGCTTGCTCGGTTCCAGGACGACAATCTATCCGATCTCGGCTTCACATATGGGCCGCTTGTGGTCGAAGCGCTGTTGCCGAGCGCGTTCACGCTGGTCTCGCCCGACCTTTCAGCGGCGACGCCGAATGGCGATCTGGAAGGCTTCAAGGTCGTGGGCAATGTGCGCGCCGTCGATGAAGACCCGCAAAGCTGGCGGGCCATCGTCGTGCCGAAATCGAGCGGCGCGGTGGAAACGCTGAATGGCGAGGACGAGGAAGCGGCCGATGACGGGCTGGAGTTCCGACAGGCCTTTGTAGTCAGCGTCTCGTCGGCAGGCACCTTCCTGTTCCCCGCGACTACGGTCGACCCGCTCGATTTTCCGGGCAACACGCTTTTGAGCCAGGCGGCGCGGCTTGAGGTCGATATTCCCGCGGGACCACGCAGGTGACAATCGCCCGACATGCGGCACGGCTTCTTGCCCATGGAGCGCTGGCATTTCTGACACTTGCCTGCGCGCTTGAACTTGCGGTGCGCCATGTCGATCTGCCAGAGCCGGTACGGCTGGCAAATGATGCACGGCTGGTGCTTGCCGAGGATGGCGGCGTTCTTGGCGGACATTTGTCGCCGGACGCCAAATGGCGGTTTGGCACCGACCTGGGCACGATCGATTCCGCCTATCTCGACATGCTGATCGCATATGAGGATCGGAACTTCCGGTCGCACAGGGGCGTGGATGTTGCGGCTGCATTGCGGGCGGCCGGGCAGGCAATCCGGCACGGGCGCATTGTCTCTGGCGCATCGACGCTGACGATGCAACTGGTGCGGCTTTACGATCCGCGTCCCCGGGGGCTTCAAGCCAAGGCACTGGAGGCGCTGCGCGCAGTCAAGCTCGAGCGATATTTGAGCAAGGACGAAATTCTGCGGGCCTATCTCACGGCAGCGCCCTTTGGCGGCAATATCGAGGGCGTGCGAGCGGCTTCGCTCATCTATCTCGGCAAGGAGCCGGCAGAGCTTTCGCTGGCCGAGGCGGCCTTGCTCGTCGCACTTCCGCAGGCACCGGAGACGCGGAGACCCGATCGCGCCCCGGAAACCGCGCAGGCTGCGCGCGATCGCGTGCTAGCCAATCTGGCGGCGCGCGGTGTAATCGACGGTCGCGAAGCTAAGCGCGCTGCTAAGCGCCAAGTTGCGATCAGGGGCACTGCGCTGCCGCGCCACGCTTTCCATATGGGGCACCGGCAGAAAGCGCACCGCAGTTCAGGAGCTATCGAAACGCTGCTCGATGCAAGGCTGCAGAGAAAGGCGGAAGAGATTGCCGCTCGCGCGCTTGGTGGGCGTGACCCCGGCGTGAACATTTCCATCATGGTGGTCCGCAATGAGGACGGCGCGGTTATCGGCTATGTCGGCTCCGGTGCACCGGGTTCGCATGCCCGCGACGGATATGTCGATCTCGTGCGCGCCGTGCGCTCACCCGGCTCCGCGCTGAAGCCCTTCATCTATGCGATGGCTTTCGAGCAGTTGATCGTGCACCCGGACACGATCGTCGCCGACCGGCCAATCGATTTGGCCGGCTACCGCCCGGACAACGCAGATGGCGTTTTTTCCGGCGATATCTCCATGCGGCAGGCGCTGATCCTGTCGAAGAACACCGTGCCGGTCATGCTGCTCGATGCCGTCGGCATACCCGCATTTCTGTCGCGCTTCCGAACCGTGGGCAAGCCGCTGGCAATGGGCGCATCCGACGCCGAAGCGGGCCTTGCCGTCGCGCTCGGCGGCATCGGCGTGTCGCCAGAGCAGCTCACGTGGTTCTATTCCGCGTTTGCCAACGAGGGCGAGCTCAAGGAGCTGCGGTTTGCGCCGCAAGATCGGCGGCGCTCGCTTGGCAACCTCTTCAGCCCGGCAGCGGCGAACGCGGTAGCCGACATATTGGCCGATGTCCCGCCGCCGGCCGGCCGTGCGCGGCTGGCTGCGTTAGACGGCACCCGGCGCGTGGCCTTCAAGACCGGCACATCTTATGGGTTCCGAGATGCGTGGGCTGTGGGTTTCGACAAGCTGCATACCGTGGGCGTATGGATCGGCAGGCCGGATGGTGCGCCGCATCTCGGCGCATATGGCGTTTCGGCCGCGGCCCCCGTGATGATGCAGATATTCGATGCCCTGCCGGTGCCCAAGAAGGGTGCTGCTGCAGGGCGTCACCCGCTCGGCGCGCTCGCCAGCCCGCGCGCCTTGCCCGAACGGCTGCGGCGGTTCGGATCGACACCGGGCTATGTGACCAGCGAGCCACTCGAAATTCTTTATCCGCGCGAAGGCGCACAAATCGCAGCGCAGCGCAGCGAGGGCGAAACCTTCTCGCTACCGCTCAAAGTTGCGGGCGGACGACCGCCTTATCGCTGGACCGTGCTGGGCGAAGAGCTTGCGCCCGAACCGACCGGCGAACAATGGGCTGCGATTTCGGGGCGTGGGCAGATCGACATCGCGGTGACCGACGCCGACGGCAAGGTCGACAAGACGACGTTCTGGTTCGAATAGGCAGCTGCTAATCGTCCACCGCAAGACTGGCCGAGGCAATGAACTGCTGTACGCCCGCCACGTCGATGACCGTGTTGAACGAGTTGTAGTAGGCGAGCAGCGAAGCAAGCGCGGCAGCGCCAAAACCGATATCTGCGCTCGCCGGGCTGAGATAGCCGCCACCGGTTAGCATCTCGGCCAGTTTGTTGCGCCCATCGCGATGCAGCGCATTGAGGCTTTCGAGCACCGGCTCCGAAAGCGACTGGCCTGAGCGGATGCGCAGCTCATACTCGCCAACATCGGCAATCGCCACGACCTTCAGCGTGTAGTCGCCCGGTTCCAGATCGGCGATTGTGAATTCGCCGGCGCTGCCCCGGTTGGCCGAAATGGCAAGCACGCTGTCATTTGCGTCCACCAAAACAAGGTCGAGGTCGCCATCGAGCGGCAAGGCGGACGCGGCGATGTCGGTTTCGCGGTCGATTGTGAAACGCACCTCATATTCCAGGCCGGCACCAAAGCGGATATCGCGATATCCGAAGCCTGATGACACGTCGTTTGCGGTAAGCGTCAGGCTGCCTGCCCGCGCCTGCTGCGGTGTCAGCAGTTCAAGGTTCGGATCGGGATCGCGGCGATCGACAACAAGCTTCTGTCCGAAAACAAAACCCATCCAGCCGACATCACCCCGCCCTGCGCCATGGCGCCCGACAGCAAGCACACGGCCGTCCGCGCCAAGCGCGGTCGCGAAAATATCGGAGCCCGCCTCGCGCGTTAGAAAATTGAGTGGGCTTGCGCCCCCCATGCCCGGCGCCTGCACGCGCCATATGCCCTGATTGCGCGCCTGGCGGCTTTCCGAAACCGAGCCGGAGACCAGCACGGAGCCGCTGCCCAGCTTTGTGAGCGTTCGGTAGCGATCGCCGCCGGACCGGTCGGAGCCGTCCTCCGGGAATGGATCGTAGCGCAATGCCGGCGCGGAGCCGAAAAAGCCGAACTCGGACAGAAAGGCCGCACGCGCGCCAGTCTGCGTGTCCGTGCCCTGACCCGCGATCAGGAAGGTGCGGCTGTCGATTGCCGACACGGCGAAGGCGACTTCGTTTTCATCTGGCGAGCCAATGAGAAAGCGCGAGCCTACCGACCATTGCGAGGTTGCGCCACCGCGCACGTTCACTGCGACCGCGTTATCCTGGCAGCCGCCCCCTGGGGCGGGAGACGTGGCGAAGCCGGTCGCCACGAATTCGCCGCGGCTGCCGGTCGGCGCGATGTCGTAGAAGGCGACGCGGTTTTCAAGTCCGGCTTCCTGCGGTCCTTCGAAATAGGCTGCGAGATTGGTGATGTCGCTTTCGGGGATCGACAAGATGAGCCCGCGCGACCATTTCGAGCACGAACCCGTGTCCGCGCCGTTGGTATGGCGGCCGACCACGAGATAGCGTTTGTCGGCTGGATCGTAGGCGCCGGAATAGAGAATGACGCTGCTTTCCGCATCAACGAACAGAGCCGCGGACCATTGCGTCTGATTGTCCGGCGACAGGAAAAACACCGCGCCGATCTGCTGGTTGCCCGACGTTACCGTGCCGACGCCCATGACCGAGCCGGCCGCCCCCGTGACCAGCTTGTCGATCGCGGGCATGTTCGTCTGGTTGGGCAGCCATTCGGGCGGCGGCAACAGGAAACGGTCGACAATATTTGCATCCGCGTCGAGCCGCAGCACCTCAAGATCGCTGCCGGCAACCGCGACCGCGGTGTAGCCGTCATCCGTAGCGGTGAGTGCGCTGATCGTGATGTATTCCGGGTAGCAGGCGCCAGTCGTGGTTTCCTCGCAGGCCCCCTGCGCACGGACACTTGCGGCCGAAAGCGCGAGGAACAAGGCGGCGAACAACAAGAAAACGCGCCTCATCAAAATTCCTCCCGCCATCTTGAAACCAACTTTGTGGACAGAAACTATGGCCGGGCGAATAATGCGGTCAAATCATGGTGACTGCAAGTTTGGAGGTTCGGCCTCAAGGCCGGATTACATGGCGTGGGCATGAAGAAACTGGCGCTCTTGTTTGGGCTGATTGCAGCCCTGGCCGCTTCCGGCGTGGCGCAGGCGCAAACGATCAAGCTCTTCCTCAATGACGGGTCGGCGGTTGACCTCTACGAAGAGAAGAAGAGCTATGCGCTGGTTATCGGCATCAACGAATACCGCAAGCAGCGGCGGCTTAATTTCGCCGTCAGCGATGCACGCAAGGTGGCGCGGGAGCTGGAGAACAAGGGTTTCGAAGTCATCCTGTATGACGACCCGAACCTGACCGGGGAGCGGCTGCGCGACGCGATCCAGGATTTCATCGACGACTACGGCTATGACGAGAATTCGCGCATCCTGATCTGGTATGCCGGACATGGCATGACGATCGATGGCGAAGGGTATCTGCTAGGCGTCGATTCACCCGTACTCGACATCGATTCCGAAACGCTAGATCAAGATCTGCGTGGCTTCTACAAGTCCGCGATGCCGCTCAGGACATTTGGCGTGCATCTGCGCCAGATGCGCACCCGTCATGTCCTGCTTGTGCTGGACAGCTGCTTTGCCGGCACGATCTTCACCAACACCCGCGCAAACCCCTCGGTCACACGCAACCGCGAAATGGCGCGGCCGGCACGGCAGATCATTACCGCAGGCTTAGCCGGCGAAGAAGTGGCGGATAATGGTCGCTTCGCCGAAATGTTCATTCGCGCCATCAATGGCCGCGCTGGGCCAAATGGCGAAACGGCGGACCAAAGCAAGGACGCCTATCTGAGCGGCACCGAACTCGGCAATTTTCTGGCAATCACCGCGCGCACCGGTGAGCAGACGCCGCAATACGGCAAGCTGCGGCGCGAACTCGACGCCAGTGCGGAGCCGAACGGGCTGTTCGTCACCAACCAGCTCGACCTTGAAAAGGGCGAGTTCTTTTTCCTGCTGCCGGAATTTCAACCGCCCGTGGATGTCGCAAGCCTTGACACCGACAACCAAACCACCACCCGCGGACCGGCGCCGGCGATCTGGCGGCCGCTGACGGCCGGCACGCAGATCGCCAATGCTCGGCCGGACCCGGTGCCGATCTTCGGCAAGGAGCCGCCCTCTGTCGGCGATCGCAAGTTTGAGCTGAACACCGGCCAGGTGTTTCCGCCCGCAGGCGACGAAACCGTGTTCGAACAGGCGAAAATCGACGATCAGGAGTGGCTGCGTTTCAAGCGCAACGGACAGGACCATTTCGTGCTTGCAAGCGATGTCGAGATCATTCGTCCCTGACCGGCCTGAGGTCGGACTGAGAGAACTGCAGCGCGTCATTCTGGTCGCGTTGACCGCCTGTCTAATCTGGTTGCCGGGCGCGCCGGCGCTCGCCGAAAAGCATGCACTGTTTATC
Organism: Rhizobiaceae bacterium; assembly: GCA_017640615.1. Taxonomy (GTDB): domain Bacteria; phylum Pseudomonadota; class Alphaproteobacteria; order Rhizobiales; family Rhizobiaceae; genus RCIO01. The sequence goes on along the minus strand of JAEPQK010000004.1, from coordinate 150,320 downwards.
GCGGTGAACGACTACCCGCTACTTGGCGAAGACGCCGCACTCGACGGGCCGGCAAACGACGTCGATCTCATGTCGCGATATCTGCTGGCAACGCCGGAGCTTGGATTCAGTCGCGAACGTATGACGATCCTCGCCAATGGCGGTATTGCCGCTGACGGCGATCCGACGCTTGCGGAGATTGTCGCAAAGTTGAATGCGTTGGCGGAGGCCGTTTCGGCCGGGGATTTCGTTTACATCCACTTTGCCGGCCATGGTTCACGTCGGAGGGCGCGCGATCCGCAATCGGAGCCCGACGGGCTGGACGAAATTTTCCTGCCGGCAGACACCATGCCCGCAGAGAACGGCATATATCCCAACGCCCTGGTGGATGACGATCTGGGGGCTGCGCTCGACGCGATCCGCGCCAAAGGGGCATTTGTTTTCATCGTATTCGACAGCTGCCATTCGAGCACCGCTACCCGAGCCTCGGGTGCGGAGCCGGAGGGCACGCAATATCGCTGGCTGCCCGAACCATTTGCCCCCGGCGACGCGCCTGACGCAGGCGAGGCTTTGGCGCGCGAAGCTACGCTGGCCCCAAGCGAGAGCCCCGACATTGGTGGCATGGCCGCATTCTACGCGGCGCAGACAATCGAAAAGACGCCGGAAATGCCGCTGCCGCGCGGTGCCGAGCAGGCGCGGACATACGGGCTCTTCAGCTACACGATGCTCGACGTTCTGGCCAAGAACCCTGGCATCACATATCGCGAATTGGCGCAGGGCATCCTGCATCGATATGCGGCCGGAAATTTCACCAAGCCGACGCCGCTTTTCGAAGGCGAACTTGACCGCGTCGTGTTCGGCGAAAGGAACCGTGCGTCGAACCTTTCATGGCCAATCGAGGTCGATAGCGGCAAAGCGCGGATCAGGGCCGGCGCACTGCAGGGGCTGGAGCGCGGCGCAATATTGGCTGTTCTGCCCGACCCTCTGGCGGACGAGGCGCAGGCACTAGGCTTTCTGAGAGTGCGCACCAACGATCCGCTGACCGCCGAGGCGACGCCGGCGCGCTATGCGGGGCTGAACCCGCCAGTGCTTGCCGATTTGCCCGCAAGTGCGGTGGTTCGGATCGTCGAAAAGCCACTGACCTTTCAGCTGCGCGTCGAGCTCTCGGCCCTGCCCGGCAGCGCGCATGACGATGCAACGGCCTATGCGCGGCGCGAGATTGAGAAGATTGCTGCGGACGAACAGCTCCCTGCCAATCTGACGCTCGTGTCGCCGGGCGAACAGGCCGACCTGCGGTTGATCGTTGCGTCAACGAAAGAACTCTATGCAGGCGAAAGCGGCGACGAGCCGCGGCTGTGGTTTCTGCCGCCCGGGGGGGAGTTGCCGGCCGCAGCGGGCAACAAGCCGCACTCGATCAGGCTCGCCGGCGGTATGACGCCGGAACAACTAACACAACTGCGGGAAAACTTCGTCGCGGTGTTCCGCGCCACCAGTCTGGCGCAACTGTCGGAGCTTTCCGAGCTCGATCGCGGCAAGGTCCGCTTCGGGCTTGAACAGCAGGCCGCGAACGCCGGTACCGCGAAACAGATCGAACGCTCGGCTGTTCCCGTTCTGGCCCGCGGCGACCAGCTCATCTTTAGCATCGACAACCAATCGACCCGCGCGGTGGACGTGGACATGCTTCTGATCGGGCCGAATTATTCGATCAAACATATGCTTGGGCTGCGCTTTCAACGCGGCGAAAACATAAAGGGCGCATTGGGCGACATCGCCGATGCCGGCACGGGGTTATGGCGGCTCGTGCTGGTGATGCGCGAGGCTGGCCGCAACTCGGTGCATAGCGACCTCAGTTTTCTCAACCAGATCGGCACTCAGACGCGCGCTGTAGCCGCAACAGGTCCGCGTGACTTCGGACAGTTGCTCAAGGATATAGGCGGTGGTGCGGCGACGCGCGGCGCGTCGAGTCTCTCCAGCCGCAACACGCTCAAGGGCTCGCTCGACATCTACAATCTCGAAGCCATAGGCGGCTAAGTATCTTTTCCAATTCTGAGTTCTACGCGGTCGGCGGAAAACCGCGTGCGCAGGAACTGAATCGGCCATCCGGCCATATCCGCGTCCACAGCCTCCGTGACCAGAACCACAGCGCCCGGCGACAGCCTTAGAACATCCAGGTCTTCGCCATCGGCGAGTTGGGCGGTCACCGTCGTGGACTGGCGCGTATAGTCTTCAATGCCCAACTCTTTCAGCGAGGCGGTGATCGATCCCGTCGCCGCGTAGCTGTCGTCGATGCCGGCGAAGCGGGTCGCGTCGAACCAACTCGTGCCGCGCAGCAGCGGGCGACCGTCAGCCTCGGCCCGCGTCTCAAGCCTAATCACCGGCGCGCCTTCAAGCAGGCCAAGTGCGTCGGCAACCGATTTGCCCGCAGTTTCTCGCGCGCTCGAAATCAAGACGCCGAGACGCTCACGCGTCTGGCTGGCGAGGCCTTCGGAAAAGCGGGTGCGCGTGCCAATGGGATAGGAAAGGCGCGGACGGGCCTGAACGAACGTACCGCGGCCCTGCTCGCTGCGCAGCACGCCTTCCTGCACCAAAAGCGCGATCGCGCTACGCACGGTGTGGCGGTTGACACCGAAGCGCTCGGCAAGCGCCAGCTCCGGCGGCAGCTTGCCCGCTTCCTCGAACTCACCCGCCGAGGCGAGCCGGCGAATTTGGTCGGCGATCTGCCGCCACAACGCTACGCCGCTGCGGCGCTCGATCCTTCCGGGCGTCATCTGATCCAAAATCCCGCCTCCTGTCATGCCAGCGTCACACCGGGGATTTACACGGTGCATGTGATTTGTGTATTTGTCTATATAACTAGACAAATATTGATGCAAGCAGGAGAGCGCAGTGCGCGAAGGAGCGGACGAACAGGTCCGGCAAGCTAACATGGCCACGCTCGCACGCGCCCCGGGAGAGCGCCTGAAAGCGCTGTGGAGCGACGCCAAGCTGGAAACCGAGCATAAAATCGTACGCGGGCCCGAAACCGGGCTCGTTACAGTGCGCGGGCGCATCGGCGGCGGCGGATCGCCTTTCAATGTCGGCGAGGTGACCGTGACCCGGGCAACCGTGAAGCTTGCAGGCGGTGCGGTCGGCCACTCCTATGCTCTTGGGCGCGATAAGGAGAAGTCGCGCATCGCAGCCCTGTTCGACGCGCTCTGGCAAGATGAGAGCCTGCAGCCGAGGCTCGCCACCGAAGTGATCAAACCGCTGGCGCGCGAGCTTGAAGCCGCGGATACTCAGACGAAAGAGCAAACGGCCGCAACGCGGGTCGACTTCTTCACCATGGTTCGTGGAGAGGATTGATGACTGGCGATCTCGACAGCGTTGGCGGTGCATTTTCCGAACCCGTGTTCGGTGCGCAAAGCACATTTCGCCGCATCATGGATGCGATGGCGCGGCCAGGTACGGTGCAGGCGCTTCGCGAATTGCTTGCGCCGCCGGGCCCGCTTTCGTCAAGTGCCGGCGCCATCGCTCTGACGCTTTGCGACCATGACACGCCGGTGTGGCTGGACACCGCACTGACGGTTTCAGAAGCCGTCGGGTCGTGGCTCGCCTTCCACACCGGAGCGCCGATCGTGCGCACGCCTTCGGAAGCCCATTTCGTCTTCTGCTCAAACCCGGCGGAGCTGATCGCGCTCGAAAATTTCGCGCAGGGTAGCCAGGAATACCCTGACCGGTCAGCGACGATTATCATACAGGTAGCCGGCTTCGAAACCGGCGATGCGTTGCAACTCGCCGGTCCCGGCATTCTCGATCAGGTTGAGATCGCGCCTGCGCCGCTGCCCCGCCACTTTGCCGAACAATGGAAACAGAACCGGGCGCGCTTCCCTCGCGGCGTGGATGTCATCTTTGCCGGGCCAGATGCAGTGTGCGGCCTTCCGCGGAGCACGCGCATCAATCAACCAAACGGAGGCTGAGCCATGTATGTCGCGGTGAAGGGCGGCGAAGCGGCGATCCGCAATGCGCACCGGCTGCTCGCCGACAAGCGGCGCGGCGACCGCTCCGTGCCGGCACTGAGGCTCGACCAAATCGTTGAGCAGCTGGCGCTTGGCGTCGACCGAGTGATGGCGGAGGGCTCGCTTTACGACAGGGAGTTGGCGGCGCTTGCGATCACGCAGGCGCGCGGCGACATGATCGAGGCGGTGTTTCTGGTGCGCGCCTTTCGCACCACGCTGCCACGTTTCGGCTATACGCGTGCCGCCGACACCGGCGCGATGCTGGTCGAGCGGCGCATTTCGGCGACCTACAAGGACATGCCGGGTGGCCAGCTTCTGGGGCCGACATTCGACTATACGCACCGGCTGCTGGAGCCGGAGATCGCGGCTGGACTAGACCCCGAAACACCTGAAAGCCGAGAGGCCGACGACGGCGCGATGCCGCGGGTGACCGACATTCTGGCGCATGAAGAGCTGATCGAAGAGGACGGCGCAGTTCCGCAGGGTAAGCCGGTTGCCGACATCTCCCGCGAGGCGCTGGAGTTTCCGCTGGAGCGCGATGCGCGGCTGCAGGCGCTGGCACGCGGCGACGAAGGTTTTCTTCTCGCTCTCGCCTATTCCACCCAGCGTGGCTATGCACGCAGTCATCCGTTTGTCGGCGAGATCCGGATCGGCGAAATCGACTTCGAACTCGACGTGCCCGAACTGCCCTTCCCCGTTCCGCTTGGTCGCATACAAGTGACGGAGTGCCAGATGGTCAACCAGTTCAAAGGGTCGGCCAAGGCGCCGCCGCAGTTTACGCGCGGCTACGGGCTGGTATTCGGTCAGTCGGAGCGAAAGGCAATGGCGATGTCGCTATGCGACCGGGCGCTACGCACGTCCGAGCTCGGCGAAGACATCGTTGCACCGGCGCAGGACGAGGAATTCGTCATTTCGCATTCCGACAACGTGCAGGCGACCGGCTTCGTGGAGCACCTGAAGCTGCCGCATTACGTCGACTTCCAGGCCGAACTCGATCTTGTGCGGCGCATGCGCGCCGAGGCCAGGCAGGCCGCGACCGAACACAAAGAGGCAGCGGAATGACCGACCTAGCGTTCCTGATCGGGCGTTCTGCGGCCGCGAGCTCTCGCTGCATAACCTCGATAGATCAGATAGGCCGTAAGCAGCAGAGCGGCGACCGCCGCGATGATGAGAATATCCATTTCAATCTCCATCCTTCAGGAGACAACGCATGGTGAGCGCAAATGTTGCAGCTGCCGCAGAAATTGCCACCTACAATTTCGCCTATCTCGATGAGCAAACAAAACGGATGATCCGGCGCGCGATCCTGAAAGGGATTGCCATCCCTGGCTATCAGGTACCCTTCGCCAGCCGCGAGATGCCGATGCCCTATGGCTGGGGCACGGGCGGCGTGCAGGTGACAGCTTCGATCATTGGGCCGGACGACACGCTGAAGGTGATCGACCAGGGCGCTGACGACACAACCAATGCGGTCTCGATTCGCGCCTTCTTCCAGAAAGTGGCCAAGGTGCCGGTCACGACCTCGACGGCCGATGCGACCGTGATCCAGACGCGGCACCGCATTCCCGAGCATCCACTCGGCGAAGGGCAGGTGCTGGTCTATCAGGTGCCTATCCCGGAGCCGCTGCGGTTCCTGGAGCCGCGAGAGACGGAGACGCGCAAAATGCACGCGCTTGAGGAATACGGCCTCATGCATGTGAAGCTCTATGAGGACATTGCGCGCCACGGGCACATCGCGACGACCTATGCCTACCCTGTAAAAGTGGAACGGCGTTATGTGATGGACCCGTCGCCGACGCCGAAATTCGACAACCCGAAAATGCATATGTCGGCGGCACTGCAGCTGTTCGGCGCGGGGCGCGAGAAGCGCATCTATGCCATCCCGCCCTACACCAACGTGGTGAGCCTCGACTTCGAGGACCACCCGTTCGAAGTGCAGAAATTCGACAGGCCATGCGCATTGTGCGGGGCGGAGAATGTCTATCTCGACGAGGTGATCCTCGATGACGCCGGCGGGCGGATGTTCGTGTGCTCCGACACCGACCATTGTGAAACGCGGCAGGTTTCCTCCGAGGGGGAGGTGCCGCCGCAGGCGGCGGAGGGGGGTGGCGCCGTTGGCGCTCGGCCCATGGCGACCCCACCCGGCCAACTGCCTTCGGCGATTGGCCACCCTCCCCTCAAAGGGGAGGGAAACCCATGAAAGATGAACCGCTTCTGCGCGTGACGTCTCTGTCGAAATCCTACGGCCCACGCGTCGGCTGCCAGGATGTCAGTTTCGAATTATGGCCCGGTGAGGTACTGGCGGTTGTCGGCGAGTCCGGCTCCGGCAAGACAACGCTGCTCAACTGCGTTTCGACCCGCCTGCTGCCTTCGTCCGGCACGGTTTCATACCGCATGCGCGACGAGGTCTGGCGCGACCTCTATCGCATGAACGAGGCCGAGCGGCGCTTCCTGATGCGCACCGACTGGGGCTTCGTGCATCAAAACCCGGCCGATGGTCTCAGAATGACAGTTTCAGCCGGTGCCAATGTCGGTGAGCGGCTGATGGCTGTCGGCGACCGGCATTATGGCCGTATCCGCGAAACCGCGATCGACTGGCTGGAGCGCGTCGAAATCGCGGAGGACCGGGTTGACGACCAGCCCCGCGCCTTCTCCGGCGGCATGCGCCAGCGGCTTCAGATCGCACGCAACCTGGTGACCAGCCCGCGCCTCATATTCATGGACGAGCCGACCGGCGGCCTCGATGTGTCGGTGCAGGCGCGGCTGCTCGATCTGTTGCGCGGGCTCGTATCCGAGCTTGGTCTCGCGGCGATCGTGGTGACCCACGACCTTGCCGTCGCGCGGCTCCTGTCGCACCGGATAATGGTGATGAAGGACGGCGCGGTCGTTGAGACCGGCCTCACCGACCGGGTGCTGGACGATCCGCGCCAGCCCTACACCCAGCTTCTCGTTTCTTCGATCCTGCAGGTTTAGCCGCATAATCTGGAATCGCGGATACCGGATTTCGGACCAGATGATACGCAAGAGAAAGATGTGACAATGGCCACTCCGCTCGTCGTTTCCGAAGTCGGCAAAAGCTTCACCATGCACCTGCGAGGCAGTGTGCGGCTTGGCGTCGTGGAGAATGTCTCGTTTTCGCTGCGGGCAGGCGAGTGCGCCGTGCTCGGCGGCCCGTCAGGTGCCGGCAAAAGCTCGATCGTGAAGATGCTCTACGGCAATTATGCCGTCGACACTGGCCAGATAATCGTCGCTCATCACGGCGAGCTTGTCGATCTCGCCAAGGCCGATCCTCGTGTGGTGATCGCCATTCGCCGCGATACGATCGGCTATGTCAGCCAGTTTCTGCGCACCATTCCGCGCGTGGCGGCGGTCGATGTTGTAGCGGAGCCGCTCGTGTCGCGCGGCATCGACCGCGAGAAGGCCGAGGCGCGCGCCCGCGAGATGCTGAGCCGGCTCAATCTGCCAGAACGGCTTTGGGAACTGCCGCCGGCGACCTTTTCTGGTGGCGAGCAGCAGCGCGTCAACATTGCGCGCGGCTTCATCACGGACCACCCGATCCTGCTGCTGGACGAGCCGACCGCTTCGCTCGACGCGGCGAACCGCAAGGTGGTGGTCGAGATGATCGCGGAGAAGAAGGCAGGCGGTGTCGCGCTGCTCGGCATTTTCCACGATCACGATGTGCGCGATGCGGTGGCCGACCGCGTCATCGACGTGACCGAGTTCGCACCCGGAGAAGCCGCGGCATGACCAAATACAGCGAGGAGCCACTCGTTCATCCGACCGCCGAGGTCTCGGGATCGACGCTCGGCCGCTACACCGAGATCGCCGATCGCTGCCGGGTGCATGACAGTGTGCTCGGCGACTATTCCTACATGATGCAGGATTGCAGCGCCTGGTGCGCCGAGATCGGCAAGTTTGCCAACATCGCCTCCAACGTGCGGTTCAACGCCACCAATCACCCGACCTGGCGGCCGACGCTGCACCATTTCACCTACCGCGCATCCGACTATTGGGAGGATGCCGACCAAGAAGCCGAGTTCTTCGACTGGCGGCGGGAAAACATGGTGCGGGTCGGCAATGACACATGGTTCGGTCACGGCTCGACCGTGGTGCCAGGGGTCACCGTGGGCGACGGCGCGGTGGTTGGCGCCGGTGCAGTCGTGACCAAGGATGTCGCGCCTTACACGATTGTCGGCGGCGTGCCGGCGAAACCGATCCGCCCACGCTTCGAAGCGCCGATAGCAGAGCGCTATCAGGCGCTCGCCTGGTGGGACTGGGACCACCAACGACTCCGTGAAGCGCTGGACGATTTCCGTTCGCTTTCGGCGGAGGCATTTCTCGAAAAATACGAAACCTGATTCAGGCGAAGCCATCTCGCTTGAGGCTATTCGCCTATCTATTCTAATACTAGAATATGAAAGATGAGCTCAGCGGCGCGGAGATGGCGGTTCTTACCCTTCTGGGCGAAGCGCCGCGCCATGGCTATGAGATCGAGCAACTGATCGAAGAACGTGGTTTGCGCGAATGGACGTCGATCGGTTTTTCCTCGATCTACTTTCTGCTCGGACGGCTCGAAAAGCGCAGGCTCGCCGCGCCGCTCCCTGGGCAGGCAGGGGGCAAGGCGCGCAGGGCGTTTGCAATCACGGATGATGGCCGAGACCGCCTTGCGCAAGAGGCGCTGCGTGCGTTGGAACAGCCAGCGCGGACCTATCCCGACCTTCTGCTTGGCATGGCCAACTGGCCGGCGCTTGCCGACGGCGCGGGGAAAGCCGCGTTGGAACGCCGCCTGAGTGCGCTTCGGAACGAAAAGCAGCGACTTGTCGATGCACGGGACGCTGCGGATGCGCCGGCTTTTGTGCAGGCCATGTTCAACTATGCGCTCGGCCAACTGGCAGCGGATGAGGCGTGGTCGCTGGACACAATGCGGAAACTGGAGGCTGACGTGGAGAAGATCGACTTCAGAAAGACGAACAAAGAGCTGTTCAACCCGCCCAGGGACAAGTTCGTTGCAGTCGAGGTGCCACGCATGCAGTTCGTGAAGGTGGATGGTGAGGGCAACCCCAACACCGCACAGTCTTACAAGGCCGCGATCGAATGTCTCTACTCGGTCTCCTACGCTCTGAAATTTGCCTGCAAGATTGGCCTCAAGCGCGACTATGTGGTGCCGCCGCTCCAAGGCCTTTGGTGGGCTGACGATCCAGCAGCTTTCACCGAACGCCGCAAGGATGAGTGGCGCTGGACTATGATGATCATGGCGCCGGATTTCGTCGATAGCGATATGTTCGAGTCGGCAAAGGAAAAAGCCGCGAAAAAGCTAGGCGCCCTTCCCGCCACGCTTCGCCTGGAGCCCTATGACGAAGGCCTGTGCCTGCAGCGGTTGCACATAGGCAGTTACGACGATGAAGGCCCCGTGCTGCACGAACTGCATGCGCAGGTGATGCCAGCCGGCGGCTTTACTTTCAACGGCCCGCATCATGAAATCTACCTGTCGGACGCGCGAAAGACTGCGCCCGACAAGCTGAAGACAATCCTGCGCCAGCCCGTTCGGCCCGCGTGATTCCACAGGGCCCGCCAGCCCTGTGCACCGTTATCAAACCGTCACGTTCGTGACATCGCAGCTTCATGCAGGTCGGCTAGCGAACCTCTGAACGCGCCAGAAATCAACGCGCGAACAGGGGCAGGCCGACATGTTGAAAATCGACAGCGTCACCCGACGCTTCGGCAAGAACGTTGCCGTGAACGACGTCACCATCGAAATCCCGCCGGGACAGATGGTTGGCGTGATCGGCCGTTCCGGTGCCGGCAAATCCACGCTTCTGCGCATGATCAATCGTCTCATCGATCCCTCTCAGGGGTCGATTTTTTTTGACGGCATGGAAGTGTCCGCCTTGCGCGGTTCGGCCTTGCGGGCCTGGCAGCGCGACTGCGCGATGATCTTCCAGCAGTTCAATCTGGTGCCGCGGCTCGACGTGTTGACCAATGTCCTGCTCGGCCGTCTCAACCATCGCAGCACGGCGCTCAACCTGCTCAGCATGTTCACCCGTGAAGAGCGCATTGAGGCAATCGCGGCACTCGAACGCCTCGGCATCGCGAAGACTGCGCTGCAGCGCGCCGGTACTCTTTCGGGCGGGCAGCAGCAGCGCGTGGCGATCGCGCGGGCATTGATGCAGCAGCCGAAGGTTATTCTTGCCGACGAGCCGATCGCCTCGCTCGACCCGCTCAACGCAAAGATCGTCATGGACTCGCTGGCCGACATAAACCGGCGTGAGGGCCTGACGGTCATCACCAATCTCCACACGCTGGATACGGCGCGCAGCTATTGCGAGCGCGTTATCGGCATGGCCGGCGGCAAGGTGCTGTTCGACGGGCCGGCATCGGCTCTCACGCAGGATGCCGTGCGCATGATCTACGGCGCCGACACCGATGGCGGCGAGATTTCGGAAGACATCACCTCGACCAGCATCAGCACTGGCAAGGTCAAGGTGCACCAATCCGCGGGGCGGCGCGAGCCGGCCTTGGCTGAGGCCTGACGTCCCGAGTCGGCTGGCCTCCGCACGGGCCAATTGAGCAGAAACCTAGCGCCGGCGCGGCCGGCACGAACAGGAGAATATCCATGATCAGGAAAGCACTTATGGCGGCTGTGGCCGTCAGCGCAATGATGGCCGGTTCCGCCCATGCCATGGAAAAAGACTTCCGCATCGGCATTCTGGGCGGCGAGAACGAAGCCGACCGTCTGCGCAACTTCCAGTGCCTCGTCGACACGCTTCCCGAGGTTCTCGGCGTTGAAAAAGTATCGCTGTTTCCTGCCGCCGACTATGACGGCGTGATCCAGGGCCTTCTCGGCGGCACGCTCGACTATGCTGAGCTCGGCGCATCCGGCTATGCCAAGGTCTATCTTGAAGATGCCAATGCCGTTGAGCCGATCCTCACCACGGTGCAGACCGACGGCTCGACCGGCTACTATTCGGTCATGGTGGCCCGCAAGGATTCCGGCATGACCAAGCTGGAAGACATGAAGGGCAAGAAGCTCGGCTTCGCCGACCCGGATTCCACCTCCGGCTTTCTCGTGCCCTCCGTGACGTTGCCGAACGATGTCGGCATGTCGATCGGCGAATATTTCGGCGACACCGGCTTCGGTGGCGGCCACGAGAACCTGGTGCTTGAGGTCGTGAAAGGCACCTTCGACGCCGGCACCACTTGGGCATCGGGCGTTGGTGATTTCTCGGACGGCTACACCTCCGGCAATCTGCGCAAGATGGTCGACAAGGGCATCGTCGACATGGACGACCTGGTCGAGCTGTGGAAGTCGCCGCTGATCCCGAACGGCCCGATCGTCGTGCGCACCTCCATGGACGCCGACATGAAGGGCAAGTTCAAGGCCTTCATGATGAAGCTGCCGGAAAGCGACCCGGAGTGCTTCTCGGCAATCCAAGGCGGCGACTACAAGGCCTTCACCGAAGTGACGCCTGCATTCTACGAAGCGATCATCGCGGCCCGCAAAGCCAAGATCGGCTCCTAAACCAAAACCAACACGACTGTGCGCCGGGCAACCTCGCCCGGCGCATCGTCATTTGTTCGCGACATCGAAGGATCAAGAATGAGCGCCGATGCAGCAGCCGTGACCGGCGGCGCCAGACTGTCGGAAGAAGGTCTCGCAGTCGAAAGACACTGGCGAGAACTGGCCAGTCGCCGCCGCCTGTATACCTGGGGTGGAATCGCCTTTCTCGTGCTCGCCATGTCGGGCTCGCTCTGGTTTGCCAATGAAACCAATGCAGGCAAATTCTTCGACCGACTGCCCTATTTCTTCGGCTTCATCGACCAGCTTACGCCACGCGGCCCGCTGGAGATCTGGCGCGCGTTCTGGGATCTGCCCTCGCCCTATGACGATGGCAGCCTGAAATTCAATTACCCGGAGGGTCGCGTCTATTTCACCGAGACGCTGTATGTGCCCGAATATATCTACAAGATGGTCGAGACGCTGAACATTGCGCTCGTATCGACGCTGATCGGTTTCGGCGTCGGCTTCGTGCTGTGCTTCATCGCCGCAAAAAACATGACTGCCAATCGCTGGCTGCGTTTCTTCGTGCGCCGCTTCATGGAATTGCTGCGTGCATTTCCCGAGATCGTCATTGCCGGCTTCTTTCTGGCTGTGTTCTCGCTGGGCGCGGTTCCGGCCATCATCGCGGTTTCGATTCACACGATCGGCGCGCTCGGAAAGATGTTCTTCGAAGTGGTCGAGAACGCCGACATGAAGCCCGACGAAGGCCTTCGCGCCGCCGGCGGCAACTGGCTGGAACGCGTATGGTTCGGCACGGTGCCGCAGGTCCTACCCAATTTTCTGAGCTACGGCCTGCTGCGCTTCGAAATCAACGTGCGTGCTTCGACCATTATCGGCGCGGTTGGCGGCGGCGGCATCGGCGAGACGCTGCGGCTTTCGATCAGCCGCACGCATGAGGCGAAGACATTGGCGATTGTGCTTCTGCTCTTCCTCACCATCGTCGCGGTGGATCAACTCTCGGCCTATCTCCGGCGCAGGCTGGTCGGCGACCAGGCATTCGAATTCGGACGCGGGAGCTGACCATGAGCGTACTTACCCAAGCCGAACGCGACGCGCTGGTGGACCGCCACCCGGATGTGTTTTCCCAGTCGCGTGGATCGCTGATCTCAAAGGGCGCTGTTGCCGCCTCCGTTGCCGCCTATTTCGCCTTTGCATGGTGGTTCTTTTCCATCGGCACGGTGTTTTCCGAAGGCCGTTGGGACATTGCCGGCTCCTACCTGGCCGACTGGGTCTCCTATGAATCGAGGCCAGATATCGAGTTTGGCGAGAAGCATCTCGAAATCGATTTCCCGCGCTTCGACCCGGCAGGCAACGACCCTGACCCCGAATGGCTTGCGAAAGAGACGGCGGTCGTTGAGCGCACCGTCACTACCGCGACGCAGACTGTTTCGGGAGGTGGTGAGCGCAGTTCCTCCAACAGCCTGCTTGGAACCATTGGCGGCGAAGCAGCGCCCTCGGGTTCGAGCGGCGGCTCGGTGACGTCGGAGGCAGACTCCCAAGTCGAGACCCTGCGGCAGGAAGAAGTGGTACGCGCGGTCGTGGACATGAGCGGCGCAGGCGCGATCGAAATCGTGCCGGGTCTGGTGACCGTGACGCGCGGCGGCGAAACAATGATCGCCGACATTGCGCTCGATGAAGCCGTTACGGTGCGCGGCGAACTGCCTGAATGGGCATCGCAGAAGGCGCCAGGCGCAAAGGTGATCGTCAGCTTCGGTTTTGCCGGACGCGCGGAAATCGAAGACGACGAGGTGAAGGTGCGTCATCGTTTCCTCGGCTGGGAGAATTTCTTCTTCGACGCCAACTCGCCCTTCTGGGGAAAGCCCGCCGGCGAGGTGATGTCCCTCCTCACCTCGGGCGAGCGCGTAGACCCGACCCGCTCCAACCTCGCTGTTGCATGCGACAACATCCTCTACAATAGCGAATGGCAGCACTATGATGTGTGGCTGAAGCTGCTGCAGACGATCGTGATGGCATTTGCCGGTACGCTGCTGGCCACCATTGTTGCCTTTCCGCTCGCCTTCATGGCCGCGCGCAACATTATGCCCAACCGGCTACTCAACCAGGCCTCGAAACGCTTCTTCGACTTCCTGCGTTCGGTGGACATGCTTATCTGGGCGCTGTTTTTCACCCGCGCATTCGGACCCGGGCCGCTGGCCGGCATTTCGGCGATTTTCTTCACCGACACCGGCACGTTTGGAAAGCTCTACTCCGAGGCGCTGGAGAATATCGACGACAAGCAGCGCGAAGGCATCCGCTCGGTCGGTGCCTCCCCGGCAAGCGTGCAGCGCTTCGGCGTGGTGCCGCAGGTGCTGCCCGTGTTTCTGGCCCAGTCGCTCTATTTCTGGGAATCCAACACGCGCTCCGCAACGATCATTGGCGCAGTGGGCGCCGGCGGCATCGGGCTTAAATTGTGGGAAGCGATGCGCACCAATCAGGACTGGGAGAACGTCGCGTATATGGTGGTTCTCATCCTTGTGGTCGTGTTCGTTTTCGACAATATTTCGAGCACACTTCGCCAACAGCTCATCGCGCCGAAGCAGCCAAAATGACGGCTGCGGCAATCGTGGTTTTGCCAGCGGGCGGTCGCAATACCGTCACGCAAATCGCATAGGGCGTGCACACCGTCCCGACCGTAGAAAGAAGAAGCAATGTCCGCCGAAACCGTTCTCCGCAATGCCCGCATCGTGTTGGATGACGAGGTCGTGGAAGGGTCGCTGAAGTTCAGCGGAGGCGACATTGCAGAGTTCGGTACCGGCGCGTCGACGGTCGGGGAAGACTTCGAAGGCGACTATCTCATCCCAGGCCTGATCGAACTGCACACTGACCATCTCGAAGGCCACTATTCACCACGCCCCGGAGTGCGCTGGAACACGGTTGCCGCCATTCAGGCGCATGACGCTCAGATAGCGACGTCCGGCATCACCACGGTGTTTGACTGTCTACGCATGGGCTCCAACGAAGACAGCGGTTTCGATCCGGGAGAGATGCGACTACTCGCCGACGCACTGGAGGCCGCGCAAGCCGACGGGCGGCTGCGCGCGGAGCATTATCTCCATTTGCGCTGCGAGGTTTCCTCGCCCGACGTAGTGAGCGAGTTCGATGGTTTTCGAAACGACCCGCAGGTGCGGCTTGCCTCGCTGATGGACCATGCGCCGGGGCAACGGCAGTTCCAGACGATGGATCAGTACACGCTCTACTACAAAACCAAGCGCGGCATGTCCGATGCCGCGTTCGATGCCTATGTGGCAATGCGCAAGGAGCAGTCGGATCGCTACTCAGCACCGCACAGGAAGGTGATTTCCGAACACTGCCGCAGTGCGGGCGTGACGCTGGCAAGCCATGACGATGCGACGCTGGAACATGTCGACGAGGCTATCGAGCAGGGCGTTCGGCTCGCCGAGTTTCCGACCTCGATCGAGGCTGCGCGCGCCTCGCACGAGGCGGGCATGAGCGTGCTGATGGGCGCGCCGAATGTGGTGCGCGGCAGCTCGCATTCGGGCAACATCGCGGCCAAGGACCTCGCCGAAGCCGGCATTCTGGACGTACTCTCGTCCGACTACATTCCCCTCAGCCTGCTTCACGCGGCCTTTGCTTTGTCGGAGAGGGTGGAGGCAATCAGCCTGCCAAAGGCGATTGCTACAGTGACCTCGACGCCGGCACGTACGGTGGGGCTCGAGGATCGCGGCAAGATCGAGAGCGGCCGCCGCGCCGATCTGGTACGGGTGCGGCTCGACAAGGGCATACCTGTGGTTCGCTCGGTGTGGCGCGCGGGCAAGCGCGTCGCCTGAGCCAAAGCTACTCGAATACGATGCGCGGGAAATAGAACGACACCACCCAATTGGGTGCATCGACGATTTCGCTGATCCTCAAATCACCGCAAACCGAACAGAGCATATAGGCGTCTTCCGGCGCCATCTTCTGCTGTGTGGCGATGAGGTCAATCATGGTGGACACCGCGTCGCGCGCCGCTGCCATCAAGTCTGGGCCGACACCAGTCGTGACCTCGTAACCCGCCTGATCGAGATGGCGCGACACTGGCCCCGATGTCACAAAGCGCGGCGCAGGCGGGGCTGCGCCCTTGATGACATCGAAGGTGAGCGAGACGTTCATCGCGCTTTCGATAGCCGTGCCGCAAATCTCGCCGTCGCCTTGAGCGGCATGCGTGTCGCCCACCGAAAACAGGGCGCCGGGCACCTCGACCGGCAGGTAGAGTTCGGTGCCTGACGAAAGATCACGGATATCGAGATTGCCGCCGACATGGCGCGGCGGGATGACGGAGTGCGTTCCGGGCTCGGCAAGGGCCACGCCCATTGTGCCAGCAAAAGGTTTGAGCGGCACCCGCGCATGCGCACCGAACGCGGCAGGCTTTTCGGCTGATCTATCATAGGTCCACAGATGCAGCCGGGGCTGCCTGTACTGGTCCGCGAGCAAGCCAAATTCCGGGATGACTGCGGTCCAGCCGAAACCGGACGGTTCGAACTCACCTAAGGTCACCTTGAGGCAATCGCCGGGCTCGGCGCCATCGACGAATATCGGTCCGGTGACGGGATTGACCCGCGCCGGGTCCATACTGGCGATGTCGGCCGCTGTGGAATTGGCGTGGAAATGACCGTCGCCGGCGTCCTTGCATTCGAAGCGCAGCGTTTCGCCTGGCGCCACGGTCGCGACTGGCGCGATGCTGTTGTCCCAGCCGCAATGGCAATTCACGCCGTGGATGGTTTTGATCGCGCCGTTCAAGGCTCACCCTGGCGGCGCGTGCGGCGTCTGACCTCGGCGCGCTCAAGCATGTAAGCTTCGGCTGCAATCATGTGTTCGCGCATCAGTTCACCCGCCTGCGCCGCCTTGCCGGCCTTCATCGCCCGCAGCAGCGCCACCTGATAGTGCAGCCCGGTCTCGCGCAGCTCGGGATTGTGCTGATGGTAGATGTCGCGGCACACCGTCATGTCCCGCAGCAAGCTCACCAGAAACCGGCACAGAAAGCCGAGCAGGCGGTTTTCGCACAGGCGCGCCAGCTCCTCGTGGAAATCGAGCTCGGCAAGACGCTGTTGGTATTCTTCCTCGGCGTTGTCGGGTTCATCCTCATAAAGCCTGATGGTCGCTTGCAGGGAGTCTATCGCCTGCGGTGTCAGCCGGCCTGCGAGGCTCCCGGCAAGCTGCGGCTCAAGTTCCTTGCGGATCGCGTATATGTCGGCAATCGAGGGCTGCTCGTGCAGGAAGAGATTGTCGAGCAGCGAGATCGCATATTCGGCTTCGACCGAGGTGACAAACACGCCCCCGCCGGGGCCAGTCTTGCTTCTGGTCAGGCCCTGCGATTCCAGTATCTTCAGCGCCTCCCGTAACGTACCACGAGAGACATGCCAGGTTTCGGGCTCCGTCCATTCATGCGGAAGACGGTCGCCCGGCGCCAGCCCGCTGTCGATGATGCGCTCTCGTATCTGCTCGGCAACCGCGTCGGGGCGCTTGCGCCGCCTGGCGATGATGTTCGGCTGAATGCCAGGCACTGTCAGTTCGGTCATCGCCAGCTAGTTTTTCTCATGCGGATGGTAACACGCAGCCCGATGGAGCGGGTCTGACGCCGCGGCCTCAAGCTGCGGCCTTGCCGCGCGGCACTCGTCGGTTCCGCGCGGGCATCTTGCGAAGAAGGCACAGCCCGCCGGCGGGTTGTAGGGGTCCGGCAGCTCGGTGTTGGCATCTTCTGGGACAAGCGAGCGCTTGCCGGGCGCAGGCGCCGAATTCAGAAGCAGGTGCGTGTATGGGTGGCGCGGAGCGGCAAACACGCTCTTCGCGGGGCCAACCTCGGCCAGCCGGCCGAAATACATGACCGCGACGCGGTCGCTGACGCTTTCGACCACCGAAAGATCGTGGCTGATGAACACATAGGTCAGGCCGAAACGTGCCTTGAGATCGTCCAGAATGTTCAGCACCTGCGCCTGTACGGAGACATCGAGCGCAGAAACCGGTTCATCGAGCACGATCAATTCAGGGTCCGCCGCCAGAGCCCTGGCAATGCCGATACGCTGCGCCTGCCCGCCGGAAAATTCATGCGGGTAGCGGTCGAGAAACTCGGGCGCCAGGTTGACGGCGTCCATCAGCTCGGTGAGGCGCTCGGCGCGTTGCGCCTTGTTCATGCCAAGCAGATGAATGAGCGGTGCTTCCAGAATGGAGCGGATCGTCTTGCGCGGGTTGAGCGAAGACACCGGGTCCTGAAAGACATACTGGACTTTGCGGGCCAGCTTGCGCGGGTCGCTGGCGGCATCGGCGACGAGATCGCGCCCGTCAAAGGTGATGGCGCCGCCGGTGGGACGATCGAGCCCGACGATGAGGCGCGCCAGTGTCGACTTTCCGCAACCGGATTCGCCGACCACGCCCAGCGTTTCGCCCTTGCGCACATCGATGGTGATATCCTGCACCGCATGGACGGCCGGCAATTGCGTGCCGAACAGCGTGCGGCCGCCGCCAAAGATGCGCTCGGCGTTTTCGATGGCGAGAAGCGCTTCCTCAGACATTTGGCCTCTCCTCCGTCAGCGGATGGATGCACCGCACCGCCCGGTCCGTGCCCAACTCCGTTAGCGGGATTTCACCGGCCCTGCAATCTGCCTGCACATAGGGGCAGCGGTCGGCGAAGGCGCAGCCGGCAGGCAGCCGGTTTACCACCGGCGGACGGCCTTCAATGGCATCCAGCCGGCGATCGGGTTCGCCGAGAACAGGCACGCAGTCGATCAGTTTGCGCGTATATGGGTGGGCCGGGTTCGCAAGGATTTCCTCCGTTGTTCCGGTCTCCACGATGCGTCCGGCATACATGACCGCGATGCGGTCGCAGATCGCCGACACAACGCCGAAATCATGCGTAATGAACAGCGTCGCGGTGTTGGTTTCATCCTGCAGCGTATTCATCAGCGACAATATCTGCGCCTGCACCGTGACATCGAGCGCGGTGGTTGGCTCGTCGGCGATGATCACCTTGGCGTCGTTGGCGAGCGCCATGGCAATACAGACACGCTGGCGCATGCCGCCGGATAGCTCGTGCGGGTAGGCTTTCAGCTGCTCGGCCGGGTTGGGGATGCGCACGAGCGCGAGAAGTTTGGTCGCCTTTTCGGTCGCTTGAGCATGGCTCATCGCCTCATGCGCCATGATCGCCTCGGTGAGCTGGTAGCCCACGGTGTAGAGCGGGTGGAGCGTGGACAGCGGGTCCTGGAAAACATGGCTCACTGCCGAGCCGCGCAGCTGGCGAATGCGCTCGTCGGACAGCGCGAACAGATCTTCGCCTTCGAGCCAAGCGGCACCGCCGGCGATCCTGCCCGGCGGGGTCGGCACCAGGCCCATGATGGACATCGCGGTCACCGACTTGCCGGAGCCGGATTCGCCGATCACGCCAAGACATTCGCCCTGGCGCAGCTTGAGATCGACGCCGCCAACGGCCTTGTAAATGTCGCCGCCGATTTCGAACTCGGTGCGCAACGCCTTCACATCGAGAACCGCATCCTGCTTTTTGGGCGTCTCCGGCACGTCGGTCCGCTTCACTGCCGTACGAGCGACAGGGCGCGACAGCGCGCCAGACTTCAGCCGCGGATCGAGCACATCGCGCACGCCATCGCCGAACAGGTTGATGCTCATCACCAGCACGAAGATCATCAGGCCGGGGATGATGGACACATGCGGCGAGGTGAAAAGTATCTTGCGCCCCTCGCCGAGCATTGAGCCCAGATCGGCCTGCGGCGGTTGCGCGCCGAGCCCGAGGAAAGACAGTCCTGCCGTTTCGAGGATCATCCAGCCAATCGTTGTCGACATGGTGATGATGATCACCGGCAGCACATTGGGCAGGATTTCGCCAAACAGGATGTTCACATGGCTCTTGCCGGAGAGCCGCGCGGCATCAACGAATTCGCGCCGCGACAGACCGATCGTGATGCCGCGAATGTTGCGGGCAAAGAACGGGATATTGACTACGGCAATGGCGTAAAGCGCGTTGATGAGGCCGGGGCCGAGTGCGGCGACGATTGCGAGCGCCAGCAGGATGTAAGGAAACGCCATCACCATATCGATGCCGCGCATCAGGAGATTATCTGTGCGGCCGCCGACATAGCCGGCCACAAGTCCAATCAGCGAACCGAAGAACGCCGCGATCAGTGTGGCCGAAATTCCGACCGCCAGGCTGACGCGGGTGCCCCAGATCAGGCGCGAGAGAATATCGCGGCCGAGCGCGTCGGTTCCGAGCACATGGTCGGGGCTGAAGATTGGCTGGAGCCGGTTCGCCGGCGCGGTAACGTCGGGATCGGTCAGCGGCAGCAGCGGAGCCGCAAGTGCGATCAGGATGATCAGCGCAAGCACGACCAGCCCGGTTGCGGCGAGCGTGTTGTTGATCAGAAGCCGGAACGAGCTGGGGCGACCGGTGGCTTTTTTCTTTGCCGGCTTAGCGGCGATCGCAGCCTCACTCATCAGCGCAACCTCGGATCGAGAATGGTCTGCACGACATCGGCGGCCAGGTTGAACAGCACATAGGCGCCGGCAACGACGAGAACGCCGCCCTGGACCAGAAGCAGATCACGCGTCGAGATGGCATTGACCAGCATGGAACCTATGCCCGGCCACTGGAACACGGTCTCGATGTAGACCGCGCCGCCGAGCACGAAGCCGGCCTGGATGCCGATCACCGGAATGACGCTGACAAGCGCCGCCTTGAAGGCGTGGCGATAGATGACGTGCCGCTCTTTCAGGCCCTTGGCGCGGGCGGTGCGAATGTAATCCTGCCGCAGCACCTCAAGCATGGCAGTGCGGGTCAGCCGGGCAATCACGCCTGTGGCGACGACGGCAAGGGTCACGGCCGGAAGGAACAGGTGGTAGAGAAGGTCGGGCAAGTCACCGCCGCCATAGATGGCGAACATGCCGCTTGCCGGGAAAAGCCTGATCTTCACGGCGAAGGCGAGAATGAGAAGCAGGCCCAGCCAGAACGACGGCAGGGAAATGCCGATCAGCACCAGTACCGTGACGATCTTGTCGGTCCAGCCATATTGGCGCACGGCCGAAACGACGCCGGCCAGAAGACCGAGAATAGAACACAGAACCAGCGCGGTGCCGGCCAGTATGAGCGTTGCGGAAAAGCGCTCCAGTACCTCGTCTAGAACCGGACGGTTGAGCGCATAGGAACGGCCGAAATCGCCCTGAAGGAGGTTGCCGAGCCAGATCAGATATTGCTGGGGTAGAGATTTATCGAGGCCGAGATCGCGGTTGAGTTTCTCGACGTTTTCGGGCGTCGCGTAAGAGCCGAGGATCGCGGTGGCGGGATCACCCGGGATCATCGCCATGATCAGGAAGACGATGATCGACAGGCCCAGCAGAACGGGAATGGCTGCCAGTAGTCGCTTGGCGATGTAGGCGGCCATGTCGGCCCCTCCTTGGCTAGCGATTGGAGTGCGCCCCCGGCGGGCAAGCCGCCGGAGGCATTCTCGGGGAGGTTAGTTCTTCGAAACGTCCTGAAGCATCAGGAAGAAGGAAGGCTGCAGCTTGAAGTCGCCGACATTGGCGCCGGTGACCGCATTCTGCTTCCAGTTCGCGACGAAGACCCAAGGTGCGTCTTCCTGCACGATTTCCTGCATTTCGCGGTAGAGCTCGGCACGGCGGTTCTGGTCAGTTGCCGCGCGCGCTTCGTTCAGAAGCTCGTCAACCTTTTCATTGGCGTAGTAGCCGGAATTGAACCCGCCCTTGTCGGGCCAGGCTTCCGAGCGAAGCGCCAGGAAGGGCAGCGTGTCGGGATCGTTGGTCATCCACGCCATCTCGGCCATGTCGGCCTTGCCCTCGAGGCCGGGATTCACCTTGCCGAGGAAGGTGTTCCACTCGTAGGTCTCGATCTTGGTCGGCATGCCGATTGCCTGCAGATCAGCCTGGATGGCTGTGCCCATGGCTACAGGATCAAGCATGCCGGAGCCGCCTTCGGTCACGTAGAAGGTAAGTTCGGCACCGTCATAACCGGCTTCCTGCAGGAGCGACTTGGCCTTTTCGGGGTCGTATGAATAGGGCTCCAGGCTCTCATTATAGGCCCAAGCAAATGCCGGCGGCGTGGGTCCAGCGGCAACTTCGGCCGTGCCCTGTAGAATGTTTTCCACCAGCGCCTGCTTGTTGATCGCGTAGTTGGCCGCCTGACGCACCTTCTTGTCGGCGAAGGGGCCTTCCTTGGCGTTCAGGATGAGGAACCAGACGTGCGGTCCTGCCTGCTCGTAGACCTGGAAAGCGTCGTCGCCGCGGAACTGCTGAAGGCTGTCCGGCGGAACCTCGACCATGATGTCGAGACCGCCCGAGAGCATCTCGGCGATACGCGTATTGGTGTCGGTAATCGGCCGGAAGATCAGCGCCTCCTGAGGTGCGGCGCCGTCCCAATAGTCTTCGTTGCGGGTCACGACGACCCGGGCATTCGCTTCCCAGGCCTCGAACTTGAACGCTCCGGTGCCGACCGGGTTACGGCCAAAATCCTTGCCGTTTTCCATCACCGCCGCCGGCGAGACGATAAGGCCTGTCGGATAAGCGAGGTTGGAAAGGAACGGGGCGTAGGATTCAGAGAGCGTGAACTCGACGGTCATATCGTCGACCGCGGTCACTTCCTGAACCGAGGAGAAGAAGAAGGACAGCGGGAACGGCCCGGTATCGTGATAAGGATGGTCTTCCTTCAGCATGCGGTCGAAATTGAACTTTACCGCCTCGGCGTTGAAGGGAGTGCCATCATGGAAGGTGACGCCCGAACGCAGCTTGAAGGTGTAGGTTTTTCCGTCGTCGGAGATCTCCCAGCTTTCGGCGAGTGACGGTTCCACCTCCAGAGTGCCGTCCTTGTAACGGGTCAGCCCGTCATAGACGTTCACCAGAATGCGGAAGTCGTTCACAGCCGTCACTGCATGCGGATCGAGCGACTTCGGTTCGGCGATCTGACCGATCACAAGAACCTCGGATGGTGTCTGCGCTAGCGCCGGTGACGCAAACGCCAGCGACGCTGCCGCAAAGGCTGCGGCCAACAGTTTTTTCATTGCGGACTCCTTTGTTTCCCTCGCGTCAATTAATTCGTATTATTTGCAATCGCGCAAGCAATTATCATAATAAATTAACAGAGCCGCGGCTTGGCAATCGCGCCAAGATCAGGCAAGTGACTGAAAAAGCGAGGGAAACGATGCCAAGCACAGCGATCGATCTTGAGAGGCTGCGCGCCCTGCTCGAAGGCATCAACCAGTACGGCTTCAACGGCGAGACGGGCGGCTACAACCGGATCGGCTATTCCGACACGGACATGGCAGCACGCGACTGGCTCCTCGATCAGATGAAAAATGACGGCCTGACGGTTACGCGCGACAGCGTGTACAATCTCTTCGGTCGATACGGTCCCGAGACCGGCCCGAGCATACTTGTCGGGTCGCATACCGACACGGTGCCGGAGGGCGGCGGGTTCGATGGCTCGCTAGGTGTCGCGGTGGCGCTCGAATGCGTCCGCACCATGCGCGATGCGAACCTTACGCCGGAAATAGCGATCGAGGTCGTCGTAACCGCGGAAGAGGAAGGCCGCTTCGGTGGCATGCTCGGTTCACAAACGATCGCCGGCACGCTGACCCGTGAGTGGATCGACAAGTCGCGCGACGCCGACGGAACAACACTTGTGGAGGCGATGAACGCACATGGGCTCTCGCCCTACGATGCGCTGGGCAAGGGACGAAAGGCGGAGGACGCTGTCGCCTATCTGGAACTGCATATCGAACAGGGGCCGGTGCTTGAGAGTACGGGACAGGCCGTAGGCATCGTCCATTCGGTCGCCGGGGTCAGAAATTTGCGAGTCAAATTCACCGGCAAGGCGAACCACTCCGGCACCACGCCGATGAATTTGCGCGCCGATGCTTTTGCCGGGCTCGCGCGGGTCGGCGCCGCGATCCCGGGCATCATCGACAGACATGGCGGCGAGAACACGCGGGTGACGATCGGCAAGGCCGATCTCTACCCGAACTTCATTCACACCGTACCCGGCGCGGCCGAATTCGTGATCAATATCCGTGACACCGATCCTGCCATTATCGAAGCGGTGCGTGAGGCGCTGGAAGCGGAAATCGGTGCTGCCGCGGCCGACAACAATCTCGCCTTCGACATCGCAGAACAAAGCCGCATCGAACCCGTGAAGCTCAACACCGAGTTGAGCGAGCTACTGCACCAGGAAGCCGACCGGCTCGGGCTCGACGCGCGGTCAATGCCTTCAGGCGCCGGGCACGACGCGCAGACGATGCAGTCGCTCTGCCCGTCTGCGCTGATGTTCATTCCGAGCCGCGACGGCGTCAGCCACTCGCCGGAAGAGTGGAGCGATTGGCCGGATATCGAGAAAGGCGCGAACCTGATGCTCGCGGCGCTGATCCGCCTGAGCAAGGCTGACCGCACCTAACTCAGCATTCAGAATGTCTTCGAAATAGCGTTCATCGCGTTGCGTAGATGCACGTTCATCCGTTTGCGCGCGGCCTTTCGGTCGCCGTTGATGATCGCGTCGATGATTTCGACATGATCATGCAGCGCGGAGAGCGCCATGCCGGTCCGTTTCTCCGAGTCCCACATGACGTGATAGTGGTAATGAAATACCGGCGAAATGGCGTTGAGAAGCGAGATGATCAGCTGGTTTCCGGCCAGGCTGTTGATCGTGTAGTGGAACTCTGAATCGAGCGACGGCGTCTTGTTCAGTTCGTCGCCGAGATTGTTCAGCAGGTAAATGTGCTTCGCCTTCAACTCGAGCAGCTTTTCACGCTGCACCGGGTCATCATTGTTGTCGGCCAACCTTGCCGCGCCATCCGGCTCGAACAGTCGGCGTGTGTGCAGAAGCTCGCTCGCATATTGCTCCGAAAAGCCATTCAGCACCCATTGCCGGTGCGGTTCCTTACGGATGAAGCCGAAGGTCGAAAGCCGGATAAGGAACTCGCGGACGCTGGTGTTCGAGATGCCAAGTTCGATCGCGAGCCGCGCCTCGTTCACGTTCGAGCCAAGTCCGATTTTGCGCTTCAGAATCCAGTCCAGAAACCCGGTTTCGACATGCTCTCCGGTCGTCAGTGTTTCGATCTCGGGGAAGTAGTCCTGCTCGACAATATTGCGTGCCGGACGGTATTCGCTCGCACCGTCGCGGGCGACGATATTGTCGGCGAGCATGCTCTCCAGAATTCTCCGCGCAGTGGTGCGACTGACTAACAGTTCACGGGCTAGCAGCGAGACATTGGTCGTACCAGATGATCTCGTGAAGAGATCCAACGCGTTGTTATAGCTACGTTTATAAAGTCGATTCGGGCGCGCCATAGGCTGTCTTTAACACTGTTTTTTAGGCATTAAAAACATTTGACCTCGGAAGAAGGATTTCCTTCGATTGGTGAGGCTTTGCCATCACTATATTTCGTCAAGGGAGGACCACATGACACTCGGAAAACATCTCAAAGTAACGGTCGCTGCCGCGCTCGGCGCGATACTGTCCGTCTCCGCGCCCGCATGGGCTCAGGAAGTGCTGAAATGGGGCCATGTGTACGAGGCCTCGACGCCTTATCACGAAGCAGCACTGCGCACCGCAGAGGCTTTTGAGAAAGCAACTGACGGGCGGTACAAAATCGAGGTCTTTCCGGCTTCTCAGCTTGGCAAGGAAGCGGCGCTGAACGAAGCGCTTACGCTCGGTACCATCGACATCATCTATACGGGCGTGGCCTTCATGGGTCAGAGCTACCCGCCAATCTCGATTTCCGACTTTCCGTTCACGCTGCGCGACTACAACCACTGGAAGGCCTACAGCCAGAGCGATCTGTTCACCGAACTGGCCGCCGCCTATACCGGCGTAACCGGCAACCACGTTTCCGCGCTCACCTATTACGGTGCCCGCCACGTGACGTCGAACAAGCCGATCCTGAAGCCTGACGACATGAAGGGCCTGAAGATCCGCACGCCCAACGCACCGGCCTATCAGCTCTTCCCGGAGGTGACCGGCGCCAACCCGACACCGATGGCTTTCTCCGAAGTCTACCTGGCGCTGCAGCAGGGCGTGGTCGACGCTCAGGAAAATCCGCTGCCGACCATCCAGTTCAAGAAGTTCTACGAGGTGCAGTCCAACATCAACCTCACCGGGCACATCACCAACTCACTGGTGACGCTGATTTCGCCGGTCACCAAGGCGAAGCTGGGCGATGAGGATATCACCAAGCTCGACGAAATTCTGGCCGAGTCCGCCGAGTGGGCTTCCAATGCGATCGTGAAGTCGGAGAACGAACTCGTTGCATGGTTCCGCGACAAGGGCATTACGGTCAATGAGGTAGACCGCGGGCCGTTCATCGACGCGGTGGCGCCCGCGCTGGCCGATCCGGGCATGCCCTGGGCGCCGGTCGTGTTCGAACGCCTGCAGGCCATTCAGTAGCAGCCGACGGTTCCGAGATACGGGCGGCCGGGGCGCTTTAGGCCCCGGTCGTTTTTCATCTCTGTTGCTGGGAGGGCAACGTGGATTTCGACGACAACACGATCGCCGATCTTGCGCGTGAGAGCGAGACGGATACGGACAAGCGACTGCGGGAACTGAAATTCTCGGCAGCCGACATTCCCGTTCTTCTGATCTTCCTCATACTGTTCGCCACCGTCTTTGCGCAGTTCTTCACCCGCTATGTGCTGAACGATTCCCTCTCCTGGACGGAAGAGGCGGCACGCTATCTGTTGATCGTTCTCGCCTTCGCCGGCGGCATCAAATGCCAGTCGCTGGACAGCCATATCCGGCTCGAATTCATCGACCAGCTGGCCGCAAGGCATGTCGGTAAACTGAAAGCGGTGGCGCTGGTTCTCACCATCGCATTCTTCGCGGTGCTCGGTTGGTCGCTCACCCGTCTCGCTTTGCAGACCAGTTTCCAGCACATGGTCTCTCTGCCCTTCCCCAAATACTACCTCTACGCGGTCATTCTCGTGCTGATCGCGTGTCTGATCGGGCTACAGCTGATGCAGCTGGCGAAAATCTTCAGGGGGCGCAAGCCATGACTGTCGCGATCCTCTTTCTCGTCCTTTTCGCGCTGATGGCGCTGCGCGTTCCGATTGCCGTGGCGCTCGGTCTCGCCTCACTGGGCTATATTCTGGTTGCCGGGCTTCCGCCCGTGCTGCTCGTTCATAACGTCATCAACGGCATGAACAGCTTTCCGCTGCTTGCCATTCCGTTTTTCATCATGGCCGGCGGGCTGATGAATTCCGCTGGCATCACAAGCCGGATTTTCGCCTTCGCACGCTCTCTGGTCGGGTGGCTGAATGGAGGGCTCGGCCATGTGAATATCGGCGCCAGCATCATCTTCGCTGGCATGTCCGGCGCGGCTGTCGCCGATGCGGGCGGGCTCGGCGCGATTGAAATCAAGGCCATGCGCGAAGCCGGCTATGACGACGACTTCTCCGTGGGCGTGACCGCAGCCTCCTCCACGATCGGACCGATCATTCCGCCGTCCCTGCCGTTGGTGATTTTCGGCGTCATGGCTTCGGTTTCTATCGGAGAGCTCTTCGTGGCCGGAATCATTCCGGGCCTGATGATGGCGCTCTCACTGATGGCCATGGTCTGGTACGTTTCCAGAAAGCGCGATTACCCGAAAGACGATGCGCTCAGCGTGAGCCGCATCGGCCGCACATTCGTGCAGGCCTTCCTGCCGCTAATGACACCGGTCATCATCGTCGGCGGCATCGTGTCAGGCGCCTTCACGCCGACGGAAGCCGCCGTGTGCGCCGCGGGTTACGCCATGGTGCTGGGGTTGTTCGTCTACCGCACACTGACGCTGAAGAAGCTGATCGTGGTTTCTCTCGAGACGATCGAGACGACGGCGGCGATCATGCTGATCGTTGGTTCGGCAACGATCTTCGCGTGGATCCTGACGGCCAATCAGGCAGCGGCGCTGTTCGCGGAACTGCTGCTCAGCATTTCGGACAACAAATACATCATTCTTTTGATGATCATGGTGGCGGTGCTGATCATCGGCCTGTTCATGGAAACGATCGCCGCGATTTCGATCCTGGTGCCGGTGTTGCTGCCGATCTCGGCGCAGATAGGCGTAGACCCCGTGCATCTCGGGATCATCGTCATTCTGAACCTGATGATCGGGCTACTAACACCGCCCGTCGGGATGGTGCTTTTCGTCTTGTCCAAGGTTTCGAACGTCCCGTTCGAAGCTTGTGTCAGGGCAACGCTTCCATTTCTGGTGCCGCTGGTGATCGTGCTTCTGCTGCTGACCTTTTTTCCGCAGCTCAGCCTTTTCCTGCCGGAGTTGCTCTACCGATAGGCTTCAATGTCCGGCGTGCCGCAAGCGATGGATGCTGGGGAGTGGCCGGGCCTGCAGCAGGGCCCGGCCTCTTATTGGGAAGCCAAGGCCGTCTTGATTGTCAGCCGAGCCAGCTTTGCAAAGCGGATGTGACTTTGTCCGGCTGCTCGAGTGTCGAAATGTGTCCGGCGCGCGGCACCATTACGAGCTCGGCGTTTTGGAGAAGCGTTGCCATCTCCCGGTGGCGTTCAGGTGGGCAGAGGCGATCTTCCTCGCCGCAAAGAATGAGCGTCGGGCCGGCGTATCCCCGCAATATATCGGTCTGATCCGGCCGGTCGCGCAGCGCAAGCGACTGGGCGATGAAAGCCTCGGCCCCGACATCGAGCGCCATGTCAACCAGCAGGTCGAGCAATGGCTGGTTGCTGCGGTTTTCCTCGGCCAGATAGACCGGCTTCATCTCTTCCACGATCACCTGCCGCAAACGCCCTGACCTGACGTCCTCGATCTGCCTGTTGCGGATGTCGAAGCGTTCGGGGGCGTCGGCGTGATGGTTGGTGTCGAGAAGCGCGAGGCGCGCCACCCTTTCCGGAGCTAAGCCGGCCATCGCCATCGCAACTATACCGCCCATGGACAGGCCGGCGACGGCGAGCGGCCGGTCTGGCGCCATATCCAGAACGTGACGCGCCATACCTTCGATCGTCGGTTGGTCCAGCCTTGGTACGAGGACGTCGCGGTCGTCGCCCAACACATCCATCTGCAGGGCGAACAGCCGTTCATCGCACATCATGCCCGGCAGCAATATGAGTGGCTCGCCGGACATGGCCCTCAGCCGCGCCCGGAAACGATGTCGGCGCCCTCGCGCAATGCTTTCAGCTTGGCATATGCGATTGCCGGATCGACGGCTCCGAACCCGGCAAAGGTGCCGAAGCCGCAATCGGACCCGGCGATGACGCGTTCGGCCCCGACAATCCCGGCAAAACGTTCGATACGCTGGGCGACCAGCTCAGGATGTTCGACGAAGTTCGTCGTCGTGTCGACCACGCCCGGCACCAGAACACGGTCGTCGGGAATCTCGCTCTTGCGGTCGCGAAAGACAGTCCATTCATGCGCGTGACGCGGGTTGGAGGTTTCGAAGAGCAGATAGCGGGCCTTGGCCTTCATCAGCGTCGGCAACACCTTGGCCATGTCGATGTCGCAGACATGCGGGCCCTCGTAATTGCCCCAGCAGATGTGAATGCGCACCTTCTCCTGCGGGACATTGGCCAGCGCGTGATTGAGCGCTTCGACATGCATATCGGCCACCTTGACGAACTCGTCGTCGGAAAGGTCGGTGAACAGCATGTGGCGCGAAAGCGCGAGGTCGGGGCAATCGAGCTGCAGGTCGAGCCCTTCGGCAACGATCGTCTCATATTCCTCTCGCATCGCGTCGGACAAAGCGCCGAGATAGGCCTCTCGGTCCTTGTAGTGCTGGTTTTGCAGGAACAGCGAAATCACGCCCGGCGAAGCGGCGTTCATGAAGCCACGGCTGACGCGGTGCTTTTCCATCGCGGCCTTGAGGTTGGCGATGTCCTTCTGCAACTCTCCCTGGCCTTTGGACTTCACCTCGCCGGTGCACATTGGCCGGGCGTATTTTGGCGTGCCGCCGGAATTGGCGAGGCGTTCGAGGAAGGACGGGAACTGCTTCAGATCGGCCGGCGCATTGCGCGGGCTGTCGCCGGAAAAGCCGGTATAGCGGTCCTTCACGTAAGTCGCGTAGGAGATCTTCGAGGTCTCGCCATCCGAGACAATATCGACACCGGCCGCCTTCTGCTGGCCCACCGTGTCATCGACGGCTTCTGCCATTGCAGCGTCGAAAGCCGCCTCGTCATAGCTCTCGCCACGCTCGCGCGCGAAGATGAAATCGACGACCTTCTGCGTGCGCGGCAGCGAGCCGACATGCGTGCTTGCAATTCTCGTCATCAGTCAGAAGCCCTCGTTTCTCCTTACGCGCGTGATGGCCGGCGGCCGTAACTTACTGCCAACCCCAGGTCTTGCCGGCGCTGTCGTCGGTGGCGACCACATGGTAGAGCCCGGCCTCGCCTGTCATTGACGGCACGGCACTGTGCTTCAGGTTTTCCGGCACGCTCATCGTGTCGCCGGGCGCCAGCGTCGCCGCGCCGCCTTCCCATTCGATCCGCCAGTGCCCCTTCACCGGCATCAGCACCGACGGACGGTCATGGCTATGCATGTCGGCCGTCGCGGATTTGCGGCTGATGAAATCAACCTCGAACCCCGGCTTGTCGCGAATGATGCCGTTCTCGCCGATCACCTTGACCGGCTTCTTGTCCGACATCGCGACCATATCCAGATATCGCCGCACATAGCCGCCAACGACGTCGGCCGCTGTCGGCTCCGCGAACTGCTTCAGTTCTTCGTCGGTGAGAAGCGGCATAGGCTTTTCGCCGTCGGGCAGCTTCTGGCCCTTTTTGGTGTCGTAGAGCTTGCCCTTTTCCGACAGCACGAGGCCGTGGTCCCTTGCGTCTTCGATCACTTGCGGCGCCCAGATCACGCCGCCGCCGGCATCGTTGCCGCCAAGCAGGGCCATGATCATCCCGTAATCGTCGCCGATGTTTTCGAACCCACGAAACATGCCGGTCGGGATGTTGAAGATATCCCCCTCCTCAAGCACGACCTCGCCCGTCGTGCCCCAGCGGCCCCAAAAGAAGCGCCAGCGGCCCGAAAGCACGAAGAAAACCTCGGCCGTACGGTGCGAATGCAGCGAGTTGCGGCATTTCGGCGGCTGGCCCGCGGCGCCGATATTGAAGCCGTGCGGGATGGTGATGTGAACATGCTGGTCGGCTGATTCCGACACACCGCCGCCAATGATCGTGAAGTTTTCCTTCTGGTCCGAGCCCGGCGTATGAGCGTCGATAAAGGCGGTTCGGCAGGGCTGCAGATCACCGTAACGGACGATGCGCTGTTCCATTTCCTGCGGTGTCATCAGAACTCTCCTGTCTGCATAAGTATCTGTTTCCAGATGGCAATCTCGTCATAAAGCGCCCACTCGCGACGCACGGTCGGGCCCGATTGACCGGGGCCTGCGAAGGGGCCGAATTCGGCGTGGCACATGCCCATCACATGAACATCGGCGCCGGTCGGGCGGCCGAATGCGCCCCAGCCTTCATGCTTGCCCTCAAGCGACCAGCGCACAGCCGCGCGCGGCGGGAGCATGTCGGCATCCATGCCGATCGTGTGGTGAATCTTGAACTCGGCATTGGGAAATGCGGAGCGCAGCGCGATCCAGAACTGCGAGACCGGGCCATGGCTCACACGCTGCTGTCCACCCGCATATTGGCCGACAACCGCGCGGTCATAGTGCGAGCTGATGCAGGTGAAGTCCTTGTCCATGATGCGGGTGAGAAGCGACGCATATTGCGCGCCCCACTCGTTGTCATTGCCTGTGCCCTTGTAGGCGCCTTCGACATCGATTGCCGGGGTGAACGGCTTTGCGCATGTGCCCGGCCCGCCCTCGCGCGCGATCAGGCGGTGGGCATATTTTTTCGGCTGCATGCCAAGCTGGCGAACGATGCCGCCATAGTCGCGGATCAGCCATTCATCGAAAATCGTGTCGTTCTTCGCAGCGCAATCCGCGATGACATAGATGTTGAAGCGCTTCCCACTCGCCTTGCCGAAGGCCCCATCGGCGGAATGCGTAGCGGTTGTCAAAAGGCGGTGCGACGACAAGAGCCCGGTTTCGTGCTCGGACCAGATCACGTCTTCGCCGAACAGTTCGCGGTTGGGGAATTCGTGGATGGTAGCCATCGTGGAGGCGATGACCGACCGGTTGCCGCGCTGAACGCCCATGGGCGACCGAACGGGAATATCGTCGGCATAATAGCGGTTCAGCGTTTCGACACCGCGGTCTTCCCAAATCTCCTTGGTGATCCCGATGATGTAGTCGGGGAAGTCTTTCCAGCGCTGCGAAAAGCCGTGGCGCTTCATTTCGTCTGCCATTTCAGTTCCTATCCGGCGGTCCATCCGCCATCGACAATCAGAGACGCGCCGGTCATCAGAGCCGACGCATCGGAAGCCAGAAAAACGATCGGCCCCATCATGTCCTCAACCTCGCCGACACGACCCAGCGGGATTTTCGCGGCGACCCAGGCTGCGCGTTCGGGGTCATTGAAGGTGGGCTCGGTCAGCGGGGTGCGTATGAATGTCGGGCAAAGCGTGTTGACGCGGATGCCGTGCGGAGCGAACTCCAGCGCCATGGATTTGGTCAGGCCCTCGATCGCGTGCTTGGAGGCCGCGTAGACCGTGCGGTCGGGGCCGCCGACATGGCCCATCTGCGACGAGACGTTGATGATCGAGCCCGGTTTTCCTGTTTCGACCAGACCCTTCGCAACGGCCTTCGCGACGAAATAAGCTGCCCGGACATTGACGTCCATGACGTGATCATAATCGGCGGCAGCCATGTCGAGCATGGCTTTGGGTCGTGCGGCGCCGGCATTGTTGACCAAAATATCGAAAGGGCCGGCAGCTTCGATTTCACGCTCAACCGCATCGAGGTCGGTCACGTCGAGCGCCAGACTATCGACTGTTCCGCCGGTGCCGGACAGCTCGTCGGCAGCGGCTTCAAGCTTCTCGCGTGTGCGGGCGGCCAGCGTGACATGCGCGCCGTATTCAACGAGGGCAGCGGCTGCGGCAAGGCCTATGCCCGACGATGCGCCGGTGATCAGGGCGCGGCGACCGTCGAGGCGGAAAGAAGGGGTAGCCGGAAGGCTCATTTCCTATTCGGCTGCCTCGCGCGCTTCCGCCGCCCCGCCATAAGGAACGTTGCGGCCGCCATAGCGGCGCACGCGGATGTTGCACTGCTCAGCGTGGCCGACGAAGCCTTCCAGGATGCAAAGCCGCGATCCGTATTCGCCGATCATCGCGGCTGCTTCGTCGGTCAGCACCTTCTGGTAGGAGTGTGTCTTGAGGAACTTGCCGACCCACAGACCGCCGGTATAGCGGCCGGCCTTTTTGGTTGGCAAAGTGTGGTTGGTTCCGATCACCTTGTCGCCGTTCGCGACATTGGTGCGCGGCCCCAGGAACAGAGCACCGTAAGAGTGCATGTTCTCCAGGAACCAGTCGTCGCGGTCGGTCATCACCTGCACATGCTCCGAGGCAATGTCGTTCGCCACTTCGAGCATTTCATCATAGGTGTCGCAGACGATAACCTCGCCATAGTCCTCCCAGCTTTTCGATGCCGTTTCGGCCGTGGGCAGGATTTTCATGATCCGCGCGATCTCTTCGAGCGTGCCGCGCGCAAGCGCCTCAGAATTTGTGACAAGCACAGCTGGCGAATTGTAGCCGTGCTCGGCCTGGCCGAGCAGATCGGTCGCGCACAGTTCGGCATCTACAGTTTCGTCGGCGATGACCATGGTTTCGGTCGGCCCCGCGAAGAGGTCGATGCCGACGCGTCCGTAGAGCTGGCGCTTTGCCTCCGCCACGAATGCGTTGCCTGGACCGACCAGCATGTCGACCGGTTTGATCGTCTCGGTTCCAAGCGCCATGGCGCCGACCGCCTGAATGCCGCCGAGGCAGTAGATTTCATGCGCGCCGCCTAGATGCATGGCAGCGACAACTGCCGGGTTGGGCTCACCCTTGAAGGGCGGTGTTGCCGCAATGATGCGCGGCACGCCCGCCACATTCGCCGTTGCAACCGACATATGCGCGGAAGCCACCATCGGGAACTTGCCAGCAGGCACGTAGCAGCCGACCGACTGAACCGGGATGTTCTTGTGGCCAAGCACGATGCCCGGCAGCGTTTCTACTTCCACGTCCTTCATGGCGTCGCGCTGAACCTGCGCGAAGTTGCGCACCTGATCGCGCGCAAACCGAATGTCTTCCATATCGCGCGTCGAAACGCGGTTCATAAGCGCCTCGATCTCCGACGCGCTCAGCCGGAATGTTGCTGGCGAATATTTGTCGAACTTCTCCGACAGCGCCCGTACGGCGGCATCGCCTCGCGTCTCGATATCCTTCAGAATGCCTTCGACCGTTTCGCGGACCTTGGCGTCATCCTCCGCGCGCTCGGCCTGCGGCTTCGCAGTTTTGAGGTGTCGGACAGCCATGTCTCACTCCGGTTTTGGTGGCGCGCGACGTCCATCGTCGAAGGCTTCCCAGCCTTCGCCACCGAAGACGTCGATGCCGAGTTGTTCGAGGATGCTCGGGAAATCGACCGAAACCCAATTGTCTGCAATCTTGCCGTCGCGAACGAGCCAGAAATCCATATAGGGGATCGTCACCCGTTTGCCGGTTGCCGCGATGCCCATAAACGGTCCCGAATGCGTGGCTTCGATATGGCCGAAGCACGACGCCCATTCGCCATCGGCCATGAATTTTTCGGTCTTATAGGTCCGCTCCGAAAAAGCGGCGCGAAAAGGCAGTTGCCAGGCGCGGCGGAATTCGGCGAGGCCCTGCTTGGTGCCGCAGCCTCGATTGCCCATCCAGCGGAAGCTGTCATGGAAATAGTCGGCCATGTTGTTCGCGCTCTCGCCCAGCGCCTTTTCCATCGAGTGAATGACAGCGAGCGTTTCGGCACTCTTCGCTGCGTGTAGATCAGCCGACATGGAGTCGCTCGCCGGTTGTTGCATCGAAGAGGTGGCAGATGGAGGCTGGCACCGAGGCGCGGACATTGGAGCCAATTTCAGCCTCGTAATCCTTGTCGGCTTTTACTGCGAGGAAGCCGTTTCCGGCGCGCAGCGTCACCATCGATGCTTCGCCCAGCAGCTCGAAGGAATAAACCGGCGCGTCGATCTCCGCTTCGCCACTGCCATTGACGAGGCTGGCGTCTTCGGCGCGGAAGCCGACCGTCACACGACCATTTGTCTTGGTGTCGAAGCCAGGCACTCGCATGTTCTTGGCTTCGAATACGCCGTTCGACATTTCGCCCTCGATGAGGTTCATCGCGGGCGTGCCCATGAAGCCGGCAACGAACGTATTGGCGGGCGAGTTGTAGATCTCCTTTGGAGCACCGACCTGCTGGATGACGCCGCGATTCATAACGACGACGCGGTCGGCGAGCGTCATCGCCTCGATCTGATCGTGCGTCACGTAGATGGTGGTGACGCCAAGTTCGTGATGCAGGTTCTTGATCTGGGCGCGCGTGGAAACACGCAGCTTTGCGTCGAGGTTCGAAAGCGGCTCATCCATGAGGAACACTTTCGGCTTGCGCACGACGGCGCGCGCGAGCGCAACACGCTGACGCTGGCCGCCCGAAAGTGCTGCCGGCCGGCGCTCCAGAAAATCCGTGAGCTCCACCATTTCGGCAGCGCGCATGACGCGCTCGTGGTGCGTAGCTGAATCGACTTTCCTGATCTTGAGCGGGAAGCGAATGTTCTCGTAGACGCTCATATTCGGGTAGAGGCCATAGGACTGGAACACCATCGCGACGTCGCGGTCCTTCGGCTCCAGGTCGTTGACCATCCGGTCGCCGATCCAGATTTCGCCTTCGGTCGGATCCTCCAGACCAGCCACCATGCGCATGGTCGTGGTCTTGCCGCAGCCGGATGGGCCAAGCAGCACCAGAAATTCCTTGTCTGCGATGTCGAGCGAGAATTCCGCCACACCGACAAAGCTGCCCCAGCGCTTGTTTATGTTTTTCAGTGTAATGCCGGCCATCGGATCACCCTTTAACCGCGCCTGCCGTCAGGCCGCTGACGATCTGGCGCTGGAAGAACATGACGAGAAGGAAAATCGGCGCCGTGGTCGATACGACCGCTGCCACGGCGAACATGATGTTGCCCTTGGTCTGCGTTGTGCCAAGGAAAGACGCGATCTTCGGCACCATTGTCTGGTTCTCCTTGGAGAGCAGCATCGCGGTGACGGCAAAGTCGTTATAGGCAAGCAGCAGCGAGAACAGCCCGGTGGTGATCACGCCCGGCCACATCACCGGAATGATGACGTGACGGAACGCCTGGAAGCGTGTGCAGCCATCCACCATCGCGCTTTCGTCCAGGTCCTTGGGGATGTTGCGGAAGAATGAGGTCAGCATCCACAGCGTGAACGGCTGATTGATCGCAACAAGCACGATGATCGCCGTCGGCAAATGGCCCCAAAGGTTCCATTGGTAGAACGGCAGCAAATAGCCCGAGATCAGAGCAATTGGCGGCATGGCGCGAAACAGAAGCGCCGCGATCAGCAGCCAGAATGCATAACGGTAGGTCGAACGCGAAAGCGCGTAGCCACCGAGCGTACCGAATGTCAGCGAGATAGCGACGACACACACCACCATGATCGCGGTGTTCAGGGTCGCCTTCCAGAATTCTTCCTGCACCCAGGCACCGTAATAGCCGTCGCCTGTGAACGCGCCGCCAGTTTCGATCTGCGTCAGCGTGCCGGTGAGCGCGAAAGTCCAGTCGGCCTTGGAAAAGAAGTCGCCTTCGACCTTAAAGGAACCCCATACCGTCCAAGCGAAGGGGAAGGCTGCGATGACGAACCAAAGCAGCACGAACCCCCAGAGCGCTGTCCTGGCCGGTGGCGACATGCGAGTTGAGGCTGCGGCTGCCATTACGCCCTCATCCGGTTGAAGTCGCGCCAGTTGCGCACCAGCACCGGCGACAGAAGGATTGCGACACCGGCAATCGTGAGCACCGACGTGGCGGCCGCCGACGACAGCAGTCGCGTTTCACCGCCAAGGTCCTGGAAGATGAAGTAGGACAGCGACTGCGCATGCGCGGCGGCACTGAAAGAAACAATCGGCTCGAAGACCCTGAAATTGTCCATGATCTTGATGAGCGCCATGAATGTCGTCAGCGGGAGCAGGTGCGGCAACACGACATAGCGAATGCGCTCCCAGCGGGTTGCGCCGTCGATCATGGCCGATTCCAGCGTGTCCTGTGGAACCGTCTGCAGGCCGGCGTAGTAGACAACAAATGCGAAGGGCGCGGAGCTCCAGATGCCGTAGACCATCAGCATGATCCAGGTCAGCGGGGTGGAAGCCTTTAGCGACAGGTTTGGGTCGCCTGCTATCGACTGGATGGCGGAGCCCAGAATGCCCCGCGCGTCGATCATCCAGAAAAGGATGAGCGCGCCGATAAGCGGCGTCACGATCATGGGCAGTAGCGAGAAGAAGATCATCGGGCCGCGGAACAGGCGCGGCAGCGAATTGACCGCGATCGCGATCACGAAGCCGAAGGCGATTGCAAGTGGCGTGACAACGGCGGTGTAGGTGAGCGTGAAAGCCAGCGCGCCATAGAATGGCAGGTTCAGAACACGCGATACGAAGTCGCCCAGCCCCTCGCTTGCGCTCCAGGCCTGTCCGATCTCGCCGAATGCCAGGTGGCCGCGGTTCATATAAATTTCTGCGCCCACGAAGCGGCCGAGCGGCTGTTCGGCGCGCAGTTTCTCTGTCGCTTCCTGATCGATCATCGTCGATTCGGTGCAGCCGAACGGGCCGCAGTTCTTTACCTCGACAATGACCTGTTCATGCGGCGCGAAGACCGACTGCACGAGCACCGACAGGATAGGCAGGGCGATGAACAGAACCATCGCTGCCATTGACGGCAATATGAACAGGAAGAACGATTTGTGTTTCACGTCGCCCACAAACGACTGGCCAAAGGCCAACCGCTCCGTTCCGGTCGGAAGAAATGGCCGGGAGGCGAGAGTGCCTCCCGGCCACGGGTTGATTAGTTCAGGAAGCCTTTTTCCTGCGCGGCGGCCGTGTAGGCAGCCTCGATGTCGGCAAGCGCCTGCTCAGCGCTTTCCTTGCCCTGCAGGAATTCGGCAATGTTGTCACCCAACGCGGTGTGCAGAAGCCCCTGATAGGGCAGCATCGGGTATGGCGTGGTCTGCATTGCGATCGCCGCGAACACGCCCTGATTGACGTCGGCCGGCTGATAGCCGTCGATCATCCAGACCGCCTCGCCCATCGTCTTATCGTTGAGGAGCGCGGGGCTGATGCCGTATTTCATCGCCAGGAAGGTGGCTTCGGCATCTTCGTCTGAGATGTTCTTCGAAACGGTCCAGCCATCCCACCACAGCGTCGCAGCCGGATCGGAACCGCCACCAACCGTCATCGGGCCGGCAACCTTGGTGTTCTCATAGACCTCGGGAGTCGAGCCTTCGGCGTCCATCAGGCGGCCGGTCCGCGAACCCCACATGTTCATGAGCGCGACATTGCCGGCTTCCCACTCGGCCGAGGTCGCGTTGGAATCATGCGTCAGGTAGTCGGGGTTCATGTATTCGGTGAGCGACTTCAACATGTTGAGCGCAGCAACGCCCTTTTCGTTGTTGATCGACACCTCTGCCGTGCCCGGCTTGTAGAACTCGCCGCCATGGCCGAGATACATGTTCACGAACTCTTCGGCGAGGTTCCAGCCAGCCGCAAATGCACCGCCGACGGGGTTCTGCATGATGCCCTGCTCGCGGATCATCTTCGCGGCGGCCAGCAGTTCCTCATAGGTCTTTGGCGGCTCGACGCCGATTTTTTCGAGGATGTCCTCGCGATAGACGAGATGCTGTGCGTTGGCCATGAACGCAACTGCCATCACCTTGCCGTCAATCGTGATGAGCTGCTGGGCCGGGATGTCCTGCCCGTGCTTGGCAATCAGATCGTCCAGCGGACGAATGACATCTTCGTTGATCAGCGCAACGATCGAAGAATTGGCGATGATCGCCGTGGTGTATTCGGCCGGGTTGCCCTGCATGCCCGCGACATTCAGCTTTTGGTGGTCAGCGGTCAGGTTGGCTTTGAATTCGATGTTGTCGCATTCGCCGGCTTTCGCGGCGACGGACTTAATCGCCGGGAACTCGTTGCCGATGATCGACACGCGGCCCGACGAAACGCCGCAATCAGCGGCCCACGACATTGCGGTGCCGGCAAAGAACACAGCGCCCGCAAGAAGGGTCTTTCTCAAGTGATGATGCATCAATTTCCTCCCAAACTCGGTGACGCGTTCCACACAGAGCGTCAACCTCCGATTTAAGATTGGCAGATTTTGAATACGTATGCAACAATCTCTTTTCGTGACGTTGTTTGATGCCGGAAAACGCAATTATCCTAGGCACTTGATTTCGAATGAGGGATGAAATGGACGACTTGCAGCGGGCAAAATCGGTGGTCCGCGCCTATTACTCTACCCTGGACAAGGCGGCCCCTGGCGACGTTGCGAACGCCATGACAGCGCATTGCAGCGCCGAATTCATCTGGCGCGGATTTCATCCTTTCAACGAGATGCACGACCCCGCCGAAGTAGGCGAAACATTCTGGGCGCCGTTCAAGTCAGCGCTGGCAAATTGCCATAGGCGGCTCGACCTGTTTTTTGCCGGGCGCAACGAAATCGACGATTTCAAATCCGTGTGGGTCGGCTCAATGGGCCATCTGATGGGGCTGCTCGATGGCGAATGGCTTGGCCTCCGGCCAACCAGAAGAATTGCGATGCTCAGATACGCCGCTTTTCACAAGGTCGAAGACGGCCGCATTACCGAAGAGGCTAAGTTTTTCGACATTCCGCATCTCATGATGCAGGCGGGAATGAACCCTTTTCCACCTCAGACGGGCGCTCATCTGGTGCAGCCCGGCCCGGCCACGCATGGAGGGCTGCTGTTCGACCCGCAGGATGCCTCCGAAGGCGAAGCGACACTCGCGGCGATCAATCGCATGACCCGCGACATCAGCAAGTGGAGCGGTGGCAAGAGCGAGCCGCTGGTCGAGGAACTGCGCCGGACCTGGCACGAAGACATGATCTGGTGGGGCCCGGCGGGCATTGGCGCCACCTACACCATCCCGCGCTATGCGGAGCAACATTCCGGGCCCTTCCGCGCCGCGTTTCGGGAACGGACATTCAACGGGCATCTCTGCAAGATCGCGGAAGGCCATTTCGGCGGATTTTTCGGCTGGCCGAACCTTACCCTTACAAGCCATGGCGGTTTCATGGGCATGCCCGCGACGGGCAAAGCCGGTGACATGCGCGTGATCGACATGTACCGCCGCGAGGGCGACAAGCTGGCGGAAAACTGGATATTCATCGACCTGCTGCATTTCTGGAAACAGCAGGGACTGGATGTTCTCGAACGGATGAAGGCGGTCGGTTAGGCGGGTTTGCGTGCTGAGCCGCGAACCACAATGTCGGCCGGCAGCACGGCGGCGCGCTTGCGCACCGCGGACTTCTCGATCTGCTCGATGATAATCGACGCCGTCGCTTCGACCATCGCGTCGGACGACTGTGAGACCGTGGTCAGGTCATAGCCCTTCCACGAAGCTTCGGGAACGTCATCATAGCCAACAACGGAAATGTCCTTCGGGATGTCCAACTTCAATTCGCTTCGGATCACATCCATCACGGCAAACGCCATGTGATCGTTGGCAACGAAAATGGCGTCCGGGCGCGGATTGTGTCCGACCAGATCGCGCGCAGCCTGCGCCGCCCCCTCAAACGTGTAGCCGCCGACACCGCGTGCAAACACCGTCGTGCCGTGCTCGGCGAGCCCCTTGTAAAACCCGGCTTCGCGGTCGCGGTTGGTCGAAGAGTCTTCCGCGCCGGCGATAAAGGCGATGCGCTCATGGCCACCCCGCACCAGAAAGTCGGCAACCTTGCGCCCACCCTCGATATTGTCCGACGTCACGCTCGACGCTGGCGAGGCAGGCACATAACGGTTGAGCATGACGACGGGAATGCCGGTGTCGGCGCACTCGCGCGCAAGCCGAGACGACAAGGTTGCCGAAGCCATGACCACGCCCTCCACCTGATATTGCAGGATGCGGCGAACCGTGTCGTCCTGGTCGCCGGGGTCGGTCATGAAAAGCAACACCTGATACCCGCTCGCCTGCAGCGCGCGAGAAAGCTGCTCAAGCACGATCGGATAGAACTGGTTGTCTAGGTAAGCGACAAC
Source organism: Rhizobiaceae bacterium (assembly GCA_017640615.1). GTDB lineage: Bacteria > Pseudomonadota > Alphaproteobacteria > Rhizobiales > Rhizobiaceae > RCIO01. The sequence continues at coordinate 109,683 of JAEPQK010000004.1, read as the reverse complement.
CATGGCGATCAGCCGCGACTTGCCAGAGATTACAGCTCGGGCAAGCGCGTTCGGCCGGTAGCCCAGTTCCTCGGCCGCCTTCAGCACCTTCTCGCGTGTTGCCGGCGAAACGCTTGCACCGGGCGTAAAGGCGCGGCTCACCGCCGATTGCGATACCTTTGCCAGCCGGGCGACATCCTCGGAGGTCGGGCTTTGTTTCGACGCAGTCTGGGACATCTCACCGGCTCGATTGCAGACAATTCCGCCGAGTGATTATTTCATCTTGGCAAAAACCGGCAACCTGAATCGTCTGCCTGCGTCTTCGCGCCCCGATCAAATCGGATAGTGGATGTCGCCCTCCTGCAGCGTGATCCACTTCAGCTCGGTGAATTCGGCGATGCCCCAATTGCCGCCGAAGCGGCCATAGCCGGACGATTTCACGCCGCCGAATGGCATCTGGGCCTCGTCATGCACGGTCGGACCGTTGATATGACAGATGCCGGCTTCGATGCGCTTGGCAACCGACATGGCACGCATCACGTCGCGGCCGAACACCGCCGAGGCGAGGCCGAACTCGCTGTCATTGGCTATGCGCACCGCGTCGTCGATCGACTGGGCGCGAATGATCGCAACGACCGGGCCAAAACTCTCCTCGCTGTAAAGGCGCATTTGCGGTGTAACATGGTCGAGCGCCGCGGCGTTGAGGAACGTACCATCGCCGCCGCCCGCAATCAGCCGCGCGCCCTTCGAAACCGCGTCCTCAATAAGTTCCCCGACCCTTTCGGCGGCAGATTGCGTTACCAACGAACCGAGTGGGGTCTTGCCCTCGCGCGGGTCGCCCGCTTTCAGGCTTTCGACCTTCTTCGCGAAGGCCTCGGCAAATGCGTCGCCGATGTCGCCAACCGCGATGATGCGCTCGGTCGACATGCAGATCTGGCCCTGGTTCATGTAGGCGCCGAAGCCGGCCGCCGCGACGGCTGCCTCGACATCGGCATCGTCGAGCACGATCATTGGAGCCTTGCCGCCGAGTTCGAGCAGAGCCGGCTTGAGGTTGCGCCCTGCAATCTCGCCAATCACCTTGCCGACACGCGTGGAGCCGGTGAAGTTGACGCGCCTCACGGCAGGATTTTCGATCAACGCCTCGACCAGCTTCGCCGCGTCGTCGGGGTGGTTGGAGATTGCGTTAAGCACCCCTTCCGGGAAGCCAGCCTCGGCAATCGCCTCCACTATGAGCGCGTGGGTGCGCGGGCAAAGCTCCGAGGTCTTCATCACCACCGAATTGCCGCATGCAAGCGGCGTCGCGATGGAGCGGACACCGAGGATCACTGGCGCGTTCCAGGGGGCCATGGCCAATACCACGCCCGCGGGCTGGCGGATCGCCATCGCCGTCGATCCAGGGCGGTTGGTCGGAACGATCTCGCCCTTGATCTGCGTCGTCAGGCTGGCAGCCTCGACGAGCATGTCGGCTGCGAGCATAACGTTGAAACGTGCCCAGGCCTCGGTGGCGCCAATCTCATCCTTCATCGTGTTCACGATGTCGTCTGCGCGCGCTTTCAGCGATCCCGCGGCATCGAGTAGTGCCTTGCGCCTTTGCCCTGGACCGGACTGCGACCATGCCGGGAATGCCTGTGCTGCCGCATCGACCGCCTTTTTGGCGTCGTCGAACGAGGCGGCGGCCGCAACCGTGACCGTCTCGCCGCTTACCGGATTTTCGCGCGTGAATGTGCGGCCGCCTTCGGCGGGCACGTATTTCCCGTTGATATAGAGGTCCAGGCTTTCCATCGGTCTTGTCCTTTCAGTTTCAGCGGCGGGGCCGCCGAGGAATGCTTTGATCACGGATGGGTCGTTTCTGAGCTCGGCGGCTTTGCCGCTTCCGGTGATGCGGCCGGCCTCCAGAAGCAAGGCGCGGTCGGCGATCGCGAGCGTGGCGCGCGCGTTTTGTTCGACCAGCATCACCGTTAGGCCGGCCTCGCGAATGCGTTTGAGCGCGGCGAAGACCTCGCCGACCAGCACCGGCGCCAATCCGAGCGAAGGCTCGTCGAGCAGGAGAAGCTTGGGGTCCGACATCAATGCCCGCCCGATCGCCACCATCTGCTGTTCGCCGCCCGACATGGTGCCGGCAAGCTGCGTTCGTCTGTCGGCTAGCTTCGGAAACAGGCCGAAGACGGTATCGAGCTGGGTCTTCGTGCGCGCCGGGTCCTGCACCGCCAACGCACCGAGCGAGAGATTTTCGGCCACCGACAGGGCCGGGAATATGCCGCGCCCTTCCGGCACGAGCGCGATGCCCATGCCTACCAGGCGGTGCTGCGGCAGAGCCGAAATCTCCTCGCCATTGAACCTGATCGCGCCTGAGGCAGCTCGAACGCGGCAACCAATCGCATTGAGCAGCGACGATTTGCCGGCGCCATTGGCGCCCAATATCGCCACCATCTCGCCCGCCGCGATGTCGAACGACACGCCTTCGAGCGCGACATGCTTGCCGTACGAAATGGAGAGATCGCGCACATCAAGCATGCTCGGCGTCCCCCAGATATGCAGCGATGACGCGACTGTCGGCAAGCACATCAGCGGTCGGCCCGTCGGCGATGAGCGCGCCGGCATTCATCACCAGCGAGCGCGGGCAAAGCGCGCGCACCGCTTCCATGATGTGCTCCACCATCAGGATGGTCATGCCGCTGCCCGACAGCGAACGCACAAGCCGGATAGCTTCCTGGAGTTCGGTCGGGTTCAGCCCGGCGAGCCATTCGTCCATGAGGAGGATGTCGGGCTCGGCCGCCAGTGCACGTGCAAGTTCCAGCCGCTTCTGGTCAAGATAGGTGAGTTCGGCGGCCTGCCGGCCGGCACTTTCTGCGAGGCCGACACGCTCCAGCGCTCCGCGGGCAAGCGCCTGAGCCGCCTCACCCCAATGCCGCTTGCGGCCGAATATGGCGGGTACCAGTACATTTTCCTCAAGCGTCAGCGACGGCAGAATGCGCACCAGCTGAAAGGTTCGCGCGACGCCTGCCCTTGCAATGACGTCGGCGCGCCGCCCGGTCATGTCGCGCCCGCCGATCCCGAAGCGGCCCGCGCTTGGCGCCAACGCGCCCGAGATCAGATTGATCAGCGTTGTCTTACCGGAGCCATTGGGCCCAAGCAGCCCGACGGTTTCGCCTTCGGAAATGGAAAATGAGACCTGATTGACCGCTTTCAGCCCGCCAAAGACCTTGGTGGCGCCGTCGATTGCGAGAAGAGTGCTCATCGCGCCGCCTTCCCGTTTCGACCCGTCAGCCGGGCCAAACCGCCCAGAATGCCGTCCGGCAGCAGAAAGACCACGCCAATGAATAGAAGACCGAGAATGACCGGATAGGTGTCGGGGAACTGAACCGACAGCCACTCGAACAGGAGAAACAGCGGGACTGCGCCGAAGAGCGGACCCCAAAGACGGTTCGCGCCACCCAGGAGCGCCATTATCACCGTGAGAAAGCTCACATTGGGATTGAACACGATAAGCGGCTCGACATAAGTCCAGCGCGGTGAGGAAATCGCGCCCGCCAGCGTGATGATCGTCGCCGAAAGTACAAACGCAGTCAGCTTCGTGCGGGCGAGATCGATACCGGAATGCGCGGCGACGGTCTCGTCATCGCCGATCACACGCAATGCGAGGCCCAGCCGGCGGCGCATGATCCAGGCCGTCAGCGCGATGGTGAAAGCGCCCAATGCCAGAAGCTGCCAATAGATTTCGCGCGCCGTGATATCGAGGAAGATGTAGCGGCCGAGCGTGCCGGTGACATTGACCTCGAACCAGGTGATGACCTGCCGCACAAGTTCCGCCAGCCCGAAGGTAAAGATGACGAAATAGATGCCTGACAGGCGCAGTGTGGAAAGCCCGACCAGCAGGGCGAGCCCGGCGCCAATCAGCCCCGCGCAGGCGAGCGCGGCGGGATAGGCCATCGTCTCGTTCAACACTGCGATCGTGTAGGCGCCGACACCGTAGAAGGCGACGGTTGCCAGCGAGATGTATCGCGTCTGGCCGGAAAACAGCGCCCAAGCGGAAGCGAGCGTCACATAGCCTGCCATGCCGATCATCAGGCCGAGCCCGTAGTCCGACAGGTAGAATGGCAGGGCTGCCAGCGCCACGAGCCCGACAAGAGCGACGCCGAGCGCGATCATGCGCGCCTCCCGAACAGGCCCTCGGGCCTCCACAGAAGCACAATGAGGAAGATCGCGAATGTTGCGGCGAGCGTGAGGCCGGGATCGATGACCGTCGCCACGAAGGTCTCGATCAGACCCAGCGCGAAACCAGCGGCCAGCGCTCCGGGCACATTGCCCACCCCACCCATAATGACGATGACCAGCGCCTTCATGGTGAAAACGACACCGTCGGTCGCCGAAAAGGTCTGATACATCGCGACACTCGTACCGCCGATCGCGGCAAGCGCGGTGCCCAGCGCAAAAGCCTGCCGCGCAACGCGCGTGACATCGATACCGACCAGCGGCGCGGAACCCGGCGTCAACGCCACAGCTCTCATGATCAGCCCCCAGCGGGTTCTGGTGAGTGCCAACGCCAGCCCGCCTCCGGCCACGATGCAGACGGCGAAGGCGATCAGCCGATTAAGCGCCACCGTGACGCCAAACACCGACACACCGCGATCGAGATAGGAGATCGAGGTGAAATTCGATCCGAAAAAGAGGAGCAGCAGACCCTGCACGACGAAGAGCAGGCCAAAGGTTGCCAGGATGGAATCGAGCTCGAGCTTGCCGCCGCCGCCTGAGCGAGCCACCAGCGGCCGCATCATCACGGTGTAGAGAAGCCACCCGGTGACATAGCCGGCCGGCGCGACAAAAAGGATCGACAGAAGCGGCGGCAGTCCAAGCTGGTTGAACAGAAACACCAACACGAAAGCCGCGGCCAGGGTCATCTCGCCGTAAGCGAGGTTCATGATGCGGGCGATGCCGTATTGGATGGTAAGTCCCAGCGCCAGCAGCGCGTAGGTTCCGCCCAGCACCAGCCCGAGTACGAGAATTGTCATCGTTCGACCGTGATCCGCGGTTTGGAAAAAGCGCCGGCTTCCCGGCGGGCGACCAGTCGGCGCCCACCGGTTTTACACAACCCGGCCAACGACGGCAGGGCGCATGCCGGTCAGATTATCACCATTCCGGCTTCGGAATGATCGGCGAGGACGCGCCGGCCTTGTCAGCTGGATTGACGCCCTTGAATGCGCCGTCCTGCCACTGGCCGACCCACCACAGATCGCGAAGCTGATTATCCTCCAGCTTCACCTCACCAATGATCGTATCGAATGTGCCGGTCGAGAGTTCTGCGGCCAGTTGCTCGTGGTCGAGCCCGACCCGCTCCACCGCCTGCTCGAGCATCTGCAGCGAAGCGAAGGTGATGGCCGATGCCCAGCTGTCCGGCGGTGCGCCGGCGCTGTCGATATGATCCTGGAAGTAGGTCTGGATGGCCTCCGATTCCGCATTCACGCCGCCAATCGACATGACGCCCTGCTGCTTGCCGTCGGCAATCTTCGCATAGATCGGGAATGCGCCGCCCACGCCAATGTAGAACACCTTGGGATTGTAGCTGATGGACTGCGCCGTCTTGGTCATGCCGAAGGAGCCCGGCGGGTAGGAGAAGGCGACGAAGCTGTCGGCGCCGCTGTCCTTGGCCTCATTCAGAATGGCGGCGAAGTCGGACGTGCCGAGCGGGTAGGATTTGTCGTAGACGACCTCGAAGCCGGCATCCGCGAATGCCGGGCGCGCGCCATTCACCAGATCGATGCCGAAACCATCGGCCACCGAAACCATGGCAATCTTGCCGTTGATCGTGCCGGCGTCGCGGGCAGCTGTCAGCGCATCCGCCAGACCGACCGCGTAGTCATGTCCGCCGCCCAGCATCCAGAAGCTGCGTTTCCAGCGCGCGGCGAATTCCGGCGCTTTGTCGGTTACCGCCGTCACGGCGAGTTGAGGATAGCCGAACCGGTCCATCAGCGGCGCGATCGCGAGATTTGCGCCGGTGCCCCATGGCGGCAGAATGATGTCGACATTGTCCTGCGTGGCGAGACGCTCGATGGCGCGAACGAGATCCTCATTCGAGGAGCGGTCGTCATATTCAACCACTTCGATCATGCGCTTCGAACCGTCCGGCATGGCAAGCCCGCCGGCCTCATTCACCTTGCTCACCCAGAGCTGATAATTTGGCAGCGTCGTGATGCCTGCACCGGTCGCGTTGGGTCCGGTCTTGGCGATTGCGTAGCCGATCTTGACGGTGTGGTCGTCTGCGAGTGCCGCCGTTCCGCTCAGGGTCAATGCGAGCAGGGAACAGGTGGCGGCGGCGTGCATGAACGCACGGCGTGAATGTCCAGTCATGATTTCCTCCCTTGGTCCCGCCGGCCTCAAGCCGGTCGGGTTCACGCGGCAAAATCGCCTCGGCGTCTCTCCGCGGTGGCATGAAGGGTAATGAAGGCACGGCCGCATAAAATGCACTTATGGATCGAAGAATTGTACTTTTGCTTGCAATTTTGCGGTCAGCGGGCAGAGTCGCGCTCATGACGAGCGCACCGCCCCTTTCAGCACATCGTACGCAGCATCAGGCACCACCCGCCATGCTGCAGCGTATTGTCAGCCCGCTGGTGCGCGTCGGCTATGGCATAGCCAGGGAGAGTGCGAGCCTGCTGGTTTTGCACACCGGAACGGTCTCGGTTCCGGACAACGATCCCGATGCAGGTGCGGTGGATATATTCGGACCCCGGCTGATCTGGCTGCCGCCGGGCGATGCGCGCGAGATCAAAGCCACGGCCGGAACGCGTGCGGAATTGCTTACGATCCGCGACACTGCCATCTTCCAGTCGCTGCCGGCGAGCCCGATGGGGGCGCAGATCAGGCGCGCGCTGGAAAAGCGCATTTCCCTGCCGCTTGAGGATGCGAAGGCGTTTTCGCAGATACTGGACGGTTATGCGCGCGAGCAGTCGGAAGCACCACCCGGCACCGACCTTGCGCAAGGCCTCTATCTCGGCCTGGTGCTCCTGCAGACATGGCGGCTACTGAGGGCCGACCTCATCGTGCACGGGCGCGCGCCGCAGGGACTGGCCGAGCGCTTTGTCGCTCTGGCCGGGCAGCATTTGCGCGATCACTGGCCTGTCGGCAAATACGCCGCCATGCTGGGCGTGACGCGCACGCGACTCGGCACCGCCGTCATGCGCGCGACCGGCATGTCGCCGCAAGCCTTCCTGCATCAGGGGCTGATCCGCGAGGGCAGCGAACTTCTGGCCAATACCGGCATGCCGGTCGGCCAGGTGGCGTTTCGTCTGGGCTTTTCCGATCCGGCCTATTTCAACCGCTTCTTCAGCTCCAAAACCGGAAGGTCGCCGGGGCAGTTTCGCCGCAAAGCGCGCGACCGCGCCGGACGTGAAGATTTGTCCTACGCCGCCTGGCCGTGAGTGGGACGTCTGGCTGAACGAAAGTAGATGGCGCACCCGACAGGATTCGAACCTGTGACCTCTGCCTTCGGAGGGCAAGGGAGAATGGTTCCGTGGCATGTACGAACGTTCCAAGAATGTCGGTAAGCTATTGATAAATAGAAAAGTTCGTCCACGAACATGGACGACGGTTCCTTGACGTTCCGCTCCGGGTGGTTACTATGTGGTTTCTGGTGCAAAAAGTAACCACGCTAAGAGAGGCCGGATGTCCGCAAGGCTCACAAAATCCGCCATTGACGCCGCAAAGACTGGTGCCGCCGATTATTTCCTCTGGGACGGCGAACTGAAGGGCTTCGGTATCAAGATCGCCAAGGGTGGTCGCAAGTCATACGTCTGCAAGTATCGCGCGGGTCACGGCAGGGCCGCGCCAACTCGCCGAATGACCATTGGAGCTCACGGCTCACCATGGACGGTCGATCAAGCGCGAGCTGAAGCGCGAAAGCTGTTGGGACGCGCAGCAAACGGTGATGATCCCGCCAAGGAGAAACAGGAGGCGAAGAAACAGCTCACTGTTTCCGAATTGTGCGACCTTTATCTCGCTCACGGGACTGGCGCGAAAAAGACCAGCACCCTGGGGACGGACAGGGGGCGCATCGAACGTCACATCAAACCGCTTCTCGGAAAGATGAAGGTTCACGATGTTACGCGCGGCGACATCAAGCGCTTCTTGCAAGACGTCGCAAACGGCAAGACGGCGGTTGACGAAAAGACCGGGCTTCGTGGCCGAGCGATCGTAACAGGCGGCAATGGAACCGCCTCACGCACAGTGGGGCTTCTCGGGGGAATTTTCTCTTACGCCTTCGATTGCGGGCTGATCGACAACAATCCTGTACGCGGTGTCAAGCGCTTCGCCGATCGGAAGGGCAACCGCTTCCTTAGTCCGCAAGAGCTGGTGTCACTGGGCGAGGCCATGCGGAATGCCATATCAGATGGCACAAATCCTCAGGCCATTGGCATCTTGAAGCTTCTGATATTTACAGGCGCACGCAAGGGCGAAATGGAAGCGCTTAAATGGAGCGAAGTCGATTTCGAAGGACGGTATTTGCGCATTTCAGAGTCCAAGACGGGACAGCGGATAATACCGCTGAACGCGGGAGCGCTGGAAGTACTGGCAACCACCGCGCGACATGCGGGGTCCGCGTATGTTTTTCCGGCGTATCGCGGCGACGGGCACTATGAGGGTACGCCAAAGGTTTGGCGTAGGCTGAGAGCTGAAGCTGGTATCGAAGATGTACGCCTGCATGATCTGCGCCACAGTTTTGCAAGCGTTGCAGTTTCGGGTGGAGCAAGCCTGCCTATCATCGGAGCGCTATTAGGCCATACAAATAGCGCCACGACACAGCGTTACGCACATTTGCACGATGATCCTGTGCGTGCTGCCAGTGAGTCTGTCGGGAACAGGCTCGCGGCGTCGCTGGCAACGGACCTGAAACAGGAAGCCGCTCGTTAATGTTTTCGCACTCTGCGTTTCCCGGCGCGCCTCAGCTTCAACATGGTCTGATGCCCTTGGCGCGGGCGATATCTGCTTCCGTCTGGGCCTTCGCTGCCAACGCCCAGTACCAGTTGTTTGCCAGTTCCATGACCGCAGTCGTTATCTCCTGGTCACTCCACCCCGCAGCGTAAGCAGCGTCCATTGCCGCCTGGATTTGCTCCTCCAAGGCTTCCTGACAGTCGATACTGCGGTCGGCATGTTTCCTAGATCGTTTGGGTCTAGTCATGGTCATTCAATCATGCTTGCATGTGAAAACGGTTAGGGCGAGTCCCCGCGCCTATTTCTCCTCTTCCACACGGACTAAAAGATCATCCGGTAGCGGCCGCTGGAGTGCCTGCGCTTCCTCCCACGGCGCGGTCATCCACGATTCGATCTCATCTTCCGTGGTGAGGATCACCGGCATCGCCTTCTGGTGGATTGGTGCAACAACGCTGTTCGGCTCAGTCGTAAGAAACCCGTACAGGTCCGCCTTCACCAGCCCGTCCCGCACCTTGCGCACACTTTCCCATTGGGGCACCCAGATGCCCGCGAAGAATGCCAGCGGATAATCCCGCCCTGTCGCGAACCAGGCGTTAGGGGTGCGTCCGCCCTCGGGCTTGTTTGCGGGGTCCGGCTCGGCAAACGAAGTGAGCGGCACCACGCAGCGGTTTTCGACGCCAAGCCATCGCTTCCATTGGCGGCTTGAAGTGTTGCGGACATTGGTCGTTCCCTTGTCCGGCTCCATTTTGAGAAGCTCGGCAAAAGCCGCGTCGTCTATCTGCTTTCCCTTGGCGCGCATTTTGTCGGCGCGCTTTGAGGCAGCGTCCAGCTGCGCTTTCTGCGACGAAGGCAGACCCCATCGCGCCTTGGTCAGCACTCGCTTGCCGTTGGCGTCCGTCCGCACAATTGGCGCTTCGTAATCGGGCCAGATAGAGCCGGGCTGCAGATTGCCTGCTTCATTGTCGAAGCCACGGACGAATTCGAGGATCGCCTGCGGACCTTTGGTCAGTGAATAGAGATTGCACATGCGGGCCAAGTTGCCATCGGGACCGCTTGACGGCAACAGTCATATGTTCCTATTTCGTTCTCATGCCCGAACCTTATTGGCCCAAGCGCAAAGGATCGTTCACGCTGGCGGATGCAGCCCGGTCAAACCGGCTGGCGCGGATATGGTGCCGCTACTGCAAGCGTTCCCACAACTTCGAAATCGCTGATCTCAAGACGGTCTTCGGAAACATCGAAGTGGATGACGTACCCTACCAGATGCGCTGCTCAGGATGCGGCAGGGGCGCGACGCTTGAAATCGAGATGCTTCTGCCATCGGCCGCCGACCGGCAGAACATGACAATTCGCAAGCTGGACAAGGTAAGTTATTTGCGGCGGGTGACCTGGCGCGATGTGAGCGAGTAAGCCGCTGAAGGCAGCTGTTTTAGCAGCCGTGCATTCCGCGATTCCAGGAGGGTGTAATACGGATGTATCGCTAAAGACTCGTCGCGGCAATTCATGCTATCCTACTTGAAAGACCGCTGAGCTCAGGAACGCAAGCATGCCTGAAGACAAAGCATTCGCCAGAGACATGACGATGGCGGATAAATTCTGGGAAGAGTTCACGTACCGGCACGAATTGTTCTGGAGTCTGCTGAGCAAGTGCATTTTGGTGCACACTTTTCTTATTTCGACACCGCTTTTTCCGTCTAGCGATCCCATTTCTTTGTGGATCAGCATCCCCTTTTTGATCGTTGCCTTGATGTTCGCAGTATTGTCCTACCGCATCCTGCAATCCGAGGCGTCTCGGATGGCAGGCCCGGCAACGCTGCACAGAGAACTGTTGATGAGACACGTGTCTGAACCGGACACTGCTAAGTATATGATCAGCAAGTTTCCAAAAGAAAAATTCATTGTCACGATGGGGGACATCAACGACGCGTTCCCGTTCACGAGGTTCCTAAACCTCTTCGGTATGGCTCGCCTGTCGATTTCTACCGAGAAGATATCGAAGGCAAAAATTGCGCAAATTGTTCCGATAATTTGGTTCACGTACGGATTTCTTGCCCCTTTGATCATCGCGCTCGGCTTGTGGTTATCTACAAGGTGACTGATCCCGCAATGGCATGGCAGCATCGCGGCGAAGGCTTCGACTACTTGGGCTGCGTGTCCCACGCAACCAAGCCATACGCCCGCGTTTCCGGCACAGGGTTTAGCCGCCTACACGCGCTCTGCACACCGTGAGTGCGCGGGTAGCTAGTTGAACCGAGGAACCGTTGACGAAGTCGCACATTGGTTGACCCCAACCAAGACTGGGCAAAACCGGTCAGCGGGGCTTCCGAATCACACAAGGATTAGTCGAAACTGCCGATATGGCAGGCTCTGACGCAGCAATGCGACCCTATCGACCGCCCTGTTGGCCCGACAACAGCGAAGACGGGCGAGTGGAAGCGGCGGTACGCAGGCGGCTGGCCCAATGGCTCCCGTCTAATCTTGTTTATCTTCGGCACGCGGTGGCACGGGTGGGAGCTCGGTTCACCGAAAAATGGGATGATACCGAGATCGAAGCACGTCCACGACTTGCTCCGCCGCGAAAACATTGGCGCGAGCAAGAGGAAGGGGGCGAGGCACGACCCGTCTCCATCTATAACGAAAGCGGGACGGCGCATCAGGTCAACATCGCCCGCGCCGAAGAGTGGTGGGCAGAGACCGAACCAAGGCTTCGCCAAGAATGGAAACTCGAGTTTGCTGCTCATAGGCGATGGCAGGATGCTGTGGCGCGGCTTCGTGATGAATTGGCACAAGGCCGCCTCGTTGCGTCTGTCCTGGAAGAGTCCGGGCGCACCCTGGCGATCGAACCGGAATATTGGTGTTCGCCGAAAGCCGAACTCACCTTCTATTTAGGACTTGCTGAAGTCACCACCGCCGCCATTACGACCGTCTATAAACACAAGGGCGTGGTGGTTCTGGACCGTGCACCTTTTGAGGAGTTCGTGAGGCCACCGGGCGCAAGTCCGCAAGGCGTGGCGCTGACCGCATCCGGTGATGGAGTGCCCGGTCCACCGCTGCCCGCCATCGATCCTCTCCGTTTCCCTTATCTTGAGTTCATGATCCGAGCCGCGCGCGAAGCACCGATCGCACCGGACGGCAGAACGCCGAAGAAATCCATCGAAGCGTGGTTGTACCAGAACTGGCCGCAGCGGCTCGGCGAGCCTACAGCCAACAAGGTTGCCACGATGGCCACGTTCCTTCGACGGCCGGAAGACGAAAAGGGCGGGAACCTGTAAAGCGCCGGACCATAGTCCATTGTTATAATTAAACAAATACATGGTCCGGACCACCACCGCCCACTACCGTGCAGCCCTTTGCACGTTCATTGCCCGTCGTTAGCGCCGCACATTTCCAGCACCTGCCGGGGTTGTCCGGCGCGTTGATGGAAATGGATCAATGACTTCACAATCGCCCCTTGTATTGAGCGCCGGCCAGGTTGCCGAGCGCGTTGGACTTTCCCTGAGCACGCTGGCGAAGATGCGTCTTTCCGGCGACGGGCCACACTATGCCAAGCTCGGCCGTCGGGTGGTTTACCGGCCAGAAGATATCGATACCTGGATCGCTTCAAACCGATTCCGATCCACCTCGGAATACGGGTCGAACAGATGAAGGCGCGCAAGAAGAGAAAGCCTGACTTCAGGCGCATTCGCCCAAGCCAGACCTACTCGATCGCGGAACTTGCGGATGCCATTGGTCGCAACCCCGCTACGGTCAGGAGTTGGCTTCGACAGGGTATGCCGACCATCGACGGTTTGAAACCAAGAGTGATCGACGGCGCAATAGCCAAGGCATGGTTGCGGCGGAGATGGGCCAACCGAAAAACTCCCACCGGACCAGACGAAGCGCATTGCCTGCGTTGCCGCAAGTCGCGACGCTTTGCCGAGGGCTCACAAAGCCTCAAGCAGACCACAACCAAGGTGCTCACCATCGCAGGTAGATGCGCAGTTTGCGGGTGTCGAATGAACAAGTTTGCCAGCGCCAAATCAGTCGCGATCATCGATATCGAGAACGAACGCAAACGCGACAGAAGCGCGGCCTAAGCGGGTAAGGCTTCTTCGCCTAGAAGCCCGCATCAGCCACCGATTGGCAAACCCGCAGGATGGGCAGGCAGGGGTTGATTGCTGTTGACCACGGACGCGCGATGAAATGAGGACCACGAGATGAGCGGCAAGAACGCAGGCAACGAACGAACCAAGCGGCACTATTATCACCACCTGAAACACGCTCTCGGCAGATCAGACCAAACCATACGTCAGATTGCGCGTTCACTTACCCGCTTCGAAACCTTCACCGGAAGACGGGATTTCAAGTCATTCGATCAACGCCAGGCGGTCGGCTTCAAGGAGTCACTGACAAAGGCCGGGCTGGCACCGGCGACTGTCCACTCAAGCCTGAACGATTTGAAGTTGTTCTTCGGATGGCTGGCACTGCAACCCGGCTTCAAGCGGGCGATCAAGCCTTCCGATATCGACTATTTCAATCTCTCCGAAAAAGCAGTGCGGGCTGCGACTGCGCCGGCTGAAAAGAGCTTTCCGACCTTGCAAATGATTGAAAGGGTCGTCGCGGTCATGCCTTCGGAAAGCGCGGTCGAGAAGCGGGACCGGGCATTGATAGCCTTCACGGCGATTACGGGCATTCGTGATGGAGCGTTGGTCACGCTCAAGCTCAGGCACTTCGACGAAGCAAGAAGGCTTGTCCTGCAAGACCCGAAGGAGGTCAGCACCAAGTTTTCCAAGCGGATCGACACCTTTCTTTTCCCGCTCAACGATGTTTTCGAGCCGATATTCCTCGATTGGATCGCCTATCTGAAATCAGAGCTCCTGTTTGGAGACCATGATCCACTGTTTTCCAAGACAGCGTTGGCCCAGGACGACGATCGATGTTTCAAGGCTGATGGGCTAAGCCGGGAACACTGGGCGAACGCGGCGCCGGTTCGGGTCATTTTCAAGGATGCTTTTCGCCGTGCCGGGCTGCCGGAGTTCACGCCGCACCGATTTCGAGACATGATCGTCTCGGAGATGTACCGGCGCGGCCTTTCTGTATCGGAATTCAAAGCGTGGAGCCAGAACCTGGGCCACGAAGGCGCAATGACAACGCTCACAAGCTACGGCAAACTTTCGCTTGAGGAACAGGGCCAGCTTGTGCGCCGCCCCAAATCACAAGACGAGGAGCCTTTGACGCTATCGGCTCTGGATGAAGCGCTTCGCAAGCGTGGCCTCTAGAGTGCAAACGCGGATCGTTCGGGCTACGTATGCACAGTGATTTGCGCGCAGGGGCGGTATCGGAATGACCGAAGAGCAAAAACGTCGGCTCGAACAGCAGCTTTGGAACATCGCCAACACGCTGCGCGGCCGCATGGATGCGGACGAGTTCCGCGACTACATTCTCGGCTTCATCTTCTACAAATACCTCTCCGAGAAGATGCTCGCCTATGCCAATTCCATTCTGGAACAGGATGGGCTGACCTACCTCTCGATCGACGAAGGGCAGGCCGAAGGCGAAGAAATACTCGAAGCTGTCAAGGAAGAAGCCGTTGCCGAACTCGGCTATTTCCTGCGCCCCTCCGAGTTGTTCGGCGAGGTTGCCAAGCGCGGCGGCGCCAAGGGCAAGGAAGGCGCGAGCACCTTTATCCTCGACGATTTGACGCGGATTCTGAACAATATCGAACAGTCCACCATGGGCACCGACAGCGAGGACGATTTCGACAAGCTGTTCGAGGATCTGGACCTGCAATCCACCAAGCTTGGGCGCACCGAAACCGCCAAGAACGATGTGATCGTCAAGGTGCTCACTCATCTCAACGAGATCGATTTCGAGCTCTACAAATCCGATTCCGACGTGCTCGGCGATGCCTATGAATATCTGATCGGCAAATTCGCGGCCGGCGCCGGCAAGAAGGCCGGCGAGTTCTATACGCCGCGCGAAGTCTCAACCGTGATCGCCCGTATCGTCACCACGGGCAAAGACCGGCTGAAGACGGTCTATGATCCAACGTGCGGGTCGGGATCGCTGTTGCTGCGGGTCGCGCGCGAGGCAAAGAATTCCGAAGAGGTCGAATTCTTCGGCCAGGAAATGAACCGCACCACCTTCAATCTGGCGCGCATGAACATGCTGCTGCACGGGGTGCACTACACGCGTTTCGACATTCGCCAGGACGATACGCTCGAGCATCCTCAACACTCGATGGACAGGCGGTTCGAGGCGGTGGTGGCCAATCCGCCCTTTTCGGCCAAATGGAGCGCCAACATCACGCTGGAAACCGACGACCGCTTTTCCCAATACGGCCGCCTGGCGCCATCCTCCAAGGCCGATTTCGCCTTCGTGCAACACATGCTGCATTACCTTGATGACAACGGCACCATGGCCGTCATCCTGCCCCATGGCGTACTGTTCCGAGGCGGGGCTGAGGGGCGTATCCGCGAATACCTTGTACGCGAAAAGAACTGGCTCGATGCGGTGATCGGCCTGCCCGCCAACATCTTTTACGGCACTTCGATCCCGACCTGCATTCTGGTGTTCAAGAAATGCCGTGAGAAGCCCGACGACATCCTGTTCATCAATGCGAGCGCGCATTTCGAGAAGCAGAAGAACCAGAACTATCTCAGGCCCGCTGATGTGGATCGCATTGTCACGACCTATCGCGATCGGACCGAGACCGAAAAATTCAGCCACAAGGCCGCGCTGAGCGAGATCGTCGAGAACGAGTTCAATCTCAATATCCCGCGTTATGTTGACACGTTCGAGGAGGAGGCGCCGATCGATCTCGAGGCGGTGACGGCGGAGCTGGCGGCGCTCGAGACCTCAATGGCGGATATCGACAAGACAATTGCCGGCTACTGCGCTGAACTCGGCATTAAGGCGCCGGTTTAATGGGAATAGCCCACGAACTCGCTACGACTCTCGAGCTAGATTCTGTGGGAGCGTTCATATCGGGCGGCACGCCCGAAAAGGACCGTCCAGAATACTGGGACGGTGTAGTGCCTTGGGTGACTGCGCGCGATCTGAAGCAATTTCAATTATCCGAGACAGGCCTTTCGCTCACCAGCGCGGGCGCTGAGAGGCTTCGGATTGCGCCAAGAAATTCGATACTCATCCTCGTGCGAGGAATGACTCTTTTTAAAGACATACCAGTCGCTCTGATCGATCGTGAGATGGCCTTCAATCAGGATATCAAGGCGATCATTGTCGATCCTAAATACGACGCACGCTTTGTCGCCTATCAGATTGTTGCCAAGAAAAATCAGATACTAGGGCTGGTTGACAGCGCCGGGCATGGAACAGGTCGTCTTGATACAGCGCAACTGAAATCAATCGCAATTTGGTTGCCTCCCCTTCCGGATCAAAAGAAAATTGCGGCGTTTCTCGGAGCGGTAGATGAAAAGCTGAACGGCTTGCGGCGCAACCACGATCTGCTGGCCGACTACAAGCGCGGCGTGATGCAGCAGCTCCTTTCCCAAAAACTCCGCTTCAAAAGCGACGACGGCAGCGCCTTCCCGGATTGGGAAGTGCGAGAATTGCAAGATATAGCTGAGCGTTGCACGGCAAAAAATTCGAAGCTGACAATCACACGAGTTTTGACCAACTCGGCTGTTCAGGGCGTCGTCGATCAGGGTGACTATTTCGACAAGGATATTGCCAACGCTGAAAATCTCGGGGGGTACTATATCGTCGAGCGGGGTGACTTCGTTTACAATCCACGCATTTCAGAGACGGCGCCGGTTGGGCCAATTAAGCGCAACAATCTCGAAACTGGGGTGATGTCCCCTCTATATTTGATATTCAGAATGGACGTCGAGTGCATAGAGTTTTTCGCCCAATATTTCGATTCGAGTTTTTGGCATGAATATCTAAAAAGTGTCGCCAATTATGGAGCCAGGCACGATCGCATGGCCATCACCACCAGCGACTTCATGTCCATGCCACTTCCTTGGCCAGATCCCGATGAGCAACGTAAAATCGCCGACTTCCTCTCGGCGCTCGATACTAAAATCGATGCCACAGCAGAGCAAATCATCCAGACAGAGGCCTTCAAGAAGGGCCTGCTACAGAAGATGTTTGTGTGATCTGCCATGCAGTCTCTCAAGGATCTCATCGAAAGGCACTCAAATGAGGAAAGCGACTTCCGCTATTATGTTCCGATTATCGAGAAGGCCGAGCGCAACGAAATCGACCACCCCGATATCTGCATAGAATGCTGCGCCGCTCTGTTTCAGGGTGTGTCCAAGTCCATCGTGTATCGGCTAAATGCAGACTGTGACCGACCATCGTTCGAAAAACTTTCAATTCAACAGCAGGTTAAGCAGGCGCTTCGTCTGTTGAAGCAAAACGACGATGTGATCGAAGATGCCTTCCCGGTTGCGGCCGAGAACCTAGCGCGTGTGGCGGGATCACTTCGCAATATGCGTGGGGACATTTCGCACGGACGCGCAACGCCCAAGGAATTGCAGAGTGACCGCAGCTTGGCACGGGTGGTGCTAAACGTTTCGGAGTCCGTCCTTCGATATATGTTGGCGTCCTACTTCGCCATCCAACCTGAGGTGGAGCCAACAATCGAATATGAGACATATCCGGAGTTCAACGAATTTCTCGACGACGAGAACCCACTGTCCGGAAAACCTCTCTACAGTTTGGCGTTGTATCAACAGTTCAATGAGGACTATCGGATTCAGCTAACCTCCTTCCTCGATGAGCAAGAGCGGGAAGGCGACACGGAATGACCCAGTCCGAAGCCGAGCTTGAACGCAATCTCGTTACCCGCCTCACCGGGCTCGGATATGAACCTGTCACCATAAGCGACAGCGTCGAGCTCCTGGCCAATTTGCGCAACCAGCTTTTCAAACACAATGAGAAGGCGCTTGCCGGCACGTCGTTCTCCGACGCAGAATTCGAGAAGGTGCTCAACCATCTCGACAAGGGAAACGTGTTTGATCGCGCCAAGACTTTGCGCGACCGCTTCGCTCTCCGCCGTGACGACGGGTCGACCGCCTATCTCCAGTTCATCAACATGGAGGAATGGTGCCGCAACGAATACCAGGTGACGCACCAGATCGCCCAGCATGGTAGCTACAACAACCGCTATGACGTCACGCTGCTGATCAACGGCCTGCCGCTGGTGCAGATCGAATTGAAGCGCCGTGGCATCGAAATGAAGGAGGCCTTCAACCAAATCAACCGCTATCAGCGGCATTCGTTCTGGGCCGAGCGCGGGCTGTTCAACTACGTGCAGATTTTCGTCATCTCCAACGGCGTGAACACCAAGTACTACGCCAACCAGCGCAAGCAGCATTTCAAGCAGACGTTCTTTTGGGCCAAGCCCGACAACGCGCTGATCACCCATCTCGACGAATTCGCCGACGAGTTTTTGGAGAAGTGTCACGTCTCCAAGATGATCTGCCGCTACGTCGTTTTGCAGGAAACCGACCGCATTCTCATGGTCTTGCGACCTTACCAGTATTACGCGGTCGAGCGCATCGTCGAGCAGGTCAAGACCAGCCGCAAGAATGGCTATATTTGGCACACCACGGGCTCAGGCAAGACGCTGACCAGCTTCAAGACGGCGCAAATCCTCACCGGCCTGCCCAAAATCGCCAAGGTAGTGTTTGTCGTCGATCGCGCCGACCTCGACTACCAGACGACGAAGGAATTCAACCACTTCTCGGAGGGCAGCGTCGACGGCACCAACAATACGCACGAGTTGGTCAAACAGTTTGGCGATCCGAACAGAAGGCTGATCGTCACCACGATCCAGAAACTTAACAACGCCGTGACCGGCGAGCGGCACGACAAGACCATGGAGGCGCTCAAGGACGAGCGCGTGGTCTTCATCTTCGACGAGTGCCATCGTTCGCAGTTTGGTGACACCCATAGGCGGATCACCGAGTACTTCTCAAAGGCGCAGATGTTCGGTTTCACCGGAACGCCGATCTTTGCCGACAACGCCGCCCGTAACGATCTCGGCAAGCGGACCACCAAGGATCTGTTCGGCGAGCAACTGCATCAATACGTCATTACCGACGCCATTCGCGATCAGAACGTCCTCAAATTCTCGGTGGAATATTGGGGCAAGCTCAGGCGCAAAGACGGCAGCCTGATCGACGAAAAGGTCGCCGGCATCGACACCAAGGAGTTCTTCGAAAACCCGGACAGAACCGAAGGCATTGTCGATTGGGTCATCACAAACCACGGTCGAAAGACCCATGGCCGGGACTTCACCGCGATTATGGCGGTCGGCAGTGTCGACATGGCGATTCAGTACTATGAGCAGTTCCAAGCCAAACGTGAGGCCGGCGAGCATGACTTGCGTGTGGCGACGATTTTCACTTTCGCCGCGAATGAGGAAGACAAGGACGCTGACGGTTTGATCGGCGACCCCGATTTCAACATCACGAACACGGCGCCGGAGAATCGCCACAGCCGGGAAAAGCTCGATCAGTTCATCGCCGATTACAACGCGCTCTTCGGCACTAACTTCAGCACCAAATCGAACGACGGCTTCTACAACTATTACAAGGACATCGCGAAACGCATCAAAGGGCGCGACAAGGAAGGCTTCCAGGACAAGGATCGCGTCGACGTTCTGCTTGTCGTGAATATGTACCTGACCGGCTTCGATGCCAAAAAGGTCAACACGCTCTATGTCGACAAGAACCTGCGCTATCACGGGCTGATCCAGGCCTATTCGCGCACGAATCGCATTCTGAACGATGTGAAAAGCCAGGGGAACATCGTCTGTTTCCGCAATCTCAAGGCAAACACGGACGAGGCGATTGCGCTTTTCTCCGACAAGAACGCCAGCGAAGAAATCCTGATCGAGCCATACGAAATCTACGTCGAACAGTTCAACGAAGGGGTGAAGGAACTTTTGCAGATCGCGCCAGTCCCGAAAGCGGTTGACCTGCTCAAGGACGAGAACGAACAGCTAGCCTTCATCAAGGCGTTTCGAAAGCTTGTCAGGCTTCTCAATGTCCTGACCAGCTTCTCGCAATTCACCTGGGCCGATCTGTTCATGGATGCGCAGACGTTCACGGACTTCAGAAGCAAATACCTCGACCTTTACGATCAAACGCGCGGCCGGCAGGGCGAAGAGGACAAGGCATCGATCCTCGATGAGGTCGACTTCGAGCTCGAATTGATCCGCCGGGACGAGATCAACGTCGCCTACATTCTGGCGCTTCTGGCTGAGTTGAAAGAGGCTGAGACATCGAGCGATGAGAATGAACGCGCATCAGCAGATCAACGACGCAAGGCGATTCTTGATCTGCTGGGATCGGAGCCGCAACTTCGCAGCAAGCGGGAACTGATCGAGCGCTTCATTAACGAGAATTTGGCACAGGTCGCGACGCCCAAAGACGTTGAAAGCGAGTTCGACAGCTTTTGGACGGCCGAGCGGGAAAAGAGCCTGGCCGCCCTATGTGAAGACGAAGGGTTGGAGGAGGATAAGGTTGCGGAGATCATCGCCGACTATCATTTCACCCAGCGCATGCCGCTCAGGGAACGCATTGTATCGGCGCTGAAGGAAAAACCGAAAATCCTCCAGCGGAAGACAATTATCGAGCGGGTGAGGCAGCGGTTGATGGACCTGATCGGGACGTTTGATGATGGGTAGCGAGGTGAAACATGTGGCGGAGGAAGAGTAATCCGTATTTGAAGGACGAACGCCTGGCCGACGTGATCGCCGCTATCACGGCACTCGGCACCTACAAATTCTACAAGTTAGACTTTACCGGTTGGGCGACAAGAATAAGCGGTCCGTCCAAAGGCGCTTTGCACTGGGAGCAGGTGTTCCGCGAACACCCAGAGTTTTTTCGTTTCGACCATAATGAGAAGAAAGCCTCGCTGGTCTGGCGTCGACAATTCCCCAGGAACTTCAATGTGGACGACGAGCCGGAAATCGCGCCTGATCACGACGCCGAAAGAACGACTGAGAGCCGCGTCAGCCGGAAGCCTCTTAAAGAGGCTGAGGTTACGGCACTCATTGGTATCGCAATCAATCTTCACGAGCGTGCATTAGAGCAGAAGATCGCCGGTTATTGGTGGATCCCCGTCGCCACAGCGGGACTTGCGTTCGTGGGCGCACTGGTTGGCACGATCCTACCGAAATGGCTCTGAACCCGGGCTGCTGTGGTTACTATGTGGTTACTTCTCCAAAACCACAAAACCTGAACTCGATATAACCTATTGATTTTACTGGCGCACCCGACAGGATTCGAACCTGTGACCTCTGCCTTCGGAGGGCAGCGCTCTATCCAGCTGAGCTACGGGTGCGCTGGACGGCGCGGGCGCATGAGACGCCGCGTCGTTGGCGCTACATAGACGAAGCCTCCGCGCTCATCAATCCGCAAAAGCGGCGCACCGTTCCGCCAATGTGTCGTCTGCCAAGACATAAGTAGCGAATCCAGCCACGCCGATACGATGATGCTCTTCATCGCCGGCGCCGGCGCAGACGTCGCGAAGCGGCCTAACTTTGGCGCCCGGCATGGACACAACGGTGTGAACACATCCGCCGTTCAACATAATCTCATGTTCCAACAACACGTCGTGGACATTCTCAGGCGAGCCTTCAATATTCTGCCGTGAAACACGGCTAGCTAATCTTGCGCGGGCGCTATGAGCCTGTGTCACTTTCTGGCGGGAGGTATGCGGAATGAGTGCTTCGAAGGGGTTTCGGGCCGTGCTTGGCGGCGCGCTGCTTTTGCTGCTTCTGTCCGTTTTTGCACCAGGCGTGGCAACCGCGCAGACTTACGATCCGCTACTCGAAATCCGCATCGCGGAGGCATTGGCAGAGGACGATCATGACGGCGCGCTTGCCCTGATCGAAGCCGCGCTTGCCGCCTCCGAAGATCGGCGCCTTTTCGAAGACCTTCTGGCCCGCAAGGCCGAAATTCTTGAAGCAGCGGGGCGTCATGCGCAGGCAGGCTCGGCGCTTGAGGACATGGGCGCTGCGATCATCGAGCGCGAAGGCGAAACCGCACCGGAACTCATCCCCGTGCTTGAGCGCATTGCAGACGCCTATGAAGCGGTGGGCGCGATCGATAATGCCGTCTCGGCGCTTTCGCGGCTTCTCGAAATCCTCGATGCGCTCGACCTGGAGGAACGCGGCGCGGCGGTGGTGGCGCGGCTGCAGGCGATGGCCGACGCAACGCCGGCGGTTGCCGCACAGGTCGATGCTGCGGTTGGAGGCTATGAAGCCGCACTGGAGGACGAACGCAGCGGCCCCTTCGGCGCCGACCCCGACACAGGCTTCACCGAGGTCAAGATTTTCTATGCGACGGACCGGGCACGAACCGGAGATACCGACCCATCGAATTTCTACGGAGGAGAGCGCGGCACGCTGGAACTCGGCACGGCCACGGTTTCGATCCCGCCACGACATGTTCCCGGCAAGATCGAGCGGCCGAAAATCTGGCTGCTCGAATTCCGCGAGGACCCGGCCAAGCATGTCATCCTGAAGTCCGTGACGCCCGGCGATAGCGACGCCGTCTACGCCGAAATGCGCGACGATCTCGCGCGCAATGAAGGCGATTCAGCTTTTGTCTTCGTGCACGGTTTCAACGTGCCGTTCAACGAGGCCGCGCAACGCACCGCGCAAATGGCCTATGACATGAACTTCCGCGGCGTGCCGATCCTGTATTCCTGGCCCTCGCGCGGCTCGCTGCTGAGCTATATTTCGGACACCGCCGTGGTCAATCTAAGCGGCCGCCGTCTGACCCTGTTTCTGGAAGATGTGGTGCGCAAGTCGGGCGCAAAGCGCATCCACCTGATCGCGCATTCCATGGGCAACCGGGCGCTGACCGACGCGCTGGAGCTTTACGCCTTACGCCACGAGGGCGAACCGCCGGCATTCGATCAGGTGCTTTTCACCGCGCCCGATCTAGATGCCGGTCTCTTCGCCGAGATGGCCAAGACGATCAAGACGACAGCGCAGCGGATGACGCTTTATGCCTCCAACAAGGACTGGGCGTTGGCGGTGTCGCGCAAGCTGCACGGAGACGCCGCGCGGGCCGGCCAGGGCGGCGACAAGATCATTCACGCCGATATTTTCGACAGTGTCGACATGACCAGCATCGGCGACGACATGCTGGCGCACTCCTACTACGCCAACAACCCGTCGGCGCTGACCGATATTCTGTCGCTTTTCTGGCGCGACGCGCCGCCGCAGGACCGCTGCGGCATGGTGCGCGCAGAAGGCGAATACGGCGAATATTGGCAATATTCGCCGGAAGCCTGCGGCGATACCAACGCACTGCTCTCTACGCTTTCGGTGTTGAACCGCGCCAGTATCGTCAACCTTCCCGAAGCGCGCGCATTCCTCAACCGCTTCATCATGCCAGCGACCGCAGATCCCGAGGATCGCAGTCGACTGGAAACCGCGCTGGCGCGACTGTTCAAGGACTAATCAACGGCAGATATCTCGCCCTATCGTTCTCGGCGGGCATGAAGCTTGCATTCGGTGCAGGCGAGAGGAAAACATGCCCGCATGACCATGCAAAGCTCGGTTGTCAGCAGTCTTCGATCGCAGCGCGTTGCCGGCGTGGGCGCGTTGTCAGTGGCCCAGTCGCAGGGGCGCACACGGCTGGCGCGGCTGCGCGAAGAAGGCGCGGCCAAGATCAGGCTTCCGAAAGGCAGGCGGGAGGGACTTGAGGCAGTCCTGATCAACACTGCTGGTGGGCTGACCGGCGGAGACCGGCTGCGTTGGGATATCCAGGCGGAAGCTGGCTCAACGCTCACCATAACCACGCAGGCATGCGAGCGCGCCTATCGCAGCGCAGACGGCCACGCCGCCGTTACAGCCAGTATCTCGGTTGCCGAAGGCGCATCGCTTGCCTGGCTGCCGCAGGAAACCATTCTCTACGATCGTTCCGCGCTTCGACGCAGCGTCGATATTTCGGTCGCGCCCGGCGCGCGGGCGCTGATTGTCGAACCGGTCATTCTCGGCCGGAAGGCCCATGGCGAAACCGTGGAACTGGCCGAATTCCGCGATCGTTGGCGCGTTCGCGATTGCGAGCGGCTGATACATGCGGAGGAGTTTGCGCTGGGCCCGCACGTCGCGGGCCAGATGGCAAGGCGGGTATTCGGGAACGGCGCACGCGCCTTCGCCACGATACTTCTGGCCGGCGACGACGCAGAGCAACTGCTGCAACCGCTGCGGGACATCATAGGGGCTCATGGTGGCGCGAGCTTTTGGCAAGTCGGGCGAACTGGCAAGCTTCTTGCGAGGCTGATCGCCGAGGATGGATACGCGCTTCGCAGCCGGCTTGTACCGGCACTGCAACTGCTCAACGGGCAGGCACCACTGCCCAAATTATGGTCACTTTGACGGAACCAGACGCCGATGAACCTCACCCCCCGCGAAAAGGACAAGCTGCTCGTTTCGATGGCGGCAATGGTGGCCCGGCGCAGGCTCGAACGCGGCGTGAAGCTCAATCACCCCGAGGCGATCGCGCTGATTACAGATTTCGTGGTGGAAGGAGCGCGCGACGGGCGCGCGGTTGCCGACCTGATGGAAGCCGGCGCGCATGTGGTGCGACGCGATCAGGTGATGGAAGGCGTCGCCGAGATGATCCACGACGTGCAGGTGGAGGCCACCTTTCCCGACGGGACCAAGCTGGTCACCGTGCACGAACCGATACGCTAAACGAAAAGGAAACCACCCAATGCGGGCGACTGCATTCATCATTGCCCTGCTCACGAGCAGCAGTGCCTTTGCCCATCAGGCGCCTGCCGTCCACATGCACCCGCATGGCGACTGGGCTATTGCCGGCCTCGCGCTGCTGGCTGGCAGTGTTGCGGCACTGGCGTTCGCGGCGCGGCGGGTGAAGCGCGGGCGCGCAAGAAAGTGATACCGGGTGAAGTTATCACCGCGCCGGGCAACATTGAGCTCAACGCAGGGGCGGAGACCGTCACCCTTCGGGTTGCCAATAGCGGCGACCGGCCGGTTCAGGTCGGCAGCCACTATCATTTCTTTGAAACGAATGAAGGTCTGTCCTTCGACCGGGAGAAAGCGCGCGGCATGCGGCTCAATATCGCGCCGGGGACAGCTGTGCGGTTTGAGCCCGGTCAGGAGCGCGACGTGACGCTGGTTCCGATCGGCGGCGAAAGGCGTGTGTTCGGGTTTCAGCAGAAAGTCATGGGGCGCCTGTGAGGCACAGGGCGCGTCCCGGACGAAAGCGGCGCGGGGAAACCCCCGCGCCGTGTTTTGGCAGTCAGCGCCGAATATTAGCGCACAAAGACGGTCAGCGACCCGTCAGCTGCGACATTGGCGGCAACAACGTCAGCCGGCTCGACCGACTGTGCCTTCAGAGCGGAGCTCACGGCAGTGTTGCTTTCAATCGACGCGCGGAGATCGTTGATCTCGGCTTCGTTCTGGGTCTCAGCCTGGGTGAGCGCATCCATATTGGCGCCTTCCAGATCCTTGATCCAGATTACGTTGACGCTGCTCACGTCGGTCATAGCGCGGATCGCGCCCGACGAATTGCTGTTGGCCATCGCGGAAAGCGCGCCGTCGAACGAACCGCCAATAGCCGCGGTCGTACCGGTGTCGACCTTCGCGTCAGCGCCGGCCTTCAGCTTGATGTCCGCATCGGTATCGCTGGACATCGTGCTGCTTTCGGCGGAACCGCCGACACCAATATTGGCGCCAGCCTCGAGCGCGATGGCCGGTACGGCCAGCATGGAAGCGCCCATAAAGGTTGCGGTCGTCAGTGCGATAATGCGTTTCATCGTTGTTCTCCTATGCGTTGCCCACTGGGCTTTCGGTTGGGTGCGAACACCGCTCGAAGCGGATACCCAGGGTGCTCGCTCCCCGCCACGGCATTGGAGCTAGGAGCCGATCTTGGAAAATTCCGGGCCGGAAAATGGCGCGGATTGGGAATGAATTTGCAAAAAATGTGAGTGCGTGATGCCAGCAAAAATCGCCCGGTCCGACTATGCAGCGATGTTCGGCCCCACCACCGGGGACAAGGTGCGGCTGGCCGACACCGAGCTGTTCATCGAGGTGGAAAAGGACCTCACGATCCACGGCGAAGAGGTGAAATTCGGCGGCGGAAAGGTCATTCGCGACGGTATGGGGCAAAGCCAGACCTCGCGCGCGGACGGCGCAATGGACACGGTAATCACCAATGCGCTGATCGTCGATCACACCGGAATCATCAAGGCCGACATCGGCCTCAGGGACGGCCGGATCGCCGAAATCGGCAAGGCCGGCAACCCCGATACGCAACAGGGCGTAACAATAGTTGTAGGCCCCGGTACGGAGGTGATCGCCGGCGAAGGCAAGATTATCACCGCCGGCGGCTTCGATGCGCACATCCATTTCATCTGCCCGCAGCAGATCGAAGAAGCGCTGATGTCGGGCCTGACCACCATGCTCGGCGGCGGCACCGGCCCGGCGCACGGAACGCTGGCAACCACCTGCACGCCGGGCGCCTGGCATATCGGACGCATGATCCAGTCGTTCGACGCCTTCCCGATGAATATCGGCCTGTCCGGCAAGGGCAATGCCTCGCAGCCGGCCGCGCTTGAAGAGATGGTGCTGGGTGGCGCGTGCGCGCTGAAACTGCATGAGGACTGGGGCACGACGCCGGCTGCGATCGACTGCTGCCTCTCAGTCGCCGACGCACTCGATGTTCAGGTGATGATCCACACCGACACACTGAACGAGAGCGGGTTCGTGGAAGACACGGTCGCCGCCTTCAAGGGCCGCACCATTCACGCCTTTCACACGGAAGGTGCCGGCGGCGGGCATGCACCCGATATTATCAAGGTGTGCGGCCTGCCGAACGTGCTGCCCTCTTCGACCAATCCGACACGGCCCTACACGGTGAACACCATCGCCGAGCATCTGGACATGCTGATGGTGTGCCACCATCTCGACGCCTCGATCCCTGAGGATATCGCATTCGCGGAAAGCCGTATCCGCAAGGAGACGATCGCGGCGGAGGACATCCTCCACGACATGGGCGCCTTCTCCATCATCGCATCCGACAGTCAGGCGATGGGCCGTGTTGGGGAGGTGATCATCCGCACGTGGCAGACGGCGGACAAGATGAAGCGCCAGCGCGGGCGGCTGAAAGAGGAAACCGGCGACAACGACAATTTCCGCGTCCGCCGTTATGTGGCGAAATACACGATCAATCCGGCCATCGCGCATGGCATGTCGAAGGAAATCGGCTCCGTCGAACCGGGCAAGCGCGCCGATCTGGTAATGTGGAACCCCGCTTTCTTCGGCGTGAAGCCCGATATGGTGATCCTCGGCGGTACCATCGCGGCCGCGCCCATGGGCGACCCCAACGCGTCGATCCCGACACCGCAGCCGGTCCATATGCGGCCGATGTTCGGCGCTTACGGCAAGGCCATTACCGCCTCGTCCGTAACCTTTGTCTCGCAAGCCGCATTCGATGCCGGGCTTCAGCGCAGTCTTGGCGTCGAGAAAGGAATGGTTGCAGTCGAAAACACGCGCGGCGGCATTTCCAAAACGTCCATGGTGCTCAACAACGCGACGCCCTCGGTGGAGGTCGATCCGGAAACCTATGAGGTGCGCGCCGACGGCGAATTGCTGACATGCGAGCCTGCGACCGAGCTGCCGATGGCGCAGCGCTATTTCCTGTTCTAGCTTCGAGGCTCGAAAACAGCGCCTACCGCGCATCGGGAGGGAATTACATGTATCAGGCAGTTGGATCACCAGGCTCGCGCCTCACGCGCGTAACATGGATGTTGGAAGAGCTTGGCGAACCCTATGAGATCGTCAAGGCAAAACAGCATTCCGAGGTAATGTATCGCTACAACCCTTCGGGCAAGATACCGGCGCTGGTGGACGGCGATCTGGTGCTCACGGATTCGGCCGCTATCTGTTTTTATCTCGGCGACAAGCATGCCGACAAAGGGCTCGGTCCCAACACAGTGGAAGAGCGCGGCCTGATGAACTCATGGCTCTTCTTTGCGCAGGCCGAGCTGGAACCGCCGCTCTGGAACAAGCTCAAGCACCGGCTGATCCTGCCGGAAGAATTGCGCGTCGATGTCGGGCCTTGGACGAAGATGGAGTTCGACCGCGAGATAGCGACGCTGGAAAAGCGGCTGGGCGACAAGCCCTACGCAATGGGAGAGCGCTTCACGGCAGCGGACGTGATCATCGGGCATTGCGGGCAATGGGCGGGCGGCGCCAAATTCGACATCGCGTCGGACAAGGTGAAGGCCTATTTCGAGCGCGTTCTGTCTCGGCCCGCTCTGGCCCGCGCCAAAAAGCGCGAAGCAGAGGCCGCATGAAGCTCGACATCAAGGACGATTTCACGAGCCTGCCGCGCGCGGAGCGCATCGCGCGTGCCGGCGAAGAGGGCGGCGAAAAGCCCTTCGATTTTGCCGTGCTCGCGCATGACGAACGCCATCTGCGCCGCCGCGTGCTGATCCTTTCGGAAGGCGGGCGCGTGCTTGTCGATCTACCGGAGCCGACCGCGCTCGACCATGGCGACCGGCTCCTGCTGGAGGATGGCCGCGCGGTGGAAATCCGCGCCGCGGAAGAAGAAGTCTATTCGATCAAGGCGCGCTCGCAGTTGCACCTTGCCGAACTGTGCTGGCACATAGGCAACCGCCATCTTGCGGCACAAATCGAGCCGGAGCGCATCGTAATCCTACGCGATCACGTCATCCGCGATATGCTTCAGGGGCTAGGTGCAGAGGTCTCGGAGACGGTGGAACAGTTCAGGCCCGTGCGCGGCGCCTATGCCGGCCACAGCCATGGGCACGGGAACCACGCTGAGCCTGATCGCTACGGCCGAATGCCAGGCGACCCGCATTACGGGCACAACCATGCCTGAGACGCCGGCCCTGCTGCGGCTGATGACATGGCTGTCGCCCGCCTTCCCGGTCGGCAGCTTCAGCTACAGCCACGGGCTGGAGAGCGCAGTTCATGACGGGCTGATCGGCAATCGCGAGGAACTGGAGGACTGGTTGGCTGGTCTGCTCGCCGCGGGTTCGCTGTGGAACGACGCGGTGCTGGCAGCGCATGCGCTGCGGGCCTCAGACGAGCCCGCCGAGCTTGCACAGCTGGCCGAATTCGCCGAAGCGCTGGCGGGCTCGGCCGAGCGGCATCTCGAGGCAACGAAACAAGGTCAGGCATTTCTCGAGGCCGTCCGCACCTGGCGCGGCAGCGATATCGCCGGATTGCCGGGGGAGTGCGCCTATGCCGTCGCCTTCGGTGCGGCCGCCGGAACTGCCGGCATCACGGCAGAAGATGCCGTTGCGGGCTTGCTGCAGGCGACCATCACCAATCTTACCCAGGTCGCGATACGGCTCTCCGTCATCGGCCAAAGCGATGGCGTACGCATCGCAGCTAGGCTCGAAGCCGAAATAGCCGCCACCGCTAAGCGTGCATCGGGGGCGACACTCGACGATCTTGGCACAGGCACCTTGCTTTCCGAAATCGCGGCGATGCGACACGAAACAATGCACACGAGGCTCTTCCGCACATGATGGCAATCGGATTGATGGTCGCCGCCACGCTGACCGTATTGGCGGGCATTCACGTTTATTGGGCGACCGGCGGCACATGGCCCGGCACCGACGAGGCAAGCTGCTCCAGGGCGATTGCCGGCTTCAAGGGGATCGACCGCATGCCGCCGCCGGCCGCGAGCCTGGCGGTTGCGGCACTTCTCTTCATTGCCGCGCTGCTCGCACTCGTTCTCGCCCGCGGAACCAATGCGCTGCCCGCCGGGCTGATGCTTCTCGCCGGCACCGGCGCCTCCTTCGTGTTCGTGGCGCGCGGCATTGCCGGTTATCTGCCCGCCTGGCGGCGGCTGACACCCGAAATGCCCTTCGCCCGCAACGACACTCGTTACTTTTCCCCGCTCTGCCTTGCACTCGGCGCGGGGTTCGCCTTCCTTACAGCATCGGGAATGATATCATGACATCACCCAACGGCCCGCTTCGCGTCGGCATTGGCGGCCCGGTCGGCTCGGGCAAAACGACGCTGACGGAGAAACTGTGCAAGGCGCTGGGCCGCGACTACTCGATCGCCGTGGTGACCAACGACATCTACACCAAGGAAGATGCGCTGGCGTTAGCGCGGCTGCAGGCGCTACCGGAGGAGCGCATTATCGGCGTAGAAACAGGCGGCTGCCCGCACACTGCGATCCGCGAGGACGCGTCTATCAACCTGGCCGCTATTGCCGATCTAACCCGCAAGTTTCCCGACCTCGACATCGTTTTCATCGAGTCCGGCGGCGACAATCTGGCAGCGACTTTCTCGCCCGACCTCGCCGACCTCACGCTTTATGTCATTTCGGTCTGTCAGGGCGGCGACATTCCGCGCAAGGGCGGGCCGGGCATCACACGCTCGGACTTTCTGGTCATCAACAAGGCCGACCTTGCGCCTCATGTGAATGTCGATATCGAACAGATGACGGTGGACGCCTTGACGGCGCGCGGCGACCGGCCCTTCGCGTTTACCGATCTCTCGCGCGGCAAAGGCGTGGACGCAATCGTGACTTACCTCACCGAAATGGGCGGGCTTCGGCCGCAAGAGAACCGCCTGACGGCCTAAAGCGCTTGCGCGCAGGGGCAGCTGCAGACATCCTTCGACGTCAAAGACAAGGATCGACGTCCATGAGCATTACCAGTATCGCACGTCAGCGTGAAACGAACCTGCCTTACTATGAAGAGCGGGTCGATCTCGCGGCGGCTCTGCGGTGGACTGCGCGGCTGAACATGCACGAAGCAGTGGCCAACCACTTCTCACTTGCTGTCGGCGAGGAGGGCACCGAGTTTCTGGTCAACCCGAACCTGATGCACTTCTCACGCGTGAAGGCGAGCGACCTTGTCCTTATTGACGCCAATGATCCCGACACGATGGGCCGTCCCGACGCCCCTGACCCGACCGCCTGGGGGCTGCACGGCGCGATGCACCGTATCTGCCCGCAAGCGCGCTGCGTCATGCATGTTCATTCTGTCCACGCCACCGTGCTCGCCTCGCTTGCCGATTCGGTGCTTCCGCCGATTGACCAGAACTCGGCAGCGTTTCACGGTCGCCACATCGTCGATAGTGATTATGGCGGCTTGGCCTTCGAAGACGAGGGCGAGCGCTGCGCGCGCATGTTCACCGACCCCAAGACGAAGGTCATGGTGATGGGAAATCACGGAGTGTTAGTGATTGGCGAGACTGTCGCCGAAACCTTCGACCGGCTGTATTATTTCGAGCGTGCCTGCGAGACCTATATCAAGGCGCTCTGGACGGGCAAGGAACTCAGGGTTCTACCTGACGAAGTCGCCGAGACAGTCGCACGGCAGGTAGACGAATATCCGGTAGCGCAGGCCGCCCGTCACCTCGCCGAGTTGAAGGCGATCCTCGACGAAGAGGGTTCGAACTACGCCGGCTGATGAGCCCAGCAACAGCGCGATTGCCGGCAATCATGACGTCGGCAGGAAATGAAAGAACGTCAGCGCGTTTTTGTCGGGATCCCAAAGGGCGAATTCGCGTGAGCCCCACGCCGTGTCCTGGATGCCAGCCTCGGTGATCGCGACGCCGCGCTTCACATATTCGCTGTGCAGCTCGTCCGCATCCGCTACCCGAAAACGTAGCCTGATCGGACTCATTTCGTAGTCATACTGAAACTGCATGTGGAGCAGCACCTGCCCACGACGCAGGCCGACATAGTTCGGATTGTCTGCCGAATCCTGAAACGCCAGCTCGAACCCGAGCTTGTTCGTATAGAAATCGATGGATCGGGCGAGATCCAACGATCCGACAATCGGATGTACGGTTTCAAACATTGCCTGCTTTCCGTTGTGATTACTCTTTGTACTCGACCTCAACGTCCGGCTGGCGCCGTGAGGCGACGACGCGTTCCACATTGACCATGTCGTTGGAGAAGGCCCGCTCCCGCGCCTCCGCTTCCGGCAGGCCGTGATCCAGCCAGCGCTGCACGAGGCGATGGGCGAGCACGCCGCGCGGCACGTCGAGAAAAATCGTGCAATCGAAGAGCTCCGTGAGTGTGTTCCACGGCGCTTCGTCGAACAGCAGATAGTTGCCCTCCACAATGACGATGCGGTCATTTGCAGCGACGATCGCAGCACTTGCCCGGGCCAGATCGGCTGTGCGGTCGAACACCGGAACGGCAACATCGGCACCGCCGGTGCGCAATCGCATCAGCATCGCTTTGAGCCCGTCGAAATCGAAGGTCTCCGGCGCGCCTTTGCGTTTGAGCAGACCGCGACGTTCGATCACCTGATTGTCGAAATGGAAGCCATCCATGGGCACGAGCGCCGCCGGTGCCTCGGCCAGCAGTTCGACAAGCTGCGCCGCGAGCGTGGATTTGCCCGACCCAGGCGCGCCCGCGACAGCGACGAGAAATCTGTCACGACCCGACGCCTTGCGGAATATTTTGGCGGCCAGTTGAGCGATCTCGGACATGCCGCTCATGCTGCCGTTAAGCACGGCACGGGTCCAGCGAAAAGCTGATCGGGCAGCGCATCGAAAAGCCGGCCGCGAGCCCCGCGACCGGCTTTCGATCATTCATTCACCAGCGCTTACATGCCGGAATGTTTGCCGATCAGCTCTTTGGCTTCTTCGTAGAGCGCTGCGCCGTCCTTGCCGGCGGCATCCATGTCGGCGATCCAGCCGGCGGTGATTTCAGACGCTACGTCTTTCCAACGCTGGGTCTCCGCCTCGTCGAGCGTGAGGATGTTGTTGCCGGCGTCGGTTGCGATCTTGAGGCCAACCTCGTCGCCGCCATCCATCACCGCGCCGAACATAGCCGCGGTCTCGATGCCGGAATTGTCGTCGATGACCTTTTTGAGGTCGTCCGGCAGCGCGTCGTAAGATGCCTGGTTCATCGCGACGACGAAGGTGAGCGTATAGAGCCCGTTGTCGCCTGCGAAGCCGGTGTGGTTCTCGACCAGCTCGGCGACCTTGAGCGCGGGCGTCACCTCCCACGGGATCGTCGTTGCGTCGATCACGCCCTTGGAGAGTGCCTCGGGCACGGCCGGAACCGGCATGCCGACAGGCTCCGCACCCAGCTTTTCAAGCAGCTGGTTTACGAGGCGCGAGCCGCCGCGCACTTTGAGACCATTCATGTCCTCGAGCTTCGCGACCGGCTTGGAGGAATGGATGAGGCCAGGCCCGTGCGCATGCCAGGCGATCACCTTCACGTCGGCAAACTCGTCCTGGCAGTGCATTTCGCAATATTCGTGGAATGCCCGCGAAGTCGCCTCGCCCGTAGTCATGATGAAGGGAAGCTCGAAAGCCTCGGTGGTCGGGAAGCGGCCCGGCGTATAGCCGATCACGGTCCAGATCAGGTCAACCACGCCGTCGGTCACCTGATCGATCAACTGGGGCGGTGTGCCGCCAAGCGCCATCGCGTCGAACTTCTCGACCTTGATGCGTCCACCCGAGTCAGCTTCCACCTTTTCGGCCCACGGCACGATCGCCTTGGCCGGGATCGTCGCTTGCGGTGGCAGCATCTGGTGGAAGCGCAGCGTCACCTCCTGCGCCAGCGCGGACGCCGTCATGGCGCACAGCGCGGCAGATGCAATTATCATTGATCTGATCTTGATCATCGAAGGTTCCTCCCAGAGTTTCGCATATTGTTATACGATAGAACTGTTTGCCTGAACAGCGCGATTTGCCCGCGGCGCAAAGCCTTCGCCGAGACGTATGGCCTGGTCAACAGCCAGGATGGGAAAGGGCAGCTGGTATCCTCTTTCCCGGCCATCACCGGTGTTGTCCTCGACTGCCAGCGCCACTTCGATGACCGCGCCTTCGATCAGCGACCACAAAAAGCGCTCTGCGGCGTTCGCCGCCGGCGCGACCATGATACGAAGCTGATTGCGCGGGGCACGAATGCAATCGAACGCCTCTATGCGCGCAGCGCCGCCTCCAAGGAACTGAGCGCGCAATGCGCCACTGGCGTGAGGCGCGCCGCCTTCCAGAACAAAATCGATCATACGCCGGCCGTCGGCAACCGTTTGCGCCCGTGTCACGCAAGCCAGCCGCAGTTTTGAGATTGAGGCCATCGGCACCTAACCCGAAACAAGCCGCAGACCGGGCACGCGTTCGAGGAGGGCGGTGTCCTTCATCACCACGTCGAGATTGAGCCGGGCGAGGCGCGCATGTTCCCGTGCCACCGATTCGGCCCTGACGCCTTCGCGCATCTCAATCGCGCTGGCGATGGCGCGATGCTGCGCCTGACCGCTGACCAGCGATGCCCTGAACTCCGGCGACTCGGTCTGAGCATCCAGGAAGGCGCTTGGTCCCGCGAACGGAAGATGCAGCACGCGCTCGATCTCTCGACGGATGACGTTCGACCCCGACAGCACAGCGAGCATGTCGTGGAATTCGGCGTTGGCCGCGACATAGGCCGAGAAGTCTACCTCGAGCGGAAGCGCGCCGACAATTGTATCCAACTGCGCAACAATCGCCTTCAAGGCTGCTAGCTCCGCAGCCGCCACGCCGCGCTCGGCTGCGAGGCGTGCCGCTGTTCCTTCCAGCACACCTCGCAACTCGATCGCGTCGTGGACGTCGGCTGCAGTGAAAGTGCGAACCGAGTACCCTCCAGAGGGAATGGCTTCCAGCAAACCTTCCTGCTCAAGCCGCGCAAGCGCAGCGCGTACAGGGGTTCTGGACAGGCCAAGCCGCTCGCCGACACTGATCTCCGACAGGCGCTCGCCTGCCGCCACTTCCCCGGAATAGACCAGGTCGCGCAGGCCGAGCACCGCCTTGAGCGATTGCGACGTGCTGCGTTGAGCTCTTGCCTTCGATGCCATTCAGCCTCCCGTCAGCGCCAGACATCAACGATCGGCGCATGGACATTTGCACTACAGATTGTATACATTTTCTTGTCAAGTGAGCGTGCGGCCCTGTCACCGGCCGTACGCAGCAAACCGCATACGGGGAGAAACCGGTGAACGCTTCCGCCGCCGCCACACCGCCATTTCGCGCCGACCATGTCGGCAGCCTGCTGAGGCCCGACACGGTCAAAGCCGCGCGCAAGAAATTCTACGAAGACAAATCGATCGGCGAAGAAGAGCTGCGCGAGGTCGAAGACGCCGCCATCCGCGACGTCGTGAAGCTGCAGCAGGATGCGGGGCTGCCGGTCGTGACCGACGGCGAAATGCGCCGGTCCTTCTGGCACTATGATTTCATGGGCGGGCTCACCGGATTGGACCTTGAGGAACGCGACGAGGGCGTGCAGTTCCATGGCGTCAAGCTGCGGCCGATCTTCCCAACGATCACCGACCGGCTCGACTTTCCAGATGATCATCCGATGCTGGAGCACTATAAGTTTCTGGCCAGCGCCACCAATGTGACCCCGAAAATCTCGATCCCCGGACCGAGTTGCAGCCATTTCCGCACCGCGATCGAAGACATCCACGTTAAGGAATATCGCGACGATGCCGAGATTCTGTTCGCCGATCTGGCGAAGACCTACGCCAAGGCGGTGAAGGCGTTTTACAATGCCGGCTGCCGCTATCTGCAGATGGACGATATCTTCTTCGCCTATCTGTGCGACCCCAAGCACCGTGCCGCCAAGAAAGCCGACGGACAGGATCCCGACTGGCTGATCGACCGCTATGCCTGGATGATGCATGAGGCGATCCGCTACCGGCCGGACGACATGGTGATTGGCATGCATATGTGTCGGGGCAATTTTGTCTCCACCTACGCCGCCGAAGGCGCCTACGATCCAGCCGCGGATGCGATCTTCAACCAGACCGGCGTCGATATCTATTTCATGGAATATGACAGCGAACGCGCCGGCGGGCTGGAGCCGCTGCGCCTGCTGCCGAAAGGCAAGAAGCGCGTCATGCCGGGCTTCATCACCACCAAGACCGGCGAAATTGAGAAGCTGGACGATCTGAAGCGCAAGTTCGACGAAGCGTCGAAACATGCCGATATCGGCCAGCTTGGCATTGCGCCGCAATGCGGTTTTGCTTCCACCGAAGAGGGCAACAAGGTCACCATCGACGACGAGAAGCGCAAACTCGATCTGGTCGTGAAAACGGCGGAGGCGATCTGGGGCGGTGTTGCCGCATAAGGGCAACCGCCACAATCCACAGGCGCCTTGCAAGGACGGCAGCAAAGCCGTTCGCTTTTCAGTGATTTGACAAAGGTCAAGTCGGGCGGCGAAAAACGGGCTTAGGTTTGCAGCCTGAGGTCGGAGTATTGCTTCCCGGGGGGCAATCGGACGCACCTTGGACAGGTCTTTCGCCTTGCGCGGCTGATCTGTTTTGCCGATATGAAAGGTCACGTGACGCCAACCCGGCGCTGATGAGAGCATTATGAACTTCGAAGCCTTTTTCGCCACGAAGCTTGATGACCTTCATTCCGAAGGGCGCTACCGCATCTTCGCAGAGCTTGAACGTTGTGCCGGGTCGTTCCCGCGCGCCACGCGCTATGCGGGTTCCGACACCGATCAGGTGACCGTCTGGTGCTCGAACGATTACCTCGGCATGGGGCAGAACCCGCAGGTGATTGCGGCCATGCACGAGGCGCTGGACAAATGCGGCGCAGGTGCCGGCGGCACGCGCAACATCTCCGGCACCAACCACTATCACGTGCTTCTGGAGCGCGAGCTTGCCGATCTGCACGGCAAGGAAGCAGCGCTGATCTTCACCTCCGGCTACGTGTCCAACTGGGCAACGCTGTCGACGCTCGGCGCCAACATTCCCGGCTGCGTGATCTTCTCCGATGCCGGCAACCACGCGTCGATGATCGAGGGCATTCGTCATTCCAAGGCCGAGCGCCGTATCTTCCGGCACAATGACGTGGCCGATCTCGACCGTCAGCTTTCCGAGTATGGGCCGGACGTGCCGAAGATTGTGGCTTTCGAGAGCGTCTATTCCATGGATGGCGACATTGCGCCGATCGAGGCCATTCTAGACGTGGCCGAAAAGCATGGCGCCATGACCTATCTGGATGAGGTTCATGCGGTCGGCATCTATGGCCCGCGCGGCGGCGGCATTGCCGAGCGCGACGGCCTGATGGACCGTGTCACCATCATCGAAGGGACGCTGGGCAAAGCGTTCGGGGTGATCGGCGGCTACATCACCGGTTCGGCGAAGCTGGTCGATTTCATTCGCTCTTATGCGAGCGGTTTCATCTTCACCACCGCGCTGCCGCCGGCGGTTGCGGCCGGGGCGCTGACTTCGATCCAGCACCTCAAGGCTTCGGACATGGAACGCATGCGCCACAAGGAGCGTGTGGCTGCAGTACGCGCAAAGCTAGACGCAGCAGGCATTCCTTACATGCCGAACCCCAGCCACATCGTGCCGGTGATGGTGGGCGACGCCGCCAAGTGTAAATGGATTTCCGACATCCTGCTCAAGGATCACGGCATCTATGTGCAGCCGATCAACTACCCGACCGTGCCACGTAAGACCGAGCGATTGAGAATCACGCCGACGCCACTGCACAGCGACGCGGACATCAACAAGCTCGTCACCGCTCTGTCTGAGCTCTGGTCGCAATGCGCACTGGCGCGGGCAGTCGCGTAGCAACCGCGATCCCGTCTGAACAGACAAAGCCGCCTGATGAGGGCGGCTTTTTCGTTTGCGCTATTGCGAATCCGCTTCCTTGCGATGGCTGCGCCTGATGCGCCACATGACCAGCCACAATGCAAGAATTACCAGGGGCACACTGACGCTGATCGCCGTTTTCGGCTGCAGCCATTGCGGCAGGATGGGCAGACCGCCCACCATATATGAGATGAGGCCGACCACGTAGTAGGAGATGGCGGCGACCGAGAGACCCTCGACTGTCTGCTGCAGTCTCAACTGCTGCCTGGCGCGGTTGTTCATCGACGCCAGCAGATCGCGGTTCTGCTTTTCGACTTCCACGTCCACCCAGGTGCGCAAGAGCTGCGTGGCGCGCGTCAGCCGGCGTGAAAGGTTCGCCTGCCGGTCTTCGACCGAGCGGCATGTGCGCATGGCTGGTGCAACGCGACGGGTGAGAAACTTCGCCCAGCTCTCGCCGCCCTCATGCGGCGTTTCCTTCAGCGCCTCGAGCCGCTCGGTGACGATCTCGTAATAGGCGCGACTCGCCCGAAACGGAACAGACTGGACGCCGCCTGCGCTTCAAGCTCCGCCGCAAGCTCGGTCAGATGACCGAGCAGCTCCTCGCTTTCATGGCGTCCCTTGTTGCGGATCGCATTAGTCAGCTCGGCAAGGCTGTCTTCCATGCGCCGCAACTGACCGGAGAGCGACTGCGCCAGCGGCAGGCCGAGCATGCAGAACACACGATAGGTCTCGATCTCGATGAGCCGCTGTGCCAGCGCGCCGGTTCGCGCTTCGGTCAATCCATGATCCACGACGAACAGCCGCGTCAGGCCATCTCCATCCTGCCTGAAGTCGGTCAGAATCTCGGCCTTACCGTCCTCAATGAGCGAGTGACACATGCTCTCGGGGTCAAGGTCGAAGGCAGTCAGCTGCTTGTCTCCGCCGGCCTTGTGTATTTCGAGCCGCACACCAGACATGACCGGTCCGGGTGGATTGAAGCCCTCGCCGAACGGCGAACTCTGCTTCCACTTGCCGCCTTCGGAAAGCGGCGCTTCCCACATATAGGTCGAGAACTCGCTGTGGCGCTCCCAGTAGAGCGTGCCCCTGCCCCAGCGCATGATGTAATGCCGCGCATCGCGGTCGGGCGCCGGCACGCCCTGCCTGCGGCAGAGCTCCGCCAGCACCGCGTGATCGACCGTTGCGCCGCCCTCTGTGACGAAAGCAAGCTGCACCAGAAGCCGCGGCGCCGAAAGGAGTGGATGTGGCCTCGAGTGAACTTCGCCGATCGCAAAAGAGCGCGCGTGATAGGCGGGAAAGCTCAACACATTCGACGTTGCGTTGGCCGTAGCGGTGTCGTCGCTTCGAAGCCCGGTCATCACCGCCCCTCAATTGGCCAGTTAGGTCGCTTTGCGCGCCTCAGCCAGCGTCCCGATCTCGGGCGGGCACGTTACTCACAGCTGGAGAGCACCGCCACCGCAATGCGGTGCATGCGACGATAGGTCAGTCCCGCCGCGAGATGGGACGCGCGATGCAGTGTTTTTCTGGGCTCAGCCTTCGAAGAAGGTGAAGCGGTTCCGCCCGTCGCTCTTGCTGCGATAAAGCGCGTTATCGGCGTTCATGAGAAGCGCGTCGGAGGTCTGGCCGTCTTCCGGGCCGAGCGCTATGCCGATGCTGATGCCAACAGTGACCGACGCACCGTTTAGCTGGAAAGGTTTGTCGAACAGCGCTAGCAGCCGGTTGGCCAGCACGGACGCATCAGAGCGCTTGTTGATACCGGTCTGAACAATCGCGAATTCATCGCCGCCCAGCCGGGCGACCGTATCGTTCTCGCGGACAGCCTTCTTGATGCGCCCCGAAACGGCAATGAGCAGCTCATCGCCGGCCTGATGCCCGTAGCTGTCATTTACGGGCTTGAACTTGTCCAGATCGAGATAGTGCACCGCCATCATGCCCTGCCGCTTTACCTGTGCGACCGCTGTCTGCAACCGGTCGTTGAAGAGCATTCGGTTGGGCAAATCGGTCAGCGGGTCGTGATGCGCCATATGCGCTACGAGCTGCTGATTGCGCCGTTGTTCGGTGACATCGAGATAAGTAGTTACAAAGCCGCCGCCCTCGAGCGGCATGCCGCGGACTTCGAGGATCGTGCCATTGGGCCGCGTACGGTCGTAGCAATGCGGCTCCATCTTGCGCGCCAGCTCCAGGCGGCGCTTGACGTGCAATTCAATGTCGCCTGGACCGTATTCGCCGCGCTCGGCGTTGAAGCGGAAAAGGTCTTCCATCGACGGATAGCCTTCGGCCATCAGCTCGTCGGGATATTCCAGCAATTCCTTCTGCTGGCGGTTGCAAAGAACCATCTGCAAATTATCGTCGAAGAGCGATATTCCGCCCGGAAAGTTCTCCATCACGGCTTCGAGCAATCGAACCTTCTCGCGAAGGTCGCCTAACAACCCTGCCATGCTTGCAAAGGAGCGCGCTTGTTCGGCAAGGCTGCCTTCGGGCGCGGATTTTCGTGCGGCGTCTGCTGCCATTGTCATGTTCCCCATCCAGACAATGCGGGCCGGCGCGCTCGTTCGCCGAACCTCGGTGGGGAAGAATACGCAGCGAATACTTGCCTTTGGATTAATAGAAACAGACTATTTTGGTCTGGCCAGACAGCCGAATTCAGCGGGCAAGGGCGGCCGCGATGCGCGCTGCTAGGGCTGCATTGTTTTTCACCAGAGCGATGTTCGCGACGAGGCTTTTGCCGTTGGAGAGCTCATTGATGCGCGCCAACAGAAACGGCGTCACTTCCTTGCGCGCCATGCCGCGCGCAGACGCTTCCGAGACCGCCTCAGCGATCACCCGGTCGATAAAGCCTGGGTCCAGCGCATCGGCCTCGGGGATGGGATTGGCAATCAGCATACCGGTGCCGGTTTCGAGCGCATCATGGATTGCAATCGCCCGCGCCAGCTCTTCAGGCGTGTCCAGCCGATGATCCGCCACGAGCCCGCTGGAGCGGGTGTAGAATGCGGGAAAGTCGTCGCTGCCGGCGGCGATCACCGGCACACGCTGGGTTTCCAGATATTCGAGCGTGCGCGCAATATCGAGGATCGACTTCACGCCAGCACAGACGACAGCAACCGGTGTGCGGCCGAGCTCGACAAGATCGGCGGAGATATCGAAGGTCTCCTCCGCGCCTCGGTGAACACCGCCGACGCCGCCGGTTGCAAACACCTTGATGCCGGCAAGTGCAGCGATCCGCATGGTCGCCGATACCGTGGTGCCGGCTGAGCCACCCCGCGCCATCACCGCGGCAAGGTCGCGCCCCGACGCCTTCACCACATCCTTTGCCTTCGCGAGCTCCTCAAGTGCGCCCGCTTCGAGACCCACTTTGATCACACCATCGATCACCGCGATGGTCGCCGGCGTGGCGCCATTGTCGCGCACAACGGCCTCCACCTCCGCCGCCGTGCGGGCGTTTTCAGGGAAAGGCATGCCGTGGGTGATAATGGTCGATTCCAGCGCCACGACCGGGCGCCCGTCGTCCAGTGCTTTCTGAACGTCGGGATGAATGGAAAGAAGTTCGGGTTTCATCGTTTTCATCATTCAGTGGTCTGCCTCGAGGCTGCCCCGTCGAAGAACGCTGGCGACAGATCTGGCAACACGCTTTCAAGCGTTTCGGTTGTTCGTGCGGCGAGCAATGCACCGGCGCAGGTCGCCTGCGCAAGCCTGTCGCCTGCGACGAGGCGGCAAAGTGTGCCTGATACGAATGCATCCCCGGCGCCAGTTATGTCGACAGGGCTTGCCGGCATCGCCTGGAACCAGTGCGCCACGCCCCCTTCGATAATCGCATAGCCATTGCCACCATCGGTTAGCACGGCCGCTTTAAAACCCGCGCCGCGCAGTGCGTGAGCCGCGCCTGCCGCATCCGTTTTCTGATCAAGCCCCAAAAGCGCGTTCGCCTCGTCGCGATTGGTGAAAAGCAGGTCGATGCCGGCTTCGAGCCCGCGCAATTTGAGCGCCTTGGGCGCAGAAACAGTGTTGAAGGCAAGCCTAACACCATCCGAAGAACACCGCTCCACCAGCACCGCCAGCACCGCGGAGCTGAAGTTGCAGTCGGCGAGCACCCAACTCGCTTTACGCATTCGCGGCCAGGCGCGGTCGAGTTCTTTCTCGTCATAGGCACTGAAAATCGCCATGTCGGCGACGCCCAGCGCAAGCTCATGATCGGTGTCGAGCACTGCAACATATTCTGCCGTCGAGCGCTCTGGCGCGCGTACCACACCAGTGACATCCGCGCCCAATGCCGCCATGCGGTCGACAAGAGCGGCACCAGCCTCATCCCCGCCGACAATCGAATAGAACGCCGTGGGCACACCCAGCCGCACGAGATTTTCGGCCATGTTGCGCGCCACACCGCCATGGCTGCGGCTGGAGACGACCGGATTCGACGTTGCTGCCACCAGGCGTTCCTGCGCCTGATATTTGCGGTCGAGCACCGCGCCGCCGAATACCGCAACGCTCTGAGCACCAGGGTGGGAAGAATCGTTCATCGCGGGACGATAGAAGCGCTTTGGGCGCGCGACAATCGCGCTGGAAGCGCGGGCGGTCCAAGCTGCTGATTTTGTAAAAAGTGGCGCGCCCGAAAGGATTCGAACCTCTGACCCCCAGATTCGTAGTCTTCGGAGGGCGGGGAACGTAGGGTGGCATAGTGCACCTACAGTGACGCCTATCTCTTGTTATTTCAATGAGTTATCGTGAACATAGGTGTTCTTTCACAAACACCGCTACGCACCCTTCCCTTGAGCCTATAGCGAGCCTAAGAAGGAGACGCTATGCGACTTACTGATCTTTCAATCCGTGCCCTCACGTCACCCGACAAAGGACAGGTGACGCACTACGATGATACACTCCCCGGCTTTGGGGTCCGTGTCTCGCAAGGTGGCACCAAGACATTCATCGTTGTCTATGGCCCCACCAGACGGCGAATGACCATCGGTCGTTTCCCGGTCGTGAACCTTGCCGAAGCACGATCCGAGGCCAAACGGATCCTTGCCGAAGCGACCCTTGGCAAACACCGGCCGAAATCGACAACTTACGAAGAGGCCAAGCGGCGGTATCTTGCGTACTGCGATCAGAAGAACCGTCCCGGCACCGTCTCGGAGTATCGGCGACTGCTGGCCCACTTTGCCTTTGGGAAGACCCCTCTTGCGGACATCGCCAAGGGCGATATCCGGCGAAAACTGGATAAGCTCTCTGATCGACCATCCGAGCACGATCACGCATTCACCGCAGCCAAAGTGTTCTTCGCGTGGGCTGTTCGGGAGGACTATCTGAGCCACAACCCATGTGAAGGGTTACGCCCTCTTCGTGGCATCACATCAAGGGACCGTGCCCTTAACGAGGCGGAGCTGATCTCGGTCATGCGGGCGGCTCGGTCATATGCGTATCCGTACGGCCCCATCATTGAGCTGCTGATCCTCACCGGACAACGCCGAGGGGAAATCGCGGCGTTGCGATGGGCGTGGATCGACGAAGACAATCGGACAATCACGCTTCCCGCATCGCTCACGAAGAACAAGCGTGAGCACGTGTTTCCGTACGGGTCGTTGATGGCTGGAGTACTTGAGCGTCTGCCGAGGATCGATGACAGCCCCTATCTCTTCCCAGCGTCACGCGAGCGAGTCCGAGGTCAGGCGACGACAACGTTCAATGGGTGGAGTAAGGCGAGGCGTGAGTTTGATCGGGTAATGCCAGATATCGCACACTGGACGCTGCACGATCTTCGTCGCTCGTTTGCAACCACGATGGCTTCACTCGGTGTCCCGCAGATCGTGGTCGAGAAGCTTCTGAACCACGTCTCAGGTGGCACGCAGTCACCGATCGCTCAGGTCTATAACCGCCACAGCTATCTCCAAGAGATGCGTGAGGCGATCAAGACTTACGAAGTCTATCTCGCCGACCTGCTCAAGGAATGATACGGTCGCGGCACCAATTGGTTTGTCGTCAATTGGGCATCGCGATGCTCCTCACACCAAGGAGCTTTGCGATGAGGTGTATTAGCTGGAGAGAACTGAAGACCATCGTGCCGTATTCTCGACAACATATCGGCAGGCTGGAGAAAGCCAACCTCTTCCCGAAACGGGTCAGACTCGGCCAATGCCGTGTTTGCTGGATCGTTGATGAGGTGCGTGCGTGGCTTCAGGAACGCATCGACAGCAGATCGCTCACCGACACTCCTGGCGATTGATCAGGAGCGGCCCCCGGGTTCCACATCCGGGGGCCTTTTTCTTGTGCAAAGAGAGGCCCCGCATAAAGCGGGGCAAGGAACTAATCGAACAGGTGCGGCGCATCTCGGCGCTCGACTTCCCGGCGAAGTTGCCGTGCTATCACCAGCGTGACGCTCGTGATCGATGAATACGGCCTGGACCAGGCACTTTTGTCCTTGTCGCGTCCCGAGAGGCAATACACCCACCCCTTGGACGTTCGCTCAACCACATAGGCTCCGAGCAGATACCGGCGGCGGAAGTTCTGAAGCATGTCAGTACTCCTCAGCCAGCATGATCGTCATGACCCGCC
Source organism: Rhizobiaceae bacterium (assembly GCA_017640615.1). Lineage (GTDB taxonomy): Bacteria > Pseudomonadota > Alphaproteobacteria > Rhizobiales > Rhizobiaceae > RCIO01. The sequence goes on along the minus strand of JAEPQK010000004.1, from coordinate 65,706 downwards.
GGGTTTTTGTGGGATCGGTCGGATCATCGGAGTGATAGAGCATGGATGGATCGAAATAGTCGATCTTCCAGATGACGTGGAGGCCATCGACATCGACCACGGCGCAGTCATGCTCACCGTATGGATCGTTGTCCGATGTGAAGTTTTGGAACTCCGCCACCGCAACAATCACCTCCGCCCAGACCCTCTTGTCCAAGGCGGCGATGCCGCGCGATACGGTCACCATGCCACCTTTGTGGAAGCGGCGTAGATTGTCGTTGAGGGCAGCGATCACTCTGCTCTCGGAAACTAAAGAACTCATGGAAAGAACTCCTTCTCTCTTCCGCTTGGCTCGACCATTCGAGCGAAGCGGCGAGGGAACGAGCTCGACCGATACGGCTATGGCGGTGGCAGTGTCCGCGCTGAGAACGCCTTGGTCTGAGTGCCGTCCACCATGAGCTTGATAAAGACCTCGTGGTTGGCGAGGTTCACCAGATCGCGAGGCCGCGGCATATCCTCCCCAAACTGGCGAGCAAGGAGCGCTGCATCGGTGGCGCCAACGCGAAAGGAGATCAGAGTACCCACATTGCCCAGGATCGCCTCGCGCACATCCGGCTCGATGCGGGCAAAGTGTTGTGTGGTGAGCACGAGGCCAACGCGGTATTTGCGAAGCTCTGACAGCATGTCTGCGAAGGCGGAAGTGGTGAAGGAATGGAACTCGTCCACGTAGAGGATGAATGGTCGTCTCGCGACTTCAGGCTGGTTCTGGCGGCTGTATGCGGCGTTGGCGATGCCCGAAACGATCAGACCACCCAGCACATTGGAGATATCCGCTCCCAGCCGTCCCTTGGCCAAGTTCACGATCAGCATCCCGCCCTGGTCCATGATCTGGCGGAAGCTTAGCGGCTTTTCGGGCTCACAAACCGACTTCCGCACGACTGGATGCGCCAAAAATGCGCCGAGCTTGTTGGCGATCGGCGAGACGCCATCCAGCGTGAATTGGTACCGCAGCTTGCCATACTCAACCGTCCAGAAGTGCCGCACCTGCTCGTCGGTAATCCCTGCCACGACCTCTTTGCGGAACTCTTTGTCCAGAAAGAGCGGGAGGATATCCGCGAGCGTGGCGTTCTCTTTCTCCAGGAGCGCCAGCACCGCAAAGCGAAGCAGGTGTTCCATACGGGCGCCCCAGGCGTCTGGCCACTGCTTCTTCAGCATCTCCACCAATCCGGAAGCCGCGACCGGCCGCAACTTGGCCGACACCTTGGACAGCGGGTTGTATCCGCATGGACAGAATGGATCGACGGCGTTCCAATATGTGGCGTCCTCACCAATCGTGTCGGCTACCTGTTCGGCTAGATCGCCGTGCGGGTCGATCAGGCAGAAACCGCGTCCCTGCTCTATATCCTGGCGGACCAAAGAAGCGATCAGGGTCGTCTTGCCGGTGCCGGTCTGACCGATGGCGAACAGGTGAAAAAGCCTATCCGGCTGCCGGATGCCGAATGCCTGATCGTCTCTACGACCCAGCGTCGTGCCGAGGGTTGTAATCTGATTGCGATGGAGCACATAGGCATCTTAAGCCTGCCGAATGACGGCACATAGAAGTCGAAAGTTGCTGGCTCGACCTCAACGCTCAGGGTGACGGTTCACCGTAACGCTGATTTGTTCGAACTCTGCGGACGTTGCCGCCGTCACCAGCGCCCGTAATTGCTCGGCCTGCAACTTTCCAGTCCTTCGAGAATTGTCTCGAGAATGGGCACATTCCAGGACAGTAAGCGCATCTTGTGCTGCCCTGAGCCAATTTGACGGCTCTAGATGTACGTTTTTGCCAAACACCGTGCGGTTCGAGGTGGCAATTTCGACGATCTGACGCTTTTCGTTCGGTGGAGCGAAAACGTAGTGTTCTGCAAGGCTCTTTATACGTTCGAGAAATGACTTTACCTGGGGCGGGCTGACGGCCTGCCGATCGGCTTCAACCATTTTCTCGTGTAGTTCAGCCTGCTCCAGAAGAAGGGTTTCCTTCCGGCGATTGAAGGTGTCCTTGTCGATCAGACGGTCGAGGAGAGCGTCGGTCAAGCCGTCCATACGGCTTTCCAGTTTTCGCTGCTGCAGGGTAAGAGCCTGACGATCGGTCGGATTGCTAAGTTTCGTCACCCACCGCTCCGCCGCTGCCGTCATTGCAGCAATGGCGTTTTCCGGAAACACGAACTGCCGGAGGATGGTCGAAACCGCTTCCTCCAATGCTTCTTCGCGGATGCAGTTGCTGGGGCAATCCGGCTGCTGACAGCGGTAGTAGACGTGGCCTTTCTGGCGCTCCGGAATCATCGACCAGTCGCAGCGCCGGCAACGGAAGAGACCGCGATATGTGTGGTTGTGGCGAGTGACCTTCTTCCCGGCCTTCCCGTCTTTCACATCCTGTATGGTCTGGTAGATCGCCACCGAGACCAGCGGCTCATGAATGCCCTTGAAGGTTTGGCCGCTTCTACCGATGCGGATGACTCCCGCGTAGAACGGATTTCGGAGCAATGTTTCAACCGCGCCCTTGGATAGCGGTTTGCCATTGTCATTGCGCAGTCCCAGTCGATCCAACTCCGCTTGAAGTGTCCGAATGGAATGCTGACCGCCGGCATAGAGTTCCAGAGCATGCTTTACGAGCGGCCCACGTACCGGGTCTATCGTCTTCGCCTTACCGCCACCATTGTCGAGGTAGCCGATCGGTGCCTTGAAGGGGTAGATGCCCTGCTTGAGGCGGCCATAGAGACCTTTGATGGTCTCGTCGCGCAGGTTGCGAATGTAGTCAGCAGCAATGACCGCCTGGATATCGGCGGTGAGCCGACCGCCGCGCGAGCGAAAATCAATGTTCTCAGCCGCGAAGTGGACATCGACGCCAGCGTCGGACAATTCACCGATCTTCGCCCAGTCAGCAAAGTTTCGGGCTGAGCGATCGATCTTGTGCATCACCACGCCATCGGCGCGACGCTTGCGCAGTTCCCGCAGCATGGCGTTGAAGACCGGACGACCGCTCTTGGCGGCCGTTACTTTCTCTTCGAACCACTTGGTGATCGAGATATCGCTTCGCTCAGCGAAGGCGATAATCGCGTCACGTTGGGCTTCAAGCGATACGCCTTCGCCCTGTTTGACCGTTGATACACGGACGTAGCCAAAACACTTTTTCATACATCGGTTGGATTACCCTCAGAATCTACCACATCCTCAAAATCTGGCGAATCGGACCATGGCCATTCGCCGGTCTTGACCATCCGTTCGAAGATGCGTTCGCAAAGCGCCAGGTAACGCTCCAGCTCCGGCGGCAGTTCGTTGTGATTTGATCCGTTTTGCATGCTGTCATCTTAGCTGCGTGACAGTCATCAGCTAGAAGGCCAAATGTGCTCGATCAGCAATTATCGGCTTCTAGCATCCGGGTGCTGATCGGCTAAATTTGTCCATACCAACACCATCAAGACCACCACGCTCGCTGACGACGCCGGACCAGGGCTATTCAAAACAAGCCCTGGGACGTGCGGAGGAATGCGAGCGTGGTGGTCTTGGGATGAGTGGTGCGGGATGGTGCAAGATCGGCTGGCCGCAGTTATCCACATATGCCAAGCAGCACTGCAACTTTGGGTGCCTATTGCCGCTTATGCGCAGCGGTTATGCTCGAGAAGTACCATTTGCCGTTCGTACCCGCATCGTTGCAATTGTCCGAAGATGAATACCGGCGATCGCGGCGCGAGGTCCGATGCGTGGTCCGGGACGGATCGGCTGGTGCGTTTATCAGCCTAAGTTCTTTTCACAACTATGAAGAACCAAAGCATTGCCCTGGACCTCAGGGCGTGGCGCCGAAAGGCCGGCTTGTTGCAGGCCGACGTGGCGCATTTATTGGGGATCGAGCGGGCGCGCATTTGCGATATGGAGAAAGGTCGTCTCCTGCCAACCGCCGATCAGCTGGTCGCGCTCTCGCTCATCTACGGCAAGTCGCTTGATGCGCTGCTTGCCGGCTTCCTTGATGAGACGGTCGATAGTTTAGTCGAACGACTTCGAAGACTGCCGGCTGCGGCGAGCACAGGCGAGAAGCCAGGGTTCAACCGAGCCCACAGACTTTCTGATCTATCCCGCCGATTAGAAATGGTAGCCAACCGAACGGTATGAGGCGGGTCAAAGTACTGGCTATTGCCGCTGGTACCGGGCGGATCGCCTATGTGTTCCTTGTCGGGAAACAACTCCGCTATTGGCATGTTTCCTATGCGGCCAGCTACTCGCCAAGCGATGCGGCGAGCCATGCCAGAGGATGGATAGCGCAGATGCAGCCGGACGTTCTGGTGATCCAACGACGCGGCAAGGGCTACCGGAAAGGCCGGCAAGCCAGTGCAAACATGGAAGCTATTGCACGAGTTGCGGAGCAGCAGAACCTGATCGACATCGAAGTCGAAAAACGGCGGCGGTTCCCAAACAAATATTCCGAGGCAGAGGCTCTCGCAACGCGGTTCCCGGAACTGGAGCGGTGGGTGCCCAAGGCTCGGCGGCTCTGGGATCCTGAGGCGAAGAACATCACGATCTTCGAAGCGCTGGCGCTAGCGTTAGAGGTCGTCGATCCTCCTCCAGAGCCCGGGAAGCCAAGACCATAGTTTGCACCTCAAGCGGCGTCTTCAGACGCTGCTTTGTTAGTGGACGCAATTGCCTCGCTTGATCACCCGCACTTCAAGGTTTGGGATGCCCCATGCTTTGCGAAATCCCCGCTCGGCAATGAATGCCTCATATGCGGCACGCTTCAAAGCAGTGCTGGACAAGCGTGTTGTCGATCTTCGATTTGGATTCTTGAATTCGCATTCGAGCGCATAGAAGCGGTATCGCTCCTGGCCATCAATCAGGTGCTCAATGCCGTACAGCGCGTCTGGGATCAAGTGCGTTGCCATCGGCTTCGTAACGGACGGCATATGCGGGTTGGGCCGGATCATCACCGGAGCGGTGATTGGATGCCTTGGTGCACCGCGAACCGCTGAGCGTGCTGGCATCCGTTCCAATATCTCATCGACCGGCACGAAACGCTGACCCGGCACTTTCCGTACACTCAATTCGGCCTCTACCAACGCGTCAACAATCATCATTGCGTGCTCGAACTGTGGTGCGGGGCTTACCATTGCGCCAACCGAAAAGGTAACGGAGCGTGGCGGTGGTTCTCCCTGACTATCGAGCAAAGCCAATCCCTTTGAGGAGAGTTCGTACACGATCGGCTGATAGCGTGCGTCGAACCGACGCCATTGAGCCGTCGGCCGATTGATCAACCCAGTCTCATGATAGAGATCGCCCAGGCGCTCGATGAACCGCTTTTGGGATTTAGGCTGGAGTAGGGCGACGAGCTGCGTGGCCCGCAGATAGCGAAAACGGTAGAGCGATTGCAGGACGGCAAGATCGCGATCGGTCAGGAATAGTTGTTTGCCCTTGGGCATGCGCCGAAACCGTGAGCGGCGAGAATGACTGTCGTTAACACCGAGGTATTGCATCCTGCCAGGATCGGCTCACGCTCATTAGCTAGTCAACGTGCGCTATGGGGATCGATAGTCGGTGAGGTTCCGGGTTGGACAGGAATATTCGCCGATCACATTTTTCCGGTGCGTCACCGATGCGTTGGTTGGGGTCGGATGTTGAGATTGAAGTTATGGGAACGACTGCTATGCGGACAAAGCTGCCATTTCGTATCTATAAGCAAACGTCTCTAGTTGGGCCAATAGCAGCGTGTCCGGATGTGGAAATGCTCGACGGTTAGCGGCCGTTCAGAGCCTGGGGTCGTCAGGCAAATTTTGCTGGTTCGCTTCCGACGCCACCTACGCCGTTTACAATCTTGAGCTACTCTCCTGACACCCTGCTGGAGAGCGATCAACTCTATTCGCTTGTCGAAACTAGTCTATTCTACCGCAATCACAGCTTCTATCTCGACAGTAATGTTGCCCGGCAGGGAGCCTACTCCAATAGCGGAACGGGCGTGTTCGCCGAGTGCGCCGAAGACTTCGACGAAAAGGTCTGAACACCCGTCGATCACGTTAGGATGATCGCCGAATTCCGGGCTGGCATTGACCATCCCTAGAAGCTTGACGATGCGCCTGACACGGCCGAGATCGCCAAGCACACCTTGCATCACCGAGAGCAGATTGATGCCCGTCAGCCTGGCGTGACTATAGGCCTCGTCCGGGGTGACGTTGATGCCGACCTTGCCGGTGTGAAGTCGGCCATCCGCCTCGCGGGGGCCCTGACCCGAGAGGAACAGCAGGTTGCCTTCCCGCACATGGGACAGAAAATTGGCGATCGGAGGCGGCGACGGCGGCACGACGACGCCCAGACGCTCAAGGCGCTCGCGTGGCGTGGCCACGGTCGGCGCGACCTGTCTCGTGATAGTCATAAAATGCTCCATTTGTGAACTCTGATGCCGATGCGCTGGCCGCCCCGAGACAGTCTAATCGGCATGATGACAGGCCGCCTCGGCACCGGACGCCACACGGCGCAGCAACGGTCGTTCTTGGCGGCAAATCTCGGTCGCCATCGGACAGCGCGGATGAAATGCGCAACCCATCGGCGGGTCCATCGGGCTAGGCACCTCACCGCGGGGGATGGTCGGGCGGTGGTGGCGACGCGCCGGATCGGGCCTGGGAACGGCCTCCATCAATGTGTTCGTGTACGGATGGCTGGGGCGCTGGTAGACCGATGATGTGTCACCAATCTCCACTATGCGGCCAAGATACATCACCGCCACCCGATCGCTGATATGCTGCACAACGCCGAGGTCGTGCGCGACGAACAGATAGGCGAGGCCGAATTCCCTCTGGATGTCGGACATCAGGTTGACGACCTGCGCCTGGATCGAGACATCGAGTGCGGAGACCGGCTCGTCGGCCACGATCAATGATGGGTTGAGCGCCAATGCGCGCGCGATGGCGAGTCGCTGGCGCTGGCCGCCGGAGAATTTCGACGGGACGTTGGCCATCTGGTCCGGCCGCAAGCCGACGCGTGAAAACAGGTTCTCCACTCTTGCCCGGCGCTCGGCGGCGTCGCCGAGCCCGTGCACGACAAGAGGTTCCTCCACGATGTCGCCCGCACGTTGGCGGGGATCGAGCGATCCATTCGGGTCCTGAAATACCATCTGCACCTTGCGTCGAAACGGCCGCATTGCCCGGTGTGAAAGATGGGTGATCGGCTCGCCGGCGAGCATGACCTCGCCTTCGTCCGGCTCCAACAGGCGTACGATCATCTTTCCGACTGTTGACTTGCCGCATCCGCTCTCGCCGACGAGGCCGAGGGTTTCGCCGTGTGAAATTGCGAAGGACACGTCGTCGACGGCATGGACCGTCGCCGGCCTGGCGCCGAGCCCGCGCGAGATTGTGAAACGCTTAGTGATGTTCTTCACGTCGAGGAGTGCGCTCATCCAGCCGTCTCCACCGGGTGCCAGCACGCCGTAGTGTGCCCCGGCGCGAGCTCCGCCAGTGGAGGACGCTCACCCACACAGCGCTTGCTCGCGCGCGGACAGCGGGGCTCGAAGGCACAGCCGGGCGGAAGCGCCCAGAGCGCCGGCACGGTGCCGGCGATCTCGGGCAGGCGATCGCGTGTGCGCGTCTCCTCCTCGGCTTCGGCAATATGCGGGATGGAACCAAGGAGGCCGTGCGTGTAGGGGTGACGCGGCGAGACGAAGAGCTGCTCCGTGGTCGTCTCCTCCACGATGCGACCGGCATACATGACCGCGATTCGGTCGGCAGTCTCGGCCACCACGGCGAGGTCATGGGTGATTAGGATGGTGGCCGCCTCTACCGAGGCCTGCAGATCGCGAAATGTCTCCAGGATTTGCGCCTGCGTGGTCACGTCGAGCGCGGTCGTCGGTTCGTCTGCGATGAGCACATCGGGATCGCAGGCGAGCGCCAACGCAATCACGACCCGCTGGCGCATGCCGCCGGACATCTGGTGCGGATAGTCGTCGTAGCGACGTTTTGGGTCCGGGATGCGCACCTGTTCGAACAGTTCCTCCACGCGACGGCGCGCGCTGGCCGCGTCCAGGCCCTTGTGCAGCCGCAGCACCTCCGCCACTTGGGGACCGACCCGGATCGACGGGTTCAGCGAGGTCATCGGCTCCTGAAAGATGAGGCCGATCCGGTTGCCGCGAATGCCACGCAATGTGACCTCGCCCGCAGAGGCGAGGTCGATGCCGTCGAACATGATCGTGCCCGCGACGATATCGGCCACCGGTTCCGGCAGCAGGCGCATGATCGCCAACGCCGTCATGCTCTTGCCGGAGCCCGATTCGCCAACCAGCGCCAGTACTTCGTTGCGCGCGACAGCAAGAGTGATGTCGCTGACAGCCTCGAAGCTGTGGTCGCCGGTGGAAAGCTCCACCGTCAGGCCCTCGATGGATAGTAGCGGGGTCATGTCTTGTCCGCCAGCACCGGGAGCAGTTCGACGGCGTTGTCGCGGAGGATTGCCCTGCGGTCAGCCTCGCAGAGATAGTCGCTGTAGCGGGTGAAATAGCTCAGCGACTGGGCGTAGGTGCAGTAGCGGTCGACGTTGGGTGCGTCCGAGCCCCACAGGAAGCGGGACACGCCAAATCGATCGAGCAATTGCCTGATATGGGTGTGCGCGCGCTCGTAGGGGTAGTCCTGCTTGCCGCCCCATGCGATTGGATAGAGGATTTCAGCTGACACGGGCGCCTGCGTCAGTAGCATTTCGATTATCGGAGGCAGCGCCAGACGCTCCGCGTCATCCGAGTAGAGCGCGGTCGGGACACCGTGCACCAGCACGTGGCGAATGGCCGGAAAGCGATCGATGATCATTGCGAGATGCTTCATCTCGTCCTCGTAGGTGCCAACCGGGGAACTGCCTGATTGGACCCAGAAGACCGGCAGACCGCTCTCTTCAACGAAAGCCCAGTACGGATCGTAGGTAGGGTCCGAGTGCATCGGCTGGTAGCCGCTGCGGAACAGGCCGGTTGTGGTGAAATAGAAGCCGGCCATCCGGAGGCGTCCTACCTCGTCGCTGAGCCGGCTGAGCTCGGCGTCGGTGTAGGCGAAGGCTTCCTCGACCTGTGCCAGCCCCACGAAGCGGCCAGGATGCGCCGCCGCGGCATCGGCGAATTCTGCTGCGAGGTTGCCATAGATGTGCTCGTTCTGGAGGATCGCTGTTTCGACGCCTGCATAGTTCATGTAGGCGAGCAGGGTTTCCGCCGACATTTCGAGATTGTCCATCCACGGCGCCAGAAACTGCACATACTGGTCTTCGCCGTTGACGGTCCACTCGTAGCGGCCATGCGTCCCGACACGAAATTCGACATTGCGGCGACCGGACGGAGAGGGATCGGAGGGGCACCAGAGCGGTCGTTCGGTCACGACGGAATTGTCCGAGCGCCGGCGATAGGGCTGGTTGCCGTGCATGTGCATGGCCCGTTGCTGGTGCAGCAGATGCGTTGCCGCGTCCGGAAAGCCGGCAGCGCCCGCAGCGGGCGGGAAGATGTGGGCGTGGCAGTCGATTATGCCATAGTCCATGATGCGTCCGTCAGTTCCTCGAGGCGGGGTCGAAAACGTCGCGCAGGCCGTCGCCAAAGGCGTTGAAGGCGAGCACAAGCAGGGAGATGGCGATCCCTGGCGCGATCACCAGGTGCGGCGCGACGATCAGATATTCGCGGCTGGCGCCCAGCATCGTACCCCACTCAGGCGCGGGCGGCTGGACACCGAGACCAAGGAAGCCGAGTGCCGAGCCGATCAGGACGGCCTGGCCGGCATTGAGGCTGAGCTCGATGACGATGACGGTGGCCGCGTTGGGCAGAATGTGGCGCAGCAGGATACGCCCATGGCCCATGCCGACGGTGACGGCGGCAGCGATGAAGTCTTCCTCGCGCAGCTCGATCACGCGACCGCGCACCAGCCGAGCCAGCGGCGGGATGAAACTCGCGGTGATGGCGATCGTGAGGCCAGTTGCGCTGGACCCTGCCACCGACGCGATGGCTATTGCCAGCACGATGTTCGGCACTGTCAGCAGCAGGTCGATGATTCCGGTGACGATGCGGTCGGTCATGCCGCCGAAATAGCCGGCGACCGAACCCAGCGCGATGCCGCCGATGCCTGCGAAGAAGACCGAGGCAAGCGCTATGGAAAGGGTGAAGCGGGTGCCGACGATGATTCTGGACAGGATGTCGCGGCCAACATTGTCGGTGCCGAGGAGATGCACGGCCGTGGGGCCCTCCAGCATTGCGAAAAGGTCCTGCGCGGTCGGGTCATAGGGCGCTATCTGCTCGCCCAGCACGGCCAGAACGACGAAGGCCGTCAGTAGCCCGGCCCCCAGCCAGAGAAACAGATTGGCTTGGCGCGCGGGGCGACGCCTGCTGCGGACAACGGCCTCAGGCATAGCGCAGCCTGGGATTGACGAAGCGGTACAGGACCTCGACCGCAATGTTGATGACGAGGAAAGACACCACGAAGATCAGCACAATCGCCTGTACCAGAGTGTAGTCACGCACAGAGACTGCAGTCAGGAGCAGGTCGCCGATACCGGGCCACGCGCACAGACGCTCGATCACCACAGAGCCGCCGAGCAGGTAGCCCGCCTGGAGGCCGATGACGGTGACGGTCGGGATCATCACGTTGCGCAGCACGTGGCGGCGCAGGGCCAGCGCCCTGGACAATCCCTTGGCGCGCGCCGTGCGCACGTAATCCTTGCGCAGTTCCTCGATGACGACGCCTCTCGTCATGCGCGCCACCAGCGCGATCAGGCGCGCCGCGAGTGCGAGCGTTGGAATGACGAGCGATGCCGGACCGCTGGCGCCGAAGCTCGGCAGAAGGCCGAGATCGACGGAAAGCCATGCGATCAGGAGCATGCCCAGCCAGAAGTTCGGTATAGCCAGCAGGCCTACCACGGTGAGGGAAATGAGGTAGTCGGGCAGGCGGTTACGGTAAGCGGCGGCGACCACCCCGGCCGGTATCCCCACGATGATCGTTAGGCCGATGGCCGCCGCTGCCAGCGCCAGTGTTGCCGGCAGCCGGTTGATGATGTGCGGAAGCGGATTGCCGCGGAAAGTGGTCGAATAGCCGAAATCGCCGACAACCAGCCCCGAAATGTGCCGCGCATACTGCTCGATGAGCGGCCGGTCGAGACCGAGGTCGACGCGGACGGCCTCGATTTCGGTCTGGGTGGCGGTGGCTCCGGCGACGAATGCAGCCTCGTCGCCGGGAACCGACTTGAAGATGATGAACAGGATCGTGACGACACCCAGTACAACGAGTGGAATGGTCGCGAAGCGCCGTGCCAGGAACCCGATCATCGTTGCTTCCGCGTCACGACTTGGTCGCGGTGCGCAGGTTGGTGAACACAATCGGCATGACGCTGACGCCCGATACTGACTTGCGCACGGCCGAGACGTTCTCGTTGATCTGCAGCCACAAGTAGGGCGCATCGGCCCAGATCAGTTCCTGCGCCTTGCCCAGCGCGTCCATGCGCTCCTCTTCGTTGGGAGCCGTGTCGGCGGTCTTCAGCAGCTCGTCGACTTCCGCATTGCGGTAGCGGCTGATGTTCCAGACATCCGGCTTGGTGCTGTCGTCAGCGTTGGACTTGAACAGCGAGGCGAGATGATATGTGCCCGATGCATTCGAAGGGTTGAAGCCGAACATGCCTAGGTCCCAGGCGAGGTTCGCCTGATCCTGGCGCAAGTGATCCCAGTAGCCGCCCTTTTCGATCTTCGTGATCTGCACGTCGATGCCGACCTGCTTGAGCGAAGCCGCAACAATCTCGGCAACGGCGACGTCGCCCGGAAACAGCCCCTCCGGGGCATAGAGCGACAGGGAGAGTTTGGCACCGTCCTTCTCGAGCATGCCATCAGAGCCTTCAACGTAGCCTGCCTCCTTCAACAGGGCTTTGGCCTGTTCAGGGTCGTACGTTGTCTCGTTCACACTCTTATGGCCGAGGGCGTCGAAGGCGAGCGGCGAGTCGGGCGCCTTGGCGAAGCCGAAGAACACCTTGTCCGCAATGGTGGCGACTGGCACTGCAAGGTTGAGCGCCTTGCGGACCTTGACGTCGGAGAGTGCTGGGCGGGTCAGGTTCATTGCGAGACCGATTGGGCGCAGGCCCGGCTTGCGCACGACCTCGATCTCGGAATTGCCTTCCAGCTGGGAAACGAGTTGGACCGGTACGGAGTCGATGACGTCGACCGCGCCCGTCGTCAGCGCGTTGATGCGCGTGGCGGGCTCGGCGATGAACTTGAACACGACGCCAGACGCTCCGGGCTTGCTGCCCCAATAATCATCGAAGGCCTTGAGGGTAAGTTCCTGCCCCGGGTCGAAACTTTCAACCATGTAGGGACCAGCACCGACCGGATTCTGTGCGAAGCCGTCCTCGCCGTATTTCTCGATTGCCGCGGGTGATACGATCGCCCCTGAACCGTGCGCCAGAGTGTTGGGCAGTTGGGCGAAGGGCGCAGAGGTGCGGATCACGACGGTCGTGTCGTCCACCACTTCCGCTCCCGAAATTGGGTTCCAAAGCGGGCGATTGGTCGTGTTTATGTCCTTGTTCATCATCCGCTCGATGTTGAACTTGATTGCTGACGCGTCGCAGGGCGTGCCATCATGGAACATAACGCCGGTACGCAGCTTCAGCTCGCAGGACTGCAGGTCTTCGCTCATCGCAAACGATTCCGCGAGTTGCGGCACGATCTTCATGTCGCCGTCGAAATCCAGCAGGCGATCGAAGATCAGCAGGGCCGCTTCATAGCCCCCGGGATAGCCTGTGAAGGCACCGTGGGCTGGATCGAGCGTCAGCACCGCGGTGCTCTGACCGAACGTTATTACGCCGGAGGCGTCTTGTGCCCATGCGCGAATGCCGCCCATCGGCATCGCCGAAAGGAGCGCCGCGCCTGCGGCGCCCGTGAGGAACTGTCTGCGTTTCATGTCGGTACTCCCCTTTGTTGCTGAGCGAGGTTGGCGCTTCGGATGGCCCGTCGCGTCAATGCCAAAGCTCATTCCATGTGAAGATTGCCGGCGTGCCGCCGGTGTGGACGAAAACGATCACGTCGTCCTGCGCGAAACGGCCTTCGCGAATGTGGGCGACCATGCCCGCCGCCGCCTTTCCGGTATAGATCGGGTCGAGGATGATACCTTCGGTGCGGGCGAAGAGCCGCACGGCCTCGTCGCCGGCGTCGCTCGGAAGGCCATATCCCCTGCCGACGAAAGCTTCAGTGTTGACGACTTCGTCCTCCTCGATCGTCAAGTCGAGGCCGAGGGCCTCGATTGTCTTGCGGGCGATGCCTGCCGTACGGCGGGGCAGGTCGAACTCGTCAGTCGCGCAGACCGCGTGCATGGCGAAGCCGCCGATCAGCTTCTGTGCGAGAATGATGCCGGCTGACCCCTTGCCGCTCGATGACATGTAGAAATAGTTCGGCTTCAGTTCACGCTGGGCGAGTTGTTCCAGCACCTCAAGCGTCATCTCCAGGTAGGCGACGGCCGAGGCGACATCGAACATCGGATTGTCGTTGAGGATGTGCGGACGGCCACCCTGCGCTCGAACGTCATCGGCGAGGCTTTCGAGCAGCAATCGCTGCTCGCTCTGGGTTGCCGCAAAGTGCACTTCTGCGCCCAGCAGGTAGTCGACGAGAAGATTGCCCTGAACGTTGTTGGGTTTGCGCCCCTCCAGCACCAGGATCGTCTTCAAGCCGAGCTTGTTGCATGCGCCGACCGTCTGGCGCGCCGAATTGGACTGCAAGTCGAGCCCGACGATCACCGTGTCAGGCTCTTCCGTCATCGCGTAGGCGAGACGGAATTCGAGATTGCGCAGCTTGTTGCCACCGAGCGCCACGCCGGTCAGGTCGTCCCGCTTGACGAAAATTCGCGGGCCGCCCAGTTCACGCGTAAGATTGCGTGCCTCCTCCAGCGGCGTGTTCTTCAGCGCGATATCCAGGCGCGGGAGGGTGGCGATGCGCTCGCGGATCGCTTGATGGCTCGGGACCGCCGGTGCGTTCATGACAAAAATTCACCCCTCTCCCCGAAACACGTCCGGGAAGATCCGGCCGCCCTGAGGGCGATCCGCCTTTCGTCTGCTGGATCAAAATGTCCAGTATACAGGACATTCGTCTTATGCTAGAGACACTTTATCACCGTCGACAAAATGCGCAAGAGGAAGCCGCATATGACCGCCATTTCCGACATGCAGGACGCCACGCCGCGTCGCGAACGCAGCGTCGATCGCATGATCCACATCCTGGAGTTCCTGCACGGGCACGGCGAAGGCATCCGCGTCGGCGCGCTGGCCAAGGGCCTCAATGCCCCCCGTTCGTCGACCTACACGCTGGTCAACGACCTCACGCAAGCGGGACTGCTGGAAATCTCGCCGGACGACCAGCGTATCTACTTCGGCAAGCGGATGTACCTGTACGGCCTCAACTACATCCGCGAGAATTCGCTGGCTAAGCGAGCACGAATGGAGGTGGACCGGCTGGCGAAAGAAACGGGTGAGACTAGCGAATTCTGCATGCTGCAAAACGGACGCTACACGATCATGCACATGCGCCCAGGCAACCGGCCGTTCCGCATTTCGTCGGCGGTCGGTCTCCAGATTCCCATCCCGTGGACGGCGTCGGGCCGCCTCCTCCTCGCCGGCAAGAGTCGCGCCGAGATCGAGGCGTTGATATCCGACGAAGACCTGCTGCTGCCGGACGGGCGCCGCATCGACATCGACGACTTCATCCACGCCATCGCCAACGCGCGGCGTGACGGCTACTGCCTGACCAAGGGTCTCGTCGATGCCGTCACGCAGTGCTTGGCCGCACCGATCTACGGCGCCGAAGGGGATGTCGAGGCAACGATCTGCCTCGTGCTGCCGGTCGATCTTTCCGAGGAACAGATTGGCGGCTTGCGCGATAGACTGCTCCAGAGCGGCCGGATGCTGTCGTCCCAGTAGGCTTGCGATGCAGGAGATCGAAGCCGCGCCTATGCCGATGCCCGCCGCGGCCGTCAGTCAGCCGGCGCTTTCGCGCGGGCAAGCGCACGGCCCGATGCGTCGAAGACGTGAAGCGCCTCGGCCCGGGGCCCCAACCCAACCGACTCCCCGGGGCGGAAATCGCGTGTCGGCGGAACCTTGACGACCAGCACCTCCCCGCTGGCGCCGGCCACTTCGAGCACTGTCTCATCGCCAAGTCGTTCGACCAGACGGATCGTCATCGGGAATTCGCCTGCATCGCCGATCCGGCAGTCCTCCGGACGCACGCCAACGGTGATCCGATCGCCCACGGATGCTGCCGCCGAACCGGTCATCTCGACAGTCAGGCGGCCGAATTCGCGAGTCTCCACCGAAAGGTGCCCGTCGGCCACGGCGTCGACATGGCCACCAACGAAATTCATCCGTGGAGAGCCGATGAAACCCGCAACGAAGATGTTCGCCGGTTGATGGTAAAGCTCCATCGGTGTCCCGACCTGTTTCACCTCCCCACCATCCAGGACGACAATTCGATCCGCAAGTGTCATCGCCTCGACCTGGTCGTGGGTGACGTAGATCATGGTGGACCCGAGGTCGGCGTGCAGCCGCGCGATCTCTCGTCGCATCGAGACGCGGAGCGCCGCGTCGAGGTTCGAAAGCGGCTCGTCGAACAGAAACACCTTCGGGTGGCGCACTATGGCGCGGCCGATAGCGACGCGCTGACGCTGCCCGCCCGAAAGCTGGTGCGGGCGACGCTGGAGCAAGTGTTCCATCTGGAGGATCCGCGCCGCCTCGTGAATTCGTTCGTCGATGTCCTTCTTCGGTAGCCGCGACAGCTTCAGGGAGAATGCCATGTTCTGGTAGACGGTTTTATGCGGATAGAGCGCATAGGACTGAAACACCATGGCGATCCCGCGCTCCTTTGGGGCCTTGTCGTTGCATGCTTCGCCGTCAATCCGGATCGTGCCGGAAGTCGCATCTTCAAGCCCTGCAACGATGCGCAACAGGGTCGACTTGCCGCAGCCAGAGGGACCGACAAAGACGACTAGTTCTCCGTCGGCGACGTCAAGATCGACGCCCTTAATGACGTCGACCGAGCCGAATGACTTCATGATTTCTTCGAGCTTGAGTGCGGCCATTCAAATATCCCCTTGCCTGCGATAACGGGGCGCGCAAACAATTCGCGCGCCCCAGGATCGCTATTCGCCGCACATGCGCTGCTTGAAGAAGTCGAGGTGCTTATCCTGCGCCTTGATCATGCGTTCCCGATAGACACCATAAATCTGGTCAGTGTCGTGGAGCGTCACGCCGGCGATTGTCGGCGAAGCGAAGGTTGGCGACTCTATGCCCTTGGCCGAGAGTTTTTCCGCGGTTCGCGCCACCAGTTCGTGCATCATCATCATGGCGAGAACCGTGGATGAACCCGCCACCGGTCGGGACCAGCCGTCGACCGGGACGATCGCGTCCTCGATCGGCGCACAGGTGTCGATGACGATGTCGGCAGCATCCGCCAGCCGCATCCCGGAGGAGTGCGTTGCCGCCTTGTCGAGATTTGCCTTGGCGGTGACAGCAACAACCGTCATGTCGCGCTTCTTTGCGTAGACGGCAGTGTCGATGCCGGACGCGTTGCGGCCGCTGTGTCCGAAGATGACAATCGAGTCTCCGGGGTTGAGCGGCTGATGATCCAGGAACTTCTCAGCATAGCGCTCGGTGCGCTCAAGCCACAAAAGTTCCCTGACGCCGCCCGCGCCAAGGATGTTATGCCACATCAAGCGAGGGTCGGTGAGGGGGTTGAAGCCGACATAGCTGCCATAGCGCGGATAGGTTTCCTGCACCGGCAGGACCGAATGCCCGGACCCGTAGAGATGGACGAGGCCTTCGTTCCCAATTGTCGCCGAAAGTGCCTCGGCGGCTTTGTCGAACGCGTCTTCGTTCTCGCTGGCGGCGCGCTCGGCGAGCTTTACCAGACGGCTGATGTATAGGGAGGACATGAGGGGAACGTACCTTTCGCTGTTGGTTAGAGTTGAAGGCGAGACCGGATTTCGTAGCGGTCGCCGCGCATGGTCGAGACGGTGAATTCGAAGGGAGCCCGCGCATCGGAAGTGATGCGCTGGACTATGAAAGCTGGGCTGCCGGCAGCAACCTCAAGGGGGCCCGCGTCTTCGGGCGACACGATGCCAACGCGATAGATTTCGCGCGCCACCTGGGGCGTGATGCCGAAGCGGTGCTTCAACAGCTCGTACAGCGAGGGAACCGGTTCGCCGATGTCGACGAGGCCGGGCACGCGCGCCGCGGGAATGAAGGCGTTCTGGATGCCAATGGGCAGGTTGTTGCCGGCGCGCAGGCGACGAACCTTGATGACGAGTTCGCCCTCGGCGATCTCCAGCGCGCTCGCCACCTCCGGCGACGCAGCCACCTCCGTCATCTCCAGCAAGCGCGAGCCAACGACGAGCCCGCGATCAGCCATTTCCTGGGTGAAGCTGGTCAGTCCGCGCACGCCGGCGGTAACTGTCGAGGTGCGCACGAATGTGCCTCGCCCGTGCTCGCGCCGAAGCAGACCCGCTTCCTCGATGTTGCGAAGTGCGTGACGGATGGTGATGCGGCTGACGCCCAACATTTCGCTCAGTTTGCCCTCGTTAGGCAGTTGCGTTCCGTCGGGCCAGGTGCCGTCGGCGATCAGTGTGCGCAGTGCCTGTTCAGCCTGATGCCACAGGGGTTCCGGGCGCGACCGGTCTGCGCGCCGAAGATTGATCGTCATGGTCTGTCCTCCGCCCAGATCGGGTGCCCATGCGCCGCCAGTCCGGCCCCGACGAGGCCCGCCCGCGTGCCAAATTCTCCTGCCGCGATTTCCACGTCACGAAGATGCGGCGGAAGCTGCCTTATCAGCGTTGGGCGGAGCCGAGGGCCAAGTACGTCGAGGCTCTCGACAACGCCGCCAGCGAAAATCACACGCGCCGCCCCTGTGAGTGCGACAGCGCCGGCGAGAGTGGTTCCAAGTGCCGCAGCGGCGGGTTCAATCGCCCGAGTAGCTTCCTCGTCGCCGTCCCTGACGGCGGCCATGAGGGTGCGCCCGTCCGCGTAACCCAAGCCAACGGCAACGCGATCGAACGCGGTGCCCGAAGCGATACGCTCCAGCCACCCATGTACGTCACTGCCCTGGTCTTCCGGGTCGGCGCAAGCCCAACCGAAAGACGTCGCAGCGCCGCCCGCGCCCCTCAATATCCGCCCGTCTGCCAGTACGGCTGAGCCGATCCCGGTACCGATGGCGAGTAGAATCGCATTGTCCACATCGCGCGCGGCGCCGCCGGCGGCCTCGGCAAGCAGGGCGAACTGCGCGTCATTTCCAAGTGCGACCCGGACATCAGGAAACAGTGCGGCCAGATCGACGGAGTCGAGGAACGGAAGATTTGGCACCCAGGCGCAAACCGTGCCGCGGGCAAGACCCGGGATGCAGACCCCCATCCTGGCAGCGCCGCTCTCTGCCAGCAGAGAGGCCACTCGCTGCCGCAGCTCATCGAGGCTTGCCGGCGCCGGCCATTGGCCGAGCGGGCGCGCAGCCAGTGCGTCCTCCCCTGACAGGCCGGCGCGGATGTTGGTTCCGCCGACGTCGATCGCCAGCGCTCTCATCCCTTGACTCCGGCGCTGACAATCGAGTCGACGAAGAAGCGTTGCAGGAAGACGAACAGAACCAGCGGTGGCAGCACTGCGAGCGTCGCTCCTGCCATGACGAGGCCAGTGTTGACCGCGCCGCGATTGTAGGAGAGCAGCCGCCCGAGACTGAGGACAATGGGGTAGTCATCGGTGCTTCCCTGGAGCACGGTCAAGGGCCAGAGATAGGTGTTCCAGTGGTAGACGAAGGCGAACAGCGCGAGGGCGGCGATAGCCGGAACAACCGCCGGCGCCACGACGGAGAAAACGATGCGAAGCTCCGAGGCGCCATCGACCCGCGCCGCGTCGATCAGGTCATCAGGGACCCCGGCCACGAACTGGCGCATCAGGAATATCCCGAAGGCGTTGGCAAGGTGCGGGGCAATCACCCCGAACAGGCTGGCCCCAAAACCGAGCGATGTGACCAGCCGGTAGAGCGGGATCAGCGTCACGATCGGCGGTAGGAACATGGTGGCGATCAGGATCGCGAAAAGCGTGTCGCGACCGCGAAAG
Organism: Rhizobiaceae bacterium; assembly: GCA_017640615.1. Taxonomy (GTDB): domain Bacteria; phylum Pseudomonadota; class Alphaproteobacteria; order Rhizobiales; family Rhizobiaceae; genus RCIO01. Next base: position 46,644 of record JAEPQK010000004.1, on the reverse strand, counting down.
CGGTATTTGGCAAAGGCGTATCCTGCCATCAGCGACGTAACGAGGATGCCAGCGGTCGTAGTCGTGGCAATGATGAACGAGTTGAGAAAGGAGCGACGCGCATCGATGACATCGGCGACCTCGCCAAATGCGGCCAGATTTGGCGTATCCGGTATCCAGACCGGCGGGGTCTGCATGCTTTCGGCCGATGTCTTGAGGCTGGAAAGCACCATCCACACGAGTGGGAAGGCTGCAACCACGGCTATGCCGATGATGGCGAGTAGGACAAGGACGTCGCCCGTGCTTGGACGGCCGCGGAAGACGGCTCCGGTCATCGACGATCCTCCTTCTGCCGCGCGAGGGCAAAAATGAGTATGATGGCAACAATCAGCGACAGCATTAGTGTGACGGCCATCGCCGAACCCAGGCCGCCTTGAGCGCGCTCGATGCCTACGCGGCGAATATGGAACGTCAGCACGTTGGTTGCGTTTGCCGGCCCGCCCTGCGTGATCAGCGCCACCGGCTCGAAGACCTGCACGGCGTTGATCACCCCGATGACCGTGCTGAACAGGAGAGTCCGCCGCAAAAGCGGCAGCGTGACGCCGAAGAACCCCTGGATGCGGTTTGCGCCGTCGATCCGCGCCGCCTCGTAGAGAGAGGTGGGGATCTGCGTGAGTCCTGCGATGACGAGCACAGTAAAATAGCCAATCTGCTGCCACACATTGAGAATGACGATGGAGAACAATGCGGTGTCCGGCGAGGACAGCCAGGGCTGCGGGCCAATGCCAACCCAGGACAGCATCTGGTTGATGGGGCCTTCGGTGGGCGAATAAAGTTTCGACCAGACCAGCGCCACCGCGATCATCGGCACCATGTAGGTCGAGAACAGGACCGTTCTTAGGACATTGCCGCCGGTGACGCGGGACTGGTGCACGAGAAGGCCCAGCAGCACTGACAGCGGCAAGATGATTGCCACGGAGAGGCAGGTATAAATGGCTGTGTTGAGATAGGCGCGCTTGAAGTCACGTCCGACCGAGATCGGCCCGAAAATGTCCTCAAAGTTGCGCAGGCCAACAAATTTCGCGGTGCCGAAACCTGTCTGCGTCGACCACTCGTGAAACGACAGCCAAATCGTCAGTACCATCGGCACGAGGATGAACACGCCGATCAGCGCGACCGCAGGCGTCAGCATCACCCAGATAGTGCGTGATCGGGAGAGTGTCATTTGCTCGTTCGATTTGGGCCGGCGCGCGGCATGATAGCACACGCGCCGGCCAGCCCAGGGAGGACTTACTGCGCGGCCCGCTCCAGGATCGACACGGCATCCGCCTGTGCGTTGGCCTGTGCCTCTGCAGGCGTGATCTGGCCGTACTGCAACTGCTCGAGAGTCTGTTGCAGCGCTTCCGAAAACTCCTGGCCACCGAGCACGATGGGGAAACCCTGTGCGTTGGCGAGCGTAGAGACGTAGCCTTCGAGGAAGGGTCGTTCGAGCGCGTCCTTATAGGTTTCGACGTCGGAGCTGCGCGACGGCAGGATGCCCATGGACTGGAGAATGTCGGCCATCGCGGACGCACCGTTCTTGCCTGACTCGGGCCCGTTCAGCCATGCGAGAAAATCCCAAGCCGCCTCCTGCTGTGCCGGCTCCGCGCCGGCATTCACCACCGTTTGCCAAGAGTACGAGATCGAGCGCGCGGTATCGCCACTCGGGCCGACCGGGATCGGCGCCGTCCCGATGTTATCGAACGAATCGCCCATGCCGCCCTTGAGCGCACTTTCCCACCAGTTGGCCATGATGATCATGCCGGTTTTGCCGGATACGAAATTGTCGAGGAATGGGCCGGTGGTATTGGCGTCGGCCGTGCCCATCGCGGCAACGGTCGAGCCGCTTTCAATCAGATCCGCATATAGCTGAAAGGTCTCCAGCGCCTGCTGGCTGTCGAGCTGCGGCTCGCCGTCCGCTATCAACTGGCCGCCATTGGAGACCAGCAGGGACGAAAACGGGTGGACGACGCCGGCGGCCCACGAGTTGATCACACCGAAGCCCTGGCGCCCTACCGATTCGTCGGTGAGCTTGGCCGCGGCATCCTTCAGTTCGTCCCATGTGCTGGGCGGACTCGCGATTCCGGCCTCCTCGAGGAGCTTCTTATTATAGTTCAGGGCATAAACGTTGATCTCGTTGGGAATGCCGTAAACTTCGCCATTGACACTTGCCGCGGCGGCGATGCCCGCCGGCCAATTGCTGGTGACGTCGGCTGCAACTGAATCCGGAGCCGGTGCCACAACGCCGTCCTTGACCAGAGCCGGCAGCCACAGATCGTAGATGCTGGCGATTGTCGGGCCGTCGGAGCCGCCGGAGCGAATCGTTGTCAGCAGGTCGCCGAACGGCACTGCGCGGACCGAGATGGAAACGTCGGGATTGCCAGCACTGTAGGCGGTGGCGGCGTCTTCCAGCAGGGCAACCGTGTCGGGAGCCCAGTGCGTCAGGTAGGTGATCTGCACGTCCTGCGCCTGCGCCGACAAGGGCGAAAGCGCGGTCGCTGCGGCGGCCGCGAGCACGAGTCTCGACAATGCATTCATGTTCGTTCTCCCAGGGATCGTGATGACAAGTGGTGTACGTGCGTCCCAAATAGGTTATAACAACATAATCTATTCTGTGTAAATGACCTTGTGATGCGGCGACCCTCGTCGCGATGTTGAGGAGAAAGAGCGTGAGCCAGACACATATGCGCCGCGAGACAGACGAAGCGGCGACGGTTCTCCGACGGCTGTCTCAGGAGTCGGAATTGATTGACCGTGTGGCCCGACTGCTTGCGAATGCGCCTGGGCCGCTGACAACCGCCGCGCGCGGCTCTTCCGACCACGCGGTTACGGTGTTCAAATATGCCAGCGAGATCCTGCTGGGCCGTCCGGTTGCTTCCATCGGCCCGTCGGTGGCGTCGGTCTACGGAGCAGAACTGAGGGTGCGCGAGGGTATCCACTTCACAGTATCGCAATCCGGGGCAAGTCCTGACATCCTGGCGCTCCAGGATGCTGCTTCACGCGGCGGCGCAACGACCGTCGCTATCGTCAACGTGGTCGATAGCCCGCTGGCGCGCGGCGCCGATTTCGTGGTTCCGCTCGGGGCAGGGATTGAAGCGAGCGTTGCGGCGACCAAGACTTATATTGCATCCTGCGCCGTGCTGCTCCTGCTTGTGGCGCGAGCCGCGCGCAGCGCCGAGTTGCTGGACGGGCTCAAACGCCTTCCGGAGGCGCTGGAAGCCCTTCCCGTTGATGCTGATACGCGACTGGCCGAGACGCTTGCAGAAGGGCGCTCACTATACGTAAGCGGTCGCGGGCCGGCCTTCGGCATCGCCCTCGAAGCCGCGCTCAAGGCGAAGGAGACGTCCGGGGTGCATGCCGAGGCGTTTTCAATGGCGGAGCTTATGCACGGACCGTTGCAGCTTGTCCGCGAGGAGTTTCCGGTCGTTGTCTTCGTTCCGGACGATGCGTCGTGCAAGGGGACGCTCGCCGCGATCGAACGGCTAAGCGAACTGGGTGGCGCGGTGACGCCAATATCGACCATCGATCTTGCCGGCGGCCTCGTGACCCCCTCGACCGGCCATCCGTTCTCAGACACGCTCGTGTTCATGCTGGCTTGGTATCGCGCAGTTGAGCGAGCCGCGCGTCTGCGCGGTCTCGATCCGGATCATCCGGCCAATCTGAGCAAGGTGACGGAGACCCTTTGATGACTTTGACAGCCATTTCGGGTGCGCGCCTCTTCGATGGTATTGCCTTTCGCGATGGTCACCATCTTCTCGTGGAAGATGGACGCGTCGCCGCGATCGAGCCCGGCGAGCCGGCGCCAGGCGCGGAACTCGTGCGCCTTGAGGGCGGCATAGTCGCGCCCGGCTTCGTCGACGTTCAGGTCAATGGCGGCGGCGGCATCCTGCTCAACGACGATCCTACTCCGCAGGGGCTGCATCGCATCGCCGAGGCGCACCGCTCATTTGGCACCACCGCGCTGCTGCCGACATTGATTACCGACACCAAGGAGCGCACGCTCGCCGCGATTGAGGCGGTGGCGGCTACGGACATTCCGGGCGTCGTCGGCCTGCATCTGGAGGGGCCTCATCTCGACCCGGCCCGTAAGGGCGCCCATCCGGCCTATCTCATGCGCTCGCTATCGGATGACGACGTCGCTCTCTACGCCGAGGCACGGCGGCGGCTTGGCGTACTGATGATCACTCTTTCACCCGCGCAAGCCTCGCCGGAGGCGGTGCGGAAACTGGTCAGTGCCGGAGTGATCGTTTCACTGGGTCACGCCGATTGCACGGCCGACGAAGCCGACGCGCTCTTCGACGCCGGCGCGCACGGAGTGACCCATTTGTTCAACGCGATGAGTGGGCTGAGCCATCGGGAACCTGGCCTCGTCGGTGCCGCACTGGCCCGGGCAGATGTCTGGGGAGGCATCATCGCCGACGGCCATCATGTCGATCCGCGCGTCCTAACGATCGCGCTAAATGCCAAGCAGGAACCGGGCAGACTGTTCATCGTTTCCGATGCGATGGCACTCGTCGGCAGCGAAGCGGATGTTTTTCCGCTCCATGGTCGGACGGTGTGTCGAGACCGAAGTGGTTTCTGTCCGAAACTGATGCTTGAGGACGGCACCCTAGCGGGGTCTGACATCGACATGGGATCGTCGGTGCGCTTCATGGTCGAGCGTATGGTCGTACCGGTGGAGGACGCGCTACGCCGCGCGACGGCCGATCCCGCGGACTTCTTGGGCATCGGCCACATGTGCGGCCGCTTTGCGCAAGGATCCCGATCGGATTTTGTGCACCTATCCGATTCACTGTTGGTTCAAGGAGTTTGGTTATCACCACCGCTCGGCTGACTGGCTCTCGTGCTGGATAGTTGCAACTGCTGCCAACGAACACGAAAATGCGTTGGCCATGCGTTGAAGATGGTTTCCAAATGCACTGGCAAGCAACCGGATGCTAAACTCCTCCGCCCGACGCTCGAGAACGAGCCGCAGCAGCTCGTCACCGCCAGATTCAAGTGAGTTGCGGCAAGGCGCGCGCATCGCCAGCGACGTCCGCTTTTGGGCAAGGTAAAGTTTGCGTCAGTGGCTGATTAGGGGGCGCAAAGCTGCCAATCGCATTGCAGGCGCGAACGACGTCTATGGGCTCTATGCAGACTTTCGCTACTCACCTGATGAATGATGGGAGCTGGGGACGCGCGGCTGCCCTTGTCGTTGCAGCCGGCATGGCCGTGTAGGAGTACCAAGGTCCACAGTATTTGGTCGCCAACTGAATACCTAAACTACTCCCAGGGCATCGGCTCGCCGGTATCAGGGTCATCCGTGCCGTCGCTCGTATCAGTTTCTTCACTGTCCGCATCGTCAGCGGTGCCCACCTCTGAGTGGTGCACGGCGTATTTCTCGCGCATGAGATCGCGTAGTTCTCGGCGCTCGTCGCTGTCCATGCGCGGCGCCCGCTCCATGCGCCCTGCCTCGATACGCACTGAGACCGCCTGCTTGGTCACGCCATTGATGAATGCAGCGAATGAGAGCCGATCCTGGTTCTCGATCATGCCGGCGTCGGTTCTGAGATCGCCTGCCAAGGCGCGTGCGTCTTTGGAGGAAACGCCGCCGGCGAACTTGATGGCCGTATTGGCAGAGATTGCTTCGTGCAGTTTGGGCTCAAGCTGCCCAAGATATTGGTGGCTCAGGATCATGCCTACTCGGTTCTTGCGTGCTTGGCTCAGGATGATGCCGATGTTGCGGTCGAAGTAATCGCTTGCTTCGTCGACATAGACGAGCGTGGGAAGGCGTTTGGCCTTCGGCAGGATTGCGCGCTCTTGGGCTGCCTGAGCAATCATGGCGATGAAGAAGCGCCCGAATATCTCGGTTCCGTTCTCTTTAAGTAGGTCCTTGGCTGTGTTCACGAGAATGACCTTGCCGGCATTCATCTCGGTGAACAGATCGAGCTTGTTCTTCGGATGCGAGAACATGCGTTCGAAGGTCTGGTTCTCGAGGATGCCGTAAAGGCGGCGCAGAACCTGGCGGCGTGTTTGGGCGAACTCCTTGCCGCGGAACTCATTGTCGAAGAAGGCGCGCGCCGAGCCCGTGAGCTTCGCTATGTATTGCTGGTAGCGATCGTAGCCGTCGTCTTCGAGCAGTTCGCGCAAAGTGTGGATGGTGGCGCCGGGGATATGGAGCAGCAGGCGGGTGATATAGCGGAAGATGATCGTCTGCTTTTGCGTCATGCCGGCATCAAGCAGTGACCCAAGGACAAAATCGTAGAGTTCCAGAATGGAGTTGGTCAGCCGTTCGCGATCAAGTGGCGAATAGGCGCCGAGCCGGCTTTGCCCGACATCGAAGAGGTTGAGCGCGACGGGATATTCTACATCGGTCGGATCGATCAGGCAGATGCGATCGTGAAGCGGACCGCCTGGCGCAAAGACCTGCATGCCGGCGATTGTGTTGATGAGGTCGGCCTGGCTGTCGATGACGACGATGGTGGCCTCGCCCTTCGCAACGGCATCGAGGTCGTGGAGAATGAGCGTCTGAAGTGCTTGGGTTTTGCCGTGACCCGAGCCAGCGACGATGTGATGATGTTCAAAGCGGGTCTCAAGCGGAATCGCGATGGGAACCGAGACCTCAAAGAACGCGGGGAGCGGCGTGCCGCCAAGATAAGTGGAGAGCAGTTGAGCGGGCGGCATAGCCGGAGCGCGGCTCGGCAGCTTGACCGAGCGGTCGCGGATCGACGCTTCGCCGGGCACTGCACCCGAGGCAGCCAGCAGGTTGTACTCAAGCCTGGCCTTCAGTGCTTCGGTCAAGCCCAGTTCCGCCCAATCCGGCGCGAAGGCAAGCTGAACCATATTCTCGACCGCTGCTGGCAGCTCAGCGACATTGTCGAGAAGCGGTGTGTCGAAAACGATGTCGGTGTCATCCGTCGGCGCCGGCGTCAGAAGCGAAGGTACCACCGACACCAACGGCTCGATCAGCGCCGTAACCATCTCGGCGAGCAGGCCTGCTACCTCCTCCATCTGGTCAAGCCTGGCCGCCAGTTTGAGAATGGCGTCTTCTGCTTCCCAGATCGCCGATCGCGCTGCCAGTCCCTCGGTGGCGACCTCCGGCAAAGCAAAGAGCTCTTCATACTGGATGAGACGGTAGATGGCGCCGGCCAGTGGCTCGAAGTAGACGCAGGCCGTGACGTCGATGTCGTCTTCGGCGAGCTGCGAGAGTGCGACAATGGCAACGTGTCTTGCCAAAGACCGAATGCCTTCTTCGGTGTCCAAGCCGGCATCAGCCAATTGCTCCCCTGCCTGGACCGACATGGCTTCGATCTTGCGCCGTGCGCCAGACTTACCGACCTCATCGAGCGTGCGTTTTGCAAGCCGCTCGAAGGTGCCGCGCAGACCGAAGCCACGATAGATCGGATAGTCAGGCACTGGAGCCACGCAGGACGATCAGCTTGGCGACCTTCTTGTCGAGTGCGGCGATCGGAATGATCTCGCGATCGTTCCAGTGCTTGGCGCTTTCAAGAACCTGCCTGAGATAGCCGCAGGTGTTTTCCAGGAACGCTTCCTTGTGGATCAGCTCGACCACGCTGTCGCATGGAAAGCTGCGTCCGCCATTGAGGAAGTCACTGACCAGTATCTGTTCGCGCATTGCGTTGAAATAGACCGCGGTCATCAAACAGAAGACGAGGAAGGCGATTGCTATGGCTGCGCCAAGCGACATCAGGAGCCAGGCCAGACCGAACGCTACGATTGCGACCAAAGCGGCCGGACGGATCGACTTCTTCAGATCGTCCATCGTGTCTGATGCTACGATGACGGCCCGCTCGAACTTGTACTTTTTGAGGAGTTGTTTCTCCTCCTCGTCCAGCTCGAGTTCTGCATGCAGGTGGAACATGACGCCGGTACCCAGCCTCAAAGGTACGAGCGAAAAGACCGCGCTTTTTTGAGCGCGTCCGAACAAAAGCTTCATAGAAGCCCCCTCCCCAAAACTGCGCCCCAAGCCAATTTATCCGGCGCACTGTATTGGTCAATGTGAAGTTTGCACGATGAGGAGGGACTACAGGGTGGAGATGCACGATAAGTGCATTAATCACAAAACGGAGACTTCGAAAAACGAGCCAATATGTTCTTCAATGAGCATCAATGTGCAGCCGAATATCGCCCAATCCCTTGGGGATACAGTATCCCCCTCAGTATCCCCCTCGGTTGTCAGCCCCAGGACAGGCGCGTATTGCCTTTGGGTGGGGCAACCGAAGGAACTTCAATGGCAGACGCAATAACCAAAGAAGGGCTGATCGAGCATGTGACGGATATCGTTGCTGCCTATGTGTCGAACAATCCGGTTCAAGCTTCGAACCTGCCAGATCTAATCGAGACCGTGCATGCAGCACTCACCAAGCTGTCGGATGGCGAAGCGGCGAAAGAAGCAGAAAAGCCAAAACCCGCCGTGCCTGTGAGGCGATCTGTTCAACAGGACTACATCATCTGCCTGGAGGACGGGAAAAAGTTCAAATCGCTAAAGCGGCATCTCGGCGCTCATTACGACATGACACCAGACGAATATCGCGCCAAGTGGGGTCTTCCCTCGGACTACCCGATGGTTGCGCCGTCTTACGCGGCAACGCGATCCAAGCTTGCGAAGTCGATGGGACTAGGGCGCAAGCGCAAGGGTGCAGCAAAAGGGCACGGCACGCGGTAGGTAGGATCCGCTGCGATCTTCCGGGTTCCTCAGCAATTCAATCGAGACGGCATGGTCGACAGCATGTGAAAGTTTTCCTCCTCGGCCACCAGGGTGTCGCCCTCGTACACGCGAACTCCAGTGCAGCCTCCAACTTTCGCGACGTGCGACTGACGACACTTGTTCGCTGAATAGCTTTTCCACCCCGCATGATTGTAGATCGTGACAATGGAGAGCGGGCACTGGTGAGAAGCGCACCTGACGCATCTCCATATCAAGCATGGTTTCGCGCGGCTCCCGCCCAAGTCACTGTAATAGCAATGCTGGGTCGTCATTCGAAGGTGCTCATGATGGCGCCATGCGGTTGAACTCCTCCCGATTTCTGTAGTGGGATTAGAAAACTTCCGGCATAGTGTTACGAACCGGTGTTGGACGCACGAAGCACGCCCGAACCTGCCCTATCTGAGGCTATCGCTCAAACTCAATGACTGTTCGAAGCAGTCGATTGGCCAAAGGGCGCCGCCATGAAGCCGGAGTAACGCTAGACGGCCGCCCATCCGCTCTACCGCACCCTAACTTCAGACGATAACCATTCCTGCTGGAGGGCTGCAAAATGCAGTCTTTGTATGGATTTTCACTTTTGTTGGCAGTTGTGCTTGCCGTACGTGCAATAAGGCTGGACGCGTCAGGTAGAGCTCCTCGGTTTATGTCGCTCCCCGCCGTCGAGGAAGCGATCGCTCTCATCCTGACAGTGGCAACCGCTTTCGGCGTCTTGATTGCTGGCGATGGACTTACATCGCTCTACTAATCAAAAGCGACCGCGATAGGCACGAACCAGCCCACGGTCGAGCCATCATACTATTTCGAGCAAATGATGCCGTCGGCGCTACGGCTATAGCGAGCAAAGATACGCGCAGCATCCGAGCAAAAGAACAGCACCTTCCCGGCGCGAAACAAGTTTCGCCGGAATACGCCATCGCGAAAATGGAGCCGATGATGTTGCCGAATGCGACGTCACTCTGGCGCTTGATGGAAGCAATTACTGAGGTCACCAATCGCGCAGGCATTGCAACCGGGTCAACGATCTGGAGCGCAACGCTCCTGAACACCGCTGCAGAGCTATAGGCCGACTGCGAGCAATATTCCTGCCGCCGGCTAATGTGAGATACGCAACTAGCGTCAACAGTGATCGCTTGCCGGTATTGCGCGTCTTGCAGCAGCACTTCGCCTTACGCCGCGAGCTGATAGTATTTGAGGCTGGCAGTCAGGTTAGTGGATGCATAGTAGCGACGCTCCCCCTAAGCGCCGGTCGAAGTCAGCGCTGGATGGATTCATGGGGCGAGCACACAGAACCCGATGAAGCGTCTCGCCGACGACATCAGCGCGAGCAGCTTCTTCACGGATGACAATAGCCTGGAGGTGTTTGACACAAATGGCGATGTTATCAGTGACGGCGAATATGAGCAGCTCGACCAGCTCCATGGCCGGCTGAGCGACAAACTCGATGATCCGATCCACCCGGGGCACGCCAGCAACGAAAATAGCGATCCAAGACGTTGCTGCCCTAAGGTTCTTGATAACCGAAGACACCTGCGGCAACTTCAAAACATGACACGGAGTTGTTGAGATTGGCATTGCGCGTTCGAATTACCTCGATATTCCTGATCTTGTTAGTTTTGATCGGCTGTTCCACGCCAGCATCGGCTATGGAGCTAGTTCACCTCAACAGTGCAAAACCGCCGCCCAGCGCACTGAAGACGCAAGCTCGGGGTATCGAACCGGAAAAGGGTCTGCCGATTTGGGGCCATCTGTCAAAGCCAAGTGGTGAAGGGCCGTTTCCCGCCCTCGTTTTGATGCACGGGTGCGCTGGCATTCATGCTTCTCATGAACGCTGGTCGAAACTACTGAACGAATTGGGCTATGTGACCTTGATTTTGGATAGTTTTCGGCCACGGAACATCTTTTCCGTCTGTAGCACTTTTTCACGCGCGGCTTCACCGCCACTGCGAGCGCTGGATGCTCAAGGCGCGCTCAGCTATCTCCAAAAACTCGATTTCGTCGACGCCAACAAGGTCGGTGTGATCGGCTGGTCGCACGGTGGAATGTCGGCGTTGGCGGCAGTCACCAAACACGGTATCGCATCAAGATTCAAAAAACGGTTCAAAATGGCGATTGCGTTCTATCCATATTGTTACGCCAATCAGACATCGGATATTCCAATTCTGATTCTAATTGGAGAATCTGATGACTGGACGCCATTAGAGACGTGCAAAATATTGCTCGAGCAAAGCATGAAGGATCAATCGCCACTTCAGATGGTCGTTTACCCAAGAGCTTATCATGCTTTTGATGATCCCGCTCTTGGCGACGGATTTTACGTAGATGGATTAAACGGCCAACGGCATTTTATCCAATACAATAAATCAGCTCACGCAGATGCGAAGAATCAAGTTGAAAATTTTCTGGCTATACATCTTTCGAAATAGCCGGGCCACGTCCGGTCTGGCTCGCAATTCAGGTTCGTTGCGCACTCAACAGACCTTAGCTGGTGGCACCTTTATCGCATTTCCAGCCAAGTCGCTGACAGAACATATCGTGGCACCGATGATATCCGTTGCCAGTTGAGGCGCGCTGATCGACACCGTTCGACCAGGCAAAATTAGCGGGAACTCACCCTATCCCGCCGAGCAGGATCTCAGAGCTCAGGTGCTTTCCGCCACGGTTGGCAAGGGCGCGTTTCAGGGTGGGATCACCGTGCCTGGCTATGCGGCGTCAAAGGGCGGTATCGGCCAGTTGACTAAGGCACTTGCTAATGAATGGGCCGGCACCGGAGTCAACGTTAATGCCATCGCGCCCGGCTATATCGCCACGGACAACACCGAAGCGCTTCGGCTTGATGAGAACCGAAGCAAGGCGATCCTCGAGCGCATCCCTGCCGGCCGTTGGGGCCGGCCTGAAGACTTTGCGGCACCCGTCGTTTTTCTGGCATCCGCGGCGTCGGACTATGTCAACGGCAAGATCCTTGTCGTCGACGGGGGATGGATGGGTCGCTGAAGCGTGTGGGGTCCTGACAAATGGAAAGCCGGTGTGTTGCCAATTGGTTGTGTGACGGAGGTTGTTCCGAGCTTTCTCGTGGCACGGTATCTATGGACGCGTCATCGCTCCTACTGAGAAAGGCGCGCCAAGCGATAGGCAGGTCTGCCTGCGATTATTCTGGGTTGCACAGCAACACAATCGAGAGGCATGATTGACCAAATTGCTGACCGAGGCGGGCGGCACGCATTTCGATCAAATCTCCATCCCCTCCACCACCGACAGGCTGGTGAGGATATAACCGACACGATCGTTCGGGAGCCGCACCGAAGCGAGCGTCCAGGTGTGGCCGAATGGATCGTCCTGGCGACTGTGCACGGTCTCTACAATCGCGCGCTCGGCATAAAGTGCGCAGAGGCTGCCGTAGTCTGATGGTGTAAGCGGATCGCCTTTGACCAGCCGCTGCATGAGGGTGATGGCTGGATCGGCTTCCACACAGAACATCGTATAGAGCGGAGTATCCTTACCCACGAGGATCTCAGAATTGGCTGTGGTGGAGGCTGTGAATGCCGCCAGAGCGGCGGTCAGCGTTGCAAAGCGCATGGTTCATTCCTCTGGACGCGGGCGAGGCTGGCCAGAGGACGACGGCAATGTTCGGTAAATAATAACTCACGTGATCAACGAATTTGCTTCTATTTGTTTCATCCACCACTGAAAACAGAATGGACAAAATTGTTCACAACTCAATTTTGTGAGACAATACAGGGAATTATTCTTGAAAATAGGTAGCCGTTCAGCTAGACATGCCACCTGTCTCCCAGGGTAGGAGGCTGGAGGATGGCGGCCCGGTAGGCGTGTGAACGAAATTGTCCATTTTGTTCACCTAGGGGCAATCTCACCGGGTTTGATTGGCTAGTAGGCCAACCAAGAAACTGCCCCGATAAACCCTACATGACTTCGACACCTTGGCGCTCAGAGCCACCATTCCAGCAGCATCGCAGCCTTTATGCCGCCGATGGTCGGCGCAAATATCTCAACCCCGACGAAAGACGTGCATTCCTCGAAGCCGCAGCCAGAGAAGACCGCGACACCCACACACTTTGCATGACGCTCGCATACACTGGCTGTCGTATATCGGAAGCGCTGTCGCTCACCGTCTCATCGGTCCAGGCAGGAACAAATCTGATCGCCATCCGGTCACTGAAGAAGCGCGGCAAGGTGGTCGTGCGGGAGATACCTGTCCCCACCGAGCTGGTCAGGCTGCTGCTTGACGGCCAAAGCAGCCCCAACACACTGCTTTGGTCATTCGGCCGTACATTCGCGTGGCGACGGGTGAAGAATGTGATGGCGGGTGCTCGAGTCGTTGGGCTCCATGCTTCGCCACGCGGATTGCGGCACGGATTTGCGGTTTCGGCCGTCTTGGCCGGAGTACCGCTCACCCTAGTCCAGAAATGGCTAGGCCATGCCAGCCTCAGTACGACCGCGATATACGCTGATGTAGTCGGGCCAGAGGAACGGCAGATGGCATGGCGGATGTGGAGATGATCCTTCGGCGTGAGGGTGGCCGCTTCGCGCCCCCACTTCGGCCGTACGCGGGTTACCGCTAGAAACCGGAAAGCGGACGCTGCGACCTAGGGTACCTTAATTGCGCAAAATCTCCGGAATTTTTCGCGCCAGCATTGTCCGGTTTTGCACCTGATATTTCTTGAACAGCACAGTCAGGTGGTTTTTCACGGTCGGCAGAGCAATTCCCAACTCAGAGGCGATTTGCTTGTTGGACAGCCCACGCTCAAGGCACACGAGAATTTCGCGCTGCCGGTCGGGTACATCGGTGTCCGACGGCGCAGCTGCATGCACCTCCTGATAAGCGAGGATCGTCGGGCTAACGAAGCGGCCACCGCGAAGCACAGAACGTATGGCAAAATCCAGATCCTCGAACGCATCCTGCTTTAGGGCATAACCATCCGCGCCGCTCTCCAATGCGCGGGTGATGAATTCGGGTTCGTCATGCATCGACAGAACGAGCACCAGAAGCGCCGGGTGTGATCTCTTGAGCCTGGCAATTTCGTCGAACGACATACCGCTTTTGAGCGACAGGTCCAGCACAACCAGGTCGGCCTTCGTGGTCTCAATGGTGTGAGAAAGCGTGTCCTTGTCTTCCAGGCTTGCTACAAGTTCGTGCTCGCCAGACAGGTCGATCAGCGATTCCAGACCTTGCCGGAACACCGGATGATCATCGACCAATACGATCCGCGCCATCCCCGCAAACCCCTTTACGCATCGTCATTTTCCATACTATTTCGGTCACCGGGTTCTTTCGCAAGGCATTTGGCAGGGGGACGAAATGCGTGCATTTCACCCGTTTGGCTTCGTGCTATTGCTATTGCTGGGCGTTTGTCTGGCTACAGCGGCACGTGCGCAGGTCACGTTGGAGCCGCTGCCAGAGCCGTTTCTGCCCTTTGCGGAAGCCTATCCTTTCATTGCCGACGATGATCTGGCCTACGCCGATCCCGGCCTTGACGACAGCGCTTGGTCAAAAATGAAACCGGACGCAGTTTGGGGCGAGGCTGGCGTTCCGCTGATGGCGCGCGAGGGATGGTTCAGGATCCATTTTCAGCTGCCGCAAGCTTTTGACCAGGTCCAACCGGCGCTCACCGGCTTCCTGATGCAGCCGGACCAGATTTTTCTGAACGGGGTCGAGATCTCCAATCGCGGCCAGTTGCGAGAACCGGGCGACTTCTTTCACGTCCGTCCGCCCTGGTCGGACTTTGCAGCCCATGCGCTGCCACGCGACTTGCTGAATGAAAGCGGCGACAACGTTGTCGCCATTCGCTTCATCCGCTACCCCTTTGACGACATTCGCGCGATCCACCCAGTCAATTTCGGCATCGCCGATCATGCGAATGCGCTGCTGGCGAAGCGAACGGCCGAACGCTTCTACTGGCTCATCGACGGGCTCTTGCTCGGCATGAGCGGGCTGATTGCCAGTTTCGCTATTGCCGCTTTGGTAGTCGGCCAGCGAGATAGGCTGTTCGTCAAATTCGCAGGGTTTGCGGTCCTGGTTTTCGTTTCGCATCTGAAACTTACGCATGCACTTGCTGCAAGCGGCGCCAATCCTGTGCTTCTTTTCCAACTTGGCAACCTGTTGGACATGCTCACGCTGGCAGTTACGCTGGAATTCGCAGCCACCTTTCTCGCCGTCAAAGTGGGGCGGTTCGGACGTCTGCTACAACTGCTCTGCCTCGGCAGTTTGCTTGAGGTACTACCGTTCTGGAGTAATGATGGCTTTGCGGCGTCAATTGCATCTCTCCAGTATTTTGCGATCATCGCGATCCCCGTCTGGGTATCCGTCGCCGCCTTCCGTGCGATCATGCGCGGACGGCAGGATGCCTGGTATTTTGCCCTGATTTTTACCGCTACCACCACGCTGCCAATCACCGCCTCAATCGTCTGGGTCGGCCTTCCTGAGCGTTGGGTACTGTTTCAGGGACATGAGGTGCACACGATCCCGCTTCTGCTGTTCCTTCTGTATCTAACCGTTGTCATGGGCATACGAACCTATCGCATTGAGCGAGCGCGCCTCGTGGCCAATGAGCGAGCGCTGAATGCACATCTGGTCGAGCGTAGCCGAATTGCGAGAGACATCCACGACACGCTGACCCAATGGCTTGGCGCGTTCAAACTGAAGCTTCAGCTTGTCGACCGTGGCATGCCGATGGGGGCAACAGCCGACCGAGGAAGTATCCAAGGCGTGCTTGGGGAAATGGACGCCCTTATCAACCAGTCGCGCCGTATCGCCCACGATATTTCGCCAACCCTGGTGCGCGAACGTGGGCTGCAAAATGCCGTGCAGGAACTCACGGAAGCCTATCGCCACAGCACAACCATGTCGTTTCATCTGGAAGTGGACACGGACCTGTTGAGTGCAGAAGTGCAGGAGCATCTCTACCGCACCATTCAGGAAGCGGTTGCCAACGCTACACGCCATGGTAAGGCGTCACATATCGACATCTCGTTGTCCATGGATCGCAGGGCGCTCACCCTAGCAATTGAAGATGATGGACAGGGATTCGATCCCACTGGCTCGGGCAAACTCACACTTGGGCTAAACAATATCCGTGAACGCGCCGAGCTTCTGGATGGTGCCGCCGAAATCGCCAGCACGGCCGGCAAGGGCACCACTATAAGAATCACGATACCCGACGTTACTCGGGTGTTCCCTGCCATAGGTACCTAAGTACCTGTACTTTCGAACATACGGGACCTCGCCCGAGTACCTTTTCCTCAATTTACACTTTGGTAACCCGATCCTTAGTTTGCCGCCAAAATGAGCGACTATTGGGGACGCAACCCACATAGGCGTTGGAATGGTGGGGTGTCATGGGTATGCCGTCAGTAGCCTGCAGGTACGCCCTGGGTGTAGCCCTGGTTTCGGTAGCTTGGATTTCAACGAGCGACGCCGCCCTAGCCGGAACCTTTCAAAGCTGCAACGGGCTGTCCGGTACCATTACACCGAACTTCCTGACACTGAACAACGGCCTCCGGGGAACCAGCGGCCAGTTTAACGTTACTGATGGCGACGTCATTTCAGGCACCGTTTCGGGACTGGACCCGAATATCACGGCAAGTGCCCGCCTTGCCCAGCCTGGCCTCACAACGCGGCGGGTGTTTTTTACCAACGGGGTCGGCGGAACTTTCTCCTTCACGATCAATGTGGCCGCGAGAGAGGCTTCCTTTGGCCAGCAGGTGGCAGAACTCTTCCTCTATGCAAACGCCGGGGCGACGGCGACGTTCAACTGCGTGGGGACATTAAACCAGCCAGCCGATGATGACGGCACAGGCGGCGACAGTTCATCTTCTGACGGTTCTGGCGGCCCAGGTTACGAGGCGGCGACCTGGACCGGTGCATCCGACGGATATGTAATCGGGCAATTCGCACAGAACGATGCGGATGACTGGACGTCGATCCAGGAGCTCGAATCCGCCGGTATCGGCGATCTTGAAGATGACCAACACGATCTGCAACTTGAGGATCGCCACCGCTACAATGCAAGACTTCAGCGGCAACGGGATGAATTGCAGCGGCAGAAAGATGAAAACACGAAAAAAATCAATGACCTGCTAGAGCAGGCGCACGAATTCTGGAGCAACATAGTCGGAACGAGAAATGACATTCAGGAAATGCTCGAAGATGGAGCGTTTCCTGGTGGCACCGACTGGTCGCTTGTTTCCCAGGAAGACCAGGATGAAATCGCGGCCAGATGGGAGGAGGATCTGGACAGGCTGGAGGACCTACTGCGGCGAGACCAGGAAAGATACGACCTGCTTGCGGCGGAAGCGGCCATATTTCAGGAGGAAAACGAGCTTATCGATGGTCAGATAAAGGACATCGATGCGAGCATTAGCTCCGGCTCCGCGCCAGGCCGATTCTATGCCGCGCCATATTCAGTTTCGGAACACAGCACTCCACCGTTCGGCTGGCTGCCCGCCGCCAAAAAGCAGGCCAGACTCCCGTTCCACATAAATGCGATTTCGCCGGACGAGAACACCGACATCGCCAATTTCTCGGCCCGCTTCGCTGACGAACATTTATACGGATGGATTGGCGGCAACTATACGTGGACCCGCGACCGGCGCACAGGCAACAACACCGATCGCCATGCGGTAAGGGTCGAAGCAGGGCTGCTCTACAAATACAGCAGTGTCGTCGATCTGGGCGGCAAGGTTCGTCTCACTTATGGCAGTTCGGCACGCCTGGACGGGACCAGCACGACCGGTGCGCTTGCGATTGGTGCATCAACATTCGCACGCATCAAGCTGCCGCAGGGGATCCTTCTCACCCCCGTCATCGCCTACGAGCGCTCCAGCACCGGTATCAGCTTCAACAGCGGCGCCGCGACCGGCAATTTCGCCACTGACATCTTCATGGTCGGCGCAACATTGTCCAAGCGTTTCAGACCCGGCTTCGCGACGCATCTGAACCAAGCCTATATCGAGCCCAATATGTCGCTGTCGCTCATCCATGGCATCCGGCATGGTTACACGCTGTCCAGCAACACGGCCATTGTCGGCGCGAGTTTCACGCAAGGGACCTTGCGTTTCGGCCCCACCATCGGATGGCGCTTGGTAGACTCGGGCGAAACCTTTGCCTCTGTCGACCACACGGTCAGCCTCAATGGCACCTGGAATTTCCTCAGGCCGGCCTCATTCACATCAGCATCGGGCGCGCAGGTAAGCACGCCGGAGTTCAGCGCCAGCATCAATGCCGCGCTTTCCGCCAAGACCTACAGGGGAAAAACGCTCTCTCTTGGCATCGGCTATTCGGGCATTGGCTCGATGGTGCAAAGCGCATCCATATCCGGCAGCATCAGCATCCCGCTGAACTAGGACATGCAAAGACCATGTGTGCGACGCTGACCGGGCCGACAGCTTCAGAAGTCATTGATCTACTCTTGTCCATATCGGTTCGAATCGAGGCCACGCCCACAGCGATCGATATGGTGCTTTCACATCGCACCGTGCTTGGTGGAAAGACTGCTTTGTTCGGAGCGCCAGCGGAAAGCTGACCATCCGCAGTTGGCCCCCGTGCGGCCTGACTGCAGCGCGCCCTCGTATCGGCCATTTAGGCCATCGCTGCGATAGCCTGAAAGCTGTCATTCGATCGGGTTCTTGAGAGCGGCAGCAACGCCCCCCATTCGGGCATCCAAACCACTTTATGGCAGCTTGAGAGCTGACAATAGTTCAACGATCGTTGGATTAGCGGTAAACGGACCGACAAGCGATTTTACGGCGGGACGCAGAAGAGGCGCGCGGTGCATGGCTGCGCGCCGAAGCGCAGGCGGCAGCGCAGCTAAGGACCATGCTGGACGCCAATCCAAGGGGAGCGTGAGTGATACTATCCAGAAAGGGGGTTCAGCGCAGCGCGATATAACGCGCTGGGCCGAGGAAAGGCGCCCCAAACAGCAAATCAAGCTTCGGCTGGCTGTCTTCGCCGATCGCGAGGAGTCTGATTGGGCGAAGGCGGCGGTCACCGGCCGGATGCTGATGGAGCATCTGCCATCATTGCTCCCGCCGGCCCAGGAAGTAGACCTTCTGTGCGAGGCCGGTTTCACTGATGTCGAGTTGTACTATGCCGCCTTCTCTTTCCGCGGCTGGGTCGGAACTGCTGGCTCACCTTCGTAATGCGCGCCCAGAATGAGAGGTAGAATGAAGCCTCGACGCCGCGGGTTCTAAACAGGCGTCGCCGTCATTAACAGAAAAAGGCGACCGTTGAAGCTCTCCACGAAGCCGTTCTGCGTGGGCTCGCCCGGGGCGATGTAATGCCAATCGACAGCGACCTCCTGGCGCTGCAGCATCACATGGATGCGCCTGCAGCCGAAGCGCGCGGGCGAAGCTCAATCAAAACCAGAAAGCCGAGTGGGAGCGCGAAACCTGCGAGCGCGCAGCGCGACTGCCCAAAGGGCTGCGTCAGCAACTCGGCCGCTATCTGCGCTTCACGCGGATTGAGCAGAGAGACTACCAGCCGCGCCGCACCCTCGCATACCTGGAAAGGGAGAGGTAAGACATCCAATCATCAAGAGGGTTCAGCCTGCCTGAACCCCTGCCCTTCGGCGAGAATGGGGGTGGCGCGGGCAAGGATCAGCGCGGCGGGCGCACAAGCCGCAGGCGCGGAGCCTCGGGAGACCGCGCCCTTGCCGGGGCCGGGGGCAAAGCCCCAAGTAGCCAACGAAACGCAATGTTAGCCTCTCGACCGACGAGGGTCGCGTGATCTTGGGAATGTTCTTTCCTCTTGATAGCGGCCATCGACCTTTTGGATCTTGACCGACCCTCCGCCTATACCCAGCGCATCGGCAAGGACGCCTCCTTTCGTGGCGTCAGCCTTATTGTCAAATCGCCGCGTCGCACGCTCTGATCCGTCTTTCTTAAGGACCCAGTCGTCCTTCTTTTCGTCGTGTATGAGTGTGTATTTAGGTAAGTCTGACATCATTCGCTCCTTCATGTGATTACACTCGCGTTACAACTCTAGCGGCAGTACGAATGTCCTCAATACGAACACCCGAACGAGCAAATTGCGCTCTCATTTCATTGAAAACAGAAGCGTCACCATCGGGGTCCGATATCGTCAAAATCGCCGTGAACGGAACTCCGTCTTCCGGCATTTCTTCGCCCGCTCTCGTTAGATAGCTAACAAACATCCGCCAGTTCGACGACTTACCAACACCACGCATTTTTTTGCGCTGTCGGATATCAGAGGCGCTGTCGCTTACCGTCTCATCGGTCCAGGCAGGAACGGACTTGGTTGCCATCCGGTCACTGAAAAAGCGCGGCAAGGTGGTCGTGCGGGAAATACCTGTACCTGCCGAACTGGTCAGACTGCTACTTGAGCGCCAAAGCAAAAATGATCCCAACGCACCGCTGTGGTCCTTCGGCCGTACATTCGCGTGGCGACGGGTGAAGGATGTGATGGCGGGTGCTCGAGTCGTTGGGCTCCATGCTTCGCCACGCGGATTGCGGCACGGATTTGCGGTTTCGGCCGTCTTGGCCGGAGTACCGCTCACCCTAGTCCAGAAATGGCTAGGCCATTCCAGCCTGAATACGACTGCGATATACGCTGATGTAGTCGGGCCAGAGGAACGGCAGATGGCGCGGAGGATGTGGCCTGACCAGCGAGCATCAGAGGACCGCCTTGCGTGACTTCTTGCACGACGAATTTGCGTAGAAATTGTGATCCATGAAAGAAACTTGATAGGACGTCGCGCTTCGGATCGGACACTTGGCGGACCTGAGTTCGAACCAAGGCAATGCCAATATATTCCCTGGTGCCTTAGCTGCCGGTGGGGATTAGGCGGATCGCCTGGCTGGACAATACACGCTTCCCTTGCCTTAGCAGATCGCCCGGCATCAGCGATAGCGCGAGAGACGACGATCGTTACGGCGCTTGTCATGGTCCTTCGGCTGATCGCCGGGACATTCCGCAAGAATGTCGCTGCTCTGATCCTACGGGTGCTGACTTTAGGCCCCTAATCGCGTCGAGCGTGATCGATCCGGTGTTCCTCATTGTCTTGCAGTGAGAGCCCCGGCGGTCGGAAACTTCGCTCTCTCGGTGTGTCTCTGTAACAAGCGGGCGTCGTCGTCAGGTAGCTGGTGCAACCGACCCGCGCGGAGAGCCAGTGTCAAAGTTGGTTGCCCAATTTAGCGTGCGCACGAACACGCACGTGTGGGCACAGTAGCCAGCAACTGTGCGGGTATCTCTAGCACTTGAGCTGCGGCGACGGGAAAAGGTCCTCTAGCACAGATCATTGGCTAGATACTGAATACCTGCCGTCAAGAATGTCCACATTCCGCAGCATTACCGCCCACTCGCTATCTCCGGCCTTGTGTGCGGACGCATGAGCGACTTGCTTGTCTCCAAGCCGGCCAGTGCCGGCGTCGAACCTCGGCACGGAGAGATCGGTGGGACGCATAGCGGAAACTTTCGAGAGACTGCGCAGCGAAAAGAAGGCTGCCTTTATCGCCTATATTATGGCAGGCGATCCCGACCGGATAACTTCGCAGGCGATCTTCGACGGGCTGCCAGCAGCCGGAGCCGACATCATCGAACTGGGCCTGCCATTCACCGACCCCGTCGCCGACGGCGAGGCCGTACAGATGGCCGGCCTGCGGGCGCTCAAGAGCGGCCAAACCTTGCGCGCCACACTCGAAATGGTGGCGGATTTTCGCGCCCGCGATACGACAACGCCGGTTCTCCTGATGGGCTATTTCAACCCGCTGTTCAGCTACGGTGTCGAGCGTTTCGTGGCTGACGCTGCCAACGCGGGCGTCGATGGTCTGATCATCGTCGACCTGCCGCCGGAGGAGGATGACGATCTCTGCCAGCCGGCCCGGGCTGCTGGCATCGATTTCATCCGGCTGGTTCCGCCGACCACTGACGGAACGCGGCTTGCACGTGTGGCCCCCGATGCAGGCGGCTTCATCTACTATGTCTCGGTCACCGGGACCACAGGCGCGGCGGCCGCGGTGCCGGAAGAGGTCGCGCCCCGCATCGAAGAAATACGCAAGGTGACCGGACTGCCTGTGGTGGTTGGCTTCGGCATCAAGACGGCCGCCGCTGCGGCAAAGATGGCAGCAGTCGCCGACGGCGTTGCGGTCGGCTCGGCGATAGTCAGCAAGATCGCGGAGAACGGGCCTATAGAAAATGCGCTTGAATTTATCGGCGAGCTGAGCGCCGGCGCTCATTCGGCCCGCACCTGAAGCCCGAAGGGAACTATGCCATGCCGGCGGAAACTGGAATCAACTCATATGTGAACGGCCCCGACGAGAACGGACGCTTCGGCGGCTTCGGCGGTCGCTATGTGCCGGAAGCGCTGATGCCGCTGACACTCGATCTGGAAGCCGAATACAGGCGGGCAAAGGCGGATCCGGCCTTTTGGGCCGAGATGGACGATCTGTGGACACATTATGTCGGGCGCCGCTCCCCGCTATATTTCGCCGAACGTCTGACCGAACGGCTGGGAGGCGCAAAGGTCTATTTCAAGCGTGACGAGCTGAACCACACCGGCGCGCACAAGATCAACAATGTGCTCGGCCAGGTGCTGGTCGCCCGGCGCATGGGCAAGACCCGAATTGTCGCTGAGACCGGCGCCGGCCAGCACGGCGTCGCGACTGCCACGGCATGTGCCAAGTTCGGGCTGAAATGCGTTGTCTACATGGGCGCCCATGACGTGGAGCGTCAGGCTCCGAATGTCTTTCGCATGAAGCTGCTGGGCGCTGAGGTGGTGCCCGTCACCAGCGGACGAGGCACACTGAAGGACGCCATGAACGAAGCGATGCGCGATTGGGTGTCCAACGTTCACGACACCTACTTCCTGATCGGTACCGCGGCGGGCGCTCACCCCTACCCGCAGATGGTTCGCGACTTCCAGTCGATCATTGGAAAAGAAACCCGCGCGCAGATGCTTGAAGCCGAAGGCCGGCTGCCGGACATGCTCGTTGCGGCTATCGGCGGTGGCTCAAACGCGATAGGCCTGTTTCACCCCTTCCTCGACGACACCGAGGTCGCGATCGTCGGCGTTGAAGCGGGTGGCAAGGGACTACAGAACAAGACGGGACACTGTGCGTCGATCAGCGGCGGAAGGCCCGGCGTGTTGCATGGCAACAAGACCTACCTCTTACAGGACGATGACGGGCAGATCCTGGAGGGCTTCTCGATCTCCGCTGGCCTGGACTATCCGGGCATTGGACCCGAACATGCCTGGCTGCACGAGACTGGGCGGGTCGACTATGTGGCCATCACCGACAAGGAAGCGCTGGCCGCCTTCCAGCTTTGCTGCGAAACGGAGGGCATCATCCCTGCCCTGGAACCCGCACACGCGCTGGCGCATGTGACGAAGATCGCACCGCGTCTGCCGGCCGGCCACATCATCTGCATGAATATGTGCGGTCGAGGCGACAAGGACATCTTCACCGCAGCCCGCGCGCTTGGCGTAGACATGGGCGGAATGCAGCAACGCGCGGCTTCACAATAGCGGCGGCTGGACCTATCGTGTCGATGCAACCGCGTGTCGAGAACGGATTGGGAGCTGTGCACCTGTCGCGCCACGTCGCCTCCGCCGCAAATGTTACGCGGAGCCGCACGACCGACCCGGGCGCAGCGCGCGCCTGGCTGGCCTCTCGATATACAGACCACGAGCTGTTCCACCGGCCGCGCTCTCCCGGCTTCGATTTCGTACACATCTTTGCGCCGATCAAAGAAGGTTCCGCAAACTTCCTGCGCTATGGCGGCGAGGTAGAAATTCAGCCCGGACCATTCCCTGATTTTTACATGCTGGAAATGCCTATTTCGGGTGGGGTCAGGCTGAGCCTCGAAGGCGAAGATGATTGCGAATCTTCCGCCACGCACGCATTGTTCTTGCCGCCGATCCGGGCGCTCGGTTCGCTGTGGCGGGCCGGCACGATGCAATTCATGCTTAAGCTGAAAGCGAGCGAGGTGGTTCGCCGCTGGCAGGCGCTGGTTCAGGATCCGGGCGCCAATCTGCCGGCTGTGCCGCCGCAGATAGAGTTCCAGAGCACTGAGGGATGGCGGGTCCAGCAGAGCATGCTACTCCTGAAGGCCGAGTTTGAGCGTGGGCTAAAACATGGCCGCTCTACTCTGCACGTCTCGCCGCTTTCAGCCGTGGTCATCGATTCCGTGCTTGCCTATATCCGCACTTGCCATGGTGCGCGTGCAGAGCCGGAGCGCCGCACGGCGATGCCGGCGGCACTGCATAAATGCCTGCTCCACTTTGCCGCCCACTACCGCGACGACATTTGCATGACCGATCTTGTCGCGCTGACCGGTGTGAGCGAACGCAGCCTGTTCAACCAGTTCGCCGAATTTCTCAACACGACCCCGATGCGTCAGCTCGAACAGAAGAGGCTGGCAGCTGCGCGGGCGCAGCTACTAAGTGCCCCAACCTCGGTTTCCGACGCCGCCTTCCGGGCCGGATTTCGCCATATGGGGCGGTTCTCGAAACGCTATTTCGAAACTTACGGCGAAAAGCCGTCAGCGACGATGCGCCAGCGCCCGGGCGCGGCAGACACCGCCGACACTTGCTGAGAGGGACCTGAGGATGGAGCGCAATCATTCTTGGCGGACCACTCGCCATGCCCGTGGCAATTTCGGACGTCGCATTTTCGACGCCGGTTTGGCCGCGGCAGAAATCGCAGGAGAATTCCAGGCATGACAGACCTGGTGCTGGGTATTGACCTCGGTTCCACATCCGTCAAGGCTGCCGTCCTTGATCGGGCAGGCAACTGCCTGTCGCGCTTCGCCGAAGCTTATCCGACAGTCCGCCCCTCCGCGGACCGCGCCGAGCAGGACCCCGCCCTCTGGATGCGGCTGATCGGTGCAGCGCTGGCACAATTTGCCCACGACAGTTTTAGAGGCCGCATCGGCGTCGGCGGCCTGTGCAGCCAGGTCAACACCCATGTGTTTGTCGACAGGACAGGCGAACCGCTGATCCCCGCCATCCTGTGGCAGGACACGCGCGCCGGCGCCGAGGCCGCCGAACTCGATGCCCGAATTTCCGTAGAGGACAAGATCGCATGGCTGGGCGCACCGATCCCGATCGATGCGTCGCATCCGCTGGCTCGCATGCTTTGGGTTTCGCGCCATCGGCCGGATATCTGGGAAAGGACGGCCCACGTTCTGCTCCCCAAGGACTACTGCCTTTTGAAGCTGACGGGCGAGCTTGTTACCGATCCGGTGTCCAATGTCGGCATTGTCGGCACAGACCACAATTATGTCGGTCCGATCCTCGATCTCGTACCGGGCGCCGCCGAGCGGCTCGCACCGTTGAACAAGCTCTCCGGCATCGTTGGCGAAATCTCCGGCAGCTTCGGACTGCCCGGCGTGCCCATGATCACCGGCACGATGGACGGATGGGTCGGGCTGTTCGGCACCGGCGCTTCCACCAACGGCAGAACCGTCTATGTCAGTGGCACCAGCGAAGTGCTGGGCATCTCTTCGGAAGAAGTGACCGGCGAACCGGGCATCATCGTCTTCTCGAAAGCCGAGGGGTTGCGGCTGCATGCCGGGCCGACGCAATCGGGCGGCGCGTCGCAAGGCTGGTTCTGCGAACTGACCGGAATGAAAGCCGCTGAAATGGCGGAGCTGGTCGCCGGAACACCACGCCGCAACCCTACCCCTCTGTTCTTGCCGCAGCTTGCAGGCGAGCGCTCGCCGCTCTGGAATGCCGGCCTGCGCGGCGCTTTTGTCGGCATCGATTCCAGTATGGCGATGCCCGACTTCGCCCGTGCCGTCTATGAGGGTGTCGCGTTCTCGGCGCGGCATGTGCTCGGAGCTCTCGAAGCCTCAGCAAATGTCGTCAACGACCCGATAAGCTGCGGCGGGGGCGGTTTCATTCCCGACATATGGGGTCAGATCCGGGCCGATGTTCTTGGCCGGCGGCTGCAGCGGCTTGCCGTCAACGAACCGGGCATCGTAGGTGCGGCCAGTCTCGCGGCGTTTGCCGCGGGCGGCTACACCAGCCTCGAGGAAGCACATGCGTGCTTTGCACAGCACGATCAGGTCTGGGAACCCGATCTGCAGAAGCGCGGCCTCTATGACGATCTGTTCGGACTCTACAAAGAGGCAATCGCCGTCAATGAGGCGATCGGCAAACGCCTGGCCGTGCCGTGAACCGCGATGAGCCGCGACTATCCCGAAACTGCATGTTTCGCCTCGTGCCATCTGTGCGGAAAACGAAGCGGCGCTTATAAATATCGGTCAAGGGAAACAACAACAGCGCTGGGGGGAACCCATGAAATCTCTGCTTATTTCACTGGCCGTAGTAGGCCTCACCGCAACTGCCGCGTTTGCCGAAAAGGTCACTGTCGTTACGCCATTCCTCGCTCAGCCGGGAACACAGGCCTATGTGCAGGGCTTCGAGGCCGAAGCATCGTCGAAGGGTTGGGACGTCAACGTCGTCGACACTGCCGGCGATGTGGCGGCTGTCATTTCGCGCATCGAGGACGCGGTCAACCAGAAGGTCGACGCGATCGTCATCAATGTCGATCCAGCACAAGTCGCCGCAGGGCTCCAGGTTGCGGTAGAAGCAGGCATTCCGGTCATTGGCATGGACGCCGGCGCCGATCCGCTTCTAGTCACCAACGTCACCTCGAACGGCTATGCGATGGCCGCCGAAACCTCAGTCTATGTTGCCAACCGAATCGAGGGCAAGGGCCGCATCGTGATGTTCGTCTTCGACGCCTTTCCGCCGGTGCAGGTGCGCGGCGTGATTGCCGACGCCGTTTTCGACAATCATCCCGATATTGAGGTGATCGACCGTATCACGCCCGATGTACAGGATGGCGGCATCGCCGACAGCCGCGCCAAGATGGAGGCCGTGCTTGCCGCGAATCCGGAACCCGGCTCGATCGCCGCGGTCTGGGCTGCGTGGGACCAGCCGGCACTGGGTGCGTTGCAGGCCATCGAGGATGCTGGCCGCTCGGGCGAAGGTATTGTCATCGTCGGCATCGACGCAAACCCGCAGGCACGCGATGCAATCGCGGCCGGCGGCAATTTTGAAGCCTCTGTGGCGCAGGACTTCCAGGGCATCGGCAAAGCCGCCGCGGATGCTGTGGCGCGAGCCATAGCCGGCGAGGAAATCCGCGCCAAGGTCATGTATGTGCCGACCCGGCTGATCACCGCAGCCAACGCTCAGCAGTGACCGCAGCGGATTGCCGACACCGTACATCGATACAATCCATTGGCTGACGATAACCGAGTGGCATTGGAATTCGCCGGGCTGAGCAAGCTCTATGGCCCGGCGACGGTTCTTGAAGACGTCACGCTGCGCCTGCAACCAGGCCGTGTCCATGCACTCATGGGCGAAAACGGCGCCGGCAAATCGACCTTCATCAAGCTGCTCGCGGGTGTCGTGCCGGCCGATGCGATGACTGTAAGGAAGAACGGCAGCGAAGTTACGCTGCGCTCGGCTGCAGACGCAACGGCCGCAGGCTTCCGCTTTATTCACCAGGAACTCAACATCATCCCCCAGCTCTCGGTGGCCGAGAACATCTTGCTCGGTCAGGACATGCCGGTTCGAGCAAGACTGCTGGTCAATTGGACCGAACTCGCCCGCCGCGCAAAACAAGCCCTGGCCGCCCTTGGCGTGGAACACATCAATGTCAGGCGCCATGCCGGCGCACTGGGCACCGGCGACCGCATGCTCATTAAGATCGCGTCGGCGCTCGTCAGCCATGACGGCGAAGCGCCACCATGCCTGTATGTGTTCGACGAACCGACTGCTGCACTGAACGAGGCTGAATCGGAGAAACTTTTTGCCGTAATCGCCCGCTTGAAGGAACAAGGCGCGGCGATCCTCTATGTCTCGCACCGCATGGAGGAAGTCATGCGGGTTTGCGACGACGTGACCGTGCTGCGCAACGGCCGTCATGTCACGTCAGTACAGCTTGCAGAAACAAGCCGCGAAGCCATCATCCTTGCTATGACCGGACGCGACATCGCCAACGGGTTTCCTGCCCGCACTGCCCATCCTGGCACGGACATCGTTTGCGAAATGCGCGATGTCTCGTCCGCAACCCTTTCCAAGCTTAACTTCACACTTGCCAGGGGCGAGATTGTGGGCATCGCCGGGCTCACCGGCTCGGGGCAGACCGAACTCTTGCGGCTTTTCCTTGGGCTGGAGAAGCAGACCGGCGGCACGGCACGATTTGAGGACGTAGATCTTCCTTCCTCGCCATCCGAAGCATGGTCGCGTGGCGTTGCCTACGTGCCGCAGGAACGCAGATCGGAAGGCCTGATGATGCACATGAATGTGCGGCTCAATACGCTCCTGCCGCACTATACTGGCTGGCGTGCGCGGCGTGCGCGCGAGAATATTCGTACCGTGGAACTCTCCAAACGGGTGCATCTCAAGGCAGAAGGGCCGGAACAGTCGGTGTGGCAACTTTCCGGCGGCAATCAGCAGAAGGTGGTTTTCGCCCGAGCGCTGGGTTCGATCCCGCGCCTTCTATTGCTGGACGAGCCGACACGCGGAGTCGACATTGGCGCCAAGTTCGAAATCTACAAACTCGTGCGCGAACTGAGCGAACAGGGCTCCGGTATCATCATGTCTTCGACGGACCTGCCGGAGCTCCTCGGCATGTGTGACCGTATCCTGATCCTCAGCGAGGGCGTCCAGCACGCCATCGTCGACCCGGATGGCATGGCCTCGAGCGACCTGCTCCAGATGTTCTATGTCGCCGACAGGATGGTGACCGCATGAAGATCGCCAACTTTCGCCAAATGGGAACGCTGCTAGGGTTGCTTCTAATCATACTGTTCTTCACGATCCAACTTCCCGACACCTTTTTAACCGCCCGCAACCTGATCAACGTTTCACAGCAGATTTCTATGCTGGCCGTCGTCGCTTTTGCAATGACAGTGGTCATGGTGATGGGCGATTTCGACCTCTCGGTGGGCTCGATGGCGAGCCTGGCGGGCATCGTCGCTGCTGTGCTGTTTGCGCTGGGCTATCCTTTGTGGATCGGCGTTGCCGCAGCACTCGCGGTCGGTATGCTTGGAGGGCTGCTCAACGGTTTCCTCGTCGCGGTTGTCGGCATTCTGCCTTTCGTCGCGACCCTCGGTACTTTGACGATCTTCAGTGGGCTCGCCTTCTTTGTGTCCGGCGGGCGAACCATTTTCGGCCGTGACATACCAGCTTCCTTTTCCGGCTTCGCACGCTCCGGCATCCCGCTCGATAGCATCGGTCTGGCAGGGCTCAAGCTGCCCTTTCTGTCGATCTCCGCTCTTGTTGTCCTCGCAATAACCTGGGTTCTGTTGGAACAAACCACCTATGGACGCAGGCTCTACGCGATAGGCGGCAATCGCGAAGCCGCACGTCTGGCCGGCGTTCAGGTTACGCGCCTCAGATCGAGCGCCTTTGTCCTGACCGGAATCGGCGCCGCAGCGGCTGGTCTCATGTACGCCAGCCGTGTCGCATCGGCGAACCCGACACAGGGTGCGGGTTTGATGCTTGACGCTATTGCTGCCGTGTTTCTTGGAATGACAATGGGAAAGGAGGGCGAGCCGCGTGTGCTTGCAACTCTAGTCGGCGTGCTGATCCTTGGCATCCTCGACAACGGACTGACTCAGATGAGTGTAGACAGCTACGTGCGTGAAATGCTTATCGGCGCAATCGTACTGGTCGCCGTCGCGACATCTTCATTCAGGCGATCTCACTGACCTCGGAATCGCTTGAGGTTCCATTGGATGACCAAACACAATTCAAAATCGGGACTCTCCACGATGCTGAGGCGGCGTCGGGAAAGAGGTGGAAAGCAGCTTGCCCAGGACACAACAAGACACCGTTTCAAGCGAAGAGAGTTCTAGCCGTTGTGGGCTCAATGTACGACTTCTGCGCCAGACACGGCTTGATACCGGACGGATGTAATCCTGCACGAGGCGTGGAGCGCTACCGTGAAACCGGCCGCAAACGATATCTCTCGGTTGAAGAGATAGAGCGGCACCAGCCTACATTGAGCGTTCCCGATGTCATCGGAGCATGAGTTTCGCATAGTGAACCTACTAAATATGAACTCGGCTCCTTGGCAGACGACTATCCAGAACGAATCCACGTCACAATTGATTGCGCCTGCGCAAAGAATGCGGCGGGATCTCCGAGTTTATGTCTCGTATGTACCGAAGAAAAACCCACAGCCGTTCCACAGTGATCGATCCCGACATGCCGGTCGACGAGATCATGCGGCGCTGGCCTGCCACGGTTGGCGTGATGATCCGCCACCGGATGCTGTGCGTCGGGTGCCCGATAGGTTCGTTTCACACGGTGACTGAAGCCTGTGCCGAGCACGAGGTGGAAGAAGAAGCCTTTGTCCGCGAGCTTCTGGCAGCGATCGGCAGCTGACTGTCACCTGCCAGCCCTGCGTTCGGCAATCAGCATCAGCCGGTGTGGGTCGGTAACCGTCACCTTCTGCCGTCCGCTCGCCACAACGCCCTCGCTTTCCCAAGCGCTCAGGAGCCGGCTGACCGTGTGCAGCGTCGTGCCGGTCATCTCGGCGATATCCTGCCGTGAAATCGGAAAGTCGATCTCGACACCATTTTCCGTCTTGCGCCCGGCCTGATTGACCAGCCGCAGCAGGGCGTGCGCGACGCGCTGCTCCACCTGCTCGGTCGACATTTCCATTACCCGGTTCTGCGTTTCCTGCAGCCGGCCGCCGATGGTGCGATATGCCGCCGCGCCGAAACCCGGCACTGTCTCCTGCAGCTTCTGCCACTCGCTGTTGGGCCAGGTGAGAACCACGCAGTCCACCGCCGCAACTGCGCTGGCGGGATACACTGCCAGCCCCATCGCAATGGCGATGCCGAACAGCTCACCCTCATTGATGTAGCGGGCGATCATCTGTTCACCCTCCGGTGTCGTACGCACCACGCGCACATGGCCCGACAACAGCAGGAAAAAGTGATCCGCAATCCCTCCTTCAGCGAAGATATCGGAATTCTTTGCATGGCGGGTCGACCGCGCACCTTGAAGCACCAGATCGAGCGCTTCCCCGGTCATACCGGCAAAGGCCGGCAAATCGGCAATGAGTGACCTGTCCAGCCCGCTCATGAATATCCGTCCCGTCTGCCCCATCACATCAGCCTCAACTTCTAACGCCAGTTTGAGCGAGCGCAAATTCAAGTCCGCGCACTCGTTGTAGTCAGAGCTCAACCCTCTCAGGACGAAAGGACAATCCGATGAGAAAGCTGATTGCAATCCTAGTACTTGGCGCGGCCGTCGCGCTGACCGGTGCGGCCAATGCCGCCGAATTCGAAGTGAAGATGCTCAACAAGGGCGAGAAGGGCGCGATGGTGTTTGAACCCGACTTCATCCGCGTTGCGCCCGGCGACCTCGTCCGCTTCCTGCCCACCGACAAGGGTCACAATGCCGAGATCATCAAGGGCATGCTTCCCGAAGGCGCGGAACCCTTCAAGA
This sequence comes from Rhizobiaceae bacterium, assembly GCA_017640615.1. Classification (GTDB taxonomy): domain Bacteria; phylum Pseudomonadota; class Alphaproteobacteria; order Rhizobiales; family Rhizobiaceae; genus RCIO01. The sequence continues at coordinate 15,471 of JAEPQK010000004.1, read as the reverse complement.
GCAAGTTCAACGAAGAGTTCGAAGTCACCTTCGACAAGGAAGGCGTCTACGGCGTCAAATGCACGCCGCATTATGCGATGGGCATGGTCGCGCTGATCGAAGTCGGCGAGGCAGCCAATGTCGACGAGGCCGAGGCGGTCAAGCATCCCGGCAAGGCCAAGAATGTGTTTGCCGAACTCTTCGGTCAGGCGATGGCGGCCAACTAGGCTGCGCCGCCCTGCCATCTTGAACAAAGGCCGTGGGCAGCTGTCAGTTGCCCGCGGCCTTTTCATGTCTGGTATCGGCCAGTTCAGATTCGATATCGCGGGCCGACGAGAACGGGCGCGTAGCAAACGGCGAAGACAAGAAACGCCGCCGACCACAGCACACCCCCAGCCGTCAGAACCATCAGGTAGAGCTCACCCGAAAAGGGCGCGCTCACGCGCAGAACCGCACCCGCCGTCACTGCGGCGTAAACCGCCTGCGTCCACCTATCTGCGCGAATGTCGCGGCCGGTGTGACCAAGGCTGGTGCGTGTCATCACTGCCAGCGTCATCGCCGCTGCAGCGCCGGCAGTCAGCGCGTGAACGGCCGCGCTCTGGGGAACGATCAGCCAGATAGTTGCAACACCGAGCAACAGCACTGACACAGCAAGCTAGCCATACCCAAGATGCAGTATTGCCACGATCGGTACGCGCCAAGTGTTGTACACTCTCCACCGGGCCAGTCGGGCATCTTGTAGAATACCTGCAGCCACAAGCGCGATCCCGGCCAGACGGATCTCGGGCGCGGCAACCCATGGAAACATGGCAATGGCGGTGCATAGCAAGGCTGCCTTATCGGGCCCGGCGAAGGGTCCGGGCAGCCGCGTGCTCCCCTACTTGACCAGCCAGTTGCTGGTGAAGCTGGGCACGATCCGCCCGCCCCCCCAGCCGCGCCATCTGCGTGAAGCGATGCATTGGCCAACCCGAACAGGGTGAGCATGCCGGCGATGGGTGCTTTGTGCCAGTTGCGTCCGGCAATCACCTCGCGCCAGAACACCGCTGCAAGCGCCACCGAAAAGGCTAGATCGACAGCCATCATCACAAAGGGATCGGCAACGAACGCCATCGCCACCCTCCCCGCGATCCACAGCGACAACAGGCCTGCCAGCGGCCAGCCATTGATCGGCGACCGGCCGGACCAATTAGGCACGGCAGTCAGAATGAACCCGGCCATGACGGCGGCCAAATAGCCGAACAGCATCTCGTGGATGTGCCAGGCCGGGCCCCGGCAGCGGACCCGGTAGTACAAGTCCGGTTCGCGCCAGCCACACTGGCACGGCCAGCCTGGCATGAAGTGCGGCCATAAAGAAGAAGGGCCTGAACCCGCGGCACCGACTGTACACCCTCGCAACGACTGCGCACCAGCGTGTCTCCAACAGGACGCAGACGACGCCCTGCGCTCTTCGCAGCATTTTGCATTGCTGCCCCCGCTCAGGCCGCAAGGTTGAGAATTGCGGAATGCAGGGCATCGAAAAGGCGCTGCGGCAATGACCGCTTCGCCTCGCGCACCAGTCGGAAGCCAAGATTGTCGGGCGGAATTCCGACCGCGCAGCCACCGCTCGCGCCATCGCCAACGAAATCGGACACATAGGCGCGGTGCCGCCCTTCGGCGATATGAACCCGACAGTTTTCTGTTCTGTGCACCACCTCACCTGTCGTGCCGTCCAGCGTGGTGCGCGCGTAGCAGGTGGAGGTCCATTCCCACACATTCCCGGCCAGATCGGTTATGCCACGCATATTGGCCCCGAAGTGACCACGCACATGCGCCACGGGATCGGGTGCGCGCCGACCTGCAGATTCTTCGCGGTAGCGTCTGATCCATGCGACTGCCGGGTTGTCGGGATCGCTGGCTACCGCCGAATAGGTTTCGCCGACAAACCGCTCACTTGCGGCATATGCCCATTCGGCGGCTGTCGGCAGCCGCCAGCGTTCACCGGTCTGGTCGGAGAACCAGCGTGCATAAGCCTGCGCGTCGAGGAAGTTGACGCCGGTCACGGGTTTCACGTCGGCGTATTCGGCAATTGTCGCATCGGCGGCCTTGCACGTGCCGGTGTCAACGCAGCGCTGATATTCCGCCCGGCTGACCTGATATTTCATGATGGCAAGCGGAGCAGAAACCCTCTGCTCGACAACCGGTGCACTGGTCGGCCGTCCTTGCGCCTGAAATTCTCCAGGTACCGGAAACTCCAGGATGCCGGGCGACAATTCCACAACCTATGTTGCATCTGCCCCACCGATTGTCGCCCGGTCGGTTGCCGGCTGTTTGGCTAGGCTTATCGCCGCAAGCGGCAAAGTCAGCAATGCGGCGGCTGCGGTCGCAATCAGGAATCTCGTGAGCGCCATCAGAAGTCTCCGGCTCGGCTACCCGGCAATGATAGCCCGGCATTGCTGCCGGGCCAGTTCGCCGGATCCGTCAGTTGGTTTGGATCGGGCCCGGCGCTGCGACCTGTTTCATCAGGTCGTCGTCCCAGTCGCCCTCCACCACGAAGTGGGCCGTGGCGCCCAGTTCAACCGCCTCGATGAGGTTGTGATTGACGTAGGCGTAGATGCCGGGCTGCAGGAAGGTGTAGGTCGCCGCGCCGGCGGAACCGCCTCGGATGAACCACGTCTCCAGGTCCTTGCTAGGCGGATTGGCGAACTTTCCGGCTTCCCAGACATGGTCGCCATGCCCGCCGATCAGGTGCGGCCGCGTATCGCGATTGGCCTGCGAATGGACGATCAGCACGGTCTCGCCAACCTTTGCCTTGAGGGCGTTTTCGCCCGTCAGCGCACCCTTCGCGCCGTTGAACACGACATGTGTCGGCGTAAGCCCGCGCATGACCTCGACCATGTCGCCATATCCCTCGCCCGCCGAATCGTAGTTGATGAAATGGCCGTTTTCGTCGCGCGGAATGTAGAAGTCGTTCTCGCCGACATAATACACCTTGTCGTAGGTGATCGGCTCGCCCATCTCGTTCTTCAGCCCGTCGCGCGGCAGGATCATGATCGCGCCGCTCATGCCGGAAACGACATGCCACGGGATCATCGGACCGCCCGGAGCGCAGTGATAGACAAAGGTGCCGGTGCGCGTCGCCTTGAAGCGCAACACCACCTGCTCGCCCGGATTGACCAGCGTGAGTTCGCCGCCGCCAAGCGCACCCGTAGAAGCGTGGAAGTCTATATTGTGCGGCAGCGAATTGGTGTCGGGATTGATCAGCGTGAGTTCGACATAGTCGCCTTCGTGCACGACCATCAGCGGACCAGGGATCGAGCCATCATAGGTCATGGCCTGCAGCGTGGTGCCTTCGTCGTCGATGACGACCGGCAGTTCCTTGATTGTCATGGTGAACTCCATGACCTTCGGCCCGCCTGCTGCCACCTGCTCGTGATCATGAACGAATGGCGGGGCGACGAGCGAAACCTTCTCGCGCGGAAGTGCGGCGATATCCGCCTCGTTGGCCGCCGCCGTTAAGGGCGGCATAGCCGCCAGCGCGGCAGCGGCAGCCACTCCCATCAATGCCTGGCGTCGCGTGAACATCTCGGTTCTCCTTGTGATCCATCGTTGTCGATGGCGAGAACCTAGATCGGCGCGCGACCCACATCGTTGCGCTATGTCAAACAACCTAGGGTATGCGGTGTGAAGAACCGGCCTATCGCCGCCCGCGCGGCGGCGGGACAGGCTCGTCAGCGTCTGACAATATCCGCTCGGCCGCTCCATCGAGATCCTCGTACTGACCGCTTTGCAGCGACCACAGGAACGCGCCAACCCCGGCCACTCCGAGTAGCAACGCAACAGGGATGAGAACAACCAGGTTGGTCATGCTACCTTCGCCTGCTGGAACTCTCTCGCATGGCGTTTATCGGCCGGACCACCCAGACTTGCCTCGTTCATCACCAATCGCATCGCATTTGCAATGACAAGCAGTGACGATAGCGACATGGCGACGGCGGCGACGAGTGGCGTCACATAACCGAAAATGGCGATCGGCACAGCGAGGATATTGTAGGCGATTGCCAGTGCGAAGTTCTGGCGGATGAGGTCCGCTGCACGACGCGCGGTCGCAACCGCTTCGGAAATGGCGCTCAGGCTGTCGCGCAGGAAGACGAAGTCCGCCGCGTTGCGCCCCACATCTGCTGCAGTTGCCGGCGCCATCGAAACATGAGCCGCGGCAAGCGCGGGTGCATCGTTCAGACCGTCGCCGACCATCAGCACACGGCGTCCTTCTTGCGCCAGTTCGACCAGCCGTTTCGTCTTGTCACCCGGTTGCATGTTGGCGAAGCGACGCCAGATCGCCAGCCTGTCTGCTATTGAATCCACCGGCTCATCCCGATCGCCAGACACAAGCTCCGATTCCACGCCCTGGTTGTGCAGCCATGCAACCGCATCCTCCGCACCCGGCCTCACCTGCTCTGCAAACTCAAAGCGCGCAACGAGTTGGCCATCACGCGAAAGCACCGTGCCCCGCGCAACATCTTCACCGCATGCCCAGGCAGCTCGGCCAAGCCTCCAGACTGTTCCGTCATGCTCGGCTTCGACTCCATTGCCAGTGACTTCCAATACGCCCTTCAAGTTCTGGCTGAAGGTCTCTACATCGGCGACGGCGGCAACAGCGCGCGAGTACGGATGGCGGCTTTGGGCGGCAAGGGCGGCCGCGATTGACAGCCCCTGTGCCGGTATATCGCCCGCATTGCGCAGAACCGGCACGCCTGTCGTCAATGTGCCTGTCTTGTCGAAGACGGCATGATCAATATCGGCAAGGCGCTCCAGGCCCGATCCATCGCGCACCATGACGCCATGTTCGAAGAGCCTTCGTGCGGCAACCACCTGAACGATAGGCACTGCCAGCCCCAGCGCGCAGGGACAGGTGATAATCAGCACGGCAATGGCGATGGTGATTGCCCGGTGCCAGTCGCCGGTCGCAAACATCCACCACAGAAAGGTCAGGAAAGCCGCGAGATGCACAACGGGTGCGTAGAGTGACGATGCGCGGTCTGCAATCCTGCGATAGCGCGCGCGGCCGCCCTCCGCCGCTTCCATCATGCGAACCATTTCGGCCAGGAATGAATCCTTCGCGGCGGCTGTTGCCTGCACCGTGACCGGCCTCCCCATGTTGAGGACGCCAGCCTGAACCTGCGCACCCGGCGTCGCCCGTTGCGGCACGCTCTCGCCGGTCACCAGCGCTCGGTCGAACTCCGTCGCGCCCTCCGTGATGACGCCGTCCACGGGCACTCTCTCCCCGACGGCCACTATTATCGACATGCCGGGTGCGATTTCTGCGAGCGGCAGATAACGGTGCGAGCCGTCATCGTCGCGTATCATCGCGCCAGCCGGCGTCAGCTTCGCAAGCCCGGCGACGGCAGAGCGGGCTCGCTCGCGCATCACATGGTCGAGTGTGCGTCCGATCAGCAGGAAAAAAAGCAGAGTCACTGCGGCATCGAAATAGGCATGCTGGCCGTGATTGAGCGTCTCGTAGAAACTCAGCGCATAGGCAAGCGACACGCCGATAGCTATCGGCACATCCATGTTCATGCGGCCGTGACGCAGCGCGCTCCAGGCCGAGCGAAAGAAGACCCGGCCCGCATATGCCAGCGCCGGCAGTGCGATCAACGCCGATATCCAGTGAAATAGATCGCGCGTCGCGCCATCCGCGCCGCTCCAGACCGAGACCGAAAGAAGCATGATGTTGCCGGCGGCGAAGCCCGCCACCGCGACCGCGCGGATAAGCTCAGCGAGTACGGCGTCGCGTCCATTCTCGCCGGGTGAGTACAGATGTGAGGCGTATCCGGCCGCCTCCAGCGTCGCTGCGAAGGGCGGCACCTTGCCGTCACGCCATTTGATAGCGACGCGTTTGCTCGAGAGGTTCACGCGCGCGCTTTCAACGCCGTCCAACCGGCCGAGCGCCTTTTCGATCGTGTGGATGCATGCGCCGCAATGCACCGTCGGCACCGAAAGATCGGTTTGCATGAGGCCGTCGCCAAGCGGGCGGCTGGCAAGCCGTATCTCGTCGGCCGAGAGCGCAGTGCCCGCGACAGGACCAGCGCCGGCTTCCGCGCCGGGTGCGCAGCAGCTCATCTCAAAGCTCCGCCGACGATTACGATACGCCGCGTGTCGCGGTAGGGCGTTTCCAGCCCGGCATCCGACAGGATATCCACCACCCACACGCCGTCGCCGAGTGCTGCTTGCGCGGTGAATGTGCCATCGGCGGCTAGTGAGAAAGCGACTTCCGTATCCTGCGCGGTCGAGACCGGCCGCTTGAACAACGCAGACACGCTGGCAAGCGGGATGTTTGCACCGGTGCGGTCTGCCATTTCGTAGCTCAGTTCGCCGCCCTCAATTCTCATTGTCGGCTCCCAGCCGAGCGCTGCCTGCGCTTCGGCCTCTGCAACATTCTCGTTGAACTGCTGACTCGCGACGTAGGAGTTCTTCACCACCAGACCCGACCAGCTTTTGCCCGCAAACACCGCCATGGTCACATTGGCGGTGATCACCACCGCGAAGAAGGCGACCATGATCATCAGCATGTGCCGGCCGGTGAACTCGCCTTTGCGTGTCGAATGCGCCATCCCTAATTCTCCGGTGCGATGAAGGTCGTTTCGTAGCTGTCTGTTTCGTCGCTGCCGGTGTCTTTGACGACGAAGCTGAAGTCGCGGCTGCCACGTGCGGCCGCGTCGGCCGGAAGCCGCACAAACACTTTGAGCGTGCGAAGCCGGTCGGGCTCGACGCCAACGGTTGCGATGCGCGATTCCGGCGCTCCGGTCTCAGCCACGCTCATAAAGCCGCCGGGCAGGCCGTGGAGTTCGAGCGTGAAGATGCGCGGTTGCGGGACCATGTTGAGCAGTTTGACGGTGTAGCCGTTGCGTACCGATCCACCGGACAGCAGCACGAATTGAGGATTGCGATCGTGCAGCACATTGATGTCGATTCGGTCGCGCGCCATGAGCGCAACAAGCATAACCAGGCCGATCGCCGCCCATGCACCGAAATAGACGAATGTGCGAGGCCGGAAGATTTTGCTGAGGTGAAAATGAGCGATTGAGCCAACGAGCTCGCCATTCCCATCGCGCACCAGCGACGGCGAAATTGGCTCAGCGCCATTATCTGTCGCGATAGACATATTCGCATTGTAGTCGCAAAGCGTTGCGTAGGAGATCAGCCCGCGCTCCTTGCCGATCTTGTCCATTACGCTGTCGCAGGCGTCGATGCAGAGCGCGCAGGTGATACATTCGAGCTGCTGCCCGTCGCGAATGTCGATGCCCATCGGGCACACCGCAACACAGGCATTGCAGTCCACACAGTCGCCGACGATCTTGCCTTCGGCCGCCGCCTTCTTGGCGTGGCGTCTGCGTGGCTCACCGCGCCAATCATTGTAGGTGACGGTCAGGGAATTTTCGTCGAGCATTGCCGCCTGAATGCGCGGCCAGGGGCACATATAGGTGCAGACTTGCTCGCGCATGAGGCCGCCGAATGTGTAGGTCGTCGCCGTCAGGATTGCGACGGTAATGTAGACCTCCGGCACCGCGTGCCCGGTGACGAAGTCGACCAAAAGCGTCGGCGCATCCGCGAAATAGAAAATCCATGCACCGCCAGTCGCAACGGCGATCGCCAACCAGGTCGCGTGTTTGACGACGCGCTTGGCGAGCTTGTCTGCGCTCCAGGGCGCCTTGTCGAGCTTGATGCGGGCGTTTCGGTCGCCTTCGACCGCGCGCTCCACGACAAGAAACAGATCGACCCACACCGTCTGGGGGCAGGTGTATCCGCACCAGGCGCGACCGACCGTGGTGGTAACGAGAAATAGCCCGATGCCGGCCATCACCAATAGGCCGGCGACGTAGAAAAACTCTTGAGGCCAGATTTCGATGAAGAAAAAATAGAAGCGGCGGTTGGCGAGATCGACCAGCACCGCCTGGTCCGGCGCGAATTCGCCACGGTCCCAGCGAAGCCACGGCGTCAGATAATAGATGCCGAGTGTGATCGCCATCACGATCCACTTGAAGCGGCGAAAGTTGCCTGTCGCGCGCTTGGGAAAGATCTTCTTGCGTGGCGCGTAGAGCGGCTGGCGAACTGCAGCGGCGTTGACCGCCTCTGCCTCAAGCCTTTCGACTTCGTTCCGATCGAGCATCTACATGTCCTGGCGCGTGCAGCTTTACCGGGGAGTTTCGGCTGCAATGCGCTACCAATAAACCTATCCTACCAGCGGGCTTTGACTGAAATCAAAAGCACCCTTGGAGGGGGAGCGAGGCAGAGCCCGGCGCGCCTCCGGGCCCTGCCTGCAGCGGCGGAAAAGGTGCGAACAGCCCCCCGGCCTATTCGCCTCCGCCGAGCGAGTGAACGTAGACCGCCAGCTGCTTGACGGTGACTTCGCCGAGGCGGCTTTGCCAGCCCGGCATCACGCCATGTGCGGGGTTCTTGATCTGCGCCGCGATCGCCCTTTCATCCGAGCCGTAGAACCAGATGGCGTCGGCCAGGTTGGGCGCGCCGAACTCGGTCAGACCCTTTGCATCCTCACCGTGGCATGCGGCGCAATTGTCGGCGTAAAGCGCAGCGCCCGCGTCGGCAGCTGCCTGATCGGAAGGGTCGCCCATGAGCGAGAAGACATAGGCAGCCACCTGGTCCACCTCTTCACCGGAGAGGATGTCGCCGAATGCAGGCATTTCGGAGAAGCGTGTCGCGTCGTCGCCGTCAAAACGCACGCCATGCGCGATGGTCTGGTAGATCGCCTCAATATCGCCACCCCACAGCCAATCATCGTCATTGAGGTTGGGGTAGCCTGCCGAACCTCGCGCGCCGGAGCCGTGGCACTGCGAACAATTCACCATGTAGGCCGCTTCGCCGGCGGAGGCCGCGAAGCGCCGCAACTCCTGGTCGGCCAGGATATCTTCGAGCGACGTGTCGGCAACCGCCGCTACGAGCTCGGCCCGTCCTTCTTCAACCGCGGCGAGTTCCTTGCCGAGTTCGGCACGGCTCGAATAGCCGAGCACGCCGCTCGTCGCGGATGAAATCAGCGGCCAGGCCGGGTAGGCTATGGTGTAGGCGACCGACCAGATGACGGTGAGATAGAACGTCCACAGCCACCAGCGCGGCAGTGGGTTGTTGAGTTCGCGAATGCCGTCCCAGACATGGCCTGTGGTTTCGACCCCAGTGGTCTCGTCAATATGCTTTTCGCTCATGTCAGTCTTCCTTGAGAGGAATTTGCGAGGCGTCGTCGGCATGCTTTTTGCTGCCCGGCCGGAAGGCGAAGATCACGACGCCGACGAAGAAAACGGTCATCGCCAGGAGCATCCAGCTGTCGGCGAATTCGCGCATCGAGTGATAGTCCATGACGTTCTCCCTTAGCGCTGTCCGGCCGCTTCGTCATAGGTCGAAAAATCGACCAGCGTGCCGAGCATCTGCAGATACGCAACGAGCGCATCCATTTCGGTCAGTGCGCGCGGGTCTCCGTCGAAATCGCCGAGCTTGGCCTTTGGGTAGCGCATCTCCACACCGGACCAGTCGGCGTCCGGGTCGGCCTGCGCGAGCATGTCGGCCTCTGCGTTCTCCACCATCTCGTCGGTGTAAGGCACGCCGACGCGCTGGTTGGCCACGAGGTGGGCAGAAATATCATCGGTCTCAAGCGGATAGTTTGCCAGGAATGCGTAGCTCGGCATGATCGATTCCGGCACCACGGAGCGCGGCTCAATCAGGTGCTGCACATGCCATTCGTTGGAGTAGCGATCGCCGACACGGGCAAGGTCCGGCCCTGTCCGCTTCGACCCCCATTGGAACGGGTGATCGTACATCGACTCCGCGGCTAAGCTGTAATGGCCGTAGCGCTCCACCTCGTCGCGGAAGGGGCGGATCATCTGGCTGTGGCAGACATAGCAGCCTTCGCGGATGTAGATGTTCCGCCCTGCCAGTTCGAGAGGCGAATAGGGACGCATCCCCTCTACCTTTTCGATGGTGTTTTCCAGATAGAAGAGCGGTGCGATCTCGACGATGCCGCCGATCGACACGACCACCAGCGAGCCCGCGAGAAGCAGCGTGGCATTGCGTTCGATGGCCGCGTGTTTGTCCATGATACCCATAGATCAGGCTCCTATTCGGCTGGCTGCGCGGCAGGCGCCGCTTCGCCGATCGGTTGCTCCTCGCGGCTGTAGCCGAGGATGGTCATTGTGATGTTGTAGGCCATGATCAGCGCGCCGATCAGGTAGAGGACGCCGCCCAGAACGCGCATCACATAGTAGGGATGCATGGCCGCGACGGACTCCGCGAATGAGTAGACCAGGAAGCCCTGATCATCATATTCGCGCCACATGAGGCCCTGCTGGATACCCGACACCCACATCACCGCCGCGTAGACGACGATACCGAGCGTTGCGAGCCAGAAGTGCCAGGTCACGAGCCGCAGCGAATAGAGCCGTTCGCGGCCCCAGAGTTTCGGCACCAGGAAGTAGATCGCCCCAAAGGAGATCATGCCGACCCAGCCCAGCGCGCCCGAATGCACGTGACCGATGGTCCAGTCCGTGTAGTGGCTAAGCGAGTTCACCGCCTTGATCGACATGACCGGACCCTCGAAGGTCGACATGCCGTAGAAGGCGATCGCCATCACCATCATGCGGATGATCGGATCGGTACGAAGCTTGTCCCACGCGCCCGACAGCGTCATCAGGCCGTTGATCATGCCGCCCCAGGAAGGCATCCACAGCATGATGGAGAACACCATACCCAGCGTCTGCGCCCAGTCTGGCAGGGCGGTGTAGTGCAGATGGTGCGGTCCGGCCCAGATGTAGAGGAAGATCAGCGACCAGAAGTGCACGATCGACAGCCGGTAGGAATAGACCGGCCGCTCCGCCTGCTTGGGCACGAAATAGTACATCATGCCGAGGAAGCCGGCGGTGAGGAAGAAGCCCACCGCGTTGTGGCCGTACCACCATTGTGTGAGCGCGTCCTGCACACCGGCAAAGAGCGAATAGCTCTTGGCGTCCAGCAGACCCACGGGCATCGCCAGATTGTTCACCACATGCAGCATCGCGATCGTCACGATGAAGGACAGGTAGAACCAGTTGGCGACGTAGATGTGAGGTTCCTTGCGGACCAGGATCGTCCCGAGGAACACAAGCAGATAGGCCACCCACACGACAGTGAGGAAAAGGTCGACATACCATTCGGGCTCGGCATATTCGCGGCTGTCGGTAATGCCGAGCAGATAGCCGGTCGCGGCCATTACGATGAAGAACTGGTAGCCCCAGAACACGAACCAGGCGAGATTTCCGCCCCAAAGCCGGACGTTAGATGTGCGCTGTACAACGTAAAACGACGTCGCAATAAGTGCATTGCCGCCGAAGGCGAACACAACTGCCGATGTATGTAGCGGGCGCATTCGCCCGAAGCTGAACCAGGGTTCGATATTTAGATCGGGATAGGCAAGCTGTAGCGCTACAAGCACACCCACCAGAAAGCCGACAATCCCCCAGAACATGGTCGCTACCGTTCCGTAGCGCACTGGCCCGTCCAAATAGCCGCTGTCGTCTCCTGGTCCGAACGCGGGCGCAAAGCTGATCTGGCGCAACAGCATGATCGCGCCGCCGGCAAGCACGAAAAACGCTACCCACATATGAGCAGCGAACGAATCGTCGCCGGAAAATGCAGCGCCGAGCAAAGCGAGAAATGCCGCCAGGCTGACGCCGATCGTTTCTGGCCCGTATTTCATGAATTGACCCCCGATAAGCCAGAGTTGCGGGTCAGGCCCTCGGCCGACCTCTGTGGCACTCCCTGTCCCTCGTAACGGAAGTAGGCGCCTTGACTTATGTCAAAGCCGCGCCGGCTTTGCCGTCGCAATCTGTGCCAGCTAGCTGGTCGGAGATCGCAGTGCCGTCGAACCCGTTTTCTTCGATATTTGAATATGCCGCTGTGGTCGGAGCGCTTACTCCACACACTGGTTATGTCTCAACCGCCGCTATGGAGCGCGTGCTGGAAGAGAAGATTCGCCTTTGCGATATGCTCGAAGAAATCGCCGACTCGCTGCCCGATAACATCGACAAGGCACGATGCCTCCAGATCTCATCGGTACTTGTCCCGGTCGTGCGCAGCACCCACCGCTACGAGGAAGATGTGATCTTTCCGGCCTACACGTCAGTGCTGGCCGACGACGCGATGCAATCACCGCTTCAACGGCTGCGCTCCGAACATTTCGAGGATGAGTGCTACGCTGACGAGTTGACGGAGGCGCTGCTGGCGGTGGCGCGGGGGCAAGACATAGGAAACGCCGAAGCGCTCGGCTATATGCTGCGTGCTTTCTTCGAAAGCGTCAGGCGCCACGTTGCATTCGAGCGGGAGCACGTGCTCCCTACGATTAAGGCTGCGTACAGATAGAAGTCAGGCGCCCGAGCGCGCTTCAAGCCGGGCGAGACTGGCGACCGTAATGTGCCGGTTGTTGCGGATGTCGATCACGTCATCGCTGCGCAGTTTGGTCAGTTGGCGGCTCACCGTCTCGATCGTCAGTCCTAAATAGTCGGCAATGTCGGCGCGGCTGAGCGGCAGGTCGAATTCGGCCGAGCCAGCCGCCGGATCTTTGTTCGGGTCGATATTGCGCGCAATCAGGAGCAGCAGGCTTGCAACTTTCTCGGCTGCCGATTTGCGCCCAAGCGTCACCATCCAGTCACGCGCCTCGTCCAGCTCCTCGAGCGTCTGCTGCAGGAGCCGGTGTTCCAGCCCCGCCGATTCTTTCATCATCCGCTCAAGCGCCGCCTTCGGGAACGAGCAGATCGACACATCCGTCGCCGCCTCGGCATTGAGCGCGCTTTCTTGCCGGAACGGGCGGCCGACGAAATCGGGGGCGAATTGCAGACCGACGATCTGCTGGCGACCGTCCGACAACGTCTTGGTGAGTTTGATCACCCCGGACAGGACGTTGGAATAGTGGTCGACCGTCTCGGCGTCGCCCACGAGCTCCGCCCCGCTTTCAACGCGATGCCGCGACGACGCCTTCGAAAGCGACAACAGCTGGCCGGGTTGCAGCGCCGCGCAGATGCCGCCATGGCGTGCTTCGCACGAGCGGCACACTTCGGGAATTTCCGAATTGTGGATGTCGAGACGCTCGGCAGCTTTGCTGTGTGTGTCATTCATGGGACTTCGTGACGCCGCTGTTCTTGTCTGCAGAAAGTCGAAAGCCTGTTGATCAAAGTCAAGAACCTTCCGACCCATTGGGTTCATACGCAGCCAACAGCAAAACTGGACCTGTTGGAATGCGACACGAAATCCTATCTACCGCAAGCTGGAACGTCCCGCGCTACACGAGCTATCCGACTGCGCCGCATTTCCACCCCGGCGTCGACGCCCAGACCTTCGCCGGCTGGCTGGAAGCCGTGCCCGATGGAGAGCGCGCGTCTCTCTATATACATGTGCCGTTCTGCGACCGGCTGTGCTGGTTCTGCGCCTGCCACACCAAGCAGACCAACCGCTATGATCCGATCATCCCGTTTCTTGGCGCTTTGAAGCGCGAGATCGCCATGCTTGCGGCGAAGATCGGGGAAGGCACGACGACCCCAACGACATGGACGAGGCGCGGCTCGACGCGATGGCCGAAATCGGCGTAACGCGTGCCAGCCTGGGCATTCAGGACTTCGATCCCAAGGTGCAGGCTGCGATCAATCGCGAGCAGAGCTTTGAAGCCACGAAACTGGCGGTGGACGGCCTGCGCGCACGCGACATCGACGCGATCAACGTCTTCCCTTTCGCCAACAACCGACTATCTACTGCCGGATTGTGTGTTGCATGATTGTGCCTAAACTACCTGATTTGGACGCTGCAAAAGCTTCTCTTCAACAGCTACCAGTGAGACGCTCATATGGCCCCAACCACGGCTGGTTCATGTTTGTGTGGCACCGTTGAATTCCAGGTATTTGGTGATTTTGAGAGCTTCTATTTTTGCCACTGTAGGCGCTATCAGGAAGTAACTGGGTCTGCACATTCGGCAAATCTTTTTTCAACGACGGCTACAGTAAACTGGGTTTCTGGTCAGGAATTCATACAGACATACCACCTTCCTGATACGCGATTCGAAAAGAGCTTCTGCAAGAGATGCGGGTCAGCCGGCCCGACTGCGCAGATGGAGGGGGCATTATTGGTTGTGCCAGCTGAGATTATTGACGGTGTGATCGACATCCCGCCCAGTTCACATATCTTCTTTTCAAGCAGGGCTGATTGGGGCACGCGATCGGAAAATGCCCCTAAATTTGCCGGCCCTCCGAGGCAAGTTTGCAAGCGGTAGCCGCATCGCAAAGCTACTGTCAGCGCGCTCAAGCGTGGTAGAGGCATCATACCGGAACTGGCACACAGCCGATCAAATCGACCGCATACGCGCAGGTACCCGCCCTCAATACGGCAGACCAGCGGGTCAAGTGCAGCTTGGGCTAACCCACTCGGTGGTGCCGCCAACATAAGCTCACACGGCAAGGCATCCGCGCTGAACTGGTGTGCGGGTTATCGCCGGCGGCAATGATGAGCAGCTCTATGCCGGTACCGGTCAATTCTTCACGGGAGTTTGACCGTAGTAGACTCCAACCGAATGAGCTTCACGACCAGGCGTCTGGACTCTCCGCAGCGCCGCAATCCCAATTCACCGGGCGAGGCGTAGTGCTTTGTCGTTGGCACAGTCCACTTGCGCTCGGATCAGCGCTGCTGTGAGATTCGGCGGCCGAGGCCGTCCAAAATGATATCCTTGTAGGCGGTCGCAGCCGGCAAGACGCAGTAGGCGCGCTGTGTCCTCGTCTTCAACACCTTCTGCTGTCAATTCAAGCGAAAGGCTCTTTGCCAGAATGGCCACCGCCTGAATGATGCTTTTTGCAGTTTCATCCGTAGCCATGGTTGTTACAAGCGTCCGATCGATCTTCAAGCAGTCGAAATCATAGTGGCGCAGGTAGCCGATACTCGAATATCCGCTGCCGAAGTCATCGAGCGCTACACGAACCCCGAGCCGCCGCAATTCGGCAATCAGCGGCTGAGCTCGCTCCCGGTTTTCAATGAGATACCCCTCAGTCACTTCCAACTCTAGGCGAGAGGGCTCAAGGCCGGTCCGCGTGAGCACACCCAATACATCCTTGACCAATGTCGGGCTTCGGAACTGAACCGGGGAGAGATTGACCGCCACCAACAAGTTTGTCCATGCAACCCAGTCGCTACATGCGCGTTCTAGAACGAACAATCCCAGCCGGTCGATTAGTCCTGATTCTTCGGCGATCGAGATGAACTCTTCCGGCGACACCACTTCGCCATTTGTCGTGGTCCAGCGCGCAAGCGCTTCAACGCCTATGATAGCGCTGGATCTGGTTCGTACTATCGGCTGATAGTGAACGTCGATTTCATTATTCCTGAGCGCATCTTCTAGCGATGATGCGATCGCTCGCCGTCGGCTTCTGCTGGCGTCCAGTTCCGGAGTGTAGTCACAAGCTCGCATCCGACCGCTGTTCTTGGCGGCATACAAGGCCACATCAG
>JAEPQK010000003.1 GCA_017640615.1 Rhizobiaceae bacterium | reverse complement strand
AGCCCGACGTGAAGACCGGCACCATGCTGCAGCAATGTGCGACTTCTCCCAGCCACTTCTTCGACGCGCCATCGCGGTCGCAACTCGACGAGGTGTTCGAGAAGATCAAGGAGCGTGTCGTAAAGTTGAGGCTTGCCTCGTAACGAAAGCGACATTCGCGACCCGAGCGGGTTGGAATTCGTGCCGGTAGCAACAGCCGTTGCCGACCACGAGCGCAAGAAAGCCGCACCGCCACAGGGGTTCGGATTTACGAAGGCTCGATGACCTGCCGCGCAACAAACCATTGAGTGCCATCTGGGGCCCTAAAGCCACCCCGCCTGTCGCCATCGCCCTTCTCCGCCATCGGCTGAATGACCTCGGCACCCGCCGCAATAGCACGTTCGAAGGCCCCGTCTGGATCATCTAGATAGACGTGCAGCATAGCTGGTGGGCCATCGGCTTCGCCCATCATCAGGACTGTGTCTCCAACTTTGCATTCCGCATGGACAATGCGGCCGTCTTCACCGGGAATGACCCGCAGCCGCTCCGCGTTGAAGACAGTTGAACAGAACGCAAGAACTTCCTCTGCATCTCTGACCAGCAGATAGGGCGCGAGGTCCGTGTACAGCTTGGGCTTGTAGCTCATATCCCATTAACGCCGCCGCTGCAGCGAAGCGTCAAGCTCCTTGCAGCCCTTGCGCCTGCGTCACCACATTTTTTCGCAGATGCCAGAATGAGAGCGAGGCCGTCGTTGCATCGTGCTTGCGGCAGTGCAGGCTCCCGGGCGAAAACAGTTGAAAGCGTTGCGGACAAAGCGGACATCACAGCCGTCCGCTTGTGGCAGCCCGTGATTGTCGCAAGGTAGGCTATCGACTATTCGATGACGGGCACTCGATTGCGCCACCGGGCAGGAGTAGTCCCGATCGCCCTTTTGAATGCGCGCGCAAATGCTTCGGGCGCGTCATACCCTACTTCGGCTGCTATGTCGGCCACGCTGGCGTCGTTTTGGCGCAACAGAAGCGCCGCAAGCTGAAGTCGCCATAGAGCGAGGTAACGCATAGGTGAAACGCCCAGGACCCGGGCGAAGCGTTCGCGCAGAGCCGATTGCGACAGACCAGCGCGACACGAGAGTTCAGGCATCGTCCACGGATACGCGGGTTCTGCGTGGAAAGCCTGGAGCGCCTTGCCGACAAAACGGTCTTTGAGCGCTGCGAGCATTCCGCGCCCGTTCGGATCGCTGCGGCGCAGGTGGTCGCGGATGATCTGGACAAATAGAAGCTCTGTGAGACGGGCGGTAAAGCTGGCGCTACCAGCCCGCATCGCGCTCGCCTCCTCTATTAGCCCGCGCACGATAGCATCCGTGAACCCACTCGCGCCCCCGCCCGCACGCATGACGATCAGATTGGGCAGCGCCGAGGTCAGGGGATCGAAGAGCGGAGCCTCGCAGCGCAAATAGACGCACAGGATGCGGCAGACTTGGCCACGTTCCACTCGGCGGATCGTCGGCACGCTCTTCCATGGAGGCGTCGGAAACATATCAATTATCGGGAAGGGCGCAGCGCCGGACCCCCAGCCCATCCGATGCGAGTGACCCTGCGGAAAGCCCACAAGGTCGCCAGCCGAAAGCTCGATCCGAGGCTGGCCCGCAACTTCGAGCCAGCAACGGCCATGCGCAACAATGTGGAAGATGACGAGGCGAGTATCGGGCGTGTGCAGATGCGCCGCGATCTCGTCGGCGGACGGCGCATCCCAGCCCCAGGGTGCGCTGTACTCGCCGCGCAGAAGTGCCGCGCCGGTGACACGGAAACGGCGCAGAATGTCCGACAGGACGTCGGTGCCTTCGGGTCCGGTAAGGGGAGCGGCAAAGTTCGGCGGTTCGGTCATGAAATCCGGTGCTTCGGTCATCCACCCGCCACGCTTATCCTGATACCGTCACGTCAGTGTAACCAAGGACCACACTGCGGTCCATCTGGAGGGGCACGCCAATGTTGCGCATCGACCGTGTCGCCGTCTCGTTGATCTGCGCCGGTCTCATGGCGGTTGCGTCACCGAGCATAGCTGAGGAGAAAGCGATGTACGCCGTAATTGTCGAGTTCGACGTCGCCGATGAGCAAACAGACGCTGTCGTCGGCTCCGTGGAGAGCTTGCTTTCCGATCTCGTCCGGCACCAGGACGGCTTCGTCCAAGCGCGTCTGAACCGTCAGGCCGATGGTCCAAAAGTGGTAAACTACATGCTCTGGGAGACTGGGGAGGCGTTTAACGCCTTCCGTGTCGCGAACAAGGACCGCATCGGCGAGGCCATCGGACAATTCGGCCCTAAGTTCACTTTTTACAATGTCGCACGAAGCATCGAAGCTAACCGGTAGCGCAAATGTCATGCCTCCGCATGGGGCTCGGACCCGGTCACCCGCATCTTCCCGTCGAACAATCGGATCGCCATGTGAGGCTGCTCATCCATTCTTCGTCAACGAACTATCGAGTAGGGCTCAAAGCAGTCGTTCGGCGTCGGTGAGGTTAATTGTTCGACGGACAACGGAAGTCTCTCTCCACAGGCCCTCGCCGTAGACGGCTACGCCGAGAGGGCACTTGGTGGCCCTACCTAGGAGGAAGATGAGAAATGGCTCAGCTCAGCTGCTGGATAGCGCATTGCCTGAACACTGAGTGAGGGTAGGCTTGGACCCAACCTAGGAGGTTCCCCTCCTGCATCAGTTTGGGTACTCAGACTGGGTACTCAAGTGGGTACTCAGACTAAAGTTTGGTGCCGGTAACTTGTTGACTATGCTATAGTATTCGCCACACGGGAGAAGATTGGTGGAGCCAAGGGGAGTCGAACCCCTGACCTCTTGAATGCCATTCAAGCGCTCTCCCAACTGAGCTATGGCCCCACACTTCCGGCATCTGGCCGGCGCCGTTTCCGGCGAAGAGGTCTGGCCCGCCTTAGCGGCCGGCCAACGTGCTGGCGGCTTCTAGACCCGTCACCACGGAATATCAAGTCCCGCTGAGCGGCGATTGCGCGGCAGCGCCGAATGGCCGCCGCGCAGGCTCAACATCAGCTGTCGTCGTCGTCATCGTCAACGTCGATGATGCCCGAAACATCGTCATCGTCGTCGTCATCGTCTTCCAGGAAGGTGTCGTCGTCATCGTCGTCGCCGAGATCGACGTCGTCATCGTCGTCAAGGTCGACATCGGGATCGCTGGACGACTTCTTCTTGTCGGTTTCGTCGTCTTCGGCATCTTCCAGCGAAACGACCTCAACGTCCTCGTTCTCCTCGGACTCCGTCTCAGCCGCCTCAACCTCTTCCTCTTCCTCGACCTCGTTGACGTCGTCCTCGAAGTAGGAAAGTGGGTAGGATTTGCCCGAATAGGGCGAAACGACCGGGTCTTTGTTCAGGTCGTAAAACTTACGGCCCGTCTCCGGGCAAATTCTCTTGGTTCCAAGCTCGGGTTTAGCCACGCTGCTGCCTCTGCTCATCCTTGCGCCGATACGTCCGGGGAGGCACGGCGAACGGCAATTTCGATTTCAATTTGGGTCGGTCCCCATAACCACAAGTTCGGTGGCTGTCAAAGGCAATCCGCCGGTGTTGAAAACCCGCTCGGCACAACGTTTCGATAACACCCGCAAGGCACGGCAAACGGGGATGACCTGAAGCCGTCGGCCATGATAGGAGACGCCTCCGGCAGCCGGGACGACCCATCATGACACATCACGCAAAGCCAATTCCGACGACAGCGAGACGATCGCCCGCATTGAGCGGCTCTGTCCGCGTGCCCGGCGACAAGTCGATCTCGCATCGTTCGCTGATGTTCGGCGGGCTGGCTGCCGGCGAAACCCGCGTGACCGGTCTGCTCGAAGGCGAGGACGTGATCCGCACCGCCGGGGCCATGCGGGCCATGGGCGCGCAGGTAGAGAAGAAAGACGCGGAATGGGTGATCCACGGCGTCGGCAATGGCTGCCTGCTGGAAGCCGCCGAGCCGATGGATTTCGGCAATGCCGGCACCGGCGTGCGGCTGACCATGGGGCTGGTCGGCTCCTACGACATGGCATCGACGTTCATCGGCGATGCCTCGCTCTCCAAACGTCCCATGGGCCGCGTGCTCGACCCGCTGCGCCAGATGGGCACGCAGGTGCTCGACGCCTCGCCCGGAGACCGGCTCCCACTGACGATGCGCGGTCCGGCGCGCCCGGTTCCAATAACCTATCGCGTGCCGGTTGCTTCGGCACAGGTAAAGTCCGCCGTGCTTCTCGCCGGCCTCAATACCCCCGGCATCACCACGGTCATCGAGCCGGTGATGACCCGCGACCACACCGAACGCATGCTGAAGGGCTTCGGCGCGGAGCTTGAGGTCGAGACCGACGCGGAGGGCGTGCGCCATATCCGCCTGGAAGGGCGCGGCAAGCTGACCGGTCAGACGATCGCAGTCCCCGGCGATCCCTCGTCTGCCGCCTTCCCCATCGTGGCGGCTCTGCTGGTTCCGGGCTCCGACGTCACGATCGAAAACGTGCTCATGAACCCGACCCGCACGGGCCTCATCACCACGCTGCAGGAAATGGGCGGTTCCATCGAACTCATGAACCCGCGCTCCGCCGGCGGTGAAGACGTAGCCGATATCCGCGTGCGGCACTCCGACCTGAAGGGCATCACCGTTCCGCCGGAGCGCGCGCCATCGATGATCGATGAATATCCGGTACTGGCCGTCGCGGCCGCATTCGCCGAGGGCGAAACGGTGATGGACGGTCTGGAGGAACTGCGGGTGAAGGAAAGCGACCGGCTCGCCGCCGTGGCGCGCGGTCTCGAGGCCAATGGCGTCGACTGTACCGAAGGCAAGACTTCGCTCACCGTGCGCGGCAGGCCGGGCGGCAAGGGCTATGGCGGAACAGCGGTCGGCAATGCGGTCGAGACCCATCTCGACCACCGTATCGCCATGGCGTTTCTGGTCATGGGGCTCGCGGCCGAAAATCCGGTTACCGTAGACGACAGCGGCATCATCGCCACCAGTTTCCCGGAGTTCCAGAGCCTGATGGCGGGTCTCGGCGCCCTGATCGAAGCAACGGAAGGAGCCGACGCATGAGTGACAAAGTCGCAATGATCATCGGCGGCGGCAGCGGCATGGGCGCAGCTGCGGCGCGCAAACTCACCGCCGACGGCTATGCCGTCGCGATCATGTCCTCGTCGGGCAAAGGCGAGGCGCTGGCGCAGGAGCTGGGCGGCCTCGGCTTCACCGGCTCCAATCTCGAGCCGGACGATCTCAAGCGTTTCGTTGACGCCACGCTTGAGCGCTTTGGCCGTGTGGATGCGGTGGTCAGCAGCGCCGGCCACGGACCCAAAGGCGACATTCTGGATATTTCCGACGCCGACTGGCAGCGCGGCATGGAGTTTTACCTGCTGAATGTGGTGCGTATCGCGCGGCTGGTGACGCCCGCCATGCAGAAGCAGGGTGGCGGGTCGCTCGTCAATATCTCCACCTATGCGACCTTCGAACCTGAGGCGACGTTTCCCACGTCCGGCGTCTTCCGGGCCGGGCTAGCCGCCTTCACCAAGCTCTTCACCGACAAATACGCCGCCGACAATATCCGCATGAACAATGTGCTGCCGGGCTTCATCGATTCCCTGCCGGAGAAGGACGACCGGCGCGAGCGCATTCCCATGGGCCGTTACGGCACCATGGAAGAGGTGGCGGAGCTGATCGCGTTCCTGGCATCGGAGAAGTCGTCTTACATCACCGGGCAGAACATCCGCATCGACGGCGGGATTACCCGGTCCGTTTAGGGGCGTGTTTCTTTCTCCATAGCTCTCATCCTGAGCTTGTCGAAGGGCGAGGGCGCTCAATGCGCTCACCTCAAGCCAGGCTAGCCTCGCAGTTGCCAAATCCGCCCTACCGTGGCACTGCCCGAGAATCGAACGGGACGCGTGCATGAGCCTCATTATTGCCATTGACGGACCCGCGGCGTCGGGCAAGGGAACGCTGGCGCGGCGGCTGGCCGACACTTACCGCCTCAATCATCTCGATACGGGGCTCACCTATCGCGCGGTCGCGCACCGCATGCTGATCCACGGTCTACCGCTCGACAATCAGTCGGCGGCCGAGACCGCGGCGCGCCAGATCGACCTTGGCGCGCTGGACCGCTCTGTACTGTCGACTCACGAGATCGGCGAGGCGGCGTCCAAGGTGGCGGTGATGCCCAGTGTGCGGGCGGCCCTCGTGGAGGCGCAGCGGCGTTTCGCCGCCGAACCGCCGGGGGCCGTACTCGACGGCCGCGACATCGGCACGGTGGTGTGTCCCGACGCCGATCTGAAGCTCTATGTAACGGCCTCGCCGGAAGAGCGCGCGCGGCGGCGATACAGCGAAATCATCGCCAATGGCGGCACCGCGGACGAGGCGGCAATTCTTGCCGACATCGAAAAGCGCGACGCGCGCGACATGGGCCGGGCCGATTCCCCGCTCAGACCCGCGGAAGACGCGCACTTGCTAGATACGACCCGAATGGATATAGAAGCCGCGTTTCGTGCCGCGCGCGACCTGGTTGACCAGACAATCGCTGCTCGAAACGCCGGCTGAGACGCCAACAGGGGCAAAGCCCCAAAGTCCCGGCCAGATAACCGCCTGCAGAACAGTCCGCTGCGCCGAAACCGCCTTTGTGCGGGCATGGCTTCCCGTCGAAGCCCGGATCGTTCGTTGCAGGTCAAACGTAACGCTAACCACCCGGCGCCTGCCCGCACTTCGGGCATTCCAGGAGTTTCAATGTCACAATCCAACCCCACCCGCGACGATTTCGCGTCGCTGCTCGATGAGTCGTTTTCGGAAGAACATTCCGCTGAAGGCTCCGTCGTCAAAGGCCTGATCACCGCGATCGAAAAAGACATGGCCATCATCGATGTCGGCCTAAAGGTCGAAGGCCGTGTCGCGCTCAAGGAGTTTGGCTCCAGCGCCAAGGAACTGAAGGCCGGCGACGAAGTCGAAATCTATGTCGAGCGCATCGAGAACGCTCTCGGTGAAGCCGTACTGTCGCGCGAAAAAGCACGCCGCGAGGAGAGCTGGGTCAAGCTCGAAGCCAAGTTCAACAATGGCGAACGCGTCGAAGGCATCATCTTCAATCAGGTCAAGGGCGGCTTCACCGTCGATCTGGACGGCGCCGTGGCGTTCCTGCCGCGCAGCCAGGTGGACATTCGTCCGATCCGCGACGTCACCCCGCTGATGCACAACCCGCAGCCGTTCGAAATTCTGAAGATGGACCGCCGCCGCGGCAACATCGTCGTTTCGCGCCGCACCGTGCTTGAGGAAAGCCGTGCCGAGCAGCGCTCGGAGATCGTCCAGAACCTCGAAGAGGG
Organism: Rhizobiaceae bacterium; assembly: GCA_017640615.1. Classification (GTDB taxonomy): domain Bacteria; phylum Pseudomonadota; class Alphaproteobacteria; order Rhizobiales; family Rhizobiaceae; genus RCIO01. Next base: position 608,436 of record JAEPQK010000003.1, on the reverse strand, counting down.
TCAGGTGGTCGAAGGCGTGGTCAAGAACATCACCGACTACGGTGCGTTCGTCGACCTCGGCGGCATCGATGGCCTGCTGCATGTCACCGACATGGCATGGCGTCGCGTCAACCACCCGACGGAGATCCTGTCGATTGGCCAGACGGTCAAGGTTCAGATCATCCGCATCAATCAGGAAACCCACCGTATCTCGCTCGGCATGAAGCAGCTCGAGAAGGATCCGTGGGAAGGCATTGGCGGCAAGTACCCGATCGGCAAGCGCGTTGGCGGCAAGGTGACCAACATCACCGACTACGGCGCGTTTGTGGAGCTGGAGCCGGGCATCGAAGGCCTGATCCACGTTTCGGAAATGAGCTGGACGAAAAAGAACGTCCATCCGGGCAAGATCCTGTCGACGACCCAGGAAGTCGATGTGGTGGTGCTCGAAGTCGACCCACAGAAGCGCCGCATCTCGCTTGGTCTCAAGCAGACGCTCGACAATCCGTGGGAAGCTTTCGCCAACAATCACCCGGTCGGGTCGGTTGTCGAAGGCGAGGTCAAGAACAAGACCGAGTTCGGCCTGTTCATCGGCCTCGACGGCGATGTGGACGGCATGGTTCACCTCTCCGACCTCGACTGGAACCGTCCGGGCGAGCAGGTGATGGAAGAGTACAATCGCGGCGACGTGGTTCAGGCGCAGGTGCTTGACGTGGACGTCGACAAGGAGCGCATCTCGCTCGGCATCAAGCAGCTCGGCCAGGATTCGGTCGGCGCGGCTGCTGCCTCCGGCGACCTGCGCAAGAACGCGGTGGTCACGGCTGAGGTCGTGGCGGTCAAGGATGGTGGTCTTGAGGTCAAGCTCGTCGACCATGATATGGAGACCTTCATCAAGCGTTCGGACCTTTCCCGCGACCGCGACGAGCAGCGTCCGGAGCGTTTCGCGGTCGGCCAGAAGGTCGATGCCCGCGTGACCACCTTCGACAAGAAGACGCGCCGCATCACGGTCTCGATCAAGGCTCTGGAAATCGCGGAAGAGAAAGAAGCAGTCGCACAGTTCGGTTCGACCGACTCCGGCGCTTCGCTCGGCGACATTCTGGGCGCCGCGCTCAAGAAGCAGGGCGACAAGGACGAGAAGTAGTCGTCTCCCCTACCGCCAGAAAGACAAAACCCCGCCGGAGCGCTCCGGCGGGGTTTTTCGTTGGAATAGCAGCCGCGGCGATCAGTGTGCCAGCATCTCGTCCACGATCTGCCCGGCGCTTAGATTGGCCGGATAATAGGTCGGCCAGTGGGCGGGTGTAGTCCCGCCTCGGGTCCTCCGGCAGACGGCCGGTTCTTCGGTCTCTATCCGGCCTGGGAGAGACATTCGCGTAGCGATGAGGCCATGCCGCGCAGCAGTTCGAAATAGAGCTCCGGCCCATCATCGAGCGCCGCGCCCAACGGATCGAGCACGCCGGAACCCGCACCGGTACCTTCGGTTGCGACCGTAACCAGCTTCGGCTCGAACTGCGGCTCGGAGAACACACATGTCGCGCCAAGTTCGCGCACCCGGGTCTGTATCTCGCGCATGCGCTCCGCCCCCGGCATCACGTCAGGGTTGACGGTGATCGACCCAGCAGCCTTCAGGCCAAAACGCGTTTCGAAATACCGATAGGCGTCGTGAAAGACGACGAACGGTTTGTCCTTCACCGGTTCCAGCTCGGCAGTGAGTTCGGTTGTCAGGTCGCTCAGGCGGTCGCGCAGCGCCGCTGCGTTCGCCTCATATGCGGCCGCGTTTTCAGGATCGACCTCGGAAAGCGCCTCGGCGATCTCGTGAACCAGAGCTGCCGCGTTTTGCGGGTCCAGCCAGAGGTGCATGTCGAATTCGCCATCATGGTGGCCCCCATGCGCCTCATCATGGTGATGATCGTCATGATCATGGGCTGCTTCTTTTTCCTCGTGGTCATGATCATGACCGGCCTTTTCATGCGCGTGATCGTCATGACCCGCCTCATGGTCGTGATGATGGTCGTCGTCGCCATGGTCATGGGCCTCGAAGGCGCCGCCTTCCCGGAAGCGCAATTTGATCAGATCATGCGCCTCGCCGAGCTCAACGACCTTGGCGCCCGAACCCAGCGTGCCGATTGCGCTGTCGAGGAATGTTTCCATCTCCGGGCCGACCCAGAAGACGACGCTGGAGGATTCGAGTGCCGCGGCATCCGAAGGACGCAGCGCATAGGTGTGCGGCGAGTCCGCACCCCGCACAAGCAGATGTGGTGTGCCCGTGTCGCCCATAACGCCGGCGACCAGCGAGTGGATCGGCTTGATGGATGCCACTACGCCATCCAAAGCGCTGGCCGGCAGAGGAACAAGTGCGAAAGCAGCGGCGAGGAAACAGGGGCGCAAGCGAGACATGGAAGCTCCATTGGTGATCAAGACGGCATGAATACGTAATAACATTACGCTCAATTGCGTTACGCTATAACGTGTGGCATAGCCATGTACAACCCCTCGGACGAAATCGCCGATCCGCACGAACGATAACTGCCCATGCTTGACGCCAGCCGCCCCTCCGAACCCCTTGTCTCGCTTTCCGGCGCCGGCATTTTCCGTAATGGGCGCTGGCTTGTGCGCGGTGTGGACTTGTCGATCCGGCCGGGAGAAATCGTAACACTGATCGGACCCAACGGATCGGGCAAGAGCACGACCGCTCGGATGGCGACCGGCATTCTGAAACCCGACGCAGGCTCGGTTGAACAACGCACCGCGCTGCGCGTTGGTTATGTACCGCAACGGCTGGCGATCGATCGCTCGCTGCCACTCTCTGTCGGCCGGCTGATGCGGCTCACCGGCCCGACGCAACGCGATCGAATTGTCACATCGCTTACAGCGGCTGGCGTTGCGCATCTGGAAAACGCGCAGGTTCACGACCTTTCAGGCGGCGAGTTTCAACGTGTGCTGCTTGCCCGCGCGATTGCGCAGGAACCCGACCTTCTGGTTCTGGACGAGCCTGTGCAGGGCGTCGATTTTAACGGCGAAGTGGCGATGTATGAGCTGATCGGCGCAATCCGCGACCGTGTCGGCTGCGGCGTGCTGCTGATATCGCACGATCTGCATGTCGTGATGGCTGCAACCGACACCGTCATCTGCCTCAACGGCCATGTCTGCTGCTCCGGCACGCCGGAAAATGTTGCCGCAAGCGAGGAATATCGCAGCCTGTTCGGTGCACGAGCCGCGGAGGCGGTGGCGTTCTACCGCCATCAGCACGACCACACCCATCTGCCGGACGGGCGCGTGAAGCATGCAGACGGTTCGATCACCGAGCACTGCCACCCGGAGGATGGCCGCCATGATCATGACCATGGTCACGATCATGCAACCACGCGGGAACGCGCGGGCGGGAGTGGTCATGCTTGACGATTTCTTCACCCGCGCCTTGCTCGCCGGTATCGGTGTTGCCGCAGTAGCCGGGCCGCTGGGCTGTTTCATCGTGTGGCGGCGCATGGCCTATTTCGGCGACACGATGTCTCATTCGGCACTGCTCGGCGTCGCCGTATCGCTGCTGCTCAGCCTCAATATCGTGATCGGCGTGTTCGCGGTCGCGGCGCTCGTGTCAGTGGCGCTGGTGGTCTTGCAGCGCCGCCGCGCGCTGTCTTCCGATTCGCTGCTCGGCATCCTGTCGCATTCAACGCTTGCACTCGGGCTCGTGATGGTGGCCGCCATGAGCTGGGTGCGCATCGACCTGATGGGGCTTCTATTCGGCGACATTCTCGCCGTGTCGAAGCTCGATCTGGTTGTGGTCTATGGCGGCGGCGTACTGGTGCTGGGAGCGCTTATCTATCTGTGGCGACCGCTGCTCGCCGGCACGGTGAGCGAAGAGGTCGCCGAAGCCGAGGGGCTGTCGCCACAGGTTTCGCAATTCGCGTTTATGCTCCTGATGGCGGCGGTCATTGCGATCGCGATGCGCATTGTCGGTGTATTGCTGATCACATCGCTGCTGATCATACCCGCCGCCACCGCACGACGCTTTGCCGCAACGCCTGAGCAAATGGCGGTGATTGCCGGAGGCGTCGGCATTCTGGCAGCCGTCGGCGGGCTGTTCGGCTCGCTCAATTACGATACGCCGTCCGGCCCATCCATCGTGGTCGCGGCGCTCGTCATATTCCTGATCAGTCTGGCGCCGTTCGGCAGTCGCGCCCTCAAAGGAGGCCAAAAGACATGACCGAAGCATCCGCGCTTACCCGCAACCAGTCGCTGGTGCACAACACGTTGCGCGCTGCGGAGGGGCCGCTTTCGGCCTACACCATTCTCGACCGTCTGCGCGACGACGGCTTTCGGGCACCGTTGCAGGTCTACCGGGCGCTCGACAAGCTCACCAGCCTCGGCCTTGTGCACCGTCTGGAAAGCCTGAACGCGTTTGTGGCCTGCGCCGGCGAGCACCGGCATGGCGAAAACGAGCTGATCGCCTTCGCAATATGCGAACGCTGCGGGCAGGTAGAGGAATTCGCCGACGCGATCGTTTGCGAGCGGCTTGAAAGCTGGGCTGGCGACAACGCATTTGACGCTGACAAGACGACAATCGAAATCCGCGGCAAATGCGCGGTTTGCAACATGGCCTAGCCTTGCTGGAGGCGCATCGGGAAAACGCCGTCCCGCGACGCCGCGTCCCTTTGCGCGGCGGGCGAAAACGACTATGAAGCGGGTCTGACAGGACGGAGCCTGCAATGACGACGATTTCCCCGAAACCCAAGCTGGTCACCGTTTTCGGCGGTTCGGGCTTTCTCGGCCGGCATCTGGTGCAGACGCTGGCCCGGCGCGGCTACCGTGTGCGCGTTGCCGTGCGCCGGCCGGACCTCGCCCACCACGTCACCTATCTCGGCAATGTCGGGCAAATACAGCCCGTGCAGGCAAATCTGCGCGCCCGCTGGTCGATTGATCGCGCCGTGCAGGGCGCCGACCATGTGATCAACCTCGTCGCGATCCTGTTCGAAAGCGGCAAGCAGACCTTCGATTCGGTGCAGGATTTCGGTGCTCGGTCAGTGGCGGAAGCCGCCCGGGCAGCGGGCACGAAGCTGACCCATGTGTCGGCGATCGGTGCGGACCTTGAAAGCGAAGCCGACTACGCGCGCACCAAGGCGCTGGGCGAACAGGCTGTGCACGAGACCGTGCGCGACGCCCTGATCGTGCGGCCTTCTATCATGTTCGGGCCCGAAGATCATTTCTTCAACCGCTTCGCCAATATGGCGCGGTTCAGCCCGTTCCTGCCGCTGATCGGCGGCGGGCACACGAAATTCCAGCCGGTCTATGTCGGCGATGTCGCAGAGGCGATCGCACGTCATGTCGATGGCGCTGTTGAAGGCAAGCGCATCGTCGAGCTCGGCGGTCCGGCGGTTCTGACCTTCCGCGAATGCATGGAGGAGATGCTTGAGGTGATCGACCGCAAGCGGCTTCTGGTCAATGTGCCCTGGCCGGTCGCGCGGCTGCAGGCGTCGATCCTCGGCCTCCTGCCCAATCCGCTTCTCACCCGCGATCAGGTAAAGCTGCTTGAGACCGACAATGTGGTCTCGGCGGAAGCTATCAAGGACGGCCGCACCATCGAGGGGCTCGGAATCAAGCCGCGCACGCTGGAAGCGATATTGCCGACTTATCTCTGGACCTACCGGCCGGCGGGCCAGTTCACCCGCAAGGTGGAAGGCTAAAGCCGCTTGGAGGCGCTGACGGCGCTGCTGCCCGACGCGCTTTCGGGGTCTGTCGCGGCGCTGTTGATTGCCGCCTCGTTTTTTACATCGGCATTCACCGCCGCTTTCGGGCTCGGCGGCGGCGTGGCGATGCTGGCGCTGCTCGGCGCCTTTCTGCCTGTCTCGGCGCTCATCCCCGTGCATGGTGCCGTGCAGCTCGGCTCTAACACCGGCCGCGCCTGGCACCAGCGCGAACACATCCGCTATTCGATCACGGTGCCGTTCATGATCGGCAGCCTGGCGGGCGCCGCCGTCGGCGCGCTGCTTGTGATCCAGCTGCCCGACGCAGTGCTCAAACTGGCGCTTGGCCTTTTCATCGTTGCGATCACCTGGACGAAGATTCCGGGCATCGAAAATCTGCGCGAGGCCGGACTGGCGATCGGCAGCGGCATCATCGCGTTGGCCAACATGTTCTTCGGTGCCACCGGGCCGCTCTTGTCCGCGTTTTTCGCGCAGATCCTTCCCGACGACCGCAAAGCGCTGATCGCAACGCATGCGGCCGGCATGACCGTGCAGCATGCGCTGAAAGTGGTCGCCTTCACTGTAGCGGGATTTGCGTTTGCAAGCTGGCTGCCGCTGGTCGCGGCCATGATCGCCGCCGGCTATCTCGGCACCATCTCCGGCTCACGGCTCCTCGACAAGATGCCGGAGGAGCGCTTCCGGCTATGGTTCCGCATCGTGGTGACTCTGCTCGCGCTCGATCTTGTGCGGCGCGGACTGATGGCGTTGATGGGCTAAAACACCTTCTGGAACCGGTCAGTCTCGCAAGAAATCTCCGTGTTGTAGTTTGTCGGCGAGAGTTGCGTCCCGATAGTCGCCTGTCGGATCAAGGCTGGGCTCCGGAAAGTCACCCAACCAGGGCAATATCGATTTGATTGTCCCGTTGCTTGCTGGCTCGTCACTAGTTGCAAGTGTAACGCTAAGGAGCCGGACGCCTGCTCCAAACTCGGCTTCCAAGTTAAGCGGATCGATCTGTCGAACGGTCAACGGATCGGAGAGTTCGTCAAATGTAACGAACATTGGATAGAGATCGGCCGGGAGTAAGCGGGAAACTTCGTTTAGATCTACGAGCGCAGCGGATATGCTTTCCCTGGGGCCGGCGTTTGGATCGTGAGGCAAGTCCGAAAACACATTCGCGGCGACGAATTGTGCATGAGAGGCCGGGTTGTCCGACCCCGAAAGGAGCGCAAAAAGGTAGCGGTCGCCGGGTAACCTCAAGGCAACGGCTTCTCCACGAATGGTTCGGGTTGCGACGCCGATTTGAGGTAACAGTTGCGGCTGGTATCGAACTGTAACTTGGGTGATGCTCGAGCTCACGTAGGCTTGACCTCCAGCCTCGACCGCTACGGTGAGCTTCTGGTTCCAGGAGTATACTGGCCACATATATCGATAGAGGCCGAACGCAGCTGCCCCCAAAACAACAAATACAGCCAGCGAGACGAGACCGCGACGGCGCATTGAGCCCTCCGCCCAACTGAACCAGTATTTACCTAACCCCAAACAGCCAGCGCGGCGAAGCCTGCGAGGCCGACTGCTATGCGCCACCAGCCAAACAGCGCATAGCCCCGCTTCGAAACGAAGTTGAGCAGGCCCCGCACGACGAAAACCGCGACCACGAAGGCGGCGACGAAGCCGGTCGCGATGATGGGCAGGTCGGCGGCGGTCAGAATGTCCATGTTCTTGAACAGATCGAGCGCAAATGCGCCAACCATTGTGGGCATGGCCAGAAAGAATGAGAACTCGGCAGCTGAGCGCTTGTCGGTGCCCAGAAGCAGAGCACCGACAATCGTCGAGCCTGAACGCGAGGTACCGGGGATCATCGCCAGACACTGGAACAGGCCAATGCCGAGATAGACCTTCCAGGGATATTTGGTGACGTCGTCATAACGCGGGTTAAGCGCCCAGCGGTCGACCCACAGAAGCACGATGCCGCCCAGAACGAGCGTGGTGCATATCAGCGCTGGCGTTTCGAAAAGCACCGTCTTGATGAAGTCATGCGCCAGATAGCCGATCACCGCCGCTGGCAGAAAGGCGAGCAGAATACCGCCGACGAAATATTGCGTGCCACGGTCTGAGGGCAGCGTCACGAGCATCGACCACAGCCGCGCGAAATAGACGCTCAGGATCGCCAGAATCGCGCCCAGCTGGATCAGCACCTCGAAGGCCTTGCCGGTTGATTCGAAACCGAGGAAATGGCCGGCCAGCAGGATATGCCCGGTGGAGGAGACGGGAATGAACTCCGTCAATCCTTCCAGAATGCCGAGCAGAAGCGCGTCGACGATCGTCTGGCTTGCCATGAAGTCTCCTCGCAGCTTGTCAGGGCAGCCGGTGCGCCCTATAGCTCCGCACCGTGGCCAGCTTCCCGTAAGGCTGCGGGAAAGGGCCGCCGTGACTTAGCCGCCCCAAAGCCAAAAGGCCAGAGGCCTGGCCCATCGGTGTTCATGCTTACGCTTTTTCATTTTCCGCTGTCCGCGTCTTCCCGCTTTGTCCGCCTCAGCTTCGCCGAATATGGCGAGGAGCTGTCTCTGATCGAGGAGCGAACTTGGCAACGCAGGCCCGAATTTCTGTCGCTCAATCCCGCCGGCACAGTGCCTGTGCTTCTGGCCGAAGGCGATGTGCCGATCGTCGGCGCGCCGGTGATTGCCGAATATGTCGATGAGACCCGGGGGGCATTCAAACGCGACAAGCGGCTGTTTGCCGAAGACCCGTTCGAGCGCGCCGAAATCCGCCGCTTGACCGACTGGTATCTCGGCAAGGCCGAGCAGGACGTGCTGCGCCATCTGGTGAAGGAGCGCGTGCTCAAGCCGCTGATGAGCGAGGGCTCGGGCGGGGCGCCCGATGCCGGCGTGATCCGCGCCGCGCGCGCCAATATCCGCCAGCATATGAAATACACCAACTATCTGGCTGGAACGCGTAACTGGCTGGCCGGGCCGCGCCTGACCTATGCCGACCTTTCGGCGGCGGCGGCGCTTTCGGTGCTCGACTATCTCGGTGAGATCGACTGGAGCGCGCATAGTGCTGCCCGCGACTGGTACCAGCGCATGAAGTCGCGGCCTTCGTTCCGGCCGCTGCTGGCCGACCGCGTGCGCGGGCTTTCGCCCGTTTCACATTATGCGGACCTCGATTTCTGATCGCAGGCCATCTGTGCTCAAATCGCGCCCGGAGCACGGCATGAATACGACCCCTCTGGCAAAAGACGGCCTGACCCGCGACCCGGCGAAGCTGCGCGCATTCGCGGAGGCTGCCGCGCGGCAGGCGGGGTTCGACGCGTTCGGCGTCGCCTCCCCCGCCGAACTGCCCGACATTTCCGCCAAGCTGGCCGCGTTCCTGGAAGACGGCCGGCACGGCACAATGGGCTGGATGGAAGAGACCGCGGAACGGCGTTCGCATCCGCAGGCGCTCTGGCCCGAGGTGCGCAGCGTCGTCCTGCTCGGCATGAATTACGGGCCCGAGACCGACCCGCTGGTCACGCTTGCGCAGAAGGACCGGGCGACGATTTCGGTCTATGCGCGCAACCGGGACTATCACGACGTCATCAAGGGCCGGCTGAAGGAAATCGCAGCGCGTTTCGCAGCGCGTTCCGGCGCGGATGTGAAAGTGTTCGTAGACACTGCGCCGGTGATGGAAAAGCCGCTGGCGGCGGCGGCCGGGCTCGGCTGGCAGGGCAAACACACCAATCTGGTGAGCCGCGACTTCGGCTCCTGGCTCTTTCTCGGCGCGATCTTCACGACCGCCGAACTTGAAGCAGACAGACATGAGGCGGACAGCTGCGGCTCCTGCCGCGCCTGCCTCGACATCTGCCCGACGGACGCCTTTCCCGCGCCCTACCAGCTCGACGCGCGCCGCTGCATTTCCTACCTCACCATCGAGCACAAAGGCCCGATCCCGCATGAGTTTCGGCAGGCGATAGGCAACCGCATCTATGGCTGCGACGATTGTCTGGCCGTTTGCCCCTGGAACAAGTTTGCGCAGAGCGCCAGCGAGGCGAAGCTCAGGGCACGCGAAGACCTCAACGCGCCTGCGATTGCCGAATTACTTGAGCTGAACGATGCTGGCTTCCGCAGCCTGTTTTCGGGCTCGCCGATCAAACGTATCGGCCGCGACCGTTTCGTGCGCAACGCGCTGATCGCCGCCGGAAATTCCGGGCTCAAGACCCTGGTTCCGCGGTGCGAAGCCCTGCTCGCCGACCCCGAACCTGTGGTGCGCGGCGCAGCGATCTGGGCTTTGGCACAACTCCGGCCTTCGGAGGCGGCGAAGCGGGCGCGCAAAGCGCTTGCACAGGAGGGCGATGCCCAAGTCAAAGCAGAATGGAACCTGGCATTGGAGGCAGCGGACTGATGCGCTGGCTTATGATCGGAGCGGGCTATTCGGCCCAAACCTTCGCACGCCTGATTGCCGGCGAAGCAGAGGCGATTTCGGGCACAACCCGCGATCAGAGCAAGTTCGGCGCGCTGGAAGCTGCAGGCATTGCCCCGCTGCAATTCGATGGCACAACGTTTCCCGAGGCACTTCTACGCGAAATGGCCCAGGCGACGCATTTGCTCCATTCCGCCGCGCCCGGCAACGGCGGTGACCCGTTTCTGAACCTGCTCGAGGGCCCGCTGGCGGAGGCCATGCCCAAGCTACAATGGGTCGGCTATCTCTCAACGGTCGGCGTCTATGGCAATCATGACGGCGCATGGGTGGACGAGGAGAGCGCCTGCCTTGCAACTTCCAAACGCGGCATCGCACGCATCGAGGCCGAGCGCGCATGGCTAAGCGCCGGCGAAGCATCCGGCATCTCGGTTGCGGTTCTACGGCTTGCCGGCATTTACGGGCCGGGGCGCAACGCCTTCACAAAGCTGAAAGAGGGCAAGGCTCACCGCATCGTCAAGCAGGGCCAGCTTTTTAGCCGCATCCATGTCGCCGATATCGCGTCGGCAGCTAGGCATCTGGCTATGCAAGGCACCGACGGCACGTTCAATCTGGCCGACAACGAACCCGCCCCGCCGCAGGATGTGATCGCCTATGCCGCAGAGTTGCTGGGTGTCGAGCCGCCGCCCGAAATCCCGTTCGAAGAGGCGGACATGTCGCCCATGGCGCGTTCCTTCTATGCCGATAGCCGCAAGGTCTCGAACGCCAAGCTCCGCGCCTCCGGCTATGAGCTCCAGTTCCCCGACTACCGCACCGCGCTTTCGGTCATGTGGCGTGAAGGCAGCTGGCGCTGACACCGCACGGTGCGCGCAGCGCCATAACCATGCTAATATTCGAATCGAAAGCTGGTCGGGGCGGCTTTGATCGGTTCGGAGCGGACGAGTGATCACAATAGGGCATTTCGGCAAAGCGGCACTTGTGGCCGGCGCATTCGCTTTATTTACGGCTGCGACGCCGGGTGAGGCTACGGCCAAGGAGCCCCTGGCCAAGACCCTGTTCGGAGCGCAGCAGCTTCCGGCCGCCACGGCGCCCAAATCCTACGGCTTCTATTCCAAAGGCTGCTTCACCGGCGGCATCGGCATGGCGGCCGACGGTCCCTACTGGCAGAGCATGCGGCTTTCGCGCAACCGTCAATGGGGGCACCCGGAACTCGTGCGCACCGTGGAACAGCTTTCGCGCGATGCCGCCCGCGACGGCTGGCGCGGGCTGTTGCTCGGCGACATGTCACAGCCGCGCGGCGGACCGATGCTCACCGGGCACGCTTCGCATCAGATCGGCCTCGACGCGGATATCTGGTTCATGCCGATGCCCGAACGGCGGCTGACCTATGACGAGCGCGAACAGATCAGTGCTGTCTCGCTGCTGAAGCGCGATTCGCTTTATGTCGACGACCGCAAATGGACGCCCGCACATGAAGCGGTGCTGCGGCGCGCGGCGAGCTACCGCAATGTCGAGCGTCTGCTTGTCCATCCAGGTATCAAGAAGAAGCTCTGCGACACGGTGCGCGGCGACCGCGGCTGGCTTTCCAAGGTGCGGCCCTTCTGGGGACACGATTCGCATTTCCATATGCGCATCGGCTGCCCCAGCGGCTCGCCCGGCTGCAAGAAGCAGGCAGCGCCGCCACGGGGCGATGGCTGCGACGACTCGTTGGCATGGTGGTTCACCGAAGAGCCCTGGCGCCCGGCTGAAGGCCCGGCGAAACCGAAGCGCCGCGATGTGATGACAATGGCGAGCCTGCCGGCGGAATGCCGCGCGGTGCTGGAAGCTCCGGCGCCTTCATCGGCGTCCGCCGTGATCGTTGATGGCAGCGGCGTCATACCGGTCAACACGCCGGCCGTCAGCGCACGTTCGTTCGCGCCGCTTCCAGCACTCAATATCCCGCTTCCCAGCTCCCGACCTTCGGAGTAGCCGCCACAACGCTGGAACAATCTTTCCGGCATTGATGCACCTGCGGAAACTCTGTGTTATGGCGTTCGCGCTCCTGCGGCGTATGCCGGTGCGGGCCAGGTGGGCGAGTGCCCGATACAAGTGAAACAGGGCGGCGATTTGCAGATGCAACGGCGGGACGACGAACTCACCGGACTGGATTTCCCGGTTCTGATTGGCGACATCGGCGGCACCAATGCGCGCTTCGCCATACTGGTCGACGCACAGGCGGAGCCGAAGGAATTTCCCAATATCGAGACGGCCAGCTTCGGCAATATCGATGAGGCGATCCAGTCGGCCATTCTCGACAAAACGGCAATCCAGCCGCGTTCGGCGGTTCTCGCCGTTGCCGGACCGGTGAGCGGCGACGAGATCGACCTGACCAATTGCGACTGGGTGGTTCGACCCAAGGAAATGGCCGAGAAGCTCGGCCTGACCGACATTGTGGTGCTGAACGATTTCGAAGCGCAGGCATTGGCCACGGTCGCGCTTGGCGAAGAGAGCATGGAGCGCATTGTCGATGGCGAAAGCGAGGCCTTCGGCAGCCGCGTAGTGCTTGGGCCCGGCACCGGCCTCGGCGTTGCGGGCATGGTGCGCGCGCGCCAGATCTGGATCCCCGTTCCAGGCGAAGGCGGACACATGGATATGGGCCCGCGCACGGCGCGCGACGCCGAAATCTGGCCGCATCTGGAGCCGATCGAAGGGCGCATTTCGGCCGAGCAGCTTTTGTGCGGGCGCGGGCTCGTCAACATCTATCGCGCTGTGACGGCCGCGAATGGCGGCAAGCCGGCCTTTTCGACGCCAGCTGAAATCACCAGTGCGGCACTGGAAGAAACCGAGGCCAACGCGGTCGAAGCGCTGGAATTCTTCGTTACTTGCCTTGGCCGCATTGCCGGCGACCTTGCGCTCGTTTTCATGAGCCATGGCGGCGTCTTCCTCACCGGCGGCATCGCGCAGAAGATCGTACCGGCCCTGAAACAGGGGGCGTTTCAGGCGGCGTTCGAAGACAAGGCGCCGCATACCGAGCTGCTGCGCACCATGCCGGTCTATGTCATCACACATCCGCGCGGCGCGCTGGCTGGCTTGACCGCCTTTGCGCGCACGCCAGTGAGCTTCGGTGTCGAAACCGAAGGGCGGCGCTGGCGGTGCGATTGAAGGTGAAGAGCAGGAGGCCGCGCTAATGTCCGACATGTCACTCGTCGTCGTTGGCGCCGGCGGCCGCATGGGCCAGACGCTGATCCGCATGATCGCGGAAACCGAAGGCGTGGCGCTGACGGGGGCGCTGGAACGCTCCGGCGCGCCCGAACTGGGGCGCGATGCGGGCGAGCTCGCCGGGGCAGGCACGCTCGGCGTCACCATTTCCGACGATCCGCTGCCGGTGTTCGCACAAGCCGAGGGCGTGCTCGATTTCACCATTCCAGCAGCCAGCGTGACCTATGCCGGTTATGCGGCACAGGCCCGCATTGCGCATATTTGCGGCACCACGGGCATGAGCGCGGATGACGAAGCCGCGCTGGTTGCCGCCGCCCGGCACACGCCGATCGTGAAATCCGGCAATATGAGCCTCGGCGTCAACCTGCTCGCCGTTCTGGTCGAACAGGCCGCGCGCGCGCTGCCGGAAGAGTTCGACATCGAAGTGCTGGAGATGCACCACCGCCACAAAGTGGACGCGCCATCTGGCACCGCGCTGCTGCTCGGCGAGGCCGCTGCGCATGGGCGCGGAACAGGCCTCGATGACAACGCCATACGGGCGCGCGACGGCCACACGGGTCCGCGGCCCCAGGGCGCGATCGGCTTTGCCACGCTGCGCGGCGGCTCGGTCGTCGGCGACCATTCCGTTCTGCTGGCCGGGCCCGGCGAGCGGATAACCCTGTCGCACAATGCCGAAGACCGCAGCCTCTTCGCGCGTGGCGCCTTGCGCGCCGCTTTGTGGGCGCGCGGCGGCAAACCCGGCCTTTATTCGATGCGCGATGTGCTTGGCCTCGCGCAGTCCTGATCCAATTACAAATCGCGAAAGGCAATCTTCATGTCCGGTACCCTCATCCTCGTCCGTCACGGCCAGAGCGAATGGAACCTGAAGAACCTGTTCACTGGCTGGCGCGACCCGGGGCTGACGGAGAAGGGCCACGAAGAGGCCAAGGCCGCCGGCCAGAAGCTGAAGGCCAAGGGCCTGAAATTCGATGTGGCATTCACCTCGGTGCTTTCGCGCGCCCAAGTGACGCTCGATCACATTCTGGACCAGACCGATCAGACCGGACTTGAGACAGTCCGCGACCAGGCACTCAACGAGCGCGACTATGGCGATCTGTCCGGCCTCAACAAGGACGATGCGCGCGCCAAATGGGGCGAGGAGCAGGTGCATATCTGGCGCCGCTCCTACGACACCCCGCCGCCCGGCGGCGAAAGCCTGCGCGATACGGGCGCGCGTGTGTGGCCCTACTATATGCGCATGATACTGCCGCGCGTGCTGCGCGGGGAAACCGTGCTGGTTGCCGCGCATGGCAACTCGCTGCGCTCGCTGGTGATGGCGCTGGACGGGCTTTCCGGCGAGGAAATCGTGAAAGTGGAGATCGGGACCGGCGTTCCGATCATCTACCAGCTCAACGCCGATTCCACCGTGGCAACCAAGGAAATTCTGGAGAGTTGAGCGTCCGGACGCGGCCCGCAAGCCGCAACTGGCAAACTCTTTGCCGGCGACAGCGCCGCCGGCGCCAGATTGACGTTGACAGTAGAGTGTCGCCCGCTTACATCGGCGGCGCACCTTGCCCAGGTGGCGGAATTGGTAGACGCGCACGGTTCAGGTCCGTGTGCCGCGAGGCGTGGAGGTTCGAGTCCTCTCCTGGGCACCAAGGGTTCCTGCCCTTGGTCACCCCATCTTTGCAAACTCCTCTCCCTATCGAAATTGCGACCTCTGAGTGGCCGCCCCGGTCGATTCCGTAGATCCTTCAAGGTGAAATCGGTCTAACCTTGCCAAAGCGCGTTGCCGAGTGCTCGGTGCGGGCGGCTGGGAGGGCTGCGATGCAGTTTGGTTTGACTGACGAACAGGAGATGATCGTCTCCACCGTTCGGAGTTTCGTTGAGAACGAAATCTATCCGCACGAGACCGAGGTCGAGCGCACGGGACATGTCCCGGCCGAGCTTGGGGAAGCGATCAAGCGCAAATGCATCGACCTCGGTTTTTACGCCTGCAACTTTCCGCGGGACGTAGGCGGCGCGGGGCTGAGCCATCTCGATTTCACGCTGGTGGAGCGTGAGCTGGGCCGCGGCTCGATGGCCCTCACACACTTCTTTGGCCGACCGCAGAACATTCTGATGGCCTGCAATGCGGAGCAGCGGGAGCGCTACCTGCTGCCGGCGGTGCGGGGCCAGCGGATGGACGCCCTTGCGATGACGGAGCCCGACGCGGGTTCTGACGTGCGGGGAATGAAGTGCTCCGCCGTGCGCCAGGGTGACGACTGGGTTGTGAACGGCACAAAGCACTTCATCTCGGGCGCCGAGCACGCCGATTTCTTCATTGTCTTTGTCGCCACCGGCGTGGACGAAACGCCCAAGGGACCGAAGAAGCGCATCACCACCTTCCTGGTCGACCGTGGCATGCCCGGCTTCGAGGTTCGACACGGATACAATTCAGTCAGCCACAAAGGCTACAAGAACTGCATTCTCTATTTCGACAATTGCCGACTGTCGGACGCCCAGGTTCTGGGCGAGGTGGACGGTGGCTTCGACGTCATGAACGAATGGCTTTACGCGACACGTCTCACGGTCGCTGCCTTTTGTGTGGGCCGCGCGCGGCGGTGTTTCGATCTGGCGCTCAACTATGCGGCGACGCGCACACAATTCGGACAGCAAATCGGCAAGTTCCAAGGCGTCGGTTTCCAGATCGCTGACATGATTACCGAGATAGACGCAGCGGACTGGCTGACGCTAGCGGCGGCGTGGCGGCTCGATCAAGGCCTGCCGGCCAACCGCGAAATTGCCTCGGCCAAGCTTTACGCATCGGAGATGCTGGCGCGCGTAACCGATGCGACGCTGCAAATTTTCGGCGGAATGGGCCTGATGGACGACTTCCCGATCGAGCGCTTCTGGCGCGATGCGCGGGTCGAGCGCATCTGGGACGGCACATCCGAAATTCAGCGCCACATCATCAGCCGCGACCTGCTGCGACCGCTGGGTGCATGATGCGCAATGGCGCGACGACCGCTGAGAATGCCCAAGCCGGCATCGATCGGCTGCTCAAGCCGCGCTCGATAGCCGTGATCGGCGGCGGTGTTTGGTGCGCCAATGTCATCGATCAATGCCGCAAAATCGGCTTTGAAGGCGACATATGGCCGGTTCATCCCTCACGCGACGCGGTGGCCGGCCTTTCCGCTTATCGCGACATAGCACTGCTTCCATCCGCACCGGACGCCGCCTTTGTCGGGATCAACCGCGATGGAACCATTGAAGCCATGCGCGCGCTATCGATTATGGGCGCGGGCGGCGCTGTCTGTTTCGCCTCAGGGTTTCGTGAGGCGCAGGCGGAGCGGCAGGACGGGCAAGCCAAGCAGGCTGCACTTCTGGAGGCGGCGGGCGGCATGCCCTTTCTCGGACCGAATTGCTACGGCTTCCTGAATTATCTGGATGGCGCTGCTCTGTGGCCCGATCAGCACGGTGGCGTTCGGGTCGATCGCGGTGTCGCCATCGTTACGCAATCGTCCAACATCGCGATCAATCTGACCATGCAGGACCGAGGGCTACCGCTCGCATATGTGGTCACGGTCGGAAATCAGGCGCAGACCGGCATTTCGCAAGTCGCACGCGCGCTGCTGCGCGACCACCGTGTGACCGCACTCGGCTTGCATATCGAGGGCGTCGACGATTTGGGTGCGTTCGAGAAGATGGCGGATGAGGCGCGCGCGCTCGGGAAGCCGGTCGTCGTTCTGAAGATAGGCAAATCCGATCAGGCGCGGGCAGCGACAATATCGCATACGGCATCGCTCGCCGGCAGCGACGCGGGTGCGCGGGCACTTTTGACCCGGCTTGGATTCGGGCGAGCATCGTCGCTGTCGGGGCTGCTCGAAGCCCTGAAGCTGCTGCATCTGGTGGGGCCGCTCACCTCGAATCGCATCGCCTCCATGTCATGCTCGGGTGGGGAAGCGAGCCTGGTTGCCGACGCGGCCAACAATCACGAGCTGGCTTTTCCGCCGCTGGAACGTAAGCAGCGGGACGCCCTAAGCCATACGCTCGGACCGTCCGTCGCGCTGGCCAATCCGCTCGACTATCACACCTATATTTGGGGCGATGCCGACGCTATGGCGGCTACTTTTGCGGCAATGATGCAAGGCGACGTCGCATTGGGCTGTGTGGTGCTGGATTTTCCGCGAACCGACCGCTGCGATGCCAGCTCGTGGGAGCCGGTGATAAGCGCCGTTGCGCAAGCCATGGCTACAACCGGGCGGCCGATGGCCATTCTCGCAACACTCAAGGATACCATCCCCGAACAAACTGCGCTGCAGATTGCGGAGATGGGCATCGTTCCGTTTGCAGGACTGACAGAAGCGATCGAGGCAATGGAGATTGCCGCAGAAATCGGGCGCGCACGGCAGCCGGCAGCTCCGCTTCTGCGCGTGACTGCTTGCGAGGGGCCTGCAAAAACGCTTTCGGAGGCTGAAGCCAAGGCTGCTCTTGCCGCCGAAGGCCTTCGCGTTCCCGCGTCCGGTCGCGCCGGGAGCGCGGAGGAAGCCGCCGAAACTGCGGCGAAGCTAGGCTTCCCGGTCGCGCTGAAAGGCGAGGGTTTCGCGCATAAATCGGAGGCTGGCGCCATTGCGTTGAACCTCACGACCGCGGAGGCCGTCTCAGCTGCCGCCCGCGCGATGTGCTGCGAGAGCTTTCTTATCGAAGAGATGGTCGGCGATGCTGTCGTGGAGCTGCTTGTCGGCGTCGTGGCCGACCCCGCTCACGGTTACGTACTTACGCTCGCGGCGGGAGGCGTTTTGACCGAGCTTCTCGACGACAGTGTTTCCCAGCTCGTACCATCAAGCCGCCACGAGGTGGGCGAAGCTCTCGGCTCGCTGAAGATAGCGCCTGTGTTTGCCGGCTATCGCGGCAGACCGGGTGTCGACATGGAAGCGGTGCTCGATGCAATCATGGCCGTGCAGGCCTACGTGGCAAAGGCACGCCCGCAGGAAGTCGAGATAAACCCCCTAATTTGCGGCCCCAACGGAGCCGTCGCAGCGGATGCGCTGATCAGGATTGGAGATTAAGGTGACAGATACTCCTATCAAGACGGAACGCCGGGGCGCTATCCTCGAAGTGACGCTGGATCGGCCCAAGGCCAATGCAATCGACCTGGCAACCAGCCGCATCATGGGAGACGTGTTTACCGAATTTCGCGATGACCCCGAGCTGCGCGTGGCGATCATCACGGCAGCCGGCGAGAAATTCTTCTGCCCCGGATGGGATCTCAAGGCGGCAGCCGGTGGCGACGCCGTGGACGGCGATTACGGCAAGGGCGGCTTTGGCGGGTTGCAGGAACTGCGCGGGCTCAACAAACCCGTGATAGCTGCCATCAACGGTATCTGCTGCGGTGGGGGGCTCGAGCTTGCGCTTTCGGCCGACATTATTCTTGCAGCCGAGCACGCCACTTTCGCCCTTCCAGAGATCCGCTCCGGTACCGTCGCCGATGCCGCTTCCATAAAGTTGCCCAAGCGGATTCCCTACCACATAGCCATGGAAATGCTGATGACCGGTCGCTGGTTAGACGCCGGTGAAGCCGCGCGATGGGGGCTGGTCAATCACATCTACACAGCTGCGGACCTTATGACCGAAGCCAGAAAGCTGGCTGAGCTGATCGCCTCCGGACCGCCGCTCGTCTATGCCGCAATGAAGGAGATCGTGCGCGAGGCCGAAGACATGAAATTTCAGGATGCAATGAACCGCATTACGAAAAGCCAGTTTGCCACGGTCGAGAAGCTCTACAGGTCCGAAGACCAGTTGGAGGGAGCGCGCGCGTTCGCAGAAAAGCGCGATCCGGTCTGGAAAGGCAAATAGCCTGACCGATCTCAAGAAAGATCAATCTAAATTGCAGGCTGACTCAAACGGTGTTCGGCTCCCCGCTTGGGCGGCCACGTTCTGGCCGCATTGTGGCAAGACTTGGCGGGGCAGATAAAACTCCCAAGGCCCTTACATCATGCAAATACGCTTTCCGCTCGCCGCGGCAACGCTCGCTCTCGCTTTGTCTGCGCCGGCTGTTGCGCATGCCGTTCCGCAATGCGGCTCCGCCTCCTGGTACGCGCTGCATTCGCGCACGGCTTCCGGCGAGATGATGAACCCGGCGGCGATGACCGCAGCGCATCGCTCGCTACCCTTCGGCACCAAGGTGCAGGTCACCAACGCTCGCAACGGACGCACCGTAGTGGTTCGGATCAACGATCGCGGGCCGTTCATCAAAGGCCGTATCATCGATTTGTCGAAGGCTGCCGCCCATCAGCTCGGTTTCGTTCGCGCCGGCCACACCAAGATCTGCCTCGATCATCCCTGACCGAAAAGCCGTCTACAGAATGACGCGCGGTTCCGCCCGGCCCTTTACGTTGATGCCGGCGATAAAGGTCTTGCCGCCCTCGGGGTCCGCCGCGCGATCCTCAGGCGATTGGCCGGCATAGGCCGACGTGACTGCCAGCCGGTCGAGGTCACGGCCAATGAAAGCCGGGCAGGTCATCTGGCTTGCCGGCATTTCATGGCTGGCGACCCGCTTCCCCGCTGGATCGTAGACATCGAGCCGCGCGCCGCCCCAGCATGCGTTCCAGATATTGCCGTCGGCATCGCAGACCGAGCCGTCAATGCCGCCCTCGGCGCCGCGCGAATCGACCAGAACCGCGGGCTCGGACGTCGGCAGGCCGGTCGCCGGGTCGCACTCGACCCGGAAGAGAATGTTCTTGCCGGTGTCTGCGTAGTAAGCGATGTCGCCGGCCGGCGAAAAACAGATCGAATTGGGGATGGTGACTTCGGGAAAGAGTTTGCGCGTCTCGCCCGCGCGGTACCAGTAGATCGCGCCGGCGTGTTTTTCCGCGTTCTTGCCCATGGTTCCGACCCAGAACGCACCTGAGGGGTGCACCCTGGAATCATTGGCGCGGGTGACCGCGTTGTCCGCTTCGATCGGCGTGACGAGCTCCAGATCACCGCTTGCAACATTGCGCAGCTGCAGGCCAAGTTCGGTGGCGATCAATTGTCGGCGTTCATCGACCACGGCAATCGCGGCCGCCATCACCGGCAGGTCGTGAGCGATCTCGGTATTGTTGGCGAAGCGGTATTCGAGAAGTTTTTTGCCGACGATATCGAACCACCAAAGCGTGTCGGTAGCAGGCTCATAGCTCGGACCCTCGCCAAGCTCGCATGAAGTATCTGACAGTATAGTGGTGGCTGACATGCTTCTCTCCGTTTGATCGAGAAGCTTAGGGCGTTTCGCGGTCGGATGGAATCGTCTGACGCGACGCTCCAACGATCACATCACGCCGCCATCCACGATCATGGTCTGGGCCGTCATCGCACCCGAAGCATCCGATGCCAGGAACAGGCAGGGGCCAACCATATCCAAAGGAGCGAGCCTTCGTTTCAGACACTGGCGACTCTCGACATGCGCGTCGATCACCTCGTCGTTGAGCCACAGCGACTTCTGGCGCTCGGTGATAACCATACCCGGCGCCAGCGCGTTGACACGAATGCCGTGCGGGCCAAGCGCGCCCGCCAGGCTCTTGGTCAGGCCGATAATGCCGGCCTTAGCCGAAGCATAGACCGGGTATTCACCGCCATTCACCATGAAGGATATGGATGACATATTGACGATGGCGCCGCGACCGGCCGCCTTCATGCCCGCAACCACAGCCTGAGCCGCGAAGAAATGCGGCCTCAGATTGATGGCGTGGTTTTTGTCCCACCACTCGGCGCTGACATCTTCAACCGTGTTGCGGTCGTCGCGCGCGGCGTTGTTGACCAGAACCGATATTGCACCATGGACTTGCGCTGCCTTGTCCGCCGCCTGCCCCAAGGCATCGATGTCGGTCAAATCCACATGCAGAAAAAGCGGCCGGTTGCCGCAATCGCCTTCGAGGCGATCGCAAAGCGCGTTGCTGGCGCTCGTGTCGATGTCGATGAAGGCGACTTTCGCACCCTGACGCACAAAGCCCTCGGTAAGAGCAGCGCCAATGCCCGAACCGCCGCCTGTAATCAGTACAGAGGCAGTGGCCAGATCCTTGTAGAGCGGGAGATTTTCCAAGCTAGGCCATCTGGGCAGACTGAAGCGGGCGCTGCGTGTTGCGCAGATACCCGAGTGTGGCCTCGGCATTGCTTGGCCGGCCGAACAGATAACCCTGCCCGCCGGCACAGCCGAACTGCTCCAGCCGCGCCGCCTGCGCCTCTTCCTCGATGCCTTCGGCCACGACATCCATGTTCAGCCCTTCGCACATGGCGAGGATTGCGCGGATGATGTGCTCGGACGGCTTGTCCTCGAGAATGGAGGAGACGAAAGCGCGGTCGATCTTGAGCTTGTCGAAATTGAACTCTCGCAAACGGCCAAGCGAGGACTGACCGGTGCCGAAATCATCGAGCGAAATGCGTACGCCGATGCGGCGCAGATCGTTGACGATCTTCTCTGCCGACGCCGGGTCGGTCATCAGGCCGGTTTCGGTGATCTCGACCTCCAGCCGGCGCGGGTCGAAGCCGGTCCGGTTGAGGATCGAAAGAATTTGCAGACCGGTATTCTGGTCAACAAGCTGCGAGGGCGACAAATTGAAGGCAAGGAACAGATGCTCCGGCCAGGCACGCGCAGCCTCGGTCGCCTTGCGCAGGACGAGCTGCGACAGCGGCGCGATAATGCCGCGCTCCTCGGCGATGGGAATGAAGGTTGCGGGCGACACGAAGCCGAGATCGCGGTCGGTCCAGCGCGCCAGCGTTTCGAAGCCGATGGTCTTGCGGGTTTCGAGATCGACGATGGGCTGGAAATGCGGCTCGACCTCGCCGGCCGACACGGCGCGGCGCAGCGCCTGTTCGATGCGAGTAACGCGTTTTGCGGCCTCTTCCATCTCGCGCGAGTAAACAACCACGCCGCCGCGCCCGGATCGCTTGGCGTGGTAGAGCGCGGTTTCGGCCTTGTTGAGCAGATGCGATGTGGTTTCATCGCCGGAATAGAACAGCGAGCAGCCGACGGAGGCGGACAGGCGCGCGGTGCGCTCGCCGATATCGTAGGGCGCGGACAGTATTTCGATCAGCATCCGCGCTTTCTGAGAGACCGCCTCTTCCGAAAAGACCATCGGATAAAGGAACGCGAATTCGTCGGCGCCGACACGCGCAACGGTTGAGCTCTCATCCATTGCTGCGTTCAGCCGCAGTGCGACTTGCTGCAGGATGAAATCGCCGGCTGAGCGCCCAAAAAGGTCATTGATCGGCTTGAAGCCATCCAGATCGAGTAAACCCACAGCAAAGGGCGCGGGGTCGTCAGCGCGCTCGCTGATCAACCGGTCAACCTTGTTGTGAAAGCGGCGGTGATTGCCGAGCCCGGTCAGCGGGTCGGTAAACTCAAGGTCCGCGCCACTCAGGGCCCCCGCCCTGTTTTCATTCGAATTACTCATCAGACACACAGCCAGACTTCGCAATACAGACCGATATGATGGCCCCGCGCTTAAGATTTCGTATCAATTTTGATTGTTTTTGCCCCTGCGGGAATTTTCACGGATGGAACCGAAACAGAACTAACGGAGAACCGTCTGGCGCACTCATCGGCTGTAGCCATTCCGGCGCGCTCCCGCCGCGCATTTCGGCCAGCAGGCTTCGCGGAAACGCGGCCGCCAGCGCCAGCGTTTCATCATTGCCGGGGCAATGCGCAACAATGCCGACTTCCAGTTCGGCAAGCATGGAACGCGCAGTTTCCGACTCGGCGGTCAAAGCCCGCAATACAGCGAGATTGCCTTCAACATTGCGGTGGTAAGGGCCGGCGAATACCCGGTGATCCGAGTTGAGCAGGATTGAAGCGCCCAGATTGGAGACCGCGAGCACATTCACGGGCGCGAGTTCGCCAAGTTGGTTGAAATCCGCCGCCGTGTAGCAGGCATCCCCTGAAGCCGCGGTATCGACCTGAACGGGGGCGAATAACGCGGTCACACGCGTCACGCCCATATTCCAGACGATGTTGAACGACACCAGCCAGGCCAGCGCCATCAGCAAGGCAGGTGCGATGCCATGTCCTTCGGCGGCAGCCTTTCTCGCCCGCGCAACCAGCATTGCCAGCGGAACAACCGCGAGGGGAACCGCGAAGATCGCGCCGCGCACCTGCCAAACCGAGACGGCGATCGCTGCGATCAAAACAGGCGCGAGAATGAATGCGCTTCGCCGAAAACCCGGCTCGCGCACCGCACACCAGACGATGACGCTTAGCGCCAGCAGCGGCGTTGCCAGATAACCCGCCGCTTCGCCCGGCCGCTGCGAGAGCAGGCTTAACACGCCCTGCGCTTCCGAAACCCAGTCCAGCCAGAGACGCTTGAGCATCGGGTCGAGCGTCGCATAGGGGTCGGCCAGGCAGACCGGAAACGCGATCGCCGCCAACAGCACGATCGCACCGCCAAGCCCGGCAAGCGCGGCGAGCCTCCGGGGTAGGCTTTCGCCAAATGCGGGTACACGCACGCAAGCGGCCAGGCCGAGGCCTGCGAGAACGGCGAGGCTCGCCTGCGCAGCTGACCACGCATCGCAGCGGACCGACGCCCACATGCCCGGCTGAAGCGTAACCACGGTTACAAGGAGCGCCAGAGCAGCGAAGCCGACGCCGAAGCCGGCCGCGATGTCACGCTCTGTCGCGCCACGAAGGAGATAAACAAGTGCCGCTGCCGCTCCCGACGCCGCAACAACCGGCGCTGTCTCCATACCGACCGCCAGTGAGACCGAGGCCAGCGCGCCCGCAAGCGCACCAGCGCCAAAGCCTGACCCGCTCATCAGCGCCGCGACCACGCCGAGCAGCAGCGCAAGCTGCAGATTGTGGTGGTCGAACGAGCCAGGCGCGAAAATGGCCATGAAGTGCAGCGCGGCCAGAGCCAGAACAGCAGCCGGAAACGCCGCGGCATCGCCACCGACCTGCCGCGCCATGCGGACAATCAGAAACAGGCAGATAGCAAGGAGCAGGCCGGGCCAAATGTAGGCTACTGCCATCTCCGCCGCCGCATCACTGCCAGTGATGGGCCGCATCACCGCGATCAAACCCGCGATCGGCGCATCGACAAGCCGCGACCAATGCATTTCCACGCCGCCGTCCAAACCCAGGCGGCGCTGAACCAGATCGAACCAGCCTTGCCCAGCCAGAAGGTCGCGCACCTGCACCAAGCGCATCAGGCTGTCGGAATCGCCGCCGGACTGGACAAGCTTGTTCGCGCCCTGCAACCAGTTTGCCACAAGCGACAGAACCGCAGCGGCGGCGGCCAGCAGCGCATCGGATTGCCATGCTGCGCGTTGTTTTTCGCCCGTAAGGCCCGTCGAAATTGCCTGCAAAGTGCCCATGTCCCGTGAGGGCTAAACCTAGCTTTAACCGCTTCAACAAATAGTAAAACGGATATAGCGCGCCCGCGTGCGCAACCGGAGACCGCCATGAGCGTTGCCATATTGCCCGAGGCCAGCATTGCCGTGCTGCTTCCCTGCTACAATGAGGAGCACACGATCGGCGACGTGGTGGCTCGCTTTAGCGAAGCGCTGCCGGGCGCTGCGATCCATGTCTATGACAACAACTCGTCCGACCTGACAGCGCTGAAGGCGCGGGCCGCCGGCGCCCATGTCGTGCGCGAGCCGCGACAGGGCAAAGGTCATGTGGTGCGGCGTATGTTTGCCGACATCGAGGCCGACATTTATGTCATGGCCGATGGCGACGGCACCTATGCGCCCGAAGACGCGCCGCTTCTGATCAACACGCTTCTGACCGAAGGCGCCGACATGGCGGTCGGCACCCGCCGTGGCGTAGGCGACGATGCCGGCCGGGCCGGCCATGCCTTCGGCAATCGGTTCTTCAACTCAGTCTATCGCAAGCTGTTCGGCCGCGATTTTACCGATATCCTGTCGGGCTACCGGGCATTCACCCGCCGCTATGTAAAGAGTTTTCCGGCCGTTTCGGGCGGGTTCGAGATCGAGACCGAGATGTCGGTGCATGCCTCGATGCTGAAGCTGCCGGTCAGCGAAATCGCGCTCGACTACGGTCGCCGGCCGCCAGGCTCCGCCTCGAAGCTCTCAACCGTGCGCGACGGCGTGAAAATACTCTGGATGTTCGGCATGCTGATGAAGGAAACGCAGCCGCTGCGCTTTTTCGGCATCATCTCGGGCGGCCTGCTCGCTGCCAGCCTGGCCTTCATGACACCAGTGCTTGCCGAATATTTTGCGACCGGGCTCGTGACACGGCAGCCGACCTGGGTGCTCGCCATCGGGTTGATGCTTCTGGCGACAGTGACCTTCGCAGCCGGGCTCATTCTGGATTCGGTCGCGCGTGGACGGGCCGAGCAGAAGCGTATCTTCTATCTGAGCCTGGCCAGTGCACGCGGCGAGCGTGAACGGCAGGCAGAAGCGCGTGCGCGCGACGCAGCCTGAGCGCAAACGGAAAAACATTCCTCGACGCATTCTCGCCGAGGCGCTATCTCCGCTAGGCCTTGGTCAATCTGGCCATTTGATGCCTTCGCCCGGAGAGCCGCATGCCGCTGAAGATCGCCGTCCAGATGGACCATATCTCGACCGTATCGATTGCGGGCGACACGACGTTTGCGCTTTCTCTGGAGGCGCAGCGGCGAGGACATGCGCTCTTTCACTACACCCCAGACCGGCTGACGCAGGAAAACGGCAAGGTTTTCGCACGTGTGGAGGAGATGACGGTTCGCGACGAGGCGGGCGACCATTTCAGCCTCGGCGAAGCTGTGCGCACGAACCTGGCGGAGATGGATGTCGTGCTTTTGAGGCAAGACCCGCCCTTCGACATGAACTACATCACCACCACGCATATTCTGGAGCGTATTCACCCCGAAACGCTGGTGGTGAACGACCCGGCCTGGGTGCGCAACAGCCCGGAGAAGATCTTCGTCACCGAATTCCCCGATCTGATGCCCGAAACGCTGATTACCCGTGACGCGGCAGAAGTGGCCGCTTTCCGCAAGGCGCATGGCGACATCATCGTGAAGCCGCTCTACGGCAATGGCGGCGCCGGCATCTTCCATTTGCGCGAGGATGACCGGAACCTCTCCTCGCTGCTTGAGATGTTCACCCAGATGTTTCGGGAGCCCTTCATCGTACAGCGGTACCTGAAGGACGTGCGCAAGGGCGACAAGCGCATCATCCTGATCGATGGCGAGCCCGCGGGGGCGATCAACCGCGTGCCGGCGGAGCATGATTCCCGCTCCAACATGCATGTAGGCGGGCGCGCGGAAGCGACCGGCCTGACCGACCGCGAGCGCGAGATTTGTGCTCGCATCGGGCCTTCTCTGCGCGAACGCGGCTTTATCCTCGTCGGCATCGACGTGATCGGCGACTACATGACCGAGATCAACGTCACCTCGCCAACCGGTGTGCGCGAAGTGAAGCGCTTCGGCGGCGCAGATATCGCAGCCCTGTTCTGGGACGCGGTGGAAAAACGCCGGAACTGACCCGCGAATACGGAACATATGTTCCAGCATTTCAACCGGTTGCAACCAAATTGCACTTTAGCCGCTAGTTTGTTCTTGTAATGTTCTTTCGATTGTGCTCCTGTTGAGGCAGGGGCTCGCGAAAAACACACCGCGCTTGTGGAAACACATGCGGCGTCGGGAGCAACCATGGTCTCACATGTGCGTACTGTTGCGTTTCAGGGCATCGAGGCCGTCCCGGTCGATGTGCAGGTGATGGTGGCGCCCGGCAAGGTGGGCATGCAGATCGTCGGCCTTCCGGACAAGGCAGTGGCGGAAAGCCGCGAGCGCGTTCAGGCTGCACTCCACGCCTCGGGTCTCTCAATGCCGGCGAAGCGGGTGACCGTGAACCTCGCCCCTGCCGACCTGCCCAAGGAAGGCAGCCACTACGACCTTCCAATCGCACTGGGGCTGATGGCGGCGCTTGGGGCAATTCCGGGCGATTCACTCGCCGGCTATGTCGTGCTCGGCGAGCTTTCACTTGACGGAACGATTGCACCCGTGGCCGGCGCGCTGCCGGCGGCGATAGGCGCCAACGCAACCGGGCACGGGCTGATCTGCCCGCATGAATGCGGTTCGGAAGCGGCCTGGGCGGGTGCTGACATCGACATTGTCGCGCCGCGCAGCCTGATCGCGGTGGCCAATCATTTTCGCGGCACTCAGGTGCTTTCGCGCCCCGAGCCGGCTATCCGCGAACTGGCGCGCAACCTGCCCGATCTCGCCGACATCAAGGGCCAGGAAAGCGCCAAGCGGGCGCTGGAGGTTGCCGCGGCTGGTGGCCACAACCTGCTCAGGTTGTGTACCTTGGTTCCAAGCCTGGACGTGGATCAACAGTCTGACAAGCTACAGGCCAGCGAGGGGCCAAAATCGCTTCGCTGTGGGCAAGTCTTAGCACCTACCGTGCTCAACCGGATCGCTCGCCTCTTTCGATCGGGCACACTGACCCGTATGCAGCTATTGTCCTCGGCTACCGCCTCCAAGACATCTGCCCAAGTTGCACCAAAGTAGCGATCTCGACGGAGCTTGAGGCCTTTGAGGATCGCAATGTTATCGGCGTCCACCTCTATGCTTTCGTCAACGAGGGGCTCACCGTAAGCGTCGCGCCTCTCATTCCCAGTGTTGATCAGTCTGACTTTTCGGAAAAGAACACCCGGCTCCCGACCATCGTCGATAGTTTCGCCTTCCGTTTGCATCCGGAGGAAAGATGTTCGAACCGACTCGTACAGCCAACCATGAACAGGGTCTTCGCGGCTGGTTGGCTTAGCCAGTTCGAAGTGGGTCTTGTTAAACGGTTTCCGTTCCCCGTCGCATTGCGTGCTCGCGTAAATGGATGGAACGATTTCAAAGGAAAATCCGAAAAGCCGATACTGCGCCTTGGTTTCGTAACCACATTGTATCTTGGGGAATTCACGGTGGCTTTGATTGCGGCTTTCGACGAAGGACGCCCAATCGTTTTCCAATGCGCCCAAATAGGTATTCGTCGAAGCGATTGTCTTGAGGTCTCTCACCAGCCCGGCGTTAAATCCAAGCCACTGTCTCACCAAACGAGCAAATAGGTAAGAACTCGCAACGTTGGCCAAAGGCGCACCGTTTGAAGGGGTTCCCAGCAGTGAAACACCCAGCGTGTGCCTTAAATAACGTTCGCGATCTGCGCCGCTCCATTTAACAAGCATCCGCTTGATGATCACGCCTCCCATGCTGTGACCTATGAACCATACGTGATTGTAATCACGCATGATCCCTTTCGCGACGATGGCATCCGAGACTTGCTGAGTTACTTCTTCAATCGATACTTCAACGCCATTGTCAAACGCGTCGCTGTAGTCGACCAAATACACGGACGCCTCCGAGAGCGACCTTTGGGGGATCGTGTTTCGATTGTCATCGGTAATAATACGCGTCCAACTGAGTCCAGACGGGCCCTCAAATGAGGTCGACGCACTCCCGCCGAGACCGTGAACTAGAACAATAGCAAAGCTGCTCTCTTGGGGCCTATCTTGTAAAATTGAGGCAGCATATACGTCCACAATATGTGAGGTTGCTGCGATAGCGGCGGCAACAAGTGCCCTCAATCCGTAGAACATTGCTCTTTCTTAGCGAAGCCCGTCACCACAGCCACTCGGAACTCAAACGTGTCAGGCGGCGGTCCTTCCTCTGGAGAACTAGCACGGCGCAAATCCAAACAACCATACGAAGAAAAATCCAGCAGGTAACCTTGGTCGTAGTTGTACCCTATTGGCTCAAGGCTTACCGGCCAACGAAGCCGTTCCAGAAGTCGTTCGCCATTTGCGGCTAGGTGCTGCGCAATCAAGTTTTTCGTTGCCAGATCGCGTTCTGCCTTTGAGGTTGCTATCAATGACGCATACGCTGGGAGGGCCAGCTTAGCATCGTAGTCTTTAGGGTATGTTTGTTCCAGATAGGTTGACGCCGCTTTGTAGTAGGTGTCGACGGACTGTGAAGCTCCGTAAGACTTAAGCGCTGCCCAAGCGGTGCCTTCTCCAAGGAGCGGATCGTCAAACTTCGCCATGAAGTCGATGAATTGACCGACCCCACTCTCGGCCTTCTCAAACTCTCCCGTATCGTCAGTCGAGGTCGGCTCCGATGCGCTTCGCCACCCGAGGACGCAATAGCCACTAGCTGCTTCGTCAACTACGCACTGGCCGTTGTCGGAATAAGAACTTGCTGGAGCATTTGTGCATCTACATTCGCCGGAGGCGGAACTGGATATTCCTGATGCAACGGTCCCGATTAGCGCAACAATGCGTAGAACACACTTCATAGATCACTCATCGCTGGACAAGGGAGTGCGACTAGACCCCCGAGATATCGGATCACTGGCAGCTTTCAATACGTGTATTAACCCATAAGCAGTGACAAAGGAATGCAGGTTGACATGGACAGCAAGTCGTTCTCGCTTTGCTTTTCTGCCGCTTGGTGATCGTTCTCATGCCGCGCTTCAAAGCGACAGCACCGTATGACCTTTGTTGAGCGAACTGACGAATGCACCCCATTATGGCATGCGCCCGAACAGGTAGGCGCCACGGTCCGGAAGTTGCGACCGGGACGAAATGTCTCCATGATCCTAGGTCCGTCTGGGCCATCATAGGAATGTGTAGATGCGTGTTGACGATTGGGTGCAGCGCACGGTCGTTTACCTGGGCCTACAGGCAGCCGGGAATTTCCTTCCGCTGGGAACTGCTTTCCTGATTGGCGTCGTGCGGCAAGAGAAGGTCTATTCGTTCATAGCCACCGCACGCCATGTGGTGGAGTCGGTTGCCGGTGATGTCGTTTGGGTTCGAGTCAATAAAAAGGCTGGCGGCTCAGATGTTCTCAAGTTGGCGAAATCCGACGCACTTCTTTCACCAAACGCTGGGGACGACCTAGCCATCTTTCCCATAACGTGGGGGCCGGATGTTTACGACTATCGAGTTTTCACCGGCACCCGAGCAGATCAGATCGCCGTCGATGAGCGGCTGGGGCCAATCGGGTTGGGGGATGAGGTGTTTGCCGTGGGCCTTTACACATCTCACTACGGGTTAGCCAGTAATGCGCCCATCGTTCGGATAGGACATGTCTCCGCGCTGCCGAAAGAACCAATCCCAACAAAGCTAGGTTACACGAACGGGTACATTATCGAGCTTAGGTCGATCGCCGGTCTCAGCGGCTCCCCCGTCTTCCATAATGTGTTTCCCATCCGAACTAGTGGTGATGGCTTTGAGGTGCTTTCCGAGCGCACTTACAGGCCTATTGGGCTCTTGCTTGGCCATCACATCATTGAGTCGCGCGAAGACCAGATTGCGGTTGGTCAGTATCAATCACGAACCGACGAGCCATCCGGCCCTATGCCGCCGTTCGCGACGGAGAAGATAGCAAGAGAGAACACACCAATTGGCCCGCCCGCAGAGTCATCAACGGGCCTTTGCGTAATCGTTCCGATTGGGCGGATATTTGATATGCTCGATAGCGCGGCGACGGATGGATTGATGGCTTCCATAGAACAAGAAACAGGCTGACAAAAACTTCAGCCTTGTCGAGGATCATGCTTCTCGAGGCTACCCCAAGGCTAGAAACGATGCCTCAGAGCCCAAGGGCCCTGCCAACGCTATCTTGCTCAGCCGGCGAGAGGGAGTGCCTCTTTTTCCGACCGATTGATAGCCGCCACTGATCCTATCTCCTAGGGGCGACACGTTGCAGACCTCTAACTTCAACGCTGGGCCATTCGTTTCGGGGGCCGCTAGCCGAGCGCCTTGTAAACACTGCGCTCGCTGATCCCGAACTTGGTGGCTATGGCTGCGCGGGTTTGCCCCTTGGGACTAGCTACCTGATGGTGTCACGCTGGTTCATGGCCCTTGGGCTTCCTCCCGGTATAGAGACCCTCGGCCTTTGCCTGGTCGATCCCCGGGGCTCCAGTATCATGGTACGCTCAAGCTCCGCGACTGCCGCGAATATTGGAGCTTGGGACTACCTGAAGCTGAGCCGGTGTTGATGGTCTCATCGGCGAAGTCGAGAATACGCAATGCGATCTTTCGGCTCTCCAAATCATCGACGATGGCAAGCAACCCGCTAACGTCTCTCGCAAGAAGGTCCATCTTGGTCACGACCAGAGTGTCGCCTTAGCGGAGAAAGCGCAAAGCCTCCTCTAGTTGGGACCGCTGCCTTGCTGCCGATGCGTATTCGCTGAATTTCTTCTCACAGTCCTCCGCACGAAGGGCCTCAAGTTGGTCCATTGAACCTGCCTGTGCTGGTCCGTGCGTATTTGGCAGGACGGCAACGTTGGATGTTGGTAGGCTAGAACAAGCTCCTGCCTCAGCGACACCGTATGATCGACTCTTGGAACGACCTCTACGAGCTGGATCGCAGCATTCGTGGATGCGATAAGTGCGCACCGTTGTTCAAGCGACAGAGAGTGAACCCCGGCGCCGACGACTCGCCCGTTGTGCCTTCACCAGTTCTCTCGTCTCCATTCCGCGCCCAGATTTTGTTGATCGGCCAAGCCCCCGGCCTACGAGAGTATGCGACTGGAATGCCGTTTTGCGGTGGTGCCGGACAGGCGATCAGAAGGCTCTTTGAAGAGTGCGGCCTCAAGCCAGAACTTTTTGAGGCCTCGGTTTACCAAACCTCAGCTGCCAAGTGCTTTCCAGGTCGGAAATTAGATCGGGGTAGGCTTCAAGACTTGCCACCTTGCCGCGCTACGTTGCGCAACTGTCAGCCTTACTTGGGCGAGCAGATCAGACTAATCGACCCGTCGCTGATTGTCTGCCTAGGTCGCGTGGCAATGGAGGCGTTGGACGCATTGCGACATCGCAAAAGACGATCCATGACCGATGCGTTGGGGCGAGCCGAAGAGTGGGGTCATCGCGTAGTGGTCATGTTGGCTCATACCTCCGGCGCCAGCACTCTTTTAAATGATGAAGGCAACCGGCGCAGGCAAGCGATGGGATTGGAGTGCATTGCAAGCGCTATACGCGCACTCGGCTTGAACAAATAGCCGCTGTCTTAGGGTCGGCCCATCTAGCGGGGGTAGGGGGGGAAAGCATGCCCACTGTCACGCTTGATTGGAGCTCTCGCGCGGAGACCCCAAAAAGCGATCCAGTAAACGGGACCACATTGTCCGTGCAGCAGAGTTTGAGACCTTGCGTAGGCCAGAAGAGAGGGGATTGTTTCCCCTCCCATCATCCCCTCTCTACCGGAAGCAAGGCTCAAAGGGATACGGCACGAAGGCAGACACTTTAAGCACTAATGCGAGAGGGAGAAGGAAGCCACCAAAAGTGTCTAGAGGGGGAGAGGAATGGCCCTCGCCTCAAAAGGCGGCCTTGTAGGGGCCTACTACTTTGAGTTGGTCCACAAGTACACGCCTATTAAGGTGGCGTGAGGCATTCCAATGGTGGCCAGCCCGGACCCTACTACTTTGAGTTGGCCCACAAGTACAAGGGTAATAATATTGCGCCGCGCTTTCGCGGCGGCACTTAGCGATTAGCGTCAAGATACGCCCAACATCCTTCGACAAAGGACTTACTGTTCCCGCCGCATTGGTCACGGTCAACGATGCCATTCTTGGCAGCCCAATCGTAACCAGCTCGATGCCCCGAGCAATCTTGGGTGCATCGGTAGCCCATAAAGACCCCACGTCGGCCCGGCGAGTCTGTCCTTTCCAAGCCAAATCTCTCCCCCTCCACAGTGGATACAGTGAAGGCCTCTCGACCGTTTCCATAGGTCTTGACTTCATATACGGCATCTATGCCGTTTACCCGAGCTGTCCAGTCGCAGAACAATTCGACCGCGACGTTAGATTGCGCAGTAAACGCCACCACATAGCGGGCCCTAACGGCGTCAGTGTCCCTGCATTGACCAAGGGAAACGGATGCTCCAACGCACACGCCATCGAAGACAAATCGGCCTTCAGTGTTCTGGTAGACACATGCCAAATCAGTCTCAAATTCGGCAGCTTCGATACCAACGATTGGCAAGAAAAAAAGTATCAGAATACCGACGAGAAGCGCCTTCATTGGGGCCTTGCCCTCCGCAACAGAGTGATTGCACGAGCGGCTATGTGGCCGAACGAACTGTCGCTTTTCCTGCCAGAACCAGCCTCTGCCTCGCAACGGAATTCTGAGCGGTCCCGTTCCTTTTCTGCCCTGGATTGCAGGTCGGAAGCTTGAGGCCCTTCGTAGGCCAGAAGGGAGGGGATATTTCTCTCCCTCATCCCCTCTCTACCCCGGGAGGGACACCCATGGCGTTACGGCATGAAGGCAGACACTTTAAGCACTAAGACAAAGGGGAGAAGGAGCCACATAAAGTGTCTAGAGGGGGAGAGGATTGGTCCTCCCCTCCCCACAAAGGGGCCTACTTGGGGCCTATACTACTTGAAGTCGCCCACAAGTAAGCGACAATTAATTGGCCCCTAGCGCCTGCCTCCAGGCTTCAATCCCCATGCATCTCTTGGGGCCTACTACTTAGTGTCGGCCCACAAGTATGATCCTATTAATTGCCCCCTAGCGGCGTCCTCCAAGGCCTTGTGGGCGGTCTGACCAATCGCCACTCCCCGCCCGAAGGTCCGCTAAGCGCCCATCAAGCCAGCCCTGAAGGTTACGGCCTTCGCGCCAGTCGGCAAGGAAGTCGCTGGCCTGCAAGCCCTCAAGATGGTCCAGCGCGAAGGTGATTGCCTCCGTGGCGTTTCTCGGGATGGTCGGTCCAACGGCGGTTACGGCGGTCATCGGTAGGCTTCCTGCTCACGATCACGATGTTCCACCGAGACGGTGGTGGTCTTGTTGAGGTCGGGTCGAACTAGAGCATCTGCGGTACAAAGCAGGCGCTCCGTCTCGGCAGCAGCGGCATCCCCTGCCTTCTCGTGGATAAATGCGAGGAAGTCGGCTCGGGTCCGCCTATTGTCTTTCTTGCCGGCGCTAATGCGAGTGTTTGCGATAGTCCAATTTCGGGAATGATCTCCAACTTTAGAAAGCCGCTCGACCTGCTCGCCTAGGCCAGCGTCATGAATAATGCGACCTAGTGGAAAGGTTTTGTCAGGTCCGTGCTGGCGCTCGGCTGGATCAGCGGGGAACAGACGAGGGTTGTCGGCCTCAGCGTAGAGCATCAAGGCCACATGGCCTTCGGCGTCTACGGTCGCTCCCACCCCTTGGCGCAGGGCGTCGCGATAAAGACGGTCGATCAAAAACTCCTTGCCATCCTCAGCACGAATAGGAAACGACACCCTCTCTTGGATTTCGTTGCCATACTCAACCGTTTCGCTGTCGGTATTGGGGAACATGTCGTTAAGTTTCATACAGTCTCCTATTGTTGTGGCCCTAGTCCACGCGGCCAAAGCCTCCGATTGGAACGTTGGTTTCCCCACCTTGCAGCCAATGGAAGGTAAGGGATGATGTGCGGGCCGCTTCCTCGTTTCGCGGCCAGACGGTGATGTGTTGAAGGTTCTCCCGTAGGCGAGCGTTAACCGCACCCGCATCGAAAGGGTCGGCTCGTAGTGCCTCTTTCAGCGCCGCTAGGCGGGAGATGAGAATATTGGGGGCCTCGCGGGCCAACCGCGCGACCAAGGCCCGCTCGGCGTCCTCTAGGGCCCGTAAATTGACTTCCTCACTGCGGAGAGCGTCGGCTATCGCGATGGATGCTCCTCCTCGTGCAAGCTCCTGAGAGAGCCTGTAAATCGCCTCCTCAGCCCCAGCCCGTTTAGCTTCCAATCTCTCCAATTCCCGCCGCGAGGCATCGTTGCCTAGTGGGGCGTCATCTACCCAAGCCGCACAATCTTCGGTCAATGCATCGACGACTTCAGTGAGGGGGACGCTACGATATTTACAGCCTGCACTTAGCTTGGCTCTCGAGCACACAAGGCGCGGCGCTGAGCGGTTTCCCTTCTGGACACGCGTCATGGTCGCACCACAATCCGCGCACCTTGCTATTCCGGCCAGGGGATTGGTAATTGCATATCCCTCGCGTCGATAGGTTGCCCGTGTGCCATCGAGGCGGCTCTGGACCGTGGCAAATATCTGGGCGTCAACAATGGGCGGATAGTATCCCTCAACAGGCGGACCATCGGGTATGCGTTTTAGTTTGTCCGTTCCGTCAGCGGCCATACGATGCGGCTGGTAGGTGCCCACTACGGCGGCGTTGCGCAATATCTTGGCGACGGTGCTCTTGTGCCAGCGATCCCCGCGCCCAAACGTTTGTATGCCGTCGGCGTTGAGACTGCGAGCAATAGCTTCCTGCCCAGAGCCGTCTAGGAATTGCTGGTAGATGCGCCGCACGATCGCGGCTCGACCTTCTAGGACCGTAAACGCTGCGCGGTCGTCATCAAGCGAAAGCCAGTTTGGGCAGATGGAAGTTAGCTTCTCGGTTGCCGCACGGCGTCTCTTTTCTGCCCATGCCTGACCAACCCGCAACCCCTTCTTGACGCACTCTTCATGCGCTCGGATGGCGACAAGGTAGGCGACCAAAAAGCACATCGGTTCACGGTCCAACCTTGCCTCGTCGTAGCGCTGTTCGTCGTCCAGCGTCACGACCTCAATGCCGGCTTCGCAGATTTCCTCCAAAATACGCACGGCTTTGCGGGGGATTGAGCGGCTAAGCCTATCCATGTTCTCCACCAGAAGGGCGCTACCGCGAGGTATGTCCCCTGCTTCGACCGCATCGAGGAAGGCCCGCAACGCTCCCACACGGGCGTTTTTGCCTCTAAATGCCGAAACGCCGAGGTCAGTGTAGGCGCGATCATCAAGGATCAGTCCATGCCGTTCGGCGTATTGGTGGGCCAATTCATACTGCCGCCTATAGCTGTCGCCGCGTTGTTGCTCAGGCGTTGAGAACCGCACGTAGGAAAATGCAAGGCGGGGTGATGTCGCGTTCATTAATCTTTCCAAGGTTTCGACGCTGCCACGTCATCATCAGCGGGAAGGCATTGTCCCCGGACCTGCACCACCTCTAGCGGATCAGCCGCTAGCGATTTTCCCCTAAGCTCTTCGCTTAGTGCGCGTATCCCCTCAGATCAGGTGGGAGACGAAGCCCTGTGGCGCGAGGCCCGTAGGCCGCTCGCCGTCTTGTTCAGGCAGCCGATAACTTAATGTGGGGTCCAATGTCAACACATTACTAATGGTCGGCCCGCCGGGTTCAGGCAAATCCATGCTTGCGCAGCGGCTGCCCTCCATCCTGCCGCCGCTTGGCGCATCCGAGCTTCTGGAAGTTTCGATGATCGCCTCGATCGCCGGCGCGCTGGCCGACGGCAAGCTCTCAGACCGCAGGCCGTTTCGCGCACCGCATCACTCGGCCTCCATGGCGGCGATGGTCGGCGGCGGGCTGCGGGTGAAGCCCGGCGAAGTGTCGCTCGCGCATTGCGGCGTGCTGTTTCTCGACGAGTTTCCCGAATTCACGCCGCAGGTGCTGGATTCGCTGCGGCAGCCGCTCGAGAGCGGCGAATGCATGATTGCGCGTGCCAACCATCGCGTGACCTACCCGGCGCGGTTTCAGCTGATTGCGGCGATGAACCCATGCCGCTGCGGCATGGCCGGCGAACCCGGGCATCGTTGCGCGCGCGGGCCGCGCTGCCAGACCGACTATCAGGCTCGCATATCCGGGCCGCTGATGGACCGCATCGACCTCAAAGTGGACGTGCCGGCCGTGTCGGCGGCGGACCTCATACGTCCCGGCCAGTCCGAAACCAGCGCTACGGTGGCAGAGCGCGTCGCGCGGGCGCGGCAAGTGCAGCGTGAGCGCGCAACCGAGTTCGGACAGGGGGCCATGCTGACCAACGCCGCCTTGTCGAACTCTCTGGTTGAGAAGCTGGCCGCACCTGACGCCGCCGGCGCTAGCCTGCTTGCCGAGGCCAGCGAAAAGCTGAGCTTCTCCGCCCGCGCCTATCACCGCATCTTGAAAGTGGCGCGCACTCTGGCCGATCTCGACGGCACGGACACGGTCGGTCGCGTTCATCTGGCCGAGGCGATTTCTTATCGCATGGCTGGGGAACGGCTCGCGCAGCAAGCCGCCTGAGAAATGCCGAAGCAGATTCGTGCCTGCTAAGGCTCATCGCGCGGTGCGACGGCCGAGACACGCTGCAGTTTTCAAGAATGCGCGGCGAGTTGCCGGTCGTCAGTCGACCGAGCCGACGAGGGTCTCGTTTTCGTCATGCAATGAAACCCAACGGCCCGTGTGGTAGCTCGCCTGCCGCTTCAGGAAGCGGTAACCGGTGTCGCGCCAGCCGCGCACATCGTCGCGCAGATTGTCGAGGATGAGATCGCCACGGTCCGTGCGCACGGTCAGGACCGCATGGCCCTCGCCATCAGGCTTGCGGACGACGGTGATGAGGAGGTTGGACAGCGAGATGCCGGCGCGGTTGAGCTCGCGCCGCTTCAAAAGCGCATAGTCCTCGCAGTCGCCAGCCCCGATAACGGGATACGCCCAGACCTCGTCGCGGCCATAGATATCTATATCGTTGAGCGGGCGGATTGCGCGGTTGATCTCAAGATTGACCGAAGAGATACGGTCCAAGATTGCCTGATTGAGCCGCAGCCGGCCACGATCGCGCGGGCGCACCGCGCATTCGGCAGGGTTTGCCTTACAAAACTCATAGTGGCCAATCGGCTGAGATGTCTGGCGGCCGGCATGCATGGAGCCGAGTTCGGCGGATACGGCCTGGCCGCCGGCCAGCGCCAAAAACGCAATCAGGCTGCCTATGCGCGCCGCCGCGGCGCGATACTCCAAACCCATGACTTCCTACCCCAAGCCAACCGCCCGTTAACAAAAAATTAAGGGTGAGAGAGGGGTGAAGTCAATTCGTCGCTCGCTCAAGTTGCCGGCATGGTTACCCGGCACGGCGTGCTTATGGCCGGTTCAAGGCGTGCTGAGTCAAAATGGCAACAGTCATCAGGCTGGGTGCGAGATGCCAGGTCGGGCACGAATCAACCAGGCCCGAATGAAGCTGAGGCATACCCCTGCCACGGGGCGCAACACCGCAAATCTATGCCAATTGGATGGCCAAGGGCAGGCGCTATGCGCTCTTTGCGACCTTCGTTTTTTTGGCGGCAGGCCTTGCGGCTCGCGCATGCGAGCGGATGAAATCGAGGATGCGCGGCGCGATATCGGCGCGGAAACGCGAGCCGTTGAACACGCCATAGTGGCCGACCTTCGGCTGCATGTGGTGCGCGCGCATTTCGTCCGGGATGTTCACACACAGATCATGTGCGGCCTTGGTCTGGCCGAGACCGGAGATGTCATCGTTCTCGCCCTCGACCGTAAGCAGCGCAACGTTGCGCACCGCAGCCGGATCGACCGGCTCGCCGCGATGGGTCATTTCACCCTTGGGCAAGGCGTGGCGAACGAACACCGTTTCCACCGTCTGCAGGTAGAATTCAGCCGTAAGGTCCATCACGGCGAGGTATTCGTCGTAGAACTCGCGGTGCTTTTCGGCTGAATCGCCATCGTCCTTCACCAGATGCATGAAGAAGTCCTTGTGGGCGATCAGGTGCCGGTCGAGGTTCATGCTCATGAAGCCCGAAAGCTGCAGGAAGCCCGGATAGACCGGCCGGCCAAAGCCCGGATGCGGCCAGGGCACGGTGGTGATGACATTGTCACGGAACCAGTCAGTGCCCTTTTCCTCCGCCAGCAGGTTCACGGCGGTCGGATTGCGCCTGGTGTCGATCGGCCCGCCCATCAGCGTCATGGTCGAGGGCGCCGCGTCATCGCCACGCGCTTCCATCACCGAAACGGCGGAAAGCACCGGCACCGAGGGCTGGCAGACGGCAATGACATGCGTGTCCGGCCCCAGCCAGCGCAGCATGTCGATCACGTAGTCAACATAGTCGTCGAGATCGAACGGTCCGGCGGACAGCGGCACCATGCGGGCGTCTGTCCAATCGGTGATGAAAACCTCGGCTCGCGGCAGGAAGGTCTCGACCGTGCCGCGCAACAGCGTTGCGTAGTGACCCGACATCGGCGCCACGATCAGGATCTTGGGGTCGGGCTTGTGGCCTTCGGGCAGCCTGCGCTCGAAATGGATCAGATTGCAGAAGGGTTTCGACCAGAC
Source organism: Rhizobiaceae bacterium (assembly GCA_017640615.1). Taxonomy (GTDB): domain Bacteria; phylum Pseudomonadota; class Alphaproteobacteria; order Rhizobiales; family Rhizobiaceae; genus RCIO01. The sequence continues at coordinate 569,239 of JAEPQK010000003.1, read as the reverse complement.
GGTCTTTTCCTTCACCGGTACACGAACGAAATTGACGGTCGTTTCGGAGATGCCGAATTCCGGCTTGGCGTAGCGACGGGTCGTTCGCTCAAACAGCTCGGCAGCTCCGGCGACAGAGCGCCCGAAGCTGGTCTGCGATGCGGGGTTGAGCGGGTGGCTGTAGAAGAGTTTCACCGCGTCCGCGAGCGCCCTGTATGGCTGCAACGCGGCATGGTTGAGTTCGTACATCTGGTAGAACATTGCGCCCTTTAGCCTCTTCGGCTTCGCACAGAATGCCGGGCGTCATGCGCGACATTGTTATATGATAAAGCTAAGCGGAGTTTTGTTGCGGCGCAACAAGAAACGGCGGAAAGGCCTAACTGGCGGCCGAAACAGCATTTAATCGAGCAAAAACCGCATGATAAGCCGCTCGGCAGGGTCAATTCCATGTGGAATTTCACTGCGGAACATATCGGCGAGAATAGGCGGTGCATCGAAAGCCAGCAGTTCGCGAAAGCCGAGCGATTCGTAAAATGGCTGGTTGAAACGCACCGTGCGGAATGTCGTCAGGGTAACGCCAGCGAGCCCAGCGGAACGCGCCGCCGCTACAACCGTGTTCACCAGCGCGCGCCCCAGGCCTTTGCGGCCGTGCGCGGGATCGACCGAAAGTTCACGCAGATGCAGCCAGCCCGCCAGTGAGCGCGCGAAGGCAAAGCCGACCGGGCAGTCATCGCCATCCACCGCGACAAACATGTCACCGCTGCGCAAGATGCTGCGGAGCTGGGCGACATTTTCAAAGCCGTCCTCGGCGACGGCCTGATAGCCATGGTCGGCGAAGAGACGGCCGGCGGCGTTTTCAATTGCAACGAGCCGCTCGTCATCCGCAGGCGTCCCGCTGCGGATCCTGTAGCCCGGCGGGCAATCATGCTGGCTGTAGTCTAATGGCGGCAACGCGCTGCCGCCTCGGATCACCCTTCGAAGCCCTCGACCACGACCATTTCGGCATCGGCCACTTCCTGGCGGATTGCCTTCGCGGCCTGATATTCGGCCGAGTTGTAGCAATCGACCGCGGCCTGGTGGGATGGGAACTCGATCACGACGTTGCGGGCGCGCACGGCGCCTTCCAACGCAGTATATTCGCCGCCACGGGCGAGAAATTTCGCTCCGAAGCGCTCGAAGGCCGGCTTGGCAGTGGAGACATAATCCTTGTAGCGCTCGGGGTCGCGCACATCGACGCGAGCAATCCAGTATCCTTTAGCCATTGTCCCTCCCTGCGGCTTACGCGCCGCTTCTTGTACAATCTAGGCCGCAGCCATCTCTTCCAGAATCGCAGTTGCCGCACCTTTATGGTCGGCAGCGGCCACGACAGGCCGCGCCACCACGAGATGGCTTGCGCCCGAGCGCAGAGCGTCCGCCGGCGTGGCGATACGCTTCTGGTCGCCAGCATCCGCGCCGGCCGGGCGGATGCCCGGCGTTACCACTGCGAGGTCAGGGCCGACAATGCCCCGCAAACGTGAGGCTTCCGGAGCGGCACAGACAATTCCGCCCATACCGGCCTCGCGTGCTTGACCGGCGCGACGCGCGGTAAGCGCAGCAGCTCCTTCGGCGTATCCCGCTTCCCTGAGGTCCGCATCGTCCATCGAGGTCAGTACAGTGACCCCCAGGAGACAGACACCCGAACCCTTCGCGGCCTCAACCGCGGCGCGCATCGCCTTGGGATAGGCGTGGATGGTGAGCATGTTGACGCCGAGGCGCGCGACGCTCTCAACGCCCTTGGCCACCGTGTTGTCGATGTCGAGCAGCTTGAGGTCAAGAAAGACCTTCTTGCCGTCCTTCACCAAATCGCGGGCGAGCTCGAAACCACCAGCATAGGCAAGCTGGTAGCCGATCTTGTAGAAGCCGACCGTGTCGCCCAGCGTTTCCACCACCCGTTCGGCCTCGGCAATGCCTGGCACATCCAGACCGACGATCAGCCGGTCGCGCAGTTCGTTCTGCACCGCCATCAGTGTTCCACCCTCGTGCTCAGCAGCCGCGCATGTTCGATCAGAGTGCGGCAAAGGCGTTGCATGCCTTTTGTCAGGCGCTCGGCGACAAAGTTTCCATCGTCATCGAAGGCCTTGTCCGCATTGGGCACCGAAACCTGCGGCGCGATCACTTCCATCTGGATATGCGCCAGCACGGCGCGCAAATGGTTGGCGCTGCGAATGCCGGCGAAATGCCCGTCGGATGACGAGCAGATTGCAACGACCTTGCCCGGATAGGGTTTGAGCGGCTTGCCGCCGTCTTCCGACACGCGGCTCACCCAGTCGATCGTGTTTTTAACGAGCGGCGGCATTGAGCCGTTATATTCCGGCGTCGCGATCAGCATTGCGTCGTGCGAGGCGATCAGCCGGGCGAGCTTCACAGCGTTTTCGGGGATGCCCTTTTCCGTCTCCAGGTCCTCGTCCATGATCGGCAGCGGGTAGTCGGCGAGCGAAATGCGGGTTACGTCCGCGCCCTGCCTGGCGAGTTCATGCTGTGCGACGTCCGCGGTTTTGCCGGAATATGCGCCGGAACGAACCGACCCTGCGAAGACGAGAATTTTCGGTGTCATTTCCTGCTTTCAGTTGTTGAGCGCAGCTTCAGTGCCGCGCGCCCGGCAGCACAGGTTCACCCCTCGAATAAAGCCAAAGCGTTGTTGGCGGGATATTGCGCAAGATGAAATCGAATCGCGTGACCTTATAGCTACCCTTGCCGGCGGGCACCGGCGAAAGCGGGCCATAGGTCAGCTGAATGACCGGACGGCCTGGGTTTACGCGGTCGAGAAGGTCTTCGACATAGCGCACACGCTGCTCGACCGGAAAGTTGAGCAGCGGTACGCCCGATACGATGGAATCGAAGGTAAGGCCGGCCTTGTCGCCAAGCGTCTTGTCGAGATCGAAGGCGTCGCCCTGTATCACTGAGATGCCGGGAAAGTGCTTTTCCAGATGCGCGACGAAATCCGGTGAATATTCGATCGTGATCAGCCGGTCCGCGGGAATGCCATGGTCGAGGATGGCGCGGGTGATGACACCGGTGCCGGGACCGAGTTCCAGCACCGGAAGGCCGGAGCAGGGATCGGTGACACTGGCCATGCGGCGCGCAGTCACGTTGCTGGTGGGGACGATTGCACCAACCGCCTTCGGCTTGCCCACCCACCCACGGAAGAAGCGCAGTTCTTCGTCGAACCGCGACGCGAACTTCCGCAAACCTGGGTGAAGGGTCATGAATGCTCTCCTCGTTTCAGCTTCTGACCTGCTTGCCTTCTACATATGCGCTGCCGCAAGGGAAGCAAGCAAATCCGGCGGTTATTCGCCGAAGGAATCCAGGAAATCCTTCATGCGGGAAAAGAAGCCGGCAGACTGCGGGCTGTTTTCCTTGGACGAAAGCTCTTCGAATTCTTCGAGCAGTTCGCGCTGCCGTTTCGACAGGTTTTGCGGGGTTTCCACCGAAACCTGAATATAGAGATCACCCACCTGCGGCTGGCGCAGCACCGGCATGCCTTTGCCCTTGAGGCGGAACTGGCGGCCGTTCTGAGAGCCTTCGGGCACCTTGACCCGCGTCTGGGTGCCATCCAGCGTTGTAACTTCGAAAGCGCCGCCGAGTGCGGCGGTGGTCATCGAAATCGGCACTTTGCAATAAAGATCAGCGCCGTCGCGCTGGAAGAACTCGTGCGGCTTGACGGAGAGGAAGATATAGAGGTCACCGCTCGGCGAGCCGCGCAGGCCCGCTTCGCCTTCGCCTGCCAGCCGAATGCGGGTGCCATCCTCGATGCCGGCAGGAATATTGACCGAAAGCGAACGCTCCTCTGTCACCCGGCCCTGACCGGAACATTTCGGGCAGGGGTCGGTGATGGTCTGACCGCGGCCCTGGCACTGCGGGCAGGTGCGCTCGATCGAAAAGAAGCCCTGCGCAGCGCGCACACGGCCGGCGCCCTGACACATGGGGCACGTCGTCGGCGAGGTGCCGGGTTTCGCGCCAGAGCCCGTGCAATCCGTACATTGAATGGAGCTCGGCACGTGGATTTGCGCGGTCTTGCCGGCAAATGCCTCTTCGAGCGAAATTTCCATATTGTAGCGCAGGTCAGCCCCGCGCTCGCGGCCACCTGACGAGCGGCGGCGGCCGCCACCCATCATGTCACCGAAAATGTCCTCGAAAATATCCGCAAAGCCGCCGGCGCCACCGAAGCCATGGCCGCCGCCGCCGCCCATGCCACCATTTTCGAACGCGGCGTGGCCGAAGCGGTCATAGGCGGCCCTCTTCTGCGGGTCCTTGAGCACCTCATAGGCCTCGCCGACTTCCTTGAACTTGCGCTCGGCTTCCGCATCATCGGGGTTGCGGTCTGGGTGAAAGCGCATCGCCTGCTTGCGAAAAGCGGCCTTGAGCTCTTTTTCGTCCGCGCCTTTGGAGACGCCCAGCGTTTCGTAGAAATCAGCCTTCATCGGGCCTTCTTGTCTTAAGTTTCCGGCGGGCCGGCTTTACAGCCGCGAGTACCGAGATTCAATTTGCGCTGGCTTGTTCCGCAGAATCCGAAATTGCCTGCTTTAAGCCGCGACCTGATCGCAAAAGCCCGGCGCGAGCGCCGGGCGATTGCGGTTTATCCGACCCGTCAGGCCGATTTCTTCTTGTCGTCGTCTTCGTCGATTTCCTCGAAATCGGCATCGACGACATCTTCGGCCTTGGCTTCGTCGCCGCCGGCTGCTTCCGCGCCCTCGGCCTGCGAGGCTTCATACATCGCCTGGCCGAGTTTCATTGAGGCTTCTGCAAGCGCCTGTGTCTTGGCCTTGATCTCTTCGAGGTCTTCGCCCTCGGTCGCCGTCTTCAGCTCGGCGATGGCGTCCTCGATGGCCTTGCGGTCCTCTTCGGAAATCTTCTCGCCATATTCGCTGAGCGACTTCTCCGAGGAATGGATCAGCGCCTCGGCCTGGTTGCGGGCCTCGACACCCTCGCGGCGCTTCTTGTCGGACTCGGCGTTGGCCTCGGCGTCCTTGACCATGTTGTCGATCTCATCGTCGGACAGACCACCCGAAGCCTGGATGCGGATCTGCTGCTCCTTGCCGGTGCCCTTGTCCTTGGCCGAAACGTTGACGATGCCGTTGGCGTCGATGTCGAAAGTCACCTCGATCTGCGGCACGCCGCGTGGTGCGGGCGGAATGCCCACCAGATCGAACTGGCCGAGCAGCTTGTTGTCGGCCGCCATTTCGCGCTCGCCCTGGAAGACACGGATCGTCACGGCAGACTGGCTGTCCTCGGCGGTCGAGAAGACCTGGCCCTTTTTGGTCGGGATCGTGGTGTTGCGCTCGATCAGGCGCGTGAACACGCCGCCAAGCGTCTCGATGCCCAGCGACAGCGGGGTCACGTCGAGCAGCAGCACGTCCTTCACGTCGCCCTGCAGAACGCCGGCCTGAATGGCAGCGCCGATGGCAACCACCTCATCAGGGTTCACGCCCTTGTGCGGCTCCTTGCCGAAGAACTGCTTCACGACTTCCTGCACCTTGGGCATGCGGGTCATGCCGCCGACGAGAACCACCTCGTCGATCTCGCCAGCCTTCATGCCGGCATCCTTGAGGGCTGCCTTGCACGGCGCGATGGTGCGCTGGACCAGATCGTCGACAAGCTGTTCGAACTTGGCGCGGGTCAGCTTCATCGTCAGGTGCTTGGGCCCCGACTGATCTGCGGTGATGAACGGCAGGTTGATTTCGGTCTGGGTCGACGACGAAAGCTCGATCTTTGCCTTCTCCGCAGCTTCCTTGAGCCGCTGCAGGGCGAGCTTGTCGTCCTTCAGGTCGATGCCCTGCTCCTTCTTGAACTCGTCGGCGAGGTAGTTGACGAGATGCATGTCGAAATCTTCACCGCCGAGGAAGGTGTCGCCGTTGGTCGACTTCACCTCGAACACGCCGTCGCCGATCTCGAGGATCGAGATATCGAAGGTGCCGCCACCAAGGTCGTAAACCGCGATGGTGCCGGTGGTCTTCTTGTCGAGGCCGTAAGCGAGCGCGGCAGCCGTCGGCTCGTTGATGATGCGCAGCACTTCAAGGCCGGCGATCTTGCCTGCGTCCTTGGTGGCTTGGCGCTGGGCGTCGTTGAAGTAGGCTGGAACGGTGATGACGGCCTTCTCGACCTTCTCGCCGAGATAGCTTTCTGCCGTCTCTTTCATCTTCTGCAGCGTCATCGCCGAGATCTGCGAAGGCGAATAAGACTTGCCGTGGGCCTCGACCCAGGCGTCGCCATTCTTGCCTTTGACGATCTTGTAGGGGACGAGCTTCTTGTCCTTGTCGGTGATCGGGTCGTCGTAGCGACGGCCGATCAGGCGCTTGATCGCAAAGAAGGTGTTTTCGGGGTTGGTGACCGCCTGACGCTTGGCCGGCTGGCCAACGAGGCGCTCATCGCCATCGGAAAAGGCGACGATGGAAGGGGTGGTGCGCGCGCCTTCCGAGTTTTCGATCACTTTCGCGTCCTTGCCGTCCATAACGGCGACGCAGGAGTTGGTGGTACCAAGGTCGATACCGATAACTTTAGCCATGGCTCATTTCTCTCCGCTAGGCAGGCTTTCAGGACCCCATTAGGCGTTCCACGTGAAAGCCCCGTTCACACGAATTACCGCCGCAGCGGCCGATTTGCCGGCTGCGCGGTGTTGCCGGGTATATAAGTAGGAGGGTTTTGCCATGCAAGGCGGCAAGGCCATGCTTTAACGCCTGAAAATGGCTCCCAAAACACCGCCCGGCGGACGATGGGCGCCAAAGGCGGCGCAAAGCCGCCTCTGCCACCGATCCGAGCACCGGCATCGATGCCAGCCGGAGGCCTCGCGAATCAGCCGATGAAGCCTCAGACCTGCTCCCACCTGTCGCTTTCGCCGGCCCGGTAGATCGCGTCGATGACCTTCTGGTTTCTGACCGAATCTTCCAGAGTGAAATAGTCGACCTCCTCACCCGCCGCACGGCGCGCAAAGGCCTCGACCTCTAGCCGGTACTGCTTGGTTGCCGGAAACCGGAACTGCTGCGTTGTCGCGTGGCCGATATCGTGCAGTTCGATGCGGTGATGGTCGTAGTCGCCGGCGTTGAAGGGTGCGACGACCTCGATGAAACCCTTGTCGCCATGGAACACCATGTGCTGGCGCAGCGCCATCTGGGTCGAACAGTAGAATGAGAGCTCGAACGCACCGAAATCGGCCTTCACGCTCGAATAGATGTCAGTTCCGAACTTGGTGTCACGCTCCACCAGCGCCTGAATACGCGCCGGCTCGGCGCCAGTGACGAAGCGTGTCGTCACGGTGGGGTAGACCCCGATGTCGGGCAGCGCTCCGCCGCCGAGCTCGGGCTGGTTGCGCATATTGTTCGGGTCGACATTGAAATAGCTGAACGCGCCCTGCACATGGCGCAACCTGCCGATTGCACCGTCACGCACCAGCTCGCGCACCTTCAGCCATTGCGGGTGATAGGTGACCATGAAGGCTTCCGACACCACGACATTGTTGCGGTCGCGCGCGGCGATCACCTGAGCGATGTCTTCGGCCTTCAGCGCCAACGGCTTTTCGACCAGCACGTGCTTGCCGGCGTCGGCTGCCTTCACCGCCCATTCGACATGCTGAGAGGTGGGAAGCGGAATATAGACGCCATCGATTGTGTCTGACGCCAGCATTTCCTCGTAGGAGCCGAATTCGTGCGGCGCGCCGTTGCGCTCCGCAAGGGCCCGGGCCTTCGCCTCATCGCGGCTGGCTATGGCCGACAGCACACCGTTTTCAGCATCCTGGATGGCCGGAATGAGCTGTTCGCGCGCGATCTTGGCGGTGGAGAGAATGCCCCAACGAAACATATTTTACGTCTCCCGAAATAATTCGGGCGAACCTAGCCCGTCGTGCGAGGGAAGGCCAGAGGTTGCTACCAGGGTTCAAGCGTAAGTTCCGGCCAGCAGGACTTGGCCCTCGCGCTCTTTTTTCATGAGTGGCCCGGTTGTCGAGGGCGTGATTGGGCACCATGCGAAACTGAAAGATTGGCCCGACACCAAAGGGCGCAACCAGATCGAGGCGATCGTCTTGACCGAGCCCCACACCGACGGCGTGCGTTTTGGAGGCGAAATACTCCACCGAATGCGCGGAGCTTCGATATTGCGGACACTGGCGGCCGAACTTCTCCGGGTACCAGAGATGAACGCGCGCCTGATTGCGGATTTCCACCTCGACAGGCAGATGCGCGAGGGCTGGCGCGGCGCGGCGGATGACGGCGTCCTCAGCTTCGTAGGAAAGGTCCGACCCGTCAAAATAGAAGAGGTCGATATCGTTGATGCCGTGGCGAGGCTGGCGGCCCGTTAGGTAATTCCAAACAGTGTTGTAGAGAGCACCGGAGACAATCAGCCAGTCAGGCAATTCGAGACCCCGCGCCGCTAGTAGCGCTGCGCGGATTAGCGGGTCCGCCCAGATAATATCCAGAAAGACCCGTTGCAGCTCGGCCTCGGGATGGCTCGCATAGCGCAGATGATCCATCGCGCGAGATGACCGCGATTCGTGCCATCAGGCAATGATGTCATTACCTGTTGCCAGCTAGGCGGTGATCGCTGTCAGCAGGCCGGCGGCGGCACAGCTCCAGATGATGCTGCGCGATAACGGGTTGCGGAATTCGTTGCGCGGATGGCGCTCATAGAGCCAGTGCATGAAACCATGAAGCACGCAGAAGCCGCCGAACAACGGGCTGAAGAGATTGCTTCCGCCATGGGTGCTCGTCACGCCCCAGATCAGCAGGCCGAACAGAGGAACGTGGAGCCAAAAGAACCAGAGCATCGCCATCCGCTCCTCGACATGTTCGAGGACGGGGAAGATGCGCCATTCGCGGCAGCGGACGGCATCCATTTCGTGGAGAAAAAACAATGCCGCCGCCCCGAGCAGCGCCACGAAATGGATGCTTAGATTCATCCCCGCAGCACGCCGCCGGTCTGCTTGGAGACGTTCTCGACGATTTTCGCGGCGAGCGCTTCGAAATCCTCGTCGGTCAGCGTCTTTTCGACCGGTTGAATGGCGACCTCGATGGCGAGCGACTTCTTGCCCCCGCCGAGCGAAGCGCCCTCGAACAGGTCGAACACGCGCACGCTGGTGATGAGCTTTTTGTCGGCACCGGCTGCGGCGCGCACAAGCTTGGCCGCCTGGACATCACTATCCACCACAAAGGCAAAGTCGCGCTTCACCGCCTGCAGCGGCGAGATGTCGAGCCGTGGTTTTGTGCGGGTCGCCTTGGCCTTGGGCTCCGGGATCGCATCGACAAAAACCTCGAAGCCGCAGAGCGGGCCCTCGGCATCGAGCGCTTCAAGCGTGCGCGGGTGGAGCTCACCAAAGGTGCCGAGCAGGTTTTTCGGCCCGAGCTTGATCAGGCCGGAGCGGCCGGGGTGATACCAGGCGGGACCGCCGGGCTCGATCTGCAGGTTGGCGACAGGTGCACCGCAGGCTTCTAGCGCTGCGAGCGCGTCGGCCTTGGCGTCGAACACGCCGACTGGCTGCGCATCGCCCGCCCAATGCCGGCCCTGCCCGTCCATATGCGCGGTGCCACGGCGCACGCCGGCTGCAACGCGGCGCTGGCCGTCCGGTTCATCGCTCTCATAAGTGCCCGACACCTCGAACAGCGCGACATCGGCGAAGCCATGATTGGCATTGCGCTGCGCAGCGCTGATGAGGCCCGGTAGCAGCGAAGGCCGCATATCCGACATGTCGGCCGCAATCGGGTTGGAGAGCCGCAGCCCATCCTGCCCACCACCGAAGAGCTCGGCATGCGCATGCGGAATGAACGACCAGGTGACGGCCTCCATCATGCCGCGCGCGGCAAGGGCGCGCTTGGCGTTGCGGGTTCTGACCTGCAGCGTGGTGAGCGTGCGACCGTTCACGGCGCCCTGCGCGGATAGAGGCTGAGGCTCGATTTCGTTGACGCCGTGTATGCGCATCACCTCTTCGACGAGATCAGCCTTGCCGCCGACATCCGGCCGCCAGGACGGCACGACGAAGCGCACAATGTCGCCATCCTCGCCGCCTTTCGGCGTGAAGCCGAGGCGCTTGAGGATCGCTATGCTCTCGTCGCGGCTGACGTCGAGGCCAGTGAGCCGTTTGGTTTCCGCGAGCGGGAAATCGACCTCGCGATAGCGATGGCCGGTGGCGCCAATCGTTTCGCCCTCGGTAGCGGTTGGGTTGCCGAGCACGATTTCGGCCTCGGTCGGCTCGCCGCCGCATAGTTCGACAACAAGCCGCGTGCCGAGATCGCCGCCCGGCACCATGAATTCGGGATCGACGCCGCGCTCGAAGCGGTAGCGCGCGTCTGTGATGATGCCGAGGTCGCGGCCGGTGCGCGCCGTGGTCAGCGGATCCCAGAGCGCCGATTCCACCAGCACATCGGTAGTGTTCTCATCGCAGCCCGACATTTCGCCGCCCATGATGCCGGCAATCGATTCCACGCCGTTGTCGTCGGCGATCACGCACTGGCCCTCGGCCATTTCATATTCTCGGCCATCGAGCGCCAGCACCTTTTCGCCCGCGCGTGCGGCGCGCACGACCAGATTGCCTTTCACCTTGGCTGCATCGAACACATGCAGCGGGCGGCCGCGATCGAAGGTGACATAGTTGGTGATGTCCACCAGCGCATTGATGGGGCGCAGGCCGATTGCGATGAGGCGCTGCTGCATCCATTTCGGCGACGGCCCGTTTTTCACGCCGCGCACCAGGCGCAGCGCGAAACCGGGGCACATGTCGGGCGCCTCGATCGTTACCTTGACCGGGCATTCTCCTTTGCCCGCGACGGGTTCGACCGTGCCGTCCTTCAACGTGCCTAGACCACTGGCGGCAAGATCGCGCGCAATGCCGTAAACGCCGGTGGCGTCGGGGCGGTTGGGCGTCAAGCCGATTTCGATCACCGGATCGTCGAGCTTGGCCCAGCTGGCGAAGGAGGTGCCCACCGGGGCATCCTGATCGATATCGATGATGCCGTCATGTTCGTCGGAGAGCATGAGTTCGCGCTCCGAACACATCATGCCGTGGCTTTCGACACCGCGTATCTTGCCTACGGAAAGCGTGACATCGATGCCGGGCACATAGGTGCCGGGCGCGGCGAAAGCTCCGACGAGGCCTGCCCGCGCATTGGGCGCACCACAGACCACCTGAACGGGATCGCCCGAGCCAGTGTCGACGGAGAGCACACGCAGGCGGTCGGCGTCGGGATGCTGCTCGGCGGTAAGCACTTTGGCGATCACGAACGGTTTGAGCGCGGCCTTGTCGTCGACCGACTCGACTTCGAGGCCGATCATGGTCAGCCGCTCGACGATCTCGTCCAGCGTGGCGTCGGTCTCAAGATGATCCTTGAGCCAGGAAAGCGTGAATTTCATTCTTCGGTTCCGTCCGGTCTCGGCACACTCGACCCGACATGGCGCGGCAGCGCATCGGGCATATGCACATAGGGCAGTTGCTCACGCACATAGGCGTGGAGCGTCGGTTTGAACTCTTCCGGCGCGTCCATCGCGCCAAGCAATATCCAGCTTTCGCCGGCCAGGCGTTCGTCGATATAGGCGATCGGCGAGCCGCAGGCGGCGCAGAAGGAGCGGGAAACCGGGCCGTTTTCGTAGGCTTTGGGCTCGGTGCCCGAAAACACCAGCGTGTCGGTGCGGAAGCCGACAAAGGCCGACACCGGCGCACCGCTTGCGTGCCGGCAGTCTGCGCAGTGGCAATAGCTGACATGGTGCGGTTCTGCAGATGCCTCGAACCGCACCGCGCCGCAGCGGCAGCCGCCCGTGTGGGGCAAGGTCACGAGCTCAAACCTCCGAACAGCGTCGGCATGTCGAGCGGGCGGAAGCCGTAATGCGACAGCCAGCGGACATCGGCGTCGAAGAAGGCGCGCAGGTCCGGCATGCCGTATTTCAGCATTGCGATGCGGTCGATGCCCATGCCCCAGGCGAAACCCTGATATTCGTCCGGGTCGAGCCCGCCGAAACGCAGAACGTTGGGGTGGACCATGCCGCAGCCCAGGATCTCCATCCAGTCGCTGCCCTGACCGAATAGCACTTCACCCGGCCGCGAGCGGTCGCACTGAATATCGACTTCCAGCGACGGTTCGGTGAAGGGGAAGAAGCTCGGGCGGAAGCGCATGTTGAGCGAAGGCACCTCGAAGAAGGCCTTGCAGAACTCGGTCAGCACCCACTTCATGTTGGCGACATTGGCCGTTTTGTCGATCACCAGCCCCTCGAGCTGATGGAACATCGGCGAATGGGTTGCGTCAAAATCGCAGCGATATGTCTTGCCCGGAATAACGATACGGATGGGCGGCTCCTGCGCCTCCATGGTGCGGATCTGCACCGGCGAGGTGTGGGTTCGCAGAAGGCGTACCTCGTCGCGCTCGCCCTTCTCCAGGAAGAAGGTGTCGTGCATCTCGCGCGCCGGGTGGCCTTCGGGGAAGTTGAGCGCGGTGAAATTGTAATAGTCGGTTTCGATGTCCGGCCCTTCGGCGATCTCGAAGCCAAGGTCGCCGAAAATGGCTGCGATTTCGTCCATCACCTGCGTGATCGGGTGAATGCGTCCGCGCTCCGCCGGCGTCTGGCGGACGGGCAGCGTGACATCGAGCGTCTCGCGCGCCAGCCTGGCGTCGATCGCCCCATCGCGCAGCGTGGCGCGGCGTTCGCTCAGCGCATCTCCAATGCGGTTCTTGAGGCCGTTGATGGCCGGACCGAAGCTCTGGCGCTCTTCAGGGTTCATGGAGCCGAGTGATTTCAGCCGCTCGGAGACGGAGCCCTTCTTGCCGAGTGCGGCGACACGCACAGCCTCGATCGCCTGCTCGTCGCCGGCAGCGGCGATTTCGGCCAGCAGCGTCTCTTCAAGCGCCTTCAGATCAGTCATCAATTCGGTCACGACGTCACTCTTTCGTTTCGTCTTTTCTTCCAGTGCGTCCTTCGAGGCTCGCTACGCTCGCACCTCAGGATGAGGATCGTTGGCGCCCGCATTCCTCATCCTGAGGTGCGAGCCCTTGTCGATTTTTCCGGTTTGAACCCGGAATTTTGGCGGGCGAGCCTCGAAGGACGCACAATTGCAAACAAAAACCCGCGCCGGCCCAGCCAGCGCGGGTTTCCCAAATCAGATTTTCGAATGCTTGGGAAGGCGCTAGCTTAAGCTACAGCGCTTTCAAAAGCGTTCGGCGTGGTGTCTTTCAGATAGGCGAGCGCGGTCTTGGCCTGCGCAACAACCGCCGCGAAAGCCTGCGGCTCGTGGATCGCCATGTCGGAAAGCACCTTGCGGTCGATCTCGATGCCGGCCTTGTTGAGGCCGTCGATCAGACGGCCATAGGTCAGGCCGTGTTCGCGCGCCGCCGCGTTGATGCGCTGGATCCACAGAGCGCGGAAATTGCGCTTGCGGTTCTTGCGGTCGCGGTATGCGTACTGCATCGACTTTTCGACCGCCTGCTTAGCGGTGCGGATGGTGTTCTTGCGGCGGCCGTAGAATCCCTTGGCCTGACCCAGAACCTTCTTGTGCTTTGCGTGGGCGGTAACGCCTCTCTTTACGCGTGCCATATCATGATCTCCTTAAACGCTCAGGTTCCGCTACGGCTCAAAGGCCGCCGCCGTTAGGCAGATAGTTCTTCACGACCTTGCGGGCGTCCGCTTCGGCCAGAACCATCATGCCGCGCGCGTCGCGGATGAACTTGTTGGAACGCTTGATCATGCCGTGGCGCTTGCCCTGGGCCGCTACCTTGACCTTGCCGGTCGCGGTGATCTTGAAACGCTTCTTCGCAGAAGACTTGGTCTTCATCTTGGGCATTTTGCTGACTCCGTTTTAGGCGCTCACGCCAGTCCGCTGTGCGGACGGCTCCGCGAGGGCGCCGGATCGCCGGCGGCGGCCGGTCGGCCGCTTCTCGCTTCGCTCGTGGCTTTTGTGAGCTTAAGCATTAAGAACCGCCACGGCATGCCCTGCCGGGCGGTTCGGAACGCGGCCTTATATCGATGCGCCGTAAAAAGCGCAACAGGCCGTTGTCGTGATTCTGGCTGCGGTGAAGGCCGGCGCTATTTGGGCGCCAGCACCATCATCATCTGGCGGCCTTCGAGCTTCGGCTCGGCTTCCACCTTGGCGATCTCGCCAACTTCCTCTCGCACGCGGTTGAGCAACTGCATTCCGAGCTCAAGGTGGGCCATTTCGCGGCCACGGAAGCGAAGCGTCAGCTTGACCTTGTCACCTTCGTCGAAGAAACGGCGCACCGCCTTCATCTTCACCTCGTAATCGTGGGTGTCGATGTTGGGACGCATCTTGATCTCTTTGATGTCGATGGTCTTCTGCTTCTTGCGGGCCTCGGCGGCCTTCTTCTGACCCTGATATTTCAGCTTGCCCAGATCGGTGATCTTGCACACGGGCGGCTGCGCGTTGGGCGAAATCTCAACCAGGTCCAGACCCGCATCCTCAGCGGCTTCCATCGCATCGGCGATTTCGACGATGCCCCGGTTGTTTCCTTCCTCATCGATGAGCTGCACCCGCGGAACGCGGATATCGCGGTTTGCGCGCGGTCCTTCCTTGACCGGTGCGGCGGCTTTGAATGGTCTGCGAATGGTCGTTGTCTCCTTCTGCAGTTGACCCTGAATCGCTCACGCGGCGGACCGTGGCCCGACGCAAGGCGCGCAATGTGGTGGCAGCGCCGAGCAAGTCAATAGCATAGTTTGTGCGCGGAATCATTATTTCGGCAGGGATGCGCCGGAGGCACGGCTCTTCACGCTCGTATACGAACATGCGATAGGGCCAGCCGGAGGCCAGCCACATGACATCAAGCAGCAACCCAGAACGAAGCGCCATGATCGAGGTGGACGGCAATGCGATCGCCGTCAGGCACCGGGCCGGCAGCACGCCGGGGCTCGTGTGGCTCGGTGGCTACAAGTCCGACATGGCCGGAACGAAAGCGGACACGCTGGATGCCTGGGCGGCCGACGAGGGTCTCGCCTTCACGAGGCACGACTATTCCGGGCATGGCGTTTCGGGCGGGCGCTTCGAGGACGGCACGATTTCGCACTGGCTGGCCGAAAGTATTGCTGTGTTCGAGCGTTTCACAAGCGGTCCGCAGATCCTCGTCGGCTCCTCCATGGGCGGCTGGATCGCGCTACGCATGGCTCAGGAACTGGCGAAGGCCGGCAAGAGCGACCGTCTGGTGGGATTGCTGCTGATTGCGCCCGCGCCCGACTTCACCGCGGAGCTGATGGAGCCAGAGCTGACCGACGTCCAGCGCCGTGAACTGGAGACGAAGGGCTATCTGGAAGAGCCGTCGGAATATTCCGACGAGCCCAACATCTATACACGCGCCCTTTTTGAAGACGGTCGAAAGAATCGCGTGCTTACCGGTGTCATCGACACACATTGCCCCGTGCATATTCTGCAGGGCATGGCCGACCCCGACGTTCCCTATGCGCATGCGCAGAAACTGGTCGAACATCTCAGCGCCGACGACGTGACGCTGACGCTCATTCGCAACGGCGACCACCGGCTCTCGCGGCCGCAGGATCTGGCTTTGCTGACCCGTAGCGCGGCAGGGCTTGTTGCGTTGCACAATCAACCGGGTTCGCCCGCGGAATAGTTTTCCGCCCGATTATCCTTCTTATTTTTAGATACTTGCCGGATTTCCGTACCGTCGTTCTTGAATCGCAATCGGTGCGTTCCCACTTCGAATTCATGCAGCCACAACCGGCTGCCCAGCACTGACAGGGAACGGGTAAGATGACCAATTCCGCACTGATACGTCCTGCATGGACGCCAGCAACCATCGCGCTGATGGTGATCGGCTTCATGGTGTTTTGGCCACTCGGCCTTGCCATGCTCGCCTATGTTCTGTGGGGCGACCGCCTCGACGGATTCAAGCGCGATGTGAACAAGGCCACCGACGGCATGTTTGCCAACTGCCGCCGCAGCCATTTCCGCGGGCATGCCCGCACCGGTAACGTCGCTTTCGACGATTGGCGCGAGAAAGAGCTCGAGCGGATCGAGGAAGAGCGCCGCAAGCTCGACGAGATGCGCGAACAGTTCGATGACTATCTGCGCGAGCTGCGCCGGGCCAAGGATCAGGAAGAGTTCGACCGCTTCATGGCCGACCGCTCCAAGTCTACCCCTGCTCCGACTTCGAAAAAGAAGAAGGACAAGGGCGAAGGCCTGCTCGACGACTAAGCGTGAGCTTACCAACGAGATGAACGACGGCGCCCTGCGGCGCCGTTTTTCGTTGGGAGTGCTTTTCCGGCGAATCGCCTAAAATACTCGGATGAGCTTCGCTTTCCTGCGCAAGACCCCGGCCCAGCCGCAAACGCGCGACCATGAGGTCGGCGGACGCATCCTGCCGCTCAGGATCGTGGAAAACGACCGCGCGACGCGACTAACGCTGCGCATTGCCTCGGGCGGAACCGGATTGCGCGTCACCGTGCCGCCGGGCGTCTCGTCGCGCGAAGTCGATCGCTTTCTCGAACGTAATCGCGGCTGGCTGGAACAGCGGCTTGCCAAACTGCCGGACCAGCCCCAGGTGCGGCCCGGGATCAAGATTCCCTTGCGCGGCGTGCCGCATCTCATCATCCACGAACCCGGCAAACGCGGCATGGCCGAAACCGCACAAACCGACGACGGGCCGGCGCTCGTCGTACATGGCGACCGCCGTTATTTGCGGCGACGCGTTGCGGATTTTCTGAAGCGTGAGGCAAAGCGCGAAATCGATGCGCTCGTAGCAAAGCACACGGCCACGGTCGGCCGGCGGGCTAAGTCCGTTCGCTTCAAGGACACGAGCTCGCGCTGGGGTTCGTGCACCTCGGACGGCGCACTCTCCTTTTCATGGCGTATCGCGATGGCACCTGCCACGGTGATCGATTATCTCGTCGCGCATGAGGTGGCGCATCTGATCGAGATGAACCACGGGCCGAAATTCTGGAAGCTATGCCGCGAGCTCTGCCCACGCACAGATGAGGCCAAGGCATGGCTGAAACGCAACGGGCCTGCACTCCAGGCGATCGGCTTCGGTTGAGCGTCAGCCCGCCGGCTCGTTGACACCCGGCAGGATGTTGCGCGCGATCGCGAAGAAGATTAGCAGCGCGGGAATGGCGATGAAGCCGCCAATGGGCCCCCAGATCCATATCCAGAAGGCCAAAGCCAGCAACACCAGAAACGGATTGAGGGTCATCGTGCGGCCGACCACCATCGGCGTCACGAACTGCGCCTCGACGAAATTGACCGACAGATAGGCAAGTGGCGGCACAAGGCTCTGGCTGATCGTTTCTCCGACCGACAGACCAACCGCGAAGAGAATGACAGCCATGACTGCCGGTCCGATATAGATGACAAAATTGAGCAGCCCGGCGAGAGCGCCCCACAGAAGCGGCGAAGGCACGCCGACCAGCCACAGCACCAGCGCGACGGCGATGCCAAGGCAGATATTGATGGCGGTGATGGACAGCAAATAGCGCGAAACGAGCATCTCAACGTCGCGGAAGATATGCGCCACACGCCAGCGCAAGCGGCGATTCACACATATGCGCAGGAGGGTGTCGCGGATATTGTTGCGGGTAGCGACGAAGAAATAGAGGCTCGCGCCAAACAGCAGTATCTGGGCAACCAGAGCGGGCGCCAGCACTGCAACGTCTTCGACACCGGTGCCGTCTTCTTCAACACGAACCGCCGTGCCCGAGCCGCCCATGAGCGAGCCCATCTCATCCTGAAGGTTCCTGAGCGCTTTAATCGGTCCGCTGAGTTCGGCCAGATGCACCTGCAGCCGGTTCCAGATGCGCGGCAGCTCTCCGGCCCAGAATGACAATGGCCCAGTGAGTGCAAGCGCCAGCAGGCAAAGGCCCGTCACGAACAGTAGGAATACGAGGGCCGATGAGGCCCAGCTCGGCACGCCGCGACGTTCCAGCCGGGTCGCCACCGGCCCCAGCATAAGCCCAACGGTTACGGCGAGCGCCACCGGCATGAGAATGAAGGCGCCGGCATGGAGAGCAAAGACCAGCCCGACAATGCCAACGCCGATGATCGCAATATTCGCGCTGCGGCCAAGCAGCAGGTCGACATCGACCTTCAGCGGCAGGCGCGAGATTGGCGGTAGCTTGGTTTCAGGCTTCTTCATTGGCGGCTCGACTTGAAAGCGAGTTTGAGCTGCTTGGCGACTGCCGCCCTGACGTCACATTCCGGGCGCTGATTGCATAAGTAACCCATATTCGGCGGGGGCGTCATATTGAACAAGAAATTCATAGACTTGGTCGGCCTTCTATTGATCGTTGCGGGTTGCAGCGTCCATCCGCGACTTCGAGGAAGACTCTCTCGGCAGAGTTAAACTCGATGGCGAGCCAATTGGTTCCTACATGTTTTGCAACCGGCCAGATCGTGAACCGAGGCATCAAACGCTATGCGGCGGGTGAGGTGAGCACCGACCTCGGCAGCAGCCACGACGACAACAGACGGCTAAATCTCGACACCAACCGCAACGCGCTGTATTTGCTTGTCTCATGGCGCTCGACATCAAAATCTGCGGGCTGAAAACGCCCGAAACAATCGCCGCCGCGCTTGACGGCGGGTCGAGCCATATCGGCTTCATCTTTTTCGCTAAAAGCCCGCGCTATCTGGCGCCGGAGCTGGCAGGCGATCTGAGGCTCGCCGCTCGCGGGCAGGCGGATGCAGTCGCCGTTACGGTGGATGCCGATAACGCTTTCCTTGACGAGATCGTGCTTGCCATGTCGCCAGATATATTGCAGCTCCACGGCCGCGAAACGCCCGAACGGGTGGCGGCAATCCGCGCGCGCTACAGCCTGCCGGTGATGAAGGCGCTCTCGGTTTCGGAGGCTGCGGACCTCGGAAAGGCTACCGCCTATCGCGACGTAGCGGACCGGCTTCTGCTCGATGCTAAGCCGCCAAAGGGGTCCGAGCTTCCGGGAGGCAACGGCGTCACCTTCGACTGGCGGCTGCTCGCCGCCCTTGACGCGGATATCGACTACATGCTTTCCGGTGGGCTCAACACCGCCAATATCGGCGAGGCCCTGCGACTGGCGAACCCGCCCGGGATAGACATTTCCTCCGGCGTCGAAAGCGCGCCGGGCATCAAGGATGTTGGGCTGATCAAGGATTTCTTCCGGGCCGTACAGGAAGCGCAGTCGACACGCGCAGCCTGACTGCCCGAACAGTCAGGAGCCCGGGCCATGAACAAGCCGGCATTGCCGAATTCCTTCCGCACCGGACCCGACGAGCAGGGCATGTTCGGCATGTTCGGCGGCCGTTTCGTCGCCGAAACGCTGATGCCGCTGATCCTCGACCTCGAACATCACTGGAACGAGGCCAAGGACGACCCGGCATTCAAGGCCGAGATCGAACAGCTCAACACCCATTATACCGGCAGGCCCTCGCCGCTCTATTTCGCCGAGCGACTGACTGAGCATCTCGGCGGCGCGAAAATCTATTTCAAGCGCGACGAGCTGAACCACACCGGATCGCACAAGATCAACAATTGCCTCGGCCAGATCCTGCTGGCCAAGCGCATGGGCAAGAAGCGCATCATCGCGGAGACGGGTGCGGGCCAGCACGGCGTGGCTTCCGCAACCGTCGCGGCGCGCTTCGGCTATCCCTGCGTCGTCTATATGGGCGCAACCGACGTGGAGCGTCAGGCGCCGAACGTTTTCCGCATGAAGCTGCTCGGCGCCGAAGTGCGGCCGGTAACGTCCGGTCATGGGACGCTCAAGGACGCGATGAACGAGGCGCTGCGCGACTGGGTGACAAATGTCGAGGACACCTATTATCTGATCGGTACGGCCGCCGGCCCACACCCGTATCCCGAGCTGGTACGCGAATTCCAGTCGGTGATCGGACGCGAGGTGCGCGAGCAGATGCAGGCCGCCGAGGGGCGGCTTCCGGACATGCTTGTGGCTGCCGTTGGCGGCGGCTCCAATGCTATCGGCCTGTTCCACCCCTTCCTGGACGACAAGGGCGTTCAGATCGTTGGCGTGGAAGCCGGCGGCAAGGGGCTCTCGGGCGAAGAGCATTGCGCTTCGCTGACGGCCGGCAAGCCCGGCGTTCTGCACGGCAACCGCACCTACCTGCTGCAGAACGATGACGGCCAGATCAATGACGGCCATTCGATTTCGGCCGGGCTCGACTATCCGGGTATCGGGCCGGAGCATTCATGGCTGAAGGATAGCGGTCGGGTGGACTATGTGCCGATCATGGATGACGAGGCGCTGGAGGCCTTCCAGCTTCTGACACGCCTCGAAGGCATCATCCCCGCGCTGGAACCCGCTCACGCTTTGGCCGAGGTGATCAAGCGCGCGCCGAAAATGTCGAAAGACCAGATCATCGTGATGAATCTGTGCGGCCGCGGCGACAAGGATGTGTTCACAGTCGGCAAGATTCTGGGACATGAGCTATAGTTGCTGCCGCGAGCAAGCAGCCGGGAGGCAAGCCAGCCATGTTCGAGATTTACCGTTCGAAGCAGAACCCGCAGCACTATGTGGCGATCCGCGCCGACGATATGCGCGACAATCCGCAAGGCATTCGCGAAAGCCGCAACCTCGCGCTGATGACCAAAATCGCGGATGACGACGCCAAGCGCATCGCCTTCGACGGTGGCGAGGCGATGCGCCGGATCGCGCGCGACGGGTTTTATGCCTTCGCGGTGACAATCCAGGTGCGCGAGCACGCCGAATGAGAGCGTGCTTTATGTTCGCTGGATTTCTGAATGTGCGCTAGCGTTTGCTGCGAAGCCCCCGTACTCCCGGAAAAGAGCACAACATATAGTTTCTTCTTGACTCAAGACTGATTTCGAGTCCGTCGATTCTTGATTCTTCGGTGCGTTTCGTCTACGTTAGCAGAGTAATCCCGCATGGTTCGCCCAGCGGCCCCCACGGGTTCAGGCTCGTGGGGTTTATTTTTTCTGCGGCTTCATCCTAATTGCCGCATGACACGTTCTTCATTCTTCATTGACGGATTCAATTTTTACCATGCGCTACGCAGATTAGATGGCGACCATCTAAAATGGGTCGATCTGCGGGCTTTGATGAAGCGCCTTACATCCATGTCCGAAGACATCTCGCACATCTACTATTTTTCCGCGTACGCAAATTGGCTCCCCGGTCCTAAGCGCAGACATGAGCAATATGTCGCTGCGCTAAGTTCAGTCGACGTCGATGTGATTATGGGTAACTTCAAAAAGAAGGATCGCTTCTGCAATCACTGCAAGCGTATATCGGTTGGACATGAGGAGAAGGAAACCGACGTGAACATCGCACTTTGTATGCTCAACGAAGCATACAAAGATACCTACGATAGAGCCTATGTCGTCTCTCGGGACAGTGATTTGAAACCCGCAATTGCGATGGTCCGCAGTCAATTTCCAGAGAAGGAGCTATTCGTCGTTGCGCCTCCGCATTTCGGCCATTCAACCGACCTGCTAAGCGTCGCGAGTGGAAAGCGCAAGATAACGAAAAAGCAGATTGAGCAGTGCTTGTTCCCGGAAATCGTGCTGGATTCAGGCGGCAATGTTGCAGCGACCCGCCCAGCCGAGTATCAGCCTCCAGGCTAACATCGAGATGAGGATACCACGTGGCTCCGACACGCATCGATCGCCGCTTCGCGGCACTGAAGGCCGAGGGCCGTCCGGGGCTCGTTACCTATTTCATGGGCGGCGATCCCGACTACGAGACCTCGCTGTCGATCATGAAGGCGCTGCCCAAGGCGGGCGCGGATGTGATCGAACTCGGCATGCCGTTTTCCGACCCTATGGCCGACGGCCCGGCGATCCAGGCCGCCGGGCTGCGCGCTCTCAAGGGCGGGCAGACACTTGCGAAGACGCTGGCAATGGCCGCCGATTTCCGCAAGCAAGACGATGACACGCCGATCGTGATGATGGGGTATTACAACCCGATCTACATTTATGGCGTCGAACGCTTTCTCACCGATGCCAAGGCCTCCGGCGTGGACGGGCTGATCGTGGTCGATCTGCCGCCAGAGATGGACGAGGAACTGTGCGTTCCGGCACTCAAGGCCGGGCTCAACTTCATTCGGCTCGCAACGCCGACCACCGATGAGAAGCGGCTGCCGACCGTACTGAACAACACGTCCGGCTTCGTCTATTACGTGTCGATGACCGGCATTACCGGCTCCGCGCTGCCGGACACGACAAGGGTTGGCGCGGCGGTAGACCGCATCAAGGCGCATACAGATCTGCCGGTCTGCGTGGGTTTCGGCGTCAAGACCGCCGAACAGGCGCGGGCGATCGGAGCCTCCGCGGATGGCGTGGTTGTCGGCACAGCGATCGTGAACGCGGTCGCAAACGTGCTCACCGCCGACGGGAAAAAGACAGCCGATCCGGCCGAGGCCGTGGCAACTTTGGTGGGCGGCCTCGCACAGGGCGTTCGCCAGGCCCGCCTTGCCGCCGCCCAATAGTTTCTCCATGTATCGCCGTAGCGTATCCGCGAAGGGAGACCGCAAATGAACTGGATCACCAATTTCGTCCGGCCGAAGATCAACTCGATCCTCGGGCGCCGGGAAATGCCGGAAAATCTTTGGATCAAGGATCCCGAGACCGGCGAGATGGTGTTCCACAAGGACCTGGAGGAAAACCAGTTCGTCATTCCCTCGTCGGGCCACCACATGCGCATCTCTGCGAAGGAGCGGCTTGAACACTTCTTCGATAATGGCGCGTTTCAGACGCTGGACATTCCAAAGGTCGCCGCCGACCCGCTGCGCTTTCGCGACGAAAAACGCTATGTGGACCGGCTGAAGGAAGCCCGCAGCAAGACATCGCTGGAAGATGCCGTGGTTGCATCAAAGGGCGCGATCGAAGGGCTGCCGATCGTCGCGGTGGTTCAGGACTTCGCCTTTATGGGTGGCTCGCTCGGCATGGCAGCCGGCGAAACCATCATCAAGGCCTTCGAGACCGCATTGGCGGAAAAGCGGCCGCTTGTACTGTTCGCCGCTTCGGGCGGTGCGCGCATGCAGGAAGGCATTCTGTCGTTGATGCAGCTGCCGCGGACCACAGTCGCCGTGGACCGGCTCAAGGAGGCCGGGCTGCCTTATATCGTGGTGCTGACCAACCCCACGACGGGTGGCGTAACCGCCTCCTACGCGATGCTTGGCGACGTTCACATTGCCGAACCTGGCGCGCTCATCGGCTTTGCGGGTCCGCGCGTGATCGAGCAGACGATCCGCGAGAAGCTGCCGGAAGGCTTCCAGCGCGCCGAGTATCTGATGGAACACGGCATGGTGGACATGGTTGTGTCGCGGCTTGAAATGAAGGCCACCGTGGCACGGCTTCTGCGCATGCTTTTGAAATCGCCGCTGCCGGACGCGATCGCACCCGCGCCGGCCGAGCCCGAATCGCCGGCGCTGCCGGCACCCGAAACCGAGACCGAGCAGCCCGCGGCAAGCTGAATTTGGCGCCAACGGACCAGTCTTCGACCGAGACCTTTCATGACGACGCTCACCGCCGACCAAGAAATCGATCGGCTGATGTCCCTGCATCAGAGGGGCATCGACCTTTCGCTCGACCGCATCCGGCGCCTGCTGGCGCTGCTCGGCCATCCCGAGCGCAAGCTGCCGCCGGTGATCCACATTGCCGGAACCAATGGCAAAGGTTCGGCCGTCGCGTTTTCGCGGGCGCTGCTGGAAGCCGCCGGCAATACGGTGCACGCGCATACCTCGCCGCATCTGGTACGGTGGCATGAGCGCTACCGCATTGCCGCGAAGGGCGGCGGGCAGCTTGTCTCCGACGCAGTACTCGCGGATGCGATCCACCGCGCAGCCGACGCAAATGGCGACAACCCGGCGACGGTGTTCGAAATCCTCACTGCGGTGGCCTTTCTGCTGTTTTCGGAACATCCGGCCGACGCCACGATCATGGAAGTCGGGCTCGGTGGCCGGTTCGACGCCACAAATGTCATCGAGACGCCCGCCGTTTCGGTGATCATGCCGATCTCTCTCGACCACGAAGCCTATCTAGGCGACCGGGTGGAGCTGATCGCGGCTGAAAAAGCCGGCATCATCAAGCCCGGCGTACCAGTCGTGATCGGAGCGCAGGATAACGAAGCCGCGCGGGAAGTTCTGATCGAGACCGCCGAGCGCGTTGGCGCGCCAGCCATCGTGTACGGAACCGACTTTATGGCGCATGAGGAGAACGGCCGGCTCGTCTATCAGGACGACTACGGCCTGATGGACATCGCGCTGCCACGGCTTCAGGGGCGGCACCAGATTGCCAACGCGGCTGCGGCGATCGCGGCCGTACGTGCAGCAGGTTTTTCGATCGATACCGAAATCGCCGACCGCGCAATGAGCACGGTGAGTTGGCCCGGGCGGCTACAGAAGCTGCCAGAAGGGCGGCTATGGGACGATGCGCCGGAGGGCGCGGAAATCTGGATCGATGGCGGGCACAACCCGGGCGCAGGGCAGGTGATCGCCGAAGCGCTTGCCGGCGAAGAAGAACGTATTTCGCGGCCGCTTTTCCTCGTCGCTGGCATGCTGAATACCAAGGACCAGAGCGGCTTCTTCCGCACGTTCGAAGATATGGCGCGACACGTATTCACCGTCCCGGTGGATTCCAGCGATGCCGGCGTGCCGCCATCCGAGCTTGCCATTCAGGCCATGGAGGCGGGGCTTTCCGCCGAGCCCGTCGCCTCGGTGGAAAATGCGCTGAAGCTTTTGCGCGATACCTGGGACGAAGAGGAGGAAGCCCCGCGCATCCTGATCTGCGGGTCGCTGTACCTCATCGGCGCGGTTCTGGAAGCCAACGGCACGCTGCCAACCTGAACAACAAAAAAGCGCGGTGAGATTTCTCCCACCGCGCCGATACTCAACTGCCTTGATGGCGATCAGCCGACCGCGCCGCCAATCCAGGCCGAAAGCGCCGTCTTGGGAGCAGCGCCTACCTTCATGTCGGCGACTTCGCCGCCTTTGAAGAGCATGAGCGTCGGGATGGAGCGCACGCCGTACTGCGCGGCAAGCTCCGGGTTTTCGTCGATATTGAGCTTGGCCACTTTGACCTTGCCGCCCATTTCGGTGGCGATCTCTTCCAACGCCGGCGAGATCATCTTGCAGGGGCCGCACCACTCGGCCCAGAAATCCACGACGACCGGCTCTGCGGCTTCCAGCACGTCGCTCTTGAAGCTGTTATTATCGACTTTAACGGTGGCCATTGCGGGCACTCCTTGCACGTTCCGAAGTTGATCCAGATGTGGGCTTTCAGGCCCGCCCCGTCAAGCAGGCGGCAAGTCACGGGGTGGTGAGCGCGGCAAGTGCCGCGTCAAGCGTGTCCGGTTCGAGCGGGATGAGGCGCGGGCCCTCTGTGAAGAGCAGGACCGCGCGCACCATGCGGCCGGGATAGATCGGTGCCAATAGAGCACGGTAGATAGCGAGCTGCCGGACATAGTTTTCAGGCACTTCCGCCGCATTGCGCGGTACCAGACGTCCTGTCTTGTAGTCCACTATCAGCACTTCATCGTCGGTAACCGCGAGCCGATCGACCTTGCCCGAGACGGACCAGCGCTGCCCGCCGGCGTCAATCTCGCCCATCAGCGAAACCTCGGCACGGGAGCCGGACGCGAAGATATCGGCGAAGGCGGGATCCGAAAAAATCGCGCCGACCGATTCGGCAACGCGGTCGCGTTCGGCCTGCGGCCAACTGTTAGCGACGGTACCCAGATAGCGCTCAAGCGCAGCCGGCCGTTCGTCCTCCGGCAATGACGGCAGTAGCTGCAACAGCCGATGGATCGCTATGCCGCGCGCTTGTGCAAGTGAGGGTTCGCGCTCCGGATCGAGCACCGGGGACGCAGCCGTCCCAGCCGGTTCCGCATTCTCGTCTTCGACCATGTAGCCCGCACCAGAGGGCCGCAGCGGCGGCGGAAGCTTCGGCGCAGCAGGCAGAGGTCCTAGCGGATCGGCGGCGGAAGCGGCCGCAGGTGGCTCGCTGACCGGAAAGTCGCCCGCCGGTACCTCTGCGCCATCAAAGGGCGTGTACCGGAAGCGCAGGACAGGCGCGTCCGATCCCAGCGTTTCGCGTGTTTCGGTATGTTCTGAACCCTGAAGCGCGGCCTCCACCATGCCGTGCCAGGAAAGCGCGGGGCGGCCGCGCACGCCGTGATACCCGCACACGATCAGCCGATCCTCGGCGCGCGTCATACCGACATAAAGCAGGCGGCGATATTCTTCCTCGGCGGCGTCACGGATCGCCGTGCCCTGCCCCTTCGCGAAGGGGTTGGCCGCGCCAGGCCCCGCGCGCCAGAGATAGCCTTCGCCCGACCAATGACCGCTTCGGGAACGAAACGGCATCAGGACGGGAAGGTGCTGGGTGTGAAACGCTTCGCTGCCGGGATCGACCAGAAAGACGATTGGCGCCTCCAGCCCCTTCGAGGCGTGGACCGTCATGATCCGCACCTCGTCGCGGCTCTGGTCCATTTCGCGCTTGATTTCGGGCGCGGATTCATCGAGCGCAGCCAGCAGTGCTTCCAGACCGTCGCCGCCTGTCTGTTCGATCGCCAGGCAAAAGCTCAGAAACTCGTCGATAACGTCGCCCGCCTCCGCGCCGAGCCGCGCCACCAGCTTCGCCCGCACCGCTGGCGTTCCGGGTGCACCCGCCAGCAGGCCGGCATAGAATTCGAACACCGGGTTGAAAGCTGCGCTGTCACGCCAGGTCTCCAGCGTCTTCACGACATTCGCCAGCAGCAGGTCGGCCTCGGCGTGGTGGCGCAGCGATGCATAGAGCGACTGGTTGCCCCGGTCGTGCGCGAGCGGAAACAGCTCGCGATCGGAAAGGCCGAAGATCGGACTGCGCAGCAGTGCCGCCAGAGACAGGTCGTCCTCAGGCTGCTGCACGAAACGCGCAATCGCCAGCAGATCCTTCACGGCGATATGGTCGGTCAGCACTAGCCGGTCAGCACCCGCAACCGGCACGGCGCGGCCGGCATCCTTCAATGCGCGGGTCAGCGCATGAACGAAGCTGCCACGCTTGCGCACCAGAACCAGAATGTCGCCCGGGGTGACGCGACGCTTCTGGCCCTCAAGTATCTCGCCGTCGCGCAGCCAGCCGCTGATCGTATCGGCGATGGTTTCGGCAAGGCGGACAGAGGGAGCTGAGGCGTGGTCGACAGGCTGCGTCCAGTCGTCGGGCTCTTCCACCGTCTCAGGGCCGAGCGACGGCCATAATTCGACATAGCCGGGCTCGCCGGTGCGGATACCGTCATGCGCGATCAGGCCGGGGTCGCGGGTCAGCCCCTTGCGCCTGATCTCGTCGGCGAACACCAGATCGACGGCCTGCAGCACATCGTCGGTAGAACGGAACGAGCGGGTGAGCCGCACCTGCTCGAAACGGGCTTCGGCCTCGGCCACGCTGCGCGCGAATTCGTGCCCGCTTTCGGCAAAAGCGGCCGGTTCCGCGCCCTGGAAGGAGTAGATCGACTGTTTTTCGTCACCAACGGCGAAGATCGTGCGGCGGATATGGTCGCGCGCGCCGCGCCCGGCGAAGAACTCGGCGGCAAGGCTGCGCACCACACGCCACTGTTCCGGGCTCGTGTCCTGCGCCTCGTCGATCAGAATGTGGTCGATGCCCTGATCAAGCTTGTATTGCACCCATGCGCCGGCATCCGCGCGCGCCAGAAGCGCAGAGGTGCGGCCGATCAGATCATTAAAATCGAGAAAGCCCCGCGCGCTTTTGCTGCGCTCGTAACGTGCGATCAGCCAGTCGGCGATGGTGAGCGCGGAGCCTGTCGCTTCGACCATGCGAAACAGCGCCAGCCGGTCGCGTACTGCCATGATGTGCTCCGCCGCCGTCAGATAGCGGTCGTAAAGGTCTGGCATTTCGATCCGCAGCGCTTTCTTGAACCGCGTCGCCGCATAGGGCCGCCCGTCGGTGGCCTTGAGCAAGCCTCTCACCAGATGGTCGAGCCGCCTTTCGGCAGAGCTTTCCGCGAAGGCCGCGGATATCTCAGGCAGCATGTCATTGACCACAGCGGCGGCACCTGACAGCTGCGCCGCCTCGGCGAAACGCTGGAAATAGCCAGCGTCGAATTGCGGCAGCGGCCACACAGCGGCCGCCACACTGTCGGCAGTATCGTCCAACGCGAAACCGAACTCGGTACGTAGAACCGAAAACCCGCCGTCTTCGTCACGCACTTCGACGATGAAGCGGCGCAACCCGTCGCGATGCCGCACGATCTCACCCAGCAGCGCATCGAGGCCGAATTCGCCGGCGGTCGCCAGAATATCCGGGAAGGCGCGCGCAAGGGCGGGGTCGTGCCCGGCGTCGGCCCCGGCGATCATGTCGCGGCGCGCCTCCGCGATCAGGATCGCTTCCTGGCGCGCATCGAGCATCTCAAAATGGCCGGCAATGTTGGCCTCCAGCGGAAACTGCTGCAGCACTGCTTCGCAGAAGGCGTGAATGGTCTGGATCTTGAGGCCGCCCGGCGTTTCCAGCGCTCGGGCGAAAAGACGACGCGCCGCCGCGAGCTGTTTGGCGTCAGGCGCTCTGCCGGTCAGATTGCCGATCACTTCCGCGAGCGGTGCGTCCTCCATCAGCGCCCAGGCGGCAAGATCGCCGAAAACGCGGTTCGCCATATTGGCAGCC
The DNA here is from genome assembly GCA_017640615.1 of Rhizobiaceae bacterium. Lineage (GTDB taxonomy): Bacteria > Pseudomonadota > Alphaproteobacteria > Rhizobiales > Rhizobiaceae > RCIO01. The sequence continues at coordinate 540,701 of JAEPQK010000003.1, read as the reverse complement.
GCGGCGCGCGTATAGGTGAGACACAGCACTTTCGACGGCTCACAACCGTCGAGAAGCAGGCGCACCACGCGCTGCGACAGCACATGCGTCTTACCGGAACCGGCATGCGCCGACACCCAGGCGGAGAGGTCGGGCCGCGCGGCGAGCTTCTGCGCGCGGACGGTATCTGCCGGTATGGCGAGTTTCCCACTCATTCGGGCGGTTCGCCTCCGCCAGAGGCCGACCATTCCAGCACGCGGGCGAGATGGTCGTAGTCGCCATCCCTATCGCCCTCGCGGAAGGGCAAAGCTCGAGAGATATAGCCGTTCGATTCGGAACCGTAATGAGCGATCAATAGCTCCAGCCGGGCCCATGCATCCGCGCAAAGCGTTGCCGCTTTGACCTGCTTCTTTTTGAACTCGAGCACCGTTTCCTCGAACACGCCGCCATTCGCCTTGAGCCGCACATAGGCGAGCTCTTGCGGTTTTCGCTTGCCCGCCTCCTCAAAAGCACCACGCGCCAGCAGCGCACCTTCCAGCGCCAGCTGCGGCGAAAGCAGAGTGTGCGCCTGACCCTTCGATGGGTAAGAGCCGGTTTTGTAATCGAGGATATCGGCGTGGCCGCCCGCCAGCAGGTCGATACGGTCAGCACGGCCGTGCAAAGTCGCGCCAGTGCGGCCGATTTTCGTTGCCGTCGCATCCACTTCGGAAAGGCGGCTTTCGATATTTGGCGGGCGGTCCCTGCGTTCCCAATCCACCACCGAACCGGCAAGCGCAACGAAACGCGGCCACCAGACGGCGTGCACATCGGGCGGCAGCTGGGCCATCGCGAAATATTTGCGCCCGGCTTCGAGCAGCCGCGCTTCCGCGCCCTCATCACGCGGATCATCGCCAGTTTTGATGAAGGCATGCAGGATGTCGTGGAACAGCGTTCCGCGATCGGCCGCGCCCGGATCGCGGATGAACGGATCGAGCGGGCGCAGCACAAGCACGCGCTTTGCATAGACCGCGTAGGGGTCGCGGCGCAGCGTTTCGATCTCTGTGATCGAGAAGCGTTTGGGCCGCGCGACGACTGGCGGCGTGGGGCTTGGACGTGCGACCGGGTTTACCGCAGGCAGAGCGTCGAGCCGCCGGGCTCGGGCGATGAGTGCAGCGCCACGGTTGCGCAGCTGTGCCGCCGCCGACGCACCGACATAGGTCAGGAGCCGCTGCATCCAGCGCGAGGCAACCGCCGGCGCATCGCCGGCACGCACCGAGCGGGTGAGCATCACCTCCGGCATAGCCGCTGCCATCCAGAAGTCATGCGCCGCCTGGCCGATGCGGCGTTCGGGCGGTTCCAGTTCGAGGCCCGATTTCATCAGCCGCGACATGAAACGGTCGGCATTGGCGCGGTGCGGCCAGCTGCCCTCGTTGAGCCCGCCCAGCACCAGCAGGTCGACATGCTGCAACCGGGCTTCGAGCGTGCCCCATATCGCCACGCGGCTATCGGCGCCCTGCGGCGGCTTGACGCCTATGCCGGTGATGAGGGCCGCCAGCATGTCGGGCCATTCGGAGGCGGCAAATGCCAACGGCGTGGTCGAGCTGGTGAGTTCGCGCAGAAACTTGACCAGCGCCTCACCGCCATCTTCACCGTAGAGCCGTGCAAGGCTGCCATCCTCGGTTCTGCCCAGAACTTCCAGCGCCTCGACCGACCGGCGCGCAACATCCCGGAGCGAAACATCGGCATTGCCGCGCAGGGCGATGAGCGGCGCAAGCGCTTCAGTGAGAGTGCGTGTCAGGGCACGCGCTTCGGCAATTTCGGCGTCTGAAATGCGCGGCAGCCAGAACGGCTTGCGCACACCGTCCCGCCCAAGCGCTGCCCAGCGGGTTTCGAAGAGTGCGCCCAGCTCGGCCATGTCGGGCCGGCCGGTGCCGCCACGAAACGCGACCAGTTCGATAATTTCGGCCGCGCGGCGGGCCGCCGGTCGCTCCATGGCACAGCACAGAAGCGGGTTCTTGATCAGTGAGAGCAAGGCGACGGGATCACCCGGCGACAGCGCCACCTCGACCGCACGCAACAGAAGGGCGGCGGCGGGATAATGCCGCAGCTGCCGGCCGCCCGAATCGTCCGGCTGCAAACCGAAGCGCCGCAGTTCCGCCGCCACACGGCGCGCCAGCGCCCTGTCCGGCGTGACAAGCGCCGTTTTGCGGCCTTCGCCCACGGCCCGGCGCAGTGCGACGGCGATCGCCAGCGCCTCCTCGTGCTCATTGGCCGCTTCAACGACCGTGACATCGTCGAGCGCGGCGCCCTGAAGCAGGGTTCCTGCAGTTGCGCGCGAGAGCGCCCACTCGTTGGTGGTCTCAGCGGGTCGCAGCGCTTCGCTGAAGATGCGCGACCGTGCGGCGAGCGTAGGCCTGGCTTCGCCGATCGTCTCGACCTCGGAGCGATCGACACCCAGCGCCTTGACCAGCTTCGCCAAACCGTATTGCGGGTGGCCGAAGGTCGACGGCTGGCGCGGTTCCTCGCCGAGCAGCGACCAGGACACTTCGTCCATTGCGAGATCGGCGCCGGGCAGCACGACCGCGCCCTTGGGCAAGCCGGCGATTGCGGCCAGAAGCCTTGCGGTAGCGGGGATCGAACCTGTGGAGCCAGCCGCTATCACCGGGCCTTCAGGTGGATTGCGTTTCAGCCGAGCGGTTTCGGCATCGATCATCGCGGTCAGATGCGCGCCGGGACTGGCGAGCTGCCGTGCCTCGAGTTCAGCCGGAAAATACTCGGTCACGATCGCCAGGAAATCGAGTGTGACTTGCCACCATCCGGCCAGATCGTCGGGCACCAGACCGCCAAGCCGGGTCCAGTCCGCGCCTTCGATTTCGACCTCATCCATCAGCGCCGACAGGTCGCGCGCCAACCAGATTGCGTCCGCAGTGGATGCAGGCACCACTACATCCTCGCCGAAGCGGGCGCGGATGTGCGCCGGCAGCCGGCCTTTCCAGGCCTGCACCAAAGGCGCCAATGTGAGTACGCGGTCGAGCCCGCCGATAGGCGGCGCGAGGTCGAGTGTGTCGGTTGCAACCGGTTCGAACGCGCCGAGGTCTTCCTCGAATTCGCCCAGCGGCCTGATCTGCGGCAGGATCGCAGCGCGGCCGCCAAGTCTTTCCAGAAATGCCGCCCGAAGTTCGCGTGCGGCGCGGCGGGTAGGTACGAAGATCGTGGTCGCGGCAAGCGCTAGCGGGTCGTCGGAAGGAGCGCCCGGCACCAACCGGTTGTTCAGAACGGCATCGGCCAGCGTCGGCAGAAACGCAACGCCGGCCGGAATGGAAAAGACTGTCGGCCGCGCCGGCCCGGTCATGTGCCTGCGGAGTGCCGCGCCACTGCCGCCTCGGCGGCAGCGATTGCATCAGGCGTTCCGACCGTGATCCAGTGACCCTTCATGACGTGGCCGAAAAGTCGACCATTCGCGATGGCTTGGTCGAAATACACGTTGAGCGAGTGCGGTTCGGCGCGGGCATCTTCAAAGATCGCAGGGCTCACTATGGCGGCGCCCGCATAAATCAGGCCTTCGGGCGCACCGGCGGCGCGGCTCAGGCGACCATCCCCGGCAAGAAGGAAGTCGGTTCGACCCGAATGGCCGGTGGCATCTTCGAGGTTGGCGAGCATGAGGAGAATATCCATCCGCGCGCTGTCCCAGGCAAGGGCGAGCTCGGCCAGATTCTCGTCGCCGCCAACCCAGAACGTATCGGCGTTGAGCACGAAGAATGGAGCCGTGCCGAGCATTGGCAGCGCCTTGACGATGCCGCCGGCGGAATCGAGCAGTTCATCGCTTTCAATTGAAATTGCAACGCGCGGGCGCGCCCAGCCTTCGAGATGGGCGATGAGCTGCGGCGCCAGGTGATGGACATTGACCACCGCCTCGCCAACGCCAGCGCTAGCCAGCGCATCGAGGCCCCAGTCGATCAACGGCTTGCCGGAAATCGGAACAAGCGGCTTCGGGATGCGTTCGGTGATCGGGCGCATGCGCTTTCCGAGCCCGGCGGCGAGCACCATGGCCTTTTCGGGCATCCGGTCGCTCATGCCTCGAGAGCCTCGGCGAGGCCGATTTCCTGCAGCGCCTGCACGACCGGCGACAGCGAAGGATGACGCAATGCCTGCGCGAAATAGGTGCGGCAGCGCGGCAGATGGCGCATATAGCCGGGCTTGCCGTCACGCCTGTTGAGACGCACGAAAATGCCCAACACCTTGGCGTTGCGCTGGGCGGCCATGATGGCAAACGCCTCATCGAAGGCGGCGCGGTCGAACGCGCCCTGCTTCGCCCGGGCCTGCGTGTAGGCCGACACCACCCGCTGCTGCAGCTCCGGCGGCACCGTTACGCGGGCATCCATGGCCAGCGACGCGACATCGTAGGCAGCGGGACCGTAGACGGCGTCCTGGAAATCGATCAGGCCGAGGCGATCATTGCCTGAGCGCTCGGCCCGCCAGATCAAATTTGGCGAGTGAAAATCGCGCAGCACGATGGTCTTTTCAGCACCCTGCAGCCGATCGAGCACCGCATTCCAGGCCGCGAAGAAATGCTCGCGTTCATCGCTCGTGATCTGCCGGTCTGCCTCAAAAGGCAGATACCAGTCGAGCATCAGCGACAGCTCGATCAGCAGCGCCTCGCGGTCATAGTCCGGCAAGCGATGCTCCCGGCTTTCGCCGACCGGCAGAACATGCGGCCATTCGAGCGCGTGAAGGTCGGCGAGAAGATCGGCCGCCGCGACATACCGTTCCGCTATCGGGACGCCGTCGTCAGTGACGACACCGAGCTCGCCCAGCGTTTCCAGTATGAGCAGACCACGTTCGAGATCAGATGCATGGATAGCGGGCGCGGCAAAGCCCGCCCTTTTCAGCGCCGATCCGACCGCGACGAACGGCACCACCGATTCCGCCAGTTTGGCGACCTGGCTGTAGCTTTTGCCATCCTGGATCGGCGGACCATCCGCCCTGCGCGGCGCATCCATCAAAATGCGGTTCGAGCCGTCGGCAAGCGCCAGCGTTTCGTATGCGCGGGTGGAGGCATCGCCGATCAAGTGCGCGCGGCAAGTTTCGGCTTCGCCCGAGGCCGCAAGAAAGTCGCGAATGTCGAATGAGCGCTGAAAGCGCTCCGCAGCCGGGCCGGATGCCGATATTTCGGCGGAGCGGCCGGACCCCTCTTCGCTCAGAACGATCTCGATGGAATTTGAGGGGAACAGGTCCCCAGCGCGCTCTGGCCATTCAACGAGCACGACGCCGCTGGTCGTTGCCTCGTCAAAGCCCAGCTCCTCGAGCTCCTCGACCGAAGTCACGCGGTAGAGATCGAAATGCGCGACGGGAATGCGCGCATCATAGGACTGAACGACCGTGAAGGTTGGGCTTGGCACTTCGAGCGACGGGCTCGCAGCCAGCGAGCGAACAATCGAGCGGGCTAATGCCGTCTTGCCGGCGCCGAGGTCGCCGCGCAGCGCCACAATATCGCCCGGCCGCAAGGCGGCGGCGATGTCGTTGCCCAGAAGCGCGGTCGCGGATTCGTCCGGCAGGAAACGCCGAAAGCGGCGCACCGTCATGCGCATTCACTCCGCCGCCGCACGTATGCCCTGCGGCGCGGCGGGGAAACGGCAGATCACAGTCGTGCCGGCGTCGGTACCGGTTTCGATATCGACGCTGCCGCCATGCAGCTCCACGAAGCTCTTCACGATGGAGAGGCCCAGGCCCGCGCCGCGGCGGCGCCCGCGCTTGGGGCGCGGCTCGAAGCGGTTGAACACCGTTTCCAGAACCTCGTCAGGCATGCCTGGCCCGTCATCATGGACAGAAAATTCGATGCCCTCGTCCGTTCCGCGCGCGGCAAGCTTCACGGTGCTGCCCTCGGGTGCGAAATTGGCGGCGTTGCTCAGCAGATTGAAAAGGATCTGGCGCACGCGCTGCTCGTCGGCGTGGAATGCGGGCGGAGCAGCTGCCTTCTCGATGTCGAGTGTGAGCTGATGTTCGCGCAGGCGCTCGCCAATCGCCTCGGCCACCTCGTTCACGAGGCCAGCCACCTGCACCTCGCCGATCTCCAGCTCCATGATGCCGGCATCGACGGTCGCCAGATCGAGAATGTCGTTGATGATGGTGTGCAAGACCGTGGAAGACGATCCGATATGCTCGACATACTCGCGCTGGCGCGCGTTCAGCGGGCCGGTTGTTTCCATTGCCAGAAGTTCGGCGAAACCGCTGATATTGGTGAGCGGCGAGCGCAGCTCGTAAGACACGTGCTGCACGAAGTCGTTTTTCAGCTGGTCTGCCCGTTGCAGGGCTTCGTTCTTGTCCTTCAGCGCGCGCTCGACATTCACGCTGTCGGTGATGTCGACGAAAGTGATCATCACCTGGCCGTTGGGCAGGTGGATCACTGCGTAGCGCAGCACGGTGCCGTCCACCAGTTCGACCTGATCCTGGCGGTCGCGGCGCTCGTCATCGAAGCCGGTCGCGGCGGCGACAAAATCACCCCACGGATTTTCGCGCGCGCGCTCTGCGCACAAATCGCGGATCACGGAGATATGCGTGCCGGCCTCGGCCTGCTTCTCTTCAAGACCCCAGAGGCGTGCAAATGCGGGGTTTGACAGCCGGGCCACGCCGTCGGAACCGAACACGGCGACGCCTTCGGCCAGATTGTCCAACGTTTCGCCCTGTACACGCACGGCGGTCTTGTAGCGGCTCTCGAGGTCGATCTGCTCGGTCAGGTTCTCGAAAATCCAGGTGACGCCGCCATTGGCCTGCGGGTTGGCAACCACGCGGACCGTGCGGCCGTCGGGCAGGTGCCACCAGTGCTCCTGCGATTCCACCGCGCGGTAGGCTTCAAGCAACGTCTCCTTCCAGCGGCGCCACTCCGGCTGTTCTGCGAGCTTGCCTTCGCTGCGCAAACGGTCGAGCACCAGCGCATGCTCCGGCGCGCTTTCAAGAAAGCCGATGTCGAGCCCCCAAAGCTTCTGGAAGGCCTGATTGAAAAAGCGCAGCTTGCGGCCGGAATCGAAAATCGCGATCGCCGTGTTGAGTTGGTCGAGCGTATGGGCATGGCTGCGCGCCATGCGTTCGGACTGCTCGCGCACGCTTTCGGTGTCGCTGACATCAACGGCGATGCCGGCCGAGCCAGCCGTTGTGGCATGGTCGGTTACCGCGAAAACGCGGCGATCTCCACCGACCACGGTCGAGAGCTTGCCGGCAAAGGCGGCGTCGGTTTTCTGCTGCTGCGCAATTGCGTCGCGTGACTGGGTGCCCAGAAACTCCTTGCCCTCGCCGACCGCCGCCTCCGGCGACGCCGCCTCGACTGCTGCTGCGTAGGCATGGTTGACCCAGCGCAGCGTGCCGTCGGGATGGCGCATCCAAATCGGCATGGCGAGCGCCTCGGCGAGGCCGAGTAGCATCTCGCGCTCGTTGGACACAAACTGATGTTCGAGCCGAAGCCGAGCGAAGTCTTCCTGTGCCTGCGACATCAAATGGAAGCGCAAGACGCGGCTGACAGCGGAGCGACGGCCCTGTGCCTCCAAGATGGTATTGTCGCGCGTCTCGACGATCAGGTCGAATGGCTGGCTGTCTTCGCGCAGCGCGGAAAGCGCGTTTTCAAGCTCAGCGGCTGAGTTGGGCTTCAGCCAGCGGCCGAAAGCGAGAAACGCGCCGCGCTCGCCGGGAACACCCGTATCGGCCGGCAGGGAGCCAACCACTTCCGGCTTGTTGGCCTCGTTCATCCACACGACGACTTTCTGGTCGCCAAGGTCGAGCAGGGATTCCGCGCGCTGAAGCGTCGCCGCCGATTTCGACAGGCGCTCGCGCAGGTCGACATTTTCGTCGGCAGTGCGCGTGCGTTCGCGGATCAGCCAGATTGCCGACAGCATCGCAGCACCTGTAGTGCCGGCAAACACTGCGAGCTGGATGACCTCCCAGGCGCCAAGGGTGGAGCCAAACTGGGCATGGGCAGCATTGGGAAAAAACACCGCGGCGCCTGCCGACAGCGCGACCGCGAGCCGGCCAATAACGCCTTTGCGCCTGGCCGGTCCCCTGCCGCCCGCACAAATGTCAGCGCCGCCCGACGCGGCGCATCCCGCCTTTTGCGAGACCTCTCCTGGCAATGTCTTGTTCCTTTTCGCCGCCTTCGTGCCAAGACCGCCCGCTGCGCGCCTCTCTGCCGGAGGCGTCGCGAATCACGGCAATGTACCTGCAAGGGGATTCGGGGTGAAGGAGGCCCAACAAAAAACCGGGCGACACTGGGCCGCCCGGTTCGAAAAGCACGATGATCCGACAGGATCAGTAGCGATAGTGGTCCGGCTTGAAGGGCCCTTGAGTCGTGACGCCGATATAAGAGGCCTGCTCGTCGGAAAGCGTCGTGAGCGTTGCACCCAGCTTGTCGAGATGCAGGCGCGCGACCTTCTCGTCGAGATGTTTGGGCAGCACATAGACCTCGTTCTTGTATTGGTCGGACTTCGCCCAGAGCTCGATCTGCGCCAGCACCTGATTGGTGAAGGACGCCGACATCACGAAGCTCGGGTGGCCCGTCGCATTGCCGAGGTTGAGCAGCCGGCCTTCCGACAGAAGGATCATGCGATTGCCGCCCGGAAACTCGATCAGATCGACCTGCGGCTTCACATTGGTCCATTTCAGGTTGCGCAGAGCGGCAACCTGAATCTCGTTATCGAAGTGGCCGATATTGCCGACGATCGCCATGTCTTTCATCTTGCGCATGTGATCGATGGTGATGACGTCCTTGTTGCCGGTCGTCGTGATCACGATGTCGGCGGTCGGCGCGGCATCTTCCAGCGTCACGACTTCGTAGCCGTCCATCGCAGCCTGCAGGGCGCAGATCGGATCAACCTCGGTAACGCGAACGCGCGCACCGGCGCCGCGCAGCGAAGCCGCAGACCCTTTGCCGACATCGCCATAGCCGCAGACCACGGCGACCTTGCCGGCCATCATGACGTCGGTGGCGCGGCGAATGCCGTCGACCAGCGATTCCTTGCAGCCATATTTGTTGTCGAATTTTGACTTGGTGACGCTGTCATTGACGTTGATCGCCGGGAAGGGCAGCAGGCCCTTTTTTTGCAACTGGTAGAGGCGGTTCACGCCGGTCGTGGTCTCTTCCGACACGCCGCGAATGGCATCGCGCGTCTTGGTGAAGAAACCGGGGCTCGCTTCCATGCGCTTCTTGATCTGCGCGAAGAGGATTTCCTCTTCTTCATTGCCGGGCTTCGACAGCACGTCCTCGCCGGCTTCGGCACGCGCACCAAGCAGGATGTACATGGTGGCATCGCCGCCATCGTCCAGGATCATGTTGGTCGGTTCGCCGTCGGGCCACTGGAAGATCTGGTCGGTGTAGCCCCAATACTCTTCAAGCGTCTCGCCTTTGACGGCGAAAACCGCTGTACCGCCATCGGCGATGGCCGCCGCGGCATGATCCTGGGTGGAGAAGATGTTGCAGGAGGCCCAGCGGACATCGGCGCCAAGCGCCTTCAGCGTCTCGATCAAGACCGCCGTCTGGATCGTCATGTGCAGCGAGCCGGAGATACGCGCGCCCTTCAGCGGTTTCGCGTCGCCGAATTCTTCGCGGCAGGCCATCAGGCCAGGCATTTCGGTTTCGGCGATTTCGATTTCCTTGCGGCCCCAGTCCGCCAAACCGATATCGGCAACGACATAGTCGTTTGCTGTCGTCATGTGATCGCTCCGCAATGTTGAATTTGAGAGAAGTTTCCGTCGTGGCCCTACAAAGGCGCACCATTGGAATTGCGGACTGCCTAGCAGATCGGCACTCGCGCCTCAATAGGACATAAAGAAATCTTTATACGGCTATGTGCGGCTAGCTGTCTTCGCCGAACCCGGTCTCAACCAGCTTCTCAAGCGCATCAAGCGCGGCTAGCGCATCGGGACCGCTTCCGCGAATGGCGATCGAGCAACCAGGGCTCGCGGCGAGCATCATCAGGCCCATGATCGATGTGCCGCCAACGGTCAGCCCGTCCTTCTCGACCTCGATGTCAGCGTCGAAAGCCGACGCCGTCTCCACAAAGCGGGCAGAGGCGCGCGCATGCAGGCCGCGCTTGTTGACGATGACGAGGTTGCGGGAAAGGCTGGAGGCAGCGTCGGATGCCATTATTTGGCGGCCAGAACCTGGCTGGCGACATTGATGTATTTGCGGCCGGCTTCCTGTGCCTGCTCGAGCGCGGACGCCAGATCGTCGCCGCGTCTGACGCTGGTCAGCTTGATCAGCATAGGCAGGTTGACGCCTGCAACAACCTCGATGCTGCCCGGCTGCATAACCGAAATGGCCAGATTGGACGGCGTGCCGCCGAACATGTCGGTCAGAACGATGACGCCGGCGCCAGTGTCGACCTTGCCGACAGCGTCCAGAATGTCAGCACGACGTTTTTCCATGTCGTCATCGGCACCGATCGATACGGTTTCCAGACAGTCCTGCGGGCCCACCACATGCTCCACGGCATGTTTGAATTCTTCCGCGAGCCTACCGTGCGTTACGAGCACGAGACCGATCATATGTTGCTGGCTCCCGTTGTGGGCGATTGTACGGCCTCCCGCGGAGGCCTTTTCGACAGGGGCGCTATCTTGTCAACGGCTAACGCGTTGACAAGCCCAATTTTGCCGGCGTGCCTGTCAAATCCGTATTATCTCGTCGATTTTTCGGTGCGAAGCGGCAAAAATGGCGGAAAGTCGAGCCGTGCACGTATGGCCAGCACCGCTTGAGGTGTGTTCCGTTGCGGCAACTGCAACGCAGGAATTGTCACGCCGGCAAGTGTTTCGAATCCCCCATCGCTCAAACGGGGCGCCTCCTGCGGCGGAACCAGCCGGATCAATAGATCGACTACCGCACTTCGCTCCGCGGCAATGCGGGAAGGACGAAACCCGCGAATTTCCACGAGGCCGGTGATCGACTCGGGCGCGGTCGCGACAAGCCGGCCGGCATGGCTTTTCAGAAACAGCTGGTCGTCGCCGAGCATATGCACGGGCACACCGCTCTGAGCCCCGAAATCCAGCAATGCCATGCAAAGCATTGTCTTGCCCGATCCCGACGGGCCGGTGACGATGACGCCCCGGTCGCCGACGACCACGGCCGAGGCGTGCAGGTTCTGCGGCACCTATCGTGGCTCGGCGGGAAGATTGATCACAAAGCGCGCCCCGCGAATGTCGCCCGGCTTGGCGCCGATGATGTTTTCCGCTGTCAGCGTGCCGCCATGCGCTTCGACGATCTGACGGCTGATCGAGAGGCCGAGGCCGGAATTCTGGCCGAAGGAATCGCCCTCCGGGCGGTCGGTGTAGAAACGCTCAAAGACGCGCTCCAGCGCATCCGGCCGCAGGCCGGGGCCGTTGTCCTCGATCGCAATGATCACACGCCTTGTCGAACGCGAAAGCCGAATGACGATGCGGCCGTTCTCCTCGGGCACAAAGGAGCGCGCATTTTCAATCAGGTTGGTCACCACCTGGCCAAGGCGCAATTCATGGCCGTTGACCATGAACCCCCGCGTTCCGGAGGGCAGCTTGTCGACCTTGAGCTCGATCTCGACCGGCTTCTGGGCACGGTTCAGCTCCCGCGAAACAGCGATCACTTCGTTGAGGAATTTCTTGAGGTCGAGATTTTCCGCATCGACCCGGGCAAGCTCGGCGTCGAGGCGCGACGCATCGGAAATGTCGGTAATCAGCCGGTCGAGGCGGCGCACATCGTGCTGGATCACCTCGAGCAGCCGGGCGCGAGAGGCTTCTGTCTTCGCGAGTGGCATGGTTTCGACGGCACTTCGTAGCGAAGTCAGCGGGTTTTTGAGCTCGTGGCTGACATCGGCAGCAAAACTCTCAATCGCCTCGATGCGGGCATAAAGCGCGTTGGTCATTTCGCGCAGTGCGATGGACAGATTGCCGATCTCGTCCTGGCGTTCGGAGAAATCGGGTATTTCTTCCCGGCTTTTGACACCCCGTTTCACCCGCACCGCGGCGGCAGAAAGCCGGCGCAGCGGGTTGGCGATGGTGGAGGCGAGCAGCATGGACAGGATTGCGGTGACGATTGCAGCCACGCCGAAAACGCGGAAGATCGCCCGCCGCTCGGCCGCGACGATCTTGTCGATGTCGCCGCCCTGCGTGGACAGAAGCAGGCTGCCCAGCACGGCGCGGAAGCGCTGGATCGGCACCGCGACGGAGACGATCATCTCGCCCTGCTCGCTCACCCGCACCACCGTGGAGGGCGCACCGGACAAGGCATTCATGACCTCGGGGAAGGCTGCGCCATTGCCGCCGGGCTGTTCGTAATAGACCGGCAGGTCGGTGCGCCGGAACAGATCGGTGAAAAACTTCTGGGCCCGGTCAATGAAGTCCGGTTCTTCCTGCGTCACCGGCGCAAGCTCGTAGCGCAGCACCTGACCGCGCGAATAAAGATGCCGGGAATCAAGCAACAGATTGGCGTCGCGGTCGTAAATGCGGGCGCGGGTGCGCGTCGGCGAAATCAGCCGCCTGAGAACGGGCGCAACGCGCTCCGGATTGATCGGAAAATCGAGGCTTTCCAGCCCGTCGGCCACCGGCGGCAGGCTTTCGCCTGCCTGCAGTTCCAGCAGCCTTTCGGGATCGATGCTGATTGAGTCGGTTTCCACCGTCGCCGAGGCAGCGACGGCGCCGGCGATGATTTCGCCCTGCGTCATCAGGCTTTCGACGCGCGCGTCGATCAGCCCGTCGCGGAACTGGTTCAGGTAAAGAATGCCGACGACCAGCACGCCAAGCGCGGCCAGGTTGAGAAACAGAATGCGCCGGGTGAGGCTCGAAAACACGTAATGGCCCAGCAGCCGGCGCAGCGGGCGCGTGAGCGCGCCGCTCACATCACGCACGATGCCGTATCGCTGGGCCGGGTTCCGGGTCCGGTTTTTGCTGTCAGCGGCGATCGCCATTCACAGCCTGCTCCGCGACTTCACGCCTCACGGAAGCGGTAACCCACGCCGTAAAGCGTCTCGATCATGTCGAATTCGCCGTCGACCGATTTGAACTTCTTGCGCAGCCGCTTAATGTGGCTGTCGATCGTGCGGTCATCGACATATACCTGCTCATCATAGGCCGAATCCATCAGCGCGTCTCGGCTTTTCACCACGCCGGGGCGCTGCGCAAGCGAGTGCAGGATGAGAAATTCGGTGACCGTGAGCGTGACCGGCTCGCCTTTCCAGGTGCAGGTGTGGCGTTCCTGGTCCATGACCAGCTGACCGCGTTCCAGCGAGGGCGACTGGGTTCCGGCCACCTTGGCACCACCCTCGCGGGCGCTTGCACGACGCAGCACGGCGCGCACACGCTCGACCAGAAGTCGTTGCGAAAACGGCTTACGGATAAAGTCGTCCGCGCCCATCTTCAGACCGAACAGCTCGTCGATCTCGTCATCCTTCGACGTCAGAAAGATCACCGGCAGGTCGGTCTTCTGCCTTAGGCGGCGCAGAAGCTCCATGCCGTCCATGCGCGGCATCTTGATATCCAGAATGGCCATGTTGGGCGGACGCGCGGCAAGGCCTTCCAGCGCGGAAGCGCCGTCGGTGTAAGTCTCAACGCGGTAGCCCTCGGATTCCAGGGCGATTGACACCGAGGTCAGGATATTTCGGTCGTCGTCGACAAGAGCGATCGTTGCCATATCAAAATGCTCCCTCATGATCGGCGTCCCTTCCAACTTGGGAAGTGCCTTGTGGCGGACAAATTTAGTACAAAATGTGGCGGCGCCCCAGAAGTTCCAAGAGCGGACTTTAGAATTCCGGCGGTAAGGTGAACCCGATATCCTGACGCCGCGTTAGGCACGTTTTCAGATATTCACCGGCTTTAAACGATTTAAAGAATTTTCAAAATTTTTAAATCGATTAATGATTTGAAATCGCTCGACTATTCTGTTTTGGCACAGATTGTCCGCTCTGACTGGTCCTTCGGCCGTCCGGCGCGGGAACACCCAGCATTCCCGGCCGAGAGCGCCAGCAGCAAATAAGCGAGGGGGAGCATGAGCGAGCAAGGTACGCGTAATCCCGACAACGGGATCGAGACGATCGGGCTGACCGACACTGGCACGGTTCGCTACAATCTCACCGAGGCGGAGCTTTACGAGCAGGCGCTGCAGCGCGGCGAGGCGAAGCTTTCTGCCGATGGCGCGCTGGTCGCCTATACCGGACAGCATACGGGCCGCTCGCCCAAGGATAAATTCGTGGTGCGCGATGCATCCACCGACGCGACTGTCTGGTGGGACAACAATGCCGCGATGGAACCGGAAAAGTTCCAGCTTCTGCTCGAAGATTTTCTTGAGCATGCAAAAGGCCTCGACCTTTACGTGCAGGATCTCGTGGGTGGAGCCGACACGGAACACCGGCTGCCGACGCGCGTGATCACCGAGTTTGCCTGGCATTCGCTCTTCATCCGCAACCTCTTGATCCGCCCCGCAAGGGCCGACCTTGCCGGCTTCACGCCGCAGTTCACTGTCATCGACCTGCCGTCTTTCCGCGCCGACCCGGCACGGCACGGCACACGCAGCGAAACGGTGATCGCCATCGATTTCAGCCGCATGCTGGTTCTGATCGGCGGCACCGCCTATGCCGGCGAGATGAAGAAGTCGGTCTTTACAGCGCTCAACTATCTGCTGCCGGAAAAAGACGTGATGCCGATGCATTGCTCGGCCAATGAAGGCCCGGCGGGCGATGCCGCAGTGTTTTTCGGCCTCTCCGGCACTGGCAAGACGACGCTTTCGGCGGACCCGGCACGCACGCTGATCGGCGACGACGAGCATGGCTGGGGACCAGCCGGCATCTTCAATTTCGAGGGCGGGTGCTACGCCAAGACGATCCGGCTTTCGGCCGAGGCCGAGCCGGAGATCTTCGCAACCACGAAGCGGTTCGGTACGGTGCTCGAGAATGTTGTTCTGGACGAGGTGCGCGCACCCGATTTCAACGACGGCAGCCTCACGGAAAACACACGCTGCGCCTACCCGCTGCACTTCATTCCGAATGCGAGCGAAACGGGCCGCGCGAGCCACCCGAAGAACATCATCATGCTCACGGCCGACGCATTCGGCGTGTTGCCGCCCATCGCCCGGCTGACACCGGCGCAGGCTATGTACCACTTTCTCTCCGGCTACACCGCCAAGGTGGCCGGCACGGAGCGCGGCGTGAGCGAGCCGGAAGCGACTTTCTCGACCTGCTTCGGCGCACCTTTCATGCCGCGGCATCCTTCCGAATACGGCAATCTGCTGCGCGAACTGATTGCACAGCACGGCGTGAGCTGCTGGCTGGTCAACACCGGCTGGACCGGCGGCGCTTATGGAACAGGCCAGCGCATGCCGATCCGCGCAACGCGCGCATTGCTGACTGCCGCTCTCGACGGCTCGCTTGCAGAGGC
Organism: Rhizobiaceae bacterium; assembly: GCA_017640615.1. Classification (GTDB taxonomy): domain Bacteria; phylum Pseudomonadota; class Alphaproteobacteria; order Rhizobiales; family Rhizobiaceae; genus RCIO01. Next base: position 525,368 of record JAEPQK010000003.1, on the reverse strand, counting down.
CGAATTCCGTACCGACCCGAATTTCGGTTTCGAGGTACCGCTGGCAGCCGAGGGCGTGGACACAGCAATTCTCGACCCGCGTTCGACCTGGGCCGATCCAGTGGCTTACGATGCGCAGGCCCGCCGGCTCGTCGGCATGTTCATCGACAATTTCTCGAAGTTCGAAAGCCATGTCGATGCGACGGTGGCTGGCGCGGCGCCAAGGTTGAATATCGCAGCCGAATAGGCACTGGTCACAGTCGAGCTTGCAGGGCCCGCCATGTGCGGGCCCTTTGCTTTGGTGGGGCAAACACCTAGTTTGTGGGCATCCTTCGACAGACCCACCGAACCTATGGCCGATAACACCACAGAAATCGCACCAGGCGTGACGATCGCCGAATCCGACCTGGAGGAGCAGTTCATCCGCTCTTCGGGGCCTGGCGGGCAGAACGTCAACAAAGTTGCGACGGCGGTTCAGCTGCGTTTCGACGCGCGCAATGCGCAAGGTATGCCGGGACCTGTGAAAGCACGGCTATTCCGGCTGGCGGGCCAGCGCGCCACCAAGGATGGCGCGGTGGTGATCGAAGCGAGCCGCTTTCGCACACAGGAGCGCAACCGTGAGGATGCGCGCGAGCGGCTCTTCGCGCTGGTTGCTGAGGCTGCCAAGCCGCCACCACCCCCGCGCAAGAAAACCCGACCCTCGAGAGGTGCAGTCGAGCGCCGGCTGAAAGCAAAAGCAGGACGCTCAAAAGTGAAGAAAATGCGCGGTCGACCTGACCCAGAGTAAGCTCGTCGTCCCATTTGGCCTTTCCATTCGCGTCCCGCGGTGCAAAAGTTCCCGAAGCAGCAACTGAACTGAGGAGGCCCACGGCATGGGCATATTCGATTTCGTGAAAAGCGTGGGCAAGAAGCTCGGCATCGGCGACGAGGAAGAAGCGCCGGACGCCGACAGCCTCAAGAAGGAGCTCGATTCCCACTCGCTCGGCACCGACGAGGTGAAGGTCGAAGTTGTGGGCGATAAGGCGGTTCTGAAGGGCGTCGTGTCCGACCAGTCCGTATTCGAAAAAGCGGTCGTGGCCGTCGGCAACACGCTGGGAATTTCTAAGGTGGAAACCGACGAGCTGACGCTGAAGGCTGAGCCTGCCAAGGAGCCAGTATTCTACACGGTCGAAAAGGGCGACAACCTCTGGAAGATCGCGGAAGCCAACTACGGTAAAGGCAAGGGCGCGAAATATCCGGTCATTTTCGAGGCCAACAAGCCCATGCTTTCCGACCCGGACAAGATCTATCCCGGCCAGGTGCTGCGCATTCCAGCGCTCGACTGACGCCATTCATAGACTTTCGGATCAGGCCGGTTTCGGGTTGTGCGAAGCCGGCCTTTTCTTTGAGAATTGCACGATGAAACAGCTTCCCGACGGGATCCGCCACCTTCCAGGCTATTTCGACGTCGCCGAACAGCAAGCGTTGGTGGACGAAATACGCGCCGTGGTGAGCGCCGCACCGCTATACACGCCAACCATGCCGCGCACGGGCAAGGAAATGAGCGTGCGCATGACCAATTGCGGCGCGCTCGGCTGGGTGACCGACAAGGAGCGCGGCTACCGCTACCAGCCGACGCATCCGGTGACGGGCGCGGCCTGGCCGGCCATTCCCGACAGGCTTCTTGCGCTGTGGCAGGCGGTTGCGAATTGCCCGCAGCCGCCACAGGCCTGTCTCGTCAATTTCTACGATGCGGCTGCGAAAATGGGCCTGCACCAGGACCGCGACGAGGAAGAATTTTCGGCACCGGTGGTGTCCGTGTCACTCGGCGATGCCTGCCTGTTCCGCGTTGGCGGCACCAAGCGCAACATGCCGACCACCTCGTTCCGGCTGGAGAGCGGCGACGTGGTGGTGCTTGGCGGTGAAGGGCGGCTCGCCTTCCATGGCGTCGACCGCATCTACGCCGGCACCTCGGCGCTACTGAAGAATGGCGGACGCATCAATCTGACGCTGCGGCGGGTGACGAAGGCCGTGGCTGGCTGTTGACATACGTACCAACCGCACTTTGATTGGCAGTGCCCCGCCGGAAAATGACCAACGAGGTGATCGCTATTGCGAGAATGGCAACGGCGACACCCGCTACAATGTCCACCAGGTAGTGGCTCCCATGGGATATTGCGGATAGGGCCATGAAAATATTGAGCAGGAGGAACGGGAGGCGTAGCCAGTTTGACCCCCAGGCCGCCCAAGAACACACCAACGCCACGCCGGCATGGACCGAGGGGAATGTGATGATGCCGGCGGCTGAACCCAGGCTGATCGTAAACGCACCGTGGTCACGGACGGCGTTGAACTGATCGACGAAGAAATAGCCGAAATGTGCGTCGATGTTTTGCATTGCGGCGGCTGACAGCTGGTATGTCGGGTACGCACCCAGCGCCGGAAACCAGACACTTATGAAGCTCGAGAGGAAACAAAGCACGGCGTAGGCGACTACCAGACCATATCCGCGCTCGGACTTCCCGATCACAACAAGCAGCGCCGGAAGAACCAGGAGCTGCAAGGCAAATGATTCGTAGCTGTGTTGAAGGATCCTTGCCAGCCAAGCCTGCCGGTCGATGTATTCAACAAAACGAAGCCAGTCGAACCCGATCGCTTTGTCCATCGCGATAAGTCGCTGATCGGCCAGCGGCATATCCAGGCTGATGGCCGCGTAGGTCGAAACAAGAACCGGGATCGCCAGCATTAGGCCAAATAGCGATGCGAGCAGCGCATGCTTGAACAGGTGCATCGCACGCCAGTGCATGTAGCAGGCGGCCGCCGCGAAAAGCAGGAAGAACAGATAAACTTGGGCGAACGAAGCGAGGTCAATGCTGACTTTGGTCAGCATTATCATTGGGACGATTGCCAAGTGCGCCGCCAACACGGTGAGTCCAGCGAGCTTTGCTCCCGCCGATGCTGAAATAGGTCTCATCCCGCCTTAGCCCGGTTTTTTAAGTCAGCCGCGCCAAGACTAAGTCCGGAAGGTAAACATTCCCTGCCCGGGTCAAACGCTGGTGTTCAGAGCTTCCTGAGCGCCACTTCCGCTACCCGGTGCTCCTCGCCCTTGCGCAATATAAGGTTGGCGCGCGGACGGGTGGGCAGGATGTTTTCGTGCAAGTTTTTCAGGTTGATGTTGGCCCACAGGCCCTCAGCGATTGCGCGCGCGGAATCGGCGGAAAGCTGCGAATAGCGATGGAAGAAGGATTCCGGGTTGCGGAAGGCCGTTTCGCGCAGCCGCATGAAACGCGACACATACCAGTCGTGGATCTGGTTTTCCTCTGCATCGACATAGATCGAGAAGTCGAAGAAGTCGGACACGAACGGCACGATCTTGCCGTCCTTCGGCAGCTCGCGCGGCTGCAGAACGTTCAGGCCCTCGAAAATCAGGATATCAGGCCGATCGATGGTAACGAACTCGCCCGGCACGACATCATAGACCAGGTGCGAATAAAGCGGCGCGCGCACATTGCGCTGGCCGGACTTGATGTCGGTCAGAAACCGCAACAGCGCACCAACGTCATAGCTTTCGGGAAAACCCTTGCGCTCCATCAGGCCTTCCTCGCGTAAGACCTCGTTGGGCAGCAGGAAGCCGTCGGTGGTGACCAGATCGACCTTGGGGCTTGAAGGCCAGCGGCGCAAAAGCTCCTTCAGAATTCGCGCGGTGGTCGATTTGCCGACCGCGACCGAACCCGCCATGCCGATGATGAAGGGCGTCTTCACCGCGTCCTGAACAGAAAAGAAAGCCTTGCGCTGATCGAAAAGAAGCTGGCTTGCTTCGACATGGGCGGAGAGGAGCCGGGACAGCGACAGGTAAATCCGCCGGACCTCCTCTAGATCGATGGGTTCGTTGAAGGAGGAGAGCCTGACGACCTCGTCATTGGTCAGGGTCAGCGGCGTGTCGGCGCGAAAGGCCGACCATTCGTCGGCCGTGAAGAACCGGTAGGGAGAGTATTTTTCCGTCGAGGCTAGCTGGTCCATCGCCATCGGTCCCTCATTCGGACGTTCAGCCCCGGGAGGCCTTTTCCGCGACGCCACTCTGGCCAGTGCGCTGCTCGAGTTCGGCCAGAACGGAATGCAGCGGAACGCCGGCAATCTTTAGCACGACGAGCCAGTGATACAGCAAATCCGCGCTTTCCGAAATCAGCGCATCGCGGTCGCCGGCAATTGCGGCAATGACTGTTTCGACCGCCTCCTCGCCGAGCTTCTTGGCGGCTTCGGGCTGGCCGCCGGCTACAAGACGGGCCGTCCATGACTGGTCGTCACCCGACCCCGCGCGTTCGGCGACGATGCGTTCGAGATCGGCAAGCGAAAAGTCGGACATTCCAAATCCCCCAGCGCGACGATCAGGCATCAAGCCGTACGGCGACGCCCGCTTGTGCCATATGCGCCTTGGCCTCGGCAATCGAGTAGGTGCCGAAGTGGAAGATCGACGCCGCCAGCACGCCGGTCGCATGCCCCTTCACCACGCCGTCGACCAGATGGTCGAGCGTTCCGACGCCACCCGAGGCGATGACTGGTGCAGGCACGGCATCGGCAACGGCGCTGGTCAGCTCCAGATCGTAGCCTTCCTTGGTGCCGTCGCGGTCCATGGAGGTGAGCAGGATTTCGCCTGCGCCCCGCGCGACAACCTTCCGCGCAAATTCCACGGCATCGATGCCGGTCGGCTCGCGCCCGCCATGGGTGAATATTTCCCAGCGACCAGCTTCGCCTGACTTTGAGACACGCCGCGCATCGATGGCAACCACGATGCACTGATTGCCGAACTTGTCGGCAGCTTCGGCAACGAAGTTCGGATTTTTTACCGCCGCGGTGTTGATCGAAACCTTGTCGGCACCCGCCAGCAGCAGCTTGCGGATATCGGCCACCTGCCGCACGCCACCACCCACCGTGAGCGGCATGAAGCAATGTTCAGCGGTGCGCGCAACGACGTCGAAAATCGTTTCGCGATTGTCGGAAGATGCGGTGATGTCGAGAAAACATAGCTCGTCCGCGCCTGCCGCATCATAAGCGATGGCCGCTTCGACGGGATCGCCTGCATCGACGAGATCGACGAAATTGACGCCCTTGACGACGCGGCCGTCCTTTACGTCGAGACAGGGGATGACGCGGGATTTGAGGGTCATTTTGCGGCTCCGCGCATCAGCCCGTGACCGCGCGCGCCACGGCGTCGCGCATTATCCAGCGGTGGAATGGCAGGATGAGGCGCAGATAGACACGCCCGAACAGATTGTGAGGTCGAACCCAGGTCGCGGCGTAAGCAATGTTGTCACGGCAGAGCACCGAGATGCGGAAATCCAGATGTCGGTCGTCAAAACCCAGCAGAATCTCGTCTTTGGCGCGCCCAGCCACCGGGAAAATGCCGAAACGGTCGCCGCTTGTACTGCGGCCTTTGAGTTTGAAAGGCAGCACAGCAAGCGCGCGCAGCAAAAGCAGGCCCTTCACCCAAGCCGGAAACTCGGTTGCACGGGCAACGACGGTTTCTACGTCGAGCGGGGTTTCGCCGGCATAACAGTCGACAAAATCCTGCGGGGCCACGAGACCGGCCAACAAGGTGCCTTCAGGCAGTGGTGTCTCGCGAACTTTCATTGGCGTTCTTCCTCGAAAAGCGCATCTTCAGGTGCCTCTCCGCGCAGCACCGCCAGCGCTTCCGCCGGGTCGATGCGGCCGTCATAGAGTGCGCGGCCTGAGATCGCGCCTTCCAGCCGGGCCGCGTCCGGCATGGTCATGCGCACGATGTCGGCCAGCGAAGCGAGGCCGCCCGACGCAATGACGGGAATGGACACCGTGTCGGCCAGCGCAATCGTCGCATCCCAATTGATGCCGGTCAGCACGCCGTCGCGGTCGATATCCGTGTAGATGATTGCCGCCACGCCCGCACCCTCGAAGCGCTTCGCCAGTTCCGCAACCTCAAGCTCCGACGCCTCGGCCCAACCCTCGACCGCGACTTTGCCACCGCGCGCATCGATACCGACAGCGATCTTGCCCGGAAAAGCGGCCGCCGCCTGCTTCACAAGTGCCGGATCGCGGACAGCAACGGTACCCAGAATGACCCGGGCAAGACCCTTTTCAAGCCAGGCTTCGATATGCGCCATCGAGCGGATGCCGCCGCCAAGCTGCACCGGGTTCTTCGTCGCGGCAAGGATCGCCTCGACCGCCGCGCCGTTGCGGCTTTCGCCCGCAAATGCGCCGTCGAGATCGACCACGTGCAGCCATTCGAAGCCCTGGTCTTCAAAAGCCTTGGCCTGCGCGGCGGGATCAGGATTGTAAACTGTGGCGCTCGCCATCTCGCCGAGCTTGAGGCGTACGCATTCGCCGCCCTTGAGGTCGATAGCGGGGAACAGGATCATGGCACCCATCTCAGGAAGTTGGCGATCAGAGCCAGACCAAGCTTCTGGCTTTTTTCCGGGTGGAACTGGGTGCCGACCATGTTGTCGCGCGCGACGGCGGCAGTGACCGTGCCGCCATAGTCGGTGGTGGCAAGCAGGTCCTCCGCGCGCTCAACGCCGAGATGGTAGGAATGCACGAAATAGGCATGCAAGCCGTCAGCGCCGGTCGAAATGCCGTCGAACAGCGGATGGTCTTTCGCAAGCTCGATCGTGTTCCAGCCGATCTGCGGGATCTTGAGCGAAGGATCGGTGGGCTTCATTTCCACCACGTCGCCAGCGATCCAGCCGAGGCCGTTCGTGGTCGTCTTCTCCAGCCCGCGCGCGGACATAAGCTGCATGCCGACGCAAATACCGAGAAAAGGCCGGCCACGCTTGATGACAACCTCTTCCAGCGCCTCGACCATGCCGGAAACGGCATCGAGACCGGCTCGGCAGTCGGCATAGGCGCCGACGCCCGGCAGCACTATGCGGTCGGCATTGCGGACAGCTTCGGCATCGGCGGTCACTTCGATTGAAGCATTCGTACCATCCTCACGCGCGGCGCGCTCGAAGGCCTTCGCGGCGGAGCGGAGATTGCCCGATCCGTAATCGATGATCGCTACGCGCATGACTATCTGCGGTCCGGATAGGAGAACAGGCCGAGTGCAGGTGCGCCAGAGGATGCCGGTGGCGGAGCGGGGCGCGGCGTTTCAGGCGGCGGCGTGTCGTTGCGCGCCGGTGGTTCGCCATGAGCCTCGAAGTAACGCAGCATCGCCTCGTCTTCGTTCGTGGCGTCGACGACGCCTGACTCGCGCCAGCCCTGGCGTCGCAGCGCGGCAACGCGCAAGGAGGCACCTTCCAGCGCCACATAGACCGAAATCAGCAACGAAAGGCCCATCGTCACGCCCTGCAGGCCGGCGAGTTCTCCGCCAACGCTAAGCGCGATCGCCAAGGCAAAAACCAGCAGCGCCTCGATCCACATGCGGTGCCACAACAGCCAGATGAATGGCAGGATCAGCGCGAAGACGTAAAAGCCGTCGCGCACGAAACGAACCTCACCGTCCGAGCGGGATGGCGGCTCCATGACGACATAGCTCGCCATTTCAGCACCTCATCCGTTCAACGTGCCCTTGGTGGAGGGAATGGCGCCGGCCTGACGCGGGTCGATCTCGCACGCTACGCGCAGCACCCGGGCCGCCGCCTTGAAACAGGTTTCCGCGATATGATGGCTGTTGTCGCCATAATGGTTGGCAATGTGCAGCGTGACACCGGCATTCTGCGCCAGTGCGTGGAAGAACTCGCGAAACAGCTCGGTATCGAAGGTGCCGATCTGCGACGAAGGAAAGGCGACGTTCCAGACCAGATAAGGCCGGCCGGAAATATCTACCGCCGCTCGAGTCAGCGTCTCGTCCATTGCGAGGTCGAGCGAGGCGTAGCGGGTTACGCCGCGCCGCTCGCCGAGAGCCTCGGCCAGCGCCTTGCCGATGGCAATGCCGGTGTCTTCAACCGTGTGATGATCGTCGATATGCGTGTCGCCCTTGGCTTTCACGTCCATGTCGATCAGCGAATGGCGCGAAAGCTGCTCCAGCATATGATCGAAAAAGCCGATGCCCGTCGCAATGTCGGAGCGGCCGGAGCCATCCAGATTGAGGCTGACGGAGATCGCGGTTTCGTTGGTCTTGCGCTCGACGCTTGCGCGACGTGCCGTTTCAGCGGAGGCCATGGTCGTCGGTTCCGGTTGAAGATGGCCGCCTTCTACCAGCCGATACCGCCAATATCCAGAACCATCCCGCACCTGCGAAAAGGAGCAGTTTGCATTAGGCTGCCCCGCGCATACATAAAGCGGCCAAAGCGAATTTGGCGCAAAGCGCCGGAGATGACGATGAGCGAACAGCAATCCATGCACGCCACCACAATTGTTACCGTGCGCAAGGGCGGCAAGGTGGTGATTGCCGGCGATGGCCAGGTGAGCCTTGGCCAGACGGTGATGAAGGGCAATGCCCGCAAGGTGCGCCAGGTCGGCAAGGGCAATGTAATCGCGGGTTTTGCCGGCGCGACTGCCGACGCCTTCACGCTGCTGGAACGGCTGGAAGCCAAGCTCGAACAATATCCCGACCAGCTTATGCGCGCTGCGGTGGAGCTCGCCAAGGACTGGCGCACCGACCGCTATCTGCGTCGGCTTGAAGCCATGATGCTGGTCGCCGACCAATCGGTGACGCTGGCGCTGACCGGCACTGGCGATGTGCTTGAGCCCGAACATGGTGTGATGGCCATCGGTTCAGGCGGCAATTACGCACTGGCAGCAGCGCGGGCGCTGATCGACACCGATCTGAAGGCGGAGGAAGTTGCCCGCCGCGCCATGCAGATCGCCGCCGATATCTGCGTTTACACCAACCACAACATCGTCGTGGAGACACTCGATGCCGCCTGATGCGGGCGCCATCAGCTTCGAGCCGGTGACGGCCGCGCATTACGGGCTTTTGCGCGAGTGGCTCAACCGTCCGCATATGCGCGAATGGTGGGGCGAGCCGGAAACCGAGCTCGGCTACATCGTCGACATGGTGGAAGGCCGCGACACCACCCGGCCGTTTCTGATCATGCTCGACGGCGAGCCGGCCGGTTATATACAGTACTGGTTCATCGGCCACCACCAGAACGAAAAATGGGTGAAGGATCACCCCTGGCTGATGGAACTGCCGAAAGAGACCGTTGGTGTCGATCTTTCGATAGGCGACCCCGAACAACTGTCCGCCGGTATCGGCTCAGCGGCGCTGAAAGCCTTCGTGGCCATGCTGAGAGCTGACGGTTTCAACGACATCATCATCGACCCGGACCCGGACAACCATCGCGCCGTGCGCGCTTACGAAAAAGCCGGCTTCCAGCCCATTCCGGAACTTGAGGGGCGCACCGACGACGTGCTGCTTATGCGGTACAGGCCAAACCCGAACGAGACACGCTTATGACCACATTTTCCCCGCGCGAGATCGTTTCCGAGCTCGACCGCTACATTATCGGCCAGAAAGACGCCAAGCGCGCCGTTGCGGTGGCGCTGCGCAATCGCTGGCGCCGGCAGCAGCTCGAAGGCGCGATGCGCGAAGAGGTGATGCCAAAAAACATTCTGATGATCGGACCCACCGGCGTCGGCAAGACGGAAATTTCGCGCCGCCTGGCGCGGCTGGCCGGCGCGCCCTTCATCAAGGTCGAGGCGACCAAATTCACCGAGGTCGGTTATGTCGGCCGCGACGTTGAACAGATCGTGCGCGATCTGGTCGAGGTTGCGATCGGGCTGGTGCGTGAAAAGAAACGCGAGGAAGTGAAGGCGCGGGCGCATATGAATGCCGAGGAGCGGGTGCTTGACGCACTGGTCGGCAAGACCGCGAGCCCGGCCACGCGGGATAGTTTCCGCCGCAAATTGCGCAACAACGAGCTCGATGACAGCGAAATCGAGGTCGAGGTCTCTGACACCGGCGGCGGCGGAATGCCGAATTTCGAGATACCCGGCATGCCGGGCGCAAATATCGGCGTCATGAACATCAACGACATGCTGCAAAAGGCGATGGGCGGCCAGCGCACCAAGAACCGCAAGACGACGGTGAAGGATTCTTACGCACTTCTGATCAACGACGAATCCGACAAGCTGCTTGATCAGGACGCCGTGGTGCAGGAGGCGCTTTCCAGCACCCAGAACGATGGCATCGTTTTTCTGGACGAGATCGACAAGATTGCCGCGCGCGACGGCGGCATGGGCGCCGGCGTCAGCCGCGAAGGCGTTCAGCGCGACCTGCTGCCGCTTGTCGAGGGCACGACGGTGGCGACCAAATACGGGCCAGTGAAGACGGACCACATCCTCTTCATCGCGTCTGGCGCTTTCCACGTCTCCAAGCCGTCAGACCTGCTGCCGGAGCTGCAGGGCCGGTTGCCAATCCGCGTCGAGCTGCGGGCGCTTGAGAAGGAAGACTTCCGCCGCATCCTGACCGAAACGGAGGCAAGCCTGATCAAGCAATATGTCGCGCTTATGCAGACCGAGGGCCTGACGCTCGAATTCACCGACGACGCGATCGACGCGTTGGCCGGCATCGCGGTCGATCTCAATGCATCAGTAGAGAATATTGGCGCAAGGCGGCTGCAAACGGTAATGGAGCGTGTTCTAGACGAGATTTCCTTCACCGCGCCTGACAGCTCGGAGAAGGAGATCACGATCGATGCCGAATATGTGAAAAACAATGTCGGCGATCTGGCCAAAAACACAGATTTGTCGCGATTCATCCTGTAGAAGGCCGAAAGCCGCATTCGCTAGGCGAAGCTGAACGCTTTCGAAATTGTGCCTGACAGCGGCTCGACATGAGCGCCACCAGTTTCTAACCTGCGGCGTTCCTCTATTCGCGGCGCTGGGGTGATCAATGATTTTGCGGATGCTGCTTTTGCTGGCAGGCTTGGCCATTGGCCTGGAAGCAAGCGCGGCTGCAATTCTGGTGCCGGAAGGCAACCGCAATTCAAGCCAGCCCGATATTCCATTCGGGTCCGGCAGCCGCACCAAAGCGGCAAAAACCACCTATGAAGCCAAATATCAGCGGGTGCTGAAGTTTCTGCGCGACGACAAGACGCTGCGGCGGAAGATCGAAAAAACCGCAAAAGACTACGATATCGACCCGATCCACATCGTCGGAGCAATTGTTGGCGAGCACACTTATAATGTGGACGTCTACGACCGGCTGCAGACCTATTACGTGAAAGCGATTTCATATCTGCGCAGCGCCGTGGCCTTCCGGCACGATGGCGAGGACGTGGACGATTTTATCAAGCGGCCGCAGTTTGCCGACTGCGAAGAACTCGAAGGAAGCTACGCGATCTGGACCTGCCGCGAGACGGTGTGGAACGACAACTTTCGCGGCAAAACGGTGGACGGCCAGAAATTCCCCGACGACCGCTTCGGCGCCGTGTTCTTTCAGCCTTTCTACGCCGGCCAGACCTTCGGCATCGGCCAACTCAACCCGCTTACGGCGCTGCAGATGAGCGACCTCGTTCACAAGCGGTCGCGGCTGCCGGAACTGGACCACCGCAATGCGGCGCGGGTCTACAAGACGATCATGGACCCGGATCTGTCGCTGCCTTACGTCGCCGCGGCGCTGAAAAAGTCGATCGACGCCTATGACAAGATTGCGGGCTACGACATTTCGAAGAATCCGGGTGTGACGGCGACGCTTTACAATGTCGGTGAGCCGGATGCACGGGCCAGAGCACTCAAGGTCGAAAACGCCGCGCGCCGCAAGCGGGGCCAGACGCCGCGCATGCCGCAGGAAAACTATTATGGCTGGCTCGTGAACGAGAAGCTGGAAGAGCTGCGGGAGCTGTTTCCGGACAAGACGGTGAACTGAGCAGCACCGGCATTATTCCTCACGCAAAAGCCGCAGCAGATCTTCGAGCTCAGCTTCATCGAGCATCGATATGCGCCGAGCCAGGAGATTTGCGAGTTCGGTTGCCGCCGGCGAAAGGCCGGCCGTATCGACAACGACACGGGGGTCGGAACCCGCAGCCAGCTGCTGCAGCTCCTCCACATCGTCCCAGATCAGGTTGAAATAGCCGATGATCTTCTGCGTCATCGCCCAGCTTGGCGCGCCGCGATGGCCATGTTCGAGCGCGGACAGATAGGCAGCGCTGACGCCCAGCGTTTCAGCCATAGATTTCTGGCTGACGCCGCGCTCGCGGCGCAGCTGGCGCAGCTTTTCGCCGAATGGCGTCACGCGCCTGCTCCGGGCTTTCGTCTCAGCCGGACATAGAATGCGCCGTCGCCTCCATGGCGACGCGATGCGGATGAATGGCCGCTGACGAGAGCGCGAAAGGGCGCGGTCGCGAACCAGCCGGGCACGGCGCGGCGCAACACGCCTTCGCTCGTCGGCGATGAGCCTTTGCCGGTGATGACAAGCACGTGCCGCAAACCAGACGAATGCGCACGGTGCAGAAACGACAGAAGCAGCCCATGCGCCTCGGCCTGGGTGAGGCAATGCAGATCGATGCGGGCATCTATCTGGATGCGGCCCTTGGCGATGCGGCCATGGGTTTTGGTGTCGATCGAAGAGGGTGCGGAAACCGGGCGCGGCGGTTTTTGCTGATCCGGCACCGGTAGCGGCGTGCGTTTCGGCTTTGCGGGCCGAGTGGCGGCGGGTTCGGGCGCAACCTCAGGTTCGGTCTCAGGCAGGATGCTGCCGCGGTCGAGTGGCGTGACCGTCTTGGCGACACGGCGCCACAGGATGCGGTCCTCGACCGTCAGCGTTTTGCTCTTGCGGCTCACTGAAAGCGCTCCACGCACGAATTCGGCACCAGCATATGAAAATCCGCTTCGCTGCGGATGACGCCGGCGATTTCGCCCGCCGCCAGACCCGAACCGGTGAAGAGGTCGCCGCGCGCCGGGCCGATAATCGCCGATCCGGTGTCCTGCGCGATCATCAGCCGCCGGAAACCATCTCCTCCAAAGGCATTAAGCGCCGGCGAGACGATGAAAAACGGCGTTGCGAATGTGTGCAGCATGCGGTCCACGGCAATCGAGCGACCTGCCGTCAACGGCACTTTGGCGGCCGCGACCGGGCCGGCGGTCTCATCTTCGACCGCAGCTTCGCGAAAAAAGATGAAAGACCTGTTCTGCCAGAGGATTTCATCGAGCCGCGTGGGATTGGCTGCGAGCCAGGCGCGGATCGACTGCATGGTCACTTGCGCAAGCGGGATTTCGCCAAGGTCGGCGAGTACGCGGCCAATTCCCGTGAACGGATGGCCGCTCTTTGCCGCATAGGTGATGCGCAGCGTTTCGCCATCGGCCATACGCAACCGCGCCGCACCCTGGATATGAATGAAGAAAAGGTCGACCCGGTCGGCCAGCCAGGCGATTTCCAGGCCGCGCCCGGCGAGCGCACCGGATTCGATTGCCTCGCGGTCGAAATATTCCTCGATCAGATCGCCACTACGGCGCGCGAAACGAAAGGAAGGGTCGAAGCTCGTCGGACGATTGGCATCGTCGAGATCGATCAGGTCATCCGACCGGCGATAGACAGGAAAGCGGTATTCCTCGCTTCTGACCCGCGAAGCGCGCGCTTCGGGCTCATAGAAGCCGGTTACGAAACCAGTGCCGACCTCCGGCCTTACGAGAAAAGGCTTGAAGTGGTGCTCGAAGAACGTCCGCGCCGCCTCGGCATCGAAATCACCGGCAGTTCGTGCTTCTGCAAAAACCGCGGAAAAGGCATCGGCGGGCACGCCGAGCGTTCCGCTGCGATAGGGCTTTTCCAGTTCCCGGAAAGCGCAGCGGCGAAAAGCGGCGAATGCCGCAGCATGATCGTCATCCGCCCAGCCGGGCAACGCGTCGAAGGTCTCCGCGACAAATGCGGCTTCGCGCTGCCCCGCCATCGCCCAGCCCGGCGAAACGGTCAGTCGTCGGCTTCGGTGGCGACGAGCTTCCAGTTCGGGTCGTTGGAGCGCGTATCGCGTGCGAAGGTCCACACGTCCTTGACCTCGGCAACGGTTTCGGGATCGCCGTCGATCACCTCGCCGCTCTTGTCGAGCGTTGCCGAAATAAGCTCGCTGACGATGCGCAGGGTGATGTGAGCTTCCGTGCCCTTGAGCTCGGCCGAGACGATTTCGGCCTTATCGATGCCGACGAAGGACGACTGGACCTTTTCGGAACGCGATTCGCGGTCTTCGATCGCGGCCAGGAAACCTTCATAGACCTCGCGCGACAGGAGATTGCGAAGCGTGCGCTTGTCGCCATCGGCATAAGCCATCACGATCATCTCATAGGCGAGCTTGGCGCCATCGACGAAGGTGCGTGGGTCGAATTGCGGCTCGGCGTCGCGAATGGCGCGCAGGCCTTTGTTCAGATCGGTGCCGGGTTTGGCGAAGGCATCGATGCCGGCGTAGTTGTCTTCCGCCTCGCCGGCGTCCTTGCGGCGCGGCAGGGAAATGACGTTTTCCTGGCCGTTGCCGTTTTCCTCTTCGCCACTGCGCGAGCGCCCGGCGGTATAGGGATCGAAGGGCGGCCGCTCATTGCCCGTGCGCCGGCCAAGCACGTTGCGGAGCTGGTAGAAGATCACGACAGCCGCGACGAGAAAGAAAATTGTTCCGAAATCGAAGAATTGCATGTGGTTCGCCAGTTTTCAGGGCATTTCGCGCCTCAGCGCGCGATTGGCCGGCCGCGGCCCGGTTTCCGCGTTTAATACATTTCACATATAGAACGCATGCGGGCATCATTCAAATCAAGTCAATGAATCCCTATTTGCTGAAAATGTTCATTTTTCGCACCCGGAAGGACATTGCCCCTTGCCGTTTTCGCTGATCCCGTTCCTGCTTCTGGTCATCCCCATCTCCGAGATCGCCGTTTTTGTGGTCGTTGGCGGCCAGATCGGCGTGCTCGCAACGATCCTGCTCATACTGGCGACCGCGGTGACGGGCTCCATCCTGCTGCGCGTTCAGGGCTTTGGCGTAATGACGCGCATTCGCCAGACCATGGATGCCGGCCAGCTGCCAGGCCGCGACCTCGTGCACGGTTTCATGATCATGGCGGCCGGGCTGCTGCTCCTGACGCCGGGTTTCATTACCGACACGATCGGTTTCCTGCTTTTCGTGCCGGCATTGCGCGATCTTGCCTGGTCGCTGGTGCGCGAGCGCGTGGCGGAAGCCAAAGGGACGAGCTTTCAGTGGCGAACCACCCGCGGCGGGCGCACGATCGATCTCGACGACGACGAATTCGAGCGCGATCCCCGACAGGGCCGGCATGACGGGCCAGATCGCCTCAACTGAACCTTCCCGGCGCGCGGCTTGTCACCTTGGGCCACCCATGCTAGCCAGCGCCCCAATTTCGACTAGGGCCGCCAGCGCGGCCGACATCACAGGGACTTCCGCCACATGGCCAAAGAGAGCAACGGAAACGTGGGTGCCGCAGCGCCCGGAGCGCAGCCGGCACAGAACGCAGTGCTCAATATTCTCGCACAGTATGTGAAAGACTTTTCGTTCGAGAGCCCGGGCGCGCCGGGGTCTCTCAAAGGCCGCGAAAAGAACCCCGCGATCAACATCAACGTCAACGTCAATGCCAATCCGATGTCGGAGACGGAGTATGACGTGTCGATGACGCTGACGGCGCAGGCGACCTATGAAAAGGACGTGCTCTTCAACGCCGAGCTCGTCTATGGCGGTGTCTTCCGCGTTGAAGGTTTCCCGCAGGAACACATGCTGCCGCTGCTCTTCATCGAGTGCCCTCGGCTGCTCTTCCCCTTCGCGCGTCAGATCATTGCCGACGCGACCCGCAATGGCGGCTTCCCGCCGCTGCTGATCGACCCGATCGATTTTGCGAAGATGTTCCAGCAGCGCATGGCCGAAGAGCAGGCCAAGCAGGGCGGCGCACCCAAGGCCAACTAAGGCTAAAGCGGCAGGTTCAGCCGGCCGCGGCCTTCAGCCAGATCGCATTGTCGCCGAGCCTGGCGACAAGAGCAGCGTGAGCCTCCAGCTCCGCCGCGCTGATGCGCGGCGGAAGCGGGGTTGGTCTGGCACCAACCGAAACGGTTGCGATCACAGTCTCATCCCGCTCGTCGCCACCAGCCGAAATATCGAGACCGAGCGCGGCCTGACGGCCGCCCATCAGCTCGATGTAAACTTCCGCCAGAAGCTCCGAATCCAGCAGCGCGCCGTGCAGCGTGCGGTGCGCATTGTCGATGCCGTAGCGGCGGCAGAGCGCATCCAGTGAGTTCGGGCCCATCGGATGTTTGCGTTTTGCGATCGCCAGCGTATCGACCACGCGCTCAGGCGCTATCGGATCGGCGCCGATGCGTTCAAGTTCGGCATTGATGAAGCCTGCGTCGAAGGTGGCGTTGTGGGCGACGATGTCGGCCCCTTCGATAAACGACAGAAACGCGTCGACGATCTGTGCGAAACCCGGCTTGCCGACAAGATCGGCATCGCTGATGCCGTGGACGGCCTGCGCCTCTGGGTGCACGCGCCGGTCGCCCGGGTTGATATATTCGTGGAATGTGCGCCCGGTCGGAAATTTGTTGACCAGTTCCACGCCGCCGATCTCGATGATGCGGTCGAGGCGCGAGTCGAGCCCGGTGGTCTCGGTGTCCAAAATAATCTCGCGCACGCGGCGACTGCTCCGTTCAGCCCGAACGGTCGCGCGCGTTGAGTGTTGCGATCAGTTTGCGCACAGCGGCGCGCGCCGCTTCCATTCCCTCGCCGGTATCGATGACAAAATCGGCGTTGCGCCGCTTTTCCCGATCCGGAACCTGATTCGCGAGTATTGCGGCGAATTTCGTCTCGGTCATCCCCGGCCGTGACATTACCCTCGCCTTTTGCACGTCCGGCGGCGCGGTAACGACCAGAATGTCATCGACGCGGTCGGTGGCACCGACTTCGAAGAGAAGCGGGATGTCGAGCACAATGAGTGGAGCGCCGGCTTCGCGATGGCGCGCTGTGAAGATTTGCTGATCTGCTCGAACCAGGGGATGAACGATCTCGCCCAGCCGGCGCAGTTTTTCCTGATCGTTGAGGACGGCGGCTGCCAGGCGTTCGCGATCCACGGTGCCGTTCACCACCGTTCCCGGAAACTCTGCTTCGATCAGCGGCGCTGCCTTGCCACGGTAAAGCCGGTGCACGGTTTCGTCGGAATCATGCACCGGCACGCCTTCCTCGACGAACATCTTCGCCGTGGTCGACTTGCCCATGCCGATCGAACCCGTGAGCCCAAGAACGATCATGTCGCTGCCTCCAGATCGGCGACGATATGCTCGCGCAAAGCCGCCGTCACCTGCGGCCGCGTCCCGAACCAGCGCTCAAAACCTGGCACCGCCTGATAGAGCAGCATGCCGAGGCCGTCGACGGCGGCGAGGCCTCGCCCACGCGCCGCTTCCAGAAGCGGCGTTTCGAGCGGGGCATAGACAATGTCGGTCACCACCGCGCCTTCAGGAAGCGGATCGAGGTGGATTTCAAGCGGAGGCTGGCCGCTCATGCCAAGCGATGTCGTGTTGACGAGCAGGTGGCATGATTTCAGCAGGTCAGTCAGTTCGGGCGAACCATGCGCTCTGATGCCTTCGCCGAACAGGTCGGCCAGCTCGGTTGCGCGCTCGCGGGTGCGATTAACGACATGGATGTCTGCGATGCCGGCATCCTGTAGCGCGTGGATGACCGCGCGCGCCGCACCACCGGCGCCGAGGACGACCGCGGTTTCGGCGTCGCGCCATGCACGCGCGCCGGCATCCAGGTTTGCTGCAAAGCCGTAAGCGTCCGTGTTGCCGCCTATCAGCTGGTCGTTTTCGAACCAGAGTGTGTTGACCGCGCCAATTGCCTCCGCCGCCGCGTCACGTCTTGCGACAAGGCTGAAGGCCTGTTCCTTGTGGGGAAGCGTCACGTTGCCGCCGGCCCAGCCGCGTATTCCCAGTTCAGAAACAAAGCCGGCAAAGTTTTTCTGCTGTACATCTACCGCCTCGTAGCTGCCCGCCAGGTCCAATTCGCGCAGCCAGAAGCCATGGATCAGTGGTGAGCGCGAATGTCTGATCGGGTGACCGCACACAAAGGCGCGTGGTGCGCTCTCAACCATCGATCACACCATATTCGCGCAGTACCTGAAGCAGCGGCAGCAGCGGCAGTCCGATGATTGTGAAGTAGCTGCCTTCGGCAGTGTCGAAGAGTTGGGCGCCCAAGCCTTCCATCTGATAGCTGCCGACGCTTTTCAGCGCCGCGTCGCCGGCAGCAGAGAGATATCGCCCGACATAGGCCGGGCTGATTTCGCGCATTGTCATGTAGGCTGTGTCGACATGGCTCCAGGGCACCGTGCCGTTTTCGGCAACTACCACGGCGCTGTTGAGTTCATGCGTGTGGCCCGAAAGGGCAATCAGATTGCGGCGGGCCTCATCCATGTCCGCGGGTTTGTGAAACAGGCGATCGCCCATATTCATGGTCTGGTCGGCCGCAATAACAATTGCTTTCGGGAAGCGCAGACTGACTTCAATTGCCTTCGCCTCGGCGAGAATCAGCGCCAGTTCGGCGGGGGTGGCGCCGCTGTCGTCGATTGCCGCTTCGATGGCGCGCTCATCGACGTCGGGGAGCTCGACACGGAACGGAACGCCCGCGTTTTCGAGCAGCATGCGCCGGCCGGTGCTGCCTGATGCCAGAATGACGTCGCGGGGTTGTTTGTGCATTGTCCGGCCTCCTGATCGTCGCGATGCCGCGCTAACGCGACTTGTCGCGCAAGGCAAGAATGGCCGCCGCCGTTTCTTCGATCGACCGGCGCGTGACATCGATCAGTGGCCAGTTGTGGCGGCTGCAGAGTTGCCGGGCATAGGTGAGTTCTTCGGCAATCGTGGCGCGGTCGAGATAGTCCTGCGAGCGGTAGTCGCCGCTGCTGCCGAGAATGCGGTTCTGGCGAACATGCGAGATGCGCTCCGCCGACGCGACGAGGCCAACGACGAGCGGTCCGCGTGCCTCCGCCACCTGCGGCGGGATTTCCATACCGAGCACAATTGGCACATTGGCGGTTTTGACGCCGCGGTTGGCCAGATAGATGCTGGTCGGTGTTTTCGACGTCCGCGAAATGCCGACAAGCACAATGTCGGCATCATCGACATCGTGAAGCATCTGGCCGTCATCATGTTCGAGCGTGAAGTTGAGTGCATCGATGCGCCGGAAATATTGCGCGTCGAGCACGTGCTGTGCACCAACTCGGCGGCCGGCCGGCGTGCCAAGATAGGACTGGAAGACGGTCAGCACCGGCTCGAGCACGGAGACGCAAGGCAGGCCAAGTGCCGCGCATTTTGCGTCGATCTCGGCGGCCAGCTCGGTATCGACCACCGTATAAAGCACGATGCCGGGTTCTTCCTCGATGTCGGCGAAGGCGCGAGCCAGTTGCTTCTGGTTTCGCACCAGCGGGTAGATATGTTCGATCGCACGGGCGTTGGTGTACTGCGCCGCCGCGGCGCGGCCGGCGGCGAGCAGCGTTTCGCCCGTCGCGTCGGAGATCATATGCAAATGAAAGAAGCTTTGTGGCTTGCTCACATGGTTTGCAGACTTGCTGTGGGGTTGTGTGGACAAATGGGCGTTCCGGCGGATGGCTTTTCAAAGCCAATCTAACAGAGGGGCTGATATCCACAATTCACCGTGGCGGGCAGCCGGTGATCCGCCTGTGGGGAATTGCGTTGCGGTTTCAGGCTTATCCCAACAGCGTGATATCGAGCTGCGACAGTCGGCGTGTTGCAAGTGCCTGAAATGAAACATATCAGAGCTGTTATCCCCGTTCTTACCAGCGTTTGCCTAGCTGGGGATGACGCAGTTGTGTTTAGCAATTTTGTCGTAGGCATCTGTGGGCGAAGTTGCTGCCCCGTAAGTCACAGAGTCAAAGAATCAGAAATCTTTCTTAATTGGTTTTCTTTTAGTTTACGCGGTTGGGATGAAGGCGCTCGCAATGGCCGAACGGAATGTCTTGAAGGTTCTGAAAGGCGATGCGGTTTTCCCGCCGCCAATCTGGATGATGCGGCAGGCCGGACGCTATCTTCCCGAATATCGTGAGACGCGGGCAAAAGCCGGCAGCTTTCTCGATCTTTGCTATAATCCCGAATTGGCGTGCGAGGTGACACTTCAGCCGATCCGCCGCTTTGGCTTTGACGCATCGATCCTCTTTTCCGACATTTTGGTTGTTCCGCACGCGCTGGGCCGGGACCTGCGGTTTGAGGAAGGCGTGGGCCCGCGGATGACGCCGATTTCTGCGGAGGAGATTGCCGCGCTTGATGACAGCGGATTTCACTCACATCTGGCTCCGGTCTACGAAGCGGTGGGTCTTATTCGCAAAAGCCTGCCGGAAGAGACGACGTTGCTCGGGTTTTGTGGTGCACCGTGGACGGTGGCGACCTACATGATTGCGGGGCGGGGTACGCCCGATCAGGCGCCGACCAGACTGTTCGGCTATCAAAACCCGGATGCGCTGGATGCGCTTCTGGCTACGCTTGCGGATCTCAGCGCTGATTATTTGGCGGGGCAGGTCGATGCGGGTGCTGATGCCGTCCAGATTTTCGATTCCTGGTCGGGCGTTCTCGACGAAGCCGCGTTCGAAAGATGGTGCGTTGCGCCGGTCGCGCGGCTGGTGAAGCGGTTTAGGGAACGCCATGCCGATATCCCGGTGATCGGATTTCCACGCGGTGCCGGGCTGGCCTATGAAAACTATCGCCAGCAGACCGGTGTGACCGGCTTGGGTCTCGACTGGACGGTTCCATTTGAGCAGGCGAAGCGTTTGCAGGCCTCTGGCGCCGTGCAGGGTAATCTCGACCCGCTACGGCTTGTTGCCGGCGGCGAAGCTCTCGCAGACGGTGTAAAGGCCATTCTGGGCGGACTTGGAGACGGTCCGCTCGTTTTCAATCTGGGACATGGCATTACCCCGGACACGCCCACTGAGCATGTCGAAGAGATGATCAGGCTGGTCAGGTCTGCGCAGCGATGAAGGCGCCGGCCGGGAAAAGCGGAAATCCGCTGATGAGAGCGGTCGGTGCGCTGGCCGTGTTGGCTGCTCTGGCGGCGCTGTTTTTCCTGATTGAGCCCGGTGCCGCCTACAACTGGATCAAAGCGCTTCATGTGATCGCCGTGATCTCCTGGATGGCCGGCATGCTCTATCTCCCGCGGCTCTTTGTCTATCACGCCGAAGCGGAGCCGGGATCGGAGAAATCCGAGACGTTCAAGGTGATGGAACGGCGCCTGCTGAGGGCGATCATCAACCCGGCGATGATTGTTACATGGGCTGCCGGTCTTTGGCTCGCCTGGCACGGGTTTGCGTTTCTGGGCGGATGGCTTCACACCAAGCTTGTGCTTGTACTGATCCTGTCGGGCGTCCACGGCTATTTGTCTGCCTCGGTGCGACTGTTTGCAGAAGACCGGAACCAAAAACCTGCGCGGCACTGGCGGATTGTGAACGAAGTACCCACATTGCTGATGATCGCGATTGTGATCCTGGTGATCGTGAAGCCGTTCTGACGGCTTTTTCGAGAGCGAATGACCGCTTGCTCTTTGCGGGAAGCGGCGATATGAGTCGCATCCTCTCCCGGTACAGAGCGCCATTTCTTCAGCAGCCAGAGTCTGCGCCCGGCGCTGCCGCGATCCTACCCCTTCTCCGCTTTCCTCACCTACGCGTTTGACGGACATGAAATTACAGGAACTTAAAAGCAAAGGTCCGACGGACCTGATCGCATTTGCAGAATCGCTCGAGGTCGAGAACGCCAGCGTCATGCGTAAGCAGGAGCTGATGTTCGCGATTCTGAAGAAGCTCGCCGCGCAAGACACCGAGATCATCGGCGAAGGAGTTGTCGAGGTACTTCAGGACGGCTTCGGCTTTCTGCGCTCGGCAAACGCGAATTATCTGCCCGGGCCGGACGACATCTACATTTCACCGTCGCAGATCAGGCGCTTTTCGCTCAAGACCGGCGATACGGTAGAGGGGCCTATCCGCAGTCCGAAGGAAGGCGAGCGCTATTTCGCGCTGCTCAAGGTCAACACTATCAACTTCGAAGATCCTGAGAAGATCAGGCACAAGATCCATTTCGACAATCTGACGCCACTGTATCCGGATTCACGGCTGCGGATGGAGATCGACGATCCGACCAAGAAGGATCTGTCGGCCCGCGTCATCGATCTGGTTGCGCCGCTTGGCAAGGGTCAGCGCGGTCTCATTGTTGCGCCGCCGCGTACCGGTAAGACGGTACTGCTGCAGAACATTGCGCATTCCATCACGTCCAATCACCCTGAGTGCTTTCTAATCGTTCTTCTGATCGACGAGCGCCCGGAAGAGGTGACGGACATGCAGCGTTCGGTGAAGGGCGAGGTTGTGTCTTCGACCTTCGACGAGCCGGCGACGCGGCATGTGCAGGTGGCCGAGATGGTCATCGAAAAGGCGAAGCGTCTTGTGGAGCACGGACGCGATGTCGTCATCCTGCTGGATTCCATCACGCGTCTCGGCCGCGCCTACAACACCGTGGTGCCTTCCTCGGGTAAGGTGCTGACCGGTGGTGTGGATGCAAACGCTCTGCAGCGGCCGAAGCGTTTCTTCGGTGCGGCGCGCAACATCGAAGAAGGCGGTTCGCTGACCATCATCGCGACGGCTCTGATCGACACCGGCAGCCGCATGGACGAGGTTATCTTCGAAGAGTTCAAGGGTACGGGTAACTCGGAAATCGTGCTCGATCGCAAGGTGGCTGACAAGCGCATCTTCCCGTCGATGGATATTCTCAAATCCGGGACACGCAAGGAAGACCTGCTCATTGCACGTCAGGACCTTCAGAAGATATTCGTATTGCGGCGCATTCTTGCGCCGATGGGCACGACCGACGCTATCGAATTCCTCATCGACAAACTGAAACAGACGAAGACCAATTCGGATTTCTTCGACTCGATGAACACCTGATCGATTCGGACTCGAAACGAGCATTTACGGTCCCTTAACCATAGGTCTCGATTCGGACTCGAAATGAATAGTGGCGCCGGCGAACGCCGCCGGCGAGCGCCATGCGCCAGTCCGATACCATCTTTGCATTGTCGAGCGGCGCGCCGCCAAGTGGCGTCGCGATCATTCGTGTTTCAGGTGCTAGGGCCAAAGACGCCGTTCGACAGCTTTGCGGGGCGGTCCCTGAAGATCGAAAGATTGAACTGGTCAATCTCCGCGATAATGCGGGAGAGCTTCTCGACCGTGGCTTGGCCGTGGTGTTTTCAGCTCCGCGCAGCTTTACTGGCGAGGATTGCACAGAGTTTCACATTCATGGTGGGCGGGCGTCGGTTGGTGCGGTGATCGATGCGCTCGGGCATTTCGATGGATTCCGTCAGGCCGATGCAGGCGAGTTTACCCGGCGCGCGTTCGTTAACGGCAAGATGGATTTGACCGGTGTCGAAGCGCTTGGCGATTTGATCTCAGCTGAAACGGCGATGCAGCGGCGGTTCGCGCTCGCCAATGCGGATGGTTCGGCCAAGGCGCTCTACTATGGTTGGCGCCAGCGACTGCTTCATGCTCGTGCTATGATCGAGGCCGAACTCGATTTTTCGGATGAAGGAGATGTCCCGGGCTCAATGGCTGATGAGGTCTGGCGTGACGTGGCTGCGTTGGCTGCCGAGATGGGTGCCAAGGTCGCGGGTGCGCGGAAGGCCGAGATTCTCCGGGATGGATTTCGCGTCGTAATTCTAGGCGCGCCGAATGCCGGCAAGTCGAGCCTGATCAACAAATTGGCTGACAGGGACGTGGCCATTGTTTCGGATGAGGCCGGAACGACGCGTGATCTCGTAGAGGTCGTCCTCGATCTGGACGGCGTGCGCGTGGTGATCACGGATACTGCCGGATTGAGGGATGAACCGGGGACCATTGAGGCGCTGGGAATCGCGCGGGCGCTGGAAAGGGCGGCAGACAGCGATCTGGTTTTGGTGCTTGAGGATCTGTCGGAACCCGTGTCGATAGATGCGCCGCCGGAATGTGAGGTGCTACGCATCGGTTCGAAGTTTGATATCTGCGTCGCAGAGCGGGGCGTGGAATATGATTTGCTCATTTCCGCCAAGACAGGTGTGGGGTTGGATGAGCTTATTGAACGCATCCGTTCTGCGGCTTTGGAGAGAGTTGGCGGGTGGTCGGGTGATGCCCTACCTTTCCGATTGAGGCAGGTTGAATTGATCCGGGATGCGCGAGAACATTTGTGTTCGGCCCTATCTGAGGAGCGCGAACTCGAATTGAGAGCGGAAGCGCTGCGGCTTGCAGGCGATGCGATTGGCTCGATTGTGGGTGAAATCCGAACCGAAGATGTGCTTGGGCGCATCTTCAGTCAGTTCTGTATCGGCAAATGATTCACGTGAAACATTGGCTTCACGCGGTTTCGCCGGTATTGGTCCGGCAGCGGAATGTTTCACGTGAAACGGAATCACACCAAGGACGTGATTGAGATGAGCCATTTCGATGTCATTGTCATAGGAGGCGGTCATGCGGGCTGTGAAGCCGCGTCGGCTTCCGCGCGTTCTGGTGCCGCAACCGCTTTGGTGACAATCAAGGCAGATACCATCGGCGTCATGTCGTGCAATCCCGCGATCGGCGGGCTCGGGAAGGGACATCTTGTACGTGAGGTCGACGCGCTCGATGGACTGATGGGCCGAGTGGCAGATGCGTCGGGCATCCAGTTTCGTCTTCTTAATCGGCGGAAAGGCCCAGCGGTGCGGGGTCCTCGCACCCAGGCTGATCGGAAGCTCTACCGTGAGGCGATGCAAGGGGCGATTGCCGAGCAAGACAACCTCTCAGTGGTTGAAGGCGAAGTCGTCGACATCGGGATCGCGGATGGGTGCGTCACGCATGTCGAACTCGGCAATGGCAGGATTTTGAACTGCGCGGCGGTGGTTCTGACGACCGGGACGTTTCTTCGGGGTTTGATCCACATCGGCGATCA
Source organism: Rhizobiaceae bacterium (assembly GCA_017640615.1). Lineage (GTDB taxonomy): Bacteria > Pseudomonadota > Alphaproteobacteria > Rhizobiales > Rhizobiaceae > RCIO01. The sequence continues at coordinate 500,590 of JAEPQK010000003.1, read as the reverse complement.
GCGCTTTCCTGCCGGCCGTATGGGCGAGAAAGCTTCGACAAAATTGTCGGATCGCATCATGGCAGCCGGTTTCACGCTCGGGCGTTTGAAAACGGGAACGCCTCCACGTTTGGACAGTCGTACTATCGATTGGGCATCGCTTGCGATGCAGAAACCCGATGACGAGCCAGTCCCGTTTTCTTTGATGACCGACCGCATCACGCAGCCGCAGATCGATTGTGGGATCACGCGAACGACCAACCAGACGCATGAAATCATACGCGCGAATCTCAAACGTTCTGCGATGTATTCAGGGTCGATCAGGGGCGTCGGCCCGCGTTATTGCCCTTCGATTGAGGACAAGATCGTCAAGTTCGGCGATCGGGACGGCCATCAGATATTTCTAGAGCCGGAAGGCCTCGACGATCCGACCGTTTATCCCAACGGCATTTCGACTTCCCTTCCCGAGAATGCCCAACGGGCAATGCTCGCGTCCCTTCCTGGTTTGGAAAACGTTGCTATGCTGAAGCCGGGTTATGCGATTGAATATGACCACATCGACCCGCGCGAGCTGGATGCGACGCTGGAAACGAGGAAGATCAAGGGCCTGTTCACCGCCGGGCAAATCAACGGCACGACCGGATATGAGGAAGCTGCGGCGCAGGGTTTGCTTGCGGGTCTTAATGCGGCACGCAAGGCAGGCGGAGAGACGCCGGTAGAGTTCAGCCGCACGGAGGCCTATATTGGTGTGATGGTCGATGATCTCGTCCATCGTGGGATCTCCGAACCTTATCGGATGTTCACGTCTCGGGCGGAGTTCCGCCTCTCGCTGCGCGCCGACAATGCGGATGCGCGTCTGACCCCAATGGGTGAGAAACTTGGGATTGTCAGCGCAGAGCGGCTAACGCGTTTTCAAACCATCGAAGGCAAGCGCGATGTTGCGCGTGCGCAGCTGCGCGCACTTTCCGTCACACCGAATGAAGCTGCCGCACATTCAATTCGCCTCAATCAGGATGGCGTGCGCCGCACCGCATATGAACTTCTGTCTTATCCCGAAATCGGGTTTTCCGATTTGCAGCGCATCTGGCCGGAGTTGAACGCTGTCGACGCGTCAACCGCTGAGGCAATCCAGACGGAGGCGCGATATGCCGTCTATGTCGATCGCCAGCACCAGGAGGTGGCATATATCCGGCGGGAGGAGCAGACGCCAATTCCTGATGGGCTGGATTATGAATCCCTTGCCGGTCTTTCAAATGAGCTGAAGCAGAAGCTCGCCAAACGTGGTCCCCGCACGGTCGCCGAAGCGCAGCGCATGGATGGAATGACACCGGCGGCGTTGGCGATCATCATTTCGGCCATTCACCTCCGCGGCCGCCGCGGTGCGGCATGAGTGACAGCAGGTACGACGAGCTGGTTCAGCTGGCCGGCCCCGTTTCACGTGAAACATTCTTGCGCCTCAGCGCATTTCAAGCGACGTTCGAAAAGTGGGCGGCTCGGATAAATCTAGCAGCGCCGTCAACCATTCCCGAACTGTGGAGCAGACATATTCTGGACAGCGCGCAGCTTTTGCCGCTTGCGCCCAATGCCATACGCTGGCTGGATTTGGGCTCCGGCGGTGGCTTCCCGGGTGCTGTCCTGGCGGTGTTGCTTGCGGACCGGAACGGAGCGTCGATCACGCTGGTGGAGAGCAACCAGAAGAAGGCATCCTTTCTACGCAACGCAATCGCCGGATCATCTGGATCGGTTGTGGCTAAGCGGATCGAGGGAGTCTGGGGCGAATTCGAGGACGCTCAGATCGTCACCGCGCGCGCTTTGGCGCCGCTGAGCAAACTTTTGGGCCTCGCCGAGCCCTGGCTGACGGCTGGGGCGACAGCGCTTTTTCACAAAGGCCGGGATTACCGGCGCGAAATCGAAGAAAGCCGTGACGCCTGGCAATTCAGTCTGGTAGAACATTCAAGCGCGATCGATGCGGCAAGCGTGATCCTGGAAATTTCCGATCTCAAAAAACGCTAAGGCTGGCGATCGCTCCCGGAGTCACCATACGAGGCCGTTGCGATTATGAGCCCCCGCATCATCACAGTTGCCAATCAAAAGGGCGGCGTTGGCAAGACGACGACGGCGATCAATCTGGCGACGTCGCTGGCCGCCATCGGCGAGAAGGTTCTGGTGGTCGATCTCGACCCGCAGGGCAATGCCAGCACGGGTCTTGGCGTCGATCGGCAGGAGCGGCTGGTGTCGTCCTATGACGTGCTGACGGGTGAATCGTCCCTGGCGGAGGCGGCGATGGAAACGGCCGTGCCCGGCCTGTCGCTTGTTCCGTCCACGCTCGATTTGCTCGGTATCGAAATGGAAATCGCCGCGGCACCGGACCGCGTGCAGCGGTTGCGCAAGGCGCTGCGCGATGGGTCGCGTCCCAGCGCTTACACATACGTACTTGTCGATTGTCCGCCGTCGTTGAACCTGCTCACACTCAACGCCATGGCGGCAGCGGATTCGGTGCTGGTGCCGCTTCAGTGCGAGTTCTTTGCCCTCGAGGGCCTCAGCCAGTTGCTCGCCACCGTTGAGCAGGTGCGGGGGTCGATCAATCCCGATCTGGAGATCCAGGGCATCGTGATGACGATGTATGATGGGCGCAACAACCTTGCCAATCAGGTGGTCGAGGATGTGCGGGACCATATGGGCGACAAGGTCTACGACACGGTGATTCCGCGCAATGTGCGCGTTTCGGAGGCGCCGTCCTACGGAAAGCCGGCGATTATCTACGACCTCAACTGCACCGGCAGTCAGGCTTATCTGCAGCTCGCCTCGGAAGTGATCCGGCGTGAGCGCCATTTGCACGCCGCCTAGGCCCCACTATCGCCGACATCGATTCGGCGGCGAAACGACAGGACCATCAGCATGAATGAAGATCAGTCCAGAAGGCGTCTTGGCCGCGGCCTTGCCGCGCTGATCGGAGAAATGGATAAGCCGGCGGAAAAAGCTGCCGAGCCGAAAGCGCTGGCCGACGGACGGGTTCCGATTGCGTTCATTGCGCCGAACCCGCGCAACCCCCGCCGCACCTTTGCCGATGCCGATCTCGCCGATCTCGCGCAGTCGATCCGCGAACATGGCATCGTTCAGCCCGTCGTTGTGCGACCGACCGCCGATGCCGAGCGTTATGAGATCATTGCCGGAGAGCGCCGCTGGCGCGCGGCGCAGCGCGCGGGCGTCACCGATATTCCGGTCATCATCCGCGATGTCGATGACCGTGTGGCACTCGAGCTGGCGATCATCGAAAACGTGCAGCGCGCCGACCTCAACCCGGTCGAAGAGGCGAACGGCTATCAGCAGCTTATCGACGAACACAACTACACCCAGGCCGACCTGGCGCAGGTGATCGGCAAGAGCCGCAGCCATGTGGCGAATACGCTGCGGCTGTTGAAGCTGCCGACAGTCATTCAGGATCTGCTGGTCGACGGAACGCTGTCGGCCGGTCACGCCCGTACGCTGGTAACGGCGGAAGATCCGGCCGGCCTTGCCAAGCGTATCGTGGAAGACGGCCTTTCCGTGCGACAGGCGGAGGCGCTTGCCCAGACGCAGGACGGCCGTGAACCAGCGCCGGAGCGCAAATCCGCCTCGGCTGAGCAAACGAAAGACGCCGATACGGTCGCGCTCGAGAAGCTGCTCACCGACGCCACCGGGCTCAAGGTCCAGGTTCAGCACAGGGCGAAGGGTGGCGAAGTGCGGATTGCCTACCGCACGCTGGAGCAGCTTGACGAGCTTTGCCGGCGCCTCAATCCCTGAGACGCTTTCGCGCGTTTACGATTCACTAACCATAATTAGCGCCCTGCGCGTGCGCCGGTGATGACGGCAGCGAGCAGCGCCTGACGTGTCGCGGCGACTGCGAGTTCCGGGCGTTGCCGGGTTTCCAGTACCGCGCCGTTGATGCGCTCGAGCACTTTTGCGCATGCGTCCGCGCTCCAGTCGCTCAAAGCTTTTTCCACCAGCCGGCGGCGGGCAAAAAAGACAGGCGGGCGGGCCGCCGCGACAACCGCCGAGGCGGGTTTGCGTTCGCGATCCATCTTGTCGCGCATGATCTGCAACGCCTGAAACTGGCGCATCGCCGCCGAAAGCAGCAGAAAGGGCTGGGTGCCAGCGCTGATCAGGCGCGAAAAGGCGACATCGAAATCCGCCGTACGCCCGGCGAGCACGGCGTCCACCACATCATCCAGTGACAGACCGGCAGCATCGCCCGCAGCTTCGCGAACGTCCTGAAGCTCGATACGCTCCTTGCCCTTGCAAAAGAGCACCAGCTTCTCGATCTCGGCGCGGGAGGCGAGCCTGTCGCCACCAAGCCCTGCCGTTAGAACCTCGCGCGCTTCGGCGGTGATTCCAAGGCCCGCCTCTGAAAGCTGCTGTTCGATCAAACCGTCGAGCGCGCGTGCGTCGTCGGCATAACAGGGCAGCGCCATCCCGGCCTTCGCTGCTTCCACCAATGTGCGCAGCGCGGCGTTTTTGCGGAGCTCGCCGGCCTCGATGAGGAGCAGTGCATCGGCTGGCGGGTCGGCGGCGATCGACGAGACGGCGTCCGCAAAGGGTTTGTCGGCACCAGCGCCGGTGACCCAGACCAGACGCCGGTCCGCAAACATTGGCACGGTGCGCATTTCGTCGACCAGACGGCCTGGATCGTCGGCAAGTCCGGCGGCGTCCATGCGCACGACGGTGAAAGCGTCATCCAGCGGCAGGCCGGTGGATGCGGCGAAGCGCTTGGCGCGCTCGGAAACGAGCCCGCGATCGGGGCCATAAACGAGGATGATGCGGGCCTCGGCATGCGGCTTGACCAGCCAGCCATCGACCTCATGCGCCTTTTTCTGTGCCATGGGGAGTGGCTATCACAGCGCGCGCGAAATGCGAATCGCAAATACGGTCCTAGGAAAATGGGATAATAGAATCGATTACCTTTGTGTCTGCTATTGCCCGCCACTCAGCCGGAATAAACCTTCGGCCTATTTGCACCTGTCCATCCAGCCTCGACTTTAGCAGCAAGCCAATTTAGCCGAGCGCAGCTTTTGCAAGCGCAGGGAGAGCCAGTGCGTAAGTTCGGACTTTTTGCAGTGTTGGTCGCGGTGTGTGTGCCAGCCCCTTGGTATTGGACACTGGCATCGCAGCACGATGCGCTTGCAATGTTCAGCCAGTATATCGGCTCCGTTGCGCTGATATTGATGGGCATGTCGCAGCTGCTTGCTACGCGATGGGCAGGGCTCGAGACAGTGTTCGGCAGTCTCGACCGCATTTATGTGCTGCACAAGTGGCTTGGAATTGGGGCCATTGCAGCCGTTTTGCTGCACGACACGATCGACGCCGATGTTGCCGGCATCGGACGTGAGACCGCGTTGACCGACATCGCCGAGACGCTCGGCGAAGTCAGCCTTTACGGGCTGCTCATTCTGGTCGTGCTGTCGATCGCGACCTTCGTCCCCTACCACCTGTGGAAATACACCCATAAGGTCATGGGCGCATTCTTCGCCGTGTCTGCGCTGCACTACGCTTTCATTTTGAAGCCGTTCGATCTGACCGACCCGGTCGGCATCTATGTGCTTGCCTTCTGCATTCTCGGTGTCGTCTGCTACCTCTACACGCTTCTGCCCTACGGAACCCTGCGCGCGCGGCACGCCTATCGGGTCAGCGATATTCGCGAGACCGGAGACGCACTGGCCGTGACGCTCACCCCGGAGCGCAAGGGCATTCGCTACCGGCCGGGCCAGTTCGCGTTCGTTTCATTTGCCGCGCCCGGATTGCGCGAACCGCATGCATTCACAATCAGCGTTGCTCCGCGCGATGGCGCTGTGCGTTTCACGATCAAGAAACTGGGCGATTACACCTCCAGGCTGGCAAAACATCTGAAGGTTGGTGACCGAGCGCAACTTGATGGCGGCTACGGCCATTTCCAGCGCCGCAATCATGGCGGCACCGACATCTGGATCGCCGGTGGGATTGGCATTACGCCGTTCGCTGCGTTTGCTGAGGCGTTTCAAGACGGCGGGAGCCGGCCGGCGCATCTTTTCCATTGCGTCAGGAGTGCGGACGCGGCCGCGCACCGCGCCGAACTGGAGGAGCTGGCGCAGCGCGACGAGAATTTCAGCTATCATCTGATTGCAGGCGACAAGCGTAGCCGGCTGACCGTTCAGGAAATCGTCAACACTGTCGGTGAGGAAGCAGCCAATCTCCGGGTCTATTTCTGCGGGCCGGAGGCGATGCGCAAAGCCATGCTCGAAGATTTTCGCCGCGCTGGGTTGCGCGCAGCGCATTTTCACTACGAGGAATTCGAAATCCGCTCCGGGGTTGGTCTGCGCAGACTGTTGGGCTGGTTGCTGCCCAAACTCAAGCCGGTGCTGACGCCGGTGAGGACAGCAAGCCATTGAGAAGGAGCGGGAGACTAACCGCAGCGCAGTGCGCGAGATGTCTGCCCAGCAAAAAAGCCGCGGAAACCGCGGCCCTGGAATGGTTGGAAACTGGAGCGGGCGAAGGGATTCGAACCCTCGACCCCAACCTTGGCAAGGTTGTGCTCTACCCCTGAGCTACACCCGCTCGCGCGGCACCTGGCCGCGAGACGCGCTATATGACCGAACTGAATTGCGATTGCAACAGGGAAATGCAGGGGTGGTCGCGGCTATTCCGATTCGCGCGGCTCGCGCTCCTTCGCGGCGTAGTATTCGGCATTGGCAGCCGGCGGGGCTTGTCGGCGCATCGGCCTTTGCACTACACAACCGCCTGACTTCGGGACGGGCAGGAGTGCAGCAGTTATGGCAATGGGCCGGGACCAACTTCTCGAATATCTTGCCGGACTCGGTATCGAGACGAAGACCTACGATCATCCGCCGCTCTTCACGGTCAGCCAGTCGGAAGACCTGCGCGGCGACATTCCGGGCGGTCACACCAAGAATCTGTTCCTGAAGGACAAGAAGGGCAGCTATTTTCTGCTCACCGTGGGCGAGCACGCGGTTATCGACCTCAAGACAATTCATACCAAGATCGGCGCATCCGGCCGCGTGTCTTTCGGCAAGGCCGAGATGCTGGAAGAGCTGCTTGGCGTGATCCCCGGCGCGGTGACGATTTTCGGGCTCGTCAACGACAAGGCCGGTCAGGTGAAGGCATTTCTGGACGCCGACCTCATGGCGCATGATCTGATCAACGCCCACCCGCTGACCAACGATGCCACGACGGCGATCGGCCGCGACGATCTGGTGCGTTTCATCGAAGCGACGGGCCATGAGGCCACCGTCTTGAAACTCGCCGAGTGATTGCCACATTTGCGGCACGCAGTGATAAGGTGCTGCCCGATTCAGGCGGCCAAGAATATTAGGATAGCAGTATGAGCGACGCTGACTTCAACAATGGCTCCAAACCGGGGCTGGTCGGGGATTTCGGCCATGCGGGCGGCATGCAGGCTTCCGCATCCGGCGGCGGGTTCATCAAGGATACGACGACGGCCGCGTTCCAGGCCGATGTCATTCAGGAATCGCGCAACCAGCCGGTGCTTGTTGATTTCTGGGCGCCCTGGTGCGGCCCCTGCAAGCAGCTGACCCCGGTGCTCGAAAAAGCAGTGAACGAAGCCGGTGGCGCGGTGAAGCTGGTCAAGATGAATATCGACGACCATCCTGCGATCCCAGGCCAGCTGGGCATCCAGTCAATTCCCGCCGTTATCGCTTTCAAAGATGGGCAGCCCGTCGACGGGTTCCAGGGCGCGGTGCCGGAAAGCCAGGTCAAGGAGTTCATCCAGCGGCTTGGCGGCGGCAAGCAGTCGCCCAAGATCGACGAGGCGCTGCAAGCCGCCAGCCAGGCGCGCGAGGCCGGCGACCAGCAAATGGCGGCGCGCATCTACTCCATGGTTCTCGAGGCCGAGCCCGACAATGCCGACGCGCTTGGCGGCATGGCCGAAATGTTGGTTGAGGCCGGAGATATCGAGGCCGCGAAATCGGTGCTCGACAAGGCGCCAGAGGACAAGGCAGACGCGCCGGCGATCGCCGCCGTTCGTGCGCGCATTCAGCTTGCTGAACAGGCTGCCTCGCTGGGCGATCCGGCAGACCTGGAGCGGCGGCTTGCCGACAATCCCAAGGACCATCAGGCCCGCTTCGACCTTGCAATGATCCAGAATGTACTTGGTGAGCGTGTGGCCGCCGCCGACAATCTGCTGCACATCGTGAAAACCGACCGGAGCTGGAACGATGACGGCGCGCGCGCCCAGCTCCTCACATTCTTCGAAGCATGGGGTCCGACCGACGAAGCCACGCTTCAGGCGCGGCGCAAGCTCTCGTCACTGCTGTTTTCGTGAGCAATTGACGCCGCGGCCTTGTGTTTGCCGCCGCGCGCGCCAGATAAAGAAGCTCAGGCACCCAATGACGCAAACGGAGAGGCAAGTTGCGCGCGGGTAATGCCCGATATCTAAAGGAAAGCGATCTGCCGGGCACCGTTCCGGTGTTTCCGCTCGCCGCGGCCCTGCTTCTGCCTGGCGGGCGCATGCCGCTCAATATTTTCGAGCCGCGTTATCTTTCCATGGTCGACGACACGATTTGCGGCAAGCGACTCATAGGCATGGTGCAGCCAGCACTCGATGGCGCAACCAAATCTGACGGCGAACCGGAGCTTTGCGAGGTTGGCTGCCTGGGGCGTCTAACGACGTTTTCGGAGTCAGGCGACGGCCGCTATGTGATCACCTTGCAGGGCGTTTGCCGCTTCCGCGTGGAAAAAGAACTTTCGACGCGTACGCCCTACCGGCAATGCCGCATTCTGCCCTTCCTATCCGATCTCGATGCCGAGGCCGGCGCTGACGAAGTTGACCGCGCCGCCCTTCTCAAAGCGTTTCGCGCTTACCTCGACGCCAATGGGCTGGAGGCGGATTGGGAAAGCGTCAGTCGGGCCGAAAACGCCACGCTCGTCAACGCGCTTTCGATGATGGCGCCGTATGGCCCGGCGGAGAAACAGGCGCTGCTCGAGGCGTCGGATTTCAGATCCCGTGCGGAGACGCTGATCGCGATCACAGAAATGGCGATCGCACGCGACAGCGACGAGGAAGGCCCGCGGCTGCAATGAGCGAAGCGACCCGTAAATCCGATATCGACCCCAAGCTGCTGGAAATGCTCGCCTGTCCACTGACGAAGGGGCCGCTTAAATGGGATGTGCAGAAAAGCGAGCTCGTGTCGAAGGCCGCGAGGCTTGCTTACCCCGTGCGCGACGGTATCCCGATCATGCTGCCCTCGGAAGCGCGGCAGCTCGGCGACGACGAATAGCTGGAATTTTCAGGACACCATATGAAGCTCTACCGATTTCTCACCGGACCTGACGATTCCGCCTTCTGCCACAAGGTGACTGCGGCGCTGAACCGCGGCTGGCAGCTGCATGGGTCGCCGACCTATGCCTTCGATTCTCAGAACGGAACGATGCGCTGCGGCCAGGCCGTGGTGAAGGAAGTCGTCGGCAAGGAATACGATCCCGAGATGAAACTCGGCGAGCAGTAGGGGCGAAGGCGCTCGTCTCTAGTCGGGTCGTCTTTGCGCTCCAGGTTTGTTGAACCCGGAACCCCATCTGGAATTGCTCTACTCGGCCGCGGCCTCGATATTGGCCATGTCGTCATCCGACAGGCCGAAATGATGGCCGAGCTCGTGGATCAGCACATGGGTGATGATGTCGCCCAGCGTTTCCTCATTCTCGGACCAATAGTCGAGAATGGCGCGGCGATAGAGCGTGATGCGGTTCGGCCCCTCGCCGGTCTGCGGGTTCCAGCGCTCGGCAATGCCGCGGCCTTCGAACAGGCCGAGCAGGTCGAACGGTGTTTCCAGCGCCAGATCGTCCATGATCTCCTCGGTCGGGAAATCGGCGATCTGGATAACGATTTCGCCGGTGAGCTGGCGGAATGTGCCGGGCAGATTGGCATAGGCCTCGAGCGCCATCAGCTCCATCTCGTCCATCGTCGGCGACATTTGGCTGTGCCAGGCGCGTGTTTGGTAGATGCGTGCCATGTGTTGTCCTTCCTGCGCCATATAGCTGGTTGTTAGGCCGGTTTCGAGGGGAGTGCGGGCATTTCGCTTGCACCAGAATCGCGTTGTCGTGATCGGAGAGGAAAAAATTCTTGTCCGGTTGTGCTTGACTCTCACCCTGCGCTCTGGAATCGATAAGAACATAATAGGAACAACCGAGCTTTCGGGAACACCGTCATGGCTGCACAGGCCGTGGCGCGGGAGGTGCTTTGCGCCCTGCGCCGGGACATTGCGAAGATTGAGGGCCGGCTTGCGGAAAGGCTGGAGCCCGCAGGCACGGACATGACCGTACTGCGGCGCGGCGGCGTTGCCGGGCCGTTGCTGCGCACGGGCGCGCCCGGTTTCGATGCAGCGCTTGGCGGCGGGCTGCCGATGTCGGGGCTCACCGAAATTCATGGCAGCCAGACACGCGATGCCGGCGCGGTGGCCGGGTTTGCGCTGGCGCTTGCAGCGACCGGTTTTGCCCAGACGGGCGAAACGGCGCCGATTTTGTGGATCGCGGCCGGCGACGGGTTTCGCGAAGCCGGCATGCCCTATGCGCCGGGTCTGGCATATCGGTTCGGCATTCCAGCAAGCGGCCTGCTGCTTTCACAGGTTCGCAAACCGGAGGATGCGCTTTGGGTGGCCGAGGAGGCGGCCACGCTTGCAGCGTTTTCGGCAATCTTTCTCGAAATTCGTGGCTTTGTGCGCCGGCTTGATTTGACCGCGACACGCCGGCTGCACCGGCGCGCGCAAGGCGCGGAGCGCCCCTTTTATCTGTTGCGGCAGGCCGGGCATGCGGAACCCACCGCAGCGCCGATGCGGCTTGTGGTTTCGCCGGCCCCCGCGGCGGCGCGGCAGCTGCTTTCAGGACCGCTCACCGGCTCGATCGGCCCGCCGGCCTTTTCCGTCGAGATCGCCAAGAACAGCTTTTCAGGCCCCGTGCAATTCATCCTGGAATGGAACGACGATGAACGCACCTTTCATGAAAGACCGACGGCCGGCGCGCAGGATATTGGCGCTGTGGTTTCCGCATCTTCCGACCGATCGGATATTGCGGAAAAGACTGGGCAGATCGTGGCGCTCATGGGGGCGGCATGAGGCGCGGCGCGGGGGCCAGCCGCGGGCGCTCCCCCACATGCCGCCGATCGCCGTCAGCCATCGCGAAGGCAATACGCAGCGCGTTTTCGCGCTCAACGAGCATGCCGAGGCGCTGGGCCTGAAACGCGGCATGGGCATTGCCGATGCGCGCGCAATGCACCCCGCGATAGAGGTAATAGAGGCGAACCAGAAAGCCGATGCCCGGCTTCTCGACGGGCTGGCCGACTGGTGCGATCGCTACACGCCGCTTGTCGCGATCGACGGCGATGACGGGCTTTTTCTCGACATAACGGGCTGCGCGCATCTGTTCGGCGGCGAGGAGGCGATGCTGCACGACGTTTTGCGCCGGGTGGCGGGACTGGATTTCGATGTGTGCGGCGGCATTGCCTCGACGCCGGGCGCCGCCTGGGCGGCGGCGCGTTACGGGCAGTCCTTCGTTGCGCCGGGCGAGGAGGCTGCTGCGCTGTCGCCCATGCCGCTCGCAGCGCTGCGGCTTGCGCCTGACGTGCGGGCGGGGCTTGAAAGCGTGGGGCTGCGGGTCGCCGGCGCCGTGCTTGCCGCGCCGCGCGCGCCGCTTGCCCGTCGTTTCGGCAAGGCGCTGATAACGCGGATCGACCAGGCGCTGGGCGATATCGAGGAGGCTGTGTCGCCGCGCATGCCGGTGGCAGCGCTCTCGGCGGAACGACATTTCGCGGAGCCGCTGTCGCGGCTGGAAGATATCGAGCGGATCGTGCCGGTGCTCGCCACCTCGCTCAAGGCCGATCTGGAGCGGCGCGGCGAGGGGGCTCGCAGATTGCAGCTTGCGCTGTTCAGAGTCGATGGCGCGGTCAGCCGTATCGGCGTCGGCACCTCGCGGCCAATGCGCGACCCCGAACAGATCGCCCGGCTTTTTCATGAAAAGCTGGAGGCGATGGGGGAAGGCATCGACGCCGGCTTTGGTTTCGATCTCGTGCGGCTCGGCGTGCTTTCCCTCGTCCGCTTCGAGGAGCGGCAGGCCGACCTTGTCGGCGACAGGCCGGACAAAGGCGAAAGCGTGGCTTTTTTTGCCGACCGGGTTCGTGCGCGGCTGGGCGAACAGGCGGTTCTGCGGCCGGTCATGGTGGAAAGCCACATACCCGAGCGGGCCGTAGAGTATGCGCCTTTCGCTTTTGCCGAGGCGGATCAATCAGCGGCCGTGCCGGCTGGACAGACGGAGCGGCCGGTGCGGCTTTTCGCTCGGCCCGAACCCGTCAATGTCACCGCCGAGGTGCCCGAAGGTCCGCCGGCTCATTTCCGCTGGCGGCGCGCTTCTTTCCAGGTCGCGCGGGCCGAGGGGCCAGAGCGCATCGCGCCGGAATGGTGGCAGGCCGGGGAAGGCGCGCGTACCCGCGACTATTATCGCGTGGAGGATGTGGAAGGGCGCCGCTACTGGCTTTACCGCGAAGGGTTTTACGGCGTCGCGGAGGAACCGCCGCGCTGGTTCGTGCAAGGCATTTTCGCATGAATGTCCGTGCTGAAATCCACTATGCGGAGTTCGCCGTGCAGTCGAACTTCTCCTTTCTTTACGGTGCCTCGCGGCCCGAAGAACTGGCCGTCACCGCCGAAGGTCTTGGTTATCAGGCATTCGGTCTTGCCGACCGCAACAGCGTGGCGGGTGTGGTGCGTGCCTGGTCGCAATCGAAAACGGGCACGATCGCCTATCGCCCCGGCTGCCGGCTGGTCTTTGCCGATGAAACACCCGACGTTCTCGCCTATCCGCAGGACCGGCAGGGTTGGGGGCATCTGTGCCGGCTGCTTACCCAGGCCAATATGCGAGAGGAGAGCGAGAAAGGCGCGCCGCTCGTCTATCGCGGCGATCTTCTGGAATGGGGCGCCAATATCTCGCTGGCTGTGATCCCGCGTCTGGCCGATCAGATCGATGACGAGCTCGCTTTCGTCTCCGACCTGCGGGAACATTTCGGTGCGTCGGTCTGGCTCGCGGTTTCGCCGATTTATCAGGGCGACGACCGGCTCCGGCTGGAACAGGCGGCGGCGATGGCGCAGCAAGCCAGCGTGCCGCTGATGGCGGTCAACGATGTGCTTTACCACGCACCGGAGCGACGGCCGCTGCAGGATGTGCTGACTGCAATCCGGCTCAATACGCAGGTGTCGCAAGCCGGCTTTGAACTCGGTGTGAATGCCGAGCGCCACATGAAGCCGCCGGCCGAGATGGCGCGGCTTTTCCGGCGCTTTCCGCAGGCGCTGGCCGAAACCGTGCGGTTTGCCGAAACGCTGCGGTTTTCGCTCAAGGAGCTCAGCCACAATTACCCGGAAGAGACCTCCACGCCAGGGGTCGATCCGCAAGTGGAGCTCGAACAGCTCACCTGGGAGGGCGCGAAATGGCGGTATCCGAAGGGCATTCCCGACGGGGTGCCGGAGAAGATACGCCACGAGCTGGAGATCATCGCGCACAAGGACTACGCGCGCTACTTCCTCACCGTGCGCGACATCGTCCAGTATGCGCGACGGTCCGATGTCGACGTTCTGTGTCAGGGACGTGGTTCGGCGGCCAATTCGGTCGTGTGTTTCTGCCTCGGCATCACCGAGGTCGATCCCGTGCTCATGATGGACGGGCTGTTCGAGCGGTTCGTGTCCACCGAGCGCGACGAGCCGCCCGACATCGATGTCGATTTCGAGCATGAACACCGCGACAAGGTGATCGCCTATATCTACGAAAAATACAGCGAGACGCGCACAGCGCTCGGCGCCTCCGTCGTTACCTATCGCGGCCGCTCGGCGATGCGCGAAGTTGCCAAAGCGATGGGGCTTTCCGACGATGTGCAGTCCGCGCTCTCGGGCTCGATCTGGGGCTGGTCGACTTCGGAACTCGGTGAGCGCGAGGCGCAGGCCGGCGGTCTTGCCAAGGGCGATCCCATGACCGGACTGGTGATGGCCCGCGCCAATGAGATACTGGGTTTTCCGCGCCATCTCTCCCAGCATGTCGGCGGCTTCGTCATTACCAAGGACCGGCTCGACGAGATCGTGCCCATCGTCAAAACGGCGATGGACGAGCGCAAGATGGTGGAGTGGGACAAGGACGATCTCGACGCCGTGGGGCTGATCAAGGTCGACGTGCTGGCGCTCGGCATGCTGTCCTGTCTGAAGCGCGCATTCACGCTGCTCGAAGCGCATTACGGCGTTCATGACGATTACGACCGGCCGCTGACGCTTGCGACGCTGCCCAAGGAAGACAGCCGCGTCTACGACATGATCTGCCGGGCCGACACGCTGGGCGTCTTCCAGATCGAATCGCGCGCGCAGATGTCTATGCTGCCGCGTCTCAAACCGCGCGAATTCTACGATCTCGTCATCGAGGTTGCGATCGTGCGGCCCGGCCCGATTCAGGGCGACATGGTGCATCCCTATCTGCGCCGGCGCGAAGGCAAGGAGCCGGTCGTCTATCCGAGCCCGGAAATGAAGAAAATCCTGGAGCGGACGCTTGGCGTTCCGCTGTTTCAGGAGCAGGCGATGAAGATCGCCATCGATGCCGGCGGCTTCACGCCGAGCGAGGCGGATCAGCTGCGCCGGGCCATGGCGACCTTCCGGCGCAACGGCACCATTCACAATTACCGCGACAAGCTGATCAAGGGCATGGTGAGCAAGGGATATGACCCCGATTTCGCGGAACGCTGCTTCAAGCAGATCGAGGGTTTCGGCGATTACGGCTTTCCCGAAAGCCATGCCGCCTCATTCGCGTTGCTGGTCTATGCCTCATGCTGGTTCAAGGCGTTTTATCCCGACGTGTTTTGCGCCGCGATCCTCAATTCGCAGCCGATGGGTTTTTATGCGCCGGCTCAGCTGGTGCGTGATGCGCGCGAACATGGCGTCGAAGTGCGGCCGGTCGACGTCAATCATTCGAACTGGGATTCCACGCTGGAGGAAGCAGCGTTCGACCCGGCCGGAATCGAGCCGCGCCATGGCGAAATGCGCGACGTCATCCTGACCCGCCATGCGGTGCGGCTTGGGCTGCGGCGTATAAAGGGGTTGCGGGAAGCGAGTATTGAAACCTTCATGGAACGCCGCGGCGAAGGCTACCGTTCGGTGCGCGATGTCTGGCTGCGCTCCGGCCTTGATGTCGGGCAAATCCAGAAGCTCGCGGAGGCAGACGCCTTCCGCTCACTCGGCATCGACCGGCGCGAGGCGCTGTGGGCGGTGCGCGCGCTCGACAAGGCGAAGGCGACCGAACGCCTGCCATTGTTCGAACGGCCTGCGCTTGCGCTGCGCGACCATGAGCCGGCCATGCCGCTTCCCATCATGCCGCCCGGCGAGCATGTCATTCACGACTACCGATCGCTCGGCCTGTCGCTCAAGGCGCATCCTGTTTCGTTTTTGCGCGCACGGCTCGACCGCCACCGCATAACACCCAATGCGGACCTGCCGAACGTCAAGGACGGGCGGCGCGTCACGGTGGCCGGTCTGGTGCTGGTGCGGCAGCGGCCGGGCAAGGGCAATGCGATCTTTCTCACGCTGGAGGATGAAGGCGGCATTGCCAATGTGATCATCTGGCACCGCAAGTTCGAGCGATTCCGGCCGATCATCATGGGCGGGCGTTTCATTAAGGTCAGTGGCAAGCTGCAATCGGAATCGGGCGTCATCCATATCGTCGCCGACCATATGGAGAATATCTCTTCATGGCTCGTGGCGCTGTGCGAGGGCGCGCAGAATGTCGCCGGCTGGTCGCGGGGCATCGGTGGCGGATCGGGCCACCCCGATTCGCATGAACGTCCGCGCGAGACAGAAAAGCTCTATGCCGCGATGGCCAAAGCCGGTGACGAACAGGAGGAGCTGTCGCTTGAAGCAAACAAGGTGATGCCGAAGGGCCGAAATTTTCACTGACCGCAGCTGGTTTAGCGGCTCTGGTGGACCGCCAAGCGCCTGCAAATGCTTCGAAAGCCGCTGGCCTGCTATGCTATCGGCTAACGGCCGGCCTTGACCAGCAGGCGTTCCGCCTGTGCCAGGTGCAGGCGCTCCACCATGCGCCCGCCGACAGCGACAACGCCTTTGCCGGCATTTTCGGACCTGGCGAATGCGGCGACCACTTCCTCGGCGGCAGCGATTTCGCTCGCCGACGGCATGAAGATGCGATTGGCGGCTTCAATCTGAGTGGGGTGGATCAGTGTTTTGCCGTCGAAACCCATATTGCGGCCTTCGACGCATTCGCTCTCAAACGCATCCGCGTTGCGAAAATCGTTCATCACGCCATCGAGAGCGTCGATGCCGGCGGCTCGGGCAGCTGCCACCATCTGCAGAAGCCAGGGCACCAGATAGCGGCGGTCGGGTGTGGCCAGCACGCCGGTTTCCTTGATCAGATCGTTGGTGCCGGCGACCAGACATGCAAGCCGCGCTGCCGGGTCGCGGCCGAGTTCGGCCGTCGCACCGAGATTGAATAGCGCCTTCGGGGTCTCGATCATCGCCCACAATGCGAGCCCAGCCGGCGCGTCCATTTCGTCGAGCGCGGCATCGGCCTCGAGCACGTCGCGCGGCCCGTCCACCTTGGGCAGGAGGATTGCATCGGGCCGTGCGCCACGCGCGGCAAGCAGATCCTCCGTGCCCCATTCGCTCGCAAGTGCATTGATGCGAATGATGATCTCGCAGTTTTTTGGGCGCTTCTCGCTCAGAAACCTGCGCATCGTCTCGCGCCCGGCCTCCTTGGCCTCGGGTGCAACAGCGTCTTCCAGATCGATGATCACGGCATCGCAATCGAGCGTTGCGACCTTTTCAAGCGCGCGTTCCTTGTCGGCGGGGACATAAAGAACCGAGCGGCGGCGTTTGTGAGCTGAATGGGCCATCCCCGTGTCATGCCGCGACCAGAAGGCGGGCGCAAGACATGTGATCCGCGCCAGTCAGCGACTTGCTTTCGAGAAGCAGGCTCACGGCAGTGGACGTCCTGGGGTGAGGGGCGCTGCTTGACGCGCCGCGCCCCCGCACCTATCTGACGGCCTTCGGTCTGGAAGGCACCTGCCGCCCGCTGGCACTTTGCCCCGGTGAAGCCTTCCCTTGAGACGACGTTTTCCTCTGTCTTGCGACGGACGAAACGGCAATGCGGGCGCCCGTTCACAATGTCCTTCGCAACGAAGAGCGAAACGATGTCTGTTCAGATACAGAACGACTACAAGTCGCAGGCCAAAAGGCTGCGCACGGCACTCGCGGATGACGGCCATGCCGTCAGCCATTCGCGGGCGCTGGAGCTAGTTGCGCGGCTGCATGGCGCGCGCGACTGGAACACGCTGTCTGCCAGCCCGGTTGACGAAAACATGGCGTCCGCGCCGTTCGCGGTGGGCGAGCGTGTGGCCGGCACATTTAATGACAGCCCGGCGCAGGGCCGCGTGATCGGGGTTTCGGAAACGATCAAACCCGATCTGTGGCGCGTCACCGTGGCATTCGACCCGCCGGTCGATGTTGTGACCTCGGAGCTGTTTTCCAATGAACGCCGGCGCATTCAGATGATCGTCGGGGCGGATGGCCGCTCGCGGCGGCTGACCGGCAGCGAAACCGGCGTTATGGCGCTGAAACGCGCTTGATGCCGGGAGCATAAGCGAACGAAGGGGCGATCTTTGCGGGTCGCCCCTTTGCCTCGCCGCGCGGGCTAGTATAAAGCCGGGTCACGCAACACCGAGCGAGCATACGAAATGGACAAGTTCACCACGCTGACCGGCGTCGCTGCGCCGCTTCCGATCGTCAATGTCGACACCGACATGATCATTCCCAAGGACTACCTGAAGACGATCAAGCGCACCGGGCTTGCCGCCGGCCTGTTCGCCGAGATGCGGCTCAATGAGGACGGTACGGAAAACCCCGATTTCGTGCTCAACAAGCCAGCCTACAGAAACGCGCAGATTCTGGTCGCGGGCGACAATTTCGGCTGTGGCTCGAGCCGCGAACATGCGCCCTGGGCGTTGCTCGACTTCGGCATTCGCTGTGTGATTTCGACCAGCTTTGCCGACATTTTTTACAATAACTGCTTCAAGAACGGCATTCTGCCGATCATCGTCAGCCCCGAGGAACTCGACAACCTGATGGACGATGCCGAGCGCGGCGCAAACGCCACTTTGACGGTCGATCTGGAAGCCATGGAAATCCGCGGGCCGGACGGCGGCGTGATCAAGTTCGATCTCGATGCGTTCAAACGCCACTGCCTGTTGAACGGCATCGACGATATCGGCCTGACCATGGAAAAGGCGCCGGCCATCGACGCCTATGAAAAGCAGCTCGCCGAAAGCCGCCCCTGGGCCTGACCGCCTGCGACAAGCAATCGTCCAGGCTGGCCCTGCCATGAAAGAATGGGCGCATCGTATGCCTGCTGTTCGTTCAGCAAGAAGGAGTTGCGATGCGCAAGCTGATTTCGACCGGTTCGCCTTTCGAGAAGACTGCCGGCTATAGCCGAGCGGTCGCTGACGGAGACTGGTGTTTCGTTTCCGGCACGACCGGCTACGACTATTCTTCCATGGCCATGCCGGATGCGGTGGAAGACCAGACCCGCAATGCGCTTGCCACCATCGGCAAGGCGCTCGGCGAAGCCGGCTTCGAGATGGCCGACGTGGTGCGCGCGCATTACTACGTGACCGACCGCTCCTATGTTCAGCGCGTATTTCCGATCCTGGGCGAAGCGTTCGGCGACATCCGCCCGGCGGCCACAATGATCGTGTGCGAACTCAACGAACCCGAAATGAAAATCGAGATCGAGGTTACGGCTCTGAGGCGCGACCGCGGCTGACCTACCTGCTTGAGCTTGCCTTTGTGCCCGGCGCCCACTAGCAAGGCGCCGGTTCACGAAATCCGAAAGGCAAACCCCATGGCATCGCGCAAACTCCTCCTCCTGCCCGGCGACGGCATCGGCCCAGAAGCCATGGGCGAAGTGCGCAAGCTAATCGCGCTGATGAACGACAAGATGAGCGCCGGCTTCGAGGTCGAAGAAGGGCTTGTCGGCGGCGCAGCATACGATGCGCATGGCGCGGCTATCTCGGAAGAGGATATGGCAAAGGCAATGGCCGCCGATGCGGTGCTTTTCGGCGCCGTGGGCGGGCCGAAGTGGGACGGCGTGCCATACGACGTACGGCCGGAAGCCGGACTGCTGCGGCTGCGCAAGGACATGCAGCTTTTCGCCAATCTGCGCCCGGCTATCTGCTACCCGGCGCTTGCCGCTTCCTCTTCGCTGAAACAGGACGTGGTGGAAGGCCTCGACATTCTCATCGTGCGTGAGCTTACCGGCGGCGTCTATTTCGGCGAGCCAAAGGAGATCACCGATCTCGGCAACGGCCAGAAGCGTGCGGTCGATACGCAGGTCTACGACACCTACGAGATCGAACGCATTTCGGGCGTGGCCTTTGAACTTGCGCGCACGCGGCGCAACGAAGTCTGCTCGATGGAAAAGCACAATGTGATGAAGTCGGGCGTGCTGTGGAAGGAGGTCGTCGATGCGACCCACAAGGCGCGCTATTCCGACGTGAAACTCAGCCACATGCTGGCGGATGCCGGCGGCATGCAGCTCGTGCGCTGGCCCAAACAGTTCGATGTGATCGTGACCGACAATCTGTTCGGCGACATGCTGTCGGACGTCGCGGCGATGCTGACCGGGTCGCTCGGCATGCTGCCCTCGGCCTCGCTGGGCGCGCCGGACGAAAAGACCGGAAGCCGCAAGGCGCTTTACGAGCCGGTGCACGGCTCCGCGCCTGACATTGCAGGCAAGGGTATCGCCAATCCGATCGCCATGATCGCGTCTTTTGCGATGTGCCTGCGCTATTCCTTCAACATGGTCGAAGAAGCGGACCGGCTGGAAGCCGCGATTGCCGCGGTTCTTGACCAGGGCCTGCGCACCGGCGACCTGATGTCGGAAGGTATGACGCAGGTGGACACGTCGGGCATGGGCGACGCGATTTGCGCAAAGTTCATGGAGCTTGGCGCCTGACAGCAGCCTCGCTGCGCGCATGGATTGACGCTGCCCCCGGCTTGGGCGAGGTTCCGCCAAGCCAATTCAACGCCCGGCAACCCCGCTGAACGGACTACTTAAATGATCGAGTTTCTCGCGCCGCACTTCGTCTGGCTGAACGACCCGACCGCCTGGGTCGCGCTGTTCACCCTCGTTGTTCTCGAGGTCGTGCTCGGCATCGACAATCTGATCTTCATCTCGATCCTGACCAACAAGCTGCCCGTGGAACATCAGGCGCGGGCGCGTCGGCTGGGTATCGGGGCGGCGCTTGTCATGCGGCTCGTGCTGCTGGCAACGATCTCTTTCATCGTTCAGCTGACAGACCCGCTGTTCGAACTGTTCGGGCACGGTTTCTCGTGGCGAGACTTGATCCTAGTCGCAGGCGGGCTGTTCCTGGTCTGGAAGGCGACCAAGGAAATTCACCACACGGTCGATCCCGAGGACGACAAGGACACGATGGTCGGCAAGGCCGTGCAGATGACGGTGGGTGCCGCGATCTTCCAGATATTGCTGCTCGACCTGGTGTTTTCGATCGATTCCATCATCACCGCAGTCGGTATGACCGACGAAATCGCGATCATGTATATCGCTGTGATCTTCGCGGTCACGGTGATGCTGCTTGCCGCCGAGCCGCTGTCGAAATTCATAGCGAAAAACCCGACCGTCGTGATGCTGGCGCTCGGCTTCCTTCTGATGATTGGCATGACGCTGATTGCGGACGGGTTCGGCTTCCATGTGCCGAAGGGATATATCTACGCCGCGATGGGCTTCTCGGCGCTGGTAGAAGCGCTCAACATGCTGGCAAGGCGTGCCCGCAAGCGCGAAAAGGAGAGCGCCGGGCACTAGGATCTGGTCGGCGCCTCAGCTACAGCCTCGAGGGAATGCGGATCGTCGGGCGGCGCGGCAGCGTGCGCAACGAGACGGTGAAGCTGTTGCCCTCCATAAATTCCAGCGCAAACTCCGAACCCATACGTGAGGTGAATTCCGACAATGGCGTCGAGTTGCGGTGCATGGGCAGCACGATCGAAGAAAAGAGCCGCTTGACGATCGAGGTCACCGTATCTGCCGAAAGCGTAAGCCCGCCATCGATAGGCACCATCACGATGTCGAGGCGGCCAATCGCAGCATAGTGTTCGTCTGTCAGTTGATGATGCAAATGGCCGAGATGGCCAATGCACAGGTCGGCTACTTCGAAAATGAAGATCGAATTGCCGCTTTCCTCAAGCCAGCCGCCGCGCATGATGTCGGTGGGCACGTTGCGGATATAGATGTCGTCGACCACAACGCGATGTTCGGCTGGCCCGCCCTCGGGGTTCCAGCCCGGCAGCACATATTCGATTTCGGGGTTCGGGTAGTTGGTGAAATGCGTACTGTGCG
The DNA here is from genome assembly GCA_017640615.1 of Rhizobiaceae bacterium. GTDB lineage: Bacteria > Pseudomonadota > Alphaproteobacteria > Rhizobiales > Rhizobiaceae > RCIO01. Next base: position 479,197 of record JAEPQK010000003.1, on the reverse strand, counting down.
CCTTGTTCATGGTCACGACGCGCGGCACCGGGTCAGTGCCATAGACGCCGCTATAGTCGGTGGCGACTGTCACGCCCCCTGGCGTCTCGATCACATAGGTGGAGTGGCCGGCATAAGTGATGGTGACTTCGGACGCCTGAGCCTGCGCTAGCGTGAAAGAGGCGAACTGCACCTGCGGCAGGCTTTGCGCTATGGCGAGGCATTGGCTCGGAACCGGGCCTTGTTGCGCCTGCGCGGACACAGTCAGGCAGATTGCAGACAATGCACCGGCGAGCATCAATCGCAGCATAGCAGCCTCCGAAAAGAACAGGGTTTCAGCTTAGCGCGCATTCGAGCCTTTGCACCCGCCGCCGGCTTAGCGGTCGGTCACGATCCCGCGATCATCTCCTCCCAACGGGTTCTCAGTGCGGCATAATCGTCGTCGGGCTGGCGCTCCCAGCACGGTTCGTCTTCGCCAATCGCCACGAATTTCTGTTTCGATGCGGTCCAGATATGGCCCGCAGGCGCCAGCCAAGACGTATCGTCCAGCGTTCCTGCCTTGATGTTGACCTGCTCGCTGCCTGCCGTGCCATGCACAATGCGAACGCCGCATTCCGGGCAGAAATAGCCTTCGCGGCGCTTGCCGGATTCCGAAATGCGGGTGAAGCAGGACATGTCGCCCTCGACCGTCAGTTCGTCGCGGCGCAACCGGAGCGATTCGCCGAAGGCGCTCGATGTGTGGCGCTGGCACTCTTTGCAATGACACAGGTAAAAGACGATCGGACGGCCGGTGATGCGGTAGCGCACCGCGCCGCACTGGCAACCGCCCTCGAGCGGCAATGCTGGAAGTTTGACGTGTTGCATTCTCGGGTTCACATGCGTGCTTCTGGACGTTTCAGGCGCTTTTCACTATAAGGCGCGCCGTTTCCGACACTAGAGACTTTTCCAAGGACCAATATGGCCGGCCATTCCCAATTCAAGAACATCATGCACCGCAAGGGCCGCCAGGACGCGGCGCGTTCCAAGATGTTCTCCAAGCTCGCACGCGAGATCACGGTCGCCGCAAAGATGGGTGCGCCGGACCCGGACATGAACCCGCGCCTGCGTCTGGCGATCCAGAACGCCAAGGCGCAGTCTATGCCCAAGGACAACATCCAGCGGGCGATCAACAAAGCTTCTGGCGGTGACAGCGAGAACTACGAGGAAGTGCGTTATGAGGGTTACGGCCCGGGCGGCGTGGCGGTCATCGTGGAAGCGCTGACCGACAACCGCAACCGCACCGCTTCCAATGTGCGCGCTGCCTTCACCAAATCCGGCGGGGCGCTGGGCGAAACCGGCTCGGTGGCCTTCATGTTCGACCGGGTGGGCGAGATCATCTACCCGGCAGACGCCGCCACCGCGGATGCGGCAATGGAAGCGGCGATCGAAGCCGGCGCGGAGGATGTGCAGTCGGACGAGAATGGCCACGTCATCACCTGCGCCTTCGAGGACATTGGCGACGTCACCACGGCGCTGGAAGGCTCGCTCGGCGAAGCCGTATCGGTGAAGTCGATATGGCGGCCGCAGACAGGTACGCCTGTGGACGAGGACCGCGCACAGTCCATTCTCCGGCTGATCGCGGTTCTGGACGATGATGACGACGTTCAGAACGTCTATGCGAATTTCGAGGTCGACGACGAGACAATGGCGAAGCTGAGCGCCGCCTGATCTTCACCCGGCTGACGGTTTGCGATGGCCACGGCAGAACATCCGGAATTGACTTTACGGGCGGCGACCGAGGCCGACCTGCCCGCCATTACAGACATCTACGCGCATGCTGTGCGGGAGGGCACAGCGAGCTATGAGCTGGAGCCGCCTTCGCTGGCCGAGATGACAGACCGCTTCAACGCGCTGCGGAGTGGCGGATTTCCCTATCTGATCGCGGAAGGCGAAAGCGGCGTGCTGGCTTACGCCTATGCAGGCCCATTCCGGCCACGTCCGGCCTATCGCTTCATCGTGGAAGATTCGATCTACGTCTTGCCAGCTGCCAAGGGCCGCGGGGTTGGGCGCGTCCTGCTTGAGCGGCTGATCGAGGAAGTGCGGCAGCTGGGTTTCAGGCAGATCATCGCCGTCATAGGCGACGGGCACGAGTCGAGCGCATCAGTGCGGCTGCATCGCCTTCTTGGATTTGCCGATAGTGGCCGTCTGGTCGGGTCGGGCTTCAAACATGGCCGCTGGCTCGACACGGTGTTCATGCAGCTTTCGCTGAATGGCGGCACCGAGCTTCCGCCCGACCCGGAATCGATGCCGGAGCGAAAGTTCAGGGGCGAAGCCTAAGCCTCAGGCCTTCACCAGTTTGAGATGGCGGTCGAAGACGCCCAGGACGCGCGGCAGCTCGTGCCCGCGCTTCAATATCTGCCCCGATGTCGCGACCACCGAATAAGCGCCCTGCCGGTTTTTCAGCCGGGGCGTTTTGGTGATTCGAAACAGGGGAACTTCGCTCGTGCGGCGAAACACCGAAAAAACCGCCTGGTCTTTCAAATGGTCAATTGCGTAGTCGCGCCACTCGCCAGCTGCGACCATGACGCCGTAGACCCGCAATATCTGATCGAGCTCACGACGATTGAATGTAACCGGAAGACCATACCGCTCGCGCCTTGCTTCGCTGAGCGGTATGGGTATCGAAGAATCGTCCTGACCCTCCGCGGCTGCGCCTCCATCCGTCATCCCGCACACCTTTCGTTACAGTCCTGTGACAAAGGTTGCGCGTCATGCGCCGAAATGCAAGCCAAACGGGCGTTTTCCGGCCACTCCCCGCAGGTGCATTCACAAAACACCACATGCTGTTTGATTTGGTGATGGGCCGCCACATTCTCGCCGCGAAGCAATCAAGCTCGTGCCTCAATGTCCGAACACGATCCGCTCGTTGCCTGAGACGGTTCGGTTCGATCTGGTCCCGAAACCCCAAGCCCCCCGCCCACGGGGCCTGTCGGACCGAACCAACTCCGGGAGACCGGAGACGAGGTACAGAATCCCGACATAGCGCCGGTTCCGTCGATTAGACGGGCCGGCGGTTTTCGCTTCCGGCCCGAATTTTCGCCTACCACTCGTCCGACGAGAAATTGACGATGGTTGCGCCCAGTATGGCGCCCGGCAGACCGCTGGCGCTGGTCTCCTGCAACAGCACGGCACAGCCGCCGGTACCCTTGCCGGCAATGTCGCTCATCGGCAGTTCGAAGCGCGCCGCCTTGCCCTTCCACACGCCGACTGTCTGAAACGCCGTGACTGCGTTGTGGTAAGTGAGGGACTTGCCACGGTTCTCACCGCGCTCGACCTTCACCACATGGGTGGCGTCGAAATTGACCAGCACGACATGCGCCTTGCGGCGGCCGGTCTCGTCGGCGCCGGTGTCGATGACGAGATTGTCGCCCTCATATTTAGCCGAAATGCCCACCGACAGCCCTTCGGCCGTGTCTATGCGATCCTCGATCGCATTCGTGACGGCGGCGCGGCGCGAGCCTGCAAGATGTGTGCGGCCGTTGACGACCATCTGAGGGGTGTAAATCGTGCTGGCCTGGAACGAGCGGCCATAGGCGCGCTGGCGCTGGGTGTTTTCCGGGCGGGCCAGAGTGTCCTGCCAGCCGAGATAGTCCCAATAGTCCACGTGGTAGGCGAGCGCGACCACGTCGCCCCGCTCCACCAGATCGCCCAGGAAAGCGTCGGCGGGCGGGCACGAGTTGCAGCCCTGGCTCGTGAAGAGTTCGACGACTGCGACTGGTTTGCCGACTTCTTGCGCGACACCAGCCTTTGCACCCAGCATCAGCGGCGCCGCTGCCGCCAGCATGACAATGATTGGACGTATCATGATCACTCAGAAAACCCGTATCGCCATTCCGCGGTTCTCCGACGCGTACCGGCATAATCCCACCTGCAAACTAGGCTTTTCACCATCTCAATCGGAAGTCACGTTGCGGTGAGAGAATTGCAGCATACCATCACCAGTTGGTCGGAGCCCCATGGACGAGACACTTTTTACATCGATCGACAATTATTGCGAACGAACGGGGCCTGAATTCTGGTCCGAGCCGCTGAACGCGGTGACCAACCTTTCCTTCGTCATTGCCGGGATTGTCGGCATCGTGCTTTGCCGGCGTTATGGTGCCGACAGGTTCGCGCTGTTCCTGAGCTGGTGGGCGATCGTCATCGGCGTGTGTTCCGGGCTGTTTCACACATTTGCAAACGGCGTCACGCTTTATGCCGATGTGCTGCCGATCATTGGCTTCATCCTGCTCCTCAACTGGTATGTGCTGACGCGCTTTCTGGGCACAAGCGCGGTCATGGCGCTTTGCATCCTCGCCGCGTTTTATGTCGTCACCGGCGCGCTGGTTGCATTCACGCCTGACGGTCTGCGTGAAGCAACCAACGGCACAATCGGCTATCTGCCGGCGCTGTTGGGGTTGCTGTTTTTCGGCGGCTGGCTATCGAGGCGAGATCATCCGGCGGCCGCCTACATGTTCTGGGCGGCAGGCGTGTTCGTGGTCTCGGCCTTTTTCCGCTCCATCGATATGGCGCTGTGCACTTCCTTACCGATCGGCACCCACTTCCTGTGGCACACGCTCAACGGTGTGCTTTTGGGCGTCTTGCTCGCAGGTGCTGCGAGATATGGCGGAAAACGGCCAACCGTTCAGTCCTGATCCGGCTTCGGCCGATGGCCGAAAATCGCCGAGCCCACCCTGACCTTGGTCGCGCCAAAGGCAATCGCGGTCTCGTAGTCGCCGGACATGCCCATTGAGAGGTGTTCGACACCTGCTTCGCCGGCGAGTTTTTCCAGCAGCGCGAAATGGGGACCGGGATTTTCGTCGAAGGGCGGGATGCACATCAGGCCTTCGATTGTTAGCCCATGCTCGCTGCGGCAGCGCTGGACGAAAGCGGCTGCCTCGCGCGGATCGATGCCCGCCTTCTGCGGCTCAAGCCCTGTGTTGACCTGCACGTAAAGCCGCGGCGCCCTGCCCTGCTTGCCGATCTCCTTGGCAATTTCCTTGGCGATTTTCTCACGGTCGATGGACTGGATGACGTCGAAAAGCGCGACAGCCTCTTTCGTCTTGTTGGATTGCAGAGGCCCGATGAGATGCAGCTCGATATCGGGGAATTCGGCTTTGAGCTCCGGCCATTTGCCTTGTGCTTCCTGAACCCGGTTCTCGCCGAAGCTGCGGTGGCCGGTCTCGATGACCGGCCGGATCGCGTCAGCGTCGAATGTCTTGGTGACGGCGACCAGCTCGACCGAGCCCCTGGCGCGCCTCGCCTCGGCCTCAGCCGTGGCGATATTGCGCAAAACGGCCTTCAGTCCTTCAACCGCGTTCGCCTCAGCCGACATGCCTCGCCTTCCCTGTCATCGTTAAGCCCGTAGTCTCCCGCAGTTGACGCTTCCGCCAAAGCATGGTGAAGGTCCGCGGCGCAATTTCCGGCACTTTCTGGTTCGAATTCTCTTCCATGGCAACAGAACGATACAATCCGCGCGTCTCCGAGCCCAAATGGCAGAAGGCCTGGGCGGACGCCAAGCTCTTCGAGACGGCGAATGACGACCCGCGTCCGAAATATTACGTGCTGGAGATGTTCCCTTATCCCTCCGGCCGCATCCACATGGGCCATGTGCGCAACTACACGATGGGCGATGTCGTGGCCCGCTTCCAGCGTGCGCGCGGCTACAACGTACTCCACCCGATGGGTTGGGACGCATTCGGCCTGCCGGCGGAAAACGCGGCGCGCGACAACAAGGTCAACCCGCGCGACTGGACCTACGCCAACATCGACACGATGAAGGGTCAGCTGAAGACGATGGGTCTGTCGCTCGACTGGTCGCGCGAATTCGCGACCTGCGACCCGGACTACTACAAACATCAGCAGAAAATGTTCCTCGACTTCTGGAAAGCCGGGCTGGTTGAGCGCAAGACCGCCAAGGTGAACTGGGACCCGGTCGACATGACCGTGCTCGCCAACGAGCAGGTGATTGACGGCAAGGGCTGGCGTTCCGGCGCCCCGGTGGAACAGCGCGACCTCACCCAATGGTTCTTCAAGATTACCTCGATGAGCCAGGAGCTGCTCGACGGGCTGGAGACGCTCGACCGCTGGCCTGACAAGGTACGGCTGATGCAGGAAAACTGGATCGGCCGGTCGGAGGGCCTGCAGATCCGCTGGAAGCTCGACGCGGCAACCGCGCCCGAAGGCGAAACCGAGCTCGAGGTCTATACGACGCGGCCCGACACGATTTTCGGCGCTTCCTTCATGGCTGTTGCTGCCGATCATCCACTGGCGAAAAAGGCAGCTGCTTCAAATCCCGAACTCGCGGCATTTGTGGCCGAGGTGAAGCGCATGGGTACCTCCGCCGCTGCGCTGGAGACCGCCGAGAAAAAAGGCTTCGACACAGGCATTCGCGTCGTGCATCCGTTCGACGAGAGCTGGACGCTGCCCGTTTATGTCGCCAACTTCGTGCTCATGGAATATGGCACGGGGGCGATTTTCGGCTGCCCGTCCGGAGACCAGCGCGACCTCGATTTCGCCAACAAATACGGTCTGCCGGTCGTTCCGGTGGTGATGCCCGCCGATGCCGACGCGGCAACATTCCAGATCATCGACGAGGCCTATACGGACGACGGCGTGATGATCAATTCGCGCTTTCTTGACCAGATGGCGCCGAAAGACGCTTTCGAGGAAGTCGCCAAGCGGCTGGAACAGGTGCAGATTGGCAACCGCCCGATGGCGGAGCGCAAGGTGCAGTTCCGGCTGCGCGACTGGCTGATCTCGCGCCAGCGCTTCTGGGGCTGCCCTATCCCTGTGATCCATTGCGATATCTGCGGCGCTCAGCCCGCCTCGGCGGCCGAGCTGCCGATCGAGCTGCCGAACGATCTGACCTTCGACAAACCGGGCAACCCGCTCGACCATCACGCGACGTGGAAACACGTCAAATGCCCGAAATGCGGCGGCGATGCGCGGCGCGACACCGACACGATGGACACTTTCGTGGACTCGTCCTGGTATTTCGCGCGCTTCACCGATCCGTGGAACGCGGACGCGCCAACGACGCTTGAATATGTCGACGGCGCGAATGGCTGGCTGCCGGTCAATCAGTATATTGGCGGCATCGAACACGCGATCCTGCATCTGCTTTATTCGCGCTTCTTCGTGAGGGCGATGAAGGCGACGGGCCATGTCAACGCCATCGAGGAACCCTTCGAGGGCATGTTCACCCAGGGCATGGTCGTGCACGAAACTTATAAAGGACCCTCCGGCTATGTGACGCCGGCGGAAGTGACGATCGAGGAAGCGGACGGCAAGCGCTCGGCCAAGGTGACGACTACCGGCGATGCGCTGCAGATCGGCCCGATCGAAAAGATGTCGAAGTCGAAGAAAAATGTCGTCGATCCCGACGACATTATCGGCTCCTACGGCGCCGACACAGCGCGTTGGTTCATGCTGTCGGATTCGCCGCCCGAGCGCGACGTGATCTGGACCGAAGCCGGTGTTGAAGGCGCGCATCGCTTCGTCCAGCGTGTCTGGCGTCTGGTTTCAGAGGCAGCGCCGGCGCTGAAGAATGTTAGTCCCGCAACAGCGGCTGAGGGTGAAGCTGTCGCGCTGTCGCGCGCGGCGCACAAGACGCTTAAAGCTGTGGGCGAAGATATCGAGAAGCTGGGCTTCAACCGCGCGGTGGCCCGGCTCTACGAACTTGCCAATACGATGCAGCCGCTGCTGGCACAGGCCGCCAATGGCAAGACGGACGCCCCAACCAACGCCGCGCTGCGGCAAGCGCTGGATTTCTTCGTGGCAATGATTGCTCCAATGATGCCTCATCTCGCCGAAGAGTGCTGGACCGCGCTCGGCGGCAAGGGGATGGCCGCGGAGCAGGCCTGGCCGGAATTCGACGAAAAGCTCACCATGGACGACGAGGTTGTTTACCCGGTGCAGATCAACGGCAAGAAGCGCGCCGAATTGACAATCGCGCGCGACGCAGACCAAGCTGCGGTTGAAGAGGCCGTCATGGCGCTGGAGGCCGTGCAGAAAGCGCTGGACGGTGGCTCGCCCCGCAAGGTGATCGTGGTGCCACAGAGGATTGTCAATGTCGTCGTTTGATCCAATGCGGCGCGGCTTTGCAGCCGGTCTAGGACTGGCAATGTTGGGCGGCGCGCTGCTTGGCGCCGGCTGCACCGCGGGGCCGCTTTACGGCAATGTGCGGTCGCCGAACTCCGTACCCTCGCATCTGGCCAGCATCGAAATCGAGCAGGTTTCGACGCGGCAGGCACAAGAGGTGCGCAATCACCTGATCTTCATGTTCGGCGGCGGACGGGGCAGCCCGGAAAACCCGGCCTATGTGATGCGAATCAATGTCACCAGCAGCTCGAGCGCGGCGGCGCAGATCGTGGTCAGCGCCACCGAACAATCGCCATCTTCCTCGCTGCTGAACATGACGGCCACCTATGCCGTGCGCGATGCCGAGAGCGGCAAGATCGTCGCTGAAGGCAATCGCAGCGTCGTTTCCGCCTATGACGTTCCACGCCAGCACTTCGCCGCCGATCGGGCGCTGCGCGACGCTGAAAACAGGGCGGCCCGCGAAGTTGCCGAGCTTGTCCGGCTGGCGGTTGCCCAGCAGCTTGCGATGAAGCGCTGACAGACAATCCGCCTTTTTGCCTTGTTGTTGTCATCTGTAGTCGCGCGGGAGTGTCATTCTCGCGTCACGCAAATCAATCAGTAAGCGTGGCGCCGAGTTGCCGCTTCCTGAATGGACGACAGGACGATGCCTTCGACTTTCACCGATCTCATCGCAACGCGCTTTTTGCCGCGCGAGCTGGGCCGCAGTGACAACCACATTGTTGATCAGCTGATCGCGGAACGTGCTGTTGGGCTTTCGTCTCATCCGCTCTGGCCGCTGATGCGGCCGCTGCTTTACCGCTTCCTGCACTATTCGGAAGCCGTGCGCATGGCCGACCGCATCGCCCCGCTGTCCGGCCGGAGCGTGCTCGACTTCGTCTCTGACCTCCTTTCGCTCGAAATTCAGGTCGCAGGCGCGGAGCATATTCCGGCAAAGGGCGGATTCATCATGGCCTGCAGCCACCCGACCGGCATTGCCGACGCGGTTGCCGCGTTCGACGTGTTGAAGACCAAGCGCAGCGATATCTCGATTTTCGCAAACCGCGATGCGCTTCGCGTGTCACCACGTTTGGGCGAGGTGCTTATTCCCGTCGAGTGGCGGGCGGGCGAAAAGTCTCGCGCAAAAAGCCGCGCGACACTGGAACAGACCGCGCGGGCATTCGCCGCCAAGCGCGCGGTGATGCTGTTTCCCTCAGGGCGTATCGCCTACTGGAACAAGGATCACGTGGCGGAGCGCCCGTGGCAGACAACGCTGGTGTCTCTCGCGCGCCGCTATGACGTGCCGATCGTCCCGGTCTCGATCACCTCGCGCAATTCCTGGTGGTTCTATTTCGCATCGCAGCGCAGCACCGAACTGCGCGACATGACGGTGTTTCACGAGCTTCTGAACAAGAAGCGCAAGCCGTTTGCGCTCAATATCGGCAAGCCGGTGACGCCGAAACAGCTCGACGGCTATGCGAGCGAAGTGGCGCAAAGGCTGCAGGACCATACGGTGATTGCGCTGCGCGACGATCCCGGCGCGGAATTCCGGCCGGCCTGAGCACTCAGGCGATAGTCACATCCATCCCCGGCAAATCGAAGCCGCCGATCACGGTTGACCAGCGCTGACCGGGTGAGACCGGGAATGCGCGGGTAAGCGTGCCGGTCGAGATCATCTCGTCGGCCGTTATGGGTGGATTTTCGGGATCGTCCGCCAAAACGCCGACCAGATGGCGCAGCGCTTCGATGGGACCATCGAGCGCATTCGATCCCGCGCCTGAATCCACGACCGAACCATCCCGCGAAAGCGTGACCGTCAGCGCTGCGAGCTGCTCCGGCAGAGCTGCGCGGTCGCGGGGTTCGACCATTTGTCTCGGGCCAAGATACAGCGCGCCGTGCAGACCGCCGTCGGCGATACAATCGGCGGCCGAAAACCGCCATCTGGGAAAGATCGACTGAACAATCTCGAACCCGTGCGCGACCCAGCCGATGGCCCGCGCGATGTCTGCCGCCGACATGCCTTGTTCCAGGTCGGCTTCCAGCCCGAGTACGATTTCAGGTTCGATCCGCGGTTCCGGCAAGTGGGAGAGGTCGACAACCGTGCCAGGAGCGACCTCGTGCACGGTCGCGTCGTACATATAGCCCCAGATCGGCTCGTAGACGCCGTATTCAGGCCAGATGCCGCGATTGGTGAAACCGATCTTGCGCCCGACGGGCCGTTCGCCTCGCGTTTCTCGCAAGGCGCGAAGTCGCGGCGTGACGGCATAAGCGGCGCGGTTGTCGAAGCCGCTGACGCGTGTGCTGAAGGGCGCTATCTGACGGTTGGCCGTCAGGGCCTTATCTGCCTCGGCGGCGATTGCGTCCGCGCGCGGCATGGTGCGTCAGGCGATGTTCTGGCCGGTCTTTGCCCAGTCGGCCAGAAACGCGTCCAGGCCCTTGTCGGTCAGCGGGTGTTTGACGAGCTGGCGCAGGATCGCCGGCGGCACGGTCGCCACATCCGAACCGATGAGGGCTGCCTGCTTGACGTGATTCACGGTCCGAACCGAAGCCGTCAGGATCTCGGTGCCGAAGTCGTAATTGTCGTAGATCGTTCTGATCTCGGCGATCAGCTCCATGCCATCCTCGCCGGTGTCGTCGATGCGGCCAACGAAGGGCGAGATGAAGGTCGCACCGGCCTTCGCCGCCAGCAGCGCCTGATTGGCCGAGAAGCAGAGCGTGACATTGACCATGCGACCGTCGCCGGTGAGTGCCTTGCAGGCCTTAAGCCCGTCGAAGGTCAGCGGAACCTTGATGCAGATATTGTCGGCAATCTTCGAAAGAACATCGGCCTCGCGCATCATCTGCTCATAGTCCGTCGCCGCAACCTCGGCCGAGACCGGGCCTTCCACGATGTCGCAAATCTCCTTGGTCACTTCCATGATGTCGCGGCCGGACTTCAGGATCAGCGACGGGTTTGTCGTCACGCCATCCAGAAGGCCGAGCGCGTTGAGCTCGCTGATTTCCTTGGTGTCGGCGGTATCGACAAAGAACTTCATGGGAATCTCCTGGGCAGATGTGGCGGCCGGCGCTTGCGCCTTTCGGCCTTGCTCTATCGCAAGAACCGGGCAAGGTCACCCATCATGAGCAAAGATTCGCCCAGCACGGTTCCGGTTCTTGTGCCGACGCCGGTGGACCGGCCGTTCTCCTACGCGGTGCCGGAGAGCGCCCGGGTGCGGCCGGGTTCGATCGTGCGGGTGCCGATCGGCCCGCGCGAGGTGGCTGCGGTGGTCTGGGACGGTGCGGGCGAAAGCGTCGATCCGAAAAAGCTGCGGCCGATATCGGAAGTGTTCGATTGCCCCCCGCTGGACGAGGCGGCGCGTCGCTTCGTCGACTGGGTGTCGGCCTATACCATGGCCTCGCCCGGCATGGTGGCGCGCATGTTCCTGCGCGCGCCGGCCGCGTTTGAGCCCGAGCCGCATCAGCCCGGCCTGCGCTATGCGGGCGGTACACCGGAGCGCATGACCGCCGCCCGCAGCCGTGTGCTGGAGCTTGCCGGCGACGGTATGGCGTGGACACGCTCCGGCCTTGCCCATGCTGCCGGCGTTTCGCTCAGCGTGATCGACGGGCTTGCAGCACAGGGTGTGTTCGAAACCGTGTTGCTGCCGCCGCAGCCCGTGGTTGCCAGGCCCGACCCTGATTACGCGAAGCCTGCGCTTACGGTCGATCAGGAGGAAGCCGCGGCCAACTTGCGCGCACGCGTGACGGAGGACGCCTTTTCCGTCACCATCATCGATGGGGTGACCGGGTCCGGCAAAACCGAAACCTATTTCGAGGCGATTGATGCGGCGATCCGCGCCGGCAAGCAGGTGCTGATCCTGATGCCCGAAATCGCGCTGACACAGGCGTTTCTCGAGCGTTTCCACGACCGCTTCGGCGCCAAGCCGGCGGAGTGGCATTCCGACGTCACACCGCGTATGCGCGAGAAAGTCTGGCGGCAGGTGGCGGAAGGCAATGTGCAGGTCGTGGCCGGCGCCCGCTCCTCGCTGTTCCTGCCGTTTCAAAATCTCGGTCTGATCGTGGTCGATGAGGAGCACGACACCGCCTACAAGCAGGAGGACCGCGTTTTCTACAATGCTCGCGACATGGCGGTGGTGCGCGGCAATATCGGGCAGTTTCCGGTTGTGCTGGCGTCTGCCACACCCTCGGTGGAGACGCGGGTCAATGCCGAAACCGGGCGCTATCACAGTGTCGCTCTGCCGACGCGCTATGCGGAGGCCGTGCTGCCGGAGCTCAAGTCGATCGATATGCGCCGCCACCCGCCTGCGCGCGGCGGGTTTCTGTCTCCGGTTCTGATTGGCGCTCTGCGCGGTGCGCTGGAGCGTGGCGAGCAATCGCTGCTTTTTCTCAACCGGCGGGGTTATGCCCCGCTGACGCTATGTCGGGTCTGCGGGCATCGGTTCCAGTGCCCGGACTGTTCGTCCTGGTTGGTGGAGCACCGGTTTCGCGGACAGCTGGTGTGCCACCATTGCGGACACCACGAAGCTCGGCCGGAAGCCTGCCCCGAATGCGGCACCTTTGATCATCTGGTTGCCTGCGGCCCTGGAATCGAGCGCATCGCGGAAGAGGCGATGGAGCATTTTTCCGAGGCGCGCATCATCGTTCTGTCGTCCGATCTGGTCGGCGGGGTGAAACGGCTGCGGCTGGAATTCGAGGCCATAGCGAAAGGCGAGGCCGATATAGTGATCGGCACGCAACTCGTCGCCAAGGGGCACAATTTTCCGGGCATAACGGTCGTGGGCGTGGTCGACGCCGATATCGGTCTTGCAAATGGCGATCCACGCGCAGCGGAACGGACCTTTCAGCTTTTGAGCCAGGTGACGGGACGGGCAGGGCGCACGGGCGGACGGAGCCAGGGACTGATTCAGACCTACCAGCCGGACCACCCGGTCATGCAGGCGCTGATTTCAGGCGATGCGGAGAGCTTCTATCAGCGCGAGATCGCGGAACGGCAGCGCGCCGGAATGCCACCTTTCGGGCGGCTGGCGGCAATCGTGGTGAGTGCGGCGACGCGGGGGGAAGCGGAGGCGCATGCGCGGGCATTGCGCAGGGCAGCGTCGCCAAGCGATCAGGTCAGCGTTCTCGGGCCGGCGGAAGCGCCGCTGGCGCTGATTGCCGGGCGATACCGTTTCCGGCTTCTGGTTCATGGCACCCGCCGCGCCAACATGCAGGACTATCTGCGCGCCATGATCAACGCCGCCCCGCGCCCCCGCGGTTCGGTGCGCGTGCAGGTCGACATCGACCCGCAGAGTTTTCTTTGACCTGGCGGAAGCCGCTCCCTAAGGTTCGGCCTCAATTCACGGGAGAAGTCATGAAGAAGCTCGCAGCGTCCGCTATTGCTCTGCTCATCGGCTCCGCGCAGGTGGCGCAGGCCCGGCAGCCGATCATCACAGATGTGCTGTGGCCCAATATCAGCTCCTACTGCACGTTCCTTCGCGCCGGCCAGGAGTTCGACTTCAACAATCCCGACAGCTGGCGCTTCGTCTTTTTCGACAATATCGATACGATCACCGGCTCCAATGCCCGCTACGCCTATATCGGTCTGCACCATCAGCTGCGGCAGCTTGAGGAGCTGGACACGATTTCCTCCGGCGAGGGCGAATTGCGAACCTACCGGACATGGGGCGAGCCGAGCTACGAGGTCACGGTCTCCATGATCAAGGGCGAAGGCGGCTACGAAAGCACCGCCTATACAGGCACGATCTCCGTCAGCGGCCCGGGTGGCGATGAAGAGATCGAATTTCACGGTGATTGCGGCGTCTGACGCCAAGCTGGCCATCTCGGCGCAAGCTGGTAGAGTGGGGCCTTTATTGCGCAGTTCGAGGGGCGCGTAATGGAATTCGCATTTCCATGGCCGGTGAGCTTCGGTGAATGGCTGGCGTGGAGCTGCGCCGTCATCACGATTGTGCTCGGGCTTTTTCTCATGTTTGCGCCGACGAGCGGGCTGCGCATCTACCGCCTGCAGACCCTGCCGGGGCACCCCGAGGCTGTGGCGAGCGCGCGGGGCAACATGGCCGGGTTTCTTCTCGGCATCGGATTGTCCTGTGTGCTGCTGGCGCAGCCGCTTCTTTATCTGGCGCTCGGCCTCTCATGGGCGCTCACGGCATTCGGGCGGCTGGTTTCCATGCTCTCCGACGATGGTAATACGCTCTATAATTGGCTTTCGCTGGTAATCGAGATCGGGCTTGCGCTACTGGCGCTGCTCTTCGCGTTCGGTCTCGTGCCCTGAAATGGCGGCCTGGCGCCGGTGGACAGCCATATGCGACAATAACGCGCCAAAAGGCCGACTTCCGGCGTGTTGCGAGTCCCGGAAGCGTATGCTAGACGGCGGTCAATATTTGGCTGGGGGAGCCGGCACGTCCCGGTGTCTGGCCAAAAATAATCAGCAAGGTCAAGGATTTAGCCAGAGCCCATAGCTCCAGCTTCAATCTTGCGCCAATCAGACAGGAAGAGCGGCATTTCGTGGCGAATTCTGGTTCGATGATTTCTGGAATGGCGGAGCGCTATGCGGGTTCTCTTTTCGAACTCGCGCTTGAAGCCAAGTCGGTCGAAAAGGTCGGTACCGCGCTCGACGCGGTCGAGGACCTGATCAGCTCCAGCGCAGATCTGAAACGCCTCATCGAAAGCCCGGTCTTTTCCGCTGACGACCAGTTCCGTGCCATCGACGCAATCGCCAAAAAGGCGGGCATTGAAGACCTGGTTGCCAATTTCCTGCGCGTCGTTGCGCGCAACCGGCGGCTCTTTGCGCTTCCCTCCATGATCGCCGCATTCCGGCGCATCGCAGCCGCGCATCGCGGCGAGGTGGCGGCCGAGGTGACCTCCGCTCACGAACTCACGGCCGAACAGACGCGGGAGCTCAAAGCCTCGCTGAAGGATGTGGCCGGAAAAGACGTCGCGATCAAACTTACCGTTGATCCCGCCATTCTCGGTGGCCTGATTGTGAAGATCGGCTCGCGCCAGATCGACACGTCGCTACGCACCAAACTCAATTCGCTTAAGCTTGCACTGAAAGAGGTCGGCTGATGGATATCCGCGCCGCGGAAATTTCCGCAATCCTCAAGGACCAGATCAAGAATTTCGGCAAAGAGGCCGAAGTTTCCGAGGTCGGTCAGGTTCTCTCCGTCGGTGACGGTATCGCCCGCGTCTACGGTCTGGATAATGTCCAGGCCGGTGAGCTGGTCGAGTTCCCGGGCGGCATCAAGGGCATGGCCCTCAACCTGGAAGCCGACAATGTCGGTGTCGTTATCTTCGGTAGCGACCGCGACATTAAAGAAGGCGACACGGTCAAGCGTACGGGCTCGATCGTTGACGTTCCGGTTGGTCCGTCCCTGCTCGGCCGCGTTGTCGACGCTCTTGGCAATCCGATCGATGGCAAGGGCCCGATTTCTTCGAAGGAGCGCCGCCGCGTTGACGTGAAGGCGCCGGGCATCATCCCGCGCAAGTCGGTGCATGAGCCGATGTCGACCGGCCTCAAGGCCATCGACGCCCTGATCCCGGTTGGCCGCGGACAGCGCGAGCTGATCATTGGCGACCGCCAGACCGGCAAGACCGCGATCATTCTCGATACCTTCCTCAACCAGAAGCCGCTCAACGATGGCGATGACGAGAGCCAGAAGCTCTACTGCGTCTACGTCGCTGTAGGTCAGAAGCGCTCCACGGTCGCTCAGTTCGTGAAGGTTCTGGAAGAGCGCGGCGCGCTTGAGTATTCGGTCGTGATCGCGGCTACCGCCTCCGACCCCGCGCCGATGCAGTTCCTGGCTCCGTTTGCCGGCTGCGCGATCGGCGAATATTTCCGCGACAATGGCAAGCACGCCGTGATCGCTTATGACGATCTGTCCAAGCAGGCCGTCGCATACCGTCAGATGTCGCTGCTGCTGCGCCGCCCGCCGGGCCGTGAAGCCTATCCGGGCGACGTTTTCTACCTGCATTCGCGTCTGCTGGAACGCGCCGCGAAGATGAACGAAGACAATGGCGCTGGTTCGCTGACCGCGCTGCCGGTCATCGAAACGCAGGGCAATGACGTGTCGGCGTTCATTCCGACCAACGTGATCTCGATCACCGACGGCCAGATCTTCCTCGAGACCGATCTGTTCTTCCAGGGCATTCGCCCGGCGGTGAATGTCGGCCTGTCCGTGTCGCGCGTGGGCTCTTCGGCTCAGATCAAGGCGATGAAGCAGGTTGCAGGCTCGATCAAGGGCGAGCTCGCGCAGTACCGCGAAATGGCGGCCTTTGCGCAGTTCGGTTCCGACCTCGACGCCGCGACCCAGCGCCTGCTGAACCGCGGTGCGCGTCTGACCGAACTCTTGAAGCAGCCGCAGTTCTCGCCGCTGAAGACGGAAGAGCAGGTTGCGGTGATCTTCGCCGGCGTGAACGGCTATCTGGACAAGCTGACGATCGCTCAGGTCGGCAAGTTCGAGCAGGGGCTGCTGGCGCATATGCGCTCCGATGGCAAAGACGTGCTCGCCGCCATCCGCAAGGAAAAGGCACTTTCCGACGACCTCAAGGCAAAGCTGACGGCGCAGATCGACGCCTTCGCAAAGAACTTCGCCTAAGGCCGACGAACCAGACTGACAGGATCAGGGTCGCCGCATGGCTTCTTTGAAAGATCTTCGCAACCGCATCGCCTCCGTGAAGGCGACGCAGAAAATCACCAAGGCGATGCAGATGGTCGCCGCGGCGAAACTGCGTCGTGCACAGGAAGCAGCCGAGGCTGCCCGCCCCTATTCGGAGCGGATGGACGCCGTGCTGGCCAATATCGCACAGGCGGTGTCGGGTAACGAAGCGCCCACGCTGATGACCGGCACCGGCAAGGACGATGTGCACCTGCTCGTCGTCGCGACTGCCGATCGCGGTCTGTGCGGTGGTTTCAACTCGCAGATCGTGCGTCTGGTGCGCGAGCATGTGCGCAAGCTGCTCGCCGAGGGCAAGACGGTCAAAATTCTGACCGTTGGCCGCAAGGGCTACGACATGCTGCGGCGCGACTATGCCGGCATGATCGTCGACCGGGTCGAGCTCAAGGAAGTGAAGCAGATCGGCTTCGCCAATGCCGACGAGATCGCGAAAAAGGTCATCGCGCTGTTCGAAGCCGGCCAGTTCGATGTCTGCACGCTTTTCTACTCGCAGTTCAAATCGGTGATCAGCCAGGTTCCAACGGCGCAGCCGCTCATTCCGGCTGCCACCGGCGATGTGGAAGAAGGCAGCAACGCGATCTACGACTACGAGCCGTCCGCGGAAGAAATTCTGGGCGACCTCGTGCCGCGCAACATTGCCGTGCAGATTTTCAAGGCATTGCTTGAAAACGTTGCCGGCGAGATGGGCGCCAAGATGACCGCGATGGACAACGCGACGCGCAACGCAGGCGAGATGATCGACAAGCTGACGATCACCTACAACCGCCAGCGTCAGGCGCAGATCACCAAAGAACTCATCGAAATCATTTCGGGCGCGGAAGCGCTCTAGGACAGGACGAAGGGTACGAAAAATGGCTAGAGCAGCTACCCCGAAAAAGGCCCCGGCAAAAGCCGCTGCGGCCTCGACCGCCAAGAAGACGACCGCGCGCAAGTCCGCGGCATCCAAGGCGAGCACCGCTTCGAAGAGCGCCAAGGCGTCCGGCGCAGCGGGCAAGGTTCATCAGGTCATCGGCGCCGTCGTCGACGTCGCATTCGACGATCACCTGCCGCCGATCCTGAACGCGCTCGAGACCGACAACCAGGGCACGCGTCTTGTTCTGGAAGTGGCGCAGCATCTGGGCGAGAACATCGTCCGCACGATCGCCATGGACACCACCGAGGGTCTGGTGCGCGGCCAGGCGGTCACCGACACCGGCAACCCGATTGAAGTTCCGGTCGGACCGGAAATGCTCGGCCGCATCATCAATGTGATTGGCGAGCCGATCGATGAGGCCGGCCCGGTCAAGTCCGCCGAGTCGCGCGCTATCCACCAGCCGGCACCCGAATATATCGAGCAGTCGACCGAAGCCGAAATTCTGGTCACGGGCATCAAGGTTCTCGACCTTCTGGCGCCTTACGCCAAGGGTGGCAAGATCGGCCTGTTCGGCGGCGCCGGCGTGGGCAAGACCGTGCTCATTCAGGAGCTGATCAACAACGTCGCGAAGGCGCATGGCGGCTATTCGGTGTTTGCCGGCGTCGGCGAACGCACCCGCGAGGGCAACGACCTCTATCACGAGTTCATCGAATCGGGCGTGAACAAGAAGGGCGGCGGCGAAGGTTCCAAGGCCGCGCTCGTTTACGGCCAGATGAACGAGCCGCCCGGCGCGCGTGCCCGCGTGGGCCTGACCGGCCTGACCGTTGCGGAGTATTTCCGCGATCAGGGCCAGGACGTGCTGTTCTTCGTGGACAACATTTTCCGCTTCACGCAGGCGGGTTCGGAAGTGTCGGCGCTTCTCGGCCGTATTCCTTCGGCCGTGGGCTATCAGCCGACGCTTGCAACCGACATGGGTGCTCTGCAGGAACGCATCACGACCACCACCAAGGGTTCGATCACTTCGGTGCAGGCGATTTACGTGCCGGCAGACGATTTGACCGACCCGGCGCCGGCAACCTCGTTCGCGCACCTTGATGCGACGACGGTGTTGAACCGCGCCATCTCGGAAAAGGGTATCTACCCGGCGGTCGACCCGCTCGACTCCACCTCGCGCATGCTCGATCCGATGATCGTTGGCGAAGAGCACTATCAGGTGGCCCGCGACGTGCAGCAGACGCTGCAGCGCTACAAGTCGCTGCAGGACATCATCGCGATCCTGGGCATGGATGAGCTCTCGGAAGAAGACAAGCTGACCGTGGCGCGCGCCCGCAAGATCGAGCGCTTCCTGTCGCAGCCCTTCTTCGTCGCCGAGGTGTTCACCGGTTCGCCGGGCAAGCTCGTCGACCTCGAAGACACCATCAAGGGCTTCAAGGGCCTCGTCGCCGGCGACTACGATCACCTTCCCGAGGCTGCCTTCTACATGGTTGGCACCATCGAAGAGGCGGTCGAGAAGGGCAAGAAGCTGGCTGCGGAAGCGGCTTGAGGCTGGGCGTAGGCAACAGGGAGTAGGCAGTCGAACCAAGCAAGGGCGTCGCATGTACCATCCTAGGTATTTCCGACTGACCGCTACCGACTGCCTGATAGAGCATGGCTGAAAGCTTCAAATTCGAACTGGTCTCGCCTGAGCGGCTGCTGATCTCGGAAGAGGTCGAGCAGGTGATTATTCCGGGCGCCGAGGGCGAGATGACCGTGATGGCATCGCATGCTCCGGTCATGACCACGATCAAGCCTGGCGTTGTTACGGTGAAGCCCGCATCCGGCTCGGAGCAGCGTTACGTGGTGTTCGGCGGTTTCGCCGATGTGGTGCCGCAGGGCTGCACGCTGCTGGCGGAATCGGCTGTTCCGGTCGGCGAGTTCGACCGTGCCGAACTCGAAAAGCGGATCGAAGCAGCGCGCCGGGATGCCGAGAGCACTGAAAATGACGAAGCCCGCAGCCGCGCCGAGCTTTATCTGAATAAGCTGACTACGCTCGAAGGCGCGATCCTCCCGGCCTAGCCGCGCAGGATACCGAATTCAGACAAAGCCGGGCCTCGCGCCCGGCTTTTTCGTTGGCGTTGTCAGGCAGCCAGATGCCGGAAGGCGGCGATGACTTCTTCGTAGACGCCGCGCTTGAAAGGCACGATCAGGTCCGGCAGCTCGTCAATCCGCTTCCATTCCCAAGCGTCGAACTCGGCATCGTGACCGCCGGGTGGCGGGTTGATCGCAATCTCGCTCTCATCGCCCTCGAAGCGGAAGGCATACCATTTCTGGGTCTGGCCCCGATATTTGCCGCTCAGCGCCTTGCCGAGCAGATCATCGGGTAGGTCATAATTGATCCATTCAGGCGCTTCCGCGAGCAGCGAGGCACTTTTGATGCCGGTTTCCTCGTATAGCTCGCGCTTTGCGGCCGCGTATGGGTCTTCGCCTTTGTCGATTCCACCCTGAGGCATCTGCCAAAGCATCGAAGATGTCTGCAGCTCGGAGTCGTTTTCGATGATCCTGCGGCCTGCCCAGACAAGTCCGTCCGCATTGAGCACCATTGCGCCGACACAACGCCTGTAAGGCATCGACTCGCGGTCAATCTTTTTCGATTTCTTCGGCATGGCTCGTCCCCGAAATAGCGGCCACACCGGATTATGGGTTTTCGGGATCGTTGGCCAGCGCCGAGATGGGGACGACTTCGATGCCGCGGCGTTTGGCCTCAGCCACCCATTCGGTGACAGCGGAAACCGTTCCCTGGAAGGCGGAGCCGATTGCGATCGCATAACCTTTGGCGCGTGCCGTGCGCTCCGCTTCGTCGAGCTTTTTGAGGATATCGCCGCGCTCGCGGATGTTGTCGATCTGGAGATCGGCGGCGGCGAAGGGTCCGCGCGCGGTCTCTGCCAGTTCGCCGGTCAGACTGCGCGCCGAGCTGCCGTCGTCAAGGAACATCAGGCCGCGCGCCGCCAGCTCGTTCATGACCGGCCGTAGTGCGGCATCGTCGGCAACGAAGCGTCCGCCGAGATAGTTCATCACACCGACATAGTTGGTCGTGCGGGTGAGCGCGACATGCAGGCGCTGTGCGTTTTCTGCAGCACTTGCGTCGACCGTCAGTGTGTTCTTGCCGGGATCGACATTGGGATAGTCGAACGGTTCCATCGGAACCTGCATCAGAATCTCGTGGCCCGCCTGCCGGGCCGTCTGCATCCAGCGGTCGATAGAATTGCCGCCACTAGCAAACGCAAGCGTCACCTCCGGGGGCAGGCTGGCAATCGCCTCTTGTGTGCCTGTCTGCGAAACGCCGAGACCGCCGATTACAATCGCAACGCGCGCGCCGCGCGCGCCGGACCATGGCCGCGCATAGACATCGAAGGGACGGCGGCCGTCGGCGGCGCGGATAGGCAGCGGCCCGAGCTCGCTTTCCTCGATCAGCGCGCGATCAGGCAAATGCGCGACACGCAGGTTCTGCCCCTTGGCCGTCGGGTCGTGAATGACGATAGAGCTGTCGGAGGAGGCCGGCGCAGGCACGCGGATGATCGAAGCGCCGCCGTCGGTGCGGGTTTCTGTCGGCTCCGATCGTGCGGCTTGTTGCGACGCAGTGTCGGTTTCTTCCTGGGGAACGGAAACGACAGCCTGCGTGGCGGACCTGAATGGCCGGTCGCGCAGTGCGATGCCGGTGGAAGTGCCGAAAACGACCAGAACGGCAAACCAGAATGCGAAGGTCGAAAGCGGTGGTAGCGCGAGACCGGCACGCTGCGGCCTGACATTCAGGCCCAGCGGCTGGTTCAAATCGCTGCGGTCGGCCTTGCTGTCCAAGGAGATGTCCTGTCGGTCGCTAAGTTGTGTGGGCCGGGCTGGACGACGGACAAAGCTGCGGCGGCCGTTTGAAACAGGCCGGCCCGCGAAAGCCGCGAGCCGGAAAATTCGGAAGCGCTATTCCTGAAGCTGCGCCTGATCGGGGTTCGGCGGGAAGGCCGGATCGGTCTTGTTGCCGCGGATGAGGTCCAGCGCATAGCCGAGCTGTACGTCGTCTTCCGGGTCCGGTGGCACATAGGCCGACGAGCCGGAACCCTCATCGTCTTCCTCAACGCCCTGAATGTGGCCGCGCAGTTCAGATTCGCCGCGCGTCACGTCGCGCCCGAGCAGTTCGTCGGGCAGCGGCTGTTCGATCCGGATGTCCGGCACAATGCCGGTACCTTGGATCGACTTGCCGGACGGCGTGTAATAGAGCGCCGTGGTCAGCCGCAACGCGCCGTTTTCGGCCAGCGGAATGATGGTTTGCACCGAGCCCTTGCCGAAGGATTTGGTGCCGAGCACCGCCGCCCGCTTGTGGTCCTGCAGCGCGCCGGCAACGATTTCCGAAGCGCTCGCCGAGCCGCCATTGATCATCACGATGACCGGCTTGCCGCCGGTGATGTCACCGGCGCGGGAATCGAAGCGCGTCACATCCTTGCGGTCGCGCCCGCGGGTCGAGACGATTTCGCCGCGTTCCAGGAAGGTGTCGGTCACGCCGACGGCCTGGTCTAGCAGACCGCCCGGATTGAGGCGCAGATCGAGCACGAAGCCCTTTATCTTGTCCGCACCGCCGGCCTCTTCCTCGATTTTGCGGATCGCATCCCGCAGATCGTCAGAGGCGCGCTCGGTGAAGGAGTTGATCTTCAGGTATCCGACGTCTTCTTCGACGCGGTAGCGCACGGCCTTCACCTTGATGATGTCGCGCACGATGGTGAGCTTGATCGGCTTGTCGGCGCCTTCACGCAGAATTGTCAATTCGATCGGCGAATTGACTTCGCCGCGCATGCGGTCAACCGCGTCGGAAAGGGTGAGGCCACGCACATCCTCGCCGTCGATCTCGGCGATGTAATCGCCTGCCAGCACGCCGGCTTCCGCAGCAGGCGTGCCTTCCATCGGCGCAATCACCTTGACCAGCTCGTTCTCCATGGTGACCTCGATGCCGAGGCCGCCGAACTCACCGCGGGTCTGGACACGCATGTCCTGCGCGGCTTCGGGGTTGAGATAGGAGGAATGCGGGTCTAGCGAGGTGAGCATGCCGTTGATGGCGTTTTCCACCAGCGACTTCTCATCCGGCGGAGATACATATTGGGCGCGCACGCGCTCGAACACATCGCCGAAAATCGCCAGATTGCGATAGGTGTCCGATGCAGCGGCGTTGGCGGTGGATCCCGGCGTTCCGTAGACCAGGCTCATAGCCGACGCGCCCATCAGGGCACCGGCAACCAGCAGCGACATCCTACGAATCATTTCCAGTCCTTCCAGAATAGCTCTGCGCCCACCATGGCGCGGGATCGATGGGTTTTCCGTCCTTGCGAAACTCCACGTAGAGCTCCGGTTCCACATTTCCATCTGCGAGCGTTACGGCACTCGCCAGCCTGGCTTCCCCCATCGTGCCCACAGGCTCGCCGGCAAGGACAGACTGACCGAGCGAAACGCTGATTCGGTCCATGCCTGCCAGGACGATATGATAGCCATCGCCCGCATTGAGGATCAATAGCTGCCCGTAGGAGCGGAAGGGCCCGGCATAAAGAACGGAACCATCCGCAGGGGCCGTCACGATTGCCCCTGATTGTGTTGTAACGATGTCGCCAAAGATGGTGCCGCCGGCGCCGTCGGGCTCGCCGAAGCGCAGATCGACGCGGCCGCTGACCGGCATCGAAACTTGCCCGAGCATCGATTTGAACGGCACTGGACCAGCGAGGCGGTTTTGCTCCGGCACCGGCCGATCCGGCACCGGCGCATTGGCGGCCTCGGCGGCGGCGCGGGCTGTCTCGATTTCCTGTTCCAGCGTCGCGATCAGCTCCTGCAGGCTGCTTGCCTTGGCGGCAAGTTCGCCTGCGCGCTGGCGTTCGGCTTCCAGTGTTTCCTGCGACTGTTCGCGGAGCTTTGCCTTTTCGGCAATTAGCCGGGCGAGCCGCTCCTTCTCGGCAGCCTGCTCGGAGACGGTTTCGAGCAGCTTGTCGCGCTCGGCCGAAATGGTCTTCACGAGCCGCCGCAGTTCAGCCAGATCGGCGATCAGAATCTCGGTTTCGGCGCGCATTTCCGGCACCACGGAACCCAGCAAAATGGCGCTTCTGACGGAAGAAAGCGCATCCTCCGGCTTCACCAGAATGGCCGGCGGCGGGTTAAGCCCCATGCGCTGCAAAGCGCCCAGCACCTCGGCAAGTACGCCGCGCCGCTCCGCGAGCGACCTGCGCAGTTCTTCCTCCTGCCCGCCCAGCGTGTCGATGCGGTCGCCGATCGCGCGGGCTTCGTCGCTCAGTTTGCGTTCGGTCTTCGCGGCCTGAATAAGCGCTGCGGTCAGTGTGCGCTCGTCGTTCTTGAGGGCATCGACCTCGGCTGCGATTGCAGCCAGACGCTCCTCGGACAGGCTCATCTGCCTGGCGATCTCGGCATAGGCGTTGCGGCTGGCGGTCTGGCGGTTGACGATGTCGTCGACCGCTTCGGCGCGCGCGCCAAAAGCGGCGAGCACGCAGCAGAGTGCAGTCAGAAATCCAGCGATGGCCGGACGGACAATCATCGTCGAAGCCCAAGTGTTTGCGACAGACCCTATGTGCTGCGCCGTTAAGGAATGATCAACCTTGTTGCCGCCGATAATGGCCGCATCGTGCCCTGTGAAGGCGCTCGTCAAATTCGTGTGATCCGAGGCACCTGCGGGTTTCAGGCCCGGTGATAGGGGTGGCCGGTGAGGATCGTCACCGCGCGGTAGAGCTGTTCGGCGAGCAAAATGCGCACAATCTGATGCGGCCAGGTCATCGCGCCGAAGGCGATCTTGCGTTCCACATTTGCGAGCAGCGAATGATCGAGCCCGTCCGGGCCGCCGATCACGAATGCGGTTGCTGCGCGGCCTTCATCGCGCATCGTGGCAAGCATTCCGGCAAATGATTCGCTGTCCATCGTGCGCCCGCCCTCATCCAGCGCGATAATGGCGGCACCTTGCGGCAATTGGCCGGAGAGTTTTTGCGCCTCCTCACGCTTTCGCGCGGCTGTGTTTGTGGCGCGGCCCTCGGCGTGTTCGCTGACGCCGCCGAACTCCAACCCGATCTGCGGTCCTGCCTTGGAAAGGCGGTCGAGATAGCGCGTGGCAAGCTCCCTTTCGGGGCCGGCCTTTAGCCGTCCGATTGCGTGGATCTCAATTCGCATTCCGCTCCGAAGTGCGGCCCGTCGTCAGCGGGTCAGTGCACCGTCTCGTCTTCGAGATCGGGAGTCTGCCACATCTTTTCCAGATTGTAGAACTCCCGGATTTCCGGGCGGAACACGTGGACGATCACATCGCCCGCGTCGATGAGCACCCAGTCGGAACTGGACTGTCCTTCGACACGTGCATTGCCGTAACCGGCATCCTTCAGCGCCTTGAGCAAGTGCTCGGCGACGGCCGCGACATGGCGATGCGAACGCCCGGAGGCGATCACCATGAAATCGGCCAGGCTGGATTTGCCCTGGATGTCGATGGGTACGATTTGTTCGGCCTTGGAGTCTTCCAGACTGGCCAGAGCCGTTTTGAGGACCGGATGGGCGTCAAATCCGCTCATCTGGACCGGCGAAGGCATGGCTTCTGCCTTCTTCCGTATAGCTGTTCTCAGCGTCTTCCCTTTCGTTCAAGAACAACGGAATCGCGCACGGGATTCACGCGATACGCTGAAGATAGGCAGAGTCCTACAACAGTTTCAAGACATTGCCGCAGGAATGCTGCCGCCCGAGGGCGTTTCCAGCGTCTCGGAAGCCGCTTCTTCGGCGATTTCCGGCTCTTCGGCGGGTGTCACCAGATCGACCGGCAATGGCGATTGTGCGGCCAGAGGGGCGAAGCTGCCGGTTTCTTCGCTCGGCACCTGCTCGCGCTGGCTGATACGCCACAGGGCGAAGGCCGCGAAGGCAATGGCGATTCCCGTTGCCACATAGATGAAGGCGATGGTGCCGAAGATGGCTGTCAGACCTGTCGCCACAGCAGGCACCACAACACCCGAAAGCGACCACGCGAACAGCATGGTGCTTGCAAGCGCTACCATTTCCTCCTTGGAGGCGCGGTCATTGGCGTGGGCGTTGGAGAGCGAATAGATCGATTCGGTCGTTCCGCCCCAGATCAGGTAGATCGGCACCAGATAGATGAGCGCATAGCCGTCGAAGACGCCGGCGGCCATGCCGGCGAGCGCAACCAGGATCGCCGTTGCGACCATCACGATGCGTCGGTCGATGCGATCCGACACCCAGCCGAGCGGGATCTGGAACAGCACCGAGCCCAGCGGCATCACCGCCATAAGAAGCGAAACCTCGATCTGGCTGTAGCCGCTGGCGGCAACATGGATGGGCGTGAAACCGGCCACCATCATAGACATGCCGCCGACGGCCAGCATGCCGGCCAGCCCGACCGGCGAAATACGCCAGGCGCGTATGATGGCCACCGAGGCAGATTCGGGTGGAGGCGGCAGCGGCAGGCGCGTCATGCCGACCGGCAGGATCGCTAGCGCCGCAAAGGCAATGCCGAGCAGCGGCGCGGTTGCCGCCGTCAGATCGATCTGACCGGTCAGGAAGGAGCCGGTTCCGAGACCGCCGATATAGGCGACATAAAATACCGCCATCACCCGGCCGCGGATTTCGTTGGTGACGGCGTCGTTCAGCCAGCTTTGGGCGACGATGAACATGCCGGAGATGGCGAAACCGTACAGCGCCCGCGCGCCGATCCAGGTCCATGCATCGACGCCGGCGCCGATCACCGCGTTCGACAGGATGATAAGGGCGGAGAAAATCATGAACGCGCGCGCATGGCCGACGCGGCGCGCCAGAGCGCCGGTGATCAGACAGGCGACCAGTCCGCCCGCCGAAAGCGCGGTCAGGATGAGGCCCGCCCAGCTTGGCGCATAGCCGGCACCCGCAAGGCTGAGCGGGATATAGGCAAACATCAGCCCGTTGCCGATTGCCGTCAGAAACGCGGAAATGATGATGGAGGCGACGGCCGCCATCGTTCCTGCCTCCTGGGGCGGGGCCGAATCAGCGGCGGTGGGCGCGGCGGCTGCAGTCATCGCCAAGCTGTGCGCCTGGCGCGCGAACTTTGCCCATAAAAATGCGACACTCGGCTGACGCGAAAGCGCCAGAAGGGCCGCGTCAGCCCTGTTTCGCGGCGTTGCGGATCGCGGTCGACGACAGTGAGCTTCGCGGACCATGGATGAAGGTCCAAGCCGGCGCGCGCATGCGGGGCAGCAGCGGCGCGTCCGCCTCGTCGACGCGCGCATGATCGAATGTCTTGGCCATTTTCGACGACAGAAATGCCAGCGTAGAGCCTGGACGATCGATCACTGCAATCGGGATGGAGGCGACAATTTCGCGCCAGCGGTCCCAGCGGTGGAAATCGCGCAGCCCGTCAGCCCCCATGATCCAGACGAATTTGACGCCCGGCCGGCGCGCCTGCACGAGGCTGATCGTGTCTGCGGTAAAGCGCACATGGTGGCTCGCCTCGAAGGCGGTGACCTTGATGCGCGGGTCTTCGGCCAGCGCTTCCGACGCCGCGATGCGCTCAGCCAACGGTGCGAGTTCGCGCGTATCCTTGAGCGGATTGCCCGGGGTCACCATCCACCAGAATTGCTGAAGCCCCAGCCGCCTGATGGCTATTTCGCTGGCCAGTGCATGGCCGCCATGCGGCGGGTTGAAAGAGCCGCCGAACAGGCCGACTGCCATGCCCTTTTCGGCATAAGGTATGCGGAAATACCGAGCTGGGGGATCAGGGAAGCGATTCGACATTCAGTTCCCACACCCTGCCGTTTTGTGGCCCGATCCTCCTCAACAGAAGGAGGCAATGGCGCCAACTCACGGGCGCGTTTGCCCGGTTCCGCGGACGCGGTATTTGAACGAGGTAAGCTGTTCGATGCCGACAGGCCCGCGCGCATGCATGCGGCCGGTCGCGATGCCGATTTCGGCGCCCATGCCGAACTCGCCGCCATCGGCAAACTGCGTCGAGGCGTTGTGTAGCAGAATGGCGGAATCCACCTCATTGAAGAACCGTTCCACTGCCGCGGCATCCTCCGCGACAATCGCCTCGGTGTGGTGTGAAGAATAGGTTTCGATGTGATCGATCGCTTCGCCGACGCCATCGACCAGCTTCACCGAAATGATCTTGTCGAGATACTCAGTTGTCCAATCGGCCTCCGCGACTGGCTGCGCATTCGCACACAGTGCCCGGACTTCGTCGGTGGCGCGGATTTCGCACCCTGCGGCGTCGAGTGCTTCCAGAAGAGGCAGGAGATGTGTTTTCGCCGCCGCGCGGTCGACCAACAGCGTTTCGGCCGCGCCGCAAATACCGGTGCGGCGCATCTTGGCATTCACCGCAATCTCGGTCGCCATCGTCACGTCGGCAGAGCGGTCCACATAGACATGGCAAATGCCTTCAAGATGGGCAAAGACCGGCACGCGTGCTTCTGTCTGCACGCGTTCCACGAGGCCACGACCGCCGCGCGGCACAATCACGTCGATATTGCCGCCGAGGCCCTTCAACATCTCGCCAACGGCCGCGCGATCGCTGGTCGGCACGATCTGGATTGCGTCGGCGGGCAGGTTGGCTGCTTTCAGCCCTTCCACAAGGCAGGCATGGATGGCTGTGGAGGAGTTGGCTGAATCGGAGCCGCCGCGCAAAATCACTGCATTGCCGGCCATCAGGCAGAGCGCGCCGGCATCGGCGGTCACATTGGGCCGGCTCTCATAGATGACGCCGATCACGCCGAGCGGCGTGCGAACGCGCTCGATGTGCAGGCCATTGGGGCGGTCCCATTCGGCTATGACATCGCCGACCGGGTCTTTCAGGTCGGCGATGGCGCGAATGCCGTCCGACATTGCGCGGATGCGGCCTTCATCGAGGGTGAGCCGGTCGAGGAAGGCCGGCGTCAGCTTCGCTTCCACGCCATTGGCAACGTCGATGGCATTGGCGCCGAGGATCGTCTGCCGGTCGCGCCATATTGCGTCGGCCATCGCAATGAGCGCCGCATGTTTGCGCTCCGCGGTCGCCATGGCGAGTGGCCGCGCGGCAGCGCGTGCGCGGCGGCCAAGATCGGCCATCAGCGCTTCCAGATTGTCGTGCGCATCGCTGCGGGTCTGCAACATCGCCTACTCTCCCGCCCGGCCTGTTTCGACCTTTGACCGCCCGCCTGTGCGGGACATGACAAGGTCATCCCTGTGCACCATGGCGCCGCGCGCCTCGTAGCCCAGAACCCCAGCAATTGCGGAGGTTTTCAACCCGGCGATCTTTACGGCATCGGAGGCGTCATAGGCAACCAGCCCGCGGGCGACCTCGCGACTGTCGGTGGTGACGATCGCCACCGTGTCGCCGCGCGTGAAGGCGCCCGAAACACTTTTCACACCTGCCGGCAGCAACGACTTGCCAGATGCCAGCGCGGCGGCTGCTCCGGCGTCGACCACCAGTCGTCCGGCCGGTTCCAGATTGCCGGCGATCCAGGTTTTGTAACCCTTCACGGGCTGCGCCGAGGGGGCGAAATAGGTGAAACGTTCGCCCTTGTTGATGGCCGCCAGCGGGTTGAGACGAGTGCCCGACGCAATGATCATCGCCGTGCCTGCCGCCGTGGCGATCTTGCCGGCATCTAGCTTGGTGCGCATGCCTCCACGCGATAGCTCAGAACGGGCCGCGCCGGCCATCGCCTCGATCTCCGGCGTAATTTGTTCCACATGCAGAATGAAGCTTGCATTCTCTACCGTGTCAGGTGGTGAGGTATAGAGCCCGTCAATGTCGGAAAGCAGCACCAGCAGGTCCGCGCTCATCATTGTGGCCATGCGGGCGGCAAGCCGGTCATTGTCGCCATAGCGAATTTCGCTGGTCGCGACGGTGTCGTTTTCATTGATGACAGGCACGGCATTGAGCTTGAACAGGGTCGAGATCGTGGCGCGCACATTAAGGTAGCGGCGGCGCTCCTCTGTGTCGCCCAGCGTCACCAGCACCTGGCCGGATACGGCGTCGTGGCGGGCCAGCTCGCGCGACCAGGCACTGGCAAGCGCAATCTGGCCGACGGAAGCCGCCGCCTGGCTTTCCTCGAGCTTCAGCTGTGGCCCGGAAAGGCCGAGAATGGTGCGTCCGAGCGCGATCGCGCCTGACGAGACGACCATCACTTCCGCGCCGCCTTTCGTGAGTGCGCAGATATCGTCAACCAGTGCGGCCAGCCAGTCCTGTTTCAGGCCGGTCTTGCGGTCGACGAGAAGGGCGGAACCAACCTTCACAACCACGCGGCGCGCGGAGGAAAGGGCGGTCGCGCTCATTGTTCGTCGTCCTCGGGGTTGCGTGAGGTTTCAACTGTCGCCATCAGCTCGCGCAGCACCTCGGTCACACCCTCATTTGCCGCGGCCGAAAGCAGCATGGGTGCACGACCGGCTTCGGCTTCGAGGGCCGCGACGCGTTCAGCCCGCGTTTCCTCGTCCAGGAGATCGACCTGCGACAGCGCCAGTATCTCCGGCTTGTCGGTCAGCCCATGGCCATAGGCTTCAAGTTCGCGGCGGATGGTGCGGTAGGCCGCAGCAGGGTCTTCTTCGCGGGCGGAGACCAGATGCAGGAGCACGGCGGTGCGCTCGACATGGCCCAGAAATCGGTCGCCGATGCCGACGCCCTCGTGAGCGCCTTCGATTAGGCCCGGGATATCGGCCAGCACGAATTCGCGGGCGTCGATGCGCACCACGCCCAGATTGGGATGCAGCGTGGTGAAGGGGTAATCCGCGATCTTGGGCTTGGCCGCGGTCACGGTTGCCAGGAAGGTCGACTTGCCGGCGTTGGGCAGGCCGACCAGACCCGCATCGGCGATCAGCTTCAGCCGCAGCCAGATCGTGAGTTCCTCGCCGGGAAGGCCGGGATTGGCCCGTCGCGGCGCCTGATTGGTCGAGGATTTGAAGTGCTGGTTGCCGAAGCCGCCATTGCCGCCCTTGGCGATGCAAAAGCGCTCGCCAACCTCGGTGAGGTCGTAGATCAGCGTTTCATTGTCTTCAGCGAAGACCTGGGTTCCGACAGGCACCGTCAGGATCACGTCGGCGCCTTTGGCGCCGGTGCGGTTGCGGCCCATGCCGTGAACGCCGGTCTTGGCCTTGAAATGCTGCTGGTAGCGATAGTCGATCAGCGTGTTGAGTCCGTCGACCGCTTCGACCCAGACATCGCCACCGCGTCCGCCATCGCCGCCGTCGGGTCCGCCAAACTCGATGAACTTCTCGCGGCGGAACGACACGGAGCCGGCGCCGCCGTCGCCCGAGCGAATGTAAACCTTGGCCTGGTCGAGGAATTTCATCGAATTGACAGCCGAGCGGGATAGTGTTGAGAGCGCGTCTGCGCCATGAGGCGCGAGCGATATAGGAATCACCTCAAGACCGCAATCTTTGGCGGTCGCGACCAGCCGCGGAACCTGCCTCATGAAATGCGTCTCATACAATATTCAATACGGCATCGGTCTCGACGGCCGCTACGACATCGCCCGCATCGCCGACGCCGTGCGTGGGGCCGATGTGATCGCTCTGCAGGAGGTGACGCGTAACAATCCGAAAAATGGCGGCCGCGACATGGTGGCCGAGCTTCGAGACGCCTTGCCCGACTATTTCGCGGTCTTCGGGCCGAATTTCGAGGCCGATCTGGGGTCGAGCCTGAAGGACGGCAGAGTCGTCGATGTGTATTTCCAGTTCGGCAATATGGTGCTGGCCAAGAAGCCGATCCACGTGTCGCGCAATTTGCTGCTGCCGCGCCGGCGCAGCTTCGACAAGCTCAATCTACAGCGGGGCGCGCTGGAGGCGCTGGTGGAGACGGAGTTCGGTCCGGTTCGGTTCTATTCCGTCCACCTCGATCATCGCGATCCCGATGAGCGTCTGGAGCAGGTGCGGTTTCTGCGCGAGCGGGTGTTCAACTATGCGCTTGAGGGCGGCGCATTGACCGGCCTATCCGAACTTGGGCTGCCGGAGCCGCCCTTTCCCGAGAGCTATGTGCTGATGGGCGACTTCAACATGCTCGCCGGCGCGGACGAGTATCTGGCGCTCGCCGGCCGGGAAGACCCTTCCATGGGAATGCCACTTTCGGCGGCGCGCGCCGTCGATTGTGCAGCTCATGTCGCCGGCGAAACAGCAGCGACGACCTGGGTCGAGCCGAAGGACCCGAAAGACAAATCCCTGCACAAGCGTATCGACTACGCATTCGCCTCACCCGATCTCGCGCCGCGCCTCAAATCGAGCCGGGTCGATCAAGCGGCTGTCGGCTCCGACCATCAGCCGCTTTGGGTCGAGTTCGGCTAGGCCGGGGTTTCTGAAGGTGCGGGATGCCCCGCACCTTTGGTTCATGCCCGGGCAGGCGCCCAGGTCCTGAGGCTTACCCAGGTTTTGCGGTCAAGCACATAACGCTCCACCGGAACGCGGCCGGCGGAGATGGAATCGATCATGCCCTGGCCGACATATTGAAAGCCGCATTTGTGGATGACACGGCGCGACCCGCCATTGACCACCCGGCACCAGGCGCCGATCTGGTCCACTTCCGTTGCACGGAAGGCGAGGTCGATGAGCGCATGTGCGGCTTCGGTAGCGTAGCCATTGCCCCAGTAGGGTTCGCCGACCCAGTAGCCGAGCTCCAACCCGTCTTCCCGGAAGTCGAGGCCGGCGCCGCCAACGAAGGCGCCGCTGTCGGCCAGCGCCAGCGCATAGGCACAGCCCGAGCCGCGTTTCGCCGTACGTTCGATGAAGTCGCGGGCTTCTGCTTTGCCGTAGGGGTGCGGCATGCGCGACAGCATGTCTGCCACGCGGCGGTTATTGGCCAGCTCGGCCATTTCCGCAATGTCGTCGACATGCGGAGGGCGCATTACCAGACGCTCGGTGACCAGCACCGGGCAGCGAATACTCTGACTACTGTCTTCCTGAACGTCTTCGTCATCTATCATCGTGCCGTCCTCCATCTCGCCGCCGGCCTCAGGCGGCTTCCACCAATTCCTCTTCTCTCGACTTTTCGAATGCCGTTCTCGTGAGCCGCGTTGTCCATGCCGGCACCTGCGCCTGGCGCGAATTCGACCAGGTCTGGCGGGCGCCGGTCATCACAAAACCGAGCTTTTCCTGAACCCGCATCGAGGCGGGATTGTCGGCAAAGGCCGAGGAGGTGATCGCGCCGACGTCGCGTGTCGCGAACGCGTGTGCAATCAGCGCTTCAGCCGCTTCGGTCATGTAGCCATGTCCGTGCCATCGCTCGCCCAGCCAGTAGCCGAGCACGGGCGGTTCGTTTCCGTCGCTTTCGATGGAGACGACGCCGATCAGGCGCTCGCGGTGGATCGTGAAGACCAGGTCTTCCGGCTTGTCGCCAAGGCCGGCAATCCACTCCTGCGCATCAGCCGGCCAATAGGGGTAAGGCACGCGCGTCAGCATGCGCGCGACGTTCCAGTTGTTCAGCCCCAGCGCGATATCCTCGGCGTCGGGCAGAGCGGGCGGCCTCAGGGTGAGGCGTCTGGTGAGTAGAACTTCCATCTGGACCTCCAGAACGAAAAAGGGGAGATGGCTGCCCATCTCCCCTGATCTTTTTCTGGCTTATCCAGACACCGGGTCCCGAGATGGGCGCCGGTGTTTGGTGCGGAACCGGCTACTCCGCAGGCGTAATCGGGTTTACCGACACGTAGGTTCGGCCGTTGGCTTTGGCGGCGTATGCCACTTCGCCCGCGGTCGTTGCGAAAATCGTGTGGTCTTTGCCCATGCCGACGTTCGAGCCCGGGTGCCACTTCGTGCCGCGCTGGCGCACGATGATATTGCCGGCTACGACGCGCTCGCCGCCGAATTTCTTCACACCAAGGCGTTTGGATTCAGAATCGCGACCGTTGCGCGACGAACCGCCAGCTTTCTTGTGTGCCATTTCTCACTCCTTCGCGCCGTTCGGCGCCAAAATCAGACCGGGTGATACCCGAAGAATTACTTTTTGGCCAGTTCTTTGGCCTGCTCACGCCAATCCGAAATCTGGTCAGCGCTGAAAGGCATCGCTTCGTCGATTTTCGCGATGTCCTTGTCGGACAGTTTCGCGATCTGGGCGAAGGTGGTGATGCCCTGTTCGTTGAGCTGGCCGGCAGCGACCGGGCCAATGCCCTTGATCTGCGTCAGGTCCTCAGGCTCGCCCTTGGGCGCCTTGAACAGCGGCGCTGCCGCGGCTTCGGCCTTTGCCTCGGCTTTCGGAGCTGCAGCTGCCTTCTTCTCGGCGGCAGGCTTGGCCTCAGCCTTCTTGGCAGGGGCGTCGTCCTTCTTCGCAGCAGCCGGCTTCGCAGCGGCCTTCTTGGAAGGCTTGGCGCCGCCGGTCAGGATCTCGGAGATGCGGACAGTGGTGAGAAGCTGCCGGTGGCCGCGCTTGCGGCGCGAATTCTGGCGGCGGCGCTTCTTGAAGGCGATGACCTTGGGGCCACGGCCCTGCTCAACCACCTCTGCCGTCACCATAGCGCCGTCAACGAAAGGCGTACCGATTGTCACCTTGTCGCCTTCGCCGCAGGCCAGCACGTTGCCGATCTCTACGATGTCGCCGACTTCGCCGGCCACGCGTTCAATGTTCAGTGTATCGTCGGCGGCGACGCGGTACTGCTTCCCGCCGGTTTTAATGACTGCGAACATTTTTTCGTCCTTCATTGTTCGGTCCGGCTCTGAAGCGCGGTGCGCGCCACGGCCGTCTTTTTGTCAGTCGGTTTCAGGTTCGCGTCCCGGGGGCCGTTGCCGCTGTGCAGGTTTCCTGCACCGCAAAGAACAGCCGGCGCAGGGAGGCCCCACGCCGGACGTGGCGGTCGATTACTGGATGAATGCCCGCAAGTCAAGGCAATGCGGCTCTTGCTGTGCTTTCGCGGCTGGCCCTGTGCTTCGGCGTTCGAAGCGTATAGATACATGAGCTGCAACGGCGTTCGGAGGTCGGGTTGAACGGCAAGCGGCAGGACGAGAAGGCGGAGTCGGACCGCATTCTGGGGCAGGTGAACAGCCAGGTGGGGGCAAGCGCCTCGCGCAAGGGCGACGACAGTGATGACTGGGCCGAATATTGGGGCCGGCGTGTGGGCCGCACGCTCGGCATTATCTTCCTGTTCGTCGTCATCTACTGGCTCTATGAGCTGGTGACCGGCAGGGGCTGACATTTCATGGCATTCGCAGGTGACGACCAGCCGCGTGCGGTCATCGTAATTTCGAGCCATGTCGTGCGTGGCACGGTCGGTAATCGGGCCATGGTCTTCGCGCTTGAAACGCTTGGATTTCCGGTATGGGCCGTGCCGACCGTGACACTGCCCTGGCATCCCGGGCATGGACCGGCAACACGCATCGTACCGCCGGCCAAGGAATTCGCGGCGCTGACGAAAGACCTTCAAGGCGCGCGCTGGCTGGGCGAAGTGGCCGCGGTGATTTCGGGCTATCTCGCCGATGCCGGACAGGCCGAGACGGTCGCTGCGTTGGTTGCGGCGGTGAAGAAAAAGAACCCGGCCGCGCTCTATCTCTGCGACCCGGTAATTGGCGATCAGGGCGGGCTCTATGTGCCGGAGGATGTCGCCGCGGCACAGCGGGACAGGCTGTTGCCGATTGCAGATATCGCGACGCCCAACCGCTACGAGCTCGAATGGCTGACCGGCGTGAAGCTCGAAACGCCTGATGCGGTGGCCGACGCCGCGCTCGACGCTGGACCACCGACCATGCTCGTCACCTCGAGCCCTTCTTTCATGTCGGGCGGCACCGGCAATATTCTGATTTCGGCCGATACCGCGCTGATGGCCGAGCACCGGGTGATCAAGAACCCGCCCAATGGGCCCGGCGACCTTACCGGCGCATTGTTTCTCGCGCGGCTGCTGGATGGGCAGGATTTGCAGTCGGCGCTGCAATCGACAACCGAATCGGTGTTCGAAATTCTCGCCCGCACATCCAAGCGTGGCGCGGACGAGCTGACGCTCGAAACCGACGCGCAGAGCCTGTCGCACCCGATGGCGATGGTCCAGACACGGTTCCTGACCTATCCGGGCGGCGGCCGCCGAGCCTGAACCATGACTATGGTCGCTGGTGTCGATGGGTGTCGCGGCGGCTGGGTCGCGGCGATCTCCGATGGCGATGTGACGCCTGACATAAGAGTGTTCAGACGCTTTTCGCAGATCATCGAGGCTGTGCCGGGCGATACGGTGATTGCCGTCGATATGCCGATCGGCTTGCCGGCGCATTGCGGTGCAGGCGGGCGCGGGCCGGAAAAGCTTGTGCGACCGTTGCTCGGCATGCGGCAGTCGAGTGTGTTCTCGATCCCCTCCCGGTCGGCTGTTTATGGCAGTGTGCAGGTGAGTGCTGCCGACGATGATGGCTGGCTTGCGGCACACAAGAAGGCCAGTGCCATCGCGCGCGAAACGTCAAATCCGCCGCGCGGTGTTTCTATCCAGGCTTTCGGTCTGTTCGCCAAGATTCGCGAGCTCGACACGTTGCTGCGCGAGAATACATTGCTTCGCGAGCGCGTGTTCGAATCGCACCCCGAGCTCTGTTTCTGGCGGCTGAATGGGCAAGCACCGCTTTCCGAACCCAAGAAGGTGAAGAACAAAGTCTTTGAACCCGGCCTTGCCGAGCGACGACGGCTGCTCTTGGCGTCCGGGCTGGCTGAGACTGCCGTCAACTCGGCGCCGCCAGTTGGCGCTGCGCCCGACGATGTGCTCGACGCGCTTGCGGTTTTGAGCGCTGCGTGTAACCGGCTCGCGGGTAAGGCAGTCGTCTTTCCTGACCCGCCGCTGAGAGATGGTTTCGGCCTGCCGATCGCAATTGCCTGCTGAGATTGCCGCATCCGACCGAAGCGGCTAAGGCAGGCGCATGACACATCTGCCTGAAACACTCATCGACGGTTACCGCAACTTCATGGCCGGCCGCTATGCCAGCGAACGCGACCGTTACCGAGCTCTCGCCCGCGAGGGACAGGAGCCGCACACGATGGTAATCGCATGCTGCGATTCCCGTGCGGCGCCGGAAACGATCTTCGACTGCGGACCGGGCGAGCTCTTCGTGGTGCGCAATGTGGCCAATCTCGTGCCGCCCTATGCGCCTGACGACAACTATCACGGCACCTCGGCTGCGCTGGAGTTTGCGGTCCAAAGCCTCAAGGTAGACAGTATTCTGGTGCTCGGACATGGCCGCTGCGGCGGGATAAATGCAGCGCTTTCGTCGGATACCGCGCCGCTTTCGCCAGGCGACTTCATCGGCCGCTGGATGAATATGGTCGCGCCGGTGGCGGAGACAGTTTCGCAAAACGAGACGATGACGGAATCAGAACAACAGACCGCGCTTGAGCGCATCTCTATCCGCCATTCGATCGCCAATCTGCGTAGCTTCCCCTACGTCAAGGAGCGGGAAAGCAAGGGCGAACTGACCCTGCATGGCGCCTGGTTCGACATCTCGACCGGTGAACTTTGGGCGATGAACCCGGAGACCGGCGACTTTTCGCGGCCGGATATCGACTGACCGGAGCGTGTCGGGTCAGGTCGGCGGGTGTTCGGTTTCGCGGGTCACGATGACGCGTGCGAGCGCCGGTTCGGGCAGCCTGCGCCAATAGAGCCAGCTGAGTGTCGCCAGCAGCCCCATCGCCGGTGTTACCGTGGCCATGGCGAAGGTCGGGTTTCCAAGTGCGGCCGCAAGCAGTCCGCCCACCAATCCGCCGCCCATCTGCAGAAAGCCTGCAACGGCCGAAGCAGAACCCGCCATATGCGGAAAGGCTGCAACGGTGGCGGTCGAAATGGCCGGCAGAACAAAAGCCATGCCAAATGCATGGAGCCCGATCGGGACCATCACATTAAGGTATGACGGCTCCTGTATGCGCAGAAGAACGGCAAGCAGAGCGCTGCCCAGCAGCACACAGGCGAAGCCAAGCGGCACAATCCGCTTGGCGCCATAGCGTTTCAATAGCCGCCGCGTTACGAGCCCGCCCACGAAAAAGCTGCCGGACTGAAGCAGCATACCGATGCCGAACTCCACCGCGCTCATGCCGACCCGCTCCATCAGGATGAAGGGCAGGATGGTCGCCTGCGTGTAAAAAGCACCGATGCCGGCGCCCAATACAAAACTGGACGACATGAAATATCGGTTTGCAAGCAGGTCGCGATAGGACGCGATCATTGCTGCGGGGCGAATGCGGGATGGGTCGGGCACCGACGTTTCCACGAGCAGGGTGCGCACGACGACGGTCAGGATCGCACCTGCGACCACCATGAAAATGAAAACGGCCTGCCAGCCGAACAGGCCAGTGAGAATGCCGCCCACGGTCGGCGACATTGCTGGACCCAGGCCCATGACCAGACCGATGAAGTTCATCACGCGGGCAGACTGATCGGAGGTGTACATGTCGCGGACAATGGCGCGCGCAATGGCCACACCGACGGCGGCGCCGACGCCCTGCACGCAGCGGGCGGCAACGAGGGCCTCTACACTCGGCGCCAGAATGGCAGCGATGCTGGCGGCCAGATAGATCGCCATGAAGGCGAAGGTGACGGCCTTGCGGCCGTAACCGTCCGAAAGCGGCCCGCAAAACAGCTGGGCGATTGCAAAACCCGCGAAATAGGAAGTTAGCGAAAGCTTGATCATAGCCTCGGTGGTTCCGAAGACTTCCACGAGCTCGGTCATAGCGGGGGTGTAGACCGCCATCGAAATCGGGCCGATCGCGACTAGGAGCGCGCATATCAGCCCGACCTTGCGTTCGCTCATCGCCGGGGTGGGTGCGATGCCGGGGGTGCGAACATTCATGCGGCGGTATCCTTCGCCGGTCGTGACCTGATCTCCATCATGTTCAGGCGCGCCTGACGCAACACATCCGATGCTGCATCCCAATCGGCCTTTGCAATGCCGCGCGACGCGTCGTTCGAGATTTCGCGCGCGATTGCGGTGACGTGGGTCAGCATTTCGTCGGCACTTGATGTGAGTGAAATGCATTTGGCGCGGCGGTCCGCGGGGTCGCGTTTTCTCGTCACGAGCCCGCGTGCCTCGAGCCTGTCGATCATCGCCGAAAGCGACATTGCTTCGACATTCAGCCGCTCCGCGATAACGCTCTGCCTTTCGCCTTCGGCGCGGGCAATATGCGCCAGCGCTCGGGCTTCGCCCGCCGTGAGCCCGAGGCCGGATTCGCTGATGCGCCGGTCGAACTCGGCGCGAAACAGGCGAGCAAGGTCAGTCAGCAGGAAGCCGAAAGAATGGGGGTCGATAGCGTGGTGCATGAGAAACTAAGGCATACTGATAATAAGGATGACTTATTATATCGAACTGCTGCCTTCGTCAATGTGGGCAGGTTGCATGCGCCAATGGCGGATCGTAAATCGGAAGTGCCGGGTTCTCCGGTCTACTCTATCCAATCCCGGACTTTGCCGTGCGCGATATCGA
Source organism: Rhizobiaceae bacterium (assembly GCA_017640615.1). Lineage (GTDB taxonomy): Bacteria > Pseudomonadota > Alphaproteobacteria > Rhizobiales > Rhizobiaceae > RCIO01. The sequence goes on along the minus strand of JAEPQK010000003.1, from coordinate 440,248 downwards.
TCTGACATCTCACCCCATGACGCGTTGGACCGGGCCTATCGGCTTGCCCGATTTTCCCGCGTTCGACGATGCGGACTTCGGCCCCGTGTTCGAGGCGGCGCTTGAGGCGCATAATCGCGAAATCGCGCAAATCGCAGACGCAGCCGAAGCGCCAACGATCGAGAATACGCTGGCGGCGCTGGAGCTTTCCGGCGATGCGCTGGGGCGGGTCTCCGCGCTGTTCTGGACGCGGGCCGGGGCTCACACCAACGATGTAATACGGGCATTGGAGCGAGAAATCGCGCCCAAGATGGCCGCGCATTATTCGGCGATTGCCATGAACGCGGAGCTCTTTGCCCGCATCGATACGCTTTACCAGAGCCGCGCCGAACTCGGGCTCGATGCCGAAACCGAGCGGGTTCTCGAAAAGACCTGGAAAAACTTCGTGCGCGCGGGCGCCAAGCTGGGCGATGAGGCAAAGGCGCGACTTTCCGACATCAATTCCGAACTTGCGCGGCTGGGGGCTGCGTTCGGGCAGAACATTCTGGCCGACGAAGCGGACTGGGCGATGTTCCTCGATGAGGGCGACGAGCTCGCTGGTCTTCCGGCATTTCTGCTCATGGCCATGCGCGGTGCCGCCGAGGGGCGTGGGCAGGCCGGGCGCTACGCGGTCACGTTGTCGCGTTCGATCATCGAACCGTTCCTTACCTATTCGGCGCGGCGCGACCTGCGCGAAAAGGCGTTTCACGCCTTTACGCATCGCGGCGAAAATGACGGCGAGATGGACAATCGCGACAATGTCGCGCGTATTCTTTCGTTGCGTGCCGAAAAGGCGAAGCTGCTAGGCTACCCGCATTACGCGGCGCTGAAGCTTGATGACACGATGGCAAAGGACGCCGCTTCGGTTCTCGGTCTGCTCAAGCCGGTCTGGGAGAGCGCCAAACGCAAGGCGGCCGACGACGTGGCCGAGCTTGGCCGCATCGCCGCGGCCAATGGCAGCAATGAACCGCTGGCCGCTTGGGACTGGCGCTACTGGCAGGAGAAGCTTCGCGCCGAAAAGTACGATTTCGACGAAGCGGAGCTGAAGCCCTATCTTCATCTTGACCGCATTGCGGATGCTGCATTCGATGTTGCGGGCCGGCTGTTCGGGCTTACGTTCAAGCCACGTGCTGACATCCCTGCCTGGCACCCGGACGTGCGGGTGTTTGAAGTGCATGATGCCGACGGCAACTACCGCGCGACTTTTCTGGCGGACTATTTCAACCGTGCCACCAAGCGCTCCGGCGCATGGATGAGTTCATTGGAATCCGGCCACAAGCTCGGCAACGGCGCGAAGCCGATAATCTACAATGTGATGAATTTCGCCAAGCCGCCGAAGGGTGAGCCGGCGCTGCTTTCGATGGACGACGCGCGCACGCTGTTCCACGAATTCGGCCATGCGCTGCATGGCATGCTGACGGATGTCACCTGGCCTTCGGTATCCGGCACCTCGGTTTCGCGCGACTTTGTGGAGCTGCCCTCGCAGCTTTACGAACACTGGCTGACGGAGCCGGAAGTGCTCAACAGGCATGCCCGGCACTTCGAGACCGGCGAGGCGATGCCGCAGGAACTGGTCGAGCGCATGTTGGCGGCGCGCAATTTCAACGCCGGCTTCGCAACTGTGGAGTTCACAGCATCGGCGTTGGTCGACATGGCTTTCCATGCCGAAGCTTCTGCGCCTGAAGATCCGCTCGCATTCGAGGCCGAAACGCTGGCGAAGCTAGGAATGCCGGACGCGATTGCGATGCGCCACCGCACGCCCCATTTCGCGCATGTGTTTTCCGGCGACGGATATTCGGCCGGTTACTACTCCTACATGTGGTCGGAGGTTCTCGACGCCGACGCATTCAGCGCGTTCGAGGAAGCCGGCGATATTTTCGATCCAGACACCGCACGCAAGCTTCACGATTCCATTTACTCGGCCGGCGGGTCGCGCGACCCGGAAGAACTCTACACCGCCTTCCGCGGCAAAATGCCAACGCCCGAGGCGATGATGGAAAAACGCGGGCTGACGCCGGCGGAGTGAGCGCGGTCGGCAAAATTCTGACTTGGAGAATAATTGATGCAGCAACGGCAGCTTGGCAAAAATGGCGGTGAGGTCGGTGCGGTCGGGCTCGGCTGCATGAGCTTCGCCGGCATGTATGGCGCCACCGACATGGCCGAAAGCCACGCCACGCTGGCGCGAGCGCTGGAGCTTGGCGTCACCCATCTCGACACCGCGCTGATCTACGGCAACGGTGTTTCGGAAGAGGTCATCGGCGCCTTCATCAAAGATCATCCGGGCCGCTTTTCGATTGCCACCAAGGGTGGCATCCGGGTGCATCCCGAGCGCGGTTTCGACAATTCAGAGGCTTATCTGCGTGAATGTCTGGAGGGTTCGCTCAAGCGGCTCGGTGTCGACCATGTCGATCTCTATTACATCCATCGACGCGACCAGAATATTCCAATCGAGGATGTGACCGGCACGCTCGCCCGCTTCGTCGAGGAAGGCAAGATTGGCGGTATCGGCTACTCCGAAATCGCGCCTTCGTCACTGGAGCGCGCCGCCGCGGTGCACCCGGTCATGGCCGTGCAGAGCGAATATTCGCTTTGGACACGGTTGCCTGAGCTCGGCATGCTGCAGGCCTGCGAGCGGCTCGGCACGGCCTTTGTCGCTTTTTCACCGGTCGCGCGCGGTATGTTTGCGCGTGAAGCGCCGGATGCGAAGGCAATCCCCGCAGAAGCCTTCCGCGGGTCGAACCCTCGATTCCAGGAGCCGAATTTCTCCCGCAATGTGGCGCTTATCGAGCCGTTTCGTCGCTACGCGATCGAGCGCGGCATTTCACCCGCGACGCTCGCGATCACCTGGGTGCTTAACAAGAACGAGAACATCATCGCCATTCCTGGTACGCGTACGGCCGCGCATCTCGAAGAGGATGCGGCTGGCGCCGACCTGAAGCTGAGTGCTGCGGAGATTGCCGAGATCGAGACAATCCTGCCGCCCGGTTTCGCGCACGGCGCGCGCTATAGCGAAGCGCAGGCCAAGGGGCCGGAAGACTATTGCTGAGGCCCCTCAGTACGCTTTCTTTGGCGATCGATCTTGCGAGAGCGAAGCGCGCGAACCCTCGACAAGCTTCTCGATTGCGTCGGCGACATGGACTTCCGCGATGGCGTAGTCACCCCGCGCAACTCTGATCTTGTGCGCCTCCATCAGAACGTCGGCATGGGTAAAGCCGTGCGGCGGTTCGAACCGATAGGACGCCAGCTCGATCGTGAGCCCCAGCGGATCATTGAAATAGATCGAGTCCATAAAACCGCGATCCTTGGGGCCGCTGTTTTTGATGCCGCGCTCTTTCAGCCGCTCGACCGCCTGCATGAAGGTTGCGCGTGAGACGTTGAACGCGATGTGATGGACGCAGCCGGGCTCGGTGGGTGTGCGTCGCGGGGCCGGCTTGCGCTCTTCATTGGTGAAAATGGTGATGAGCCGCCCGTCGCCCGGGTCGAAATAGAGATGGCTTTCGGAGGCAGTGTCCAAATTGGGCTGCTCGAATATGAAGGGCATGCCGAGCACGCCCTCCCAGAAATCGATCGAGGTCTGCCGGTCGGCGCCGACCAGCGTGATGTGATGAACGCCCTGTGCCTGCAGCTTCCGCATATCCAGCTCCCTGTCTCGTCACGCCCTAGGCTACAGCTGAATGCAATGGCGGGCCACAGCGTGCATTGTCGCCCAGACACTATCGCGAACCGGGGAAAAGCTGTAAGAGCCGCCGCAACGAGCGTGGCCTTCCTCCCCGGCCCGCAACAGAAATCACAGAGCACCCGACATGAAACTCCGCAATATCGCGATCATCGCGCATGTCGACCATGGCAAAACCACACTGGTCGATGAACTCCTGAAACAGTCCGGCTCGGTTCGCGAGAACCAGCGCGTCGCCGAACGCGCGATGGACTCCAACGATCTGGAGAAAGAGCGCGGCATTACCATTCTCGCCAAAGCCACTTCGGTGGAGTGGAACGATACGCGCATCAACATCGTCGACACACCCGGACACGCCGACTTCGGCGGTGAGGTCGAACGCATCCTCAACATGGTCGATGGCGCAATTGTTCTGGTTGACGCTGCCGAAGGCCCGATGCCGCAGACCAAATTCGTGGTCGGCAAGGCGCTCAAGGTCGGGCTGAAGCCAATCGTAGCGATCAACAAGATCGACCGGCCGGATGGGCGTCATGTCGAGGTGGTCAACGAGGTGTTCGACCTTTTCGCTGCGCTGGACGCCACGGACGAGCAGCTCGATTTCCCTATCCTCTACGGTTCGGGCCGCGACGGCTGGATGGCCGAAAACCCGGAAGGTCCGAAGGACCAGGGGCTCAAGCCGCTGTTCGACCTGGTGCTGAAGCATGTGCCGGAGCCGACGGTACATGAAGGCCCATTCCGCATGATCGGCACCATTCTGGAAGCCAATCCGTTTCTTGGTCGCATCATCACCGGCCGTATCGAATCCGGCTCGCTGAAGCCCAACCAGGCCGTGAAAGTGCTGCATCACGACGGCAGCCAGCTGGAAAGCGGGCGCGTCTCCAAGATACTCGCCTTCCGCGGGCTTGAACGCCAGCCGATTGAGTCAGCGCAGGCTGGCGACATCGTGGCAATCGCCGGTCTGTCGAAAGGCACGGTTGCCGACACTTTCTGCGATCCTTCCGTCAACGAGGCGCTGCCGGCGCAGCCGATCGATCCGCCGACGGTGACGATGTCATTCATCGTCAACGATTCTCCGCTCGCGGGTACGGAGGGCGACAAGGTCACCTCGCGCGTCATCCGCGATCGCCTGCTGCGAGAGGCGGAAGGCAATGTTGCGCTGAAGATCGAGGAATCGGCCGACAAGGATTCCTTCTACGTCTCAGGCCGCGGCGAGCTGCAGCTTGCCGTTTTGATCGAGACGATGCGGCGTGAGGGCTACGAACTTGCCGTCTCGCGCCCGCGCGTGGTTATGCAGAAGGAAGAGAGCGGCCAGCTCCTGGAGCCGGTCGAAGAGGTCGTCATCGACGTCGATGAGGAACATGCCGGCGTCGTTGTGCAGAAGATGAGCGAGCGCAAGGCCGAGATGGTGGAGCTCAAGCCATCTGGCGGCAACCGCCAGCGGCTCGTTTTCCATGCGCCGACGCGCGGCCTGATCGGCTACCAGTCGGAGCTTTTGACCGACACGCGCGGCACGGCAGTCATGAACCGGCTGTTCCACGAATATCAGCCTTACAAGGGCGAAATCGGCGGGCGCATCAACGGCGTGCTGATTGCAAACGAACCCGGCGAATCGGTCGCCTATGCGCTGTGGAACCTGGAAGACCGCGGCCCGATGGTCATCGACCCGGGCGTGAAGGTCTATCAGGGCATGATCATCGGCATTCACAGCCGCGACAACGACCTTGAAGTGAATGTGCTGAAGGGCAAAAAGCTCTCCAACGTTCGCGCCGCCGGCAAAGACGAAGCGGTGAAGCTCACGCCGCCGGTGCGCATGACGCTGGAGCGGGCGCTGGCCTGGATCCAGGATGACGAACTGGTGGAAGTGACGCCGAAATCGATCCGGCTGCGCAAGCTCTATCTCGACCCGCATGAGCGCAAGCGCTTCGAAAAGGCCAAGACCGCGGGAGCGGCTTAGGCGGGCCGGGAACGGCGTGCCTCAGTTTGAGGTTTCGCGCTTGGCGTCTTCGTCCTCGCGCACCTTGACCATCTTCTCCATCAGCTCTTCCTGCCAAGGCCCCAGGATTTCGCGGATGCGTGCGACATAGGCCTCGTTCTTGTGAGCGGGGATGTCAGGATCATATGCGTCGGCCACCGAGATCATGGCGCGGCGGTCGCTCTCGTTGAACAGCTCCTTCATGCGCTCGGCGGCATTCTTGCTGGCGCCCAGCGCCTCAAAGGCGGAGCGTCCCATGCGCAGAGAGCTGTCGTAGTTTTCGCGCACGATATCGCGGCAGCCCGCGGCCCACAGCTCGTAGACGTGGTGGCGGTTGATGGCGCGCGCGATCACGTGGAGGTTGGGGTAGGTCGACTTCGTATAGCGCACCAGCTCGGTGATCTGGTCCTTGTTGTCGATGGCAATCACCAAGAGTTTCGCCTCGGCGATGCCCGCGGCTGCGAGCAGGTCGGGGCGGGTCGCATCGCCATAGTGAACCTTCACGCCAAAGGTGCGCAACGCTTCGAGATGGCTCGAGTTGAAATCGACGATTGTCGGCGTGTATCCCGCAGAGCGCAGCATGCGGTTGACGATGCCGCCAACGCGACCGGCGCCAGCGATAATGATCTGGCTCGGCTCCTCGATCTCGTCTGCCTCGCGCGTTTCGTCGCTGGTGTAGCGTGGCACGAGCACACGGTCGTAGAGGATGAAGAGCAGCGGCGTTAGCAGCATCGACAGAGCGATGACGAGTAGAAGCTGGTCGGCTATCGGCTGCGGCAGGATTGCGTTTGCCACCGCAAACGACAGAAGCACGAAGCCGAATTCGCCTGCCTGCGACAGGCCGAGCGCAAACAGCCATTTGTCGGCGCCGCGCAGTTTGAAAATGTAGCCTAGCACCATCAGCACCAGACATTTGGCCAGCATCAGGCCCAGAGTGAGCGCGATGGTGAGCCACAGCGTTTCGCCAAGAAGCGCGAAGTTGATGCCAGCGCCCACGGTCATGAAGAACAGGCCGAGCAACAGCCCCCGGAAGGGGTCGATATCGGATTCCAGCTCGTGGCGGTATTCGCTGTTTGCAAGGACCACGCCGGCCAGGAAAGTACCGAGCGCCGGCGACAGGCCGACCAGCGACATCAACAGCGCGATGCCGACGACCATCATCAGCGCCGTCGCGGTGAAGAGTTCGCGTAGCTGCGCCATCGCGATGAAGCGGAATATCGGCCGTGTAAGGTAGCTGCCGCCGGCGACAACGATGCCGATCGCGGCGATGGTGACGAGTGCGGTCTGCCAGCTGTTCAGGCCATCTACCAGGCTAAGGCCGGAGCCATGACCGTCATCTGCGCCATGACCCGCATCGGCGCCATGCGAAACGGTTTCAGCCGCTGCTCCTATGAGCTCTGGCATGGCCAGCAGCGGCATCAGGGCAAGCATGGGGATGACCGCAATGTCTTGAAAGAGCAGAACAGAGAAGCTCGCCTGCCCGCCGTCAGAACTCAGAATGCCACGCTCGTTGAGCGTTTGCAGAACGATCGCGGTGGAGGAAAGCGCCAGAACGAGACCGATAGCGAGCGAGATGCTCCAGTCCTCGCCGAGCACCATCGCGACCGCCATAACGATAAGCGTCGTGGCGGCCACCTGCCCGCCGCCTAGACCGATTAGTCGGCCGCGCATTTGCCACAGCTTTTCCGGCTCGAGCTCCAGCCCGACAAGAAACAGCATCATGACCACGCCGAACTCGGCGAAATGCTGGATGGAGACGACATCGACGTCGAGCAGCGCAAGGATCGGACTGATGGCGATGCCGGCAATCAGATAACCGAGCACGGAGCCCAGCCCGAGGCGCGATGCAATAGGCACCGACGCGACACCGGCGACGAGAAAAATGAAGGCGAGAAGAAGAAAATCCGTCATCCGGCTGGCCCGTCCGCTTCGCTTCAGGCGAGCTTACGCGCGCCGCTTCCGGCCACGCAAGCCAGCGCAGCCGCACCCTACTTCCGACATTGAAGCCCATCGGGTGTGTTCAAGGTAGCTGGTCAGATGGCGGATGAGCCGTATGTGCCACTCCAGATGCGGCGAGTGGTGGAATGTTGCGGCGCGGGCTGGCTAGTGCAGGTCAATGTTGATAGCGAAGGCGACGGTCAATCAGCGAGGCGACACAATGTTCTCCAACACATTCCCGGATCGCGCGGTCATTTCGGAAACCGTGGCGAAGATGCTGCTGGAGATCAAGGCGGTACATTTCAGAGCCGATCAGCCTTTCACCTTCACGTCCGGCCTCGCGAGCCCGGTTTATATCGACTGCCGCAAGCTGATCTCCTACCCGCGCATTCGCTCCGCGCTGATGGATTTCGGCGTGTCGGTGATTGTCCGCAATGTTGGGTTCGAGCAGTTCGACGCGGTGGCCGGCGGAGAAACGGCGGGCATTCCCTTTGCCGCCTGGCTGTCGGACAAGCTTGGCCTGCCTATGCTTTATGTGCGCAAAAAGCCGAAAGGGTTCGGCCGCGACGCACAGATCGAAGGGTCGCTGGACGACGGCGCGAGGCTGCTTCTCGTTGAAGACCTGACCACCGACGGCGGTTCGAAGATCAAGTTTGCCGAGGCGATCCGCAAGGCGGGCGCGGAAGTGACCGACACATTCGCCGTTTTTTATTACGACATCTTTCCAGATACGCCGCAGCGCCTCGCCGATGCCGGCATGCGGCTTCACTATCTGGCGACCTGGTGGGATATTCTGAAGGTCTGCAAGGACGAAAATCGCTTCCCTGCCGACACGATCAGGGAAGTGGAAGCCTTTCTTAATGACCCGATCGGCTGGTCGTCGGCCAATGGCGGCATTTCGGAACGGCCGGCATAACCAACGGAGAGCGGATGTTCGCTGATCAGGACTACCCCGAAATTCGCGAGGCCGTGCGTCGGCTTTGCGCAGAATTTCCGGGGGAGTACTGGCGCGAGCTCGATGCCAAACGCGAATATCCCGCCTCCTTTGTCGAGCGGCTTACCGAGGCCGGCTATCTGGCAACGCTGATTCCGGAAGAATTCGGCGGCAGCGGCCTGCCGCTTTCGGGCGCGGCCGCCGTGCTTGAGGAAATTCAGCGCGCCGGGTGCAACGGTGCTGCCTGTCACGCGCAGATGTATGTGATGGGGACCGTGCTGCGGCATGGCACCGACGCGCAGAAACAGCAATATCTGCCGGCTATCGCAAAAGGCGAATTGCGACTGCAGGCATTCGGCGTAACCGAGCCGACCTCGGGCACCGACACGACCTCGATCCGCACCTTCGCCAGCCGCCAGGGCGACGAATATGTGATCAACGGCCAGAAAATCTGGACCAGCCGGGCGGAACATTCCGACCTGATGGTGCTTCTCGCCCGCACAACCGCGCGGGAGGACGTGACCAAACGAACCGACGGCCTGTCCGTCTTCATCGTCGATATGCGGGCGGCAGCCGGCAACGGCCTCACCATCCGGCCCATCCGTACAATGATGAACCACTCGACCACCGAGGTGTTCTTCGACGATGTCCGCATTCCGGGCGCCAATCTGGTTGGCGAGGAAGGCAAGGGCTTTCGCTACATCCTTTCAGGTATGAATGCGGAGCGCATTCTGATCGCGGCCGAGTGTATCGGCGACGCCAAATGGTTGATCGAGAAGTCAGCCAGCTATGCCGGCGAGCGCAAGGTCTTTGGCCGGCCCATCGGCGTCAATCAGGGCATTCAGTTCCCGATCGCGCGCGCCTACGCCAACATGCGCGCAGCGGAGCTGATGTTGCGTGAGGCGCTGCGCTGCTACGAGGCGGGCGAGAATTGCGGTGCGGAAGCCAATATGGCGAAGCTGCTCGCGGCGGATGCTTCCAACGAGGCTGCGAATATGTGCGTGCAGACGCATGGCGGTTTCGGCTTTGCTGAGGAATACGATATCGAGCGTAAGTTCCGCGAAACGCGGCTTTATCAGGTGGCGCCGATCTCCTCGAACCTGATCCTGTCTTACCTCGCCGAGCATGTGCTCGGCCTGCCCCGGTCATATTAGGCGGTGACATGGCGCAAGTCGCGCAGCCCTTCGCCGAATGGATCGGTCGCACCAGCGAAACCGTCGATAAGGTGACGCCTCGGCTCGCGGAGAGCTTTCGCGCAATCTTCGGCGACTGGCTTGCGCCCACGGAAGAAGGTGAAGCGCCGCTTTGCCTGCATTGGTGCCTGTCGCCCGCGATTGCCCCAATGGACGCGCTGGGGCGCGACGGGCATCCCGCCAAAAACCGCGACCTGCCGCCGGTGCCGCTGCCAAGGCGCATGTGGGCCGGCGGGCGTATTGAAACGATCGCCCCGCTCAGGATCGGCGACAGCGTGCGCCGTGTCTCCACGATCGCCAATGTAACCCGCAAACAGGGCCGCAGCGGCGAATTGTGGTTCGTCGCGGTTGATCACGACTATTACTCACCGCGTGGCCTGGCGATCCGCGAACGGCACGACATTGTCTACCGCGCCGACGGCACGTCCGCTGGAGATGGCCCGCCGGCGGAGGAAGAGCCCGTGACGACGCGGCGGCTCGAACCCTCGCCGGTGCTGCTATTCCGCTACTCAGCTCTCACCTTCAACGGTCATCGCATCCACTATGAACTGGATTATGCAACGGGCGTTGAAGGATATCCCGGGTTGGTTGTGCACGGGCCGCTTCAAGCGACGCTGTTGTTCAATCTCGCCGCGTCGCGCGGCGGCGGTGCGCCGAATGTCTTCACGTATCGCAGCCTGTCGCCCGCCTATGCGGGCAACCCGCTCGATGTTTGCGCCGGTGTGGATGGCTCGTACTGGACCGCCGACGCAAATGGTCTCGTTCATATGCGGGGGCGAGGCGAAGCGGCATAGCTACGGTAATATTTTTTCACATATATCCGATTTTATCTTGACTGAAAAAATATTTTCTTAGATGCTTGGCGCTGCAATCGAGACAATGCAGCATGGCCATGACCGTCAAAGAGCGCGTCGAAAACGTCGCATCTGAGCTGACTGCGAGCGAGCGCAAGCTGGCCTCGGCGCTGCTTGCAGACTACCCCTATGCCGGGTTGGTGTCGATCCAGGAGCTTGCAAAGCGCGCCGAGGTTTCGGCGCCTTCGATCACGCGTTTCGTGGCCAAGATTGGGCTCGGCGGCTATCAGGAATTCCAGCGCGACCTGCTGCTTGAACTGAAAGAGGGCGAGAAATCGCCTGTCGAGCTGCAGGACCGCGGCGGCCGGCCCGCCGGCGGCTATCTGTCCGATTTCATCGGGCGTGCGACCGCTCTGATGGCGGATTCGGCGCAAGCGATCACCGAAGATCAGTTCGCACGTATCTGCAAGCTGCTATCGGACCCACAGCGCAGCATCTATGCGCTCGGCGGACGCGCCTCGAATACGATCGCGTTTCAGCTCTCGTTCCATTTGCGACAGGCGCGCAAGGACGTCTTCCATTTGCCGAGCGACGTGGAAACCTGGCCGGAATATCTGCTGAGAATGCGGTCCGGCGATGCGCTCTTCATTGCCGATTTCCGCCGCTACCAGACCGATCTCGAGCGGCTCGCGGAAAAAGCCAGCGCGCGCGGCGTGCGCATCGTTTTGATGACGGACAAATGGCTTTCGCCGGTTGCGAGACACGCGGCGGAAGTGCTCGCAGTTCCGATCGAAAGCGGCACCCTGTGGGACACCTACACTCCTGCGCTCGCCGTGATCGAAGCGATCGTGACGCGCATCGCCGAGGATAACTGGGAACAGACCCGCACGCGCATTCGCGCCTGGGACGAAGTGCGCATCAAGGAACGGGACAGCGACAAGTGAACCAGACACCGCTCATGTTTGCAGCCACCTGCGACATCGCAGGCAAGGTGCGGGGTAAGGCATTCCCGGCTGAAGATACGCAGCGCCGCCTCAGGCGCGGGGTCGGCTGGACGCCGACCAATGTGCAGATCACCTGCTTCGATACCATCTCCGAAAGCCCTTTCGGTGCGTTGGGCGATTTGCTGCTTATTCCCGACGAAACGACCGGTGTCGAAGCGAGCTTTGGCGATACGGTCGAGCGGTTCATGCTCGGCGATATCGTCACGCTGGAAGGCGAGCCCTGGTCGTTGTGCACGCGGGCGGTCCTGAAAAGCGCATTGGCCCGGCTGGAGCGCCTCGCCGGCGTTCAGCTGATTGCAGCCTTTGAGCATGAGTTTCAGCTGAGGGGCGAACCCATGCTGCTCAATCAGGCTTATGGCCGCGAAGGGTTCGAGTTGGAGCGCACGCTTTGCGAGACGCTAATCAGCCTCATCGAAGGGGCAGGCCTCAAGCCCGACAGCATCATGAAGGAATATGGCGGCAACCAATATGAGGTTGTTATCGGTCCCGAGAAAGGCGTGCGATCGGCGGATGCCGCAGTCATTCTGCGCGAGCTGACCCGCTCGGCTGCGCGGCACCTCGGAAAAGCAGCCACCTTCACTCCGATCCGCGATGTGGCGAGCGTCGGCAACGGCGTTCACATCCATATGAGCTTTGTCGACGCCAACGGCGACCCCAAGACATACGACGCGGACGGGCCGTGTGGCATGTCCAAGCTCACCAGCGCATTTTCGGCCGGGGTGCTCAAATATCTCGACAGCATCATCGCGCTGACCGCTCCGTCGGTTATTTCCTATGAGCGGCTCACCCCGCATCGCTGGTCGGCGGCTTACAACAATCTCGGCTATCGCGACCGCGAGGCCTCGCTGCGCGTATGCCCGGTGACCGCCAAGGACCCTGAGTCGATCGCGCGTCAGTTCAACATCGAATACAGAGCGGCCGACGCCGCTGCGTGCCCGCATCTGGCACTGGCGGCCATCGTTCATGCCGGGGCTCAGGGCATTGAAGAAGGGCTGGAAGCGCCGGCGCCGACAGAGGAAGACCTCTCTGTGCTTCCGCCGGAAGAGTTGAAAAAGCGCGGCTTCGTTCGGCTGCCGACCACGCTCGAAGAGGCGCTGGAGCGGTTTGCCGGCAACAAGGTCGCGAGCGGCTGGTTCGGGGAAAAGTTCACGCAGGTCTATCTCGCCCACAAGAAGGGCGAGATTGCTCAGGTTGCCGATCTGGATGTGGCAGCGCGCTGCGCTGCCTACGAGGCGACGTACTAAGCGCGGGGGTGCGCTGCTGGGGCGGGCTGCATTCCGAGCCCGCCCCGTCAGAGAGCGTCGACGAGGCTTTCGAGCTGGTCGAGCAAACGCTCGATTTCTTCCTTGCCGAATTTCGCTTCCATCTCGCGGTAAATCGCGACGCTTTCCGGCGTGACAGCGGCGATCAGCGTCCTTCCCCGATCGGTAATATCAAGCAGGACCCGGCGTCCGTCCTTTTCGTGGCGGGTGCGGGTGAGCAGGCCGCGTTCCTCCAGCGCCATGATGATGCGGGTAAGGCTCGGCGGTAGAACGCAGGCGCGTTGTGCAAGCTCCGCCGCTTCGATTGCGCCTGCTTCGTAAAGCACACGCAGCGTGCGCCATTGCTGTTCCGTCACGCCGTGTTCGGCAAGCATCGGCCGGAAGCGCGACATCACCGCTTCGCGTGCACGCAACAGCGCGATCGGTAGCGAGCGGCGCGTGTCGCGCGGCAACAGCCGGTCTTCCGGAGAGGCAGGCAGTGTGCGCTTGGCATCCCGATTCAATTCTCTTCTTCCACTCCGTTCGTCAGCGTGCCGATGCCCGCGACCCTCACCTCGACCAGATCGCCCTTTCGTAGCCACCGCGGCGGATCGAATCGGGCGCCGGCTCCTGTCGGCGTTCCGGTAGCGATCAGATCGCCGGGAATCAGCCGCGTAAAGCTTGAGACATATTCGATGATTCGCGCAAATGGGAAGGCCATGGAGGCCGTGCTGTCCTGCTGGCGCAGCTCGCCATTGACGCGGGTTTCAAGGCGGATGTCGCCGGTGTCGAATTTCAACAGGTCGGTCTCGATCCACGGACCGATCCCGCCGGTGCCGTCGAAATTCTTGCCCTGCGTGACATTGAACTTGCCGTGGCGGATCCAGTCGCGGATCGATCCTTCATTCATGATCGTAAGGCCGGCGACATGGCTCATCGCTTCGGCCCGGGCGATACGGCGGCCGGGATTGCCGATCACCAGCACGATCTCGCCCTCGTAATCGAGTTGTTCGGACTCGCGCGGGATCGTCAGCGGCTTGCCATGCGCGACAAAGGATGCCGGGGTGCGCATGAACAGAGAGGGATATTGCGGCGCTGCGGAGCCGTCTTTGTATTCCTCATTGCGGTTCATATAGTTAACGCCAACGCAGAAAATGCGGTTTGCGTCCGGCATTGGTTGCTCGAGCTCAACACTGGTGAGATCGAAGTCGGCCATTGCCGCCGCATTTTCTGCTTCTGCAATACGGTTTTCGGCGATGATCTGGCGTATGCTCGCCGCGCCCATGCGTTGGCCGAGATCGGCGACACCGTCTTCTCCGACGAGCGCGCCCGGCCGCATTTCTCCGTCGATGCTGAATGTCAGCAGGCGCATCAGAGCAGTCCTGTGCGTTTCAGCACGTCGTCGAGCTTGGCCTCAAGCTCGGCGGTTGCGGGCACAAGCGGCAGGCGGTGCTCGTTTGCGGGCATGATGCCGAGCCGCTTCATCATATATTTCATCGGGATCGGGTTGATGTCGTAGAAGACCGCCTTGTTGATCTCGAACAGCTTGTGATGCAGCGAGCTCGCCTTGTTAAGGTCTCCGGCCCAGACGGCCTCACACATCTCCGCTAGCGGTTTCGGCCGCAGATTGCCGACTGCGTTCATGAGACCGCAGGCGCCGACTGCCATCATTGGGAAGGACAACTCCTCCAACCCGACAAAGACCCGAAGATCATGGCTTACGGCTTCGAACAACTCGGAGACATAGGCGAGATCGAGCGAGGCATGTTTCATGCCGACGAAGGTCGGGCACGCCTTGTCTATCTCCTTGGCGGTGTCGATCTTCACGTCGACCGCCGCGCGGCCGGGAATGTGGTAGATCATCCACGGCTTGTCGTGGAGCTCGTTGAGCACCCGGTAGTATTCGACAAGCCCGCGCTGCGGCGGGCGGGAATAGTATGGCGTCACGATCAGCAGCGCATCGACGCCCTTGTTGGCAGCGGCATGTTTGGTCAGCGCACCTGTTTCGGCGAGGCTCTGGGAGCCTGTGGCAGCTACCACCGTGAGGCGACCTGCGGCGGCCTCGACGCCGACATCGACGAGGCGGTTACGTTCTTCCACCGTCAGCGAAGAGGGCTCTGAGGTCGTGCCGTTGATGAGTACGCCGTGCGAGCCCTCACGCGCTTGAAACTCAACCAGCCCGGCATAGGCGTCATAGTCGACGGCGCCATCCTTGAAGGGGGTGACGAGCGGCGGGATAGAGCCTCTCAGGAAGTCGGCGTCGAGTGAAAGCACGTGGTTCTCCCCTTGCGAAGACTGGGCTTGACAGTTGCCGCTATATATTTAACTTGTTAATGAAAATGGCGCAATGCCTGCCGGAGAAAAGACGGGTGCCGCATTTCATTATCGAATATTCCGCAAATCTCGAGGACCGGCTCGACATCGATGCGCTGTGCGAGGCGACACGGCAGGCGGCGCTGGACACAGGAATCTTCGAGATCGGCGGAATCCGCGTCAGAGCCTACAAAAGCGAAAACTATGCGATCGCCGATGTCGATCCGCGCAATGCGTTTGTGCATCTGATGCTGAGGGTCGGCATTGGCCGCGATGAGGCCACGCGCAAGGCAGCAGGCGATAACATTTTCGCGGCACTCAGCGATTTCTGCGCCCCTCTGTTGGAGGAGCCGTATTTCGGACTGTCCTTCGAGATTTGCCAGATCGACCCAGTCACGAGCTGGAAGAAAAACAGCATGCATGCGCGTCTGCGCGGCACTGAGTGAGCGGGAGCCGCGATGTCGACATTCAGCGAAAATATGGAAAAGGCGGAGCGTCACCTCGCCCGTTTCCGCGAGAATGGTGTGCTCAACCGTATCGATGGTGAGCTGGTGCCCGCTGCCGCAGGCGCGTATTTCGAGAGCATTTCGCCCGTCGATCTGAAGCCGCTTGCCCGGGTCGCACACAGTGGCGCGAAGGATATCGACCGAGCTGCACAGGCGGCGAAGGCGGCCTTTCCAGCATGGGCGGCGATGGACGGCTCGAAACGCAAGAAACTCCTGCACAAAATCGCGGATGCGATCGTCGAGCGGGCGGAAGAGATTGCGCTTGTCGAGTGCATGGATACCGGCCAGTCGTTGCGCTTCATGTCAAAGGCCGCTCTGCGCGGCGCGGAGAATTTCCGCTTTTTTGCCGACCGGGCGCCGACGGCACGCGACGGCACGTCGCTGCGTGGGCCGAACCAGCTCAATCTGACCAGCCGTTCGCCAATCGGGCCGGTGGGCATCATCACGCCGTGGAACACGCCTTTCATGCTGTCCACGTGGAAGATTGCGCCGGCTCTGGCAGCGGGCTGTACGGTCGTCCACAAACCGGCGGAATATTCGCCACTGACAGCGAGCCTGTTGATCGAGATTGCCGAGCAGGCGGGCCTGCCAAAAGGTGTTTGGAACCTGGTCAACGGTTTTGGCGAGGACGCTGGCAAGGCACTGACGGAACACCGTGATATCAAGGCAATCGGCTTCGTCGGCGAAAGCCGCACAGGCCAGCTCATAATGGGGCAAGGCGCCGCCACGCTAAAGCGCGTTCATTTCGAGCTCGGCGGCAAGAACCCGGTGATCGTGTTCTCCGATAGCGATTTGGAGCGAGCGGCGGACGCGGCCGTCTTCATGATCTACTCGCTCAATGGCGAGCGCTGCACCTCGTCGTCCCGGCTTCTAGTAGAAGCGTCGATCTATGAGGAATTTACCGCGAAGGTGGCGGATAAGGCGGCCAGCATAAAAATCGGCCATCCGCTCGACCCGGACACGGTGATCGGTCCGCTGATCCACCCGGAACACGAGAAAAAGGTGCTGTCCTATTTCGACGTCGCGAAAAAGGAAGGCGCCACCATAGCCGCAGGCGGAACCCGCCATGAGGGTCCGGGTGGCGGATGTTACGTCTCGCCGACGCTTTTCACCAATGCCCGCTCCGACATGCGCATAGCCCAAGAGGAGATTTTCGGACCGGTCCTCACCGCGATCCCTTTTGCTGATGAGGCGGAAGCGATCCGGATTGCTAATGACATCGACTACGGTCTGGCCGGTTATGTCTGGACCGCCGACATTACACGGGGGCTGCGCGTCTCCGACGCGCTCGAGGCGGGCATGATCTGGGTGAACTCGGAAAATGTAAGGCACCTGCCGACGCCGTTCGGTGGCATGAAGCACTCCGGCCTTGGTCGAGACGGCGGCGACTGGTCGTTTGATTTCTACATGGAAACCAAGAACATATCGATCGCGACAGCACCGCATGCGATCCCAAAGCTTGGCGGGTGAGACCACGCCGATCTGACAGGAACTCCCGATGCCCGTACCCAGCCCCAACCTCTACCCGCCATTCAATGTCGTGCGGCTCAGCCATGTGGGCCTCAACGTGAGGGACCTAGAGAAAAGCCGAGCCTTCTATGCCGACATGCTTGGGCTGCAGGTCACCTATGAGGACAGCAACACAATCACCATGCGGGCGATGGAGGAGCGCGGCCATCATTGCCTGGTGCTCACCCAGGCCGACGAAGCTTCGGTCGAATATCTGGCCTTCAAGCTTTATGCCGATGAGGATCTCCACAAGGCGGAGGCCTGGTTCCGGACCAAGGGCATGCCGGTCGAATATGTGGAGCGTCCGCATCAGTCGAAGACGCTGCGCACCTGCGATAATCTCGGAGTGCCTGTCGAGTTCTACGTACGGATGGACAGGCTGGAGCCGATCCACCAGCGCTACGAACTCTATCGCGGCGTGAAGCCGCTGCGGATCGACCACTTCAATGTCTTCTCGACCAATGTCGATGAATCAGTCGCGTTCTACAATGAGATCGGCTTCCGGGTTACGGAATATACGGAAGACGAAGAGACCGAACGGTTGTGGGCGGGCTGGATGCACCGCAAGGGCGGTGTGCACGACATCGCCTTCACCAATGGCACCGGGCCGCGGCTGCACCATCTTGCTTTCTGGGTGCCGACACCGCTCAACATCATCGACCTGCTCGATCTGATGTCGACAACCGGCTATCTCGCCAATGTCGAGCGCGGGCCGGGCCGGCACGGCATCTCGAACGCGTTCTTCCTCTATATCCGTGATCCCGACGGGCACCGCGTTGAAATCTACTGCTCGGACTATCTGACGGTCGATCCCGACCTGGAGCCGATACGCTGGGATCTCAAAGACCCGCAGCGGCAAACGCTGTGGGGCGCGCCTGCGCCGCGCTCCTGGTTCGAAGAAGGGTCGGTGTTCAAGGATACGCCGGTTTCGGAAGCCGAACTGAAAGCAACGCCGATTGTCGCGCCTTGACGGCGCGGGCCCGCATCTCCGATCAACAGCCACGCAATCCGGAGACGGGCGATGGATGAAGGCACATTTCTCGAGTGGTCACTGAAAGCGGCGGAGTGGGGCGCTACGTATCGCGCGTCACTTCGCGACCGGCCGGTTCGGGCGCAAACTTCGCCGGGCGAAATTGCGCGCCAGCTGCCGGATGCGCCGCCGCAAAACGGCGAGGCGATGGAGACGATATTCGCCGACTTCGAAAAAATCGTCGTGCCGGGCATGACGCATTGGCAGCATCCGCGCTTCTTCGCCTATTTCCCGGCCAATGCCGCACCGGTGTCAGTGGTGGCTGAATATCTGGTCACGGCAATGGCTGCCCAATGCATGCTGTGGCAGACCTCGCCGGCCGCGACCGAGCTCGAGACCAGAGTGCTCGACTGGCTGCGCCAGGCAATCGGACTGCCCGAGGGTTTTGCCGGCGTCATTCAGGACAGCGCATCGTCGGCCACTTTGTCGGCCGTGCTTGTCATGCGCGAGAAGGCGCTCGCCTGGAACGGCAATACGGCCGGGCTCGCAGCCAATCCGCAGCTGCGCGTCTATTGTTCGAGCCAGGTGCATACGTCCATCGACCGCGCGATCTGGGTGTCCGGTATCGGAGAGGACAATCTGAAGCGCGTTCCCGTAAGTGGACCGATGCGCGGCATGGATGTCGGGGCGCTGGAAAAGGCGATCATCGCCGACCGGGACGCCGGGTATCTTCCCGCCGGGATCATCGCCTGTACGGGCGGCACCTCGACCGGTGCATGCGACGATATCGGCGCGATCGCGGAAATTGCGCAGCGCCATGGGCTTTACCTTCATGTCGACGCCGCATGGGCGGGTGCGGCGATGATCTGCGAGGAATTTCGCGACTTGTGGCCCGGCATCGAGAAGGCGGATTCGATCGTCTTCAATCCGCACAAATGGCTGGGCGCGCAGTTCGACTGTTCGGCGCATTTCGTGCGCTCGGCGGAAGACCTCGTGCGCACGCTCGCCATCCAGCCGGAATATCTGAAGACCCATGGCAAGAATGGCGTCATCAATTATTCGGAATGGACCGTGCCGCTCGGCCGCCGTTTTCGGGCGCTGAAACTCTGGTTCCTGCTGCGCTTTCATGGGCTCGACGGGCTGAAGGCGATGATCCGCAACCACGTTGCGTGGGCGCAAAAGCTGGCTAAGCGGCTGGCCGCCGAGCCCGACTTCGAGCTGGTGACGGAGCCGGTTCTGTCACTTTTCTCCTTCCGCCATCGCGGCGGTGGGGACGCTGACAGCCACAACATTGCGCTGGTCAACGCGATCAACGATGACGGCCGCATCTATCTCACCCAGACCCGCGTCGACGACCGGATCGCGATCCGATTTCAGGCGGGGCAGTTCGATATGACCGAAGCCGATGCCGACGCGGCATTCGAGGTCATTGTTGAGATGGCTCGAGGCTTGGGCAGACGGGCCTGATCTTAGGCAGCGGCTAGACCCTTGTCGAGCGCATCCGCGATCTTGGCGACATCGTCGGCGGTGATGATCAGCGGCGGCGACAGGATGATCATGTTGCCGGAAACGCGGATCATGACATCCGCCGCATATGCAACTTCCGCGATACGATCCATCATCGCCTTGTCGCCCGGGGTTTTCTTCGCCCGGTCCGCGACAATCTCGATACCCGCCATCAGGCCCTGATAGCGCACATCGCCGACTACTTCGTGGCTTGCCTTCAGTTTTTCGAGAGCAGACCCCAGCTCGGCGCCGCGCGCGGCTGCGTTTTCGTTGAGTTTTAGGCGTTTCGTTTCGGCCAGCGTTGCAAGGCCGGCGGCACACCCCACGGGATGGCCTGAATAAGTGTACCCATGGCCGATCGAGCCGAACGAGGACTTGTCACTCTCGAACGCCTCGGCGACCTTGTCGCCGATCATGGTTGCGCCAAGCGGGAAATAGCCCGAGGTCACCGCTTTGGCGACAGTCATCATATCCGGCTTTACGCCCCACAGCCGTGCGCCCGACCATGCGCCGGTGCGCCCGAAGCCGGCGACCACCTCATCCGAAATCAGCAGAATGCCGTGGCGGTCGAGAATTTCGCGCACGCGCGGCATGAAGCTCTCATGCGGGACGATCACGCCGCCCGCGCCCAGAACCGGCTCCATGATGAATGCGGCGATGGTGTCCGCGCCCTGGAAGGCGATTTCGTCTTCGAGCGCATTGGCGCAAAGTTCGGCAACGCGCGCAGGGTCGGTTTCGCCAAAGGGGTTACGGTAGGCGTTGGGTGCGGGAATGTGAAACACGCCGGGCATCAGCGGTTCGTAGTTGCGTCGGAAGTTGGCGTTGCCGTTGACCGACGCACCGCCGAAATGCGTACCGTGATAGCCTTTCTTCAATGCCAGGAATTTGGTTCGGTCGCCCTCGCCTTTGATCTTCCAGTACTGGCGGGCGAGGCGGAGCGCAGTCTCGACGGAGTCTGAACCGCCCGAAGTGAAGAAGGCGCGGGCCATGCCGTCCGGCCTGAACCATTCCACCAGCTCATAAGCAAGCTCGATCGAGGGCGCGTTGGTCGTGCCGCGAAAGCCTGAATAATAGGGCAGCGCGTCGAGTTGATCGGCGATCGCCTGTTTGATCGGATCGCAGGAATAGCCGAGATTGACGTTCCACAGCCCGCCGACTGCGTCGAGCGTGGTGCGGCCGTCGATATCGGTGATGTGAGCGCCGCGTCCGCCGGTGATCACCTTCGGTGCGTTCGCGCGCATATCGGCCGGGTGTGCCATTGGATGCCAGATCGGCTTGGCGTTGTTCTCGATGATGAAATTCGCGTCGCGCATCTGCGTTCCGATCTGTTGGTGTTGCGGGTCAGTCGAGTGTGAGCCCGAAATGGGCCAACACCTCGACAAATGAACTGCGCGGGCAAAGCACGTCGAACTGGACGCTGCGCATACCCGCAGCCACGCCGCCTTTGACGTTGCCGGGCCGGTCATCGACGAAGACGCAGTCTTCGGCGGCGAGCGACAGCGCGTCTGTCACGAAGGCATATGCTCGCGGGTCAGGCTTCAGAATGTTCGTGTAGGTGGCGTCGACAATCACGTCGAAGTCATCGAGAAAAGCAAGCTGGCCTCGGAATTCAGGTCCGTAGAAAAGGTCGAGTTCGTTGGAAAGGATTGCGAGGCGAAGGCCCTTGTCCCTCACCTTGCCGATCGTCTCCAATGCCTCTGGCCGCATGATGGCGTCAGGGTTGGCGCCGCGTGCGCGGCGCACAAATGCATCCATGCGGTCCCATTTTTCGCCGACGATTTCGCCAACCTCGCCGGCCCGGCGGAGCCAGTAGTCGCGCTCCGTGATTTCGTCGCGGCTCATCGCCTGCCAAAGGGGATCGGTCTCCGGTTCGAACGGGCCCTTCCAGCCCAGCGTACCGGGCGCGAGGCCAAGCGCTTTCTCCGTCTGGTCATGGGTTTCGAACATCGTTTTGGTGATCACGCCGCCAAAATCGAGGACGAGCGCGGCCGCCGGTTCATTCTTCATGCGGCGGTCTCCGAGCCTGGCGCTATGATGCCTTTTTCCACCCAGTCGTCGAAGATTTTCAGGACCGTCTCCGTGAACTCGGCAGAGTTGATATGGCCGCCGATTTCGTAAAACTCGACAGGTGGCTTGATTGCGTCCCGCATCGCCTCGTTGAAGGCTGCAAGGGCCTCGGGCTCGTGAAGCGGCTCGCCTTCCTGGTCCCATTGCTGGATGCCGCCTTTTGGCAGTACGAACGCGACCGGCCCCTGAGCCGCCGCCAGCTTTTCGCCGATTGCGCGCGCGATTTCTCTGCGACCATCGGCAGGGATCGTCACCGAGGCGATAAGCCGGTTGTGGGCATGATATGGCCGATCGCCAAGTGCGGCGGGCACGCCCTGCCAGGTCGGCATGTCGAGCATGTCGATCGCGCCCGGCGCGACGATCTGGGGCACGCGCGCCTTGCCGGCGTTCTCCAGCCGGTCGGGGCCGGAACTGACGACCGAGCCATTCATGTGGTTGGCAAGTTCCTGCAGCGAAAAATCCAGCACCGCTGCGAAACCGCGCTCGGTTGCGATTGCCTCCATGGCGCGCCCACCCATTCCGGTGGTGTGGAAGACAGCGACCTCATAACCGCGCTCTTCCAGCTCCGGCTTGAGCGTGACCATATAGGTGAGGCAGCTCTTGCCGAGGGAACTTATCGCGACCACCGGACGCGTGCCGGCGGCCGGGCGCGCCAGCCTCGCCGCGCCGACAACCGCGCCGCAGGCTTGGCTCAAAACTGAGGCGCAGGCACTGTTGAGCCCGTAGAGCCCGCCCGCCCACAGGATCATCATCAGATCCGGGGCAATGCGCTCCGGCGGGATCAAATGCGAAAATGAAATCGTCGATACGATGAATTTCGGCATGCCGATGGGCAGCGCCTGCGCCACGTCGAGTGCCAGGTCCGTGCCCATCGTTCCGCCGAGCGCTATCATGCCGTCTATCGTGCCTTCGTCGCGGAGATGGCTGGCGAGAAGCGCGGCGCCCTTGGCCATCGCGGACATTGCGGTGTTTTCATCACCGCTTGACGCGATCTCATCGATCGTCGTTCCAGCCGCAGCTGCGACGGCGTGTTTATCGTGCTCGGGCCTGTAGGGCGGGTCGCCCAGTATGCTGATGTCGAGCATGACTGCCACAGCGCCGGCGGCTGCAATCTGCCCGCGCATATAGGTAAGCTCATCGGCCTTTGTGTCGCCGGTGCCGATGACCAATATGCGCGGGGTGTCTTTCATGCAGCGCCACCATTGAGCTGGCACGCGATTGCTTCGGCAGCCTGCATTGTGAGACGGCCGTAGCGCTCCGTCGTTTCGGCATCGATCCGTGACATCGGCGAAGCGACGGCGAGCGTCCCGATTGCTATACCGTCCGTGTTGAGGATCGGCGCTGCTACGCTTGCCACGCCCTCCTCGAAACCCTGATCGCCGCGCGAATAGCCGCGCGCGCGGGCGGCGTTCACCGCCTTTTCAAGCGCGTCGCGGCTGGTGTGGGTGAACCGAGTGAATGCCTCCATGCGGCCCTCGAAGCATGCCTTCGTAATTTCTGGCCGTGCGCAGGTCAGGAACGCAATACCTGAGGCCGTTCCGTGCAACGGCAGTGGCTGGCCCACATCGACATTGACCCGGTTGGCGCGCGCAGAAAGCTCGACCTGGACGGTCAGCAACGTTCCTGCCGAATATTCCGACAGATGAACGGTTTCGCCGGTTTCGCGGGCGAGATCGCGCACAAAAGGCGCGCACATTTTCTGCAAGGGAAAATGCCATTCGCGAATGCGCGCCAGTCGGGAAACACCCGGCCCAAGCCGGTAGCGGCGGGTTTCGGCGTCCTGCTCGACCATGCCATGCTCGGCGAGAGAAACGAGAAGCCGCCGCGTTGTCGCCTTGTCGAAGGATACTTTTTGCGCCAGGTCCGACAGGCCGTATTCCGGCTGCTCGGTCGAAAACTGCTCAAGCAGGAAAATCGCTTTTCCGACCGTACCCATGAACGACGCGAACCCTCCAGAAATGCTTCACGTGTGAACTAACGCACAGTAAGCAATCTGGCTGGGAAGTCTATATGTAAAATCGGTGTTCAAATAGCGAACCGCGTGACCTGCGCAGGTGTTTGGGGTCGCCTTGACGCTCAGCCTACGGAGGCGAGAAACCGCCGCAAGTGCGGGTCGAACTGATCGGGAGCCTCCCAGAAAGGCGCGTGTCCGATGCCGGGAAGAATGTGTACGGTGTCTTCCCACAAATTGTCGTAGTCGAGCGAGGCGACGAAGTCGTTGTTGACGAAGGGCTCCCCGCCACCATTGACGATGGCGAGCGGTACCTTCGAATGCGTTGCAACGTCACGCTGGTTGCAGCCATAACCTGCTGCGAATTTGCCGAGCATCAACTCGCGGGCGCGGCCATCGGTGCGGGCGACCGCTTCGCGAAGGAACTCTTCGAACGGAGCGTTGATGCCGCATGTGGCGCGCGCATATGCGTCGACTTCGGCTTCGGAAAAATCGCGTTGGCCGGCCAGGTGCATGTGTTCGGAGGGCTTGAAACCTACCGCCAGGGCGTCCGGCTCCTTGCCGACGGGCGGCGAGCCGCTGATCATCAGTCCTGTCAATCGATCAGAACGGTCGAGCATCTCGATGCCGATATGGCCGCCGAGCGACCAGCCGAACATCGCAAATTTCTCGTGACCGAGCGCAGACATTACCTCCAGAGCGACATCGGCATAGCCCGGCATGTTGTAGGTCTGGTCGGGATCGCGGGCGTCGGCCGATCTGCCGTGGCCGGGCAGGTCCATGGCGATGCAACGCCAGGTCTTGCCGATGTCTCCGTGGAGCTGGTTCCGAAAAACCTCCTTGCAGGAGGAATTGCCGTGAACGAACAGTACGGGAGCTCCATCGCCGCTGCTGCTGGTCACCGCGATGTCGCACGCGCTGGTTTTGATTGTTTGTTCGCTCATAAGTCTGCCCCCCAGATTGCCCGCAGCACCCTAGCGTTGTCGGAGCGCCTTCGGAACAAGCGGTTCGAACAAGCGCAGCAAGCCGCCTGGCGCCAGTCGCAGCACGAGGATCATGGCGACGGCGATGACGATGAAGCGCGCCTCTTCGAGCCCGCGCACGCCGGCCAGCGCCTCGGTTGCAAAGGTCAGCGCGATTGCCGCGGCGATTGGCCCGTAAATCGTGCCTGCGCCGCCGATCAGAACCATTGAAAGCGCCAGCGAAAGGGTGCCGAAGCCGAACACCTCGGGCGAGGCTACACGCAGATAGATCGAATAGAAGCCGCCGGCGACGCCGGTGAAGATTGCGCTCAATACCAAAACCATGACCCGCTGGCGCGAGACAGAAACGCCGCGTGCCGCAGCGTATTCTTCCGAGTCACGTACGGCCTTGAGCGATTTGCCGAAGGGCGAGTCGATCACCAGCTTGATGAAGATGGTCGAGACCACCAGCAGGCCAAGCGCGACGTAGTAGTAGCCGAGCTTGTAGTCCTTCAGGAACGAATATTCGCCAAGCCGCAGATAGGGAATGCGCACCATGCCCTGCGCGCCGCCGGTGATGTCGGACTGGCTGAGCACCAGCTGCATCGCCAGCTGGCCGAAGGCGAATGTCACGAGTACGACATAGATGCCTTTCAGCCGTGCGACGGGCGCGGCCATAAGGAATGCCGCCACCGCGGCCGCTGGCCCGCCCAGCAGGATCGCCACCCAGGGATCGACGCCATAGGTCTTGGCGGCAATTGCAGCGGTGTAGCTGCCGACGCCGAAAAACGTCAGATGGCCGAAATTGAAGATGCCGCAATGGCCGAGGCTGAGGTTCCAGTTAGATGCGATGATCGCGTAGATGAAGGCAATGATGAAAAGGTGGCGCGTGAAGGATGCCTCCACCACCATTGGCACGAATGCCAGAACCACGAGCGCCAGAACCGGCAGTGTGTACCGTCCCATGGTCTCCATTATTCCCGCCCTCCGAAAATTCCGTTTGGACGGAAAACAAGCACCACGATCATCAGCAGGAAGAGCGCGAAGGGCGTCCAGTAGAGGCCGAGCCACAGAATGAGCAGGGCCTCGATGATGCCGATGACATAGGCCGCGCCGGCGGTGGCGCCGAGGCTGCCGAGACCGCCGAAGATGACCACGATCATCGCCTTGACGAGCGGCTCGGAGCCCATTGTCGGCGTGATGAAGCGTATCGAACCCAGCAATGCGCCGGTGAGGCCCGCAAGGGCCGCCGACAAGCCGAATGCGATCGCAAACGCTTTCGATACGTCGATGCCGATCAGCGATGCCGATTCCTGGTTTTGCCCGACGGCCCGCAGCGAGCGGCCGACCGTGGAGCGCACCGTGAACTGCCAGATGGCAATCAGAAGTAGAGGCGCAAGGGCGACAAGCAGTGCCTCATGCGCGGAGATCGTTGCGCCAAAGATTGAAATCTCGCCTTCGATCAGGCGCGGCAGCTGCTTGAGCCGCGCACCCCAGATGATGAGCGCGCTTTTCTCGAGGATGATCATCGCCGCCAGCGTCGTCATGACCGTAATCAGGAGCATGTTGCGGTCGCCATAGAAGGGCCGCACGAGAAGCCGCTCGATAATGATGCCGACAAGTGCGGCCGACAGCGTTCCGGCGGCTATGCCGACCAGCAGGCCGAGCCCCAGCGCTTCGCTCACCGTCCAGGCGACGAAGGCCGACACCATCATCAGCGCGCCATGGGAGAAGTTGAAGACGCCGAGTGTGGTCCACACAACGCTGAGGCCGCTGGCCATCAGCGCGTAAAGCGACCCCAGCACAAGGCCGGATACCAGCGTGGCGATGAGTGTATCGATCAATGGAGTGCCTCGCCGAAATAGAGTTGCATCACTTCGTCGTGGTCGGGCGTGCTGGCGCGGTCGATCTCGCGCACCACTTCGCCATGCTCGATAAGATAAAGCCGGTTGGTCAGCTCCATCAGGAACTCGATGTCCTGTTCGACGACGATAAGTGGTACGCCGGTTTTCGAAATCTTGCCGATCGCGGCCGCAAGCTCTTCCTTCAGTCGGGGCGAGAGGCCGAGCGTCGGTTCGTCCAGCATCAGAAGCGCCGGTTCGCACCTCAAAGCGCAGCCGATCGACAGCATCTGCCGTTCGCCGCCGGACAACGTTCTCGCCCGCTGACTGCGGCGCTCGTCGAGGCGCGGAAACAGCGCAAATACTTTTTCGAGGTTCGTTGCGCGGTGCGGGCGCGCGCGCGGTGTAAACGCCGCGAGTTCCAGGATTTCCTGGATACGCATTTCGCCGAACAGCGTGTTGCCCTGCGGCGACTGGACGAGCCCGGCATTGACGATTGCCGGCGGCTTTTTGCCCACGATCTGGGTGCCGTTGAAGGTGATCGAGCCGGCACTTGGTTTGATCAGGCCGGAAATCGTTTTCAGCAGGGTGGTCTTGCCGTGGCCATTGGGCCCGAAAAGACCAATGCACTCGCCGGCGTCGAGATGCAGCGAGATGCCACGCAGGACCGTGATCGGGCCGTAGCCGGCCGAGATATTCTGTAGCTCAAGGAAACGGCTCATTTTCTGCGCCCTCCCAGATATGCCTCGATGACTGCCGGTTCCTTGACCACCGCAGTGGGGTCGCCCTGGGCGAGTATCTCGCCATAGTTCAGAACCATCAGGCGCTGCGAAACCGAGAGCAGCAGGCTCAGCACATGTTCGATCAGCAGGATCGTCAGGCCGGCCCGGTTCAGATCAACCAGCAGCGCATCGAGGCGCGCGATCTCGGGTTTGGTGAGGCCGGAGGCCGGCTCGTCGAGCATCAGCACTTTTGGCTGTGACACCATAGCCGATGCGATCATCAGTTGTTTCTTTTCGTAGACCGACAATTCGCGCGACAGCACACAGCGCCGCGAACGGTCGAACTCTACCTGATCCAGGACGGCGTTTGCGCGTCGCGTTGCTTCCGCGCCACGCAAGCCGCCATTGTAGGTCGCGCTGACCAGCAGCGTCTCATTGGCATCCAGATCGGGATATTCCGCGTCCTTCTGGAAGGTGCGGCACAGCCCTGCCTGGGCGATGCGATGCGGTGCCCAGCGATCGACCCGCTGGCCGTCGAAATGCACTTCGCCGCTGGTAACGCCGAAGGGGATGCCTGTCATGATGTTGAATAGCGTGCTCTTGCCAGAGCCATTGGGGCCGGCAATTCCGAATATTTCGCCCTCGCGGACTTCGAAGCTCACATCCTTCACGGCCTGCAAACCGCCAAAGGACTTCGAAACGGAACGCGTATGCAAAACAGGTTCGGTCATGATTGCCCGCCAGGTGGCGGGACCGCCCGAAGGCGGCCCCGACAGGTACGTGTCTACTTCATCCAGGACGGTTCGACGAATTCGCCCGTCGCATACTGCTCAGGGTAGAAGAGAATGCGCTCGCCGTCCCTGATCTGGTAGAATTGCAGCGGAACGCCGTCATTGCTCTGCACGCTCAGATGCGTGGCCGGGTCGAACTTGATCTTGCCCATGGCCGATTGCTTGTCGGTCTTGGCGATCTCGGCGCCGATTTCGACGCGCTTTGCAGGGTCGCCAACCTTGGCCAGCGCATCCGCGTAGATCATCACCTGCTCGTAGAGCGAAGGCCCATAGCTGCCGGGCTCGTTACCGAATGCGGCCTCATATTTGGCCATAACCTCGGCCGCGCGCGGGTTCGAAGGCGTGTTCAGCACGCCGCCCAGAAGGTTGTAGACAACGCCGGATGACTTCTCCTTGGTCAGGTCCAGAAACTCGGGCACGGAAGGCGCGTACTGGATGAAGACGAGGCTGTCGGTCGGGTCTTCCATGAACTGGGTCATGAAAGTCGCCGCATTGGCCGACACATAGTCGGTGTTGATCAGCACCGCCGGAGGGTTCTGTCTGATCTTGGCAAGGAATGCGCGCCAGTCGTTGATCTCGCCGAAGGGCAACAGATCGTTTTCGGTGACTTCCCAGCCGGCTGCGGTGAAAGCATCCACCATGCCGTCGGCAATTCCTTTGGAGTAAGGGTTGTCGGAGGCGATGATGGCGACTTTCTTGTTCGGCAGGTCGAGCTTGCCATCTGCTGCGAGGCCATCGATCACCGGAACGATTTCGGTGTTGTAGCCAGCATAGGACGGGGTCAGCGACCAGACGGTCCCGAAATCATCCGGGTTGGGCGCGATTATGCCTTCGGTCTGTGCGGAGTTGGCGGAGACCAGATAGATCATGTCCTGCTCGGCCATCATCTCGATTTCGAAATTCGAGCCCGAGGCATAGCCGGTCATGATGGCACCCATGGCGCGGTCACCGAGAAGACGCTCGGCAGCGGTGGCAACTGCGTCGGAGCTGGCGTCGCCGACATCGCCGACAGCAACTTCGAAAGTGTGGCCGGCCACACCGCCAGCGGCGTTCAGTTCGTCAACGGCGAGTTGCACGCCGTTCAGCATTTCCTGACCGTCCGCCGCAGCGGAACCGGTCAGCGGTGCAAGCACGCCGATCTTGACGACGTCGGCATAGGATGCGCCGACGGCGAATGACATGGAGAGCGCGGTCGCGGCTCCCAATATGAGTGTTCTGCTAAGCATTGGTCTTCTCCTGTTTCTGACTGCCCCTGATTATTTCATGCCGCAATTGTCGATCACCGCCGCGGCGATGACCTTCGTCACCTCAACGAGGCTCGCGATATCCACGCATTCATTGTTGCCGTGGAAACCGTCGCCACTCGGGCCGTAGATAACGGTATCCACGCCGGCGCCGGCGTAGTGAGCGCCGTCGGTGACTGCCTCGAAGCCTTTGATCTGCGGTTTCTTCGCCTATATCTGACCGGCCCGCTCGAATAGAGACTGCGTGAGTGGGTGGTCGATCGGCGTATTCATCGGCGGGAAGTTAAGGTCGAAGAGATCCCAGAGGATCTTCGGCGGGTTTTCCCGCATCCATGGGTCCATCGCTGCGAAGTTTGCGACGAAGGCCTCGAATTCCGCCTTCACGTCCTCGAAATCCTCGTCGGGCATGAATTTGTAATCGAGGTCGATCGTCACGACGTCCGAGATGATCGCCGCATTGGTCATGATTGCCGGGTTGCCGTCTTCGCCCATGCCGGCGCCGCCGCGGATCACACCCGGATTGATGGTTGCGAGACCCGCCGGCACCAGCGGGTGCCAGTTGTCGCG
The DNA here is from genome assembly GCA_017640615.1 of Rhizobiaceae bacterium. GTDB lineage: Bacteria > Pseudomonadota > Alphaproteobacteria > Rhizobiales > Rhizobiaceae > RCIO01. The sequence goes on along the minus strand of JAEPQK010000003.1, from coordinate 410,529 downwards.
GCAGCGCGACGCCTCGAAATCGCGCAGTGCGTTGAGGAAACGGTTGGCAAGTTCAATGGCGTTGACGCCGGGCTCGATGCGGCCCTCGGTATGCGGCTGCGGCCAGATCGAATTGAAACGCCAGCCTGCATGCGCCTGCTTGCCGAAAATGGTGACGCGGACCCATGACAGCCCGCCTTCTGCCGGCACGACAGCGCCCCAGGTCGGCTCCGCCACGATTGCACGTTTCGCCAGCGGGCGGGTCTTGACGAGGTCCATGGCGCCGAAGCCGCCGGCCTCCTCATCGACCACGCTGTGAATGGCCAGCCGCCCGTCCAGTTCGACGCCGGCGCGACGAATTGCATTGGCCGCTGCAAGGCAGGCGGCCACGCCGCCCTTCATATCGACGGCGCCACGGCCCCAGACGCGGCCCTTGTCCACCTGCCCGCCAAACGGGTCGCGATCCCAGGCAGAAGCATCGCCGACCGGCACCACGTCGATATGCCCACAGAGAATGAGGCTCTTTTCGTCCGAGCCGTCCCATTCACCGGTCACGTTGGGGCGGTTTTCGAAGACATCCCAGCGATCGGTCTTGAAGCCGGCATCTTTGAGCTGGCCCTGGATGAGTGTTTGAACATCCGCTTCGCGATTCAGGCCCTGTTCGGCCTGAAATTTCGGGTTCACCGACGGAATCTTCACCAGCTCACGGGTGAGTTCGACCACCTCGTCCTGGTTTTTGTCGATCTCGGCCCAGATTTTTTCGATCGCGCTCGTCATGTCGTCCCCTTCCTGAGTTCGGCCAGCAGCTCGTCCGTCGTCACTTGCCGGCAATAGCCCTTGATCGCGGAAATCGAGTTGTCGTGTCGTGCTTGGGAGTAGGTTGCGCAGGCATCGGTGACCTGCGTGACAAGGTAGCCGAGATCGCAGGCGTCGCGGATCGCGCTTTCCACGCACTGGTCGGTGATGAGGCCCGAAATGACGAGCTGCTTCACGCCAAGATTGCGCAGAATGTAGTCGATGTGGGTGGAGACAAAGACCGAGGATGACGATTTGGGCAGGCAGATTTCGTCATCACCCGGCGCCAGCTCGTCGATCACCTTGCCGTCCCATGAGCCCTTCGGCACGTTGAAGCCGGTGATCTTGTAGTCCAGGCTGCGGTCGCGGCCGTCCTTGGTCAGGCTTTCGATAGTCGTGTACATGACCTCGACATTCGCCCTGCGACAGCCTGCCTGCAGGCGCACCATGTTGGGCACGACCTCCGCTTCCAGGCGCTCGAAGTACCAGCCGTATTTTTCGTTGAACTGCTGCTCGGTCAGCCCATCGAACTCGGCGCCCTTGCGGTGCGCTGAGAAGTTCTGCACGTCGATGAAAAGAAGTGCGGACTGGGCCGGCACGAGCGGCAGATTGCGGGTAGCGGTCATGTCGGGTCCTTCCCGAGAAGTTCGGTTATCGCGATGCTCAGAAGGCCGGCCCATCGGCGCAGACCTTCTTCAGACATCAGATGATCGTTGCGAACCTCGATCAGACTGTGCGCGAGACCGCGCTTTTCTCCATGGTGAGGCACAAACCAATCCGACGTATCGTCGATCGTATATGGTTGGTTCATGCCGATCGACAGCGAAGGGTCGAGGCGACGGATCGTTGCCGCCAGCGCCTCCGAGGTCACTGCGTCGTTGCGGTAGAGAAATCCGACATCCCACGGCCGGCGGTCTTCGCCCAATACTGGCGTGAAGCTATGGAGGGCAAAGACCGCCCGTCTTGGGGGATGATCGAGAAGCGCTGTGATCGCGCTCTGGAAGGGATCGAAAATCTCTTTGACGCGACGCTCGCGGTCTTCCGCCATGAGCTTCTCGTTGCCGGGTACGGTCACACCGTCGCTTATGGCGGGAATTGAATCGGCGACATCGATCGGGCGGTTACAGTCGATCACGAGACGGCTGTAGGGCTGCATGACCAGCGGCGCGTTAAAGTGATCCGCGAGCAGCCGCGCCAGCGATGCCGCGCCGATGTCATAAGCGATGTGCAGGTCCATCTTGTCCGGCGGCAGCCCCAGATCGCCAAGGGCGGCCGGGATTTCGCGACCGGCATGTTCGCACACGAAGACAATATCGCTTTCGCTGTCACCGTTGATCAGCTCGGCGGGCGCCGGATCAACCTCACGCAGCAGGCGATCAATGACCTGGGTCATGGCCGATCAGCCCTGCGAAGGTCCGCCGCGCCTCTGGGTAGGTCTGAAATGTTGAGCGAAACTGCCATCGGAGAATGCACCACCTCATCTATTGCAACGATGCGGTAAGAATTTTTCACAGTCAAGAAAGAATGGCTATTCTGAAAAAAAAATTTCTAATAGAGTGGCCAGTTGGACACTGGATCGGTAGCTGCACCTGTTGGGCAACTGCCTGAGATTATTGGCATAGTCGATTTCGCCGGTGGGCAGGCATTGCTGCCGCATGGGCGTTGCAGCTTTGGCTTTGGCCGCTGCTGGCAGCGGTGAAATTCGCTTTCCACAGCGATCTGCCGATGCACCGAGCATGGTGCAAAGCGCGCGTTTCCGCGAAAGCAGGACCCTGGAGCAGCATGTCAGTCGCGAACGTTTCCGGGACATTCGTCGATTGCGCCAGAGTGGGTATTGGATATAGGCCAGCGATGCACTAGAAGGCCGGCATGGACATCATCCAGTCCTTCCAGCGAAATGCGGTTGGCATCGCATCCGTCGCCAATCTCGCGGGTGAACTCAAGCAGTCGGCCGAGGGTCTCGGCTATCGCTACTTTTCCTACCTGGCGCCGCACACGCGGCGTGAACTGCTAAGCAAAAGCCCACGACCAACCTTCCTCACCAATTATCCGGAGGAGTGGCGCAACCGCTATCTCAGCAAATGCTACCACTATCTCGACCCGGTGATTACCGAAGGGGGTAAGTCGATCCGGCCATATATGTGGGGCGGAGACGATTATACGAGCCGCCTTGCCAAGGAGCAGCGCCTGTTCTTCGGCGAGGCAGCATCATTCGGCATTGTCTATGGCATGACGATCCCCGTGCACGGGCCTGAAGGAGAGTGCACCTTCTTCACCGTCGCGTCCGATCTGGGCGGTCAGGAATTTCAGGACCTCATTTGCGAGACGACCGAGGCAGCGCAGCTTCTGGCGTTGCAGGCTCACGCAATCGCCATGGAGTGTCTGTGTGACGGCAACGGTGCGCAAGATGTAGAGCTCACTCAGCGCGAACGTGAATGCCTGTTGTGGACCGCTCAGGGCAAGACAAGCTGGGAGATCGCGCAGATTATCGGGCGCTCGACCGCGACGGTGAACTTCCACTTGCAGAAGGCTTGCCGGAAACTCAATGCGGCGAACAAGGTGCAGGCCGCCTTCGTGGCCTATGAGCGCAGGCTCCTTGGTTAGATTAGGCCACCAGCCAAACTATCAACGTTGATAGGCGCGTCGGCCAAAGTGGCTGACTACGCTCCCTTGCGTAACGCTGGGGAGCGACGTGCGGCTGCATGGCCGGGGACCAGGTCGGCAGCCGCACAGCCGCCGTCGCAACTGCACGTTTGTCTCCCAGCGGTAACAGGCCGCCAAACGAAGCGGCAACATAAGGGGGGAACGGCATGAATTGGCCTTTGATCAATAGACTATCTCGCAGAGCATTGCTTGCGGGTATGGCCGGCGCGGTATCGGGCAGCCTGCTGCTCGCCTCCGGGTTCGGCGCGGCATATGCGGCCGAAAAGGTGAAAATCGGCGTGCTGGCGCCGCTCACGGGGCCGGCCAGCGCCGACGGCGAAGAGTTCGTTCGCGGCACGACGCTCGCGGTCGAAGAGGCGAACGCTGCAGGCGGGGTCGCCGGTTATGAGTTCGAGGTGGTGACGGCGGACGTCAAGGACGGCAGCGCCAACAATGTGACCAGCGCGGTAGAGCGCCTGCTCGGCGACAGCGACATTCATTTCATCATCACCGGCTATGCCAGCATCACGAATTTTGAAATCAACCTGATGGCCGATGCCGAAATGCCCTTCATGCTGGCCGGCCCGTCCGGTCAGACGCGCGGCATCATCGCGCCCGATCCGGACACATACTGGTGCTGCTGGTCATTAACGCCGTCCTTCGACGCCTATGAAACCGACGTGACGCCGCTGATTGAAAAGCTGGCTGCCGACGGCAAGGTGGCGCTGAAGAACAAGAAGGTCGCGATCGTTTCCTCCGACAACGCCTATTCGAAGACGATTTCGGAGGGCATGAAAAAGGCATTCGGGGAGGCCGGCTGGACGATCACGGTCGACGAGCTTGTGCCCTTCGGCGAGGTGAATGACTGGCGTGCAATGCTCGCCAAGGTTCGGCAGGATCCGCCGGATGTGGTGATCAACACGGACTATTTGTCCGGCAATTCGGCTTCATTCCTCAACCAGTTCCTCGAGGATCCGACCGACAGCATCGTCTTCCTTCAATATGCGCCATCCGTGCCTGAGTTTCTTGAGCTGACCGGCGAGGCATCGACCGGTGTGCTCTACAACCTGCTCGGCGGGGTTCTCGACACGCCGAAATCGCAGCGCGCGCAAGAACTTCTGGCGAAGTTCAAGGATCGTTGGGGCGTCGAAAGCGGCACATACGGCGTTGGCCTCTACGAAATGACGCAGATGTATTTCGACGCGCTGAAGAGCGTTGGTGACCCGACCAAGCACAAGGAAATCGGTCTGGCGATTGGCGCGACCGACCGCGAAACCGCGCAGGGCTGGGTCAAGTTCGACCAGGCCACCCATCTGGCTGAACAGGCCGACGATCGTATTCCGATCCAGTTCTACCAGATCCAGGACGGTAGACGCGTTCTCATCGCGCCACAGAAATACGCGACAGGCGAGTTCATGCTGCCGCCCTGGATGGCTCAGTAGCGAACCCGCCGCCTGCCCGGCCGCGTACGAGGGGTGGCCGGGCAGGTACTTTTTCGCGGAGCGGTTCCATGGCCCTGCTGAAAATCGAAAATCTGTCGAAGAATTTCGGCGCCCTGAAGGCGGTGTCCGGGGTTTCGTTCGAAGTTCGCAAAGGTCAGATTTTCGGCATTGCCGGACCCAATGGCAGCGGCAAGAGCACGCTCTTCAACATCATCACCGGCGTGCCGTTTTCGGCAACGTCCGGGGCCGTGTGGTTCAATGGCCAGTCAATCTCCGGCATAGCGGCGCAGAAAATCTGCCATCTCGGCCTGGCGCGCACCTATCAGCGCGAAACCGCCTTCGACAGCCTCACGGCTTATCAGAACATTGCGCTTGGCGCCGTGTTCGGGCCGGGGGAGCGCGAGGCCACGGGCGCGGCCACCCTTGAAGAAAGAGTGTGTCGGGCAGCCGAGCTGGTTGAGCTCGATCGTGCCAGGCTTGCGCGCAAAGCGTCGGAGTTGTCGATCTTCGAACGCAAGCAGCTGATGCTTGCCAGTGCTCTTGTCATGGAACCCAAGGCCATGCTGCTTGATGAGCCCGCGTCGAGCCTGACCAAGCCCGAAATTGCCGAGACGATCCGCATCATACGCAACATCAATGCGCGCGGCATCGCCATCGTGCTGATTGAACATGTTCTGCCGGTGCTTTTGTCTCTGTCGCAGCGGCTCCTGGTGCTCAATCACGGCGAGATGTTGAGGCTAGGCGCACCTGACGATGTGGTGCGCGACGAGCAGGTGATCGCCGCCTATCTCGGAAAACGGGGAGCGCGCGATGCAGAAGCTGCTTGAGGTCGACAAGCTCGCGTCGGGCTATGGGCGCATCCAGATCGTGCGCGATATCAGTTTCAGCTTGGCGACCGGCGAGTGCCTCGGCCTGTTCGGACCGAACGGCCACGGGAAATCGACGCTGCTCAAGGCGATTTCGGGCCTGCTGCCTTGCTGGAGCGGTTCGATCCGCTTCGCCGGGCAAACGATCAGCAATGCTTCGCCGCGCAAGATTGTTGAGGCCGGGCTGATCCTCGTGCCGCAGGGCAATCAGCTGTTTCCGGAAATGACCGTCGGTGAAACGCTGCGGCTCGGTGCGTTTGCCAATGCCGCACGTGCCGAGGAGGCGTCTAATCTTGAGCGCGCGTATTCCATCTTTCCGAGGCTGAAGGAGCGCGACCGTCAGCAGGTTTGGTCGCTCTCGGGCGGTGAGCGCCAGATGGTGGCGATCGGAGTCGGACTGATGGGCAATCCGAAGCTGCTCATTCTGGATGAACCTACGCTGGGGCTGGCGCCGCGGATCAAGGACGAACTTTGCGACGCCATTGGCGCTGTCTCCAAACATGGCGTGCCGCTTGTCGTGGTGGAGCAGGATGTGGAGTTCCTGCTCGGGCTGGTGGATCGGCTGATCCTCATCGATCACGGCTCTGCGGTGCGGGAATTTTCCGCCGCAAACAGCATCGGCCATGACGAGATCATGGACATGTATTTCGGCGACGGAAAAGTCGCATGACCGCCGAGACCGTGCTCTACATTCTCGTCAGTGGCGTCGTTCTCGGGTCGCTCTACGCGCTTATGGCCGTAGGGCTGGCGCTGGTGTGGACCACGCTCGGCATATTCAATTTCGCGCACGGCATGTTCATCACGCTCGGGGCCTATTTCGCCTGGACCGTCGCCGACGGCAACGGGCTGGGTTGGGGGCTCGCCGCGGGCATCGCGTTTTCGGTCGCCGCACTTGCTGCCCTCGGCTGTCTTGCCGAAGCGGTTCTGGTTCGCCCGTTTCTGAAGCGCGATAACCTCGTTCTTGTCGCCGTCATCACCACGCTGGCCGCCGCTACGTTTCTGGAAAATGCGACGCTGCTCAGCAGGGGCGGGCGGTCAAAGCAGCTGGCGCCGCTGGCTGAGGGCAATATTTCGATGTTCGGCATCGGGCTGTCGGCACATGAAGCGGCTATCGTCGTGATCGCGCCGCTGATCCTGTATTCAGTCTGGCTCTTCCTGCAGCGCACGCGCACCGGCTCGGCACTGCGAGCAATCGCACAGAATCAGGAAGCCGCGTTGCTCGCCGGCATACCCGTTGCGCGGCTTTACGCGCTTTCCTTCGCGCTCGCCGCCTCGCTCGCCGGTCTGGTAGGCATCTTTCTTGGCGGCATCAAATTCATGTCGCCCAGTATGGGCACCGACCCCATGGTCAAGGCGCTTGTGGTGGTCATCTTCGGTGGCATTGCCAGCATCAGCGGGCCCATTCGCGCTGCCTATGTGATCGGCCTGCTGGAAGCCGTGTGCATATACTCGATCGGCATCTACTGGACGCAGGCAGCGCTGTTTGTGGTCATGATCGCCGTGCTGATGATCCGGCCCACCGGTCTCTTTGGAGGGCAGCGGGCATGATCAAGACAGAACGTAGCTTCGAGGGGGTCTATCTCGCTCTTGCCATCGGAGCGCTTCTCATTGCGCCGTTCATCCTGACGGAAAGCTACACGCGCCATTTGCTGATACTGGCGTTGATTTACGCGGTCGTTGCGTCGAACTGGGATCTCAGCCTCGGCTATGGCGGGCTCTTCAATTTCGCTCATCTCGCCTTCTTTTCGATCGGCGTCTACGGCTACGGCATCATGGCCAAGAGCATCGGCATATCGCCATGGCTGGCCATCCCGCTTGCCGGCCTGCTCAGCGTTGCCGCCGCTATGATCGTCGCCGTTCCCATTCTGCGGCTGGGCGGCATCTACATCATTCTTGTCACTTTCGCCTTCTCGCAACTCGTACTTCAGATCGTCGTCAGCCAGTCCGATATCACAGGCGGAAATATGGGCATGGTCGGCCTGCCGCCGCTCAAGCTGCCCGGCTACAATTTCGTGCGCGACGGCAAGCTCGGCTACTATTTCGGCGCGGTCATCCTGCTTTTGTCATCGACCTTTTTCCTGCGCTGGCTGGTCAATTCGCCGACGGGCTTGAGCATTGTCGCGCTGCGCGACAACGCCGATTACGCGGTGAGCCGTGGCATCTCGCTGGCCAAACAGCGGGTGATTACGCTCACTGCCAGTGCTCTCTTCACCGGCATCGCGGGCGGCTACTATGGCGCATATATCCGCGTCGCTTCGCCAGACGCTTTCGGCATGGGATTGTTGTCGCTACTGCTCAGCATCCTGCTCGTCGGCGGCACATCGACCATCTACGGCCCTATCCTCGCGGCCTTTCTGCTGACCTTCATTTCGGAGGCGATGGTCGATCTTGGCCCATGGCGGCACATGATCGTCGCTGTGATGATCGTTGCCGTTCTGATCTTCTATCCGGGCGGTATCTGGCAGGCGGCCACCGGCTTCAACGAATTTCTCAAACGCCGCCTTGGCGGCAGGGTTGCGCGCAAAACCAGCGCGCAAAGCACCTGATTTGGGGGATGTGGATGTGACCATCGAGACGGGCACAATCAACACCGGCCACGGGTGGGTCTCGTTCTCCCAGACGACCGGAAACGGGCCACCGGTACTGATGATCCATGGCAATTCGTCATGCCGCGATGTCTTCCGTCATCAACTCAACAGCGAGCTTGGCGCGACGCACCGGGTGATCACATTCGATCTGCCGGGCCATGGCGAGTCCGACGACGCGCGCGATCCGCACCGCAGCTACACGCAGCCGGCATATGCCGAGGCGGCGGTGGAGGTGATGCGGGCTTTGGGCGCGGAAGACGCCGTTGTCATGGGCTGGTCGCTGGGCGGTCATATCGGCATCGAGATGATCAGCCGCCTGCCCTCTATGCGGGCGCTGACCTTTTCCGGCACGCCGCCGTCTGGCCCGGGCGCGGCGGAGGTCAATGCGGCGTTCACGCCGCTGCCGCATATGGCCTTCACCTCCAAGGAAGTGTTCAGCCAGGAAGATGCCGACAATTACGCGCGTTACACATGCGGCGTCGATCTGCCGCCGGATCCGGTGCTCTCGGCGGCGGTGAAACGTACTGACGGCAAGGCCCGCCAGATCATGTGGACCCGCTGGACCGAGGAAGGTCTGGGCTGCCCGCAACGCAAAACGGTCGAAAGCTGGGATCGCCCCATCGCGGTCATCCAGGGTTCGGACGAAGCCTTTTTCGACAATTGCTTTCTCGACGGTATTGCCTGGAGGAACCTTTGGGGCGGCAAGGTCCACGTCATCGATGGCGGCGGACATGCACCCTTCTGGGCCAAGCCCGCCGAGTACAACGAGATTTTCAGCCGGTTCCTTGGTGAGTTGACCGGCTGAAAATACGGGGCCGTTGCGCGGCCCCACTCCCAATGCACTTTTGTGCACCTTGCCAGCGGCGATACCCTCGTCGCTGGCCTTTTTTTGTTTCGCGAGGCTCAGACCGCGACGGATGCTTGAAACGGGAGATTGGAGTTGGGAAGCCGGTATAAAGACAATGACTTAGGATGGCGATCCCGACAGGATTCGAACCTGTGACCCTCAGATTAGGAATCTGATGCTCTATCCTGCTGAGCTACGGGACCGCTGCGCGCACACATAACCGCTCAAAGCCGCTTCGCCAAGCGACTTGCATAGGGGCCTCTCCCGGCCCGACAACGCCGGCGGCGCGCAGTTTGACCGGGCGCCACCGGGTTTGCGTCATCCAGAAATGCTTCAGGCTGCGAGGGCGGTCTCCGCCAGCCGCACCCAGTAGCTTACGCCGTGCGGAATGGCCTCGTCATTGAAGTCATAGGCCGGGTTGTGAAGGTTGGCGGTGTCGCCATTACCCATGAAGATGAAGGCGCCGGGGCGCGCTTCGAGCATATAGGAGAAGTCTTCGCCGCCCATCACCGGCAGCACGTCTGTGTCGACATTGGGGTCGCCGGCGACCGCTTTGGCGACGCCAGCGGCAAAGTCGGTTTCTTCCGGATGATTGAACGTAACCGGGTAGTTGAAATCGATCTTCACGTCCACGCTCGCGCCGTGCGCTGCCGCGATGCCCTCACAAATCTCGCGCATGCGCTTCGCGGCTGCTTCGCCGACCTCGGTGCGCAGGATGCGGATCGTGCCGTTCAATTCCACCTGCTCGGGGATGATGTTGAATGCGTCGCCGCCATGGAACTTAGTAACGGAGACAACCACGGAATCGATCGGGTCGATGCTGCGCGAGGCGATCGTCTGCAGCGCGGTCACGACCTGACTGCCGATAACGATCGGATCGACGGTCCCGTGGGGCATGGCGGCGTGACCGCCTTTGCCTTTCACCACGATCCAGAACTCCGCTGTCGCCGCCATCGCCGGGCCGGGGCGGATCGCGAACTGGCCGACGGGCAGGCCCGGCATGTTGTGCATGCCGAACACGGTCTTGATGCCGAAGCGGTCCATCATGCCGTCCTTGACCATGGCGTCGCCGCCTGCGCCGCCTTCCTCCGCAGGCTGGAAGATGACTGCGACTGAGCCCTTGAAATTGCGGGTTTCGGCGAGATATTTCGCGGCGCCCAGCAGCATGGCGGTGTGGCCGTCATGGCCGCAGGCATGCATCTGGTTAGGCGTCTTGGACGCCCAATCCTTGCCGGTGATTTCGTTGAGCGGAAGTGCATCCATGTCGGCGCGCAGGCCGACCGCCGGGCCGTCGCCCAGATTGCCCTTGATGATGCCGACCACGCCGGTCTTGCCGATGCCGGTAACCACGTCGTCGCAGCCGAATTCCTTCAGTCGCTCGGCCACGAAAGCCGCGGTCTGGTGAACGTCGTAGAGGATTTCGGGGATGGTGTGCAGATGCCGGCGCCAACCGGTGATTTCGTCATGCATTTCGGCTACGCGGTTGAGGATCGGCATCAGACAATACTTCCGTTGGTTTTTCGGCCACGAGGCGCGGCGTCATAGGATTGTGAGTGGCTCCACTTTGCCATTTTGGCGTCACATGAGGTAGATAGCAGAGCAGACAAGTGATTGGCCCTCGGCGGCGGCGCGTGTCGTCTGCGAGGGAAGATGACGAACCTTAGTGACACTGCTGCCGAATGGGCAAGGGCGAAAATGGGGTGGAGAATGCGCGCGCAGATTGCGTCGGTCTTGTTGATTGCAGCTATCGTCGCGGCCGGGCCGGTTGGGTCCGCGGCCGCCGGCCCGCATATCGTTGTCGATGTCGGAAGCGGCCGGGTTCTGGCTGAGTCGGAGCCGTTCCGGCGTTGGTTCCCGGCGTCGCTCACCAAGCTGATGACGGTGTTTGTCGCCTTCCGCGCGGTGAAGGCGCGTGAAATCACACTCAAATCGCCCGTCGTCATTTCGGCTAACGCAACCAAGGAGCCGCCCAGCAAGATGGGCTATCCAAGAGGCTCGGTGCTCACCGTCGACAATGCGATCAAGATTCTGATGGTCAAGTCGGCCAATGATGTTGCAACCGCGCTTGGCGAAAGCATCGCCGGTTCGGAGAGAGCGTTTGCGGCGCGCATGAACGCCGAAGCGCGGCGGCTGGGCATGACCGGCACGAACTGGGTGAACGCCCACGGCCTGCACAGCGACAACCAGTACACGAACGCGCATGATATGGCGCTGCTTGCGACCGCGATCCGCAAGGAATTCCCGCAATATGACAGCTATTTCGCCATCGAGGCCCTGCAGGCGGGCAAGGCGCGGCTCAACAACCACAATTCGCTGATCGGTCGCTTCGACGGCGCGGACGGCATGAAGACCGGCTACACTTGCCCGTCCGGTTTCAACCTCGCCGCCTCCGCGCAGCGGCGCGGCAAGCGCGTGGTCGCAATCGTGCTTGGCGCGGAGTCGGTGGAAGAGCGCGCCGAGACGGCGGCCGAACTTCTGGCCAAGGGATTTTCGCGCTCCTCCTTCGGGGCGAAGCGGCTCGGCACCATGCGTCCCTACGGTTCTATGCTGACGACGGCGACCAATATGCGCCCGGTGATCTGCACCAAGGCGGCGCGCAAGGAGCGGCTGGCCAAACGTGATGCGCAGGGCCGGCGGGTGATCAGCTCGCCTCATATGAGCGAGTTCGACAGGCCGCGGCGGGTGATAGAGGTCGGACTGGGTGGCACCGAGGGCCCGCTTCCGATCTCGGCGGCGAGCGCTTCCGACATTCCGATCCCGACGCCGCGCCCAGACTATACGCCGACCCGCGCCGAAGGCGGCTGATCAAGACCCATGCATCTCGATCCTATCGCCGTCACGGTGATCACCGGCTTTCTGGGCGCCGGCAAGACGACGCTGCTCAACCGCATCCTGAAAGACCCTTCGGTCAAAAACACCGCTGTCATTATCAATGAGTTTGGCGATGTGGCGGTCGATCATCTGCTGGTCGAGCAATCGTCGGATGGCGTGATCGAGCTTTCCGACGGCTGCGTTTGCTGCTCGGTGCGTGGCGAGCTGGTTGATACCATCGCCGATCTGATCGACCGTGCGCAGACCGGCCGCATCGCGCCGCTGGAGCGTATCGTCATCGAGACGACGGGCCTTGCGGACCCTGTTCCGGTTCTCCAGTCGCTCATGGGGCATCCCGCACTTGTCGCCGCGCTGCGGCTGAGCGGTGTGGTGACCGTGGTCGATACCGTCAATGGGACGGACACGCTCGCCCGGCATAATGAAGCCAAGCGGCAGGTCGCTGTTGCCGACCGGCTGGTTTTGACCAAGGCCGATCTTGCCCAAGGCGATGAGGGCAACGCGCTGCGGAGCGCGCTGCGTTCGCTCAATCCCGGCGCAGAGGTCGCGGATGTCGGAGGCGCTGTCGATCTTGCCGCGCTGCTGGAATGCGGGCTCTATGACCCGGCCACTAAATCGGCCGATGTCGCCCGCTGGCTGGGCGAGGCGCATGTGCACGATCACCACGATCATGATCATGGCCACGATCACCACAACCACGATCACGACGAGCACCATCATCATTCGGAGCGGATCAGAAGTTTTTCGCTGGTCCATGCCAAGCCGATCGAGGCAGGCGCGGTGGAGATGTTTCTCGATCTCGTGCGCTCTACACAGGGAGCCGGCCTGTTGCGCATGAAGGGCGTCGTGCAGCTTGCCGACGACCCGGCGCGGCCGCTGGTGCTGCACGCCGTGCAGGCGCTCATGCACCCGCCGGCGCGGCTGGCCGCCTGGCCGGAGGGCAGCGCTCGCGAAACGCGGCTCGTTTTCATCGTCGACGGCATCGACGAAGCCTATGTGCGACGTCTCTTTGCCGCCTTCACCAATCAGGCCGTTGTCGACACACCAGACCGGGCCGCCGTCGAGGACAATCCTCTGGCGATTTCGGGCTTTTCCGGCTGAGGCTGAAGGGTGGTTGGCGGGGTGCGTCCTTCGAGGCTCGCCCTGCCGGCCTCGCCCCTCAGGATGAGGGGTGTTGGTGGGCTTGCGATATCTCACAAAGGGCGCGATCTGTCTCTACGCTGGCGTCACCCTCGGGCTTGTCCCGAGGGCCTGCTGTGTTTGCCACCCCTGAGTCTTTTGACGGCTTGCTGCGTCTATCGCTGTAGATCCTCGGGACAGCCCGAGGATGACGGCCCGAATGCTACAGACCGCCGCGCTCAAGGGTGAAGCGGTGGCCGCCGGGCACTTCCTCGATCGTCACCAGGCGGTGGCCGTCATCATTGCAGAAGGCGGGGATGTCGATCGCTGCAAGCGGGTCGGTTGTTTCGATCACCAGCCGCGCGCCGAGGGGCATTCCAGCAAGCCGCTTTCGGGTGCGCAGCACCGGTAGCGGGCAGTTCAGGCCGCGCAGATCGTAGTAGTCGGCGTCAGGCGTCACTGATCGCGTTTGAACATGCCCCACAGCCGGCGCAGCGGGTTCTTGCGTTCGCCGCCTTCTTCCGCGCTGGCTGTTTGCGGGTTCGCCGCCGGTGTCGGTGCAGCGGCGTTGGCCGCCATCTGCTCGGTTTCGGCAGCGAGCGGCGTTCCCTCAGTCTGTTCGGGCGCTGCCGCTACCTGAGGCGCCGGGCGCGGCGGAGGCTCTGCCACCACCGGCGCTTCGGGCTGCATATTGGGCGGCAGGCGGGTCACGCGTTCGCCGCGCGCGCGGCGGCGTGACCAGTCGGCGACCTGCGTTGCCTCGCGGAAGCCGTCGATGCTGGGCGACGGCGCTTTGCGGCTGCTCGACTGACCGAGCGCGGCGGAGAAGGCAGCGTCATATTTGAGTTGATAGGATTGATAGGCGGTCTGAAGCCGCGCTGGCTGCGCCATGGGTGGGCACGACGCGCTGGGCGAGAAAGCGCTGCCTTCCTGCGGTATGGAGTTGAACACGTAGCGCCTGCCGCAGACATCGACCTTGGGCGGCACTTTCGTGATCTCGAAATGGTCGTAGCCCTCTTTCAGCATCGACCAGAACTGGTAGTTCGCGTCGTCGCGGTAGCGGGCCATGTTTTCCGCCGTCATGCGGAAGGGAAACGCCTGCACCTGGAACGCTTCCTGACCGCCGCGGAATGCATCGCGCGCGAAGGCGTAAATCTCTTCCACCTGCTCGTCGCTCATGGAATAGCAGCCGGCGGACGAGCAGGCGCCATGCACCATGAGGTTCGACCCCGTGCGGCCATGGGCACGGTCGAAATTGTTCGGATAACCCATGTTGAAGGCGAGGTGGTAGCTCGACTTCGGGTTCATCTGCCACGGTTTGATGTCGTAGAAACCTTCAGGCGCCTGACGGTCGCCTTCGGTGAATTTTGGTCCCAGCTTGCCCGACCATTTGCAGATGTCGTAGCTGGTCGCCAGCGCGTAGCGGCCGGTGTCCTTCTGTTTCCAGACCTCCAGAACACCTTCTTCCTTGAATATGCGCAGCATGATGGGCGAGGTGGTGGTCATGCCCTTGGCGCGCATGGACTGCACCAGCTTGGGCGGCAGCTTCTTCTCGGCTTTGGGCGAAATATCTTCCAGCGTCTCGTTGCACCCGGCCAGTGCCAACGCCGAAACGATTAAAGCAATACGCGCAAGATGGGGTGCCATTGGCAAAATGCTCTGAACCCTGTCCCTCCGGCCGGAAATCACGCCCGCGCCGACCCTGTCTTCCTCGCACTTAATGCGGTTATGCTTGAAAATTCATTACCGCAAGGCGCTGCGAGCCTGCCTCACGGCATTGTCATTGAGCCGATCGAGGCGGCAAGAATGTGGCAAATAGGGGCCGAAAACGTGCCGAAAGGCTACAGATCGCGGCCGATGGCGAGGAATTTCTCGCGCCGGTGCTCACGGAAGTCGAGATTGGCGCCCGCCAGTTCTTCAAAACCCTTGGCAATGCGGTCGCCGGCCTCGGCAATCACCATTTCAGGCGCGCGGTGAGCGCCGCCCAGCGGCTCTGGAATGATCTCGTCGATGATCTTCAGGCCTAGCAGGTCCTGCGCGGTGATCTTCATGTTGGTCGCCGCATCCTTGGCGCGCGCCGTGTCGCGCCACAGGATCGATGCCGCGCCCTCAGGCGAAATCACCGAGTAGATGGCGTGTTCCAGCATTAGAACCCGGTTCGCCGTGGCTATCGCAATAGCGCCGCCCGAACCGCCCTCGCCGAGGATGACGCTGATGATCGGGACCTTGAGCGAAAGGCAGGTAGATGTGGACCGCGCAATGGCCTCGGCCTGACCGCGCTCCTCTGCCCCGATGCCGGGATAGGCGCCGGCGGTATCGACCAGAGTGATCAGCGGAATGTCGAAACGGTCCGCAAGTTCCATGATGCGCACGGCCTTGCGGTAACCCTCTGGTCGCGCGCTGCCGAAATTGTGCTTGAGACGGCTCTTGGTGTCGGAACCCTTTTCCTGACCGATGATCGCCACGGTCTCGCCGCGGAAGCGGGCAAGGCCGCCGACGATCGCCTCGTCCTCGCCAAAGGCGCGGTCGCCGGCAAGCGGCGTGAAATCAGTGGTCAGTGCGTTGATGTAGGCAAGGCAATGCGGGCGGTCGGCATGGCGCGCGACTTGCGCCTTCTGCCACGGCGTCAGTGCGTTATAGAGGTCGCGCAAAGCCTCCTTAGCGCGCTTTTCCAGACGCTTGATCTCGTCGGCAACGTCGACGGCCTCGCCTGCTTCGGCAAGCCGCCGCAGCTCGAGAATCTGGCCTTCGAGGTCCTGAACCGGTTTTTCGAAATCCAGATAATTATACATGCGCCCGACTGTACTTGATCAACGAAACTAAGACCCCGCAAGTCCAGCCGGAAATGGCCGGAACATGGCCTGACATAACGGTCACAGGCCTAGTCGGCAAGCGGATGGTGCTGGTTGACGAGGTCGATCAGCCGCTTTTCGAGCACATGCGTGTAGATTTGCGTGGTCGAAATGTCGGAATGGCCGAGCAATTGCTGCACGACGCGCAGATCGGCCCCGTTCTGCAGCAGATGGCTGGCAAATGCATGGCGCAGCACATGGGGCGAGATACGAGCGGAGGGAATGCCGGCGCGCGCGGCAAGCGCCTTTAATTCGCGGGCAAAGACCTGCCTCGGCAGATGCCCGCTCTCCGACGACGAGGGGAAAAGATAAGAGCTGTTCGCCAGCGCAGCGTTTGTACTGCGGGCCTTCATCCAACGCCGCATCGCTTCCCGTGCGCGGGCCGACAGCGGCACCAGACGCTCCTTGTTGCCCTTGCCCGTTACGGTGAAATAGCGATCGTCGCGGCGCGCCACCGAGAGCGGAAGGCCGACCAGCTCCGAAACGCGCAGCCCGGTGGCGTAGAGCACTTCTGTGAGAGCGTGCAGCCGCAGCGCCGAAACGGCATCGATGCCAGGCGGGGGCGTTGTAGCTTCGTGCTCGGCGCGCGCAATCAGCGCATCGACGTCAGCTTCGCTGAGTGTTTTCGGCAAGGAGCGGTCGCGGCGCGGGCTGTCCAGCGTTGCCGTCGGGTCGTCGCCGCGCAAGCCCTCAGCGAAGAGAAACTTGTAGAACTGGCGCAGCGTCGAAAGTTTGCGGGCCTGAGTGGACGCTGCCATGCCGCGAGCACCCAGGCCCTGAATGTGTTCGCGCACCGCGCTCACCGGTGCCGAGGCGATGCCGCCCCATGCACCGGACAGCATTTCGGCCGCGTTTTCGAGATCGCGGCGGTAGGCGGCCAGCGTGTTTTCGCTCGCGCCGCGTTCGGCGCTCATCATTTCCAGGAAGGCTTCGATGCGGGAGCCGTCGCGCATCTTGGTTACGGCCGGTTGATCCGCTCTGGCGGAACGCGCACGGAAATCTCGCCGACATTGGGCTTCACATAGGTCGCCAGTGCAAACATGCCGCCATAGACAAGGCCAACAATGATGGCGATGACGGTCAGTAGGCGGAAAAGGGTCGGCATAGGCGAAGGGTTCTCGATGCGGCGCCGGCAGGCCGTTATGGGACGCAGTTGGCGTCATTGCAAGCCGTGGGCATGAACTGTTGCAAGGACCGGCACAGGCCAATCCAGCTTGACGATTGACGGCTTTTCATGTCGAAACCGCGACCAAAGGCCGAAACATGATGACTTCTGAAACCACCATCGCCGGTGCGCCGGTACAATTGCGCGAATTGCTTGGCGACCGGGTGGTCGTGTTTGTTGGTCTGATGGGCGCCGGGAAGACAGCCATCGGCCGGCGGGTAGGAGCGGTAACCGGGCTGCCATTTGCCGACAGCGATCAGGAGATCGAAAAGGCCTCGCGCATGACCGTTGCCGAGCTGTTCGATGCTTACGGCGAAGCCGAGTTCCGATCGCTCGAGCAGCGCGTCATCGCGCGCCTGCTGCAGGAAAGGCCGGGCATCATCTCGACCGGCGGCGGTGCTTTCATGAACAGCGACACCCGCGACATGATATCGGAGGCGGGTGTCTCCGTGTGGCTGAAAGCCGACATCGATATCCTGATGGCCCGGGTGATGAAAAAGCAGACGCGGCCGCTGCTGAAGACCGGAAATCCACGCGAGATCATGGAAAACCTCATGAAGGCGCGTTACCCGGTCTACGCAAAGGCTGATGTCACCGTTTCTACCCGCGACGACCGGCGAGAAGTGATCGCCGACGAGGTGATGACCGCACTCGTGAAGCATCTCGGTGAAAAACAAGCATGACCACGATAGCGGAACCGCAGGAAGCGCAGATCGTTCGCGTCGGGCTGGCCGAGCGCGCTTATGACATCGTGATCGGCCATGGTTTGATCGCCGAGGCCGGTCAGCGCATCGACGCAGCGTTTCCGGGCACGCGAGTCGCGATCGTGACCGACAAGAATGTCGCCGCGAAGCACCTCGCGGCGCTCGAGGCGAGCCTCGGCGCGGCAGGCATTGACTACGCCAGCGTGGTGATGGAGCCCGGCGAGCGCACCAAAAGCTTCGAGGAGTTTCAGCAGGTTGTCGATGCCGTTCTGGCGGCGCGGCTGGAGCGCGGCGACCTGGTGATTGCCTTCGGCGGTGGTGTGATCGGCGATCTCGCGGGGTTCGCGGCGGCGGTCGTTCGGCGCGGCATGCGGTTCGTGCAGGTGCCGACCTCGCTGCTGGCTCAGGTGGATTCCTCCGTCGGCGGCAAGACAGGAATCAACAGCTCACACGGCAAAAACCTCGTCGGCGCGTTCCACCAGCCGAGCCTCGTTTTGTCCGACACCGACGTGCTCGACACGCTTTCGGAGCGCGAGTTCCGGGCCGGCTACGCGGAAGTCGCCAAATATGGGCTGATCGACCGGCCGCAGTTTTTCGCCTGGCTGGAGCAAAACTGGGCGGAGGTGTTCGCAGGCGGCCCCGCCCGCACGGAAGCGATTGCGGAATCCTGCCGCGCCAAGGCCGAGGTTGTGGCGCGCGACGAGCTTGAAACCGGGGACCGGGCGCTGCTGAATCTCGGCCACACATTCGGCCATGCGCTAGAGGCCGCCACCGGTTATGACAGCGCCCGGCTCGTGCATGGCGAAGGCGTTGCCATCGGCATGGCGCTGGCGCACCGGTTTTCCGCCCGCATGAATCTTGCCAGCCCAGATGATGCGAGCCGCGTCGAGGCGCATCTGAAGGCGGTTGGTCTGCCCTACCGTTTGGACCATATCGCCGGCGACTTGCCTGGCGCGGAGGGGCTGATGAACTATATTGCACAGGACAAGAAAGTTTCGCGCGGCGCGCTCACATTCATCCTGACAAGAGGTGTGGGGCAGGCATTCGTAGCCAGGGATGTGCCCGCCGCCGAAGTCAGATCGTTTCTCGCAGAGCAACTCGAACGATGACACCGGAATTCTGGATTACCTCCGGCGCTGTAGTGGCGCTGATCGTATTGTCTTTTCTCTTCTCGGGCACTGAGACCTCGATGACGGGTGTTTCGCGCGCGCGCCTGCACTCGCTGGCGCAGGGCGGCGACAGCCGTGCTTCGCTGGTCGAGCGGCTGATCGAGCGTCGCGACCGGCTGGTCGGCGCGCTTCTGATCGGAAACAATCTAGTCAACATCCTCGCTTCCGCGCTCGCAACCAGCGTGCTGCTCAAGCTGTTCGGCGATGCCGGCGTGATCTATGCCACCATCGGCATGACCGTGCTCCTGGTCATCTTCGCGGAAATCCTGCCGAAATCCTGGGCGTTGTCGCGGCCGGAAGGCTTTTCGCTGGTGGTGTCGCCATTCGCGCGTTTCGTCGTTTTCGTGTTCGGCGGCCTCTCGACAGTGGTCAACTGGATTGTGCGGCGCATGCTGGCGCTGTTCGGCGTCAACCTGCTGCAGGGCGATTCCATGCTGTCCGCGCATGACGAATTGCGCGGCACCGTCGCAGTGCTTCACCGCGAAGGTGCGTTTATCAAGCAGGACCGCGACCGCCTCGGCGGCCTGCTCGACCTGCATGATCTCGAAGTCTCCGACGTCATGGTTCACCGCACGGCGATGCGCTCGCTCAATGCCGACGACCCGCCGCAGGATATCGTTGCCGAAATTCTGCTGAGCCCGCACACGCGCATGCCGCTCTGGCGCGGGTCGCTCGACAATATTGTCGGCATCATACACGCCAAGGATCTGCTCCGGGCGCTGCACGACGTCGACAACGATCCGGCCCGCGTCGACATAATGAAGATCGCGGCAAAGCCGTGGTTCGTGCCTGACACAACCAGCCTGAAGGATCAGCTCAACGCATTCTTGCGGCGCAAGGCGCATTTCGCCGTTGTGGTCGATGAGTATGGCGAAGTGGAAGGTCTGGTGACGCTGGAAGACATCATCGAGGAAATCGTGGGCGAAATCGCCGACGAGCACGATGTCGAAATGCAGGGCGTGAAGCAGGAGGCAGACGGCTCCGTGGTGGTGGACGGCTCGGTGCCGATCCGCGATCTCAACCGGGCGCTTGACTGGAACCTGCCGGACGAGGAAGCGACAACCGTAGCAGGCCTCGTCATTCACGAGACGCAGTCGATCCCTGAGGAAAAGCAGGCCTTTACGTTCCACGGCAAGCGCTTTGTGGTGCTGAAGCGCGAGCGCAACCGCATCACGCGGCTCAGAATTCGCGCAGTGGACGCGTGATGCGCGACGGAACCTGAGGCCCGCCCATGCTGGCGATCCTTCTAACCGTCGCGCCGGTCTTCCTGCTTATCGCCATCGGATATGGCAGCGTACGCTCGGGCTATGTGTCAGCTGCGCTGGTCGATGCGCTCAACACCTATGCGGTGAAGATCGCGGTGCCGGTGCTTCTGTTCCGCGCGCTTGAGCGGCTTGATTTCGCGGCGGCCTTTTCGCCGTCTCTGCTAATCTCGTTTTATGCTGGCGCGTTTGCCTGCTTCGTGATCGGGATATTAGCGGCACGCCACATCTTCAAGCGGCGGCCGGGCGAGTCCGTCGCAGTCGGCTTCGCGGCGATGTTCTCCAACACCGTGTTGCTCGGTCTCGCCATTCTGGAGCGCTCGCAGGGCACTGCCTCGCTGACGGCCGCAATCGGCATCATCGCGTTCCACGCACCGGTTATCTACGCGGTCGGCATGCTGACGATGGAGTTCATGCGCCGCGACGGGCGCAGTTTTGGCCAGACCGTGCGGGTGGCCGGCCGCTCCATCATGGTCAATCCACTGATGATCGGCATTCTGGCTGGCGCTTTCGTGAACGTCACGGGCAACTGGCTGCCTGCGCCGGCGCTGGAGACGGTGGACATGATCGCCAGCAGCGCCATTCCGGTTGCGCTGGTGGGCATCGGCGCATCGATGACACGCTACCGGCTGGGGGCAAATCTCGGCGAGACCGGCATGATCGCTGCGCTCTCGCTGCTGGTACACCCGGCGATCACTTTCGGTCTGGTGCACTACATCTTTGCGCTGCCTCCCGACATGCAGCGCGCGGCGGTGACGCTGGCCGCGATGCCGCCCGGCATGAACATATACCTGTTCGCGGTGATGTATGACCGGGCGGTCAACCTCGCCGCCTCGACATTCCTGTTGGCGACGATGCTGTCGGTGCTTACCGCGACGTTCTGGATCTATGTGCTGGACCGCGTTGCACTGGGGTAGAATGAAAAACGGCGCCCGGAGGCGCCGTTCTCCTGAACGATGAGGCGAATTGCCTAGTTCCAGTCGCGGATGTCGACGAACTTGCCGGCGATCGCCGCCGCGCCTGCCATGGCCGGTGAAACCAGATGCGTGCGGCCCTTGAAGCCCTGACGGCCCTCAAAGTTGCGATTTGAGGTAGAGGCGCAGCGCTCTTCCGGCTTCAGGCGGTCGTCATTCATGGCCAGACACATGGAGCAGCCGGGCTCGCGCCAGTCGAAGCCGGCGGCGCGGAAGATCTTGTCCAGCCCTTCCGCCTCGGCCTGCGCTTTCACCAGCCCGGAGCCCGGCACGATCATGGCGTTGACACGCGGATGAACCGTTTTGCCTTCCACCACCTTGGCGACAGCGCGCAAATCCTCGATGCGGCCATTGGTGCAGGAGCCGATGAAGACGCGGTCGAGCTCGATGTCGGTGATCTTGGTGCCGGCGGCGAGGCCCATATAGGCGAGCGCGCGCTTCTTTGAGTTGCGCTTGTTCTCGTCGCCGATTTCGTCCGGGTCCGGTACCTCGCCGGTGACCGAAACCACGTCCTCGGGCGAGGAGCCCCAGGTCACGATGGGTGGCAGGCTGGCGGCGTCGAGTTCGACGATCTTGTCGAAATGCGCGCCTTCGTCGGTCTTCAGCGTCTTCCAATAGTCGAGCGCCATATCCCATGCCGCGCCCCTGGGGGCGCGGGGCTTGTCCTTGACATAGGCGAAGGTGGTTTCGTCCGGTGCAATCAGGCCAGCGCGGGCGCCGCCTTCGATCGACATGTTGCAGACCGTCATGCGGCCTTCCATCGACAGCGCCTGGATCGCCTCGCCGGCATATTCGATTACATAGCCGGTGCCGCCGGCGGTGCCGATCTCCCCGATGATGGCAAGGATGATGTCCTTCGCTGTCACACCTTCGGGTGCCTTGCCATTGACGCGCACCAGCATGTTCTTGGCTTTTTTCTGGATCAGCGTCTGCGTGGCGAGCACGTGTTCCACCTCCGAGGTGCCGATGCCATGCGCCAGCGCGCCAAACGCGCCATGGGTGGAGGTGTGGCTGTCACCACACACGATCGTCATGCCCGGCAGGGTAAAGCCCTGTTCGGGGCCAATGATGTGAACGATGCCCTGACGGCGGTCGGCCTCATTGTAATATTCGATGCCGAAATCGCTGGCGTTTTTGGCCAAGGCTTCGACCTGAATGCGGCTCTCTTCGTTCTTGATGCCCTGTGCGCGGTCCGGCGAGGTCGGCACGTTGTGGTCGACCACGGCGAGCGTCTTTTCCGGTGCGCGCACAGGGCGGCTCGCCATGCGCAGGCCTTCGAATGCCTGCGGGCTTGTTACCTCATGGACGAGATGGCGGTCGATATAGAGAAGGCAGGTGCCGTCTTCCTGGCGGTTGACGACGTGTTCGTCGAAAATCTTGTCGTAAAGCGTGCGTGGTGCGGTCATTTTCTGGCTGTCCGTATTCGGTTTGCTGACTGGCGAATGAGCCCCGGTAGGGCCGATCCACGCTCAGCCAAGATGGCCGGTCGCGGCGCCGCAATAGCGCGCGAAAAAGCGCGAAGGCAGGCGCTTCCTGTCCTGCAGCGCGAAGCCGCGGAATGCCGGGTGTGCGTAAAGCCGTTCCATGTCCGGGCGATATAGCGATCTTTTGGGAACGCGGCAATCGGTTGCTGCGCACAGCTCGTTCAGGCGGCTTCCTGCTCGACGCAGATGTTAGCAGCGTCGCCTTCGTTGAGTGGCTCTTTCAGCAGCCGGCAGAAATGCTGCCTGGGGCCTTGCGCATCCCGTTCGAAGTGGCGGCACTCGCGGCATATGCCAAACGCGCGCCCGCCATCGATCTCGATGCGGGCCTTGAGAAGTGCGGCGGCACCAGCCGCTAGGGCTTCGCGGTCGGCTTCGCCGATTGACTTGAGCGCGCTCTGCATCCGCTCGGTCCCGTCGCGGGCCAGCATGTCCTTACCGGCGTCGGTCAGTTCCAGTCGCACGGTGCGACGGTCGGCGTCATCGGCAGATTTTTCGACATAGCCGGCTCGTTCCAGCGTCATCAGCGTTTGGGACACTGTTCCCTTGGTGGCGCCCAGATAGGCCGTGAGAGCGCCTGGCGTACGCGAGAAGCGGTTGGCGCGCGCCAGAAAACGCAAAGCCTCCCACTGCACCGGTTTCAGCCCAGCTGTGTGAGCGTCATGCGCGGCGATGCGCGCCAGCCGGTCGATCATCGCCATCGGGTTAGGGTCTGTCATTCCATAAAAGTATTGTGTCGATACCAATATTGCAAGTCGTGATCGAGCGTGCTAGCAGATGGTATCGACTCGCTACTTATGGAGGTGAATATGAGATCGACCGGTATAACCCTGTTCGGGGCCGTGGCATTGCTGGCGTCTGCCGCTAGCGCGCACGAAATCATCAGCGAAGTAAATGGCGACATCGTCGCCCCGTTCGACATCCGAAACGCAGGCGCAGCCGCTACTGAGCGGCTTGTCACGTTCTTCATGGAGCTCGAAGGCGAGGCCGGCAGTATCAAGCCGGATGCTACGGGTCAGCTGCCGGGCGCCGGCGTAGCCGCTTACGTGTGGCCGACGGGACTCGACCCGGCGACGGTGGGTTTTGAGGCAGGCTCCGGCATCTTGGCGCTCGCGATCACAGCGCATCCCGATTTCGACGATACGCCTCTGTTCGATGAAAACGGGGACGGCGAGCCCACCAATGACGGTGCAGACTGGCATTCCCACTGGGTGGTGCTCGAAGGCACCGAGGACTGTTCCGGCGGCTTCAAGGTGCGGGATGTTTCACCCGGCGTCGACCTCTTGCCAGCAACCGCGCCGCATCTGCCGATCGCGCTCGACAGTCCCGGCATGTCGCCGCAGCTTTCCGGCAAGACAGCGCGCATTACCGTGCCCGTCGCCGACGGCGAAGGGGTCTCATTCGATGCAGTGACCGCGGAACTGCGGGTGCATCCGGAAGGCAGGACGCCGCTTCTTTGCGTTACAGGCGTTCATGATGTGGCGTCGGGCGATCTATCGTTGCCGGGACGCGTTATTGCGAAGGAATAACACCGGCATCGGTTCGATGCGGCGTCTGCGCCGCTTCGCGCCGCATTGTGCTTTCACGCCTCCCGAAGGATTGGCCAAGACGCGCCGGAACTCAGCAACCTTCCGAGCAACTCGGCAAATGCTCCGGCGAGTTCGTACAGGTGTTCGCGCGCGACATAGAAGAACGCCAGGCTCAGGGTCAGATTTGCGATCGCGATGGCGATCGTGATCCGACTGTCTCGGTCGAGCGCTACCTGGCCGTCGCGGCGATGGACGTAGATTGCGACCGCAACCGCAAGCAAAGGCGGCGTCAGGAGAAGCGGTATCCAGGCCAGCAGCCGTGCCAGCCTTGCTGGTGGCACGGAGTGAAGCCAGCGTCGCGCATGCCACTCGACATTGTTGACCGGCATTAAACGTTACTCAGATCGCCGCGCCGGAGGCGAGACGCCTGCGATAGCGGTCATTCATGCGCGAGGCGGTCTGATAGGCGTCGATCCATGACCAGATATTGATGATCCAGCCGAGCAGCGCGAACCAGAGAGCGATGCACAATACGAACATCAGAATGCCCTTGCCGACCTGGCCATTGTAAAGCTGACCGAGTCCGACGATCAGGATCGAAAGGATCAGCGCTGTGCCGGCCGATTTTGGCGCAGCCGGCCCATCCTCGTAAATCACCGCGGGCCCCTGCTGCGGGGCGACATTGTTGGTCACCTGCACGACGGTCGCCCCGGGTGCGGCCGTTGCGCTGGCGAGGGCCGGTGGGGCTGGTTTGGGTGCAAACAGCGGTGCAAGAGCCTTGTCCACACCGGCCGGCCTCCAGCCGCCGCCATCCTTTGGCATCACATTGGTTTCGGGTGAGATGCGCCCGTCGGTTATATACTCTCTGATCTTTTGACCGGGATAAGGACCGTAAGTTTTCGCATTCACATCTACATACCACTCGCCATCGAGCGGATGAGGTAAATTCGGTGCACTTACCTGTGCGAGGGGAGCCAATTGGCGATCGACTTGCGGATTGTCTTTACTCATAAGCGCCTCCCCGATAACGGAGATCGCACCGCAATATTATTATGCCGTCAACTTATTCAAGCTATATAAATAGATAAGATATGAGTGTTTAGGTTGTTTTTCTGATTATTTTGATTTGAACTTCTTTATAAGACGCAGGTTGGTTGCAAATGTTAAGGAGCAACGTGAACTAATCACGCTGCCGATCATCGGCTGAGCCTTCGTCTTTGGAGGGGCTGTCATGGGCATTGAGCCCGAACCGGGCCTCCAACAGGCGCAGCATCCACAGCACGGCGATGCCAAGCAGGGTCGAGAGTAGTGCGATCTGCCAAAACCCCAGCCCACAGGCGAGGCCGACGGCACCGGCCAGCCACATGCCTGCTGCCGTTGTCAGGCCATGCACCTCGCCGCGCGAGAACACGATAAATCCCGCCGCCAGAAACGCCACACCGGCCGTCACTGCTTCGATCAATCGAACCGGGTCGACCTTGACCGATTCGTCCCCGAAAGGCGTGGCGTGTGTAATCTCGATGGTCAGAACGGCGGCCGTCGCGGCGGCGAGGCAAACCAGAATATGGGTGCGAAGGCCAGCCGGTCGCTTGTTCCACTCGCGCTCGAAGCCAATCATCGCGCCGAGCAGGGTGGCCATCAACAAGCGCAACGCAATGCCTGAAAATGGCGTGAAGGTCGAAGTCTCAAATCCGGCGGAGAGCGTTTCCATCGGTCGCCTTTTGCTGTGTTCTCACCAACGCTCGACGAATTGGCGGCACAAAGCAATACGGCCGCGCAAGGCGCGGCCGTAAACTGCTTGGCTTGTCGGGATCGACCTATTCGGTCGTCGCGGCTTCCGCGCTCTCGGCTGCTTTCGCTTCGGCGGCTTTCTCGGCAGCCAGCGCCTCAGCGGCGGCAACCTTCTCAGCCTCGATGCGCGCCTTCTCGGCAATCACTGCCTGACGCTCTTCTTCGTTCAGCTTGCGGGCGCGCACGCCGGTGTTTTCCGAAATACGGGCCGATTTGCCGCGACGGTCACGCAGGTAATAGAGCTTGGCGCGGCGGACCTTGCCGCGGCGAACCATCTCAACCGCTTCGACCAGCGGGGAGTAGACCGGGAATACGCGCTCAACGCCTTCGCCATAGGAAATCTTGCGTACGGTGAAGGTTTCCTGGAAGCCGGAGCCGGAACGGGCAATGCAGACGCCTTCGAAGGCCTGCACGCGGGTGCGCGTTCCTTCGGTCACGCGGACCTGCACGCGCAGCGTGTCGCCGGGCTGGAATTCTGGAAGCTTGCGCTTCTCGGAAATTTTCGCGGCCTGCTCGGCCTCGAGCTGACGGATGATATCCATCGCTACAACCTCTTCTTGTTCTCGACAGCCAGAGCGCCCGACACTTGCCTCGCAGTTCATAGACCGCTTGGCTATGCCACTCCGCAGACCGGATTGGCAGGGGCGATACCCCGTCTTTCATTGACGGTTTGCCGGGTATTTCCCGGATCGGCGGCGCTGTTACACGTTTCCGCGACGTTTGTCACCTCCTGAGGCGGTATTTTTGCGGGGTTTCCGGCCGTTAGGCCCATGGCCCGTGCTTGCGTGACCGCAACGTCATCTCTACGAGAGACCTTCAAATGGATGCCGACCTGCCTTGACGCTTCTTCTCGCTCTCATTCTGTTCCTTGCCGGCTTCGTCTCCGGTGCAGTCAACGCGGTCGCCGGCGGCGGCACATTCATTACCTTCGGCGCACTGTCATTGGCCGGTATCGCGCCGATTTCTGCCAATGCGACGTCGTCCATCGCTCAGTTTCCGGGGTATGTATCATCGACGCTGGCCTATTGGGCCGACATCCGGGCGATGTGGCGCGGGGCGCTGATCTTCTGCATTATTTCAGCCGCTGGCGCGCTTGCGGGTGCGCTCATCCTGCTGTCGCTCGACAACCCCTCCTTCCGCGCTATGGTGCCGTGGCTCCTGATTGCCGCGACGGCGCTCTTCGCCGCAGGGCCATGGCTAAAGCCGAAGCCGCGCGATGAGGGCGACGCCGGCGGCAATCCGCTTGTTGGCAGGCTCGTGCAGTTTCTCACCTCAATCTATGGCGGTTTCTTCGGCGCCGGAATGGGCATCATGATGCTGGCCACGCTGGGGCTGACGGAGCGTGGCGACTACCATCATCTCAATGCGCTCAAAAACATGCTTTCGATCGTGATCGCGGCCGTAGCGATCGTGGTCTTCGTGTCGGGTGGGGTGATCGCCTGGTACGAGGCTATCGTCATGATCCCCGGCGTCGCGGCAGGCGGATATGCAGGCGTGTGGGTTGCAAGGCGCGTGCCGCAGAATGCAGTGCGCGGCTTCGTCATCGCTGTCGGACTGTTTCTCGCGGCCTACTACTTCGTGACCGGCTGAGACGTTTGAGGCAACAGGTCGGAGCGGCGCTCGGCGGTCAGCTTTCGCGCCTCTTCACGTCGCCATTCGGCGATTTTCGCATGATTGCCGGATGTCAGAACTTCAGGGATCGTCAGACCCTCGAACTCCTGCGGGCGGGTGTAGTGCGGATGCTCCAGGAGCCCGGTCTCGAAACTTTCCTCCGTGCCGGAGGCCTCGTTGCCCATGACGCCAGGCAATAGCCGGATAATCGCGTCGAGCATCACCAGCGCTGCGGGTTCGCCGCCGGATAAAATATAGTCGCCGACGGAGATTTCCTCGAGGCCACGCGCATCGATCACGCGCTGGTCAACGCCCTCGAAACGCCCGCACAGGATCACCGCGCCATCGCCATCTGCGAGCTCTCGCACGCGCTGCTGGTTGAGCGGCCTGCCGCGCGGGCTCATGAGCAGGCGCGGGCGGCTATCGCCTTCGGGCGATGCCGCATCGATGGTGCGGGCCAGCACATCGGCGCGCATGACCATGCCGGCTCCGCCGCCAGCCGGCGTATCGTCAACATTGCGGTGTTTGCCTTCCGCGAAATCGCGAATCTGGACCGTTTCAAGCGACCACGCATTTTCCGCCAGCGCCCGGCCGGCCAGCGAATGGCCGAGCACGCCCGGAAACATTTCGGGAAAGAGCGTGAGAACGGTGGCGCGGAATGTCACCGGTTGCCGCCTGCGTCGCGGGGTCCGCGCGGACGACGGCGGGCGTCGAATTCCTTCGGCTCGCCGGGATGTTCGTCCTCATCCTCTGTCTCAAGCAGACCCGCGGCCGCGGCATCGACGCGAACCGAGCCGGCCTTGAGATCGACCGTCGGCACTGCCTCGCGGGTGAACGGGATGAGTACCGTGCCGCCGGAGCTGCGCTCGATTTCCATAATATCGCCGCCACCGAAGTCGTGGAACGCGACGATACGGCCGAGCATCTCGTTGCCGTCGCCGCGCACGACGAGGCCGATCAGGTCCGCGTGGTAGAACTCGTCGTCTTCCAGATCGTCCGGCAATTGCGCGCGATCGACGAACAGCGCCACTCCGTTCAGCGCCTCGGCAGCTTCTCGTCCGGTCACTTGCCGGAAGCGGACGACGACAACGTTCTTGGCCGGGCGGATGTCAGCGATATCGAATTGCCGCCCGTCAGCAGTGAATAGCGGGCCGTAATCTCCCAGAGCCATGGGGTCGCCCGTATAGGTCTTCACACGCAACTCGCCCTTGATGCCGTGCGGGGCGCCGATAACGGCCATCTGTACGGGGTTTTCCGGTTTCGGCATGTCGACAATCCTCGGCCAAACGCCTAGTCGCACCGCGCTCTCATTTCAACTCGCATCACACGGCTACGCTTCATGCAATAATAACCCGCATTTGCCACGATTTGCGCCTTAAGTGCCGCCAATCACCGATTCACCTATCGCGAGCGACGAAATTGCATTCGAAATTACGTAAGGCGGGCATTGTGCTGATCGTGCTGGCGGTTCTCAGCCGGATCGCCGAAGCCGTCTTTTATGGCGATGTCGGGCCTGACGGCGTTTTGCAGGAGAGCTTTTTCCTGCCGCTGACCTTCATCCTCCTGGCGCTCGGACTGGTGGCGCTTGCCGCCTCGGTCGTCGCGCGCGGCGGAGATGGCTAGGATGGCGGAACTTCTCGTCATCGCCAAACCGGACCTCGCCGC
This sequence comes from Rhizobiaceae bacterium, assembly GCA_017640615.1. Classification (GTDB taxonomy): domain Bacteria; phylum Pseudomonadota; class Alphaproteobacteria; order Rhizobiales; family Rhizobiaceae; genus RCIO01. The sequence goes on along the minus strand of JAEPQK010000003.1, from coordinate 381,218 downwards.
GGCGCGGACCGAATGGCTTGACGGGCTCGCCACCGAGCGGCGCATGGCGCGACTGACCGTCGAGGCTTATGAGCGCGACACGCGTCAGTTCCTCGCGTTCCTCACCGGTCATCTCGGCGAGCCGCCGGGCATTTCCGATATCTCCGATCTCAAGGCGATCGATCTGCGCGCCTTTCTGGCCGCGCGGCGCAATGACGGCGCCGGGGCGCGCACGCTGGGGCGCGGGCTTGCGGGCATTCGCTCACTGCTGCGGTTTCTGGAGCGGCGCGGGCTGGCAAGTTCGGCAGGCGCCACGGCCATTCGTTCTCCGCGCAAGCCGAAATCACTGCCTAAGCCGCTGACGGCGGCCGACGCCCTGCGCACCTCTTCACTGCGCGAGCAGCTTGCGGAGGAGCCGTGGATCGCAGCGCGCAATGCAGCTGTGCTGACCCTGCTCTACGGCTGCGGGCTGCGTATCTCGGAGGCCCTGGGGCTGACGGCCGATCAGGTTCCGGCGAATGCCGGGCCTGTACTGCGCGTAGCCGGCAAAGGCGGCAAGACGCGCCTCGTGCCGGTGCTGCCCGCGGCCATTCAGGCGATTGAAGACTATCGCCGGCAATGCCCGTATCAGCTCGAAGCCGGGAAACCGCTCTTTCGCGGGGCACGCGGCGGGCCGTTGGCGCCGGCGATCATCCAGCGCGAAATGAAGAAAATGCGATCCGCACTCGGCCTGCCCGACAGCGCCACGCCGCATGCGTTGCGGCACTCGTTCGCCACGCATCTTCTGGGCCGCGGCGGCGACCTGAGGGCCATTCAGGAACTGCTTGGCCATGCCAGCCTTTCGACCACGCAGGTCTACACAGGTGTCGATACCGAGCGATTGCTTGCGGCTTATGAGGCTGCGCACCCCCGCGCTTAACGTTTTTGCTGCAATTCGGGGCTAGCTTGCGGCCATGATGCAAGAGACGGAACCTCATAGCCGCATTCAAACCGCGTTTGTCGGCCTGCTCGCGATCGCCAACTGGCTGCTGATCGCAGCGCTAGCGGCGGCGTTCGTTCTGTTCACGCGGCCGGCCGCGGCAGAAGAGGAATGCAGTGGCGAGAATATGTTTGCCGCGATGGAGCGCGACGACCCGGCGCTTGCCGCATCCCTGCGCGAAGAGGCCGCTGCGACGCCGAACGGCAAAGGGCTTTTGTGGCGTCTCGAAAACGCCAGGGGCGAGCCTTCCTGGCTGTTCGGCACAATGCACATGACCGATCCCCGCGTACTGGCGTTGACCGATGAGGCACAGCAGGCCTTCGCAGCGTCGAACACCGTGGTTATCGAAACCACCGACATTCTGGACCAGTCCAAAATGACGGAGGTGATGGTCAAGCGCCCTGAACTGATGATGTTCACCGGGTCTGAGACGCTGTCTTCGATGATCCCCGAGGAGGACCGGGCGTTGGTAGCGGAAGGACTTTCGGAGCGCGGTGTGCCGCTTTCCTCGGTCGAGAAGATGAAACCATGGATCATCGCCTCACTCGTCGCGCTGCCGGCCTGCGAACTCAACCGCAAGGCACAGCAGGCTCTGGTGCTCGATGCCAAGCTCGCAGCAGACGCCAAATCCTCAGGAAAGGCGCTGCAGGGTTTGGAAACCGCCGAAAGCCAGCTTGAGGCGATGGCCTCGCTGCCGATGGATCTGCATGTCGAGGGTCTGGTCGAGACGCTGAAGCTTGGCGACAGGATCGACGACGTAATGGAAACGATGATCCAGCTTTACCTGGCTGGTGAAACTGGCCTGTTCTGGCCGTTTTTGGGCGCGGTTCTGCCTGGCAGTGACGGCAAGGAAGGCAGTTACGCCGAATTTCAGGAAGTCATGGTTTCCGCGCGCAATCGCGGCATGTTCGAGGGCGCGGTGCCCCTGATCGAGGCCGGTGGCGCCTTTGTGGCCGTAGGTGCGCTGCATTTGCCGGGCGAAGACGGGCTGATTGCCCTTTTTCGCGACAACGGCTTCAAGGTCGAGCGCGTAGGCGCGTTGAACTAGACGGAAAACCAGCCGAAATCCGCAATCTTACACGCCGACATCTGATTTGAATTGCGGAGCCGCCTGTCCGCCATTTTCGATCGCCATATTTCCTTCGCCTGCCAATGAAGGGAGAAGGACCATGATCAACGACCCCAAGTTCAATGACCCTCTCTATCCGCAGAATCCGGCTCTCGGATACGGCAATGAACGCCGTTATGACGGGCCGCCGGAGGTGCGCTCTGGTAGCGGACGTGCGACGTTCGCCATTGTCGGCCTGCTCGCAGCATTGTTCGTTGCCGGTCTGGTGATCTTTTCGGGCGATGAGAATGTCGACCCGATGCAGACAGCTTCGCCTGGTATTGACCGTCAGACCGAAACGATGCCCGGCGATGCAGCGGCCGAGCCCAAGATCGCGCCGCTAGAGCCTGCAATCGAACCGGCTGCGCCGGCCGAATAACACCATCGCCTTAAGTGAAAAACGTATGGCCGCGGCGCTCAGCGCCGCGGCCGATTTCGTGTGTCAGGGATCGGGCACATAACGCCGGACATAGGTGATGTCGGGCAGTCTTTCGTCGGTGCTCGCGCCGTCGCTGAACGCTTCGGCCTGGAAGCCATGCCGCTCATAGAAGCGGCGCGCTCCCTCATTCGCCTGGAAGCAGTGTAGCTTGACGGTCGCCATGCCGGAGGTGATTTGCCCCAGCAGTCTGGAGCCAATTCCCCATCCGGTCCACGCGGGGTGCAGGTAAAGTTGCTCGACCCATTCGCCGCTGACGGCGATGAAGCCGACGATGCCGCTGTCTGCCTCCGCGACGATGACGCGCTGGCGCGGCAAAACATGCCCACCGATGAAGGCCAGGTCCTCCTCCGGGGTGTGCACCGTCGGCATCCACGCCAGAGACCGCAGGCTTGCCCGCATGATCCGTGCGATTTCGCCCGCGTCCGACTTGTTCGCCGAACGCAGGATGACTTCGTCTGGCCGAACCTTAGGCAGCCTGCTTCTTGGGCTGGATCAGCCCACGCGCGACCAGCAATTCGGCGATCTGGATCGTGTTGAGAGCCGCGCCTTTGCGCAGATTGTCGGAAACGACCCACATGTTCAGTGCGTTGTCGAGGGTGGAATCCTCGCGGATGCGCGAAATGAACGTGGCGTCGTCGCCGGCCGCCTCGACGGGTGTGACGTAACCGCCATCCTCTGCCTTGTCGACAACGAGACAGCCGGGCGCCTCGCGCAGAATTTCGCGGGCTTCATCAGCCGTGATCGGCTTTTCGAACTCGATGTTCACTGCTTCCGAATGACCGATGAAGACCGGCACGCGCACGCATGTCGCCGTAAGCTTGATCTTCGGGTCGAGCATCTTCTTGGTCTCGGCGACCATCTTCCACTCTTCCTTGGTCGAGCCATCTTCCATGAAGACATCGATATGCGGAATGACGTTGAAGGCGATGCGCTTGGTGAACTTCTTCTGCTCCACCGGATCGGCGACGAACACCGCGCGCGTCTGCGTGAACAGCTCGTCCATGCCGTCCTTGCCGGCGCCTGACACCGACTGGTACGTCGAAACGACAACCCGCTTGATCTTCGCGTGGTCGTGCAGCGGCTTCAGTGCAACGACAAGCTGCGCGGTCGAGCAATTCGGGTTGGCGATGATATTCTTCTTCGTGAAGCCTTCGACGGCGTCGGGGTTCACCTCCGGCACGACCAGCGGAACGTCGGCGTCGTAGCGCCATGCCGAGGAATTATCGATGACCACGCAGCCCTGCTTGCCGATCTTGGGCGACCATTCCTTGGAGACGGAGCCGCCGGCGGACATCAGACAAAGGTCAGTGTCGGAGAAATCGTAGGATTCCAGTGCCCGTACCTTCAGCGTGGCGTCGCCATAAGAGACTTCGCTGCCAACCGAGCGCCGGGACGCCAGCGGCACAATTTCGTCGGCGGGGAAACCGCGTTCTTCCAGGATGTTGAGCATCTCCCGGCCGACATTGCCGGTAGCGCCTGCGACTGCGATCTTGAAACCCATCTTCTATGGTCCTCTGGTTCTCTCCGCTTTCGCCGTGATGCCCGAACGCGGTTCGGGTTCGGCTACTTCCCCGGCGGAGCCGGGGAGAGAGCAGGCGGCCGCAGGGGTCAGACCTTCGTGGTCTTCGTTTTGGCCGTTGTTTTTGTGACGGGAGCGAATGCGGCAGCGCCGGCGACTGGCCGGGCAAATCCATCATCTGCGCAAACGGTGTTACGACCGTGCATCTCAGGCTCCGTGAGCGAGGCATCTTCGTGCTTCGCAAATCCGCGCGCCTAATGACGCCGTTCGCGCCAAGAGTCAATCGGAAGCGGGCGCAAACGGTTGACACCAGCGGGTCGAACGACAAGCATCGCGCCGCTTGAGTGAGGGGACATGGCGGCATGCGCGGCGAAATCATCTATTTCGACGGGAACCGGGGGACCGGCTTCATTTCCGGGAATGACGGCAACCGCTACGTGTTCGACGTCACCGATCTCGCGACCGACCAGCCGGCCTCCAAGGGCACGAAGGTTGATTTCGAACCGGATGAGGACCGCGCGCGGCAGGTGAGGCCGCAGATGGCCCCGGCTGCCGCAAAACAGGCTGCCGCCGCTGCTGCACCCTGGGGGGTCGCAGATCCGGCTGAAGGCGTGCCGCCTGCGTCCGCGGCGGTCGATCCAGACGGGCCGCCGCCCCGGCCGGGCCTTCTTGGCTATTTCCGCTACTGCGTGACGAAGGGCTATTTGCGGTTCAGCGGGCGTGCGCGCCGGCGCGAATATTGGAGCTTCGTCGTCGTTGCGCTGATCGGCTTCGCCGTGGTTGGCGGCCTCGGGTTCGTGGTTGGCACGGCGCTCGGTTTCGACGAAGCGGAGGAACCCACGATTTCGGCGCTCGCCATTAGCGTTTTCTGGCTCTATCTGCTCCTGCCGTCGATGGCGGTGCTCTTCCGCCGTTTGCACGATATCGGCCTGTCTGGCTGGTTCTGGCTACTTGCCTTCGTGCCGATGTTCGGCTCGCTGATCATCCTGGTGATGACGCTGATCGGCTCGCAGAAACACGAAAACAAATGGGGACCCGTACCGACGGGCGTGCACGTCTAGGGCAAAGAGATCCACGGTGCTCGGGAGCGCAGAGGCGGGCTAGGCCCAGAATGCCGGCACGGTCTCTTCCAGCCGGGGCCCGAGGCGCAAGGGCGCCACCTTCTCCGCAAGTCCCGTGCGATCCGAAATCTCGACCCCGACGCCACATACCGTTGCGGGTCCGCCTGCTGCCTCGAAACGGCCCTTCGGCACTTTTGAGAGGAAGCGGTTGAGCGGCTCCTCTTTGTCGAAGCCAAGCGAGGAATCATAGTCGCCGCACATGCCGGCGTCGGTCATATAGGCGGTGCCGGCGTTGAGTATCTGGTGGTCGCCCGTCGGCTGGTGCGTGTGCGTGCCGACAACCATCGACACCCGCCCATCGACGAAATGAGCGAAGCACATCTTTTCCGATGTGGCCTCGGCGTGAAAATCGATCACCGCGGCGTCGGCCTGATGCCCCAGCGGAGCGGCTTCCAGTATTTGCTCAGCTGCGTGAAACGGGTCGTCCAGCTCGGGGTGCATGAACACGCGGCCCATAATATTGGCGACTAGAATGCTGGCGCCGTTTTTGGCCTGGAACATGCCCGAGCCATGCCCCGGCGTGCCTTGCGGAAAGTTTGCCGGGCGCAGAAAGCGCTCCTGATGCGGCGCAAACATCAGCGCCTCTTTCTGGTCCCAGACATGATTGCCGGTGGTGACCACGTCGGCGCCGGCATTCAGCGTTTGCTGGAGGATTTCCTCGGTGATGCCAAAGCCGCCGGCGGCGTTCTCGCCATTGACGATCACGAAATCCAGCTTCAGGTCGGAGATGAGGCCCGGTAGCCGTTCCCAGACAGCTGTGCGTCCGGAGCGGCCCACCATGTCGCCAAGAAAGAGCAAGCGCATGGCACTGTCTGTAGCCTGCGCTTTTCGCCGGAGGCAAGCGAAGATGGCCGCCTAGCGGGGAAAACTTTGGAGCCCGTTTTCGGTGACGATTTGCGGCAGCGGTATGTCGTGGGGTTCGTCGGGCACATGTTCGACGCGCTGGCATTCGAACGCAGTTGCGATCAGGCGCGGTGATTTGCCGGCGGCGCGCAGCCGCGCAATCGCGCGATCGTAGTAGCCCGCACCGTAGCCGATGCGGTGGCCGCGATCGTCGAACGCAGCGAGAGGCACAAGCAGCAGCTCCGGCTGAAGCACTGCCGCCTCTGGACCCGGACCGAAGGTGCCGAATCCCATCGGCACCATCTCGGCGCCGCGAACCAGTTCGCGAAAGGCAATCGTGGTTTTGTCCAGAATGGCCGGCAGGCAGAGCACGGCCCCCTTGTCCCGCAATGCCGCCATGGCCGGCCGCAGATCGACTTCGGAGCGGATCGGCAGAAAGCCTGAGACGATCGTACCGGGTTCGATGTCGATGGCGGCAAGCGCTTCGGCAATTGCGAGGGAGACTTCGACACGCCATTGCGGATCAAGCGCATCGCGGCGTGCCAGCGCCTCGGCGCGCAACGTCTTCTTCAATTCACGGGGTGTTGTGTCCATGCGGCTCTTTGTGCCGCCGCGCTGCGGCAAAGGCCACAGCGAGAGCGACAAAAAAGCGGCGAACCACGACGACCGGTGGAGAGGTTGATCCCGGGAGCCTACAAAGTAGGTGGGCGCCGTGTAACCCAGCCCACGAGCCGGGTCAGGGACAGCTCCCTAAGGATCAATAAGGCCCCGGGGAAAGTTACTCCTGTCGAGAAGCGCAGAACGCCACCGCCAATATATGTGTTCGGGGGTGGGTCCGCCAAGAGGCTGCGCGCGCGGTTCCTCAATCACTTGCACCGTGCCCGCGGCATCCTTACGGTCTGCGCCGACTGACATTTCGGGAACCTGCAATATGCGTTTTCAAGGTACGGCGGCCTATGTCGCCGACAAGGATCTCATGGTCGCTGTTAACGCGGCGATCGCGCTGGAACGGCCGCTTCTGGTGAAGGGCGAGCCCGGTACCGGCAAGACAGAGCTGGCACGACAGGTGGCGTCCGCGCTGGGGCTCGAGCTGATCGAGTGGCATGTGAAATCCACCACCCGGGCCCAGCAGGGGCTTTATGAATATGACGCGGTCTCGCGGCTGCGCGACAGCCAGCTTGGCGACGAGCGCTTCAACGACATCGCCAACTACATCAAGCGCGGCAAATTGTGGGAGGCCTTCACGGCTGACGAGAAGGTCGTGCTTCTGATTGACGAGATCGACAAGGCCGATATCGAGTTTCCGAACGATCTTCTGCAGGAACTCGATCGCATGGAGTTCTTCGTCTACGAGACCGGCGAGACCGTGAAGGCAAAACAGCGGCCAATCGTCATAATCACCTCGAACAATGAGAAGGAACTGCCGGACGCGTTTCTGCGCCGCTGCTTCTTCCACTATATCCGCTTCCCGGACATCGACACGCTGACGCGGATCATCGACGTGCATTATCCGGGCATCAAGCAGAAGCTTGTTTCTGCCGCGCTAACGCAATTCTACGAAATCCGCGACGTGCCGGGGCTGAAGAAAAAGCCCTCGACTTCCGAAGCGCTGGATTGGATCAGACTGCTCGTCTCCGACGATGTCGACCCGGCGGACCTGCGCGGCGATCCCAAGAACGCACTGCCGAAACTCCACGGCGCACTGCTGAAAAACGAACAGGATGTGCATCTATTCGAGCGCCTGGCCTTCATGGCGCGTGGGCAGGGGTAGTGTTGAACGGGAGAGGCGACTGTATTATATCTGGCTAGGTGGCTAGCTAGCTAGGAAGTTTCAATGAACTGGCATCTGCAGGACGCGAAGAACAATTTCTCGAAGGTTGTTCAGAGAGCCATCAAGGACGGTCCGCAGACGGTGACGTTGCGGGGTAAGCGGGCGGCTGTGATCGTTGCAGCTGACGAGTACGACCGGCTGAAGTCCGGGAAACAAAAAACGCTAGTTGATCACATTCTGTCTGGCCCCGAATGGCCCGACGATATGATCGAGGAGGTCAACAAGCGCGATAAGGGGCCAAGTCGGCTGCCGCTTGACCTCTGATGTTTCTGTTGGACACGAACGTGGTTTCGGACGCCCACAAAGGCGTCATGGAGCCAGCCAGATGGTTGGCGCGCGCCGATCCGCAGGCCTTGTTTCTCAGCGTTGTCACGATCGGAGAGATAGAGCGCGGCATTGAGCTGCTGAGACAGAAGAAGAACTCCAAGGCGACCAGTCTTCAAGATTGGCTAGCCGGTCTTCGGCACGACAGTGCCGAGAGGATACTTCCGGTTACAGAGGAAATTGCCATCGTCTGGGGGCGCCTGATGGCCGGCCGCGGCAAAGGTGACGCCGATGCGCTCATCGCCGCAACGGCCATCGTGCATGGCCTGACGGTCGCAACACGCAATGTGGCCGATTTCGCGGATACAGGTGCGTCGGTCGTCAATCCCTGGGAAACTTAGCCCATCAATGCAGCACGATCTCGCCGTCTACGCTGCGCCATTCATTCGGGGCGATCAGGCGGCGGTGGGTGTAGGCCACTGAAAACAGCGGGCCATCCAGCTTTTCCTGCCAGAAATCGAGGAAGCGCCAGAGCTCCGGGAATTTGGGGGCGATGTCGTAGTGCTGCCAGATGAAGCTTTGCAGCAGGTGCCTGTGGTCAGGCATCCGGTAGAGGATTTCGGCAGTTGTCAGGCCATACCCCTTGAGCATCAGCTCGGTTTCCTGATTGCCCTGCGTCGAACCGGCCATGAGACATCTCCATGTGCTATGTTGCTCCTCCGCACCACAAAATGTGCCGCCGGTATGGTTAACCGTCTATGAATATCTAGGCGCTGGGCGTTCAAAAACCTTTGATCTTCAATAGGTTGGCAGCCACGCTAGGCGACTGCTAGCAGGAGTGTCACGCGGTCGAAGCCGCAAGTGCGGTCAGAAACCATCGTCTAATGTTGTGACCGCCGGGCAAATGGTAATAGAACCGCGAGCAGGCAAAAGCTGCAGAGCCTGTTATTCGAGGGAGGGATTATGTCCGAGGTACATGTTCACAAGGTCAAGTCGGCGTGGAAAAAGAACGCGCTCATCGACAATGAGACCTATCTGAAGTGGTACAAGGACAGCGTGAAGAACCCGGAGAAATTCTGGGCCAAACACGGCAAGCGCATCGACTGGTTCAAGCCTTTCAGCAAGGTCAAAAACACCTCCTTCAAGGGCAAGGTCTCGATCAAATGGTTCGAGGACGGCGTTACCAACGTTTCCTACAACTGCATCGACCGGCATCTGAAAAAGCGCGGCGACCAGACGGCGATCATATGGGAAGGCGACAACCCCTATGACGACAAGAAGATCACCTATCGCGAACTGCACGAGGAGGTATGCCGCCTCGCCAATGTGATGAAAAAGCATGGCGTCAAAAAGGGCGACCGTGTCACCATCTATATGCCGATGATCCCGGAAGCAGCTTATGCGATGCTGGCCTGCACGCGCATCGGAGCAATCCACTCGGTCGTGTTCGGCGGCTTCTCGCCCGACGCGCTGGCCGGGCGCATCGTCGACTGCGATTCCAAATTCGTCATTACCGCGGATGAAGGTCTGCGCGGCGGCCGCACCATTCCGCTCAAGGCCAACACCGACAAGGCGGTTGAGATCGCGGCCAAGAGCAAGGTGAAGGTCAGGCAGGTTCTGGTGGTTCGCCGCACCGGGGGCAAGATCGACTGGGTTGACGGCCGCGACCTCTGGTATCGCGACGAAACGCAGTCGGTGAAGGCCGATTGCAAGCCGGAGAAGATGAAGGCGGAAGACCCGCTGTTCATCCTTTATACGTCTGGCTCGACCGGCAAGCCGAAGGGCGTGATGCACACGACAGGCGGCTATCTCGTCTATGCCTCGATGACGCATCAATACGTCTTCGATTATCACGACGGAGACATTTACTGGTGCACCGCCGATGTCGGCTGGGTGACCGGCCACAGCTATATCGTCTATGGCCCCCTGGCCAACGGCGCGATTACGCTGATGTTCGAGGGCGTGCCAAACTATCCGAGCGCCGGCCGCTTCTGGGAGGTGGTCGACAAACACAAGGTCAACATCTTCTACACTGCGCCGACGGCGATCCGCGCGCTGATGGGTGCGGGCGACGACCATGTGACGAAGACCTCGCGCAAGAGCCTGCGCGTGCTGGGTTCCGTGGGCGAGCCCATCAATCCCGAAGCCTGGGAGTGGTATTACAATGTCGTTGGCGACAAGCGTTCGCCGATCGTCGATACCTGGTGGCAGACGGAGACGGGCGGCATTCTGATTACGCCGCTGCCGGGCGCGACCGACCTGAAGGCGGGGTCGGCAACGCGGCCCTTCTTCGGCGTTCAGCCGCAGCTTGTCGACAATGACGGCAAGGAGCTTGACGGCGCTGCCGACGGCAATCTGTGCATCACGGATTCCTGGCCGGGGCAGATGCGCACGGTCTATGGCGACCATGAACGCTTCGTGCAGACCTATTTCTCCACCTATAAGGGGAAATATTTCACCGGCGATGGCTGCCGCCGCGACAAGGACGGCTATTACTGGATCACCGGCCGGGTGGATGACGTCATCAATGTTTCGGGCCACCGCATGGGCACCGCGGAAGTGGAATCCGCTCTTGTTGCGCATGACAAAGTGTCGGAATCGGCGGTTGTCGGCTATCCGCACGACATCAAGGGCCAGGGCATCTACGCCTATGTGACGCTGATGGCTGGCGAGAAGGCATCGGACGACCTGCGCAAGGAGCTCGTGGCTCATGTGCGCAAGGAGATCGGCCCGATTGCTTCGCCCGACAAGATCCAGTTCGCGCCCGGTCTGCCGAAAACCCGCTCTGGCAAGATTATGCGCCGCATCCTGCGCAAGATCGCCGAAGATGATTACGGTGCACTGGGCGACACCTCGACACTTGCCGATCCTGCCGTCGTCGACGATCTTATCGCCAACCGGCAGAACAAGAAGGGATAAGCTTTGGACCTTACATCGCTGCTGATTTTCGCGGGCGCGCTGGTCGTGTCCGCGGGGTCGCCGGGCCCGAGCATCGCCGCACTTGTCGCCCGCGTGCTCACGCGCGGCGTCAGGGACGTCCTGCCCTTTCTGGCGGCGATGTGGGTCGGCGAGGCGATTTGGCTGTCGCTGGCCATTTTCGGACTGGCGGTCGTGGCGCAGAGCTTTCACCTCGCCTTTGTCGTGATCAAATGGGCGGGCGTCGCCTATCTCCTGTGGCTCGCCTGGAAGATGTGGACAGCGCCCGTCGCGGAAGAGGGTGCTGCGCTGCCGAAGTCGGATTCGCCCATCAAGCTGTTTCTCGCCGGCATGGCGGTGACGCTCGGCAACCCCAAAATCATGGTGTTTTATCTGGCACTTCTGCCCACCATCGTCGATCTCGGTTCGGTGACCGTGCTCGGCTGGGCCGAATTGACTGCTACCATGGCCGTGGTGCTGGTTGCTGTCGATTTGGGCTGGGCGTTTGCCGCGGCGCAGGCGCGCCGCCTGCTCAGAAGCCCGCGCGCCACGCGCATCGCCAACCGGGTGAGCGCGACCGCGATGGCAGGCGCGGCCGGAGCAATAGCAACACGCTGAGCGTAATTCCGTAAGGGGTTGCCGCAGCCGGATTTTGCCGGCATCATCGCCTTGTGTTCAACGAACTGAAAGGAGGTGATCCGATGTCGAGTGGTTTCAACCGTAGCGTGGCCCCGGCGGATCGTCCTTTCAGGAAGCAGTCTTCCTGACAGGCGCGTGAAGCGCGGCCGGCAGCCCAGGCTGCCGCCACGGGCCGCGCCACGGACGGAAAGCACGGAGGGCCGGCGAAAAGCCGGCCCTTTGCTTTTGAAGCTTTATCTACCGTGTAAGTGCCAGGCGCTCGATATTGGCGGCGATATCCTGAAACGCGGCATCGAGCTCTGTGCCGTTGCTGGTGTCGTAGAAGTGTTTTACCGAGCCTTTGTCGTCGGAGGCGCAGGCACGCATCACATCCTTGGCATCGCGCTCGTTGAGCATAAAGCCGATCGTGAATATCTCGATCCCTTCAGCTTTCATCTCCTCGCAGAGGCGTTTGGCGTGGTCGCCTGAGCGACGCACCTGGCCACCATCGGTTACGCCACCGCGCCCGACACCGGCATAGGCCGTGTTGAACTCTCCATCGGTCATCAGGATCGCGTATTTGCCGACCTTTTTCGGATCATAGGCGCCGGGCTTCGCCGACGCCGGCATTACGGACGCCCATTTCGGCGAAAGCAGGTACCAACTCCACTGAATGCCGATATGGCCTGCCGTGTAACCTGCAGCCCTGAAACTATCGACCGAACCCCAGAGATCGTCATGATCCGTGGTCAGCGGTGTCACTTCGTTTGACGGGCAATAGCCAAGGCGAATGTCGCGGTTGATCATGGCGTCATAGGGCGAGGCGTCCGTGAACTGCAGCGACCCTTTACGCTCTGTCGCGCAGCCATCGAAACTGCCGCCGCCGCCAATGAGAATCGGCCCGTCAAGGCGGGGCGGCTCGCCTACTGTAAAGCTCGGTTCCACAAATACGGTGTTGGAAAGCGGGCCGGTGTTGACCGCAGTTGCATATGGCACCAGCGCAACCCTTACGCGGGGATTTGCCTTGCTGTTCGACGCCAGCAACGTTTCGATCGCGTTGCGCGCCGCCTTTTTCAGATCGCGCAGCTTGCGTCCGCTCATGGAGCCGGTCACATCCAGCATCATGGCAACTTCGATCTTGCGGTCAGAATAGACCGCCGCCGATTCAACATTAATCGTGCGCTTCGAACCGCCTGCGAAAACCGGGAAGGCCAGATCGATTGTCACGCTTGCATTGGCGCGCAAGGTGCGGGCCTTCTGGTCGGCGACAAGGCTTACCAGCTTGATCTGGTCCTCCGAGGCAAAACCGGTGCCGCCATTTGCGAGCAGAAAAGCCTCCACGGTCGCGCGTGCGTCCTTCGCGGCAACTCGGCCGGTGGTGATGTCGCGCGCCGTCGAGGTGACTGCGGCATCCAGGGCGTTGAGGAGGTTGGAGCGGGTCATGGTGACCTGGCCGATATTCAGCGCAAGCCCACCTGCCAGAACCAGCGCCGCCGATACGGCGGCAGTGAGAACGGCGAAATTGCCGTTGCGGGCTGCTCGGAAGGAACTCAGGGCGTTCCGGAACGAAATCATGCAACTGTCTCCAAACATAACGCTTTGACGCTGTTCGATGACGGTGGTGCAGGATGTCTGCCAAGCAGGTGGTGAATACCCGTCCGTTCGGGTGCATGGGTCCTAACTCATTGATTTTATGAGGATCGATCCGGCATACAGGGTTAGCAAAGCGTTAAGTGAGGCGGTATTGATGTCGCGCTTGCTGACTGCAGAAGCCGTGCTCGTGCCGCAAAGGCACAAGGTGTGTTTCAGCGGCAGTAGGGCGTGCGCTTGCCGCCCGAATATGGCTTCGCAAACGCACTGATGGTCATGGCGGAAGCCAGAGGCCTTCCATCCGGTCCGGTGACATCTGCGAGAACGCGACCATAGAACTTGCCACCGCCAATATTGGTCATGCCGACAGGGCCCGTGCCGATCATCGCTGCAAGCGCGGTTCTGGAACGCGCTGCCGCGACACGCTCGGCCGCGCAACGGCTTCGCAGTTCCGGCGCATCGATGCCGCGTATTCTCACATTGACGGTGATCACATGGCCCGGCCACACGCGCGCTTCCGCGACAAAGCTGTCGCCGTCGATCACGCGCAGCACGCGCGCCTCGACCGGGCCGGCAATCGTCTCGCCCCAGGCCGGGGCGGTGGTCAATAGCAGGCACAGGAAGATCATCCTCAACATAGAGAGGAAAATATTCCTGTATCGTCATTTTGGCAAGGGGCGCGGCTGGCGATCGATGTACCGCTCTCAAAAGTCGACGGCGCGGCCTTTGCGTTCCCAGTCACCGTAACGGACGGGTTCCGGTCCCTTCGGACCGCCGATCTCGGTTTCGCGCTTTTGCTCTTCCTGCGCGGCGCGGCGGGCCTCCGCCTCGGCCAAGGCGCGTCTGGCCGCCGGAGGCAAATCGCGTTTCCGGCCGCTGGTTTCCGTTCCGGTTTTTGGCCCGTAATCGGCCATTTCCAACCTCCTGCCGCTAATCGCTTGCCGCTATTGAATGGGAAATCGCAGCACCCCATCCTATATTTGACGAAATCGTACCGCGTTGGTCGCGGCGCACCGGAGTTGAAGCATGAACATGATCCGCACGGCAATGCTGCTTGCCTTCATGACAGCGCTCTTCATGGGTGTCGGTTATGTCATTGGCGGTTCTGGCGGCATGTTGATCGCATTCGTAATTGCGGCCGGCATGAACCTCTTCAGCTACTGGAACTCCGACAAGATGGTGCTGCGCATGCATCGCGCCGTGGAGGTCGATGAGCGCAACGCGCCTGAATATTACGGCATTGTACGTGAGCTGGCCGGCCGTGCTGGCCTGCCGATGCCGCGCGTCTATCTGATAGAAAACGACCAGCCCAATGCATTTGCCACCGGTCGCAACCCGCAAAACGCGGCCGTGGCGGCCACGACCGGGCTGCTCAACCGGCTCAGCCACGAAGAAGTTGCGGGCGTGATGGCGCATGAGCTTGCCCACGTGCAGAACCGCGACACACTGACCATGACGATCACGGCGACGCTTGCCGGCGCGATCTCCATGCTTGGCAATTTTGCGTTTTTCTTTGGCGGCAATCGTGACAATAATAACCCGCTGGGCATTGTCGGTGTTCTGGTGGCGATGATCGTTGCGCCGCTGGCCGCGATGATGGTGCAGATGGCGGTGAGCCGCACGCGCGAATATTCGGCCGATCGCCGTGGCGCGGAGATTTGCGGCGAGCCGCTCTGGCTTGCCTCGGCGCTGAAGAAGATCGCGAGCCATGCGCGCGGGGTCCATAATCCGGACGCCGAACGCAACCCGGCGACCGCGCATATGTTCATCATCAACCCGCTTTCGGGCGAGCGCATGGACAATCTGTTCTCCACCCATCCGGCCACCGAAAACCGCATCGCTGCGCTGCAGGCGATAGAGGCTGAGTTCGCCGCGCGTACGCAGCCGGTTCGTGCCGAACAGCCGGTACGCAAATCCGCTGCCACGCCGACAGCGTCCGAGGACGACGACGGGCCTTGGGTTGCGCCGGCCAAAGCCGAAAAGCCCAAGAAGCCGGCCAAGCCGGAACAGAACCCGTGGGGCCGCAGCCCGACCGGACCGCGCGCAGGCCGCCGGCGCTGACCGGCCTCTCCCCGAATTGCGTTAGCTCGACAAACCGGCTCTGCCGGCTTATGCGCCTGAAACCAGATATTCGGGCAAGGCAAGCGGTTGGTAAAACATAAGAAAAATCGGAGGGACGGTAAGCCCGCGGCGGCCAGACAGGCCGCGCCCGTCGCTCACGATGACCGACCCGGGCTTGCCTCGCGCATGGCTGCGGCGCGGCTGCTGGCCGCCGTCATCGACAAGGCGACCGCACTCGACGCGCTGACCGATCAGGAGCATGGGCACCCGCAGTTTCTGGCGCTGGAACCGCGCGACCGGGCTCTGGTCCGCGCGATCCTTGTCACGGCGCTGCGGTATCGCGGCACCATCACTGCGCTGATCGAAAAGCGCCTGCAGCGGCCATTGCCGGCCAATGCGCGCACGCTCGACCACATCCTGCATGTGGCGGCGGCGCAGATGCTCTTTCTCGATGTGCCGGACAGCGCGGCTGTCGATCTTGCAGTTTCGCATGCGAATTCGGACCCGCGCAGCCGGCGTTTCGCTTCGCTGGTGAACGCCGTTCTGCGTGAACTCGGCCGCCGTAAGGAGCGGGCGTTGCCGGCTGCTCTCGCGCAGTCGACCGACGCGCCCGACTGGTTTGTGCAGCGGCTGGTACATGCCTATGGCGCGGAGCGGACGGCGGCCATCCTTGCCATCCACCGGCTAGAGCCGCAGATGGACTTCACCGTGAAATCAAAACCGCAAAGCTGGGCAGAAAAGTTCGGCGGCGTCGTGCTTGGAAACGGCTCGGTCAGGGTCGGCCGTCTTCCCGCGCCGGTTGCTGAACTGCCGGGCTATGCCGACGGCGCATGGTGGGTGCAGGACATGGCGGCAAGCCTGCCGGCAACGATGCTCGGCGATGTCAAAGGCAAGCGCGTGCTTGACCTTTGCGCGGCACCCGGCGGCAAGACCGCGCAGCTCGCCGCGGCGGGCGCGGAGGTTACCGCCGTCGATCTCTCCGCCAGCCGGCTGAAGCGGCTCGGGGCCAATTTCAAGCGCCTGAAGCTCGATGCCGAGATCGTAGAGGCCAATGCACTCACCTATTCGCCTGGCAAGCTGTTCGATGCAGTTTTGCTCGACGCGCCCTGCTCATCGACCGGCACCGTAAGGCGCCACCCTGACGTTCCATGGACGAAGACGCCGGCGGACATTGAAAAGCTTGCCAGTCTGCAGCGGCGGATGCTCGACCATGCCGTGACGCTCATCAAACGGGACGGGGTCGTGGTCTTCGCCAATTGTTCACTGGATCCGCTCGAGGGTGAGGAGCTTGTAGAGAGCTTTCTCGCCGAAAATCCGGAATTCATGATCGATCCTGTTGATCCGGAGGCCGTTCCGGGCAGCGCCGATTTCATCACCGGATGCGGCTGGCTGCGCACGACGCCGGAAGCGCTGCGCGTCGAACCGGAGGCACTTTCGGGATGCGACGGGTTCTTCGCCGTGCGGCTGGTAAGGCGTGGTTAACCTTGTCGGTACATTCATACAGTTTGATGGACGCCTTGCACAAATCGTTGAATCGTAAGATCAATCGACCGGATCGCGCGGTTGCGGCCGAGGTGTGGCGTTCGTTCCTGTGTGGCGTATCCTCGCGCTGGTGACGGGTCATCCGACTTCGAAAATCGGTGTGAGTCGCTGTGTTGGGCCAGGGGGTCAGGAGGGCACGGCCATTGTCACTCGGTAGGGGTTCAGGCCCGCCGATATGGATGCTTGCAACGCGCGCGCTCTGGCGGCGGGCGCGGCGGCGCATTCGCAGTGGCCCCACCGGACGCTGGCGCTATCTTGGCAGCACGCCCGAGCGCGTGCTGATCGCGCCGCCAGATTTGCGGCTGGCCGATAGTCAGATTGCCGACGAGATCTACCACGGGCGCTTTCCGCTCGCCGGCCATTTGGTGGATATGGGCGGGGATTCGCCGTTTCAGCTCCAAGTCGCCGACCTCGCCTGGCTGAACTCGCTGCATAGTTTCCGCTGGCTGCGTCATATGCGCCAGGCCGGCACCGAACTCGCCTCCTCCAATGCGCGGGCGCTGGTGAGCGATTGGCTCGCCGTGCATGGCCGCAATATTGCCGGCATCGCCTGGGAGCCGGCGATCGTGGCCCGGCGTGTGATCGCCTGGCTTCAGCATTCGACAGTCGTGCTGCAGGGCGCCGACCTCACCTTCTATCGTGCGTATCTGCGCTCGCTGGCGATGCAGATACGCTATCTGCGTGCGATGGCGCCCGACATGCGCGACGGCGAGGAGCGGTTGCGTGCGCGCGCGGCACTCGCTTTCGCAGCGCTTTCACTGCCGGTGTCGAATTCGGTGCTGCGCAACGCAACGGGCCACCTCTCGGCCGAGCTCGAGCGACAAATCCTGCCCGATGGCGGACACATATCCCGCAACCCGATGGCCGTGTTGGAGCTGCTCTCCGACCTGCTGCCGCTGCGCCAGACCTATGCCAACCAGGCCGAAGCACCACCCGCGGCACTGATCGCCGCAGTGGAGCGCATGCTGCCTGCGCTACGCTTCTTCCGTCATCAGGATGGCACGCTGGCACTCTTCAACGGCATGGGCGCTACTGTTCAGGACCGTGTGTCGGCGCTGCTTCACCATGACGACACCGGCGGCGCCCCGCTGCTCAACGCCACGCATTCCGGCTATCAGCGGCTTGCCATGGGCGGTACGGTGGTAATCGCTGACACGGGTACCGCGCCGCCTTCCGACCTGTCGCATCACGCGCACGCCGGCTGCCTGTCCTTCGAAATGTCGTCCGGCCGGCATCGCTTCATCGTCAATTGCGGTGTCGATAGTTACGGCGCCGACGAGTTCCGCATGCTTGCCCGCGCGACCGCTGCGCATTCGACCGCAACGCTCAACGATACATCGTCAGCCCGCTTTACAACCTCGGCGCGGCTGGCGGAGCTGGTCGGTACGCCGCTGACCGGTGGGCCGCAGCGTGTGCCAGTCAAGCGAACCGATGCAGGCGGGATCGAGGGCTTCATCGCTAGCCATGATGGCTATGTGCCGCGCTTCGGCATCACGCATGAGCGCGAGATGGCGCTTTCGGGCAATGGCAATATTCTGGAAGGCACCGATCGCTTCTATCGCTCCGGCGGCAAGCCGGCAGCCGATGACGGGCGCGACCACGTTGCCATTCGCTTTCACATCCATCCGGGAATCGGACTGTTTCTCGATCCGTCCGAGCGGCTGGTGCTGAAGGGCGCGCCATCAGATGTGTGGATATTCACATGCGATGCGGTCGAGCCGCAGATCGAGGAATCGATCATTTTCGCAGGCACTGGCGGCCCGCAGAAAAGCCGGCAGATCGTACTTTCCTTCAAAGCCTCGCACATAGGCGAGGTCAACTGGCGCTTCACCCGCACCGACCTGGTCGGCTGACAGGGCACTCTCCCGGCCTTGCATTCGTGCGGCGCTATGCTAACTCGCGCGCTTCTGTTTTCCGGGAGAAATCGCCAGATGGCCGTTGCCGCCAAGAACATCACGCCGCCCGACCGCGTGCCGCTTCGCCGTGCGCTGTTATCCGTGTCAGACAAGGCGGGGCTCACCGACCTCGCGGCGGATTTGGCGAAGCGCGGTGTGGAGCTCGTCTCCACTGGCGGTACGGCGCGGGCGATAGCTGACGCCGGCATCGCAGTTAGGGATGTTTCAGAGCTGACCGGCTTTCCCGAAATCATGGATGGCCGCGTGAAAACGCTGCACCCTTCTGTGCACGGCGGGCTGCTCGCCATTCGCGATGATGCCGAGCATGCGGCAGCGCTTGACGAACACGGCATCGGGCCGATGGATCTGGCGGTGATCAATCTCTACCCGTTCGAGGCGGTGCGGGATGCTGGCGGCAGCTATGCTGAGACGGTCGAAAACATCGACATTGGCGGGCCGGCGATGCTGCGCGCGGCGGCAAAGAACCACGCTTATGTGGCCGCGGTCACCGATCCATCCGACTACGACGCCCTGATCGCCGAGCTGGACGCAAATGACGGCGCGCTGGGCTATCGCTTCCGGCAGGAAATGGCGGCGAAAACCTTTGCCCGCGTGGCGGCTTATGATGCCGCGATTTCCGGCTGGTTCGCATCGGCACTGGAGATTGCGGAACCGGCCTATCGCAGCTTTGGCGGCAAGCTTGCGGCATCTATGCGCTATGGCGAAAATCCGCATCAGCAGGCGGGATTTTATGCTGGCGGTCCTGCGCGCGCGGGCGTTGCCACCGCGCGGCAGGTGCAAGGCAAGCAGCTCTCTTACAACAACATCAACGATACAGACGCCGCCTATGAGCTGGTGGCGGAGTTCGATCCGGCGCGCAGCCCTGCGGTCGCGATCATCAAACATGCCAATCCCTGCGGCGTGGCCGAAGGCGCGACGCTGGTGGAGGCCTATCACAAGGCGCTTTTGTGCGATCAGACCTCGGCATTTGGCGGCATCGTGGCACTCAACCAGACGCTGGATGCCGAAACCGCGGCCGAGATTGTGAAGGTCTTCACCGAAGTCATCATTGCGCCGGACGCCAGCGAAGAAGCGCTGGCGATCATCGGAGCGAAGGCCAATCTGCGGCTGCTATTGGCGGGTGAGCTGCCCGACCCGCGTGCTGCCGGCATGATGGCGAAAAGCGTTGCCGGCGGGCTGCTCGTTCAGGGCCGCGACAATGCGGTGATCGACGATCTCGATCTCAAAGTCGTCACGCGGCGCGCGCCGAGCGAAGCCGAAATGGCCGATCTGCGCTTTGCCTTCCGGGTGGCGAAACACGTGAAGTCGAATGCCATCGTTTATGCGAAAGGCGGCGCGACCGTCGGCATCGGCGCGGGCCAGATGAGCCGGGTGGATTCCTCTCGCATCGCCGCCCGCAAGGCGCAGGACGCAGCGGAGGCTGCAGGCATGAAAGAGTCGCTGGCGGTAGGCTCCGTAGTCGCGTCGGATGCCTTCTTTCCCTTCGCGGACGGGCTGCTCGCAGCCGCCGAAGCGGGTGCGACGGCGGTTATCCAGCCTGGCGGTTCGATGCGCGACGACGAGGTAATAGCCGCCGCCGATAAGGCAGGGCTCGCGATGGTCTTCACCGGCGTGAGGCACTTCCGGCATTGAATGTAGGTATCAAATATGATACCAACATCGTTTGATGATCGAGATTGAAATCTATGAAACGTCGGATGGAGATCGCCCGTTCGAGAAGTGGTTCGAGCGGGTCGATCGTCAGGCGCAGGATAGAATTCGTGTGGCCTTCGCGCGGCTTGAAGAAGGCAATACGGGTCACCTGAAGGGTCTCGGAGCCGGTGTTTCGGAGCTGAAAATCTCGTTTGGTCCCGGCTATCGTATCTACCTTGGCCGGGAAGGAAGCCGACTTGTGATCCTGCTGCACGGCGGCACCAAGAAAAGGCAGAGCGACGATATTGCCAAAGCGAAGGAGCTGTGGCGCGCCTATCTGGCAGAGCGCGACCTCTGAAATGAAAGGAAGAGGCAATGCCAAGCGTACCCTATAGAGAAGCCCTCAGGGATATGGCCGAGCGAAACCCGGAGTTTGCCGACCAGATGCTTGAAGCAGCTGTAAATGCGATGCTGGCCGGCGACCTTGACGAAGGACGCATTCATCTGCGCGACTATGTGACCTCCACGATCGGCTTTCAGGAATTGGCCGCGCGGACGGGCAAGATCGACAAAAACCTCATGCGAACGCTTGGCCCCAAGGGGAGCCCGACAGCGGCCAATCTGTTTCAGATACTGCAATCCTGCACCGAAGCAGGCGGCGTCAAAGTGGCGGCGCATGTCATTCGTCCGAAGGAGCCGGCAGAGGCGTCCGGGTAAAGCTGTCCTGTCAGCTCTAGGCCGGCTTTACCTCATATTGCCGGCTTTTCACCCAGGGTAGCAGCGCCAGCCCGATCACGAACAGCGCAACGACCGGTGTGACGCCGAGCCGCTGGGCATCCTGCGTCGTCAGGCCAAAGGCTTCTGAAGCGAAGAACGCGGTGACGATCGCGATCGAGAACGGGCCTATGAAGGTGGTCGCCTTCCCCGACAGGGCATAGAGGCCGAAGGCTTCGGTCACGCGGTCGCGATCCACTTGATCCACCAGCAGTGTACGCGAGGCCGCCTGCAGGGAACCACCCGCCGCGCCGATCAGCCCGCCTGCCACGTAGAAAATGATGTCGGGCAGGCTCGATGTTTCGCCAGCCGCCACGACAGAGATGAACAGCACTTCCGTTTTGGTTGTCGAAATCACCAACACGCAACAGAGCGCCAGCAGCGTTGCGGTGACGGTGACAACCGCCTTCGGTCCGAAGCGCTGGTCGGCGCGGCCGCCGAGCCAGGCGCCGAGAGCGCCGGTGATGTTGGCCAGAATGCCGAAGATGCCGATCTGGATGATCGACCAACCAAGCACGCCGGCGGCATAGATGCCTCCGAATGCATAGAGTGCGTTGAGTGCGTCGCGGTAGAACATGCTGGAGATGAGGAAGCTGAAATAGCTGCGTTCGGAAGGCAGATTTCTCAGCGTCTTGCCGAGTTGCGCCAACCCCTGCCGAACCGCGCCGGCCTGCGAGACGCGACGCACGACATCCGGTGTGAACAGGAACATCGGGATAACGAAAATCGCATACCAGATCGCGGTGTAGGGGCCGGCCGCGCGGTCGCCCTCATGCGTTGCGGGGTCGAGCCCGAATATCGGGGTCAGACCAAGCAGCGTCTTGCCGCTTTCCGGTGACGCCGAAAACAGGCCGAGCACCACGATCAGCGAGACGAGCCCGCCGAGATAGCCCAGTGCCCATGCTGAACCCGAAAGCCTGCCCAGCTGCGCGCGGGGCACAAGGTCGGCCATCATGGCGTTGTTGAAGACGGCTGCGAATTCCATGCCGAATACGGCCAGCGCAATGACCAGCAGCATCCAGGTCAGGTTTTCCATGCCGGGCGTTGCGTACCAGAGCATGAAACAGGCGACGATGCCGATCAGCGAGAAGACCAATATCCACGGTTTGCGCGGACCTGTGGCGTCGGCGATCGCGCCAAGCACCGGCGATGAAAGCGCGATTGCGAGGCCTCCAATGCCAGTGGCATAGCCCCACATCGATTGGCCAGTCGCGGCATCCGGCGCGACGGAGGCCGCGAAATATGGCGCGAAAACGAATGTGATGATCAGCGTGTGGAATGGTTGCTGCGCCCAGTCGAACAGCATCCATCCCCAAATACCGCGCCTGGTCGCGGGTTTCACGGCCTCGTTGTCCATCGCCCCTCCGATGCGTCCCCGGCGCTGCCGGAAGAGCGCTGACTATTGTTCCGCGAGATCGGCCATCAGGCCCGCTGCCACCGAAAGCCGCGACACGGTGATGTCTCCGCTTTCGGTCAGCGCCAGAAGCCGTTCCCTTGCCCGCGACACGCGCTCGCCGCCAGCTTCGCTCCATGCCGATACCGGCGTTCCGTCCGTCTTGCCGCCGCGCAGCGCCGTCACGGCAATGCCGCGCCGGGCCGTCGCGATCATGTCACTTGCGCGCGCCAGCGCAAGACCGTCGTAGTAGTCCGACGTCTGGATCGCGCGGGCGGCATCTTCCACGCGGCCGATACGGAAGGCCTCCGTGACTTCGAAGAATGCGTCAGCCGCTACGGACAGCTGGACTTTGGCGCTGTTGGCGACCAGCGCAATGTCGGGCACCAGTTCGCCAATCCCAAGCATTGCAAGTTTGTGCGCCAGCTCGTTGGGTGCGCCGGCTTCCGAGAAGCTGCGCTCGCGGTCGGCTAGCCGCTGGCGCATGAATTCGGGCAGCATCTTGCCCATCACCGGCTCGAGTGCCGCACGCGCCTCGCGCAGCGTGGCCACACGGGCGCCGATGGCCTGGTTGTTGTCTTCGTTCTTCAGGAACCAGGCAGAGGCGGCGTGAACCAGCCGGCCGACCTGCTGGTAAAGCCCAAGTTGCGCGTCGCCATCGATTTTGGTGTCCAGTACGTCGATCGCCCTGTAGATGTCGGGCAAATCGAAGCCGTCGCGCACCACGGCGAAAGCTGCCACGATTTCGGGTGCTGACTGTCCTGTCAGATCCTGCAACCGGCTGATGAAGGTCGGGCCGCCGCGGTTCACCGTGTCGTTGCAAAGCTCCGTGGCGATGATCTCGCGGCGCAGCCGGTGGGTACGGATTTCGCCGTCATATTTCTTCGACATCCTGTCGGGGAAATAATTTACGAGATCGCTGTCGAAATGCGGATCGTCCGGAACCGGGCTTGCCAGAATATCGTCGAACAACACGATCTTGGCGTAGGCCAGCAACACACCGAGCTCGGCGCGCGTCAACGGTTCGCCCAGCGCCTGGCGCTCGGCCAGGGCTTCAGCGCCCGGCAAATCTTCGACCTCGCGGTCGAGCAGGCCGCGCGATTCCAGAGAGGCCATCAGCCGCGCCTGTTGGCCGATATCCGCAGCACCCCTGCGCGAGGCGAGCGAAAGTGCAAGTGTCTGCTGGTAATTGTTGGCCAGCACCAACGACGCCACTTCGTCCGTCATCGCCGCAAGCAGCTTGTTGCGCGCGGGACGTTGCAGCTTGTCGCCACGCATAGCCGCGGCAAGCGCGATCTTGATGTTCACCTCGACGTCGGACGAGTTCACGCCGGCGGAATTGTCGATCGCGTCGGAGTTGCAGCGACCGCCATGCAAGCCGTATTCGATGCGCGCTTTCTGAGTAAAGCCGAGATTGGCGCCCTCGCCGACGACCTTGGCACGTACCTCCTTGGCGGTGACACGGATCGCGTCATTGGCACGGTCGCCAACTTCCTGATTGCTTTCAGAAGACGCCCGCACATAGGTGCCGATGCCACCGAACCACATCAGGTCGGCCGGCGTCTTCAGAATAGCGTTCATGATCTCGACGGGCGAGGCCGTTGTCGCCGCAAGCCCGATGGCTTCCGCCGCGGCTTTCGACAGTTCGATCGATTTCTGCGCCCGCGAAACGATGACGCCGCCCTTCGACATTTTCGTCTTGTCGTAGTCCTGCCAGCTGGAGCGGCCCATTTCGAAGAGCCGCTTGCGCTCGGCAAAGCTTGTCGCCGGGTCGGGGTCGGGGTCGATGAAGATGTCGCGATGGTCGAAAGCGGCGATCACCTTCGTCTGCTCCGACAGTAGCATGCCGTTGCCGAACACGTCGCCCGACATGTCGCCAACCCCGACGACAGTGAAGGGTTCGGTCTGGATATCGCGGTTCATTTCACGGAAGTGGCGTTTCACCGCCTCCCAGGCGCCGCGCGCGGTAATGCCCATCTTCTTGTGGTCGTATCCCGCCGAACCGCCAGAGGCGAAAGCATCGTCGAGCCAGAAATCATTAGCCTGGCTGATGCCGTTCGCAGTGTCGGAGAAGGTGGCGGTTCCCTTGTCGGCGGCGACCACGAAATAGGGGTCATCACCATCATGGCGCACGATACCGTCCGGCGGGACGACCTTGTCGCCATCGAGATTGTCGGTCACCGAAAGCAGGCTGGAGATGAAGTTGATATAGGCGCTGCGGCCTGCCTCGAATATCTCGTCGCGGCTGCCGCCGGCGGGAAGCTGTTTGGGGTAGAAGCCGCCTTTGGCGCCGACCGGCACAATGACAGCGTTCTTCACCTGCTGCGCCTTCACCAGCCCCAGCACCTCGGTGCGGTAGTCCTGAGCCCGGTCCGACCAGCGCAGGCCGCCGCGTGCCACCGGGCCGAAGCGCAGGTGAACGCCCTCCACCTGCGGGCCGTAGACGAAAATTTCGCGCCAGGGCCGGGGCTGCGGCAGCCCTGTGATGGCGCGCGAATCGAGTTTGATCGCCAGCGACACAGGCTTTTCGTCGTATTCGACGAAATGGTTGGTGCGCAAAGTGGCGTCGATCATGTTCAGGTAGCGACGAAGGATCGTGTCGTCGTCGATGGAGGGCACATCGTCCAGCGCATCCAGAATGCGCTCCGAAGCATCTTCGCCGGGGGCGGTGCGCGTCGGGTTGTTGCGCTGGTCGAAGAGTTCATAGAGATCGCTTGCGATTTTCGGATAGCGGTTGAGAACGCCGGCCACGAACTCCTGGCTTTGCGGAATGCCGGCCTGCTGCAGATAGCGGCCATAAGCGCGCAATATGCGTATCTGCTTGGGTCCGAGCCCGGCGCTTTCGGCCAGGGCGTTGTATGCGTCGTTGTCGCTGGCACCGTTCCAGACCGACAGAAACACGGACGCAAAGAGGTCACCGCTCTTGTCCAGCTCAATGGGCCGGCCGGCCGCGCTTTCCAGCTCCATGTCGTGCAGGAAGACGACGCCATTGCCATGCGCGATGTCGAAGGTGCGCTCGCTGATAACGCGGAACCCCATGTTCTCAAGCAGCGGCACACGTTCCGACAGCGCGACAGGCTCGCCATAGTGGAAGATCTTGAGGCCGCAATGCGTGTCTTCCTGGGTGGCGTCGCGCAGGAACTCGATCGCAACCGGCTGGCCTGGGCTGACTTTCAGCAGTCCGGTGGCGTCGTGCAGAGCGACCTTGGGCGCGAACGCGTTGCGGTAGCTTTGCGGGAAGCCGGCGGCGGCATCGGCAAGCGCCTTGTCCGCCCCGGCCTCTGAGATCGCCTCGCGCAGCCCGTCATCCCATGTGCGCACGATTTCGCGCACCGCATCCTCGATTTCGTCATTGTCGGGCTGCGGGGTCTTGCCGCCGGAACGCCCGATGATGAAATGGACGCGGGCCAGCGAACCTTCAGGGAAGGCCGGGTAATAGGCGGACAGCCGGCCATCGAACTTCTCTTTCAGGTAGTCGCCGATCTTCACGCGCACCCGGGAATCGTAGCGGTCACGCGGCACGAATACGATCACGGAGACGAAGCGGTCGAACTGGTCGATTCTATATAGCACCCGTACCCGCGGGCGCTCACCCAGCGCCAGAATGCCCTCGGCATGGCGGCGCAGCGTCGGTACGTCGATCTGGAAGAGTTCGTCGCGCGGATAGGATTCCAGCACGTTGATCAGCGCCTTGCCGGAATGGTCGGCGGGATCGAAGCCCGACTTCGCCAACACATCGTTGGCCTTGGAGCGCAGATAGGGAATGCCCATCACCGAGCGGGTATAGGCAGTTGAGGTGAACAGGCCGACGATACGCAGCTCTCCCTTGAGCTTGCCCTTGTCGTCGAATGTCTTGATGCCGAGATAGTCGAGATAAATACGCCGGTGGACCAGCGAGCGCGCGTTGGCCTTTGTCACCAGCAGCGGTTCGGGCCCGTGCAGGAAGGCTCTGATCTCGGGCGTGGTGGTCACCGCTTCGGCGCCACGCCGGAGAACGAGAATGTCCGGGTCCGACAGGATGCCCAGACCTGGTTTTTCGGTCCGCTTCAGCTCGCCGGTTTTTTCGCCGCCCTTGTAGATGAATTCGCGCATGCCCAGGAAGGTGAAGTTGTTGTCGCGCAACCACTCCAGAAACGCGATTGTCTCCTCGACCTTGTTTTTCGCCAGCGGCACCGGCGAATAGCGGAAGTCGGTGATCGACTGGTCGAGCCTCGCCAGCATCGGCTTCCAGTCGGCGACCGCTGCGCGCACCTGCGTGAGGATGTTCTTCAAACGGCCGGCGAGCGCTTCCGCCTCTGAAGCGGATATGCGCGGGATGTGGACGTGGATGAGGCTGACGCGGTCGGCTTCGGCCTGAGCCTTTTTGGCAGACGCGTCGCCCATGATGCGGGCCACGCCGTTCGCGTCGTGCTTCACCAGCAGAACCGGGTGCAGAACCAGCCCCGCCTCACCTGCGCTTTCGTTGATTTCGCCGGTGATGGAATCGAACAGGAACGGCATATTGTCGTTGATCACCGTCACTGCCGACATCGCCCGGCCGCGCCATGTGATGCCGGGGTTGGCCTCGACGGAGACGACGCTTTCGCCGCTGTGGTGCGTCAGCAAAGTGGCATGCGCGATTTCGGCGGCGCGCTGAAGCGCGTCCTTGTCATAGGTCGCGACGTCTTCCTCCGGCGCGCGGGAAACCAAGAGCCGCGTGAATTCCGCAAGTTCGGCGTTGCCTGCGTCCGCGCCGCCTTTCTTCTTGCCGCTGCTCTTCGCGCCGCCGCGATCAGCCATGATGTTTTCTCCCCCGCGCTGTGTATTCCGCTGTATCGTATCAGAAGAAGCCCATTTGGCGACCCGCTGAAAGACCCGGCGGCGTCATCTGCGCAGTATTTTTTGAAGAGAGAATGAAGCCGATGAGCGAACGTCTGACTGCACTGGATCTACAACCCTCGGCAGAGCTTTCGGAGGCAACGCTGGCCTATTTCGCCAAATGCGAAGAGAAGCTCGGGCTGGTGCCCAACGTGCTGAAATCCTATGCATTTGACGAGAAGAAGCTGCGCGCCTTCACCGACATGTACAACGATCTGATGCTCGGCGATTCCGGGCTTTCCAAGCTGGAGCGCGAGATGATCGCGGTTGTGGTCTCGTCGCTGAACCACTGCTTCTACTGCCTCGTCGCACATGGTGCCGCGGTGCGCCAGCTGTCGGGCGACCCCACACTCGGTGAGATGATGGTGATGAATTGGCGCGTGGCCGAGCTTTCGGAAAAGCAGTCGGCGATGCTGGCATTCGTGGAAAAACTCACCGAGCAACCGGCGAAGATGGACGACGCAGACCGCGAGGCGCTGCGCAAGATTGGCTTTAGCGACCGCGATATCTGGGACATCGCGTCGGTCGCAGCCTTCTTCAACATGTCGAACAGGGTGGCGGCGGCTGTCGAAATGCAGCCCAACGCGGAGTATCACGCTCAGGCGCGGTAGGGTCACCCTTGGGCTTGTCACAAGGGCCTGCCGCCGCGCAAAATTCCAGTATCGTTTGACGGCTTGCCGCCCTTGTCGCCGTAGGTCCTCGGGACAAGCCCGAGGAGGACGGCGGAGCGGGATGTCAGTCCACCAGAGCTGCAGTGCGAGCGTCGGTGACGAGCCGGTAGGCGGCGAGTTCTTCGGGCGAAAGATAATAAAGCCGGCGCGGAGGCGTATCGAGCGCGTGGAGCCATAGGGCCGGGTCGACGCCCATCTCGATCAGGTGGCGGGTGATCCGCGCGGTCGTGAGCTGCGCATCGGCCATTGCCTGCTCGGGGCCCAGTTCGCGATTTGTGACCGCGTAGAACTGATGCACGCCGATGGCTGCTTTATCAGCGACCTTGCGGTTGGTGCCGCCGGCCAGAATGAGCGGGCAGGACGAGGCGCACAGCGCACCGTCGCGCACCTCAGCCGCCAATCCGTGCTCGCGGATCAGCTTCGAAATCAGCATCGCTTCGTCGAGGGAACCGCCGGGCGAATCCAGCGACACGGTACGCACATATTCGCCGCGCTCGCCGAGTTCGGCTTCAAACCGCGAGGCGGCACCGGGGTCGATGCTGCCTGCGGCCTGCAACACGCCATCCGGCAGCAGGGTGAAGCGCATCGCGTCGCGCAGACTGTCAGGGTTGGTTGTCACGAATTCGCGCGGGTCAATGCCGCGTGGCTTCGCTTCATCGTCGCCTTCCACTGCCGGCGGAAGCACTGGAACGGTCACCGCGGTCGCCGACCGCTCGGGCGTCCAGAAGCCGCCATTGCGTTCCACGATGTCGCGGAAGTCGAGCGTCAGCACCAGGAAGGTGCCAAGCAACATGAAGAAAAACGCCCAGCGCACAATGCCCGCCTCGTCGTGTCGTGGCCGCTCGAACTCTTCGCCCCGAATACTCATGGGTCGGTCCTCTTGCGGTCGGTCAGGCTGAGCGGTGTCACGTTCGGCGCATCCGGTTTGGCCTCGCGGCTGTCCGGCGCGGGTTCGGGACTGGTCGCGTCGCTCTCTTCTTTGCGCCGGGCGGCGATGGCGGCATGAACATCGAGCGCGCGGAGCATGTCGCCGGCGGTGATCAAGTCGGCCTCGGTCAGCTCGTCTTCGTCGCGGCGGATCGCGCCATAGACAATCGCCATGATGCCCACCAACACGGCCGGCATTAGGTCTATCGAGATCGCGCCGGCCCAGCTCGGCAGGAAGCTCGATGCGTAAAGAAGCACCGCCTCGGCGGCCGACAGCGGCACGAAACGGCGCTCGGCTACGCGCGGCAAGGCGAGGATTTCACCCGCTGCCGCGGAGAGTGCTTCGGACTGTGCGGCGACTGAGGCACGTACCCGCGCCATCACCGCATCCTGACGGCCGGCGAGGTCGGCGGAGCGGCCGTCGGCAACCGGCGCGATGAAACCTGCCGACAGGTCGGCCGCGGCCCTGCTGACCGAAGGCGCAATTGAAGTCTGTTCCAGCGCGGAAATGACGGCCGTCAGCGCAACGGCTTCTTCGCCGAATTTGTCAGCGCGTGGCGCCACCGCGCCGGAGCCTGAGACGAGGCCGCGCATGGTCGCCAGATGGCCCTGGCCCTCATCGAAGAGCAACGACACGGTTTCGCGCGAGGCGACGATGCTCGCCTCTAGTTCGCGCATCTGCGCCGACATCTGACTGAGCAGTTGCACCACGCTGCCAGAACCGGAAGACCCCGTCAGCGCACCGGATTCGCGCTCTTCCTCCGCCAGACGGGCAAAGCGTTCGGAGGCGCGCTGGATGTCCGGCAGCAGCGATTGGGCTGCGATGGCGTTGGAGTTCGCCTGATCGAGGTCGGCTGTATAGCCCTCGATGGTCGTCGCCAGATGTTGCTCGACAGCGGCGGAGCCCGCTAGTGCTGCCGCGTTCAGCCAAGACGACATTGCGATTATCATCGCCGAGCCGAGCGCCATGACCGCGACGAGGCCCAGGCGCGAAGCCATGTCTCGCACATCCGGCACGAAGCGGATCAAATAGGTCCAGAAGCCGTAAATGCCTACGGAGACAGCTGCGGAGTAGATGACCGCGGCGAAGAACACCATGGTCGCTTCGCCGTCGAGCAGGCTGCGCACGCCAAGATAGGTGTAAACGCCGCTCGCCAGTGCCAGCGTCGCCAGCACAAAGCGGGTCATCGTTTCCAGCGATGCAATCTGGCCGCGCAAACTGCGCGCAGTGCGGGCTTGACTCATGGTTAACGCTTCCTGAACGCCACTCGGCAACGCAAATCCGGCCAAGTCATGGCCGGGTACTGAATTACTTGCAGACCAGTGGCGCCTGCGGAATTTCGCCATCGGCGAGGCCATACATGTAGCCGCGGCCCTTCCAGATATGCGGCGGGCGATGGCAATGGCGCCTCACGACATGGTAGCCGTCGTCATGCGCATAGGCTGCGGCTGCGCGCCGCTCCGGCTCCATTTCGACCGCGATATGGCCCATGCCCACCACGATGCGTTTGTAGCCGGACGGGCTCAGAATAATCAGGTTGCCGAAGGAATCGTCATAGACGCGCTCCTTCAGGAATTTGCCGGCACTCGCCGGCGTCAACGCCGCGGCAAACAACGCCGCTGCAACCGCCAGGCCGGTGCCAAATTTCGTCATGCGCATGGTGCGTTCCTTCCCCGTGAAAGGTGCTGCCCCCTCGGTTCAGCAAATTAACGCATTCTTAACGCTTGTCACCCGGCGTACGGGGTGCCATCCCCGTGGATCGATGAAAGTGGTTAATTCGCAGACGGACCCCGCATGAGCCAGAATCACGAGATCGACATTGCCCAGTTGCGGCTGAAAGACGCGCATGATTTCGCGCCGCTGGTGGCCGGTTATGCGCAGGCGCTGAAGCGCGGTGCGCCGCGCCGGCCGGACGATTTTTACGCCGAGACGCTGCTGCAGGATCGCGGCATTGAAATCTATGGCGCGCGCATGGATGGCGCTCTTGTCGGCTTCGTCATGTTCGCCGATCAGCCCGAGCCTGTGTCGGGCATGCGGTGCGGTGTGGTCGATCACATCTATGTGCATCACGATCACCGCCAGAAGGGTATTGCGAAAGCGCTGGTCGATGTGTTGGCCGATCAGGCGGAGGAGCGCGGCTGGTCGAAGCTGATCCTCAATGCGCCGCGCGTGCCGGAGGATGGCCGCAAGCTCTATGAGCAGATCGCCGCGCCCGCCGACTGGTCGAGCTATGTCATCCGCTTCGACGGTCGCTAGCGTTGAGCCGAGACCATGCTTGATCTCGACGCCCCTTTGCGCCTAGCGTCCGCGCCATGATGATTCCAGCCGGGCGCGGGGGCCGCGCAATTGTATCGAGTATTGCCTGTGCCATGACGCTAGTTGCGGCAGGCTGTACCGGCGGCGGGTCTGGCCAGCAGATTTCCAGCTCGCAGCCGCGCGTCGCCACTTACAGGTGCGGCGAAGGCGGCGATATCCGCGTCATCAATACCGGATCGAGCGTCACCGTGAATGCCGCCTCCGGCATTTCGGAAGAGACCGGCGAGCCGGAGATGGCGCGCTACGAGCTTGTTGCCGCGCCGCCCAACCAGCGCAGCCGTTACGGTGCTGAAGGCTTGGCGCTGGTGCTTGAGGGCCGCGAAGCGCTATGGATGCGGGCGGGCCAGGCGCCGCTCGATTGCAGACGCTGAGCTGCTTCGATCGCTTCCTGTCGACCTCAATCGATTGAAGTTTGTGCCTTGCGTGGACGCTGCGGCGCGAACACCGTAAACAAGCCTAAAGACCTAGCCGTCCGGCTTTGACGCAGTGCAAAAACCGGACTAGACAATCCGCGGTCCGGCAGACTTCGGACTTCGAAAATTTCCTTCGGCAACAGCTGGAGGCGGCAGCGGGGAAGCCATGAGCGATACGACAGCCACCCGACAGCGCCCGGTATCACCGCATCTGCAGGTGTACCGTCTGATCCCGACCATGATGATGTCGATCGTGCATCGCATCACGGGCGGCGCGCTCTATTTCGGCACTCTTCTGGTCGCCTGGTGGTTGCTCGCAGCGGCGATCTCGCCGGCCTATTTCGATTTCGTCAACGGCATTTACGGCTCGTTCCTGGGTCGGCTCGTGCTGTTTGGCTACACCTGGGCGCTTCTTCACCACATGCTGGGCGGCGTGCGGCATCTGATCTGGGATACCGGCTCCATGCTCGAAAAAACCACCGCGACCAAAATGGCCTGGGCAACGCTCGCCGGCTCGGCCACGCTTACGGTGCTCGTGTGGATCGCCGGCTACGCTTCGCGGGGGATGTGATGAGCGATATGCGAACGACATTGGCCCGCGTGCGCGGGCTGGGTTCGGCCAAGGAAGGCACGGACCATTTCTGGCGTCAGCGACTGACGGCGCTCGCCAACATCCCGCTGATCCTCTTTTTCGTCGGCCTGATCGTGGCGCTCAACGGTGCTGACCACGCAACGGTTGCGGCGACACTGGGCAATCCGCTGGTTGCGGTTGTTATGATCCTGGTGCTCGCCTCTGCGCTCCTTCACATGAAGCTCGGCATGCAGGTGATCATCGAGGATTACATTCACGGCGAACTGCTGAAGATCGTGCTTCTGGCGCTCAACGCCTTCTTCCCCATCGTCATTGGCGCGGTCTCGGTGTTCGCGCTGCTCAAGCTTGCATTCGGAGGCTGATCACGTGGCCGCTAAGGACAGTTCAGCCGCGGGCAACGGCGCTTACACCTATGTCGATCACTCCTTCGACGTCGTGGTCGTTGGCGCAGGCGGCGCCGGCCTGCGCGCCACGCTTGGCATGGCCGAGCAGGGGCTGAAGACAGCCTGCATCACCAAGGTTTTCCCGACCCGCTCGCACACGGTCGCCGCGCAGGGCGGCATTGCTGCGTCGCTGAAGAACATGGGCCCGGACCACTGGCAGTGGCACCTCTATGACACGGTCAAAGGCTCCGACTGGCTGGGCGATGTCGACGCGATGGAATATCTCGCGCGCGAAGCACCGGCAGCGGTCTATGAGCTGGAGCATTACGGCGTGCCGTTTTCGCGCACCGAGGATGGGCGCATTTATCAGCGTCCCTTCGGCGGCCATATGCAGAATTTCGGCGACGGGCCGCCCGTGCAGCGCACCTGCGCGGCCGCCGATCGCACGGGCCACGCGATCCTGCACACGCTCTACGGCCAGTCGGTCAAGAACAAGGCGCAGTTCTTCGTCGAATATTTCGCCATCGACCTGATCATGACAGACGGTGTCTGCACCGGGGTGGTGGCGTGGAATCTCGATGACGGCACGATCCACCGCTTCGCGGCCAAGATGGTTGTGCTGGCGACAGGCGGTTACGGCCGGGCCTATTTCTCCTGCACCTCGGCGCACACTTGTACGGGTGATGGAAACGGAATGATTGCCCGCGCGGGCTTGCCGCTGCAGGACATGGAATTCGTCCAGTTCCACCCGACCGGCATTTATGGCGCCGGCTGCCTGATCACCGAAGGCGTGCGCGGCGAGGGTGGTTACCTCGTCAACTCCGAAGGCGAACGCTTCATGGAGCGCTATGCGCCCTCGGCAAAGGACCTTGCCAGCCGCGACGTGGTTTCGCGTTGCATGACGATGGAAATCCGTGAAGGCCGGGGAGTAGGCAAGAACAAGGACCACATATTCCTGCATCTCGACCATCTCGACCCTGCGGTCATTCACGAGCGGCTGCCGGGCATCGCGGAATCGGCGCGCATCTTCGCCGGTGTCGATGTCACACGGGAGCCGATCCCTGTGTTACCGACGGTGCACTACAATATGGGCGGCATACCGACCAACTATTGGGGCGAGGTGCTGAACCCGACAAAGGCCAACCCGGACCGCATCGCGCCCGGACTGATGGCGGTGGGCGAAGCCGCAAGCGCATCCGTGCACGGGGCCAACCGGCTCGGCTCCAATTCGCTGATCGATCTTGTCGTCTTCGGACGCGCGGCGGCCATTCGAGCTGGCCAGGTGATCGACCGCGAGGCGGAAGTGCCTACAATCAACGAAAGCGCGGTCGACCAGATCATGACCCGCTTCGACAAGCTGCGCCATGCTTCGGGCGGTACGCCGACGGCCGCACTGCGCGGGAAGATGCAGAAGGCCATGCAGGACGATGCGGCGGTCTTCCGCACGTCGGAATCGCTCAAGCAGGGCTGTAAGCGCGTATCCGAAATCTGGAAAGAGCTCGACGATCTCAAGGTCACCGACCGCTCGATGATCTGGAATTCCGATCTGGTGGAGACGCTGGAGCTGGAAAACCTGATGGCCTGCGCTATCACCACCGTCTATGGCGCGGAGGCCCGCACCGAAAGTCGCGGCGCGCACGCGCATGAGGACTATCCCGACCGCGACGACAAGAACTGGCGCCACCACACGCTGG
This sequence comes from Rhizobiaceae bacterium, assembly GCA_017640615.1. GTDB lineage: Bacteria > Pseudomonadota > Alphaproteobacteria > Rhizobiales > Rhizobiaceae > RCIO01. The sequence goes on along the minus strand of JAEPQK010000003.1, from coordinate 346,839 downwards.
CCAAGGTGAACGACAAGGGCAAGGTGACACTGACCTACCGGCCCGTTCACACTGAGCCGATGCTGAAGCTCAAGGATGGCGGCATCGATCCGGCCAAGATCGCACCGAAAAAGCGGGTGTATTGAGATGACAGCTTTGTTGACGACCAACGCGTCCCTGTTGGCAGCTGCCGTTTTCGCAGGCGGGGCACTGTTAATATCCGGTCAGGCATCAGCGGACGACGATGCTATTCTGGCGTCCTGCAAGGCCGATCTTCAGTTTTCCGATTCCGCCTGCGCCTGTGTCCTCGACAAGGTGCACGAGACGCTGAACGAAAGGCAACTCGCCTTCTTCGTCGCAGCGCTCAGGAAAGACACGCAGGCGCAAATGAAAGCGCAAATGGATCTGACTGGCGCCGAGATGATGGAAATGGCGAACTTCATGACCCAGACACCGCAGCAGTGTCAGAATCAGTAAGCGACAGGCCGAAAGATGGTTGAACTCACGCTTCCCAAAAATTCCCGGGTGACCGAGGGCAAGGTCTGGCCGAAGCCGGATGGTGCGTCGAACCTGCGCGAATACCGGATCTACCGCTGGTCGCCCGACGATGGCGATAATCCGCGCGTCGATACCTACTATGTCGACCTGGACGATTGCGGGCCGATGGTTCTCGACGCGCTTCTTTGGATCAAAGACAATGTCGACCCGACGCTGACGCTGCGCCGCTCCTGCCGCGAAGGTATTTGCGGTTCCTGCGCGATGAATATCGATGGCACCAACACGCTCGCCTGCACCAAGGGCATGGATGAAGTGAACGGTTCGGTGAAGGTCTACCCGCTGCCACACATGCCGGTGGTGAAAGACCTCGTGCCCGACCTTTCGGTGCCTTACGCGCAGCTTTCCTCGATCGAGCCTTGGCTACAGACGGAGACGCCCGAACCCGCTAAGGAATGGCGGCAAAGCCATGAGGAGCGGCAGAAGCTCGACGGGCTTTATGAGTGCATTCTGTGTTTCTGCTGCCAGACTTCCTGCCCGAGCTATTGGTGGAACGGCGAACGCTATCTCGGACCGGCCGTTCTGTTGCAGGCCTATCGCTGGCTGATCGACAGCCGTGACGAGAAGACCGGCGAGCGGCTCGACAATCTGGAAGACCCGTTCCGGCTCTATCGCTGCCACACGATCATGAACTGCACCCAGGCCTGCCCGAAGGGTCTGAACCCTGCGTTGGCGATTGCTGAGATCAAGAAGATGATGGTCGAGCGGCGGGTTTAACCGTCGCCTTTCATGATCGTTCCCTGATCTTGCCTCGCGCTGGCGCGCTGCGGTCGGGCGGCAATGAACTGCACCCAGGCCTGCCCCAAGGGCCTGAACCCTGCGTTGGCGATTGCTGAGATCAAGAAGATGATGGTCGAGCGGCGGGTTTGAGCGCCGCTCGAGGCCGGTCCGCCTAGCCAGGTGTCAGATCCGGCGGAAACGGTTCCAGCAGGACCACGCCCAACTGTGTGGAAGAGCGCCAGCGCACATGTGCGTCTCCGATCTTGATGCCGGAGACCGTGAGCTGAAATCGCGTCGGCACGCCGAACGTGCTGTCGATGTCGATGCATGCGCCATTGGGCGATTGATTGCGGATGCTGGCGTCGAAAGCTCCGTAGCCGCTGTTGAAATGCAGTACCGCCGCGCGCCTCACGCGACGGCGCCGATCCGATCGTCTTTCCTCGGGTGGAGGCCCCGAGGTTGGGCGTTCTATTCCAGAACGCCTTGTCCCAAACTGAATAACATTAGACATTATCCGTCCCCGTTTTCGTTACACGGAAGATGTGATGCAATATAGATGCCAGTAAATTGGACATCGTAATACAACCTTAAATATATTATTGCGTGCAACCCAACGGATAATACTATGGTGCGAGACGCCCAGATATCGTCAGTCGGTAGCCAGTTTCAGGATCGTTTCGGTCAGCCTGTCGGGCTGAGAGAAGTAGGCAGAGTGGCTGGCGGTGATACTTTCCACGCGCTCCGGCGGGCTCGCCTCGATCAGCCTGTCCTGCAGGTTGAGCGACACCGCGCGATCTTCCGTCAGTCTGATGTAGGCACGCGGTACCGAGCCGTAGCGTTCGTCCGTGAGTTTCAGCGCCTCGCCGGCCGGCCGGATCGGCTCGCGGCACAAAAGCGAATGCGCCAGCGCGACATCGTCCTCGCTGCAATCGGCATAAAGCGCATCGCGATAGGCTTCGGGCCGCAGCCAGTCCCACAGCTCGTTGAAGTCCATGTTCGCCGGGATCAGCGAATCCCGGTCCGTCGGCGCCCATTTGGCAATGCTGTCGCCCGCAGGCAGCATGAAGGAGGCAAGGTAGATCACACGCTCGATGCGGTTCGGGTGTTTTTCCGCGAGCGTGGAAGCCAGAATGCCGTAGCGGCTATGCACGACAATGGTCGTCTTGCCTTCAGCCGGCATATGCGCTTCGGCGGCTTTCACCATCGCGGCAAGATCGATGGCGGGGAATGGTGCGGGATCGCGTCCGCGTCCCGGCAGGTTGACGGCCGAGACCGTTCCGTGCGCGCGAAGGCGCGGCAGAACCTTGAACCAGCACCAGGCGCCGTGCCAGCTGCCGTGAATGAGAAGAAAATGTTTCATGGCCGTGTCCTCGTTGAAGAGGCCACCCACCTATTGGCAAAGGACGCTGCTCGCCACCCGTTTCCGGACTGTGCGAGGTTTGGCGCGGGGCCGGCGCTTTCACACAACCGTGTTGGCCAGTGATTTGAACCGCGAAAAAGCAGTGCTAGTTTCCGCTGCGAAACCGGAGGTTCTTCGATGATCCGCAATACTGCTTATGCGCTTCTGTTCGCCACAGCCGCAGCGCTTCCCACCACTCAGCCCGCTTCCGCGCAGATGGAAGTGGCGATTTTCGCCGGCGGCTGCTTCTGGTGCGTGGAAGCCGATTTCGACAAAGTGTCCGGCGTGGTGTCCACCACCTCCGGCTATATTGGCGGGCGGACCGACAATCCCACCTATTACGATCACTCATCCACCGGTCATCGCGAGGCGGTGCGGATCGAGTTCGACAATTCGCGAGTTAGCTATGACATGCTGGTCGCGGCGTTTTTCCGCTCGATCGACCCGACGGATGGCGGCGGCCAGTTTTGCGACCGCGGCCACAGCTATTCGACGGCGGTCTATGCCACGAATGCCGAGCAGAAGGCCGCAGCCGAAAAAGCCAAAAAGGCGGCTGCACGCGAGCTGGGTGGGAATGTGGTGACGGATATCGTATCCGCGCCAACCTTCTGGCCGGCCGAGGACTACCACCAGAACTATTACAAGAAGAATCCCGTGCGGTATAAATATTACCGCAATGGCTGCCGCCGCGACGCCCGCCTGGAGCAGGTGTGGGGCGAAAACGCGCTGAAGGGCATCAAGGGGAGCTAGGCGCCTCCGCTATCATCCCGTGGCGAGCGTCATCCCGGCCAAGGGAGCTCGCGACCGCGAGCCGGGATCCATTCCGGAACGGTTGTGAACTCGGCAAAGGTTACGGAATGGGTCCCGGACAGCCTTCGTTCCACTCCGGCTTCCGGGATGACGGGGCGGCTCAGTTGTTCACCAGCCGTTCGTCAGCGATGTCCTTGGCGATATCGTTTGTCGGTCGACCGAGCTGTTCGGCGCGCTCGAAGATCGCCATCAGCGTCGCGGGAATTTCCTGCAACGCCTTCAGCACGCGATCGCGGTCATAACCGTCCCGGTCGAGTTCGCCCGCCACGTTGATCAGCCCGCCTGCGTTCAGCACATAGTCCGGGGCGTAAAGCACACCGTGATCCATCAGGAGCCGCGCGTCACCATGCTCGGCAAGCTGGTTGTTGGCGGCGCCTGCCACAATCTTCGCCTTGAGGGCAGGGATTGTCTCGGACGAAAGCACAGCGCCCAAAGCGCAAGGCGCGAATATGTCGGCGTCGGCAGAGAGGATTTTGTCAGCGCTGACGGCTTCCGCGCCGAATGCCGAGACGGCTTTGGCCACGCGGTTTTCGTTGATGTCGGAGACGATCAGCTTCGCACCGTCGGCGTGAAGCCGCTCGCAGAGCGCCCAACCAACCGAACCCAGCCCCTGAACTGCAACACGTACGCCGGTCAGGTCTTCATGGCCGTTGCGGTAGGCGAATGCCGCCTTGAGACCGAGATAGACGCCATGTGCGGTGACCGGCGAAGGATTGCCGCTGCCGCCAATTGTCGTGCCGGACACGTTGCGGGTGCGCTCGCGCAGATAGTCGGCATCTGCCAACGACAGGCCGACATCCTCGGCGGTGTAATATTGTCCGTCGAGCTGCGCCAGCATCTCGGCATAGGCATCGAGCAACGCCGGCGCCTTGTCGGTTGCCGGGTCGGCCCAGATGACCGCTTTGCCGCCGCCGAGAGGCAGGTTGGCGACCGCGGCCTTATAGGTCATGCCGCGCGAGAGGCGCAGAGCGTCGGTGAGGGCAGCCTCAAAGCTTTCATGTGGCCAGACGCGGGTGCCGCCAAGTGCCGGGCCGAGGCGCGTGTCATGGATGGCGACGATAGCCGTGAGGCCGCGTTTCTCGTCGCGGCCCAGCCAAATGCGCTCATGGTGATCGAACGCGTCGAGCTTCGACGCGTCCTCGGTAATGTCGGTTACGGTCAGGCTCTCAGCGGTGCCGGCATTCTTCAACGAACGCGTCTCCACCTGCATCAGCATGGTGCATCCTCCCAAAGATAGCAGAAGAGGATTCTAGCGCCGACAGGCCGGTATTTGGTTGCGAAGTAGGCCGCCAACGTGACGCAAGATTGCGCGCAAGTCGGCTACCAAGAGCGAAAATTACACGGTTTATGCGCAATTATGCGAGTTTCGCCTCCAACGTTATCGAGATTGCGCCGAGCGCTCCCGATACCGGACAGGCCTCCTTGGCTTTGTTGGCAAGCTCTTGAAACGTCTTGTCGTCGATGCCGGGTACGGTGGCGGTGAGTTTCAGCGCGCTTCCGGTAATGCCGGTTCCCGGAACGAGCGTGATCTCAGCGCTCGCCTCCAGCTTTTCGGCAGTCGTGCCGTTTTCAGCCAGAAAATGCGAAAGCTGCATGGCGTAGCAGCCGGCATGCGCCGCGGCGATCAGCTCTTCCGGGTTAGTGCCCGATTTGCCGCTCTCGTCCTCAAAGCGCATCTTGAACGAATAGGGCAGGTCTTTGAGCGCGCCGCTCTGGCTGTTGAGCGTGCCGCCGCCACCCTTGAGATCGCCCTTCCAGACCGCTTTTGCATGACGTTGCATAATGCTCTCCTTCGTTGGGCCGGAATGGCCGATGCCGACAATAGTAGAGCAAGCGCTCCGGCGGACCAGAACGCTTGCGCTACTTTTGGGAAAATTCGTTCAGGCTTTCGCCTATCCCGTCAGGGCCGGCCCTGCCTGGGCTGGCGCCGGAACAGCCCGAATATAGTTTGCCGCGGCGGCCGATCGCCGAACTGTTCGCGCCCAGCGTGCCGCTCGCCGGCCTGCGGCGGGCCACGGCGTTCGCCGGCATTGGCAATGCGTTCACCAGCAACGCGCTGCGGCGTGCCGCGATAACAGCCCAGCGTGTACGGGTACTCGTTGGTCATGTGGTAGTGGTAGATTTCGCGCGGCGCGCCGTCCCACATCACGGTGTGGGTGTGGCCGTGGCATTCGTCGAGATCAGCGTTCGTCATCACCTCTCCGTTCTCGCCATGCAGGCCATAGATGCCGAAGCCATCCAGCGCATAACCTACAAGGTTCGAGTGGCCGGCTATGCCGGAGCGGGTGTCGGTGAGGCAGGGCGAGAGATCGTGATAATGATACTGGCCCGACCGCTGCGGGTGACCGCCGCATTTGTCCTGGATTTCATGTGCGGGCGCGTCGCGGCCGGAGGCATCGACGGCGTTGTAGATCGCAACGCCCGAGAGCGCGAAGCCGATCATGCCCATAGGCACACAGGACGCGTTTGCCGCGAGTTGCGGATTGGCAGGCAGCCTCAGCAGAATGTTCTGTTCGCTGATGCGATTGGGGTTGCGGTCATACTGATAGGCATCGTCATTGCGGGCGATCGGGAAATTGCCGGTCGGGTGGTTCGGCAGGTTGTTTGACGAAACGACGCGCTCGTTGCCTTGCAGCGAGACCGAAATGCGCGACGGCCAGTTGACGCTGCCATCGACGGTGGGTTTTTCGTCAGTGTCGTATGTGTTGCCGGAAATCCAGTCGCCGGTGCGGTGAGCGCCCGGCGCGTTGGCATTGAAGCGCTGCTGGCACGACATCAGATAGTCGACGCGTGGGGAAGAGGTAATCTTGCCGTCGCCGAGCGGGCGTTCATGGGCGATCGACGGGGCGCCGGTTACGGCGGCTATTGCGACTGCGGCTGCGAGCTTTTTCATGGCGATACTCCTCTGGCGGACGCCAAAAAGCATCCGGCCAGCAGGGCGATCGGACAAGTTAAGCTTTGGTCATTCGCCGGTAAGGTTCCGGTAATGCCGGAGCCACATTGCGGTAAGGTGGCGGGCTCTAAATTGCCTCGCCCCTGAGCAGCCTTGGAGCGTCTGCCGACAGGCCGGAGGCCTGCCGGATGAAGAAGTCCTTCACCGGCGGCATGCGGTCTACGAGGCCGAGGCCGATGTCGCGGATTGCACGCAGCGGGCCGAAATCGTTCGAGAACATGCGGTTCAGCACGTCGGTGGTGACGCCCATCTGCACCGTGTCGAATCGGCGCCAACGCTGATAACCTTCCAGCACGTCGAGCGCGCCGATATCGCGACCCAGCCGGTCGGCTTCGACCAGCGTTTCGGCTAGTGCTGCGGCATCGCGGAAGCCTAGATTGAGGCCCTGTCCGGCGATCGGGTGAATGCCGTGGGCGGCGTCGCCTGCAAGCGCGAAACGCTCCTGCACGAACTCCCGCGCCAGCGTCAGCCCCAGCGGCCATGCGCGGGGCTTGTCTTCGACCCTTATCTCGCCGAGCTTCAGCCCGAAGCGCAGTTCGAGCTCCGCTTCGAAAAGAACGGGCTCCAGCGCGATCAGCTTTTCGGCTTCCTCAGTCGTTTCGGTCCAGACGATTGACGAGCGGTTTCCGGTTAGCGGCAGGGTCGCGAAAGGCCCCGCCGGCAGGAAATGCTCCTCCGCACGGCCATTATGCGGGCGCTCATGCGCGACAGTGCAGACGATGCCGGACTGGCCGTAATCCCAATGCACGGTCTTGATGCCGGCCATGTCGCGCAGTCGCGAGCGCACGCCATCCGCCGCAACAAGCAGCCGCGTGTCGAGCGTAATGCCATCAGCCAGATGAACCGCGATCGAGCCCGTTGTGCGCTCGAAGCCGGACACAGCGACGCCTTCGATCATGTCGATGCCGAGAGCGGCGGCGCGTTTGCGCAAGCTGCCATTGAGCACGACATTACGGACCATATGGGCGAAGGGTTCGCCCGGAGCGACCTCACCGCCGAAGGTGAGGAACACCGGGCGCACGGGGTCCGCAGTTCGCGAATCAGTCACCACCATGTCGGTGATCGGCTCAGCGTCGGGCGCGATCTCGTCCCAGGCGTCCTGCTGGGCCAGCATGCGGCAGGCGGCGGCAGCGATTGCGGAGGCCCGGCCGTCCTTCTTCCACACGCCTTCTGGCGCTGCATCAACGATTGCGATGGAGAGCGAAGGCCGCGCAGCGCGTAGCGCGACCGCGGTTGCAAGGCCGACATAACCCGCGCCAGCGATTACGACATCGAATGTCCGGTTGTTCATGCGGGCATCTCCTGCTTGGCGCTGCTCTTGCCTTGACTTGATTTGTGGCTTCCTGTTGGAAACCGCAACCCTACCAGCGCTAAAGGCCACACCATGACAGACGTGATGCGGGAACTCCTGTCCATTCTCGATCTCGAGCGTCTGGAACACAATCTGTATCGTGGTCGCAGCCCGCAAGTGGGCTGGCAGCGGGTTTTCGGCGGGCAGGTGATCAGCCAGTCGCTGGTGGCCGCGCAGCGGACCGTCGATGCCGAGGACAAACATGTGCACTCGCTGCACTGCTATTTCATGCTGCCCGGCGATCCGACGGTGCCGATCATCTACAATGTCGACCGCATTCGCGACGGCGGCGCATTCACAACCCGGCGCGTTGTGGCGATCCAGCACGGCAAGGCGATCTTCACGCTTTCGGCCTCTTTCCACCGCGACGAAGAGGGCGTGGAACACCAGATGCCGATGCCGCTCGACGTGCCGCCGCCCGAGGAGTTGCAAACGCAGATCGAGCTGATCAACAGTTCGAAGCTCGAAATACCCGAGGCAATCCGCAAGTTCTGGGCGCGCGAGCGGCCACTCGAGGTCAAGCCCGTCAACATCGAGCATTACACGACCAGAGATCCGCTGCCGCCACGCCAGAGCGTGTGGCTGCGCATGACAGGCGGGGTGCCGGACGACCGTGCCTTGCAGACCGCGATCCTCGCCTATCTCTCCGACATGACACTGCTCGACACTGCCAATTTCGCGCATGGCCGCACCGGCTTCGATGCGCGATTGCAAATGGCGAGCCTCGATCACGCAATGTGGTTCCATCGCCAGCACAAGCTGGACGACTGGCTGCTTTATTCGCAAGACAGCCCAAACATGATCGGTTCCCGCGGCTTTTCCCGCGGCCTGCTTTACGCCCGCGACGGGCGGTTGATTGCCTCCGTCGCCCAGGAAGGGCTGATCAGAGAACGCGAAAAGCCCGCGAAATAGGCAGCTGCTCCAATCTGCCTATTTGATAGGCATCTGCTATGCTGCGCCTGCGAAGGCGTGGCGCACGGTGTCACTTTTATCAGTTTAATTTCAGTTAGTTAGCGCCTCCCGCCGCCAACTGGCACGGGCCTTGAATGGTTATGTGCACTTGCCGGCCTCGCATGAGCCGGTGATGCCGCAACCGCGGGGGACCCGCAGTCGGAAAAGGTGGAAACTTATGAAAATAGTGATGGCAATCATCAAGCCGTTCAAACTCGACGAGGTGCGTGAATCGCTCACCGGGATCGGGATACAGGGGCTGACTGTCACCGAAGTCAAAGGCTACGGGCGTCAGAAAGGGCATACGGAAATCTATCGCGGCGCCGAGTACGCCGTCAGCTTCCTGCCCAAGGTCAAAATCGAAATCGCAGTGTCGGCAGAGCTGGCCGATAAGGTCGTGGAGGCAATCTCCGAGGCGGCCAAGACCGGTCAGATCGGCGACGGAAAAATCTTCGTCTACGGCATCGACCAGGCGGTGCGCATTCGCACCGGCGAAACAGACGCCGACGCGCTCTAAGCGGGCTCAGCGGACAATGGAGAAACCAATGACAATTCGTTCGATTATGGCGCCGCTTTCGCGCGCCGCCCTTCTGGGCACCCTTGCGCTTGGCGCGTTTGGCGCAACGGCCGCCTTCGCGCAGGAAGAGGCCGCCCCGGCCTTCGCAAGCGCGGCTGACACCGCGTTCATCTTCAACACTCTGCTTTTCCTCATGGGCGGCTTTCTCGTCATGTGGATGGCAGCTGGCTTTGCCATGCTCGAAGCCGGCATGGTGCGTTCCAAGAACGTGTCCATGCAGCTCGTAAAGAATATCGGCCTCTACTCGATCGCCGGCATCATGTACTGGGCGATCGGCTACAGCCTGATGTACGTCAATGTAGGCAGCTATGTCGGCACGCTGCTTCCCTACAGCTTCGATCCCGTCGGGCTGGAAGGTGCCGATACGGCGGCTCTGCTCGAAACCGGCTATTCCACCGCGTCCGACTGGTTCTTCCAGATGGTGTTCGTGGCGACGGCTGCTTCAATCGTCTCCGGCGCGCTCGCCGAGCGCATCAAGCTCTGGCCGTTCTTCATCTTCGTGGTGATCCTGACCGGCATTCTCTACCCCATCACCGGTGCGTGGACATGGGGCGGCGGCTGGCTCAAGGAAATGGGCTTCTCCGACTTCGCGGGTTCGACCATCGTGCATTCGGTCGGCGGCTGGGCAGCGCTTTCAGGTGCGATCATCCTCGGTTCGCGCTCGGGCAAATACGGCGCTGACGGTCAGCTGCATCCGATCCCGGGTTCCAATATGGCGCTCGCCACACTCGGCACGTTCATTCTGTGGCTCGGCTGGTTCGGCTTCAACGGCGCATCGCAGCTGGCGATGGGGACGATCGGCGACGCAAGCGATGTGAGCCGCATCTTCGCCAACACCAACCTGGCTGCCGCGGGCGGCGTGGTTGCAGCCATCGTCCTGGCGCAGGTGCTCTACAAGCGGGTCGATATCACCTTTGCGCTCAACGGTGCGCTGGCGGGTCTCGTTTCGATCACCGCCGAGCCGCTGGCGCCCGGACCGTTCGCATCGATTCTCATCGGTGCCGTCGGCGGCGTCGTCGTGGTGGTCACCGTGCCGCTGCTCGACAAGCTGAAGATCGACGATGTGGTTGGCGCGATCCCGGTTCACCTGTTCGCGGGTATCTGGGGCACGCTGGTCGTTCCATTCTCCAACTCGGGCGCAAGCTACGGCACGCAGATCACCGGTATCGTGGCCATGGGCGCGTTCACCTTCATCGCCTCCGGCGTGATCTGGTACATCCTCAAACTGACCATGGGCATCCGCGTCAGCAGGGAAGAAGAGGAACTCGGGCTCGACAAAGCCGAAATCGGTGTCGAAGCCTATCCCGAGTTTACCAGCTCCTCGGCCAGGTAAGGCAATATCCATACGGGTGCGCTCCATGCGCACTGCAACGGGTCCGGCTCAGCCGGGCCCGTTTTTGCTTTCATCGCCCTTACGCAAATGCGCATGGTTAATGGGGCCTTAACCTTCCACCGCCTAGTCTTCGGCAGTTTCCGGCGTGCGCTTGCGTGCGCCGTGGCGGTGAGCGCAGAGGAGCCAAATGCGTACGGGCCATTCCCTTGCTATGGACGATACCGGTCACGGGTTGAGCGGCTTCGTCAAACGTCTCATGCGCAGGGTCACCGGCGTGGCCATGCTGCTTGCTGCCGGCTTTGCCGTTGCCAGCCTCGCAACATGGAATGTCGCAGACCCAAGCTTCAGCCACGCCACAGACATGCTAGCCACAAACGCAATGGGCTTTGCAGGCGCGGTGTTTTCCGATCTCGCCATGCAGTTTTACGGCCTTGCCTCGCTTGGGCTTCTGGTGCCCGGAGTCATCTGGGCCATCCGGCTGGTTTCGGGTTACGCAATCGACCGCCGTCTGAAGCGTGGCGCTGCCTGGCTGGGCGCATCACTCCTGGGTGCGGCAATCGCCGGCTGCGTGCCCGCGCCGGAAAGCTGGCCGTTGCCCTCCGGCCTGGGCGGCGTGTTCGGCGATATGGTGCTCGCCGTGCCGGGCTTCATCGTCGGCGGATATCCGACCGGCTTGTCCGCAATCTTGATCGCGCTGCTTCTTGGAGCACCCACGCTCTGGCTGACGGCCTATGCCTCCGCTCTGATCGGCCGCGAGCCCGGTTATGAAGATGTCGACGACTTCGACGAGGAGTTCGAGGACGACGAGGCCACTGACAGTGAAGGATTGCTGGCGCTCGGCGCGCTCACGCATTGGTGGCTTTCCATGCGTGGCTTCATGCGTCGCCGTCTCTCCATGGCAGGCCGGAGTGCGCCGGCACATGCCGATTTTGACGATGACGACTATCTGGACGAGCTGCCGGCGGCAGCAAGGGTTCCGGGTGGGCGCATTGAACCTGAATTTGCCGATCTCGGACCCGCCGCGCCCGAAATCGATGCCGACTACGATGATTTTGACGATGAAGGCGATGCCGGGTTCGACCACGCGCCGGCTGCCGCGCAGCATGCGGCGCGCGTCGAAGGCCCGGCTCCGCGCCCGCAGCAAGGCGCCCGCATTCGCCGCGAAGCGCAGCGCTCACTGATCCGCAGCGGCGAGTTCGAACTTCCTTCGCTGCATCTGCTCGCCGAACCGAAGAATGTCGTGAAGGACCAGAGCCTTTCCAACGAAGCGCTGGAGCAGAATGCGCGGCTTCTGGAAGGCGTGCTGGAGGATTTCGGCGTTAAGGGTGAGATCATTCATGTGCGGCCGGGTCCGGTCGTCACGCTTTACGAACTCGAGCCCGCGCCCGGCATCAAATCGAGCCGCGTTATCGGCCTTGCCGACGATATCGCACGCTCCATGAGCGCGATCGCCTGCCGTGTCGCAGTGGTTCCAGGCCGTAACGCGATCGGTATCGAATTGCCGAATGCGCGGCGCGAGACCGTTTATCTGCGCGAGATCCTCGCCAGCCGCGATTTCGAGCAGACCAAGACCAAGCTGGCGCTGACGCTGGGCAAGACGATTGGCGGCGAATCAGTGATCGCCGATCTCGCCAAGATGCCGCATTTGCTCGTTGCCGGCACCACCGGCTCGGGCAAGTCGGTCGCCATCAACACCATGATCCTGTCGCTCGTCTATCGGATGACACCGGAGCAGTGCCGCCTGATCATGATCGATCCGAAGATGCTGGAACTCTCCGTTTATGACGGCATTCCGCATCTGCTGACACCGGTCGTTACCGACCCGAAAAAGGCGGTGGTGGCGCTGAAATGGACCGTGCGGGAGATGGAAGACCGCTACCGCAAGATGTCCAAGGTCGGCGTGCGCAATATTGACGGCTTCAACCAGCGCGTCGCGCAAGCTGCCAAGAAGGGCGAGGCACTCAGCCGCACGGTGCAGACGGGCTTCGACCGCGAAACCGGCGAGGCGATCTACGAGACCGAGAGCCTCGAACTGGAATCGATGCCGTATATCGTCGTCATCATCGACGAGATGGCCGACCTGATGATGGTCGCCGGCAAGGACATTGAGGGCGCCGTCCAGCGTCTGGCGCAGATGGCGCGTGCAGCCGGCATCCACGTCATCATGGCCACGCAACGGCCTTCGGTCGACGTCATCACCGGTACGATCAAGGCCAACTTCCCGACCCGTATCTCCTTCCAGGTGACGTCGAAAATCGACAGCCGCACGATTCTGGGCGAGATGGGCGCAGAGCAGCTGCTCGGCATGGGCGACATGCTCTATATGGCCGGCGGCGGGCGTATCCAGCGCGTGCACGGGCCCTTCGTCGCCGATGACGAGGTGGAGCAGATCGTCGCGCATCTGAAGCTGCAGGGCACGCCTGAATATCTCGACGCGATCACCGAAGACGATGGCGAGGACGATGCCGGCGGCTCGGGCGGCGGTGGCGGCAATTTCGAGGATTCCGACGATCCCTACGATCAGGCGGTTTCCGTGGTTCTTCGGGACGGCAAGGCATCGACCAGCTACATCCAGCGCCGGCTCGGCATTGGCTACAACCGCGCCGCCTCGATCATCGAGCGCATGGAAGAAGAGGGCATTGTCGGCCCAGCCAATCACGCGGGGAAACGCGAAATTCTGGTGCCGACCGAAGAGGACAAGATGTGATGGCGCGCCCTGAAAACATCCAGCCGAAGCAGGCATTGCGGCTTGCCGGCCAAATTTCGGCCCCAGTGACGATCTACCGCTCGACACCGAAAGCCATATTGAAGGCCCGCTGATGTTTGACGCCAAGAGCCAAATCAACCGCATTTCCCGCCGCGCCTTTCTCGGAGGCGCCGCAGGGCTGGGCGCAGCGCTCATGCTGCCGCTTGCCGGCACCTCGCACGCGCAGGGTGCGCCCGCACAACAGATCGCCGATCACTTTTCCTCCGTGCGCACGATGATGGGCGAATTCGTCCAGTTCGGACCGCAGGGAGAACAGACCGGCGGCAAATTCTTCATCGAACGCCCGGGAAAGCTGCGCTTCAACTATGAAGCACCGTCGAAGTTCCGGGTCGTTTCTGACGGCAAGTCGGTCGTGCTTTTCAACGGCCGGTTGAACACCGCCGATCTCTATTCGCTGAAGCAGACGCCGCTGAAGCTGCTGCTTGACGAGCGTATCGATCTCTCCGGTGACAAGGTTGCCGATTTGCGCGAAGACGCCGACCTCACCACCATCAAGCTGGTGGACAAGTCGGTGTTCGGGGATGCGACCATCACCATGATGTTCGACCCCCAGAGCTACGAGCTCAGGCAGTGGACGATAACCGACGCGCAGGGCAAAGACACCACGGTCATGATCTTCAATGTCCAGCAGGGCGTGACGTTCGATCCGAGCGTCTTTGAGATCAATTACAACCGAGTGCGCGAAATCAACCAGCCGAAACGCTGATCGCGCTGGCGGGTGCGACCCTGAAAACTGTGGATTGAGGCGTCGCGGGTCTGCGCCCGCGCACCCGGCCTTGCATGGCGCAGGCCTGATTGGCAGGTTCCGGCTTTCGCGCAAGCTGGACCCATTTTATGTCGCTCACCGTCGCCACTTGGAACATCAACTCCGTCCGATTGAGAATGCCACTGGTGGCGCGGTTTCTGGACGAGTATCAGCCCGACCTTCTGTGCCTGCAGGAAACCAAATGCCCGGACGAGCTGTTTCCGCAGGACGACGTTCGTGCGCTCGGCTACGAGCACGTCGCCTTCAACGGCCAGAAGGGCTATCACGGCGTCGCCACTTTCTCGAAGCGGCCGATCGAGGTGATCGAGAAACGCGAATTCTGCAGCAAGGGCGACAGCCGGCACCTATCAGTGCGGTTCGAGGCGAACGGCAAGCCGGTGCTTCTGCACAATTTCTACGTGCCCGCCGGGGGCGACGAGCCTGACCCGGAGATCAACCCGAAGTTCCGGCACAAGCTCGATTTCATTGCCGAAATGCATGGCGTTCCGGCTCAATCCGACGTAGCTGCCGCTTCCATTCTGGTCGGCGACCTTAACATCGCGCCGCTCGAAGCCGATGTCTGGTCGCACAAGCAGCTGCTCAAGGTGGTCAGCCATACGCCGGTGGAGACGGAGGGGCTGGAAGCAATGCGCAATGCGGGCGGTTGGGCCGATCTTATGCGCCAGCATACGCCGCCGCCGGAGCGGCTTTATACCTGGTGGAGTTATCGTGCCCGGGACTGGGAAGCGTCGGACCGTGGCCGTCGGCTCGATCACATCTGGTCGTCGGCCGGACTTTCACCAATGCTGCGAGACGTTTCGGTGCTTAAGCAGGCGCGCGGCTGGGAGCGGCCTTCCGACCATGTGCCGGTGATCGCGCGGTTCGATCTGGATTAGATTGCCTGCTGCAATGCCGTCTTCCTCGGGCTTGTCCCGAGGACCTGCTGCGGTAGAGAAATCGGCGAGTTTCCAGGCAATTGACGCGGGGTAGCGTTGCAGGCCCTTGGGACAAGCCCAAGGGTGACGCTTTGCGTCCTAGTCGCCGAAGCGGCTGCCGAGGCGGGTGATGTCGTCCAGCATTGATTTCATGTTGGCCGAAATGCGGGCGTGCAGCGCGTTGGCGACTTCCGGATATTCTTCCAGGATGCGGCGAAAGAGCGATCGGTTGAGGCGCATAACCTCGCTGTCTTCCGCGGCCGCAGCACTCGTCAGCCGCTTGCCGCCGGAGATCAGCGCCAGCTCACCCAGCATCGCGCCTGGCCCGGCCTCGCCCGCCTTCACGGTCTCGCCGTCGCGGTTGCGGCTCAGTTCGATCTTGCCGGCGGTCACGACATAGGCGCTATCTGCCGCGGCGCCCTCGCGATAGAGGTCGCGGCCCGCGCGCAGGCGCAAGGTCTCGGCGCCGAAGGCCAGCAGGCGAAGCTGGTCGCGCGTGAAGTCCTTGAACAGCTTCACCCGCTCCAGGATGCGGATGTCGTCCTCAAGCGCCATTTCGGTCCCCGGTTCCCCGCCCCGCGGGGGAACATGCCCAGCGCCCGGTCAGTTTGCAAATCCGGCGAAGCCGGCTCACGGAACGAGCTTGTAGCCGCCGCTTTCTGTCACAAGAATTTCGGCATTGGAAGGATCGCGCTCGATCTTCTGGCGCAAGCGGTAAACGTGGGTTTCCAGCGTGTGGGTGGTGACCCCCGAATTGTAACCCCACACCTCCTCCAGAAGCACGTCGCGGGTGACCACGTTTTTGTCGGCCCGGTAGAGATATTTGATGATGGCCGCTTCCTTCTCCGTCAGGCGCACCTTGGCGCCGCGCTGGTCGATCAGAAGCTTCTGGCTCGGCTTGAACGTGTAGGGGCCGACCGAGAATGTGGCGTCCTCGCTCTGCTCGTGCTGGCGCAGCTGGGCGCGGATGCGGGCCAAAAGAACCGCGAAGCGGAACGGCTTGGTTACATAGTCGTTTGCGCCGGCTTCCAGCCCGAGGATCGTATCGGAATCGGTGTCGTGGCCGGTCAGCATGATGATCGGCGCCTTGAAGCCGCCCTTGCGCAAGACCTTTACGGCCTCGCGCCCATCCATGTCCGGCAGGCCGACATCCATGATCAGGAGATCGACAATCGAGCCGCGCGCGGCCGCAATGCCCTTGGCGGCGCAGGATTCGTCGAGCACATCGAATTCCTCGTAGAGCGAAAGCTGCTCCTTGAGGGTGGCGCGGAGGTCTTCGTCGTCATCTACAATAAGAAGTGTTCTGGAAGTCATTGCCAATCCATTCAAACAAAACAGGAAAACAAGGTTGACCGCCCCCCGTTTATGCGGAAGCTCGCCTGCGCGATAGGCGTTCACAGGCTTTTGTTCCGGCGTGCGATCATACTCCAAAAACGGTGACCGCAACCACAATAGCGGAAATATCCCCCGCCGAGGGCTGCCGCTGGTCGTGCGGGCCCGGCCGGGCAACCGTGCGCAGGGGCTGCTGATCGTCGGCAGCCGGGTGATGCGCTGCGCGCTGGGACGCTCGGGCATCAGCGCAAACAAGCGCGAGGGCGATGGCGCCACCCCGCTGGCGGCGATGCAGGTTCTGGGCGGGTTTAGGCGGGGTCATCGCATCAGCGAGCCGACGCGGCTTCCTCTGCGCGCCCTACGTACCGAACTCGGCTGGTGCGACGCGCCGGCAAACGCCAATTATAACCGCCCTGTGCGGCTGCCGTTCGCGGCAAGCCATGAGCGCATGATGCGCGACGACCGGCTCTACGACATCGTCATCGTGCTCGACTGGAACATCAGCTCGCGCCGCCGCAACCTCGGCAGTGCGATTTTTCTGCATGTTGCAAAACCGGACTACCCGCCTACCGAAGGTTGCGTCTCCGTCTCGCCGCGCGACATGGCCTGGCTGCTGGGGCAGCTCAGGCGAGGGAGCCTGGTGAAGGTGGTGGTGTAAGAGTGGGCTTGAGTTTGGTTTATGAGACTGGCGGCGGACAGGTTCCGGAATGGATCCTCGGGTCAGGCCCGAGGATGACGAAGTGGAGAAGTGGTCCGCCGGTCTCCAACGCCTCGCTGATTTCATCGTTTGACGGAAAACTCGGCGGTTGACGATTTGCGCCGCTCCTTCCTCCGGTCGTCATCCCGGACTTGATCCGGATCCATGCTCGAAACCCGAACCCGCATTTCAGAAGCCGCACACTCGTGATCGCTTGTTGACTTCGCTCACGGCTGAGCGCTCGCCTTGGGCTCGCTAGCCTCCGCGGGGGCTAGCGAAAAGTCGGGCGGGCAGCGGTCGCTGCCTCGGCCTTCGGCCGTGGTCCATCATCACCACGCCCCGTTGCCGGTCTGGCCATTGTCATCCATCGCTTCGCGAACCGGCCGCTCACCTCCCGTGTGAGTGGGAGATAGAGGTGTGGGTGCGCGGTCGCTTGACCCCCACCCGGCCAATCGCCAAAGCGATTGGCCACCCTCCCCGCAAAGGGGGAGATAAGGGTGCTTAAGCCGCCAGGTCTCTCAACACCGCCTGCAGGATGCCGCCGTTCTTGAAGTAATCCAGCTCGTCGAGCGTATCGATGCGGCACAGGATCGGAACGTCTTTCACCGTGCCGTCGGCGAAGGTGACTTTCGCCACCATCTTCTGGCGCGGTTTGATGTTTTCCAGCCCCTCGATGGTGACGAGCTCATCGCCCTTCATGTCGAGCTGGGCCCAGCTGTCGCCGCCTTCCATGACAAAGGGGATGACGCCCATGCCGATCAGGTTGGAGCGGTGGATGCGCTCGAAGGACTGGGCGATAACCGCGCGGACGCCGAGCAGGTTGGTGCCCTTTGCCGCCCAGTCGCGCGAGGAGCCGTTGCCATATTCGACGCCGGCGAAGACGACCAGCGGCACGCCTTCTTCCTTGTAGCGTATGGCCGCGTCGTAGATCGAAAGCTCGTCCTTTGACGGGTAGTGGATGGTGTATCCGCCCTCGCGGCCGTTTTCGCCCAGCATGTGGTTGCGGATGCGGATATTGGCGAAGGTGCCGCGCATCATCACCTCATGGTTGCCGCGGCGCGTGCCGTACTGGTTGAAGTCGGCCACGCCGACGCCGTTCGAGGTGAGGTATTCACCGGCGGGCGAGGCCGCCTTGATGGAACCGGCGGGCGAGATGTGATCGGTGGTGATCTTGTCGCCGAAGAGGCCGAGTACGCGTGCGCCCTTGATGTCGGACACGGCGCGCGGGGTCTTGCCCATGCCCTCGAAATAAGGTGGGTTCTGCACGTAGGTGGACTGGTTGTCCCAGGCATAGGTCTGGCCGGACGGGGCCTGGACCTTGGCCCAGTTCTCGTCGCCCTTGAACACGTCGGCATATTTGGTCGCGAACAGCTCGCGGGTGACGTATTTGGCGATGAAATCCTGGATTTCCTGCGTGGTCGGCCAGATGTCCTTCAGGAAGACGGGTTTGCCGTCCTTGTCCTCGCCGAGCGGCTCCTTGGTCAGGTCCTTGGTGACCGTGCCGGCCAGCGCGTAAGCGACGACCAGCGGCGGCGAGGCCAGATAGTTGGCCTGCACGTCTGGCGAGACGCGGCCCTCGAAATTGCGGTTGCCCGACAGGACGGACGCCGCGATGAGGCCTTTGTCGTTGATGGTCTTGGAGATTGCCGGCGGCAGCGGGCCTGAATTGCCGATGCAGGTGGTGCAGCCGAAGCCGACGAGGTTGAAGCCGATTTGATCGAGCTCATCCTGCAGGCCGGATTTCTCCAGATATTCGGCGACGACTTGGCTGCCGGGCGCCAGCGAGGTCTTGACCCAAGGCTTCTGCTTGAGGCCGAGGCGGTTGGCGTTGCGGGCGAGCAGGCCCGCACCGATGAGCACCGACGGGTTCGAGGTGTTGGTGCAGGAGGTGATGGCGGCAATCGCCACATCGCCATGGCCAATATCGAAATCCTCGCCCTCGACCTCGTAGCGGCGGTCGGTGGCGGTGGTCTTTTTGTAGACATCGCCCAGCGCCTCGGCGAAGCCCGGCGCAATGCCCTCGAGCGGGATGCGGCCTTCGGGGCGCTTGGGGCCGGCCATGGAAGGCACGACATCGCCGAGGTCGAGCTCCAGCGTGTCGGTGAAGACCGGGTCGGATGCGCCGGCTTCGCGCCACATCCCTTGAGCCTTCGCATAGGCCTCGACCAGCGCGATGCGTTCGTCTTCGCGGCCCGACGTGGTGAGGTAACGCACGGTCTCGCCGTCGACGGGGAAGAAGCCGCAGGTGGCGCCATATTCGGGCGCCATGTTGCCGATGGTAGCGCGGTCGGCCAGCGTCATGGAATTCAGGCCATCGCCGAAGAACTCGACGAATTTGCCGACGACGCCCTTCTTGCGCAGCATCTGCGTGACTGTGAGCACCAGGTCGGTGGCGGTGACGCCTTCCTTCAGCTTGCCGTTGAGCTTGAAGCCGATGACCTCGGGCAGAAGCATGGAAACCGGCTGGCCGAGCATGGCAGCCTCGGCCTCGATGCCGCCAACACCCCAGCCGAGCACGCCGAGGCCGTTGATCATGGTGGTGTGGCTGTCGGTACCGACGCAGGTATCGGGGTAAGCGACCGTTTCGCCATCCTCGTCCTTCGTCCAGACGACCTGGCCGAGATATTCAAGGTTCACCTGGTGGCAGATGCCGGTGCCGGGCGGTACGACGCGGAAATTGCGGAACGCCTGCTGGCCCCATTTGAGGAATTTGTAGCGCTCTTCATTGCGCTTGTATTCGAGTTCGACATTGCGGTCGAAGGCGAGCGGAGTGCCGAATTCGTCGACGATAACGGAGTGGTCTATGACAAGATCGACCGGCACCAGCGGGTTGATCTTTTCCGGATCGCCGCCGAGCGCCTTGATGCCGTCGCGCATCGCGGCAAGGTCAACCACGGCGGGTACGCCGGTGAAGTCCTGCATCAGCACGCGAGCCGGGCGATAGGCGATCTCGACGCCGGCGGTGCCCTTGTCGGTCAGCCAGGCGGCGACAGCCTCGATGCTCTCCTTGGTGACGGAGCGGCCATCCTCATTGCGCAACAGGTTCTCAAGCAGCACCTTCATGGAGAAGGGCAGGGCGGCGATGCCGGCAAGCCCGTTCTTCTCGGCTTCCTTCAGGTCGTAATAGACATATTCGGTGGAACCGGCCTTCAGGGTGCGGCGGCAATTGAAACTGTCGAGCGATTTGGGCATGGCGTTCCCTAGCTGTCTGATGCCGATGAGGAACAGGACGCCACTCGCATGCCTAACACGCGCAAGGGTGCGGGTACGGTCATTTCCGCTGTCCGTTCCTCGCGACCAGCCAAGAGGCGGCGCTGGGTTCGGCGCAAATTGGAGAACGTGCCGACCGCTGGCACGGTTGCCCGCCGTATAATGAATTTCGTATGAGAGTTCCAGAGCAGGAAGAGGCAAAAATGCTGCATTGCGGTGATCGACTTTGGTAGCAATGCGGCTGGTTGCGCAGGCGCTGGCCGGCGAGCGCGGCGGCGAGCCGGTGTTCTCCGGCGTCTCGTTTTCGCTGGGCGAGGGCGACGCGCTGACGGTGACCGGACCCAACGGTTCGGGCAAATCGACGCTGCTGCGCGTCGTTGCGGGATTATTGCCGGCGGCCGCAGGCACGATCACATTCGAGGGCGGCGGCGAGGAATGGCCGACACCGCGCTCGGCAGCGCATTTTCTCGGGCATCAGAACGGCATGAAGACGGCGCTGACGGTGGACGAGAATTTGCGCTTCTGGCGCGAATTCAAAGGCGAGCCGCATCTAGAGTCGCAAGAGGCGCTGGAGATGATGGGGCTTGGCGAGATCGGGCATCTGCCGTTCGGCTATCTCTCGACCGGGCAGAAACGGCGCGTGGCGATCGCACGGCTGCTTGTCAGCTACCGGCCGATCTGGCTGCTCGACGAACCGACCGCCGGGCTTGATGCCGCCTCGGAGGCGCAGTTTGCGGAGCTGATGCAGGCGCATCTGGAAGATGGCGGCATGATCATGGCCGCGACGCATCTGCCGCTTGGGCTGACAGCGGCGACGGAGTTGCGGATGGGTGCGGGAGCGGCTGCCTGATGTGGGCGCTCTACATTCGCGATGTGCAGCTTGGCGTGCGTGCCGGCGGCGGGGCTCTGGTGGGCATCATCTTTTTCCTCACCGTCGTCGCGGTGGTGCCGTTCGGAGTCGGCCCCGACCTCAACCTGCTCGCCCGCATCGGCCCGGCGATATTGTGGGTCGCAGCGCTGCTTTCGGTGCTGCTTGGGCTCGACCGTCTGTTTCAGGCCGACCGGGAGGACGGTTCGCTCGATCTGCTGCTGATTGCTGGCCAGCGGCATATGAGCGCGCTGATGGTATTCGTGAAATGCCTCGCGCACTGGACGGCGAGCGTCGCGCCGCTGGTGATCGCAGCACCGCTGCTGGGGCTCTTCATGAACATGGAACCTGTTGCTATCGGCGCGGCGGCACTGACACTTCTCGTCGGCACGCCGGCGATCACCTTCATTGGGGCGGCGGGTGCCGCGGTTGCCGTTGCATTGCCGCGCGGCGGTCAGCTCGTTTCGGTGCTGGTGCTGCCGCTGGCGATCCCCGTGCTGATCTTTGGCGTGTCGGCGAGCTATGGCGCGGTGACTGACCCGGCGCCGTTTCTGCCGCCATTCCTTATTCTGTGCGCGCTGACACTGTTTTTCGCCGTGATCGGCCCGCTGGCGGCAGCGCAGGCGCTGAAGTGGAGTTCGGACTGAGCTGATTTCCCTAGGGAGGGAAGGCGCTTTTGCCTCACGCTCCTTTGATCCGCGTCAATTGCGAACCCGCGCCGCCCGTTCTATTTGAAGGCCATGAGTGAAGCGACGACATTGCCGCGCAGGATGACCGACCTCGCGAACCCGACGCGGTTCATCGCGCTGGCCGACAGGCTGGTGCCGTGGCTTGGCGGACTGGCCGCTCTGGTGATCGCTGTCGGGCTCTGGATGGGCTTCAACGCGCCCGAAGACTACCAGCAGGGCATCACCGTCAGGATCATGTACATCCATGTGCCGTTCGCCTGGCTCGCCATGTTCATCTACACCGCGATGGCCGCGGCGGCCTTCGGCACGCTGGTGTGGCGGCATCCGCTGGCCGACGTATCGCTGAAGGCGGCGGCTCCCATCGGTGCGGTGTTTACAGCACTTGCGTTGATCACCGGTTCGGTCTGGGGCAAGCCGATGTGGGGCACCTGGTGGGTCTGGGACGGCCGGCTGACCTCCGTTTTCGTGCTCTTCCTCATGTATCTCGGTCTGATTGCGCTGACGCGGGCGCTCGACGATCCCACGCGCTCGGCCCGGGCCGCGGCTGTGCTCACGCTGGTTGGCGTGATCAACATCCCGATCATCAAATTTTCGGTTGAGTGGTGGAACACGTTGCACCAGCCGGCATCGGTGGTGCGGCTTGACGGGCCGACGATCCATCCGAGCCTTTTGTGGCCGTTGCTGATTTCCGCCCTTGGCTTCACGCTGCTTTATGCGACGCTTCATTTGATGGCGATGCGCACCGAGATCTGGCGGCGGCGGGTGATTTCTATGCGGCGCATGGCGGCGCGCGGCGCGGAGACAGCCGCCTGATGACCCATACGTTTTTTTTTGTCGCCGCCGCTTATGGCATCTCGGCTGTTGCGCTCTGCGGGCTGGTTGGCTGGATTCTCATCGACCAGGCGGCGCGCAAACGCGAGCTGGCCGAGCTTGAAAAGCGCGGCGTGAAGCGGCGCTCTGCGGGCGGCAAGGCATGAGCACCGCGGAAGAAGCAGGCAGAAAACCGCGTAAGACGCTCTGGGCGCTGCTGCCGCTTGTCGTGTTTGCCGTGCTGGCCGGCATATTCCTGCTGCAGCTCCTATCGGGCCGCGACAACTCCACCATTCCCTCCGCACTGATCGGGCAGGCTGCGCCGCAGACCGTGCTGCCGCCGCTTGAGGGCAGCGGTCTGCCGGGGCTCGACCCGGCGTCGTTTGCCGGCAAGGTGACGCTGGTGAATATCTGGGCATCCTGGTGTGCGCCGTGCCGCGAGGAACACCCGATGCTGATGGAGCTTTCGGGTGACGGGCGGTTCGACATTGTCGGGCTGAACTACAAGGACAAGGCCGAAAACGCGCTGCGTTTCATTGGCAATCTCGGAAATCCCTATGCCGCGATCGGCACCGACGAAGCAGGCCGCGCCGCGATACAATGGGGTGTCTACGGGGTTCCGGAGACCTTCGTCGTCGGGCCGGATGGTACCATCCGCTACAAACATGTCGGCCCGATAACGCCTAAGGCGCTGGAAAGCGGCCTGATGCCGGCGATCGAGGAAGCGCTGGGCCAATAGATCGGCGGCACAGTTGGTTGACCGCATCCATGTTGCGGCGCAACATGAGCAATGATCAGCGATGCGCTTCTCGACCATTTCGAACAACAGGCCAAGGCGTGCGACAATCTCGGCTCGCCATTCACGGCACGGATCTGCCGGCTGCTACCCGCATTGCTCGACGACCGCACTGCGACCGGGCGGCGGATCATTGAGTGGTCAAACAATTTCCGTGCGGATGCGCTGGCGCTGCGGCTGACAGGCGGTCTGCATGCGCTCGCTCTGGCCGGTGCTGACGAAGCGCTGAAGGCCGCCTATCCGCCGAACCAAGCGAGTGACGCCGAACTAACCTAAGCGGTCGGCGGTGCGATTTCGCGTCATGACGGCTTCCTGCGTGACTACCTGAGCTCGGCGCCGCAAACCAATGAGGTGGCGCGGTCTGGCATGCTGCTGCCGGGATTTCTGACAATCGCGCGCGAAACCGCTCTGCCGCTCGCTATTCGCGAAATCGGATCCAGCGCCGGGCTGAACCTCGTCTTCGACCGGTTCCGCTATGTTTATGGCAATGCCGCATGGGGCAGCGGACACGCGCCTGTGGTGCTGTCGCCCGAGGTTCGAGGCGAGAAACCGGTGCCGCTTGAGGGCAATCTTGAGATCGCCACGCGTGCCGGGAGCGACATCTCCCCGGTCGACATTGCAGGGGAGGCCGAACGAAACCGGCTGCTCTCCTATGTCTGGGCGGATCAGGCGCTGCGGTCCAGCCGCATCGAGGCCGCGATCGGACTGGCGAAGGATGCGCAGGTGCGTGTCGCCAGGGCAGATGCAGCCGACTTCGTGCGCGCGGAACTCGCCGGGCGGCGCGAAGGCGAGGCCTTTGTGCTGTTTCATTCGATCATGTGGCAGTACATGCCGCAGGCTTCGGAGGAAGCAATCCATGCTGCGCTGGACGAGGCGGGGAAGGGCGCAACACGCGCCGCGCCGATCGCGCGGCTTCGGATGGAGCCGCTGGGGGAAGCGCCGCATGCGACGCTCAGCCTGACGTCATGGCCGGGCGGCGAAACGCGGCGGCTGGCGAAGTGCGATTACCACGGGCGTTGGATCGAGTGGACGTAGACCACTCGCAATTCGCGCCCGCGCGGTCTGCAAATGGCGAATGCTGCGCTTCCGGTGCTCACGTACCTAACATACGCTCCGCTCCGGTTCTCGCACCTACCATTTTCGACTCACGCTGACACGAATATCGAGCAGTCTACCCGTTGATGGCTTCACCACATCGACTTCGCGTAGGATTTGTCGAGACTGTCATCGAGTTCGCCGGCGGACTCCGCGAGGCCGATCTGGTCGCGCAGGATAGCGCCCAGCGTCGGCATGTCAGTGCGGTCGGGCCAGCTTTCAGGGCTCCACAGTTCAGAGCGCATGAAGGCCTTGGCGCAGTGCATGTAGACCGCCCTGACCTTGACGACGAGCACCGTGGCCGGCTGGCGACTGTCGACAGCCAGCTGGGCGCGCAGGCCGGCATCGGCCGTGATGCGACCCTCGCCATTGATGCGCAGCGTCTCGTTCATGCCCGGAATGAGAAAGAGCAGGCCGACCGCCGGGTTGGCGACGATGTTCTCCAGCGTGTCGAGCCGGTTGTTGCCGGGACGGTCGGGGATCGCGATCGTGACATCGTCGAGCACCGCGACGAAGCCGGGCTTGTCACCCTTCGGCGTGACGTCGGCATTGCCGTCGCGATCCTGCGAACCGATCAGCACGAAGGGGCTTCTGGCGAGGAAATTGCGTGCGTGCGCGTCGAGGAAAGGCAGTTCCTTTTTCACCGCGCGGTCATGCGCTGCCTTGTAGTGCGAGCGCAGCTCGGCTTTCGATCCAATGAAATCCATGGCGGTCTACTTTCCGGTTTCCGCCGCCTCACCCTCGATGGAATGCTTCATGATGAGCGGCATCTGGGAGATGGTGAAGAGGAAGGTGATGGGCATGATGCCCCAGACCTTGAAGGCGACCCAGAAGTCGGTCGAAAAATTGCGCCACACGACCTCATTGGCGATAGCGAGGAAAAAGAAGAAGAAACCCCAGCGCCAGGTGAGCTTGCTCCAGCCCTCAGCATCAAGCTTGAAAGCGGAATCAAAGACGTAACCCAGCAGCGATTTGCCGAAGGCCAGACCGCCAAGCAGCACCGCGCCGAAGAGTGTGTTCACGATGGTTGGCTTCATCTTGATGAAGGTTTCGTCCTGCAGCCAGAGCGTGAGCGCGCCGAACACGAAGACGATGACGCCGGAGACCAGCGGCATGATGGGGATGGTGCGCGTCAAGAACCATGAGACGATGAGCGAGACGGCAACGGCGGCCATGAAAAGTGCGGTGGCGACGAAGAGCGGGCCGCCAAGGTCGGCCAGAATTGGCCACAGGCCGACCAGCCACTCGCCGCGCGCATTGGCAAAGAAGAAGACAAGCAGCGGACCGATCTCAAGGATCAGCTTCAGCCCGGGGCTGATGTGCTTGCGTTTGGGGTCAGCGGGGTCGCGTTCGAGAATGGGGTCGTTCATGCGGTTTCAGTTCCTGCGATCGCGGCGGCGAAATCCTGCGCCGAGAAGGGTTCGAGGTCGTCGACCTGTTCGCCGACGCCGATGAAATAGACCGGCAGCTTGTGCTTTGCGGCGATGGCGACGAGGATGCCGCCTCGCGCGGTGCCGTCGAGCTTGGTCATCACCAGGCCGTTGACGCCCGCGACATTGCGGAAAATCTCCACCTGGTTAAGTGCGTTCTGGCCGGTCGTGGCATCGACCGTCTGCAGCACGGTGTGCGGGGCATCGGGATCGTGTTTGCCGAGCACGCGGACGATCTTTTCGAGTTCCGCCATGAGCTCGGTCCTGTTCTGCAGGCGGCCGGCGGTGTCGATGATGAGTACATCCGACCCCGCTTCCCTGGCCTGCTCGAAGGCATCCCAGGCGAGGCCGGCGGCGTCTGCCCCGAGCTTGGAGGAGACGACGGGCGAGCCGGTGCGCTCGCCCCAGATTTTGAGCTGCTCGATGGCCGCGGCGCGGAACGTGTCGCCCGCGGCAAGCGTGACTGACAAGCCGCCGCCGACGAGCTTAGCCGCGAGCTTGCCGATGGTCGTGGTCTTGCCGGTACCGTTGACGCCGACAACCAGAATGACGTGTGGCTTATGCGAAAGGTCGAGCTCCAGCGCCTGCGCGACGGGCGAAAGAACCTTCTCGATCTCGGACGCCATCACGCCGCGCACCTCGGCGTCGGAGACATCGCGGCCGTAGCGGCTGGCGGACAGCGTGTCGGCAATGCGCATTGCAGTTTCGGCTCCGAGATCGGCGCGGATCAGCACGTCTTCCAGATCCTGCAGCGTGTCTTCATCGAGCTTGCGCTTGGTGAAGACACCGGAGATGGACGACGAAAGTTCTTTGGATGAGCGCGACAGGCCGGTGCGCAGCCGCTGCAGCCAGGATTTCTTCGGCTGTTCGGGCTCAGGCGCCGGCACGGCCTCGGCCGTGCGCTCGACTGATTTGGCTACGGTGACCTTGGAGTCGGGCGATCCCGTCTTTGGCTGCGCGTCCTTTGTCGTTAGCTTGGCGGCTGGCTTCTCCGGTTCTGCAGGAGCGGGTACTTCTGGCTCCGGCGATGCCGGTTGAGGTTCCGGCTCGGTGGGCGTTGCAGGCGTTTCGGATGGCTGAGGGACTTCGACGGGCTCGGTCGAAGGCACTTCCGCCGGCTTCGGCGTAGGCTGAACCCTGGCTTCGACTGGCTTTGCCACCTCACCCGGCTCGGCAATTGCCTCGCCTACCTCTCCTTGTGGGGGAGAGGAGCTATCCTTCGAGGGTTGTGCTTCCGGCTTGGGCGGTTCTGCCGGCTCCGAGGGAGGAGGAATCTCCGGCTCGGGCGGTGCCGGTTGAGGCTCCGGTTCGGGCGGTGTTGCAGGCGTATCTGGCGGCTTCGGGACCTCGACCGGCTCGGGCGTAGGAACTTCCGCCGGTTCTGGCTCGGGCTGCGTCGGCACCGGTTTTGGTTGAGGCGGTTCAGGGGGGGCTTTGGTCTGTCCCGCTTCGACAGGCTGTGCCCCCTCACCCGGCCCGGCAATTGCCTCGCCGACTTCTCCCCGTGGGAGAGAGGAACCATCCGCCGGTGGTGGTGCATCGGGTGTCGAGGGTTTCTCGGGTTCCGGTAAAGCGGGGGAGGCCGGGGCCTCGGCTTCCGCCTCGGCGGGGACTTCCTCGACCTCCTTCTTGCCGAAGGAGAAGATCTTTTTGATGAATCCGAATGCCATCAGGAACTCAGGCGGCTGCGATTGTCTGGGTGGCGGCAATCAGGCGTTCGCCATCATGACCGGTGATGCGGGCTTCGACGATTTCGCCGGGGCGGCCCCTGTCCACTGCTGCCAGCGTGAAATCCTCCGTGCGGCCGAGGCCCTCCCGTTCTACCAGAACGCGCTGGCAGGTGCCTGCGAGCGCCGCCAGATGGCGGGCGTGAGCCGCATCTCCGGCAGCGCGCAGCCGCGCGGCGCGCTGTTTGACTATGCTGCGATCGACCTGCGGCATGCGGGCGGCGGGCGTGCCTTCGCGCGGGCTGAACGGAAAGACGTGAAGGTGGGTCAGCCCGCACGCCTCCACGATGCGCAGCGAGTTTTCGAACATTTCGTCCGTTTCGGTTGGAAAGCCGGCGATGATGTCGGCGCCGAAGACGATGTCGGGCCGCAACCTGCGCACATCCTCGCAGAAGCGGATCGTGTCGTCGCTCAGATGGCGGCGCTTCATGCGCTTCAGGATCATGTCGTCGCCGGATTGCAGCGACAGATGGAGATGCGGCATGAGGCGCGGCTCGGTGGCGATGACCTCCATGAGATCGTCGTCGGCCTCGATGGAATCGATGGAAGATAGGCGCAGGCGCGGCAGGTCCGGCACTTGCTTCAGGATGGTGCGGACCAGGCGTCCGAGACGCGGCGCGCCCGGCAGGTCGGCGCCGTAGCTGGTGAGATCGACGCCCGACAGGACCATTTCGGCATAGTCATTTCCGGCCAGCCGAGCGATCTGGTCCACGACGGCACCCATGGGCACGGAGCGGGAGTTGCCGCGCCCATAAGGGATGATGCAGAAGGTGCAGCGGTGGTCGCAGCCATTTTGCACCTGCACGAAAGCGCGGGCGCGGCCCTCGATGGCGTCAACCATGTGGCCTGCGGTTTCGCGCACCGACATTATGTCGTTGACGCGCGCCTTTTCGTAATTGTTGACGCCGAAATCCGGCAGGGCGCGGTAGTTGTGCGCGGCAAGCTTTTCCTCATTGCCGAGAACGAGATCGACCTCGCTCATCGCGGCGAATGTGTCTGGCTCGGTCTGCGCCGCGCAGCCGGTGACGACGATACGCGCATCAGGGTTTTCGCGGCGCGCCTTGCGAATCGCCTGCCGGGCCTGTCGTACGGCCTCGCCGGTGACAGCGCAGGTGTTGACCACGATCGCGCCGCCCTTCAAGGCGCCGAGGCCGGCGGTCTCGGCTTCGCGGCGGATGACTTCGGACTCGTAGGTGTTGAGCCGGCAGCCGAATGTGACGACGTCGAGCGGCATCACGCAACACTCTCCGCGTCGCGTTCCCAGGCGCCGGTGCCAGGGTCGAAAGTGCCGGAGAATTCCCACTCGGCCGGGCCAGTCATCATGACATGGTCGTTGGCGAGCCACTCGATGCCGAGCGGGCCGCCGGGCACGTTGACGGTAACCTTGCGCCCGGTGCGGCGGGTGCGCGCGGCACATACGGCGGCGGCGCAGGCGGCCGAGCCGCAGGCGCGGGTGAGGCCGGCGCCACGCTCCCAGGTGCGGATCACGAGTTCGCCGTCGGAAACCACATTGGCGATGGTGATGTTGGCTCGCTCGGGAAAGATCGGGTGGTATTCCAGCATGGGGCCGAGGCGCTCGAGGTCATAAGACGACACATCATCATCGACCCAGAAGACGGCGTGCGGATTGCCCATTGAGGCGACCGAGGGCGAATGCAGCACCGGCGCGTCGATGGGGCCGACCTGCAGCTCGATCATGCGGGTGTCGCGGAACTCTTCCGAAAGCGGGATTTCTTGCCAGCCGAAGTGCGGCTTGCCCATGTCGACGGAAATGAGGCCGTCGGCATGTTCCTCCGCGCTCAGGATGCCGGCGATTGTTTCGAAGGTGAACACGGTGCGGCCGGTCTCGGCCGAAAGTGCCTGCACGACGCAGCGCATGCCGTTGCCGCAGGCCTGCGCCATGGAACCGTCAGAATTCAGGATTTCGACATAGTTTTCGGTGCCAGGCGTCCGGGAATCGTGGATCGCCATGATCTGGTCGAAACGGGTCGCCGGATCGGCGTTGAGCGCGATCGCGGCGGCCGGCGAAACGCGTTCCGCGCGACCGCGCATGTCGGCAACGATAATCTCGTTGCCGAGGCCGTTCATTTTGGCGAATTGCGCGCGCTGGCTCATGCGGCGCTATATGGCTGAAACGACCCGCAATTACCAGTGTTGCACCGCTCTTCTCACGGCCGTCAGGCGATGGCGATCACACCGAACAGTACCAGCAGGAACAGGACAAGCGCGATGCCGATGAGAATCTTTGCGCCGGAAAGCGCTACGCCGGAGATCGTATTGAGACCAAGCAGGCCGGCAACGGCCGCGACAACGAGAAGAATGAGAATCCATTCAAGCATGATCTGTCCTCTGTTTCGTGGAGTGCTGAAACTGGCTTGTTAACGCCGTGGGGACAGATTGGTTCCCTCAGGTCGCGGGGACGTCCCAGACCTCGCCTGCTCGCAGTGGCCGGAAGCGATCCTGTGAAACGCCCTTCTCTGCGAGTGCCGCCTCCAGTTTCTGGCGCGGCTCATCTATCGGCTCATCGGTCAGCTGGAATGTCGCCCAATGATGACCCGCGACATAGGCTGCGTTGCACAACAGCATCCCCTCCACTGCCTCTTCGGGGTTCTGATGCTGACCCTTCATGAACCAGCGCGGCTCGTAGGCCCCGAATGGCAGGATAGCCAGCCGGAAGTCGCCGAACTTCTCGCGCGCGTTGCGGTAGTTGATCCCCTCGTGGAAGCCGGTGTCGCCGACATGGTAGATGCGGCCCGCCGGCGTTTCGAGCACGAAGCCGGCCCAGAGCGCCATGCGCCGGTCGCCCAGGCCCCGCGCCGACCAGTGATGCACCGGCTCGAAATGGACAGTGGCTGAACCGGCCTCGACGCGCGCGCCCCAGTCGTGGGCTGAAACGCGCAGTTTCGGCAGGCGCTTTTTCAGGATCGTGTCATTGCCGAGCGGCGTAATGATCAGCGGGTCGCATGCGTGCTGCAACCGCGCCAGAGTCGTCACGTCCATATGGTCGTAATGATTGTGGCTGAGCAGAACGATATCGATCCTCGGCAAATCCTCAAACGCGATGCCTGGCGGGGCGACCCGCTTAGGGCCGGCGAAGGAGAGCGGCGAAACGCGCTCCGACCAGACCGGGTCGGTGAGGATGTTGAGCTCACCCGCCTGAACGAGCATCGTGGCGTGGCCGACCATGGTGATCCGCAGCGCGTCGCCCTCGAGGCGAGGCTCCGGCACGGCCTGCGGAAACGGGCTCGGCCATTGCGCGGGCCATTTGTTGCGTTCGCCGTTGAAGCGCCATTTCAGAAGATCGCGCAGCTTGCCCGGCGCCCGGCCACCCGGGTTATAGAAAATGCGGCCGTCGAAATGGTCGCTGGTTGGCCCGGAATAGTAGCGGTTGCCGGATTTCATATGCCGGTCCTGACAGGGATGACGCGTTTTTCGGTAGTTCGAAAATAGGCAGGCGGGCGCTCATCGCAAGTCAGTTGCGCTACGGCAATCGGTCTCCCAAAAAACTTAGCAAGATTGCGAAGTTTTCCTTGCGCGCATCGCCAAAGGAGTGATAGTTAGCAATATGGCTAAGCATGATCCGAACCTATCGCTGCTTTTTCACGCTCTGGCGGACCCGACCCGCCGGTCGATCCTGACACGGCTCGCCGAGGCTCCGGCGCGCGTGACAGATCTGGCCGATCCAACGGGCCTGAAGCTCCCCACCGTGATGCGGCACCTCTCGGTGCTGGAGGAGGCCGGGTTGATCACCACATCGAAAGACGGCCGCGTACGAACCTGTGCGATCGCGCCAGAGGCTTTCAGTCCAATGCGCAGCTGGCTCGACGAGCGGCAGGCGATCTGGGAGGCGCGGCTCGACCGTCTGGATAAATTTGTAACGAACGTGATGAAGGAACGCGAAGAATGACACAGAACACCGCCGCGCAGAGCGCGCGCCCTTCAGCGGCGAATGCAGGCGCAAAGCGTTTTGCCACACTGACTTTTCAGCGCGAGATTGCGGCGCCCGTATCAGTGCTTTGGGCTGCATGGACCAACCCCACAGCAAGGGCGGTTTGGGCAGCGCCCACACCCGCCGTCACGGTCGAATTTCTCGAGGCCGAAACGCGAGTCGGCGGGCGCGAGGTTTCGCTGTGCAAGGTGGATGGGCAGCCTGACATGCGCGCCGAATGCGGATGGTTGGAGTTGCAGCCGGAACAGTGCAGCGTGAACTACGAGGTGATCTCGTGTGAGGGCGTGACGCAGTCGGCAGCGCTGGTGACTGCCCGTGTTTCCGGCTCCGGCGATCACAGCCGGCTCGAGGTGACGGTGCAACTCTCCTCGCTTGGCGAGGATATGGAGGCGGGTTACAGGCAAGGTTTCGGGGCCGGTTTGGACAATCTCGCCGGCGTTGCCGAGCGCACCATGATTCTGGAAAAGACGATTCGTGCGCCGCGATCCGCGGTCTGGGGCGCGTGGGTGAACAATGAGGCGCTGCCGCAATGGTGGGGCCCGGAAGGCTTTTCATGCAGGACGCAGCGGATCGACCTCAGATCCGGCGGCGAATGGTTGTTCGACATGATCGGGCCAGACGGAACGGTCTTCCCGAACCACCATCTTTATCTTGAAGTGCGCCCGCAAGATCGCATCGCCTATTCGCTGCTATCTGGCGAAAACGGCCCGAAACATGCCGAGGCCTGGGCGTCGTTTGAAGAAATCGACGGCGCGACAAAGGTCACGCTTGGCATGGTGTTCAGCACCGCAGCCGAATTTCAGGAAGCGAAAGATTTCGGAGCCGTCGAGCTTGGACTGGAGACGCTGGGTAAGCTGGAGCGGTTTGTCGCAACAAGCTGAGACCTGAGAAACTATTGCTGAGCCGGCCCGGGATGGCAGTGATCCCGGGCCGACTCAGCATGTGAGCGCCGTTGTGTCGGGCGGGTGCTGAACTGGCATTGCAGTGGGTTCTGTTTGGCGATTGCGGTACGCATCCGCCCGCAATAAACCGGGCATTAACCACAAATGGCCGAATCTTCCGCAAGATCGCCATGATTGTCCGGCTTGAACGGATCATGGAACACAGCATACGGGGCAAATGCCCGGAGGACCGTGAATAATGACGAAAACTGGCATCCTCGCTCTGACGGTTGCAGCGCTGGTGATGGCGGGCTGCTCCAGCTCGCGATTTTCGTCGCTGAATACGCGGGCGCCATCGACCGTGGCCGAACCGCTTCAGCCCGCACCGGCAGGCACCGTGACAGCCGGCCAGCTTCCGCCACCGGGCGCGAGCGACCCCACGGCATTTCCTGATGCGCCGACAGGGCCGGAAAACACGATGCCGGTGGATGTCGCGTCAGCGAGCGGGCCTGAGCTGACGCCAGGCGCCGTTGCAGGCGTCTGGAACGCCTCCGTTTCCGGCCAGGGGTGCCGCATTGCGACGCCGCAGACCAAGTTCGGTCAGGGGTTCCGCGCAGGGCCGCTGCGCTGCCCGGCGCCGCTCGACACGGTGAAATCGTGGAATGTGGAAGGCAAGCAGCTGGCGCTCTACGACCAGAATGGCGGCCTTCTGGCGCGCCTTTATTCGACCGGCACCGAACGGTTCGATGGCCAGACCAGCTCCGGCCTGCCGGTATCGCTGACCCGATAGCAGCGAGCGACCGGGGCCGGAAAGGGGACGAGCCATGCCGCTGGGCGACGGGCTGACCAACCATCCGTCTCTGGTTCAGCGCTACAACGACCTCGCCCAGCAGGGGGCGCTGGACAGCGATCCCGGACAGGTTGAGATCGCACGCGCATTCGACGCACTTCTCGACGAAATCACCACCAAGAGGCTGGCCGCGAAGAAAAGCTCGCTCGGCTGGCTGTTTGCCAAGCGGACGGAGAAGGAACCGATCCGCGGGCTCTACATCCATGGCGGTGTGGGGCGCGGCAAGACCATGCTCATGGACATGTTCTTCGAGCTGCTGCCGGCCAAGCGCAAGCGGCGGGTGCATTTCAACGTGTTCATGGCGGATGTGCACGACCGGATTCACAAGCACCGGCAGGCGCTCAAGAAGGGCGAGACAAAAGAGACCGATCCCGTGCCGCCGATCGCCAAGACGCTGGCGGACGAGGCGTGGGTGCTGTGCTTCGACGAATTTTCGGTGACCGATATCGCGGACGCGATGATCTTGTCGCGCCTGTTTTCCGCGCTTTTCGGTCACGGGGTGGTGCTCGTTGCAACCTCCAATGTTGCGCCCGACGATCTCTACAAGGACGGATTGAACCGCGGGCTCTTCACGCCTTTCATAGGCATATTGAAAGAGCATGCGCGCATTCTCAATCTGGATACGGAGACCGACTACCGATTGCTACGGCTGAACCGCCTTCCGGTCTACGTCACCCCGCTTGGCGCCGAGGCCGAGAGCCAGATGGATGCAGCGTGGGAGGCCGTGACCGACGGCAAAGAGGTGAAACCGGCCGAGCTAGAGCTGAAGGGGCGCAGCGTGGCGGTTCCGCAGGCGGCTGGCCGTGCTGCGCGGTTCGATTTCGCCGACATTTGCAAGAAACCGCTGGCGGCGCGCGACTTCAACCTTATTGCCGATAGCTATGACACGATCTTTGTCGACAATATCCCGGTGATGGACAGAGCCTCGCGCAACGAGGCCAAACGCTTCATCCTTCTGATCGACACGTTGTACGACCGGGGCAGGAAGCTGGTGGCGAGTGCGGAGGCTCCGCCGGCGGAGCTTTATGCCGAAACGAGCGGCACCGAGGCATTCGAGTTCGAGCGCACCGCCTCGCGCCTCATCGAGATGCAGAGCGATGACTGGCCGGAGGGCGGTAAGGCCGTCCGCCGGGCGGCGGAATAGACCCGAAAAGACGGGCAAATGTGGAAACGCTCACGATCGAGTGAGAAAACTTTGACGTTTACGTAAATCCCAATCGATCTAAACGATTGAAAATGTTGGTGTCCAAATAACCGGTTGAATTTGCGCGGGTCTCTGTTAAGGCCTTGAGGGTCCGGGCGCGCAAAAACGGCCCGCGTGGTTATGCGCCCAGTCGCTCATATTGGGGCCACGCCGGCAAGCAGATTTCAGCGTCTCAGGGGATTTCACACACTATGGCACGCAGCAAGATTGCCCTCATCGGCTCGGGCATGATCGGCGGTACGCTCGCACATCTGGTCGGGCTCAAGGAACTTGGCGACGTCGTTCTGTTCGACATCGCGGAAGGCATCCCACAGGGCAAAGGGCTCGACATCGCGGAATCGTCGCCGGTCGACGGTTTTGACGCCCGCTACACCGGCGCGAACGACTACGCGGCGATCGAAGGCGCGGATGTCTGCATCGTGACGGCTGGCGTGCCACGCAAGCCGGGCATGAGCCGCGACGATCTCCTGGGCATCAATCTCAAGGTGATGGAGCAGGTTGGCGCCGGCATAAAAAAATATGCGCCGAAGGCATTCGTGATCTGCATCACCAACCCGCTCGATGCGATGGTGTGGGCGCTGCAGAAATTCTCCGGCCTGCCGAAGAGCCATGTGGTTGGCATGGCCGGCGTGCTGGACTCCGCCCGCTTCCGCTACTTCCTCGCCGAAGAATTCAAGGTGTCGGTGGAAGACGTTTCGGCAATGACGCTGGGCGGCCATGGCGACGACATGGTTCCGATGGTGCGTTACTCCACCGTTGCCGGCATTCCGCTGCCGGACCTCGTGAAGATGGGCTGGACCTCGAAGGAAAAGCTCGATGCGATCGTGGAACGTACCCGCAAGGGTGGCGGCGAGATCGTCGGCCTGTTGAAGACCGGCTCGGCCTATTACGCGCCGGCGGCGTCGGCAATCGCGATGGCGGAAAGCTATCTGAAGGACAAGAAGCGGGTTCTGCCCTGTGCGGCGCATCTCACCGGCCAGTACGGCGTCTCCGACATGTATGTCGGCGTGCCGACGGTGATTGGCGCCGGCGGCGTGGAGCGCGTCATCGAGCTCGATTTCTCCAAGTCCGAGCAGAAGATGTTCGACAAGTCGGTGGCGGCCGTGCAGGGGCTTTGCGATGCCTGCATGGGCATCGCGCCGAACCTGAAAAAGAAGTGAGGCGGGACGTTCAATGAACATCCACGAATATCAGGCAAAACAACTGCTCAAGGGTTTCGGCGCGCCAGTCGCTGACGGAGTCGCGATCATGGATGCGGGCGAGGCCGAGCAGGCCGCGAAGTCGCTGCCCGGGCCGCTTTATGTGGTGAAGAGCCAGATCCACGCCGGCGGGCGCGGCAAGGGCAAGTTCAAGGAGCTCGGGCCGGATTCCAAGGGCGGCGTGCGGCTGGCGAAATCGGTCGAGGATGTGGTCGCCAACGCCAAGGAGATGCTTGGCAACACGCTGGAGACCAAGCAGACCGGGCCGGCCGGCAAGCAGGTCAATCGCCTTTATATCGAAGACGGCGCGGACATTGCGCGCGAGCTTTATCTGTCGATCCTCGTCGACCGTACGGTCGGGCGTGTTGCCTTCGTGGTGTCCACCGAGGGCGGTATGGATATCGAGGCAGTCGCGGAAAAGACGCCTGAGAAAATCATCACCGTGGCGATCGACCCGGATACAGGCGTGACGGCGGCCGACGTTGCCAAGCTGAACGATGCGCTGAAACTGGAGGGCGACGCCGCTAGGGACGGCGCAGGGCTGTTCCCGGTTCTTTACAAGGCGTTTGTCGAGAAGGACATGAGCCTGCTCGAGGTGAATCCGCTGATCGTTATGGAAAACGGGCGCCTCAGGGTGCTCGACGCAAAGGTCTCCTTCGACAACAACGCGCTTTTCCGTCACCCGGACGTGGTGGAGCTGCGCGACACGACGGAAGAAGACGAGAAGGAAATCGAGGCTTCGAAATACGACCTCGCCTATGTCGCGCTCGATGGCGACATCGGCTGCATGGTCAACGGCGCCGGGCTGGCGATGGCCACGATGGACATCATCAAGCTCTATGGCGCGGAGCCGGCGAACTTTCTCGACGTTGGCGGCGGCGCTTCCAAAGAGAAGGTGACGGCGGCGTTCAAGATCATCACCGCCGACCCGAATGTGAAGGGCATCCTGATCAACATCTTCGGCGGCATCATGAAATGCGATGTCATCGCCGACGGCGTGGTGGCAGCGGTGAAGGAAGTGGGCCTGAAAGTGCCGCTGGTCGTGCGGCTGGAAGGCACCAATGTCGAGAAGGGCAAGAAGATCATCGACGAGAGCGGTCTCAACGTGATCTCGGCCGACGATCTCGACGACGCAGCGCAGAAGATCGTCAAGGCGGTGAAGGGGTAGGCCAGTGCCTCCGCGCAAAATCAGCCTTGTCGAGGCGGCGCAAACCAAGATCGACAGGGTGTTCGATCCCCACATTGCGGGGGATGTGAACGACGCCCAGGTGAAGGTCGCCAAGTTTGGCGAGACCTTCGAGTGGCACTCGCACGACAATGAGGACGAAGCCTTTCTGGTGCTTCAGGGGCGCATCGCGATCGACTTTCGCGATGGCCCGGTGGAGCTCGGCGAGGGCGAGTTCATCGTCGTGCCGAAGACGGTGGAACACCGGCCGCGCTCGCTGACGGCGGAGCCGATCGTGCTGATGTTCGAGCCGGCAACGACCGTGAACACTGGAAACAACCCGGGCGAACTGACCCGGACAGAACTGAAGCGATTGTAGCGAGATGTTTGCTCGACAGCCCGAGATTATGAACCGGCAGCCGACCTCGGCTACGGCGGGCTATGGGCGCGAGGTTTTGTCTCGTCACACAGTTACACATATACTGTGCGGCAAAGGAGCGAAGCCATGACGAAGAACATTACGCTGTCGGTGGATGAATCGGTCCTGCGGAAGGTCAAGGTTCTGGCGGCCGAGAGGCGTACCAGTGTCAACGCGCTGGTGCGGAACTACCTCAATTCGCTGGTCGCGAAGGAAGCTGCCGAGGACAAGGCCCGCGAGGCGTTGTTGAAGCTCATCGCCGAAACGGACGCCGATATGGGCCGGCAGGAATGGAACCGCGAGGCGCTCTATGATCGCTGAGTGCTTTCTGGACACGAATGTTCTCGTCTATGCGGCGCTCGGCCGGTTCTCCGCGCCGGAGAAATACGAGCGTGCGAAGCAGATCGTCGCTGACGAGGACTATTCCACCTCGGCGCAGGTTCTGCAGGAGTTCTACGTGAACGCGATCCGCAAATCCGACAAGCCGCTTTCGCCATCCAAAGCGGCGCAGTGGATCGAGGTGGTTTGCCGCAAGCCGTGCCAGGAAGTCGATAGTGCCGTGGTCATGCGCGGCATTGAGAATTCACAAGCTTACAACATCTCCTACTGGGATGGCGCCATCGTCGCCGCAGCCGAGCGGCTTGGCGTTTCCCGACTTTACTCGGAGGATTTGAACCACGGTCAGAGCTACGGCTCGGTACAGGTGATAAATCCATTTCGCACTCATTGAAGAAATCTCAGGAAGCCGAATGTCCATACTCATCAACAAGGATACCAAGGTTCTCGTCCAGGGCCTGACCGGCAACACCGGTACGTTCCACACCGAACAGGCGCTCGCCTATCACGGCACCAAGATGGTCGGCGGCATACACCCTAAGAAGGGCGGAACGACCTGGACCGGCTCGGGCGGCGAAGAATTGCCGATTTTCGCCAGCGTGGCAGAAGGCAAGGACGCCACCGGCGCAAATGCGTCGGTGATTTATGTTCCGCCCGCAGGCGCGGCAGGCGCGATCATCGAAGCGATCGACGCCGAGATCCCGCTCATCGTGTGCATTACCGAGGGCATCCCGGTTTCCGACATGGTGAAGGTGAAGGCGCGGCTCGACAAATCGAACAGCAGGCTGATCGGGCCCAACTGCCCCGGCGTCCTGACGCCGAACGAGTGCAAGATCGGCATCATGCCGGGCAACATCTTCAAGAAAGGCTCAGTGGGTGTCGTTTCGCGCTCCGGCACGCTGACCTATGAGGCCGTGTACCAGACGACAGTGGAAGGGCTTGGCCAGACAACGGCTGTCGGCATTGGCGGCGACCCGGTGAAGGGCACCGAGTTCATCGACATGCTGGAAATGTTCCTGGCCGACGACGAGACGACCTCGATCATCATGATCGGTGAGATCGGCGGCTCGGCCGAGGAAGACGCGGCGCAGTTCATCAAGGACGAGGCAAAGCGCGGTCGCAGCAAACCGATGGCTGGCTTCATTGCCGGACGTACCGCGCCTCCCGGCCGTACGATGGGCCATGCAGGCGCAGTGATCTCCGGCGGCAAGGGCGGTGCGGAAGACAAGATCGCCGCGATGGAAGCCGCCGGCATCAAAGTTTCGCCTTCGCCGGCGCGGCTGGGCACGACGCTGGTGGAAGCGATTAAAGGCTGAGGGGAGCAGTGAATGGTCAATAGTGAATGGTGAATTGAAAAGCCAGCCAGGTAGACGCCATTCGCAATTCACCACTTGCCATTCACCAAAACCAGGAGACGGCGCGCAAGGACGCCGGACAAAAAATGGCACGCCAGGATCAGGCAAACGACCAATTCTCGCTGACCTCGTTTCTGTATGGCGGCAACGCCGCCTATATCGAGCAGCTGTACGCCGACTATCAGGACGACCCGAACAAGGTCGATGAAGCCTGGCGCGATTTCTTCGGTGCGCTGAAGGACGATGCAGGCGATGTGAAGAAGAACGCCGCCGGCGCTTCCTGGAAGGCCAGCAACTGGCCTGTGGCTGCAAATGGCGAGCTTGTTTCCGCGCTCGACGGCGACTGGGGCAAGGTGGAGACACACATCTCCACCAAGCTGAAGCAGAAGGCAGCCGCGAACGGCTCGCCGATTTCGGACGACGATGTGCTGCGCGCGACACGCTATTCGGTTCGCGCGATCATGATGATCCGCGCCTACCGCATGCGCGGCCATCTGCATGCCGATCTCGATCCCTTGGGCATAGCCAAGCCGCTCGAGGACTATAACGAGCTTTCGCCCGAAGCTTACGGTTTCACGCCCGAAGACTACGACCGGCCGATCTTCATCGACCACGTGCTCGGGCTCGAATTCGCGACCATTCGTGAAATGCTCGACATCTTGAAGCGCACCTACTGCTCGACGATCGGCGTGGAGTTCATGCACATCTCCAATCCTGCCGAAAAGGCCTGGATTCAGGAGCGTATCGAGGGTCCGGGCAAAGGTGTCGAGTTCACCAAAAACGGCAAGCTGGCGATCCTGCAGAAGCTGATCGAGGCCGAGGGCTTCGAGCAGTTCATCGACGTGAAATACAAGGGCACCAAGCGTTTCGGCCTCGATGGCGGCGAAGCGCTGATCCCAGCATTGGAACAGATACTCAAGCGCGGCGGTGCCATGGGGCTGAAGGAAGTGGTGCTGGGCATGGCGCATCGCGGCCGGCTCAATGTGCTGAGCCAGGTGATGGCAAAGCCGCACCGTGCGATCTTCCACGAATTCAAGGGCGGCTCGTTCGCGCCTGATGACGTGGAAGGGTCCGGCGATGTGAAATACCACCTTGGTGCTTCGTCGGATCGCGAGTTCGACAGCAACAAGGTGCATCTCTCGCTGACCGCCAACCCCTCGCATCTGGAGATCGTGAACCCGGTCGTTATGGGCAAGGCACGCGCCAAGCAGGACCAGATTTACGGCCGCAAGCGCGAAGAAGTCGTGCCGCTCGAAGAGCGCGTGAAAGTGTTGCCGTTGCTCCTGCATGGCGATGCGGCATTTGCCGGCCAGGGTGTGGTGGCGGAGTGTCTCGGCCTTTCAGGCCTGCGCGGCCACCGCGTGGGCGGTACCGTGCATTTTATCATCAACAACCAGATCGGCTTTACGACCAATCCGCGCTTCTCGCGTTCTTCGCCCTACCCGTCCGATGTGGCGAAGATGATCGAGGCGCCGATCTTCCATGTGAACGGCGATGACCCGGAAGCGGTGGTTTATGCGGCAAAGGTGGCGACCGAATTCCGCATGACCTTCCACAAGCCGGTCGTGATCGACATGTTCTGCTACCGCCGCTACGGCCACAATGAGGGCGACGAGCCGGCATTCACGCAGCCGATCATGTATCGCGAAATCCGCAAACATCCGACCGTTGTCGACTTCTACGGCAAGCGGCTGATCGAAGAAGGGCTGATCGATCAGGACGGGCTCGACAAGATGCGAGCCGACTGGCGCGCGCATCTTGAAACCGAGTTCGAGGCCGGCCAGGCATACCGGCCCAACAAGGCCGACTGGCTGGATGGCGCCTGGAGCGGCCTGCGGACCGCCGACAACGAGGACGAGCAGCGGCGCGGCAAGACGGCGGTGCCGCTGAAGACGCTGAAGGAAATCGGCAAGAAGCTCTCCGATGTGCCGGAGGGCTTCGAAGTCCACCGCACCATCAAGCGCTTCATGGACAATCGCCGCAAGATGATCGACACGGGCGAAGGGATCGACTGGTCGATGGCGGAGGCACTCGCCTTCGGCTCCATCCTCCTGGACGGCCACCCGGTTCGGCTTTCGGGGCAGGATTCGGAGCGCGGCACGTTTTCGCAGCGCCACTCCGTGGTTTACGACCAGCGCGACGAAAACCGGCACATCCCGCTCAACCATCTCGGGCCACAGCAGGCGCATTTCGAGGTCATCAATTCGATGCTCTCGGAAGAGGCCGTGCTGGGCTTCGAATACGGCTATTCGCTTGCCGAGCCCAACGCGCTGACGCTGTGGGAAGCGCAGTTCGGCGACTTCGTGAACGGCGCGCAGGTGGTGATCGACCAGTTCATCTCTTCGGGCGAGCGCAAATGGCTCAGAATGTCGGGCCTGGTGATGCTTCTGCCGCATGGCTATGAGGGCCAGGGGCCGGAGCACTCCTCGGCACGGCTGGAGCGCTTCCTGCAGCAATGCGCGGAAGACAATATGCAGGTGGCGAATATCACGACGCCGGCAAATTATTTCCATGCGCTGCGGCGTCAGCTGAAGCGCGACTTCCGCAAGCCGCTTATCCTGATGTCGCCGAAATCGCTGCTCAGGCACAAGCGCGCAGTGTCTCAACTTTCGGAGATGGCCGGCGAGAGCACGTTCCACCGGCTCTTGTGGGACGATGCGCAGATGCTGCCGGATCAGGCGATCAAGCTGACGAAAGACAGCAAGATCAGGCGGGTGGTGCTGTGTTCCGGCAAGGTCTATTTCGACCTCTACGAGGAGCGCGAAAAGCGCGGCATCGACGATGTCTATCTGCTGCGCGTGGAACAGCTTTACCCGTTCCCCGCGAAGGCGCTGATCACCGAGCTTTCGCGGTTCCGCAACGCGGAGATCGTATGGTGCCAGGAAGAGCCGAAGAATATGGGCGCCTGGTCGTTCATCGACCCCTATCTTGAATGGGTGCTGGCGCATATCGACGCCAAGCACAAGCGCGTGCGCTACGCCGGACGCCCGGCCGCGGCCTCGCCCGCGACCGGCTTGATGTCGAAGCACCTGTCACAACTTGAATCCTTACTGGAAGACGCGCTGGGCTAAGCCGGCAAACAGAAAAGGCAACGGATCCTAACATGGCTACCGAAATCCGCGTTCCCACTCTGGGCGAATCCGTAACCGAAGCCACGATCGGCCAATGGTTCAAGAAGGAGGGCGACGCTGTCGCCGCCGACGAGACACTGGTCGAACTTGAGACCGATAAAGTGACGCTGGAGGTGCCGGCGCCTGCTGCCGGCACGCTTTCAGAAATCGCCGCCAAGGAGGGTGACACTGTAGAGGTTGGTGCGCTGCTCGGGATGATCGGCGAGGGCGATGGCGCAAAGCCGGCCGCCAAGGGCGATAGCGACAAGGGCGAGAAAAAGGAGGCGAAAGCCAAGGACGAAGATAGCGGCGCCGACAAGGCCAAGTCCGAGGAGAAGGCGAGCGCCAAAGGCGATATGCCTGCTTCGCCGGCAGCCTCCAAGCTGATGGCCGAAAAAGGCCTTTCGGCCGACGATGTGGAAGGCAGCGGCAAACGCGGCCAGGTGCTGAAAGAAGACGTGCTTTCGGCGATCTCGAAGGGCGCTGCCTCCTCGCCTGCCGAAACGCCGGCCGCAGCACGGGCGCCGGCCGCCGAAGGCGACGAGGAGCGCGAGGAGCGGGTGAAGATGACCCGCCTGCGCCAGACAATCGCCCGGCGGCTGAAGGATGCGCAGAACACGGCCGCGATGCTCACCACCTTCAACGAGGTGGATATGGGCGCCGTGATGGAGATGCGCTCGAAATACAAGGAGCTGTTTGAGAAGAAGCACGGCGTGAAGCTTGGCTTCATGGGCTTCTTCACCAAGGCCGTGTGCCACGCGCTGAAGGAAATTCCGGCGGTGAATGCCGAGATCGACGGCACCGACATCATCTACAAGAACTTCTGCCATATCGGCGTGGCGGTGGGCACCGACAAAGGCCTCGTCGTGCCGGTCGTGCGCGACGCCGACCAGATGACAATTGCCGAGGTCGAGAAGGAAATCGGCCGGCTCGGCATGGCTGCGCGCGACGGCAAGCTCGGTATGGCCGACATGCAAGGCGGTACCTTTACCATCTCGAACGGCGGTGTTTACGGGTCGCTGATGTCGACGCCGATCCTGAATGCGCCACAGTCGGGCATTCTCGGCATGCACAAAATCCAGGAGCGTCCGATGGTTGTTGGCGGCCAGGTGGTGGTGCGGCCGATGATGTATCTGGCGCTCAGCTATGATCACCGCATCGTCGACGGCAAGGAAGCCGTGACATTCCTGGTGCGGGTGAAAGAGAGCCTGGAAGATCCCGAGCGCCTGGTGCTTGATTTGTAGGCCGGAAGGTCAGCTTTATTGGCGGGGTGTAATATGCGTCAGATTGTTCGGACAACATTGTGCGCCGCATTCCTCGCAGCCGGGCAAATTGTGCCTCTCGCTACCGGACCAGCGTTTGCACAGGTGGAGACCTCGGTCGAGATTGCCGACGTTGCAGGTGTCTACGATGTTTTGGGGCGCAACACCGA
This sequence comes from Rhizobiaceae bacterium, assembly GCA_017640615.1. Taxonomy (GTDB): domain Bacteria; phylum Pseudomonadota; class Alphaproteobacteria; order Rhizobiales; family Rhizobiaceae; genus RCIO01. The sequence continues at coordinate 303,211 of JAEPQK010000003.1, read as the reverse complement.
CGGGTCGAGCTATCGTGGCGTGCTATCAATCGTGCAAGAGGGCGCACAGGCCGTACTCAACTGGACAGTCGGCGCGCAAAGCTATCAGGGACGGGGCGCATTTGCCGGCAATGTGCTGGTGGTGGACTGGGGGGCAAAACACCCTGTTGTCTATGTAGTTGGCTCCGATGGCACACTGATGGGCACCTGGGACGGCGGCCTGGCGCTGGAACGCGCTGTGCGGCGCTAGTGCCATGAGCATCGAGTTCCTGATCACTTCGCTGATCGTGGTTCTTATTCCCGGAACCGGCGTTGTTTACACTGTGATGACCGGGCTTTCGGCCGGGCGGCGGGCGAGCATTGCAGCCGCATTTGGCTGTACGCTGGGTATCATCCCCGCACTGCTCGCCTCAGTGGCTGGACTGGCGGCGATCCTGCACACCAGCGCCGTGCTTTTTCAGGTGCTGAAATATGCGGGCGCGGCCTATCTCATCTATCTGGCATGGATGACGCTGCGCGAGACCGGTCCGGCGGACGCCGAGCGAAAGCAAGCGACGACAAAAGCGCTGCTGCCGACGGTGCGCACGGCGTTTCTGATCAACATTCTCAACCCGAAACTCTCGGTGTTCTTTCTGGCCTTTCTGCCGCAGTTCATCGACCCGGCGGCGGGTTCTGCCGTTCCGCAACTTCTGATGCTCGGCAGCGTGTTTATGGCGATGACATTTCTGGTCTTCGTCGCCTATGGCAGCTTTGCCGCCATCGTAGGCGCAAGACTGATCAACAGCGACACCTTCATGCGCTGGATGCGGCGCGGCGTGGCTGTCGCTTTCGCCGGATTTGGCATGCGATTGGCGCTTAGCGACAGGTAGCGGCTCGTGAGGCGAGGCAGGAACAGAGGCGTATCGATGGCCACCGCCGGGTTCACGGCGGCCATGCTGCTCGGCACGCCGTCCGCATTCGCCGCGTGCCCCATCGAACTGGCGACCTATGCGGGGCAGGGCGGGACGATGGCGATAGAGTTCAGGCCGACCAGCGCGTCCGTGACCGTGACCAACAGCTTCAGGTTTCTCACCGGCGAGCGGGCGCTGGACGGTATCGTGATGTGGACGGCGGGAACCGCACGGTCATGGGGCGTTGTCATGGATGGCTGCCCGGAGGGTGACCTTACCGGCAACGAGATTTCCGAATGTACGCTGTGGGAAGGGGTCGTCTACGCGATCGATGACGGGGGCAAGGTCGGGCTCTTGCCCGGCGAGGAGCAACCCGCGCCGCAGACGCTGATCCTCGCCGATCTGGGGCCATGGCTCAGCCAGTCGGAGGCTTGGCGCGAGGCCGGTTCGCTTGCCGAGCCTTGGGACGTATTCACGCTTTCTGGATGTCAGGAATGACCGCAGACGGGAAATCTCTTCTGGTGACGGGTGGCAGCCGGGGCATAGGCGCCGCGGTCTCGCGGCTGGCTGCGCGGCAGGGCTGGCGCGTCGCTGTGAACTATGTGCGCGACCAGGATGCGGCCGGGCGCGTCGTGGCGGAAATCGAACAAGCGGGCGGCGAGGCCTTTGCCGTTCAGGGCGATGTTGGCAGCGAGGCCGACGTGCTTTCGATGTTCGAAGCCGTCGACAAGCGTTTCGGCGGGCTCGACGGGCTGGTGAACAATGCCGGTGTCGTCGATGTCGCGAGCCGCGTCGACGAGATGAGCCTGCAGCGGATCGAGCGTATGCTGCGCATCAACGTGACCGGGTCGATATTGTGCGCGCGTGAGGCGGTGAGGCGCATGTCGACGCGGCATGGCGGCAATGGCGGGGCGATTGTCAATCTGTCCTCCGCCGCGGCCACGCTGGGATCTCCTGGCCTTTATGTCGACTACGCAGCTGCGAAGGGCGCGGTCGACGTGTTCACGCTCGGGTTGGCGAAGGAAGTCGCGGCAGAAGGCATCCGCGTCAACGCGGTGAGGCCCGGTATCATCGACACCGAAATTCACGCCTCTGGCGGCGAGCCCGACCGGGTCGCTCAGATGCGTGACATGCTGCCTATGAAGCGCGAAGGCACGGCGGACGAGGTGGCGGAAGCCGTCATCTGGCTGTTGTCGGATGCATCGTCCTACACGACAGGCTCGGTTGTGAGCGTGACCGGCGGCCGGTAGCCTACCCTTTATTTCCACCGGCTGCTCGCGTATCTCACCGGGCGGTCAACAATTCCCGCAACCGACGAACCAATTCGAAGCGAGGTCAGAATGTCCACCACCTACGACGTTGTCGTGATCGGCGCCGGCCCGGGCGGCTATGTGTGCGCCATCAAGGCGGCTCAGCTCGGCCTGAAAACCGCATTGGTGGAAAAGCGCCCGACGCTCGGCGGCACATGCGTGAATGTGGGGTGCATTCCCTCAAAAGCGATGCTGCATGCTTCGGAGATGCTCGTTGAGGCGCAGCACTCCTTCGAAGCGCTCGGCGTCGATGTCGGCAAGCCGAAGCTCAATCTGAAGCAGATGCTCGCTCACAAGACGACGACCGTGGAGCAGAACACCAAAGGTCTCGACTTCCTGATGAAGAAGAACAAGATCGACGTGTTGCGCGGCGCGGGCAAGATCGCCGGCAAGGGCAAGGTGACCGTGACCGGCGAGGATGGCAAGGAAGCGCAGGTCGAAACCAAGAACATCGTGATTGCCACCGGGTCCGACGTTGCCGGCATTCCGGGCGTCGATGTGAAGTTCGACGAGAAGGTGATCGTGTCGTCCACCGGTGCGCTCGAATTCACCAAGGTGCCGAAGAAGCTCGTTGTTGTGGGCGGCGGCGTGATCGGGCTCGAGCTCGGATCGGTATGGGCGCGGCTCGGCGCGGAAGTCACCGTGGTGGAGTTCCTCGACACCATTCTGGGCGGCATGGATGGCGATGTGGCCAAGCAGTTCCAGCGCATGCTGGCAAAGCAGGGCATGACCTTCAAGCTGGGCGCCAAGGTGACGGCGGCGGAAAAGTCGGGCTCAAAGGCCAAGGTGACCTTCGAACCCGTGAAAGGTGGCGACGCCGAAACGATCGAGGCCGATGCCGTGCTGGTGGCGACGGGGCGCAAACCCTTCACTGAGGGGCTGGGGCTTGAAGAGGCCGGCGTGAAGCTCGACGATCGCGGCCGCGTTGAAACCGACGCGCATTACAAGACCAATGTCGAAGGCATCTATGCGATCGGCGACGTGATTGCCGGGCCGATGCTGGCGCACAAGGCCGAGGATGAGGGCGTCGCCGTGGCTGAAATCCTTGCCGGTCAGGCTGGCCACGTGAATTACGGTGTCATTCCGGGTGTGGTCTACACCAGCCCGGAAGTGGCTTCGGTTGGCAAGACCGAGGAAGAGCTGAAGAAAGACGGCGTTGCCTACAATGCCGGCAAGTTCCCCTTCTCGGCCAATGGCCGCGCGCGCTCCATGCAGCACACGGACGGTTTCGTGAAGGTGCTGGCCGACAAGGGGACCGACCGGGTGCTCGGCGTGCACATTCTGGGCTTCGGCGCCGGCGAGATGATCCACGAGGCGGCGGTGCTGATGGAGTTCGGCGGCTCGGCTGAAGACCTCGCGCGCACCTGCCACGCTCATCCGACCATGTCTGAATCGGTCAAAGAGGCCGCGCTCGGTGCCTGGCAGAAGCCGATCCATATGTAGGGCGTGCGTCCTTCGAGGCTTCGCTGCGCGAAGCGCCTCAGGATGAGGGATGTCGAGCACCCGCCGTCCGAAGGATGGGGCGATGCCCGTAGCGTCGCCATGCCGGACGAGCCGCGCAGCGCACGATCCGGGTTCATTCCGAGGCGTTGTCGCCTAGTTGAGCCGTTCCGGAATGAGTCCCGACTCTGCGCGGCTCCGCCGCTTGGCCGGGATGACGGCCACAAAAAAGCCCCGCCGAAGCGGGGCTTTTTCGTAATGCTCTTCCAGCCGGATCAGATACCGAGATTGGAGAACTTGCTCTTGAACTTCGACACGCGGCCGCCGCGGTCGACCAGGTTCTGCTGGCCGCCGGTCCAAGCCGGGTGCGAGTTGGGATCGATGTCGAGGTTGAGGGTGTCGCCCTCCTTGCCCCAGGTCGACTTGGTCTCGTACTCGGTGCCGTCGGTCATCACGACCTTGATGGTGTGGTAGTCCGGATGAATTTCGCTTTTCATGTCTCTGGTCCCGGCTGGGGCGGCAGCGCGGCATGCAAGCCTGCGTCGATGTCGCCCGGTCTCAAAACTTGAAGCCGCGGCCAAGGATGGCTACGGCTTCCAAAACGGTCGGCGTGGCTCATACACGAGCTACGCCACATGCACAAGACCAACGTGCCCGTGGGCCGAGGGAAGGAACAGGAATGGCCGAAATGTTCGCCGAAGAGCCAAAGCGGCGTTCGCTTGGACCCCTGCGGCGCATCTTTCCCTATCTCGCCAACTACAAGGGCATGGTGGCGGCGGCGATTGTCGCACTGGTGCTGGCGGCGGCGATGACGCTGACTTTGCCGCTTGCCGTTCGCCGGATGATCGACCACGGCTTCGGCGGCGGCGATTCCGGTTTCATCTCGCAATATTTCGGCATGCTTGTTGTGATCGGCGTGGTGCTCGCGCTGGCCTCGGCCGCACGGTACTATTTCGTCATCACCGTTGGTGAACGCGTGGTGTCCGACCTCAGGCGCGACGTCTTCGCCCATGTGGCGGAGCTGTCGCCGGCCTTCTTCGACCGCTCGCAGTCCGGCGAAATCGTGTCTCGGCTCGCGGCGGATGCAACGCAGATAAAGTCCGCAGTGGGGGCGACCGCTTCGGTGGCGCTGCGCAACTCGATCATGGGCATCGGCGCGGTGGTCATGATGGTGGTCACCAGCCCGAAACTTTCCAGCCTCGTGCTCTTGGCCATACCGGCAATTGTTCTGCCACTGGTGGCATTCGGCCGCTCGGTGCGGCGGCGTTCGCGGCAGGCGCAGGACACGCTGGCCGCTGCGACGGCCTATGCCAGCGAGCAAATTGGCGCGGTGCGTACGATGCAAGCCAACACCGGTGAGAAAATGGTGACGAGCCGGTTCGCGAGCGCGGTGGAGGCGGCATTTGAGGCGGCGCGTGCGTCGATCTTCGCGCGGTCGTTCCTGACCTTCTTTGCCATCTCGGCGGTGTTTGCCTCGGTTATCGGCGTTTTGTGGATTGGCTCACGCGACGTTCTGGCCGGCACGCTTTCGGCCGGAACGCTCGGTCAGTTCCTGCTCTATTCAGTGCTTGCAGCCAGTGCGCTCGGCTCGCTGTCGGAAGTGTGGGGCGAGCTGAACCAGGCTGCTGGTGCGGCCGAGCGACTTTCGGAGCTGCTTGACGAAGAGCCGGACATCAAGTCACCGGCGAACCCCGCACAATTGCCGGAGCCAAAGGGGGCTGTTGCCTTCAGGCAGGTGCACTTCGCCTATCCGACGCGGCGCGATGCCGCCGCCCTTGAAGGATTGGACCTTGCCGTGAAGCCCGGCGAGACGGTGGCGATCGTAGGTCCCTCCGGTGCCGGCAAAAGCACGATCATCTCGCTTCTACTAAGGTTCTACGATCCCGACAGCGGCACAATCGAAATCGACGGCGTGGATATCGCCAAGGCCGACCCGAAACAGGTGCGTTCGCGCATTGCGCTGGTGCCGCAGGAAGTGACGGTGTTCGCGGCATCGGTGCGCGACAACATCGCCTTCGGCAAGCCGGAGGCGAGCGCGGGCGAGATCGAGGCGGCGGCGCGTGACGCACTGGCCGAGGAGTTCATAAATGCGCTGCCAAAGGGCTACGACACCGAGCTCGGCGAGCGCGGGGTCACGCTGTCGGGCGGACAACGCCAGCGCATAGCGATTGCGCGTGCGATCCTGCGCGATGCGCCGATATTGCTTTTGGACGAGGCGACCTCGGCGCTCGATGCGCAAAGCGAAACGCTGGTGCAAACCGCGCTCGAGCGGTTGATGAAAGGGCGCACGACAATCGTGGTCGCGCACAGGCTGGCCACCATCCTCAAGGCCGACCGCATTATCGTGATGGACAAGGGCCGCATCGTCGAACAGGGCACGCACAAAAGCCTTGTCGCCAAGGGCGGTGTCTATGCGCGCCTCGCCAAGCTGCAGTTCGAAACGGGCGCGGACGCGTTCCGGGGCGCGGCGGAGTAGATCATTGAAAATCGCGCCGATTTGATATACATATTTGACTGTATATCAGGAGGCCGCGATGCAGGTTTCGAAATGGGGCAATAGCCTCGCCATTCGCCTTCCCGCGGGCGTTGTTGAGGCGCTGAAGCTGAAAGAAGGCGACGAGATCGACATCCGGGTCGCGGGTGAGCGTGCATTCGATGTCGAGCGTGATCGTGGCCGTGAGCTGGCGCTTGAGAGGCTGAAATCGTTGCGCAAGCCATTGCCTCCGGGCTGGAAATTCGACCGCGACGAGGCGAATGCCCGGTGAGCCGGGACGCTTTTCTCGACACCAACATACTGGTCTACGCATTCAGCGACGATCCACGATCGGAGCGGGCATCGGAGTTGCTGGCGGCTGGCTGTACCGTTGGCGTTCAGGGCCTCAATGAATTCGCCAATGTAGCCTTGCGCAAGCTTGGCATGACGCATGCCGAAACCGCCGAGGCGCTGTCTGTTGTCCGCACACTTTGCGCGCATACCGAGCCGACGACGCTCGCCGCCCACGAACAGGCGCTGGAACTGGCGGGTAAATACAGGCTCTCCTGGTTCGATGCGGTGATGATCGCGACTGCGCTGGCGGCGGACTGCAAGACATTCTGGAGCGAAGATTTGCAGGATGGTTTGCAGGTCTACGACAGGATGACGATCCGCAATCCCTTCCTCGGTGGATGATCAGCCTCGGCGACCGCTCCTCACCCCAACAAATTGCGCACGGCGCGCATGAAGATGCGGGAGCCGATCGGGATCAGATCGTCCGGGAAGTCATAATCGGGATTGTGGAGCTGCGGGTGGCTCTCGCCCGAGCCGAGGAAGAGCATCGCCGATTTCGCGCCATGGCCGAAGCGGCCGAAGTCTTCGGACGCGCGCATCGGCAGCTCGTTCTCGTCATGCGAAATGCCTTCGGCCTCGAGGGCGGCCTGCAAGTGCGCGGTCGCTTCGGCGTCGTTGAGGCTGGCGACAAAGATTTCGTGATAGTCGATTTCGCAGATTAGCCCGTGCGTGCTTGCGGCCTCGCGCGCGAGCTTCTCCGCTGCCGCAACCAGCGCATCCATGCGCCCGTCGAGCCGGGTGCGCAATGTCGCCCAGACCTCCGCATAGCCCGGAGCGACACCGAAGACGGCTTCGCCCATATGGCAGTGGCCGACCGTCACCAGACGGAAATCGTCGCTGTCGAAGCCGGCCTGAGACAGGTCGGTCAATGCCGGCATCAGCGCGCTGATCGCGGCCATGGGAGATACGCCGGTTTCGGGCATCGAAGAATGCGCCGTCTTGCCGGTGAGAGCGATGCGCATGCCGCGTGAGGCGCAATTGACCACGCCTTCCTTCAGCCGGACGTGGCCGAGCGGCGTGCCCGGCAGATTGTGCAGCGAGAAGGCGAAGTCGGGCGCGATCCTGGCATAGCGCGGGTCTGCGATAACGCCGGCGGCGCCATTGCCGGTCTCCTCCGCCGGCTGGAACATGAGCACGACGCGGCCATTCGCCGGACGCTTTCGGCCAAGCTGGCGGCCGACCGCCGCGACGATCGCGGTATGGCCGTCATGCCCGCACATATGGCCTTTGCCGGGAATGGCGGAGCGATGCGGCAGGTCCGAAATCTCGGCGATCGGCAGCGCGTCGAGTTCGGCTCGCAGGAGTATGGTGGGACCGGGCTTGCCGCTGCCATAGACCACTGCCAGACCCGGGCCGCCGAGGCCGGTGATGATATCGTCCGGCCCGGTGGGGGCGAGGAGGGTTTCGACCGCCTTCGCGGTTTCATACTCCTCGTTGGAGATTTCCGGCTTCTGGTGTAGCTGGCGGCGAAAGGCGACGAGGTCGGCGATGTCCTGATTGGTGAGTGACATTTGATTTCCGAAAATTACTGGCGTGCGGCGTGGCGGCCAGCGTTGCGGCCGGAGAAAATGCATCCGCCGAGGAATGTGCCTTCCAGCGCGTTGTGGCCGTGATATCCGCCGCCGCCAAAGCCCGAGGCCTCACCCGCCGCGTAGAGCCCCGGCACCGGGTCGCCTTTCGCGTTCTGCACCTGCCCGTCGAGATTGGTGTGAATACCGCCCAGCGTCTTGCGGGTGAGTATGTTGAGCCGCACGGCGATCAGCGGGCCGTTAGCCGGATCGAGTATCTTGTGAGGCGCGGCGGTGCGGATGAGCTTGTCGCCGAGATAATTGCGCGCGCCGCGAATGGCGGTCACCTGCGCGTCCTTGGAGAACGGATTGTCGATCTCGCGGTCGCGGGCGACGATCTGTGCCTCCAGCCGGTCATGGTCGATCAGGCTGCCGCCAGTCAGCTGGTTCATACCGGCGACCAGATCGCGGAGATTGTCGCGGACGACGAAGTCTTCGCCCTTTTCCTTGAAGGCCTCCACCGGTGGCGGGGCGCCGGAGCCGCGTCGGCTCTTCAGCACCTCGGCCCATTTCTTGGAGGTAAAGTCGGGGTTCTGCTCCGAGCCCGACAGCGCGAATTCCTTCTTGATGATCTTCTGGGTGAGCACGAACCAGGAGTAATCGTGGCCGGTGGAAAGAATGCGTTTCAGCGTCGACATGGTGTCGAAGCCCGGCATGCAAGGCGCTTCCAGCCGCTCGCCCAGCGCATCGAACCACATGGAGGAGGGTCCGGGCAGAATGCGGATGCCGTGTTCGGGCCAGATCGGGCCCCAGTTCTTCACGCCTTCGGTGTAGTGCCACATGCGGTCGGTGTTGATGAGCGCAGCACCCGCCTTTTTGGTGATGTCGATCATGCGGCCGTCGACATGGTGAGGAACGCCAGCGACCATGTTTTTGGGCGCGGGACCGAGACGATCCGCCGGCCAGTTCTTGCGCACCAGATCGAAATTGCCGCCGATGCCGCCCGAGGCGACGATGACAGCGCCGGCCCTGAGTTCGAAATCGCCGACGACTTCGCGGCCGGATTTCTGGCCGCGCTGGACGGCGGAAGGCTCCAGCACTTCGCCGGCAACACCGGCGGCGGCCCCTTTCGATTTTACGATGCGGCTGACGCGGTGGCGGAACTTGAGCGTGACGCGGCCGGTCTTCGTGTGTTCGAGCACACGCTTTTCGAAGGGCTCGATGACACCTGGGCCCGTGCCCCAGGTGATGTGAAAGCGCGGAACGGAGTTGCCGTGGCCATGCGCCAGCGCACCGCCCCGCTCGGCCCAGCCGACGACGGGAAACCAGCGCATGCCGAGCGAATGCAACCAAGGGCGCATCTCGCCGGCGGCGAAGTCGACATAGGCTTCCGCGACCTTGCGCGGCCATTCGTCCTGCGGACCATCGAACTGCGCCGAGCCCAGCCAGTCTTGCAAGGCAAGTTCACGGCTGTCCCTGATGCGCAGGCGCCGCTGCTCGGGGCTATCCACGAAAAACAGGCCACCCAGCGACCAGAAGGCTTGCCCGCCGAGCGAGTTCGCGCCTTCCTGATCGACGAGGATGACGCGCTTGCCGGCGTCGGCCAGTTCGCAGGCCGCGACCAGCCCGGCCAATCCCGCTCCGACAATGATGGCGTCAGCCTGTTCGGCCATTCGCTACTCCCTCCCAGGTTGGTCGCACTGTCGGATGGAACGGGCGAGCGGGCAAGGGAGGCAATTGTCATTTCCGAGCGCGAACAGCCTTCCCGGCACCTAATCTGTGACTGCAGCGGAAAGTAGCAATGTTCCGGAATGGATACCGGATCATCACCGCTGCGCGGCTTGACCGCAGCGCGTGACTGGAGGCGCTGCTAGACGCCCCACCAGCCGATGATTGCGCCCATGATGATGGCAACGCCGAGCCAGTGGCCGGCGTCGATGATCGTCAGATCCCAGCCGAATCCCTGATAGCGCTGGTTGACAGCGATAGTTGTCGCCATGAAACCCAGCCAGATGAATGCGCCAGACACGACGCCGTTCCATAGCGTGGCCTGGCCGGTGCCGAGATGGCCGATCACGCCGGCAAGCACCCATGCCATGATCAATTCGGCGACGAAGCTGGTGATGAACAGCACCGGCGACATTTTGGCTTCGCTGGGATCAATGCGCGCTGCTTTCATCCAGGGCTTTCCGAGCGTGCCGTAGTAGACCGCGCCAAAGACGAAAGCTGCGATCGCGGCCACCAGAATTGCGAAATAGTTCAGTCCGCCGAAGTCCATTCCTGCCTCCCCATGGTCAATGTGTGGGGATTGAACGCCCGGAGGCGGGCGGCGTCAAGCAACCTCCCACACCGTGGTACGCTTCACCTCAGTATCTTCCAGAACGCGTGTGACAGGTACGGAATAGGTGGCGCGGGCGACAAGGCCTTCGCGCGGCAGGTAGGAACGCCCGGGATCGCCGACGAGAACCAGCGCACCGCGCTTCTGCAATGTTCGGAACCAGGGCAGCAGTCGCTCGGCCAGCGGCTTTTCGTAGAAGACATCGCCCGCAAGAACGACCTGCCAGCCATCGTCGCTTCCGATCAGGTCATCGCTGGTCGACTCGAATTCGACCCAGTTTGCAGCGGCGTTTAGCTGTGTAGCAGGTGCACAGAACGGGTCGATGTCGGCAGCCAGCACTGAGCGTGCGCCTGCCTTGGCGGCAGCGATCGCAACCAGGCCGGAGCCGGAGGCGAAATCGAGCACAGATTTGCCGCGCACCGTTTCGGGGTGGTCGAGAATGAAGCGCGCCAGTCCCTGCCCGCCGGCCCATGCAAAGGCCCAGAATGGCGGCGGCAGGCCGATCGCCTCAAGCTCTTCCTCGGTGCGGTGCCAGAGTTCATGTGCCTCGTCGGCCAGATGCAGCCTGATTTCAGGCACATGCGGAGGCGCGATCAGCGCTGTATTGGCGCGTATGAAGGCGGTGGCGTCAGTGGGCGCCGGAGCGCGCATAATCAGGGAGCCGGGTCCACCCCGCCCATGCGGCAGACTTCCGCCCATTCGTCAGGCTTCACCGGCTGGACCGACAGGCGCGAGTTTTTCACCAGCACCATTTCGGCAAGCTTGGGGTTCTTCTTGATCGCGTCGAGCGTCACTGGGTCGGGCACGTCGCGCACGGCTTTGATGTCCACGCATTCCCAGCGTTCGTCATCGGTGGTGGAGTCCGGGTGCGCCAGAGCGCATACCTCGACGATGCCGACAACGTCGCGCGTATCCTGCGAGTGATAGAAAAAGCCGAGATCGCCGACTTTCATCTCGCGCATATTGTTGCGCGCCTGATAGTTGCGCACGCCGTCCCATTCCTGGCCGGCATCGCCCTTTTTCTTCTGCATGTCCCACGACCAGGTCGACGGTTCTGATTTGAAAAGCCAGTAGGCCATGAGGTTCTCCGGTTCAGTCCGTTTCGCTTTTGAGCGGCCGCGACAATAGCGCGGCCACCGCGTCGGCGATTGAAATCTTGCCCTTCAGCACGGCATCGACAGCGCGCACGATGGGTGCCTCGATATTTCGCGAGACGGCAATTTCCGCTGCAATCGCAGCCGTGGCAACCCCCTCGGCAAGCGGCCGGCCCTCGAGTGCCTCGCCGCGCCCCAGCGCCTGCCCATAGGCGAAATTGCGCGATTGCGCAGAGCCGCAGGAGAGGATCAGGTCGCCGAGCCCAGACAGGCCCATCAGCGTATCGGGCTGTGCGCCATAGACCGCGCCAATGCGGCGCAGCTCTACAAAGCCGCGCGTAACCATCGCCGCCTCGGCGCTTGCGCCAAGCCCCGCGCCCGACACTGCGCCGGCGGCGATGGCAAGCACGTTTTTCAGCGCGCCGCCAATCTCAACGCCTATGAGATCGGCAGAGGAATAACAGCGGAAACGGTCACTCGAAAATGCGGTGGCGAGTTCTGCAGCAAGCGTTGCCTCGCTCGCCGCAACTGTGACCGCAGTCGGCAGGCCCTTGGCGACATCTGTGGCGAAGCTCGGGCCCGAGAGCGCGGCAACCGGGTTGTCGGGCAACAGTTCCGCCGCGACTTCGGACAGAAGTTTGCCAGAGCTGCGCTCAATGCCCTTGGCGCATAAAACAACAGGGGTATCCTTCGCCAGCCGGCCGTCGAGCTCGGCGAACATGGCGCGTGTCGCCTGCGCAGGCACAACAGAGAGCAAGCATTCGGCGTTTTCGAGCGCTTCGCCGAGGTCGCCTGTGGTGGCGGGTGACGGGTCGAGCCGGATGCCCGGGAGATAGCGCGGGTTGGTGGCCGAGCCTTTGATCGACGCGACGGTTTCGGCATCGCGCGCCCACAGTGTTGTTTCGCGGCCGGCGCGCGCAAGCGTCACCGCAAGCGCGGTTCCCCAGGCGCCGCCGCCAAGCACGGTGATCCGGTTCATGCCTTCGCTCCCCGTTTTCCGTGGCCGACCAGCGGCGCGGCGAACTCATCCAGCGGCCAGCGCGGGCGCGGCGCAAATGAAAGCGCGTCGTTGTCAGCAAGGCCGGCTGTGAAACGCTCCAGTCCCGCCCATGCGATCATAGCCCCATTGTCGGAACACAGGGCTGCCGGCGGCGCGACAAGCTGCATGCCGTGCTCGGCGCAGAGGGCTTCGAGTGCTGTGCGGATGGCGTTGTTGGCCGCGACGCCGCCTGCAACCACCAGCGTTGGCGCGGCGAAGTCGGGAAACTCCTCCCGAAAGCGCCCGAGACTCTTGCCGACGCGTTCCCCAAGCGTGTCCACGATAGCCTGCTGGAAAGAAGCGCAGATGTCGCTGACATCTTGTTCAGACACTGGCGCCAGCTCGTTTGCGGTTTGCCGCACCGCGGTTTTGAGGCCGGAGAAAGAAAAATCCGGGCGCGCCTCGCCGCGCAGCGGTCGCGGCAAGGTGAAGCGTTTCGCATCGCCATTTCGGGCGGCCTGCTCGACCGCCGGGCCGCCTGGATAGGGCAGGCCAAGCAGTTTTGCGGTCTTGTCGAAGGCCTCGCCCAGCGCGTCGTCGATGGTTGTTGCCCAGCGGTCGTATTTGCCGACGCCGCGCACCAGAACGATCTGCGTGTGGCCGCCCGAGACGAGCAGGAGCAGATATGGAAAGGGCGTGCCGTTGGTGAGCCGCGCGGTAAGCGCATGCGCCTCCAGATGGTTGACCGGCACCAGTGGCAAGCCGGAAGCGGCGGCGACTGCCTTGCCTGTCATAAGCCCAACGATCAGACCGCCGATGAGACCGGGGCCCGCGGTGGCAGCCACGAGATCGAGGTCGGATAGGGTCATGTCGGCTTCGCCAAGCGCAGCACGGATCACGCCATCCAGCGCCTCGACATGGGCGCGTGCCGCGATTTCCGGCACGACGCCGCCAAAGGCGCTGTGTTCGGCAATCTGGCTGAGCACGATGTTCGAACGGATATTGCCGCCCCGGTCGCCTAGCTCCACGACTGCCGCGGACGTCTCGTCGCAGCTCGTTTCGATGCCGAGGGCATACAAAGGTCGTTTGCCGGTTTCGATCATTGCCGGGTCGCATTTTCCCCGTTAGGAAACCGGCATTCTGGCCGGCGCCGCCCGGTTAACACGGACCGAGACGCATGCAAACAGACCAGTTGAGGATCGGCACGCGCGGCAGCGCGCTCGCGCTTGCGCAGGCGCATGAGGTGCGTGACCGGCTGGTTGCAGCGCATAGGTTGGAGCCGGGCGCCGTCGAAATCGAAGTGTTCTCGACCACCGGCGACCGCATTACCGACCGGCCTCTGGCGGAGATCGGCGGCAAGGGCCTCTTCACCAAGGAAATCGAAGATGCGCTGCTCGACAAGCGCATCGACATGGCCGTGCATTCCACCAAGGACATGCCCACCCGGCTGCCCGACGGGCTGGAAATCTCCTGTTATCTGGAGCGCGAGGATGTGCGCGATGCCTTCATCGGCCGCCAAGGCGGAGGGCTCGACGATCTGGCTGCCGGCGCGCTGGTAGGCACTGCGTCGCTCAGGCGGCAGGCGCTGGTGCGTCGTTTGCGCCCCGATCTCAAGGTCGAAAGCTATCGCGGCAATGTGCAGACGCGGCTGAGGAAGCTGGGCGAGGGCGTGGTGGATGCGACGCTGCTCGCCTATGCGGGGCTGCGGCGGCTCGATATGGCCGACGTTGTTACTGAACTTCTGCCGCTCGACCGATTTCCGCCAGCTCCCGGGCAAGGTGCGATCTGCGTGGAAACGCGCATCGGTGACGACCGCACGAAGACGCTGCTGGCGGCAATCAGCCATGACCAAACCGTTGTGGCGCTTGCCTGCGAGCGGGCATTTCTGGCGAAGCTCGATGGTTCCTGCCGTACACCGATTGCCGGCTATGCGCGGCTTGATGGCGAGCGCCTGAGCTTCCACGGCATGATCCTGACGCCCGACGGCGAAGAGGCGCACGAGGTTTCGGGTGAGGGAAGCGTTGGCGAAGCGGCCGGGATCGGCGAGCGCGCCGCGGCCGAGGTGCGCGACAGAGCAGGCACCCGCTTTTTCGACAGTTGGGACTGAGCGCCTTGCGCGTGCTGGTCACCCGGCCGGAACCAGGCGCCGCAAAGACCGCGGCGCGGCTGCACAAGATGGGCCATGAGGCCGTAGTTGCGCCGCTGTCACGGGTTGTGGCTGTCGAGGGTGCGACGAAACCCGTCGGCGCGTTCGATGCCGTGGCGGTCACAAGCGCGAACGCGCTGATTTCGGCCTCTTCGCCGCTGCTTGAAGTGATCAGAACGTTGCCCTGTTTCGCGGTCGGCGAGCGTACCGCGGAGGCCGCGAAGGATGCGGGCTTTGAAGATGTCGGCTCGGCAGGCGGCGATGTGCACGATCTGGCTGCGATGATCACGACGCGGCTGAGCCGCGATGCGGAAGTGCTATATCTTTGCGGCACGCGGAGGCGGCCGGTGCTTGAGGACGCGCTGAGAGATGCGGGGTTCGGCGTCACGCCAGTTGAGACCTACGGCATTGAGCCGGTGCGCTACGGAGCCGCCGAACGCAACAAGCTGATCGCGGGCGCGCCGCTTGACGCCATGCTGGTCTATTCGCGATTCAGCGCGGAGCTTTTGTCGGATTTCCTGGGGGACCGTGGCGATCTGCGCGTGCTTTGCATGTCACGGCATGTCGCCGACGGATTGTCACATTCGCTGCGTAAGTCTGCCGAGATCGCAAGCGCGCCAACCGAGGATTCGCTGCTTGCGCTGCTCAGTCGCGCCAGCCGATAACGCTTGGCGCTTTTCCCCAACGTTGCCATAGCTATATGGTAGCAGGATCGGCGCAACGGCATTGCGCCCAAATACAACCCGGTAACGAGACGCGGCATGGTGAAATCCCCGAAAGTCAGGCATTCCAAGCAACGCACCGAGCCGGTGACGATCGACCTGAGCGCGGACGATGTAAAGCGCGATGATGCCAAGGCCGCGGGCGCTGCGGACGACAAGAAACCAGCAGCAAAGGCCGCTTCCAGCAGCGCGGCGGACACCGGAAAGGCGAGCGCGCAGTCTTCAAGCTCGGCGGCGTCAAAGGCGGGCGCGAGCGGAGCCAAGCCCGCATTCGGGCGCGATGGCAGCGGCAAGGCTGAGCCTGCCAAGAAAAACGAGCCCAAGTCGAGCGAACAAAAGGCCGGCGAGACCAAGGCGGGTGACACCAGGGCCAAAGACGAGCCGAAGGCGAAACCTGCCGCGCCAGCGACGCCGCCACGTCGTGGCGGGATAGGCGCGCTTGCGGCGGGTCTTGTTGGCGGGGCGGTGGCGCTCGCAGGCGCCGGCGGGCTTTATTTCGGTGGCTATCTGCCGATACCGCAGCCGCCGGCAACAGACAATTCGGCGGTCGAACGGCTGGAAACCGAGCTTGCCTCGCTGCGCGATGAAATCGCCGCGCTTCAGGCCGCGCCACCCGCTGGCGGCAGTGGCAGAGAAGAGCTTGACGGGGCGTTGGCGGAAACCAACACTCGCGTCGAGAACATGGCGGTTCTGGTGGAGGAAATGCGCGCCGAGCTCAGCAGCCTCTCTGAGGCGGTAGCGTCTGGCGGTGGCGGCGATGAAGCCGCGCTCGCAACGCTTCGGGACCGGCTAAGCCAGATCGAGCAGACAGTCGCGGAGCTGCCTACCGATGACGGCGGTGACGTGCAGGCCGTGACCGAACAGGTGAGCGGGCTAACCGGACAGCTTTCGGCCATGCAGAGCGAGCTCGACGGCCTTACGAGTGCCACCCAGGAGCGGTTTGCCGCGCTCGACGCCTCTCTGGCGCAGCTTGCCGAACAGCTGGAGGAGCAGGGCAACGACCCGGGCGTAGCACTCGCCATTGCCGCCTCGGCGCTGAAAGCGGCGATCGACCGGGGTCAGCCCTTCGGGCCGGAGCTCGAAACATTTGCGCGGCTGGCGCCAGATGCACCGGAGATCGCGGCACTGCGCGAGCTTGCGGCAACGGGTGTGCCGACCGCAGCGGCCATCGCTGCCGAGACCGACAGCGCCGCGCGCGCCATGATCGCGGCGGAGCAGCCCGACAATGCGAATGCGGGTCTGCTCGACCGGCTTTGGGCGAGCGCGGAATCGCTTATTACGGTGCGCCCCATCGGGGCAGTCGAAGGCGAAGATGTGCCGGCCATCGTGGCGCGCATGGAAGTCGCTATCACCAATGGTGACTATGCGGGTGCAATCGCCGAATATGAGGGGCTGCCCGAGAGCGCGAAGGCGGCGGGCGCCGGCTTCATCGCCAAAGTGAAGGCGCGCGGCGCCGCCGACGAGCTAGTGGCCAAGGTGCTGGCCGACGCGTTGCGGGCCTAGGAGAGACCTGATGTTGCGTATTCTCGTCTATCTCATACTGGTTTTCGCGATCGGTCTCGGCTTTGCGTGGCTTGCCGACCGCCCGGGCGAAATGACAATCACGTTCAGCGGTTATCAGTATCAGGTCTCGCTGATGGTCGCCGCCGTGATCCTGACGGCGATCGTGACCGCCGTTATGCTCACCTGGTGGCTGCTCAAGAGCATCTGGAACAGCCCGCACACGATCTCGCGCTATTTCCGCGTGCGCCGACGCGACCGCGGTTATCAGGCGCTGTCGACCGGCATGATTGCGGCGGGCGCGGGCGACGCGGCGCTGGCGCGTTCGAAGAACCGCGAGGCGGCGAAGCTGATCAGCTCCGATCAGGAACCGCTGATCCATCTGCTCGACGCTCAGGCATCGCTTCTGGAGGGCGATCACGACACGGCGCGCGAGAAATTTCAGACCATGCTCGACGACCCCGAAATGCGGCTTCTCGGCCTGCGTGGGCTCTATCTCGAAGCCGAACGCATGGGAGAACGTCAGGCTGCCCGCCACTATGCCTCGCAGGCGGCGGATGTCGCTCCGCAGCTCGGCTGGGCGGTGGAATCGACGCTGGAGGAACGCGCCGAGCAGGGTGACTGGGACGGCGCGCTGCGGTTGGTCGACGCGCAACGCTCGACCCGGCAGACCGAGCGCGACACCGCAAACCGCCGCCGCGCCGTGCTTTTGACGGCCAAGGCAATGTCGCTGCTGAACGCCGACCCGACGACGGCGCGCAACAATGGGCTCGAAGCTATCCGTCTTGCGCCAGACCTCGTGCCGGCCGCGCTGGTCGCGGGGCGCGCGCTGATCAGGCTCAACGATCTGCGCAAGGCCGCGCGCGTGTTGGAGGCGATCTGGAAGAAAGAGCCGCACCCGGAAGTCGCGGATGTCTACGTCAATGCGCGCGTTGGCGATACGCCGCAGGACAAGCTCAAACGTGCGCTCAAGCTGCAATCAATGAAGCAGAACAATGCAGAATCCGCGCTTGCCGTTGCACGGGCCGCACTTTTCGCAGGCGACCTCAAACAGTCGCGTTCGGCCGCGGAGTCGGCGATCAAGCTTGCGCCCAGCGAAGGCGCGTTTTTGCTGATGGCGGACATCGAAGAGGCCGATACCGGCGAGCAGGGCCGCGTGCGCCAGTGGCTGGCGCGGGCGCTGCGCGCGCCGCGCGACCACGCCTGGGTTGCCGATGGTTTCGTATCGGAGCACTGGGCGCCGTTCTCGCCGGTAAGCGGTCGGATCGATGCGTTCGAGTGGAAGGCGCCGGTTGAACGCGCGCCGCAGATGATCGAGCAGGAGGCGGAGGAGACGCCGCCGGTCGCCGATCTTGAGACGCTGAGCGAGGCGAAGAAAGCCGAGAAAAGCGAGACCGCCGACGACAAGGTGGTCGAGATTGACGTGACGCCAGTCAAGGCAGAGGCTGCGCCGGCGAAGGCCGAACCCAAGCTTGCCGCGGCAGCACCGGCGAAGGTTGATACAGCCGAAAAGCCGGAACAGGCCGAAAAGTCTGCAGAAGCGAAAGAAGACGCTGCGAAGCCTGACAAGCCTGTTTCCGCCAAGGAAGCGGCAAGTAAGAATGAGCGGGCCGAGGCCGAAGTTGTACCGTTCAGCAGACCCCCGGACGATCCGGGCGTGGAGCCTGAAGAGGACGATGAACCGAAAAGCCGGTTCCGGCTTTTCTAGACCCGGAAATCCTCCGGCCGGCGGAATATGCGCCGGCCCGATCGACACCAAACCTGTCCGGAATACCCTCCATGTTCGACCGCTTCAGAGAGTTCCTCAACCAGCTGCCGGGTGTCGGCGATGACGACGAACTGGCCGAGGGGGACGATCCACGGGTCGCCGCCGCTGCCCTCCTGACCCACATCATGGACGCCGACGGTGAGCGGACCGACGACGAAAAGGAAATGCTCAAGCGGCTCCTGGGCGAGGTCTACGGGCTCGAAGGCGCCGAGTTAGCCAAAGTGATGAAGGCTGGCGAGGAGGCCGACCGCGAAGCCGTCGATCTTTATGCCTTCACCAGCGTTCTCGACCGGCACCTCGACCGCGAGGGCAAGCTCGAGTTCATCGGGCTCATGTGGGACATGGTGTTTTCGGACGGCGTGCTGCACGAGATCGAGGACAATCTCGTCTGGCGGGTGGCCGAGCTCATCCATGTCGAGCGCGAACAGCGCATAGGCCTGCGTCAGGCTGCGCAGCTGCGCGCCGGCATGGCAGTCGGGTAGCTTCGTTCGTTGATCAGGTGCGCCCGTCGAGGTGGCGAGCCTTGCGCATCTGCGGGAAAAGCACAGCCCAAAGGGCTGCCACGCCAATCGCGCCGACGCCGCCGAATACGACCGCTGGCACGGTTCCGATGAATGCAGCCATTGTGCCGGCGCGGAACTCGCCCAGCTCGTTTGACGCGCCCACAAACACCATGTTGACTGCATTTACCCGGCCGCGCAGGCGATCCGGCGTCCAAAGCTGGATAAGGGTTTCGCGGATGTAGACGCTGATCATGTCCGCGGCGCCGAGCAGTGCCAGAGCGACGATCGACAGCCATGGAATGGTCGAGACGCCGAACATGGTGGTGAAGGCCCCGAACAGGGCAACGCAGCCAAGCATGATATAGCCGGCGTGATCGCGGATCGGATGGCCCGTGAGCCACATGGCAACGACGATCGCGCCCATGCCGGGGGCGGCGCGCAGCAGCCCGAGACCCCATGGCCCAAGCACCAGAATATCGCGCGCATAGACCGGCATAAGCGCCACTGCGCCGCCGAGCAGCACGGCGAAGAGATCGAGCGAAATCGCACCCAGAACGACCTTCTCGCGCCAGATATAACGAAAGCCGTCAAACAGCGACGACAGCGTCGGCTGCTGCGTTTCGGTTTGCTGATCGGGCTTGGGGATCGACATGATGAGCACCGACGCGGTGACCATCAGGAAACAGGCGATCGAATAAGCGACGACCGGGGAGATGCCGTAGAGCAGCCCGCCGGCGACGGGACCCACGATGGTCGCGGTTTGCCAGGCTGAGGAATTCCAGGCGACGGCGTTGGCGAAATCCTTCGGCGGCACAAGGTTGGCGACCAAAGAAGCCGCAGCCGGGCCAAGAAAGGCGCGGGCGACGCCGAACACTGCCAGAAGCATGAAGACCGGGCCCGGGCCCGTCAGCCCCTGCACGGTCAGAACGACAAGGCCGGCAGCGCAGAGCGCCTCGAGAGACGTGGCCAGCCCCATGATGCGGCGGCGGCCGAAACGGTCCGCAGCCGCGCCCGTGACCAGAACCAGCAGCAGGGCTGGTGCGAACTGGATGATGCCGACAAGGCCCAGATCAAAGGGATCGCGTGTCAGGTCGTAAATCTGCCAGCCAACCGCGACCGAGACGATCTGTGTGGCGAATGTCGCCAGAAAGCGTGACAGCCAGTAGCGCAGAAACGCACCGTGCTGAAAGGCGGCGTAGGAACGGCGGGGTGTGGCGGGGTCGTCAGTGGTCATGGAGCGGGGCGCAAGAGGTCGAGGCGACGAAACAGCGCCGCTGGCTGGGTGGCATCTAGACGAAAACGGCGGCTGAGAGAAGCAAATCTGGTTGGACCAGTGCTGCGAAGGCGCATGACGCCATCCCGGGAATGCCGCAGGGTCAGGAAAAATAACTTGACAAAAATAGTCATAAAAAATTTATGAGACGCAAATTCATTCACGAGAGAACGAAATATGAAACGCGCCTTCCGCAACCTCCTCCTCACCGCCTCGGTCGTTTCGCTTGCAGCCACGAGCGTCGCCGGCGCCGAGCCGGTGTCGGTCACGGACATGATGGACCGCACAGTGGAGCTGGAAAATCCGGCGTCGCGGATCACCATGATCCCGATCCCGTCAACCTCCACCGTCATTGCGCTCGACGGCAGCACCGAGCGGCTGGTCGGCATGCATCCGCTGGCTAAATCGGCAATCACGGAGGCTATTCTCGGCGCTTTTTTCCCCGAGGCGAAGGACATCACATCGGATATTCTGGCCGGCGGCGCATCGACCGGCTTTGCGCCCAATGTCGAGGCCATTGCTGCGCTCAACCCCGATCTCGTCGTACAGTGGGGCCACATGGCAGACGACGTTGTCGGGCCGCTGACGAATGCGGGCTTCACGACCTCGCTTATCCTTTACGGTGACGAAGCCAAGGCACGCGCAATCATCTCCATGCTGGGTAATCTGATCGGCAAGCCGGAAAAGGTGGACGAGATTATCGCCTGGCGCGACGAAACGGCTGCCAAGATCGAAGCCGCAGTGGCCGATGTGCCCGATGCCGAGAAGCCGAGCGTGCTTTATCTGCTGCGGGCTCAGAGCGAGCTGCGCGCCTCGGGCACAGGTAGCTACAACGACTACTACATCAACCTCGCCGGTGGCCGGAACGCCGCCGCCGAGCTCGATGGGCTGAAGCCGGTCAATGCCGAGCAGATCGCGGCATGGAACCCGGATGTCATTTTGCTGAACGGTTTCGAGAGCGAGCTCGACGTTTCGCGCATTTATGACGACCCGGTGCTTGGGGCTACCAATGCGGCTGTTTCCAAGCGTGTCTACAAGATGCCGATCGGCGGCTATCGCTGGGATCCGCCGAGCCAGGAATCGCCGCTGACATGGCAATGGCTGGCCACGCTGCTGCATCCGGAAAAGGTGGAGTTCGACCTGCGCGGGCAGATTGGCGACTGGTACGGCAAACTCTATGGCCACACCCCGTCGACCGAGCAGATCGATGCGATCCTGCGCATGGAAATGAACGGCGCGGGCGCAAGCTACGAGCGGTTCGCCGCGCGGTAGACGAACGATGTCGGATGCTACATTCGCAGCGTCCTATCAGGGCGAGCGTGCAAGTCGCGGTGGGGCAGTCTGGATGGGGGCGTTCGGGCTGCTCCTGCTCGCCGCAATGCTTGCCGGTCTCGGTCTCGGTCGCCTCTCGATCCCGCTGCCGACGGTCGCGGCGATCCTGTTTCAGGACATCGTGCCTGTTACGAAGGATTGGAGCGTGCTGGACGAACGGATCGTCACGCTGGTGCGCGCACCGCGCATTCTGATTGCGGCGCTGTCGGGCGCGGCGCTGGCCATGTGCGGCGCGGCGCTGCAGGGCATCTTCCGCAACCCGCTCGTTTCGCCGCAGATACTTGGCATTTCCAGCGGCGCGGCATTTGGCGGCGCGCTCGCCATTCTGTTCGGCTATTCCGGCTTCATGCTGGTCGGCTCGGCCTTCGCGTTCGGCGTTCTGGCGCTCCTGAGCGTCGGATTTGTCGCTCGCGTCGACGGCCGCACCGAGACCGCCACGATCGTGCTGGCCGGTATTATCGTCGGCGCGCTGTTTGCCGCGCTCGTTTCGCTGGTGCAGTTCGTCGCCGATCCCAATTCATCGCTGCCGGCGATCGTGGGGTGGCTGATGGGCTCATTCGCCTCGGCCACCTGGCCACGGCTGATGCTCGCGGCTCCAGCGATCGCTATCGCCGCAATCGGGCTTTATCTGCTGCGCTTCCGCGTGAACGTGCTGTCGCTCGGCGATGATGAGGCGCGCTCATTTGGCGTCAAGGTCGAGCGCGATCGCTGGATATTCTTCATCCTCGTCGCGCTGGGCACCGGCGCGGTGGTGGCGGTCGCCGGCGTGGTCGGCTGGGTCGGGCTGGTGGTGCCGCATGCGGCGCGCCTGATCGTCGGGCCAGATCACCGCATTCTGGTTCCCGCGTCGGCGCTGTTGGGCGCTGCATATCTCGTCATCATCGACACACTGGCAAGAACCGTATCGGCCAGTGAAATCCCGCTCAGCGTGCTCACCGCGATCATCGGCGCGCCCGTATTCGCGCTGCTTCTGCGGCGCTCCAGGCGGCAGGAGAATGCGCGATGATCAAGCTTCGCAAGGCTGGCGTTCGTTTCGGCAGCCGCTGGATTTTCCGCAATCTGGACCTTGAAGCGCCGGTCGGGCGCTCGCTTGCGATCCTCGGACCCAACGGGCGCGGGAAGACGACACTGCTGCGCTCGCTGCTCGGATTTCAGGCGCTGACGGAGGGGCGGCGCGAGGTGCCCGCCGTTATCGGCTATGTGCCGCAGTCCGGCAATGGCGATATCGGCTACACGGTGCGTCAGATCGTGGCGACGGGGCGCGTGGCGCTGCGTGGACTGTTCGCAATGCCTTCCAGGAGCGATTTCGATGTCGCTGACGAGGCGCTGCGTCGGGTCGGCATGGAGCGGTTTTCGCACAACCGCTTCGACTGGCTCTCGGGCGGCGAGCGCCAGCTCGTGCTGCTGGCCCGCGCCATCGCGACCGGGGCTACCACGCTTGTGCTGGACGAACCGGCATCCGCGCTCGATCTGCGTAATCAGGATCGCTTCCTGAAGGTGGTGCAATCGCTGCGGGAAGAAGGAAGCCATGCGATCCTCTTCACCACGCATCTGCCGCAGCATGCGGCGATGGTGGCGGATGATGCGCTGCTTTTGTTCGGTATCGAGGACCGGCTTTGCGGTCCGGTCGACGATACGATGACCGAAGCCAATATTGCGCGGCTTTACGGCCTGCCGGTGCGGATCGTGGAATGCCGGGTCGAGAACGGGTCGCGACCGGCAAGAGGGATAGTGCCGCTGTTTGGCCAGGAGGAGCTGATCGCTTCGTGACGCCTGCGATTTTCATTCTCTCGACTGACGCGCCGCTACCGCACGTGTTCGAACAGCAGGCGGCTGATGGCTTCGTCAGAGCGGTCCGGCAGGACCGGCTGCGTGACGATGACATTGCAAGCGCTGCTGCGCTGATCACCTGTGTCAGTGTCGATCAGGACGATCTGATACGCCGCAGTGCTGCAATCGCAAGGATGCTGGATGCGGGCGGGCGGCTGGCGATCAACGGGCATGTGCTGCGGCCCTATGTGGACGGGCTGACCGCCTTCGTGCCATCCGAAGAGCCGCGCCGCGCCGACTATGAGCTGTCGCGGCTTGCGGGCCATCCGGTTTTCGATGACATCGATGTCGGCGCGCTGGCGACCAATCGGGGTGTCGCCGGCTTCTATGGCCGCGGCTACAATCCACCGCTGCCGGGGGCCGTTGCGCTCAACGGGCTTGGTCCGCGGCAGCTTCCGGTTGATTGGACGTGGACGCGACCGCAGGGCGGTGCGCTCTTCGTGCATTCCGGCAACGATCTTTGGGGTGTCGGCGACGACCCGGCCACCAGAGAGCTGCTCGCCGAGCGGCTCGTGAACTGGTGCCTGCGTCGTGGAAACGCGGAGAAGGCGGCATGAAGCTGCTCGCGGTCAATGCCGGTGCCGCCTATCAGATTGAGGCGGTCGAGGGCCGCTATCGCAGCTATTTCGATGCAACGATCCCGCCAGAGGATATCGCGACCACCCGGCTCGACGCCTTTGACGCGATGATCGTACTGTGCCGTACGCCCGCTTTTCGTATGGAGCCGCATGCGCGGCGCCTGCGCACCTACCTGGACGGTGGCGGAACGGTGATTGCGATGGGCGAATGCCATAGCGAACGCTGGCTGCCCGGCATTCGCTTCGAGCCATGCGAGACAAACTTCTGGTGGTGGCTGGAGCCGGGCGCCGATCTCGGCGTGCGTATCGCGCAACCCGGCCATCCGCTATTCAGCCGGCTGGCTGAGGCGGACATCACTTGGCATCTGCACGGCTTTTTCACGCCACCAGCGGGTGCGGAGGCGCTTGTGGTCGCGCAGGGCAACCGACCGATCCTCTACGTCGATGAGGTAACCACCAAAGGGCGCATGGTCTTGACCAGCCTCGACCCATTTTTCCACCACGGGCATCACTTCATGCCGGCGACGACGCGATTTCTCGACGGGTTTCTGCCCTGGGTGCGCGAGGGGATGGCGGGGTAGCCGCGCAGTGAATGTGCCACCGGAAGCGAAGCGGAAATGGTGGAGCTGAGGGGAATCGAACCCCTGACCTCGTCATTGCGAACGACGCGCTCTCCCATCTGAGCTACAGCCCCGCTCCGCAGAATGGCGCGCATTTAGTGGCGGGTTAGCCGCAGTGTCAAGCAGTGTCGCGCGGGCCACCGCCGCGCGCGGACTTGCCGGAAAAGGCGGCAATGTCTACATGTCGCCGGACCACAGGAGAAACTTCATGCTCGCGCTGATTCAGACCGTTGTCCTTGCCATCGACATCTACTGGTGGCTCATCATCGCGTCGGCCATCTTCTCCTGGCTTTATGCCTTCAACGTGGTCAATCCACGCAACCAATTCGTGGGTTCGATCGGAAACGCGCTCTACCGCATCACGGAGCCTGCGCTGCGGCCTATCAGGCGGATTCTCCCCGATCTCGGGGGCATCGACATTTCGCCGATCATCCTTCTTCTCCTTCTGTTCTTCATTCGCCAGTTCATCCTGACGACGATCGCACCCGCGTTGGTCTGACGGGCGAGTAGGCGCAAGCTTCAAATGGCGCTAGTGTTCCGGCCTCGTATCGAGGAGGACAATATGCGCGTGAAATCATCTGTCGCAGCTCTGTTTCTAAGCGCGGCTTCTGGCCTGCCTGCGCAGGCGCAGATGAGCAGCGAATATACGCAGCTCGACAGCCAGACGAACTGCACGGTGTTTGCGCAAGCGGCCGAGGGTGAAGGCGACTGGGCCAACCTCGTCTGCGATGGCTGGCGCGGTTATCCCGTCATGCTGCAATACAGCGATGCGCGGGAATCGCTGTATTACGGCTATCCGCCTGCCGGCGACATGGCGCCGGTCTGGGAGAGCTTCGCAAGCTTCAACAGCACCGGGCCCACGATCGAATGGCGGCTGGAGCAGCGCGGCGAAGCGAGGGTGCCTGTGGCGACGATCCATCGCTGGTTCGTCTCGACTGGCGAGGGCGACGATGTGCAGGTGCTGGTCGTGGAAAAGGTTGGCCAGCCCTTCGAACGCGAGGGCTGCGCGATGGCCTATGTGATGTCCACCGGCAATCCGGACGCCAATGAGAAAGCCCGCAACTATGCGGACAATCTCGTGCACGGCTTTTCATGCGGAGACCAGCCGGCGATCGACGCAGGCAGCGTTCCGTTGCCGGAATTTACACGCTTCGAATAGAGGCTATGCGCCGGCAGGCTTTGCGCGGTCGATCGCCTCGCGGATCATTTTCTTGGCGGTGTCGGCATCGCGCCAATCGCCAATCTTGACCCATTTGCCGGGTTCCAGATCCTTGTAGTGCTCGAAGAAGTGCTCGATCTGCTTGAGCGTGATCGCCGGCAAGTCGGAGAAATTAGCGACATTCTCATAGCGCTGGGTGAGGTGCGATGACGGCACCGCCAACACCTTCTCGTCCATGCCGGCATTGTCTTCCATCACCAGCACGCCAATCGGGCGCACATTGATGACGCAGCCGGGCACCAGCTGGCGGGTGTTGCAGACCAGCACGTCGATTGGGTCGCCATCGTCGGAGAGCGTGTGCGGCACGAAACCGTAATTCCCCGGATAGGTCATCGGCGTATAAAGAAAGCGATCGACAACCAGCGTGCCGGCATCCTTGTCCATCTCATATTTGATCGGCTGTCCGCCAACCGGAACTTCGATAATGACGTTGACGTCTTCAGGCGGGTTGGTGCCGATGGAGATGGCGTCGATGCGCATGGTCGGTGCCTTTCAGGGCTGGGTTGCCTCCCGGGCGTGCCGATAGCCTGTCAGGTGAGCAAGCGCAATGCGACAGATGGTGGAGCGGCGGCCGGAGGCTACTCCCAGGCGAAGGCGATCTTGCGCAGCGCTTTCTGGTCGAAGACTTCGACGCCCTCCGCGATATCGCGGCCGCCAAGCCCGGCATAGAATGAGAGCGCGCCAGCATTGTCCTCAAGCGCCCACACGACGGTGCCTTCCAGCCCGTGTGCTGCCAGCCGCTTGCGGCCTTCGCCGAACAGCCGGCTGCCAAGGCCGACGCCCTGATATTCGGGTTTGAGGTAGAGCTCGTAGATTTCGCCCTGCTGCGGCAGTTCGCGAGCGCGGTTGCGGCCCAGCGTTGCGTAGCCGACGACATCGCCGCCGATTTCCGCGACAATCACATTGGCGGCGCGCCTGATGGCGCCCTGCCACCACTCCAGCCCGCGCCGGCCGACCATGCGCTGAAGCGCCTTGTGCGGGATGATGCCCGCATAGGCGCCAAGCCAAGCTTCGTGATGCACGTCGGAAATCGCGTGCGCGTCCTGCGGCTCGGCCTTTCGAATATCGATCGTCAGCGTATTCATGGTTTTTTAACCATAGACGGCTGAACGGCGCGTGCAAGCGTTTCGGCGCCACATGAGGCAGCGGCTCAGATTTCCACAAGGTGGTCGTCGAGTTCGTTTTCGTTGCCGCTGGCGGGTGGAAATGCCTCTGCCAACATGTCGCCGCAAGCAGCAACGGCGCCTTCATAGCCACCGACAATATCGCCGCGCGCGGCATGGGAAATCAGGTCCGCGACGATAGCGTTCCAGCGCTCCTGCGACACATGGACGTTGATGCCGGCATCGGCGATCACTTCCGCGTAGCGCTCGGCCAGGGAAAGGAAAATCAGCACGCCGGTGCGGTTCTCGGTCACGTGGATGTTACGGGCGAGAAACTGCTCGATCGCGTTGCGGTGAGCACGGCGGTACCGCAATGCGCGCGGCACAAACCTGATGCGCAAAGCGGGCCATCGCCACAGAAGAAGCAGCGCCGTGGCGAGCGCCAGAATCTGCGCGGCCGCAAACTGCCACATGGGCACGATGACCCACATGCGCTCCAGCACCACCGCTGCAATCAGGCTCGCCAGCATCAGCGCGATCGTGACCGCGAAGGCGGCGGGGTAGAAATAGCCGTCGCTGCTTCTGGCCAGAACGCAGATGATCTCGCCGGAAGTGCGTGCTTCGGCGGTGCGAATGGCGTCCGCGATGCGGTTGTGCTCTTCCTGCGTGAGTGCACTTTTTTTCATCGCCGACCTCACCAACTGCCCGAGGCGCCGCCGCCACCGGACGATCCGCCGCCGCCGGAGAAGCTGCTGCTTGAACTCGAGGACCAGCTGCTGCCTGAAGAGCTGCTTCTGCTCCCGGAAGAAGAGCCTGACCCGCCATAGCTGACATTGACGCCGAGCCAGCGATAACGGCCCGGTGCGATCTTGCGGCCGAAGATCGGGGCAAAAATCGCAAAAAAGATGGAGCCGAAGAACAAGCTGCCCCAGACCGCGAAGAAGAGGACGAACGGGATGATCTCCCACCAGACACCCTCATCTTCACTGTTGCGCTCGGCGCGCGCTTCGAGCTCTGCGGCGTTGCCCTCCAACACCAGGATGATGTCTTCGACCGCCTGGCTGATGCCGCCGGAAAAATCGCCGGCGCGGAAAGCCGGCACCATGGTGTTTTCGATGATCAGCTTGGCGTGCAGGTCCGTCAGTGTGCCTTCCAGCCCATAGCCGACCTCGATACGCATGCGCCGGTCCTCGACCGCGACCAGAAGCAGGATGCCGTTGTCTTCGCCCGCCTGGCCGAGCCCCCAGGCGCGGAACAGCCGGTTCGCATAGGGCTCGATGGCCTCGCCGCCGAGATTTGAGATGGTTGCAACCACGATCTGATCGGAGGATTTGCCCTCGAAGGCTTCCAGACGCGCGGCGAGCGCGGTTTCGCTCGCAGGGTCAATGATGCCGGCATTGTCGACCACGCGGCCGGTCAGCGTGGGTAGCGACTGAGCAAGTGCTGAGCCCGCAAAAGCGACAAGCAACAGCAGCGCGAGCGCTGCCACGGGCATCCTGGTCTGGGTTGGTCGAATGGCTCCGGGCGTCACAGTATCGGCCGTCTACCCGTTGTCGTTGAAGTCGACCTTGGGCACTTCCATCTTGTCGGTGTCGATGGTGAAGGTCGCGAAGGGTTCGTTGCCGGTGAACCAGAGATTTGCCCAGATGACCGACGGGAAGGTGCGGAGCGAGGTGTTGTAGACACGCACTGCCTCGATGTAATCGCGTCGCGCCACGGCAATGCGATTTTCGGTGCCCTCAAGCTGCGCCTGCAAGGCCAGGAAGTTCTGGCTGGATTTCAGGTCGGGATAACTTTCCACCACCGCCAGCAGGCGCGACAGCGCGCCGGTCAGATTGGCCTGGCCCTCCTGAAACGCCTGCAGGGCTTCCGGATTCGATAGCATCTCGGGCGATATCTGCACCGAGGTTGCCTGGGCACGGGCCTCCACCACCGCCGTCAGCACCTCGCGCTCTTGCGCAGCGAATGCATTGACCGTTTCGACGAGGTTGGGAATCAGGTCGGCGCGGCGCTGATACTGGTTGAGCACCTCGCTCCAGGCCGCCTTGGCGCGCTCCTCATTGGTGGGGATGGTGTTGTAGCCGCAGCCGGCCAGAAGCGGCGCTGCGACAAGCAGAAACAGGAACGCCCGAACCGGGCTGGAAATCGAGCCCGCCAGAAAGCCGCGCGCTGTCATCGCTGTCCTCCGAAAGGGGTGTGAACGGCGCGCACAGTACCTTCAAATGCGGGCGCTGCAAACGGGCCAAACCGCGTCGGGCTCAAAGCCCAGAATTGCGCTTGTAACGCCACCTTCAAGCGGCTATGTGTGCGCCCCGGCCTTCACAGGCGGCCATTTCGCGGAGAGGTGGCTGAGTGGTTGAAAGCACCGCACTCGAAATGCGGCATACTCGCAAGGGTATCGGGGGTTCGAATCCCTCCCTCTCCGCCATTCTATTCTCGTAACATGCGGAAATAGAAGGGAAAAGTACGCCTCATTGGCGCACTTCCCTATTTTGTTCCCTATTCCGATCCGACTGCAGGGCCGTTCGGCTGCCGCAACGCTGCGCGCACGACAAATCAGATCTAAGAATTTATAGCAATGTTGTTAATATCAATATTGACGATTTACTTTCTCGCATAAGTAAATGGTACGATTTTTCTAGAAAAATCTTTCGCAACATGATATACGAGGCAACTGGTTTTTTGTAGAAGGTGTGCAGGTGTGGCAAAGACCCTTGTCGGTCAACTGATATTGAGGCTCCGGACTGAGGGGCTTGGCGAGACCCGGAAGGTCACGTCCGCGATTCGGGACGTTGAAGCTGCCGCGCGGCGCCTCGCCGGAGTGAAGTCCTGGGGCATTGGTTTCCAGCGCCAGTTGGACAAGCTCAAACTGTCAGCTGCCGACCTGGCGACCGTAGAGCGCTCGTGGCTGAACCTTCACAACAGTATGCGCACCCGCAACCTGGCCGGCGCGCTCAAGAGCTCAGAGATTTCGCACTGGAAGACCGGCGTCGTTTCGGCCCTTGCGCAGAGCCGAGCAGAATTCGACAGGCATACCGCCGACATGGAGCGCCGTGCGCGCACACACTCAACACGCATGGGCAGAATTCTTCGCCCGGCATTTGTGCTAGCCGGCGCCTACACCGCACCCTATTTCGCCGGAATCATGGGACGCGAAGCGCTGTCTGCCAGTTCCGAACGCCGGCGCGAAATATTCCGCCAGCGAATGGCGAACATTCCCGATGACCAGCGCGAGACACTGTTCGATCGGTCGGAAGAACTTGGGCACAAATACCCTTCACTGCCAATCACAAGCATCATGGAGTTGGCGCGGAGCACATATTCGACAATGGGCGACGCGGATCGCGCGGCTGCCGTGCTTGAGCGACTGACGCAATCGCTCGTGGTTCTGCAAAGCGTCAAAGGCGCTGACGCTGCGGTCCAACACCTGATCGGTCTGATACGCGGCCTCGATAACTTGGGTCTGAACTCGGACGGTAAGAGAGGCATCGATCAGGTAAACGCTCTGGTCGACGCGGCGACGAAGGCCGCCCAAGTCGACCCCGATTTTGATCCGGGCCAGTTCTTCTCGTTCGCCCGGCGCTCTAAAGTGGCCGGCCCCGCTCTCTCACCAGACTTCCTGGCGCGTGCATCGGTCTACATGCAAGACATGGGCCCGGAGGTCGCGGGCAATGCGCTGGGGATGGCTTTCAAAGCGTTCGTCCTTGAGGCGGTTGGTTCTGCTGGCGGCAAGCGCTACCTGGCCGAGCGTCACCGAATTGGCATCCGCAATAATGACGGACTGATGGACGCCGAGCTGTTTGGCTCCGATCCTGATCAGTGGGTGGTCAAGCACTTAATTCCGGCGCTCAGGCGTGACGGGGTTGATCTCGAAAACAATACACAGGTGGCGGCCGCCATCGGTAAGCTTTCAGGCAACACCAATGCCACCGGCCTACTCACCCGAATCGTGACGCAGCGCGAACAGATCGAACGCTGGCTGCGGCTAATGAATGAGGCCATGGGCAGCGAGGTTGCGGGCGAGGTTCGGTTCGAAGACCCATTCGTCGGCTTGCAGGCGCTCAAGAAATCGCTGGAAAATCTGAGCGCCGCACTCGTGCCGATCGATAACATCAACCGCGGGCTCAACGGTCTTGCGGACGCGATCAATGCGCTGGCAGCAAGTGGCAAAGACAATCCGCTCGCAACGGCGCTCGGCATTGGCGGCGCCGGATACGGGCTCTTCAAAGGCGGCAAGGCGCTGGCAGGCAAGCTTGACCTCTTCGGGCTCAAGTCCTCGGCAATCGCCTTGGACGGCTCGGCGGCTGCGCTAACCCGTGCCGCGGTGGCGCTCGGCGGCGCCGGCACGATCGACGGAGGACTGCCGGGAAAGAAGCACCTATCCGGACTCTCGCGACTTGGCCTGCCGGTTGCAGCAACCATAGCTGGCGCCGCAGGAACAGCCTTCATCGTCCGCGAAATGAGTTCGGACAACGCTGCCGAAGACCGCCGGCTCGCTACGCACCGGGGCGCCGAAGATCACAGCATGCATGAGTTGAAAGTCGCCCAAGGCAAGGGCGAGATCGAGGCGATGTACGAGGAACTGCTCGGCAAGGCGAAAGCCGCCGGCATGGAAATCGAAAGCTCGCTCAGTGTGACGGCGAAGCCGAACGTGGACGACAGCGCACTCGATCGGATGCTCGCCAAGCTGCAACACATCAAACGAGAACTGGCAAGCATGGGCGCGGCGACAACCCGTGCCGAGCGAAATCTAGGCGTCGAAATGCGCCGCAACTTCGCGGATGCGATGCCATGATCGCCGTGCTGAATTTCATTTCGGCGGCATTCGCCCTGTTCCTGGCTGGTGCGATCCTGCTCGACCGTGCGGGATGGGATTCGATGTCCAAAGCGATCGCGCGCGGTCTCGCGGTTCTGTCGCTCGCCTATCTTTCGATGCTTGCCGTTGTCCCCGCAGCGAGCGGCCAATGATGCGCCGCAACCCTGGCCGAGCACGGATTTGCCATCTCGTGTCCGCCCAACCCGTTCCTATGGAGAAAAGCTTGAGAGAGAGAATAGTGGCCGCAGTGAAGGCGGAAGTAACGAAGGTGCTGAGCCATCCGCTCGCCGCAGAGATGCGCGGTTTCGCCGAACACCTTGCTTACGAATCCGACCTAACCGCCGAGCAGGCGATTGGGTGCATGCGGGCCTTCGCACAAGACCTTAACGCACCTCGACAGAGCGTCACCAGCTTCGAAACACGGCGCAGGGAGGCCGGGACGCTCGGCTTGGGCCCTGCGTCTGGCTCCGACGCCTCTGATGCATGCTGGAGCCACGCAATCGAAGCGGCAAACGCGCGGCTCGGCCCCGCCGCCAAAAACTGAGGATGCGCAGATGAGCCTAATTGAAAACCTGTCGCCCCGGAGACGTGGCCGGCCGCCGAAGCCGCGAGCGCCCGAAATGACGCCTGTGGCTGCTGCCCTCGCCTCCCCGCTGCCGGCTGGCGCAGATGCTGCCCTAGAAAAGATCGAGGCGGCCGTGCGCGCAAAGAAGACGGCTTACGAGGTACTGGCTGCGGCGCGTTCAGACGATGCGAAGACCGCGGTCGACACTGAACTGACAAAAGCACAATCAGCGCTGCAACGCGCCTACGCGCAGCGGGAAGTTGCTGAGCGACTCGGTGACGATGACGCGCCCGACGACGAAACGATCGCGGCGCTCGAAACCGTGGTCGCGGCAGCTAAAGCGAAGGCGGACGGATTCACGCCGAAAATAGCCGCGCTTGAGCACGAGCACGAGCGTCGCCGAGAAATTCTGAGATCAGCAGTCGACTCAGCTGGCGCAATTCTACGGCCGTTTGAGTCAGCGCTGGATGCCGCCATAGGCGCTCAGGTCGAGCTCGCTGCCAACTTGCTCGGCGAAGCTCAAGCCGCCGAGCGGGTCAAACAGAACCTCGGCGATTTGCAGTTTCCAGCAACCCTTCAATCGAAGCCGGGCGGCCGGGGCTTCACGGGCACAGGGCACGCTCCGGCACCAGAAACTCTCCGGCGAGTCTATCGGGTGATATTCGACGCTGAGCGGGAGGCGAGCAGAGCCGCGGCTTAGCGATCAAGTTCGGCGGGGCGCCTCCATCCCGCTGCTTTGCCAGCGATCGCTGGCTTTCAAGGCGTCCGGCTGGGTTTTTCGGTCGGGCGCCTTTATTTCTCACAACTGCGAATGAGCTAGACTCGGTGAGCTTCAGTTGGTTCATTGGTCTATTGTCGATTTGCCGGAACGGACCGAAATGGCAATTTCACGATACGAAGACCGCAAGTTCTCCGAGAGGATCGCTGAGCTCGAATTTCTCATTGATGCGCACAACAGCACGTCAAAGTCATCCAACCGGATGTTTTTCACAATGCTGAGCGCGATCGCCATTATTATTTTCATGCCGGCACAAATCAGCGGAAGCGAATCAAAAACAGTAAAGCTCTTCGTGATCGAAGTTGATCCGTTTAGCGTATGTATTGCAGCATTTTTGCTGTTTTTTCTCTTGAATTTCACATACTCAGTGATGTTGTTGAAAAACACTCATAATTTCATTTTGTTCGAATACCGATCGTTGGGTATTGGTCTCGACAATATATTCTTCGCAGGCTTGGATAACGATGGCGAGATCATTTCGCCCGACGCGCAGGCGGACCAACGCTTCCGACAGGACGCCGACGCATTCCACTCACGCAGCAGTGGCGGGTGGATAAAGAGGTACTCATGGGTTGGGACGTATCGCGACTATGTGGAAGCTCATTTGATAGGCGGGATACAGACTTCGCGACCTATCACCAACTACTCAGCAAATCCCCATGCACGGTTTAGCCGGAGCTCCGGCCGGCTATTTATCGCTACCCAGATTTATCCAAGATTTGCTGTGTTGTGTATGGCTGCGACCGCAGTCAAATTCGGATACGTCATTTACGCCAACGGATTTAGCGGCCTGGCCGACGCATACCCTTCGAACATTGGAATTGGGCTGCTGATTTTGAGCCCACTGGTCGGACTGATTTTTCTGTACCTTGCCAACGAGCTTGCGTCCAACACCTGCGAAACGTTTGCTGCGGCGCTCAATCAACAAGAACTGCTGAAGCCGAACTCAGCCTCCAATTTCCGGCTTTAGCTTTTCTCGTTCTAGTACCACGTTCGTTGAGTTTTCCGTCAGGCAAGAACGTGAAGGCGGATCAAAACGGTTTTCCGTGCAACTCAGTGTATTCGCGGAGGAAGACCTCGACGCCGAAAGGCGTAACCGTCTCCCCCGGATAGTCAGGATCATAGCCCGCGCTAATTCTCCACGGCTCGCCTACCCTTGTTGAAATGAACTCGGCGAAGGTTGGCCGCTGCTCACGTCGTTCGCGGGTGTTAAAGTCGATGATTAGGCACATGACATGTCCTCGACTCAATGCCGTTCGTACCTTCGCAGAATCGCACGGTTCACGCAATGGAAAGTTCAAAAAAAGATTTAAAAACAACGATTTATGGGAGTATCGGCGACTCTCATTTATCAACAAATCGCATTGACTCCCTTGCGACGGTGGTGCGCAGTTGGCAATCGGCCGGGGCTAATCTAATCTTGCCATTACGGGTAATGGCGAAAGGCTTTTACAATGCGGTTCTCATTTTTGCTTGCGGCCTTGCTGGCGACTACGCCGGCCGAGGGGCCTGAGACCAAGAAGCTTGTTGGCGAGCTGACGAAATGAAACTGCTGCGGTTTAAGGTTACAGACTTTCGTTCAGTGGCCGATAGCGGGTGGATAGACGCTGAGCAAGTAACTGCTCTCGTCGGCGTCAACGAATCCGGAAAGACAAACCTCCTGCTGCCGTTATGGAAACTCAATCCTGCCAGGGAAGGAGAAATCAAACCTACGTCAGATTATCCCAAGAGTAATTATACGGCCGTCCGCGCAAACCCGGCGGAGTTCAGGTTCATTGTCGCGGAATTCGATTGCGCAGAGTGTGCTGATGAGATCGCCAATCTGAGCGGCATAGATCGCCAATATACAGATGTGGTGCAGGTAAGCAGGTACTTCGATGGTAATTATGATATCGAGTTCCCAAAACACCAACCACGCACAGCAATACCTAATAAAGAGATTCGGACGCTCTTGGAGGATGCTAAATCCGAGATCGAAGCAATTACGCCTTTGGCCAAAGAGTCTACCATTAAACCAGACATGTTGAGCACACTCGATGAGTTGATGGGATACCGCGCCGATACGATATGGTCAGATGTCGCACTCGGAGAGTTGGCAAACATGCTGACCAATGCCTTGCCCGAGACGCCGGCTGCGACCAGTTCAATTGTTCCGCGATTTCAGCAGCTGATCGCTGCAGTTGAAGCGAAGGCCGCAGAGTTGACTGCGGCGATGCCCGGCGACATCGAAGATGTGGTCAACCTCGTCCTCGAGAAGCTTCCCAGGTTTGTATACTATTCGAACTACGGAAACTTAGATTCCGAAATCTACCTGCCGCATGTTGTTCAGAACCTGCAGCGCACCGACTTGGGCGCACGCGAGGCCGCGAAGGCGCGGACGCTGCGTGTCTTGTTCAGCTTTGTGACCTTACAACCGGAAGAAATTCTGGAGTTAGGCCGGGACTTTAGAGATCCACAAGGGCGGACGCCTTCAGAGTCTGAAATCGCCGACATTGCGACCAAGAAGCGCGACCGTACGATCTTGCTGAATTCGGCCGGTACGGACCTTACCAAAAAGTTTCGGAACTGGTGGAGGCAGGGTGACTACCTCTTTGAATTCCAGGCGGACGGAGACCACTTCCGGATCTGGGTCAGCGACGGCAAGCGGCCAGAAAAGGTCGAACTTGAAGACCGCAGCAGCGGACTTCAGTGGTTCCTAAGCTTCTATTTGATTTTCCTGGTCGAGAGCCGTCACGATCACCGCGACGCTATCCTTCTGCTCGACGAGCCCGGGCTGTCCCTGCACCCCCTCGCGCAACGTGATCTCTCGGCCTTCTTTGAGAACCTGTCAGGGACGAACCAGATTATCTACACGACGCATTCGCCTTTTCTTGTCGACGCGGATTCGCTCGACCGTGCCCGCAAGGTCTATGTTAGCGCCGATGGTTCAACCAAAGCTTCGGCGGACCTGCGGCGAGGGAGCGACGATCCGCGCAAAAACGGCGCCACCTACGCGATCCATTCTGCCCTGAACATGAACGTTGCCGAAAGCATTCTGTTGGGCTGTCATCCAGTAATTGTGGAAGGCCCGTCTGACCAACATTATCTTGCAACAATCAAGGCCTTACTGATTGGCGGCAACAAAATCAGCCCTAGACGAGAATTGGTCTTTCCACCGTCGCACGGCGCAAGGAACGCGCAGGTTGTGGCGAGCATACTGACCGGCCGCGACGAGGTTCTGCCGGTGATGCTCTTTGACGGCGACGAGGCGGGAAGCAAGATGGCGAAGGATATGGAGAACGGTCTGTACCAGACAGCCAAGAATCGGATCCTATCGACCGACAAATACGTGGGATTTGAGAGTTCAGAAATCGAGGATTTGTTCCCACCAGAGTTCCTCGCCGACGTGATAGATCGCTGGGAACGGCGGGCTGATACCCCATTTAGTGACATCTTGGAGGCAGGGCGTCCAATCGTTCCACAGGTTGAGGAATGGGCCTCTTCGCAGGGCATCACACTAGCTGAAGGGTGGAAAGTCGATGTTTCTCGCGAGGTAAAGAAACGAGCGCTTCTGCGTGGCATCGATAAATTTGATGCCGCAGTGATCACCCGGTGGACCGAACTGTTCAACGATATTGAGAAGTTGGGGTAGCACGAGGGACCGTATGCCGCCATTGAGCGCCTGCGGGGCGCGGCCTTGCGTACTCGGGCGCGAATTAGTTTTTGCTAAGGGGGATCATCCCCTCTTGTGAGGAAATGCAGCGTTGTCAGCCACTTAGCCTCTCGTATGTGGCATTTTTGTCGCCAAATCGGCCTACGAAAGCACGAAAACCTGGCGCGGGCCGTGCACCTTGGCTCGGCTCGCGAACGCTGAATTATCGGGAAAAATGTACGAGGGTGTCCTACCGGCGCCCGGCGGCGTAGTGCGACGGACTACTGCCTGGGTTTCCGCAACTGAAAGCTGATTCCAGCGAGCGCCAAAAGTATCAAACCAAAGCCGGTTCGTAGATCGCTCAAAAGGCTGCGTTCGAAGGACTCGGGGATTCCCAGGTAGGTCGCTGACCAGACATAGCCGTAGGCAATCATTCCTGCTCCGGCCAGCGCCATCAAAATATGCATCCCTTATCCCCCCACGCCGCAGGCACTGGCATTAGCGTCATTTGCCACCAACTAGTGCCACCAGAGCAGCTTGACGGCAAGAGGCATTTGTTCCTATTTCGTTCCTTATGCCTGAACCCTATTGGCCGAAGAAAAAAGGAACCTTCTCACTGAGCGATGTGCACAGGCTTGGCCATCTGCTGCGTATCTCCTGCCGCTATTGCAAAACGCTACGGCACTTCACGCCTGACGACCTTCGGCGCGTGTTCGGCGACATCGAGGTCGATGACGTGATCTATCAGATGAGATGCTCGGAGTGCCGCAAGACGCACACGCTTGACGTCGAAATGGTTTCGCCCTCCGCCGCGGAGCGCCAACGCATAACCCTTCGTCGGGTCGACAAGATCGACTACGTGCGTCGGGTGACTTGGCGCGACGAGGGTGGATGAAAACAGCACCCCTGGCCAAATGGGTCGTCCCGCGGCCCTTCTAATAGGCCGCGGCGACTGTAAGGAAGCCGCGGGCCTATATAAGGGGTCACCGTCCCCGACACCGTTGCAAAATCAGTGACTTAGCGAGGTGTCACCGCCGTCACCGCGTGTACCCGTCCCCGACACCGTTTTGTCAGCAACTACAAGGGGTTAAGGTAAGTTCCACATGGCGCCGGCGGTGACGTTATGCTGCGTCACCGCCAACTTCCGGGTGATACGTGAGGGTTGCCGGCGCCAGGAATTTGGTTTTTGTCTTGGCATTGGTGCGCTCTTCGATACGCCTTTCAGATAGCAACTTATCAACCAGCGCGGCCGCCACAGCCTCCCCGATGCCAAGCTGATGCCCTATTTTCGCCGCGGCATAGCGGCCAGACTCGCGAGCCCTTGCGTGTTTCGACCACGGCGCCCCCGTCGCGTGAGCCTGACAAATCGCCTGCCAGGCAGCCTCGGCGTTGTGCCCTTCCGCAGCAGTATTTCGTAAAGTCGTTAGTACGAGTGATCCAGCTGGCTCGAGAGGGTTGTCGTCGGTTTGGATATGTTCGTAGGACAGGTAGCGGCGCCAGCGGTCGGGGCCGTCCTTCATCTTCTCACAGAAGATTTCGCCCCGACGTAGAGGCTCGTCTTCGTTGCCTGTGCGCTTAACCTCAAAAACGAAGTCGGCATGTGCCCCAAAGTAGACCGAGCCGTACATTGCGCCTGATTTGTTTGCGTGATGGACCCCGATCGTCGCAGCACCTGTATCGTGTGTTAGCTTGCCACAGCGATCCATGAAAATCGTTACCTGCTCCGACGTCATCATGTCAGCACCCGGAAGCACCCGTCCCACTGTATCGACTAGTATCAGGCGATATTGACCCCTGGCCTTGACCGCGGTTGCGAAGCTATCGAACTGGCTGTCGTTGGCGAATGA
Organism: Rhizobiaceae bacterium; assembly: GCA_017640615.1. GTDB lineage: Bacteria > Pseudomonadota > Alphaproteobacteria > Rhizobiales > Rhizobiaceae > RCIO01. The sequence continues at coordinate 264,615 of JAEPQK010000003.1, read as the reverse complement.
CACAGGCGCGCGCATGAATTCCAAAAGATCGGTATCGTTTTCGATGCCATGATGATGCTTCCAAGCCCCGATCCGATCCAGGAAACCTGATTTGCCTTCGCGGGCGATGACCAAAACACGGCATGGCACTCCCGGCAGTTGCGCCCCGTGCCAATCTCTCTGGCCGTAGGCGAGCGCGAGCGCCAGATCGAAACCGACAAACGTTTTGCCCGCGCCATACTTGCCATAGAGGATGCCCGTGGAGCTTTCGGGAATCCAATCCTTGACCAGCCATTTCGCCGCTGGGAGCTTGCGCAGATCGCCAATGGTCTCGAACCTCCAATGCGGCTCTTTTGGCAGCTGCTTCGTTTCTGCGGCCTCGGCAGCGGGTTCCGGTTCCGCAGGACGGATCGGAGACTCACCGACGTCGATGTCCAGCGCCTCGAACTCGGCAGCCGCGGTCCGGCCGCCCCAGCTTCCGGTCGCATAGCTGAACGCGTTCTCTACCTTGAGGCTGAGATCGTCCGGCATCCATGGCGGCGAAGCTTTTTGCTCGTTCCAGTGCTCGAGCAGCAATTCGAGCGCTGTTTCTTTTGAAACCCCGAAATCGCGAAGCTTGGCAGCCACGCGGTAAGTCGTGCCGTCGCCGCCTTCGCCTTCAACGGCCTTCGGTGCTTGTTCACTAAGGTAGTGAATCGCCCGCCTGACGTTTTGTTCAAGGTCCAAGGCAACCCGAGGTGTCGCATCCGATGCTTCCCGGTGAAAGGGAGCCCCCTTGGATAGGACGCTCTCAAACCATTCGCCGGCAGGTTCGATTTCACCGCCGAGCGCACAGTATGACTTGCCTTCGAAAACCGACCCCGGTCCGACCACATAGCCGCCAGTTCCGCGAAGATCGATCCCCGGATAGCCCGGTATGTTCTTCACCCTGTTTCGATGCTCGCCGGCTGTCCGAAGATATACGTGCCTGCCACCGGAAGGTGTTTCCACTCGGAAGCTTTCAGGCAACCCGGCCCTGTCCAGCATCGCGAGGCTACCTAACCCCGGCGCGCCGTCCCTTACGTCAGCGTCGACCACCAAAAGTCCATATCCGGTCGCCACGCCGATATTGTAAGTCGGCTCTCCCTGCCACCAGCGCCGAATTTGCGCGGAATCAGTGGTAGCGGCCTGTTTCCATAGGAGCCCGGCCGGCGGAATCTTTGAGTTCGGCGCCAGGGGAAAAACACGAAACCCCCGCCGCGCCAGGGCAAGAGCATGCTCGAGGCGTGCATTCGTTGTAATCGCATTCATGACGCATGCCTCTGAAAGAGACCCGCAGAGCTTGCCAAAAAGACACGGGCGTGAGGTGCCTGTTTCGCAAATTCGGCCGCCATATGAGCCGCCTGCGACCGCGGCGCATGAATTTTTATCCCCAAACCGCCACGCAGCAATTCGACCAATGCCGCGTTGCGCGTCTGGTCTGAGGCGATTGGTGCCGTGTCGGCAAAACGATGCTCCACCACCAGCACAACCGAAGCTTGCCGTGCCAGTCGCTTGAATGCGAGATCGTCTGCTCCTTGGACGGGGTATGGCGAAAGCCAGTCCGCGGTAACTACCGTCGCTCGCGCGAATTGTACTGCAGTGTATCGATTGGGCCTATCGGCTTGATTTCCTGTCAGATTTTTGGTACTCATCATTGACCTATTGAACAAAATTTGGCCGGTGCATCTGACGATGCCCGGCCTTTTTTTCGTCACGAGTGATGCCCCCTAGCTAGGCTGCAGACCATTTCGGTGCGGCGCTTTTCACCAATGCGATCTTGCTCAGGGCGTGCGTTCTCAAACTTGGCCATGAATGCGAGCACTTCCTCACGAAGGAATGCGACCCGACCGCCGAATTCGATCGGCTTCGGGAACAGCCCCTTCTCGCGATAATTGTTGATGGTCGTACGACTGACCGACATGAGCCGGGCTGCGTCGTTTACTGAGAGCCACCGGGGCTCAAGCGTGTTGGACATGTTACTTCCTCTAACTCGTGGCTTGGCCTTCGCGGCCTGCCGTTGCGCTTTATGTAGAGGATGTTTTTGTTGCAAACACTAAATATAGTATTAATATTCTGTTTACGACAGTTTGCCGGGTGCGGGCGTTGCCTAACAGGCCAAGAACCTCAAGATCATTTCTTGCTCAAATATTCGGCCCACTCGCTCATTAACAACCGCCTCTTTTCCAGAGCATCGCCTCGTCTATATGCTCGTTCGGTCGCATCGCCGACGACGTGCGCCAATGCGGCTTCGGCAATTTCGCGCGGGTGATCTGTTTCCTCTGCGCTCCAATCTCGAAATGAACTGCGGAAGCCGTGGACTGTCACGTCACTACGCCCGAGCCGCGCAAGCACCTTGGCCAGTGCCATGTTCGAGAGTGGCCTACCTGGCTTTTGGCCCGGAAACACCCAATCGTGGGCGCGGGCTTCTATTTTCAGCGGCCGCAATAGGTCAACAACAGGCGCCGACAACGGTATCCGATGCTCTCGCCGAGCTTTCGTTCGCTCAGGTGGCACGGTCCAGACCGCTCGCTCGAGATCGATTTCCGGCCAAGTGGCGTTCAATGTCTCACTTGTGCGAGTCGCGCAAAGGATCGTTAGCTCGAGCGCCCTTGCCGCTACGCCCGGTGCCTCGCGCAATGTCTCCATGAACTCCGGCAGTTCGACATAGGGCAAGGCTGCGTGATGACCGCGCGTCAGCTTCTTGCGTGGTGGCAGTATGTGCGCAAGGTGCCCGCGCCAGCGGGCAGGATTTTCGCCGTCGCGAAGCCCCTTTGCCCTGGCGTGATCCAAAACCCGTTCAATCCTTCCTCGGATGCGTGATGCCGTCTCCGGCTTCTTGCCCCAAACCGGCCGCAGGACTGTCAGAATGTCGTCTGTGCCAACGTCACCGATCGGGCGCGGCCTCAACGATTTGCAGTAAGCGTCTCCGAGCGTCATGCGCCATTGCGCCAAGTGCTTCTCATTCTCGAACTGAGGCGCCATCGTGTCGATGAAGGAGTCGGCGACTTCGCCGAACGTAACAGCCTTTGCAGCCGCCTCGCGACGGGTCGCAATCGGATCGCCGCCTTCGGCCACTATTTTCCGCATATCGTGCGCAAGCTCACGCGCCCGTCGAAGGCTGATCCCCGGGTATGCTCCGAGACCGGCCTCGCGAAACCTACCGCCATGCTGCCACACGAACGCCCAAGACTTAGCGCCGGAAGCCGTAAACGACAGATAGAGCCCGCCGCCGTCAGATAGTCGGCCGCGCTTCGTGCGGCGCTTTTCGCACTCGCGATCGGTGAGTTTATGTAGTGCCCTGGCCATGCTTCCCTATTTTAATCCCTATTTAAGGGCGCTGCATAGAGAAAACGACATTTCCATACGTTGATATAAAGGTACAAGGATTGCAACGCATTAGCGGGAACGGGTGTTTGCAGCATTGATGGCAAATGCACTTGGTTGGGCGGACTCCCTCTCCGCCATTTCCTTAGATTTCACGCCAGTTTGCCGCGCTCACGGCTTGAGCGGCCTGTCGGCCCGACGCCGGGTCGGGCTTGCGAAGCTGGCGGGTTCGAAATATCCCCGTAGCGTTTCCCATCTCGGCTTCCATTGCCCATGAAACTTTTCGAACTAAACGACGAATTCTTCCGGCCGGTCTGGAAGCGGGTTCTTATTGTGGCAGCCACGGTCGGCTGGGCCTGCTTCGAATTCTACTCCGGGCAGACATTCTGGGGCGTGATATTTCTCGGAATCGGCGTTTACGCGATTTACGGGCTCTTCATCGCATTTGACCCCGACGCCGCTTCGAAGACGGACGATAAGCCGGAGTAGCCAGGCCTTCGGCTAGGCGGTCGCGCGCGCTTCGGCTGGCGTCATGCCCGTCCAAGAATAAAAGGCGCGATAGAACGAGTTGGGGTCGCGATAGGCCAGCAGGTAACTGATTTCCTCCGCGCTCAGGTCGCCGCGGCGCAGGTAGGTCAGCGCAAGGTCGGCGCGGGCCTTATCGAGCACGGCCTGAAAGGTGAGGCCTTCGTCGCTCAAGCGGCGCTGCAAGCTCCGTCTGCTCATGCGCAGCCTTTCCGCGACGCTGTCGACATTGGCGAGCCCGCTTGCCAGGTTTTCCAGCAGCGTGGCGCGCACCCGTGCCGAAAGCTTGGGTTCGGCCTCTTCAGAGGCAAGGCGGCCGGTGAGCTCCTTTTCGATCACGTTCCAGAATGCGGTGTCTTCGGAAATCAGCGGGCGCCGCGCATCCTCGAGCGCGAATTCGATAGTGGGCAGGACGCATTTTCGCGGCGCCACGCCAACGAAATCGGTTAGTTCCGCGCAGGCGCCCGATGGATCCGGCAGGCCGATCATGCGCGGCACGATGGGCACGCCGGTGAAGGTGCGCGCCGATTCCACGAAATGCGCGATTTCGAACACTGCCATCGAGGCGGGCATCGGCAGGTCAGGTTCGGCTGACGCAAACGACATCGCAAATACATCGCCTTTGACTTTGCTGTTCAGCTTTACGGGAGCAATCAGCGGCTTGAAGGTCGCCAGTCTCGTGACGCCGATCTCGATATTCGGGCTGCAGGCGAAGGCGAAGAGTGCCGGCACGAAGGGGCCATGCACTGCAAGACGGCCGGCGCGCACCGGAAGGTCGGGCAATGCGGCCTCCTGCTCGATCGCCACCCAGACGCGGAAGAACTCGGCCGCGTCGATCTTGTGGTCGAATTCGAGGAAATCGCGGCTCAGACCGGCGCGGCGCAAAACCCGTGCTTCCGAAAGGTCGAACATGGCGCAAGCCTGTCGGATCGGCTTGGCGATCGGGTATTTGCGCGCGACTTTCATTTCGGGCCTGCCCTTCGTGTTCATCGTCACAAATCACCAAAAACAAGCGGTGGCGCCAGTCGGCTGTCATATGTTGGCATGATCTGTTAGTGTTTTGGCGCAATCCGCTAGTGCGCTCAACAGCGGCGAGCCGCATTTTTCCGACTGGACCGGTGAGCGCCGGCGGAGCTTCTTTCATGCGCCTGACAGTCAATCGAACCGAATATGAAGTCGATGTCGAACCCGACATGCCGCTTTTGTGGGTGTTGCGGGACGAACTTGGCATTACCGGCACCAAATATGGCTGCGGGATAGCACAGTGCGGCGCGTGCACCGTCCATATGGACGGCATGGCCGTGCGTTCGTGCCAGGTGCCGGCGCAGGCAGCGGAAGGCGCTGACATCGTAACCATCGAAGGTCTGGGCACGCCGGAGTCGCTGCACGCCGTGCAGCAGGCCTGGATTGAGCATCAGGTCGCGCAGTGCGGTTACTGCCAGTCCGGCCAGATCATGCAGGCGGCATCGCTGCTCGATTTGAAACCCGACCCGACCGATGAGGAGATCGATCGCGTAATGAGCGGCAATTTATGCCGCTGCGGTACCTATCCGCGTATTCGTGAGGCCGTGAAAACGGCCGGTGCGAAAATGAGAGGAGCGTAGAGCGATGAGCCGCGTTGGCAAAATCGCCCGCCGCACATTTCTGATCGGCTCCGCTGCGATCGCCGGCGGTGTGGCATTCGGCGTTTATGCCGTACGCACGCCACATGCCAACCCGCTGCTGGACCGGCTCGCCGATGGCGAAGCGAGCTTCAATCCATGGGTAAAGATTTCGAAGGATGCGATTACGCTGATCACGCCGCATGCCGACAAGGGGCAGGGCGTAGCGTCAGCTCAGGCTGTTCTGATCGCCGAAGAGCTCGACCTCGAAATGGACCAGTTCCAGATCAGCTTCGGCGAGCCGGCGGCGGCTTACTACAACCGTGCGCTTGCCGATGAAGCACTGCCCTTCATGTCGAGCAATGAAGGGCGGATCGCAGAGAGTTCCAGAACCATTGCCGGAGCACTGCTGAAGCCGCTCGGAATTCAGGGCACCGGCGGTTCGTCATCCATGCCCGACAGCTTCGACAAGCTTCGCGAAGCAGGCGCGATCGCCCGCGAAACGCTGAAACTGGCAGCGTCGGAAGATACCGGCGTGCCAGTTGGAGAACTGAGGACGGAAGCTGGCGCCGTGCTTTTGCCGGACGGCACCGCAATTCCATACACGGAGCTTGCCGCGAAAGCCGCAACGCTTCAGCCGGTCACGGAAATCACGCTGCGCGAGCCGTCCGAATGGCGGCTGATCGGCCAACCAACCAAACGCGTCGACATGGTGGCGAAAAGCACCGGCACCATGGCCTATGGTATCGATCTGAAGGTCGAGGGCATGGTGCATGCCGCGATCCGCATCAACCCACGCCAGAATGGCGCGATGGTCAGCTACGACGCCGCCAAAGCACTAGAGATGCGCGGCGTGCAGAAGGTGGTCGAGATCACCGGCGGCATCGCCGTGATTGCCGACAACACATGGCGGGCGATCCGCGCGGCGGAAGCAGTAGAGATCGAATGGGGCCCCGCGGCCTATCCAGACGAGCAGGAGCAGCATTGGGAGGCCGTTGCGGCTTCATTCAATGACGACAACCTGGACCTGCAGTGGCGGGACGACGGCGATGTTGATGCCGCGTTCGGCGATTCAAGCGACGTGTTCGAGGCCGAATACCGCTCGCCCTATGTTGCGCATGCGCCGCTCGAGCCGCTCAACGCCATCGTGCTCGTCGGTAACGACGAGACCGAAGTCTGGACCGGGAGCCAAGTGCCGCAGTTTCTGCAGATGCGGGTTGGTGCGATCACCGGGCATGCGTCCGACCGGGTCAAGTTTCACAACCAGTTCATCGGCGGCAGCTTTGGCCACCGGCTCGAAGTGCGTTTCGTCGAACAAGCTGCCGAGATCGCCGTGCAGATGCGGGGAATCCCGGTCAAGCTGACCTATAGCCGCGAGGAAGATTTCGCGCATGATTTTCCCCGCCATATCGCCATGGGGCGCGGCCGGGGCTCCGTTACAGATGGCAAGGTGGAAGCGATCGATCTGTCGATTGCGGCGCCCGCGGTTCAGGCTTCGCAATTCGGGCGTCTCGGATTTCCGGTTCCTGGCCCGGACGTGCAGATTGCAGCAGGCGCATGGAACAACCCATATTCGCTGCCGAACTACCGTATGCGGGCATATCGTGCTCCCGAACTTGCACCGGTGTCATCATGGCGCGCGGTTGGAGCGCCGGGTGCGGGGTTCATATTCGACAGCTTCCTCGACGAGCTGATCCACAAGGCGGGCGCCGACCCGATGCTGGAGCGCATCCGGCTGATGGAGCACGAGGTTTCGCGCAAGGTGCTGGAGGCGGTTGCCGAAATGTCGTCATGGGGCGGCGAACTCCGATCCGGTCAGGGTCGCGGCGTGGCTTTTGTCGAAAGCTTTGGCGTGCCGTTCGCGCAGGTGGTTGAGGTGACTGACACCGATCGCGGCATCAGGATCGATCGTGTGTGGGGCGCCTGCGATGTCGGCACGATCGTCGATCCGGTGAATTTCGAAGGCCTGATCCAGGGCGGCATCGTGTGGGGCCTTGGCCACGCGATCAATTGCGAGATCACCTATTCCGACGGGATGGCCGAACAGACGAACTATCACGCGCATGAGGGCATGCGCATGTATCAGACGCCGGAAATCATGGTGCGGGGGCTTCAGAACGGCAGCAAGGTGCGTGGTATCGGCGAACCGATGGTGCCGCCGGCCGCGCCCGCGCTTGCCAACGCGATCTTTGCGGCAACCGGCAAGCGCATCCGGGAAATGCCGTTCAACAAACATATCGACTTCGTATGAGGGCCCGGCGGATGAGATGGATCGTTCTGGCGGCGGGCATGGTTTGCGCCGCGAGTGCGTTTGCCGCCGAGGGCGAACACGGGCTCGACGTGAACAGGCTCGAACCGGGCTCGGTGGGCCAGGCGGACGGGCTCGCTGCGTGGGATCGCATCCACGATGTCGTGTCGCATCCGCGCTGTGTGAACTGCCACACCGACGATGCCAACGTGCCGATGTGGTCCGGCCCCGAATATGAAGCGCCCGGCCCGCATGGCATGAACATCAATGCGGGCGAGTCGCGCATCGGCGCGAAATTTCTGCCCTGTCAGACCTGCCACGCCACATCGACGCTGCCGAATACCTTACCGCACGCGGCGCCTCATGCCGGATCCCCGTGGATGCTGGCGCCGGTCCAATTCCTGTGGTTCGGCCAGCCGGAGAACGCGATCTGCGAACAGATGCGCGACCCTGAGCGCAATGGCGGGCGTGATGGCGATGGCATGATCGAGCATATTCTGCACGACGCCGAGTTGAAGGCGTTCATCACCTGGGCATTCGAGCCGGGTCCGGGACGGGAGCCCGCGCCTGGCACACTGCAGGAACATCTCGACGATACGATCCAGTGGGTGGCCGCCGGCATGCCCTGCCCGGGCGATTGAGGAGATCACAGCAATGCTGATGGGAGCCGCCGCCGGGCTATTCGTTTTCGCCGGCCTCTGGCGCAGCTTTGAGTGGATCGTGCATGGCCGCAACAGGGACTCCATGCGGCTGATCCCCGGAGGAGTGATCTATCTGATCCTGGGCCTGCTGATCGCGTTCGGCATAGGCGGTACGATTGTAGGCTGGGTGGCGTTGGTGGTGGCGATCGCAAGCCTTGTGGGTTCGTTCCTGACGCGGAACCGAAGCCAAGTGCGGCGCTGGGTGATGTGGGCCCTTGTCCTGATCGATTTGGCCATCGTTTCGAGCCTGATCGGTGCCCTGAGCGCCTGAGGACCGCTGACGCGCCCGTAAAATTGCCAGTTTGGTAAACTCCCTGAACGCGTCCGAACAGGGCGCGTGTCCTGTCTTTTGGGGCGGTTGCGTTAACCATACTTCCCCTTCGAATACGTGGTGCGGGCAGCGGCGACACACCTTTCGCACCATGTTCAGGACCGCCAGCCGCCACGCTATGGTTAACGCCTTGAGGCCAGATCCACGCGATCCGGCGCACCGGATTCCGTTGCGCTCACGCGCGAAAAGCCATTAGTTAAGGTTGTGTTAACGGCAGGAGGCGCGCTGGAGACGTCTTGCCGGGGCGGGTGTTTGCCGCCCCACATCGTCCAATACCGAGCGCTTTCACCGCCGATCTGACCGATGTCCGCTGTTGTGTTTGGCGGACGCGTACGGGGTAGGTCATGCGTAAGCGAGTACGGGTTCGCGCCGCACATGCGCGCGAGAGTCACGGGTCCAGCTCCCTTCCGGCCGCGGGCCGGAATCCGATGCCGCGCAGCAGTCGCGCCTGGCGTCGCGATCTTCAATCGGGAACAGCTTTTGCAGCACTTTTCGCTATTGGCGTGGCCAGCTGGGCACCGGCGGCCGAGGCTCAGCCGGTGCTGCCCAACGGGGCGACCATCACCCATGGCGATGCATCGATCTCGCAACCCAACGCGAGCAGCCTGCTGATCGACCAGACCTCCGGCAGCGCGATCATCAACTGGAACAGTTTCTCGATCGGTGCCGGCGGCATCACCCATTTCAGCAACGGTTCGGGCGCCACGCTCAACCGGGTGACGACGGGTAACCTGCCCAGCCAGATCGACGGGTCGCTGACGGCGACCGGCAGCCTTTATCTGATAAATCCCGCAGGCATGGTGGTCGGCACCGGCGGCATGATCGCGACCGGCGGCTCATTCCATGCTTCGACGCAAAACGTGGCCGACGACGACTTCCTCAATGGCGGCGACACGGTCTTCTCCGGCAGCAGCAAGGCCGAAATAGTCAATCACGGCACCATTTCGTCGGCGATGGGCGATGTGGCCCTGATCGCGCGGCGAGTAGAAAACACCGGCGACATTTCGGCGCCGAACGGCACGGCGGCGCTGCTGGCCGGCTATGACATTCTCATGCACGAAACGGCCGGGCCGAACGGCAAGTTCGTTGTGCGTGCCGGTGGCTCCGACACCGAACTCGTCAATTCCGGTACGATCAATGCGGCCGAGGTCGAGTTGCGTGCCAATGGCGGCAACGTGCTGGCGCTGGCCGGCAACACGAAAGGCGTCGTTAAGGCGACCGGCGTTTCGCGGCGCGGCGGACGCATTTTCCTCACCGCTGGCGGTGGCAAGGTGAGAGCTGGCGGTCGTGTTACCGCGCGGCGGGCGGCCTCGGGCGGCTCGCAGGCGGGTGGCGATGTGTTCATCAATGCCGACACGGTTGTGGCTACCGGCCATATCGATGTGTCGGGGCTCGGCGCCGCCGGCGGAAATATCGACATTGGCGGTCGCGACATTGCGCTTCAGGGCGCAACGCTTGATGCGTCCGGCGCGACCGGCGGCGGCAATATTCGTGTCGGGGGTGCTTATCAGGGCGGCGATTTCGGCTGGCTGAAGACTGCGCAAACGACCTCAGTCGATGAGAACACGCTGATCACCGCCAGCGCCACCGAACTGGGCAACGGCGGCGAGGTGATCGTGTGGAGCAACGGCGCCACATCGTTCAACGGCACGATTCTAGCCAGAGGCGGCGCCAATGGCGGCGACGGCGGCTTTGTGGAGACGTCTGGCAAACAACAACTTGGCGTTGGACACACAGCCTATGTTGATGCGCTTGCTCCGCGCGGCGCTGTCGGTGACTGGCTGCTTGATCCGGAGAATATTGAGATTGTCGATGGCGGGCAAACCACTCTCGCCGGTGCTGACAACGCGGGTACGGCAGGTAACCTGCAGATCGACGCCGATCCAATCAACAACGCGGCAGCAAACGTCACGCTGGCGGCGTCGAACAATATCACGTTCAACGAAGCGGTTTCGATTGCCAATGCCGGGGTGGGCCTGACGGCGGACGCGGGCGGTGAAGTGCGGGTAAATACGTCCATTACCACCAACAATGGCGACATCGCCTTTCTGACCAACGATCCGGAGATAGGGGCGGCGGTCGATGCCGGTACTGGCACGATCTCCTTCAACCTGAAGTCATCGGCCATCTTCGGAGTCGGCGCGGAGGTCGGCACCGGGGTTGGTCTGACCGTTACCGAGTTGCAGAATCTGAGCGGTGGTACGCTTCAGATCGGTGATGCCGACAGCACCAATAACAATGTCAGCGGGATTGCGCTGTTCAACACGATCGACTTGTCGGCTGACTTCGCGCTGGTGCGATACAACGCTCTCTTCGATGGTGATTCCGAAGTGAGCGTTGGCGGCGGCATCAGCCACACCTACGCGGCGCTGGATGTTTTCGCCAACAGGGGCCTTATCTCCATTGGCGACGCAACGATTACGACGACGACGAGCGACATCAGAATATTCGGCGACGAAGACGGTTCCAATAGCGGGTTCGGGCTCCGCACTCAGGGCATATTCGGTCTCGTCAGCGCTGGCGATATTTTCGTGAATGCGAACAACTACTCTGAATCATCGGCGGCGGCGGAGCTTTCGCTCACGGCGAATGGCGGCGCTGGGACCATCGAGTTCTCCCGCGGTGGTGCCGGCTCCATCGGCGTTGGCAGTGGCTCCTCCGGCGGCATGCACTTTAGCGATGGCGAACTTTCCCGCATGTCCGCCGCCGCAATCAACTTCGGCGATGCAACGAACACGACAGCGATCAATGTTGACGGCGCGGATTTCTCCGGTCTGGGAGCTTTCGGCTTCACGACCACTGCCGGCGGCACGGTGAGCTTCGAAGACGGCACCGAAAACTATGTTTTCGACTCGATCACCGTGAATGCAGGGACCGCCAACCTCGGCGCCGAGATCACGACGACCGGCGGGCAGACATACAACGCCAGCACGACACTCGTGGCGAACACAACGATCAGCGAGACGGTAGGCGACGTTACCTTCGGTTCAAGTATCGACGGTGCATTCGACCTAACCGTCAACACGACCGGCGAAACAACCTTCAGCGGCGCAGTCGGCGGTACCACTCTGCTTTCGAGCCTGGCCACCAATGCCGGCGGTACAACGTTCGTGAATGGTGGGCTTGTCGCAACCACTGGCAGCCAGACCTTCAACGACCAGGTCGGCGTCGCCGGCACGGTGTTTGCTGCGACCGGCGCAGGCAGCGACCTCAACTTCAATGCCGGCGTTACGACGACCTTGCCCAACAACGCTGTCTGGTTCCTGGCGGCCGACGACATCAATGTGGGCGGTAACATCCAGTGGGACGGCTTGGGCGATGTCACACTCGTTGCCGGCTGGAACTCAGCCACGGACGGCTCGACGGGCTGGACGCTCGGCGGCACGACCGCGGACACGTCGATACTCGATGACGCCGGGAATTTCGGTCTCGGCGACGGCGACATCAACATTGGCGACGGCAACCAGGCAGCCGGTGTTGCGGTGGGTTCGAGCGGAGGCGTTACGACGGCTCTTGCGCGGAATTTGAACCTTGCCGCATCGGGCGCGAACAACGGTTTTGCGCAGCTTGGGTTCCGGGGAACCGGGACGCAAAGCATCGACGTATCTTTGCTGGGTGACATTACGGCGCACGGGGGCGCGGGATATGCTGCCTACGTGCAGCTTGGTCACGGCGGGTTTGGTGCCGCCAGTGGCTCTGGAAGCATTACGGTTAGCGCTGGCGGGGACATCAGTTTCCAGGGCGGTGATGCTGGCTATTCATTCGCGCATCTGGGTCACGGCGGAATTGCTGGGGGAGCTTCCAGCGGGAACATCTCCGTTGTAGCCAACAACGTGTCGTTTGGGGCTGGTGGGGGTGAGCTTGCTTGGGCTCAACTCGGCAATGGTGCCTCGAACCTAGCGTTTGATCATTCAGGCAACATTGATTTGACTGCAGCTGGCGATGTCATGTTCTCCGGTAACGGCCTTCGCTCGTACGCTTTGCTGGGAAACGGAGGCATAAACGCCGACGGTGATCACAGTGGTGAAATTGTTGCGGAGGTTAGCGGAAACCTGTCCCTAGCGGGCGGCGCGGGTGGATTTTCTTTCGCACAGGTAGGCCATGGCGGGTCAGCGGACATGTCGTCCGGTACGCGCATGGGCAACATCTCCGCAGTGGTTGGCGGAACGACTGCGTTCGATGCGGGGACCGGTGGCTACTGGTTCGGCCATGCGACGACGACCGGCGGAGGCGTTTCGAACGCCAACGTCGCGCTGGTGACGAACGGGCTATCCTTTGCAGGGCTGACCACCGCAGGCCCGACGGCGGCGAGCGGCGACTTCGCCGATATGATCCGCAGCAATCTGACCGGCGGCAATGTGCTGATCGCAAACCGGCTGGCGCAGATCGGCGATGCCCACCGAGACAATCCCGACTTCTTGGACGACATCATCTTCTTCGGTCAGGGTAATGACAGTTCCTTCGCTACCGACAATTCGCTGACCTTTGCAGCAACCGGCGAAGTTTCTTTCGAGGAGACACTGCAGATCGAAGGAAGCGGCAATATCAACCTCGCAGCAGGCTGGGACGGCACGACGGGCCTCGATCTGACCGGCTTCCCCATGCTCTCCATGGCGGACATCGAAGCGGCAGGAGCGTTCGGCGCCACCTCGGGAGCCGCCGGTGACAATGGCGATATCAATATCCGCGAGTTCAATCCGGTCAGCCGCATCTATGTCGGAACGTGGATGGGCGACATTCATGCGCTGGCACATGATGTCGAGGTGAGAGGCGGGCCGGCCGACAACAGCCGGTCGCGGCTTGGCGCCCGCCCGCAGGCGCAGGTTGACGTCGACAGCAACATTCGCGTCGTGGTGCAGGACGATGTAATCGTCACCGGTGGCGACGGGGACGGCTCGCGGGCTGCCATTGGCCATACTTTCGGCGATGGAGGGGGCAATATCAGCGGCGACATCACAATAATCGGCGACACGGTATCGAACTCGAATGAAGTGGTCGTGACCGGCGGCGACGGCGACAATGCGCAAGCGCAGATCGGGCACGAGGCCTTCGATGGCGCGGCCGGCGGCAGCATCTCAATCACGTCCGAAGATGTGAATGTCGGTTTCGATCGCGGCCGGTTTGCCGGTGGTGAGACGTCGTTCTCCCAAATCGGCCATCGCAGCCTCGATTTCCTCGCAGGCGCTACCGGCAACATTACAGTGAACGCGAGTGTCAATGTGGTCGTCGTCGGTGGCGATGCGTTGGGAACGCGGTCATCCATCGGTCATGTTGGAACGATCGCGTCCGGCAATGTCTCGGTAACCACCGGCAACGACATGTTCGTCGATGGCGGTGAGGCGGGGATTGCCGATGCACAGGTGGGCCACACGGCCGCGGCCTCTTCCGGTGATATCGACGTCAATGTCGGCGACGACCTGTTCGTTCGAGGATCCTTTGACAAAGATCTGGCGCCGGCGCGCATCGGGCATTTCGGGACAGGAGACATGACGGGCGACATCGATATCGAAATTGCCGAACGCTTCGACCTGCTTGGTGGAATGGGGGATTTCTCCTTTTCCCAGATCGGTCACGGGGTAGAAGCGTTCCCGGGCGCTCGTGAGGGCAACATTTCAGTGGTTGCCGGCGAAGAGGCAACAATCGAAGACGGAACAGGAACGGGTTCGCTCGCCTGGATTGGCCATCAGACCTCGGATGCCGGCGGCGTCACCAATGCCAATGTGTTCCTGCAGGCGTTCGGGTTCGACCGAGACAGCGGCTCGACGGTTGCGGCCGGCGGACTTGGGCGGTTCAACAAGGACATTCTCGAAGCTGATATCGTCGGCGGGAATTTCACGCTGATCGCGACGGGGACCGGCCTTCTGGTGGAAGATCCGGTCTACAATTCGCCATTCCAGCTGCTCATGTCCGTCAACAACGACATGGTGCTGGATACCAATGCGACTTTCGTGAACAGCGGCACAGGCGACATAATTCTCGCGGCCGGCGGTGACTTTCACAACGATACCGGCTCACTGACGCCGTTCACCACCGGTGGACGCTGGCTGGTCTATTCAACGCGGCCTGACAACAACCGCAACGACATCGAAATCACCAACTGGGATTTCCTGCGATACGCAACGACGTTCGACATCAACAATCCGCTCGTTGGTTCGGGCGATGGCCTTATCTACAGCGTGGCTCCGGTCGTGAACTTCAAGGTGTCTGATGTGTCGATCGCCTACGGCAATCCGTTTATGCCGACGATCTCGCAGACACTAACGGTGAATGGTGGACTCGCCGATGCCAACGCTTTCGGGCTCGGCATCAACCCGGCGACCGCTCAAGCGGCGCTCGCAGGGTTTGTATCTGTCGATGGTGGCGGCAACCCCGCCGTCGGCTCATATATCGACGGTCTGATTACGACCAACGAGACTGTGCCCTATTTTGGCATGAGCTTCACGACCGATCCGGGCGACCTGACAGTGACAGACGACACGAACACACCCGGAACCACATTCACCCCCTCCGGTACCTCCGGCATCGGCGAGATGTGCGCATTCCGATCGGATGACGAGGACCCCGACGAGGAGGGGCCCGCCTTCGACCGGATCATCGAATTGTGCGGAATCATCGAATCGGCTAGTGCTGATTAGTACTGATTCCAATCAGATGCGTGCGTGTTTTTGTAATTCGAGTGAACTGACGGGGATTTCTCCTCATCCAAGGATAGCGGCGTTCGAAACGGAGCACCCATGTTTCGAAACTGCGTGTTCTGGCCTCGAGTTACGGCCAAAAACAGTGCAGGCACGGTAGCGACGCTAGGAGCCGCTGGGCTTCTCGGCACGTTTTTTCTCGGCTCCACGCATGCGCATGCGCTCGAGGCGATCGAACGCAACGTGCCGCCCGCGCCGGTGCGCAGTGGTGCTTCCATCACCATCGACAACGCCAATTCGGGTTCCGCCGACGAGACGCGTTTCGGGGTCGATGTCGCGGGCATTGTTCTGATCGGCGCAAACAGCGGGGTAGGCGGCTTTGGCGCCGGCGTCACTGTCGCCAATGTGGAGAATGCACCGCAGGCGGCGCTGCAGGCGCGGCTTGCGCCTTATCTCGGCCGGCCGCTCAGCCTTGCACTGATTTCGCAGATTCAGACTGAAGTGGTGAGCGTGTGGCGCGACGCCGGCTTTCCGTTCGTATCCGTCACCATTCCCCCGCAGGAAATCACCGCCGGCGTGCTCACGCTCAGGGTGATTGAATTTCGCGCCGGCAATATCACCGTTTCGGGCGCCGATGGCAGCCATGCCGAACGCATTGCACGCTCTGTGCGTGCGAAAAAGGGCGACCGGCTCGATTCGCGCGAACTCAGCGAAGACCTGAACTGGCTGAACCGGGTCGGCAAACGGCGCGTCGCTGCCGTGTTTTCGCCGGGCGCGGAAGCCGGTGTTTCCGATCTCGAGCTCGCGGTCACGACCGGGAACAACCCCGGGTTCTACGCCGGCTGGACCAATAATGGCGCGCGGGCGACCGGCCTGCACCGTATTTTCGTGGGCACCAGCTTTTGGGTGCCGGCGCTCAACGATCTGAGCTTCACCTATCAGCTGACGGGCAGTCTCGACCTTTGGGCAAATCCGGCGCGCATCATCCCGGTGACGGGCAATTATGCCGGCTATGTCAGCCATTCGGCGCGGCTGGTGCTGCCGACAACGCCAAGGCAGGCGCTGGAGATATCGCCAAATCTCGTCGCGACCCGTGAGATGACGTCGGCAACGATCGCAATCGAAAATACGACCTTCGAAATTCCGGTCATCTATCGAACGGCGGTATCCAATATCGTGCCAGGAGTCTTCGCCGGCGATATTTATGGCGGGGTGGAGTTCAAGAAGCTCTACCGCAACACATTCTTCAGCGGCGCGTTCGCCGGCTATGGCGAGGCTGGCGTGTTCCAGCTCGTGTTCGGCTGGGCGCATGGGCTGGAAGACCGGCATGGGCGCACCGATTTCGACTTCAGCGTCAGGCTCAACCCCGGCGGGGTGGTCGGCGGCAATACCAGCGCCAACTGGGCGACGTTTTCGAACGGGCGCGTGACCAATGTGAATTACGCCTATCTGCGCGGCGATATTTCCCGCCAGACCCGGCTGCCGCGCGATTTCGCATGGAACAGCCGGATATTTGGCGTTCTTTCCGGGCAGGCGCTCCCAGATACCGAGCGGCTCGGCCTCGGCGGTCTTGGTGCCGTGCGTGGCTACGGCGTGGACGACGCGACGGTGGATACGGGCTTTGTGTGGCGCAATGAGCTGCGCTTCCCAACCTTTTCACCGCTCGGTTCGGTCGGCAATCTCGGCGTCAACGATGCGCTCTCGACCTTCGTGTTTGGCGATTTCGGCTATGGCGTGAACCTGTCGACAGGTGCCGCAACCACGATTGGCAGCCTTGGCGCCGGCTTCGACTATTCTGTCGGCGGGCATCTCAATGCCACACTGGTTGCGGGCTATGCTCTTGCCAACGCCGCGCTGACGCGGGCCGGGCAGGTTCACATTCAGGCTCAGGTAACCGGCACCTATTAAGCTCGCTGTCTGAACGCGCCCGTATCGCAGTTGAGGAGATGCCCATGCGCCTCGTCGCCACGCTTGTGTGTCTGCTGGCGAGCCCGGCACTTGCCCAGCAATCATCGCAAGCACCTGAAACCACAGAGTCTTTTGGCTCTTGGACGGTGCGCTGTGTCGGTCAGGAGACCGAGAAATCCTGCGAGGCGGTACTCACCGTCAGCGGGCAGGGCGGACTGATCGCGCAAATCGCGTTCGGACGGCCGGATGTCGCGAAGGAGGCGGTGATGGCAGCGCGCACGCCGCTCGGGGTTCATGTTGCTTCGCCCTTAGCCTTGGCGTTGCAGGGCGAAGGCGGGACAATCGTCAGCGCCGCGTTTTCGACGTGCTTGCCGGCAGGATGCCTGGCTCAGGCCAGGGTCTCGGATGCGGAGCTCGATGCTTTCGGAGCCGGCGAGACGGCAACAATCGAGTTTACGGAACGGACAGGCCGCAAAGTGCGGGTGAATATTCCGCTCGGCGGGCTTGGCGATGCGTTGCAGCGGCTGAGTTGCGGCAAAGCGGCCTGTGAGCCAGTTGAATGAAGGCGGTCATGGCGGCCCGGGCATTCCGCAGACTGCTTGCCGGCGCTGTTGTGCTGTACCTGGCTGCCGGAGCTGCGCCCGCGGCAGAATTGCTAATCGGCGTCGCCGCGCAAACGAACTCCACCCCATCCGCCGTGAGAACCGTCACGGTTGCCGGCGACTGGCTTGCCTCGTGCCGGACAGATGGCGAAGCGAAGAGCTGCCGCATGTCGACCCTCGGCCGCGGTGTGACGGCGCAGGGTGGCGCGGTGACGGTTCAGCTTGCCTCCGAAGCGTCGAAGGATGGCGGCCGGCTGTTTGTGTTTCTCACACCGCTCGACCTGCTTCTGGCGCGCGGGGTGGAAATGCGGATCGATGGCGGTGCGGCGCAGAAGCTCGCGTTCCGATCATGTCATGCGCAGGGCTGTGTGATTCCGTTCAGGCTGACGCGCAATCTCGAAAACCGGTTTCGGCGCGGTTCGAAACTGGTGCTCAAACTGTTCGAGATCGACGGCAAGCCGATCGACATCGAAATGTCTCTGATCGGCTTTATCGCCGCAACGCGAGCGGTGGAGGGCGGCTGACGCCGCCTTCATAGATTAGCCTTTGATCTTCTGCTGCCATGCGCGCAGCTTGACCTGACCGATGTCGGTCTGGGTCGTGATCGAATGCAGCATGTAGATGCCCTGGCGGTGCGTCGGCGCGTAGACGAACTCCATGTTGGCGTGCTTGCTCATATAGTCGTAGGTCGAGCCCTTGATGTAGCCGGCGATGGGGATGAACTTGCCCGAACAGGTGACCGCACCATTGCCGACGCCATAAATCCAGCCAACGGAGACCGGGCTGAGCTGGACATCGACGCGGGTTCCGCCCTCATAGACCCGCAGGGTACGATTGCAGATGTCTTCAGGGCTGCCGCGAACCACGATGGTAGCCGAAACCGGGTCGGTCACTGCTTTCAAATCGGCGTCGGAGAGCGGAACAAGATCGTCGCCGGCCGGGCCAAGCGCCGGCTGATGGGTGACATTGGCGACATTGCCGCCGGAAAAGGCGATCTCCATCTTCTTGTCGCCCGATGAGCCCTGACTGTAGGACAGCAGGAAACCGTTGGGTTGCGGCGTGCCGTTGCCAAGCGTGCCGACGGACCGCGACCGTGCTTCGGTCTTGTCGAAAATACGTGCGAGGCCGGCACTTCTCAGCCTGCCATCGACTTCGAACGTGTTGCCTTGAACCTTGCCGGTGAAGTCGGCTTTTGCGACCGTAAAGCCGCGCACAGTGACGACATATTTGGTCTCGAATTTCACCGTTGGCTCGGCAATTGCGCCGGCCATTGGGAAGGTCATCGCGCCGGCCAGCGCCAGAGCTCCGATCTTGACTTTGTTCATCCGCCCGCTCCTCAAATGCAGGAAAGAATGTCCCTTCTTCCGCCAGCACTATCCCTCCAAAGGCGAGTTGTGCCGGGAGCGCGGACCTTGTCTGCCACAATTTCGGCGATTCCATGGAAAAGAAGGCGTCGTGTCGCATTTTCGCAGTGCCCTCGCGACTTGACCGCAAGGCCGAGTGGGGCTATGGAGCTGCGACTTTTTCCTAGGCCGCAGTGAAGTGTCGCGCGCCGCTCTCTCGGGTGCGCCGTTCAGTTGTTGGGCCAGCAAAGATAGAAATACGGAAGGTACCATCATGGCCCGCTCCTGCGAACTGACCGGCAAGGCCGTTCTGACCGGTAACAATGTCAGCCATGCCAACAACAAGACCCGCCGGCGTTTTCTGCCGAATCTGGTCAATGTCACGCTGATGTCCGAAACGCTCGGCCAGAAGGTGCGCCTGCGCATTTCGGCAAACGCTCTTCGCACGGTTGAGCATCGTGGCGGCCTTGACGCGTTTCTGCTCAAGGCAGACGCGGCGGAGCTTTCGCAGCGCGCCCGCCTTCTGAAGAAGCAGGTCGCCAAGAAGACCGCCGAAGAAGCCGCGGCCTAACAGCCGATATTCAGCCGGCGGCTTGCCGCCGGCATATGAGCGCTTTTTTGGCGCGCTGGTTCCATCACCCAGGATAAAAAAATGTCCAAGCTGACATCTACTTGGCTCTTCGTGGCCGCTATGGCCGCTGTCGTCGCGGCATCCAACTACCTCGTCCAGTTCCCCGTCACGCAGTTCGGGCTCGGTGAAATCCTCACCTGGGGTGCGTTCACCTATCCTGTCGCGTTTCTGGTCAATGATCTCACCAACCGGCGCTTTGGTCCCGCTGCCGCCCGCAAGGTCGTGCTGGCCGGCTTCGTTCTGGCGGTCGCGCTGTCGATCTGGCTCGCCTCGCCGCGTATCGCCATTGCCTCAGGCACGGCGTTTTTGGTCGCACAGCTGCTCGACGTTTCGGTGTTCAACGCGTTTCGCGGGCAAGCATGGTGGCGCGCGCCCTTCATCTCAACGATGATCGGTTCGGTGGTCGATACGCTGCTTTTCTTCGGGATCGCCTTCGCGGCAAGCTTCGCCTTCCTCGACACCGGATTCGGTGTGGAAGACGGATCTCTGGCGTTTCCGGTCGCATGGTTCGCCACGGAGGTGCCGCTTTGGGTGTCGCTGGCCTTCGGCGATTTCTGCGTGAAAGTTCTGGTCGGTCTGGCGATGCTGGTGCCTTATGGCGCGCTTCTCAGCGTGCTGAGGCCGGCGGAGACAGCCAGCAACTAGGCTTTGGAACCTGTCGCGCCGACGCGCGTTTTAATGTGGCGCGGGCCGTGTCAACCGGACGTGACGGCAAAGGGCACAGGTCGGTTTTTCCGGTTTCCCGCCTGGTTCTGGGAATGACACCCACCCTTATCCCGTCCGGCCCGCGCGCCTTACCTACCAGGGCTGCAACCCAAGCAGCTTTTCACCAAGTTCTGTGAGCTTCGCCGTTTCGGCATTGTTGCGTTCCCATTCGCGCGGGTCACCCGGGAAATCCGGTCGCTTGGGATGGTCGAGATCGCGCCAGAGCCTGATGCGCTCCTGCCGCTCCGCTTCATTGTCGTAGTCGGCGGGGTACATTGAGATGTACTGCGCCATTCGCACACGGTTGTCCGAGAGGTTCGGCCGCACGCCGTGAGCGAGCAGTGAATTGAAGATCAGCAGATCGCCGGCTTCCATGGAGATGTTCTCGCGATCCAGACCGGCCATGTCGGGCAGGATGGGGTTGCGGTCTTCCGGCTGGGTTTTCACCCATTCGTCAAAATGTTCGAAGAGATAAGGCACACACTGGAAGCCGCCGGTTTCGGCATCCTGCTTCTTGAGGCTGAGCACGCCCTGAACGCCAATCGGCAGCGGCCGCTGCTTGGTGTCGACATCCCAGTGGATGAAGCCTTCCGGGTTGCCTTTGACCTTTTTCGGCGGGTTGAGGTTGGCGCGGTCGATTGCGACCCACAGATCCTCGCGGTCCCAGATGTCGACAAAGGCGTCGTAGACGCGCTGCTCCATCCGGTTGTCCCACAAATACTGGTGGTTGTAGATCTCCACCATGCCGGCATTGTTGAGTTCCGCGCGCACATGCGGCCGGCGCTGCGGCGCATACCAGGTGCTTGGGTCGTCGGGGTCTTTCTCGTCAAAAAGCCATAGCAGATCGGCAAGCTTGGCCGCATTTTCCGCAGGAACCGCCTGCCGGACAATGACGTAGCCCTTGGTGATCCAATGCTGCCAGTCCGCCTCCGAAAGCACTCTGAGCGGCAGAGTCTTCTGGATATCCTTGAGTGGCGTAACGACCTTGCTGCTGGTCGGATGACTGATTTCGCCTGCCGTGATCTGCATGTGCTCCTCCCATTTTGCGGCTCCTGATGGTTGCCTGGAGGGAAGCTTAGCGGCGCGATTTCACGCTATGTGGCCACGATCTGGCAAAAACTGATACTATTCTGGCGTTTCGTAAGAGCTGAGTGCGCGATGCGACCATTTCTGGAAAAGCTGCCGGTGATCCCGGACTCGTCCTGGAGCTATCTCAATCGGCGGCTGAACGACGCGATCCCATTTCAATGGCATCACCACCCCGAATATGAGCTGACGCTGACGCTCAATTCGCGCGGGCAGCGTTTCATTGGCGATCATGTCGGCGAATATGGTGATGGCGACCTTGTGCTCGTTGGACCGAACCTGCCGCACACATGGGTCTCGCGGATGAAGCTTGATGAGGACCATCCGCATGTGGCGCTGGTGCTCTGGTTTCACCCCGAATGGGCTGCGCAGCTGATCAACGGCTTTCCCGAGTTCCGCAACGTGCAGACCCTGCTTTCGCGGGCCGGCTGCGGGCTGCAGTTCTCCAATGCGTTTTCAGATGCCGTGCGCGCCGAGCACCAGGCGATCTTCGATCTGGCGCCGCCGGAGCGGCTGCTTTCTCTGTTGCGCATTCTCAACCACCTGGCAGGCGACGACAACGCTCGCCCGCTCGCCAGTATGCCGGTGACACAGGATGGAACGCCCGAGAGCCGTGAGCGTATCGACCGGGTCGTGACATATATCCACATGCACTACGCCGACCCCATCGCCATGCCGGAACTGGCGGAGATCGCCGCGCTCAGCGTGTCGGGTCTGCACCGGATGTTCCGCCGACATATGCAGACCACGGTGACCGATTACGTCATGCGCATGAGGATCGGCGATGCCTCGGCCCGGCTGTCATCCACCGACCAGCCTGTGCAGTTCATCGCCGAGGCGGTTGGCTATCGCGCGTTGTCGAATTTCAATCGGCAGTTCCGCGCATTGAAGGGCATGTCGCCGAGGGAATATCGCAATCTGTTCAGGTGATGCTGCCGCAGCGCTATTTCCCGTCAATCTCAGGAGTGGCCGGTGGGCCGCCCTCAAGGTCAGCTATCAGGGCTTTCATTTCGGCAATCTCGCGCCGCTGCGCCTCGATGATCTCGTCAGCCAGCTTGCGCACGCGCGGATCAGAAATTCCCGCCCGCTCCGATGTCAAAATCGCTATCGAATGGTGCGGGATCATTGCGCGCATATAAGACGCGTCATCGACAGTGGTCTGGCTGCGCAGAAGATAGAGAGACGAGGCGAAGACGATGGCTGCGACCGCGTAGATCGCGATGTTGGCCGCTCGATTGGCATACATGCCAAGCATGAACGAGAGCATGATCACGGCCATCGCGGCGCCCATGTAGAGCGCCATGTAGGTTCGGGTTTCGCTGTAGAAGATATGATCCCATGCGTAGGTGTTGAGATACATCAGGACGAACATCACCAAAGTCGATGTGACGATCATCGCGAGGAAGCGGACGTAGGACATGTGGCCTCTCCTTTCTCGTCATATTGCGGGCCTGCCGATTTCTAGTAGCGCTATGGGCCAGGCTATCGGCGTACGCGGAAGGCCTCATGGCAGGCTAGGCAGGACTGTCCCAACGCGCGGAACTGCGCGCGAAACGCGGTTGCGTCCGGCGCGGTTTCGGCGGCATCCGCAAGCGACAGGGCGTCAGACTTCATGCGTCGCGACAGCGCTACGAACCGCCGCCATTCGTCCCAGATGTCGGGGCTCGCCTCGCTCGGCTCGATCATCGAGCCTTCGGGGAACATTTTCGGCAACGCCTGTGCGTGGTCGGCTATCGCGCGCGCTGCGGCTGTCGCCTCGTCTGCGTCGAACGGGGATTTGCCGCGAACCATCCCTGCAATCGCTTTCATGTCGCGGGAAATCTCGTTCATCACATCCATGCGCTCTTTTACGATGCCGGTGGCGCCGCTGTGGGACAATGCGCCTGCAGCGGTCAGCATCAACAAGGCTGCCGTCGCTGCGGCGGTTCTCTTTCTCATATCGGACCTCCGGTATCGGTTCTGCTAGCGAATGCCGTTCGCGCGCTGGAGAGCGCGTACATAGGAGATGATATTGCCAATCTCGTGGTCGGTGACGTTTTCGACCGGAGGCATGTCTCCAAAGCGCCAGTGATGAGCCCGGACGCCCTGCTTGGCGGCGCGGATGAACGCGGCATCGCCGTGATGGTTGGGCTCATAGATAATATGGACAAGCGGTGGCGCTACGCCGTCCTGTCCCGCCGCATTCAAGCCGTGACAGACAGCACAGTTGTTGTTGAAGGCTGTTTCGCCCGATTTGGCCGTAGCGTCGAGTTGGGGAACGGTGACTTTGACCAGCGGCGGCCCCGAAGGCACTTGCGGTTCCGGCTGTGGCCAGTAGCGCCAAGCGATCAGCAGGACTGCCAGCATGGCAAAAAGGGCAATCAGATTTCCACGGCGCATGGCTCACCTGCCGATAGTTGAACAGGTTCCGCTCTACGGGTTCCAGCAGGTGGAAGGTCAAGCAGATGCTTATTCGCCGGTCAGCACGAATTCCAGGTAGAGATTGCGCTGCAGGATCGAGTGGTTGTCGTCGGAGACGATCGAGACGATCAGTGCGCCGTCGGCGCGGCGCCACACATCCAGCCCTTCCATATTGTCGATCTGATACGCCATGTCGGCTTCGAGAAGCGTCGGACCGTCAGCCAGCGCGCCTGGCCGGATCGTATCGCCCGCAATGCGGCGCAGGCGCATCGCAACGCCCATCGCCATGGAGTAGCTGCGTTCCAGGATAAGCAAGTCGCCATTGGGCAGGAAGGCGCCGTCGGTGATGTCGAAGTCGCCTGAGCGCGCGACCTTGAAGATGCCCTTCTGCGGGCCTTCCAGAATGGCGGCGAAGATGTTGCCGTCAGGGTCGATCGACCGCTCGGTAACGCCGACGCGCGCGCCGCCGAGCGGGCCGTCAACCGGGCTGTGCACCAGGGTCTCGAAGCCGCGATTCTGGCGCAGTTCCGCTACTGGCACAATGAAATCGATTGCGCCCTCGGGGCCGCTCATGTCGTTCGGAGTGAGGGTGAATTCGAGCATTTTGTGATCGCGCTCGAACGCGACCGTGGCGCGGCCTTCCGAAATCGCCAGGCCTTCGGAATCCGTGCGCCATTTGCCTTCGATCGGCCTGCCTGCCTCGTCGACCATGGGCTGCATGGAAAAGCCGGAAATGCCGACCGGCCGCTGATCGGCATCACGTTCGACCTTGCCGGAAAACCAGAAGCCGGTATCGGCAACGCCGAAAAACTGCGTTCCGGCATCGAGAAACCGGATTGCCGACAGCGCGCCGAAATCGCCACGGCCCGTCATGCTCAAGCCGCCAACGAATTCGAGTGGCCCGAAGCGGGTGTCGTCGCGTCCGATGCGGAAATGCGAGATCGGCCTGGCGCTGATTTCGATCTCCTCGCGCAGCGGAGACTGTGCGCTGGCGGAAGCTGCGAAGAGCAGCGATAAGGTGGCGAGCGCGGCGACAAGCCGCCCGCGGTGTCTGCTTCGCAGACATCTGCCCCTCAAGCGGGGAGCGATTTCGGCGCGGCCGTTAACCCGCACGGCGCGCCCGCATGTCGCGGCCCTGTTCTTCCTCGAAAAGCGAGGCAAGCTGCTCAGTCATGGCGCCGGCCAGTTCTTCTGCATCGACGATGGTGACGGCGCGGCGGTAGTAGCGCGTGACATCATGGCCGATGCCGATAGCAATGAGTTCGACAGGCGAGCGGGTTTCGATCAGGTCGATGACGGCACGAAGGTGCCGTTCGAGATAATTGCCCGGATTGACCGAAAGCGTGGAATCGTCGACCGGCGCGCCGTCGGAAATCATCATCAATATTCGACGCTGTTCAGGGCGCGCGATCAGGCGCTGATGCGCCCATAGCAGCGCTTCGCCGTCGATGTTTTCCTTCAGCAGCCCCTCGCGCATCATCAGGCCGAGATTGCGTCGCGCGCGCCGCCATGGCGCGTCGGCTGATTTGTAGATGATATGCCGTAGGTCGTTGAGACGTCCGGGGCCTGAGGGTTTGCCGTCTTTCAGCCATTTCTCGCGGCTTTGCCCACCCTTCCAGGCGCGGGTGGTGAAGCCCAGAATTTCGACCGAAACGCCGCAGCGCTCGAGCGTGCGGGCGAGAATGTCGGCACAAGTGGCGGCAACGGTAATCGGACGCCCACGCATGGAGCCCGAATTGTCCAGGAGCAGAGTCACCACCGTGTCGCGGAAATTGGTGTCGCGCTCCTGCTTGTAGGAGAGCGGCTGCATGGGGTCCATGATGATGCGCACGAGCCGCGCAGGGTCGAGATAACCCTCTTCGAGATCGAAATCCCAGGCGCGGTTCTGCTGCGCCATCAGGCGGCGCTGCAGCCGGTTCGCCAGCCGCCCGACCACGCCAGCGAGATTGGCGAGCTGCTTGTCGAGGAAGGCACGCAGGCGGTCCAGTTCCTCCTGATCGCAGAGTTCCTCGGCACCCACGGTCTCGTCGAATGCCGTGGCGTAGACGGCATAGTCGAGCTGGCGCGGCAGGTCGCCCAGCGGGTCGTTGGGGCGCTTGGCCTCGCCGGGTGTTTCAGCGTCGAGATCGTCGTCCGACATTTCGTCGGTGTCGGCGTCCACCGCTTCGCTTTCGCCGGCCTGATCCTCTTCCGCGGAGGCGTCGGAATCTTCGGGCTGGCTATCGTCGGAGCCAGCGTCCGCCTCGCCGCTTTCCTCGTTCTGATCCTCGCCCTCGGGCTGGTCGTCGCTCTCCTGCTCTTCGTCTTCCGTCTGCTCGTCTTCGCCGAGTTCGTCTGCCATATCCATGGAAACGAGCATGTCACGCACGAGACGGGCGAAGGCGTCCTGGTCTTCCAGCTTGCCGAGCAGATTATCGAGGTCGCCGCCGGCCTTGTCTTCGATGAAGTCGCGCCAAAGTCCGACCAGCTTTTCGCCGCTTGCGGGGGCAGCGCGGCCGGTCAGGCGCTCGCGCACGACCAGCGCCAGAGCCTCTTCCAGGGGCGCGTCAGCCTTGTCGGTCACGTCGGCCAGATTGGCCTTGGTGAGCCGGTCGTCCAACATGGAGGTGATGTTGTCGGATACGCCGCGCATAGCGCGCGCGCCGATCGCCTCCACGCGGGCCTGCTCCACCGCGTCGTATATGGCGCGGGCCTGACGGCCTTCGGGCGCGAGCCGGGTGTGCAGGCGCGCATCGTGGCAAGCGCGGCGCAGTGCCATGGAATCGCCGAGGCCGCGGGTGGTGCTGACATCGGCCAGGGTTGGCTTGCGTGGCGGTTCTGGCAGGCGCGCAAGGCTGCCGGCGAGCCCCGGCCGCTCCTTGCCGAAGGTGACTTCGAACTCGCGGTCACCAGAAATCGCGCGCATGCAGGCCGAGACCGAGCGCTTGAACAGGTCCGTATCAGCGCTGGTGTTCGGCTTGGAACGCGTATTATCGCCCCGGCCGGCCATGGCCTATCAGCTCAGAACCACGTTGGCGGCGCTTTCGGGAAGCTCCTCGCCGAAGGCACGCTGGTAGAACTCGGCCACAATGGGTCGCTCCAGCTCATCGCATTTGTTGACGAAGGTAAGCCGGAAAGCGAAGCCGACATCGCCGAAGATTTCTGCGTTTTCGGCCCACATAATCACCGTACGCGGGCTCATGACCGTCGACAGATCGCCATTGATGAAGGCCGAGCGCGTCATGTCGGCTATGCGCACCATTTTGTCGACCGTCTGGCGGCCTTCCTCGGTGCGGTAGTGCTTGGCCTTGGCCAGGATGATTTCGACTTCCTTGTCGTGCGGCAAATAGTTGAGCGTGGTCACAATCGACCAGCGATCCATCTGCGCCTGATTGATCTGCTGCGTGCCGTGGTAGAGGCCGGTCGTGTCGCCGAGGCCGACGGTGTTCGCCGTGGCGAACAGGCGAAAGGCCGGGTGCGGACGAATAACGCGGCTCTGGTCGAGCAGGGTGAGGCGGCCAGACGATTCCAGCACACGCTGGATCACGAACATCACGTCCGGGCGACCGGCGTCATACTCGTCGAACACTAGCGCCACATTGTGCTGATAGGCCCAGGGCAGGATACCGTCGCGGAATTCGGTGATCTGCATGCCATCCTTGACCACGATCGCGTCCTTGCCGACGAGGTCGATACGGCTGACATGGCTGTCGAGATTGACGCGCACGCAAGGCCAGTTGAGGCGTGCGGCGACCTGCTCGATGTGGGTCGACTTGCCGGTGCCGTGATAGCCCGACACCATGACGCGGCGGTTGTAGGCAAAGCCCGACAGGATCGCCATGGTGGTCTGGCGGTCGAACAGATAGTCGGGATCGAAATCCGGCACGTAGGAATCGGCGGTCGAATAGGCCGGCACGATCATGTCGGAATCGAAACCGAACACCTCCTTCACGGAGACGGTGGTATCAGGCAGGTTGGCGATGTCGCGGTCGACCTTGTTCATCATGACTCCAGCTGCGGAACGGCAATCCGCGGGCAATTTCCTTAAGTGTCCGGATGCGTCTTAGAGCGAGATGCGCCAAGATGGAAGCGGCCAAACCGCCGCTGGCACATGCCCCGCGCTTTCGGTTGCGCCGACTAACACAAACCGGCCTGTTTGAGCACCCGGTAGGCCTGCAGCACGTCGCGAAAGCGTTCTTCCGAACTCCGGTCGCCGCCATTGGCGTCCGGGTGGTGCATTTTCACCAGTTCCTTATAGCGCGCCTTGATGTCCGTGCTAGTTGCCGAGTGCCC
Source organism: Rhizobiaceae bacterium (assembly GCA_017640615.1). Taxonomy (GTDB): domain Bacteria; phylum Pseudomonadota; class Alphaproteobacteria; order Rhizobiales; family Rhizobiaceae; genus RCIO01. Next base: position 236,303 of record JAEPQK010000003.1, on the reverse strand, counting down.
GAGGCCCAGCGTTTCCATGGCCTTGGCCTCAAGCGTACGCAATTTGCGCTCGCGCGGTGCCGCGCGTTGGCGGTCGCGGCCGAACAGACCGAATGGATCGCCCACGCGGCCATGATAGGCGGCGCTGCCAGAACGCGCGGTCGAGATATCGGGCGCATAATGCGCCTTGGCGCCGCCGCCCATTTTCCAGGTCGGGCGGTGGCCGGTCATCGCCTCTTTCTGGAAGCGCGCGATGTCCTCATTGCCGAGACCTGAGAAGTAATTGAAATTGCGATTGTATTCGCGCACGTGGTCGAAGCAGAAGCGGAAATACTCGCCCTCACGCATGCGTCCCACCGGAGCGCGGTGCGTGCCGGCCTCGCCGCAGCCATCCCACTGACAGCGCGGCGCGTGCGGCGCGGCGTCGGCCTTGCGGTTCGGCTTGACGCGGATTTTCTCGAAATATTTCGAATATGGCTTCATTCGGCCGTTAGTCCGTGATTCCGCTCGATTATGGGGCGTTCAGCCCGCGATACAAGAATTGACATTCGGGCGATGATAGCCCTAACGCCTGAATCGCACGTGAATTGGGGAATGAGCCCTATATGGTGCGCGGAGGCCGAAATGTCCATTTCCGAAGCGATCGAAAAGAAGCTGACGGAGGCGCTGAAGCCTGAGCGGCTGGCCGTGATGAACGAGAGCCATCTGCATGCCGGGCACCAGCCATCATTCGACGGCTCCGGCGAAACGCATTTCAGGGTGCGCGTCGTGTCACCGGTGTTCGACGGCATGAGCCGGATCGAGCGGCACCGCAAGGTGAACGAGCTTCTGGCGGAGGAACTCGAGGCAGGTGTTCACGCATTGGCGATAGAGCCGGCGGCGCCCGGCGAACCGACGCGGTGGTAGCTACTCGCCCGGATGCAGGCTGTTGCTCCTCTCGCGCCCAGCGAGGAAGAGCACAACTCCCGCGACCGCTGCTATTCCGAGCAGCGGGAAAAATGCCATGAGGTAATTGTAGACGGTCATTTGTTGAGTGCCTCCAAATGCCTCGCTGCATTCGAATGTAGGACGATGCCCAGCGCGAAGCAAACAATGCCCAGCAGTGCCATAAAGACAAACGCTTCCGCGGCGATCGTAAGGTCGTAGGCAGCTCGCGTAATCGGCGTAAATGCGCCGATTAATACAGAACCCAGGGCAAGGCCATTAATGAAATTAGCTTGCAGTTTGATCTTTTCTTTTTCTGCATTTGAGACTGGCATACATTATCAAAATCTAATTCTCGACTTTCCGCAAGAAGAATCCGTACCGTGATTCGATATATTCTCTCATAACTTCAATAGATCATCCCAAACTGGGCTGTGGCGGGTGAATTCGTCCGCAACGAACCAGCAGGTCGGCGTGATCTTGTCCCCCCGCAGGCGCGCGTCCCCAACCAGACGCTCTACCAGCGATTCCGCGATTCCCTGGTCGCGGTATGGCACCGGGACGAATGTATGGTCCGCAACAATGTGTTCCGGTCCAGTGCGATGGTAGGTCAGACGCGATTCCGATCCGTCCGGCATCTCGACTGAATATTTCCCGCGGGCACCAGCTTCTTCGAATTGGATATCCAGTTTCATCATTGGCTCCTCACGTGCGGTAGCTACTTCAGCACATCCGCCCATTCCGGGTGTCGGCGGAACTGCGCCGCAGCGAAGGGGCAAAGTGGCATGATCTTCTTGCCGTTGCCGCGTGCGTCTTCCACGGCTCGGGCGACGAGCTTCACGCCGACACCCTGGCCCCGAAAAATTTCCGGCACTTCCGTATGATCGATGATCAACAGGCGCTCGCCAGCCTTGGAGAAGGTGAGTTCGGCGTCCGTGCCGTCGTCGGCGCGATAGAAATAGCGGCCCTTGGAGCCGGTTTCCTCCAACCGGATTTCGATCTCGCTCACGAAGTCGGCTCGGTGTTCGTCGCCTGGTAGTCGGCGAGCAGTTCGCGCGTGGCGTCGAACTCGACCTTGCGCAGCTCGTGCCCGCCATCATGCCAGACAGTCCGCAGATCGGCACTGGCTTTCTGAAGCGCGGCTTCCAGCCGCAGTGTGAGTTCCGGCGGGCAGATCGGGTCGGCTCGGCCGGCGGTCATCAGAATGCGGGTCGAAAGCTGGCCTTCGATCTGAGGCGCAAAAGGGATCAGCGGATGCATGAGCGTTGCCGTGTCGAACAGATCGGGATTGGCGAAAATGACATTGGCCAAAATGTTGGCGCCATTGGAGTAGCCCAACCCGTGGACCGATGCGGGTTCCGCAGAATCGATATGCGCCCGCACGAAACCGGCCATCTTGTCGGTCGCCCGGGCGAGGTCCTCCATGTCGTAAATGCCTTCCGCTGCGCGACGGAAATAGCGCGCTGCGCCATGTTCGGAGACGTCACCGCGCGGGGCGACCAGCGTTGCGCCCGGCATCAGGGCTGCGCCGACGTCCATGAACTGGTTTTCGTTGCCGCCGGTGCCGTGGAAGAGGAACAACAGCGGGCGGCCCCGGCCTGCCCGTTCGGCGTTGTGGTGATAAGCGTCGGTCGACATCGCATCAGTCTCCGATGGGTTTCAGATGTTCTTCAATCCGCGCGCGAAGATGTTCGTGCTGGCTCGGCAGGCGCAGTTCTTCGCCCAGGTGTTCGAGAGGCTCGTCGCGCGTAAAGCCCGGTTCGTTGGTGGCGACCTCGAACAATACGCCGCCCGGCGTGCGGAAATAGATTGCCCAGAAATAGTCTCGGTCAATGACCGGCGTCACCTGGTAGCCTGTGTCCATGAGTGCGGAACGCACCTCCAGCTGGCGCTCGCGGTTTTCAACCGCGAAGGCGACATGGTGCACCGAGCCCGCGCCCTGCCGCGCAGAGGCGGCGCCGGGCAGCGTTTCGATCTCTACCAAATCGGCACCATTGCCGCCGGGCAGCGCGAAGCGGGTGATGCCATCGTGGCTCTCGGTCTCTTCATAGCCCATGAAACGCAGGAGTTCGGCCGAAGCGCCGCCATCCCGCAGCCGCATCGATACGCTGCGAAAGCCACGGATCGCTGCGTCTTCGGGTACGCCGCCATCGGCCCAGAATGGCCGCTCGTCGCCATCGATCTCGACAAGCGCGAAGCCGTCGCCATCCGGGCCATTGAAGGCAAGCCGTTTTTCGCCAAAGGCCGAGCTTTCCTCGAGGCCCTGAACATCGAGGCCAGCGAGCCGGTCGCGCCAGTAAGGAAGTGCGCCTTTCGGCACCGCGAACATGGTGGTGCCTACCTCTCCCGTTCCTGGTGTGCCGCGAGCTGCGTGCGGGAAGGGGAAATAGGTCATCACCGAGCCAGGGGTGCCGAATTCGTCGCCATAATAGAGGTGGTAGACGTCGGGTGCGTCGAAATTGACGGTCTTCTTCACGCGTCGCAGGCCAAGCGTGCGGGTGAAGAAGCTGTTGTTCCGGGCAGCATCGCGCGCCAGCGAGGTGACGTGGTGCAGACCCTTTATCTGGTTGAGCATGACCGTGTTCCTGTTCAGCACAAGCCGCGACAAGCGCGGCTTCAGGTCTGTATGTGGGCGAAGACGACGCTCTCCGAAACCGGGCGAACAGAGAATGGTCTGTGCCGAATTAGTGAACGATCAAGCGGTCTCGTTCAATGCCTAAGCCGGCGCGTCGCCATCGTCGTCTTCGCCGCTGTTTTCCCGGTAGATGGCGTATGCGATGGCCGAAACGAGCGGCATCGCCATGCCGGCAACGATCCCGCGCTTGGAAAGCAACGAGGGAAGCGTTGTCAGCGCCAGTGCGCCGGCAACCGCTAGTGCTTCGCGGGATGCTCTTTCACGAGCGCGGCGAGCCCGCGCCCGTGCGGTGACACGGTGAATAATCAGCACCGCCACTGACAATACAAGGAAGCCGCCTCCGAAACCGAGGGCAGCTTCCAGCTCGCCGTAGTGGCGGGCGGCATAGATATAGCCGGCGAGCAACAGGAAGCCGAAGCCGAGCAGCGCTGCGACGGCTACAATCGCATACTCGATCGCGCTGCGTCGGGCGCGTTTCGCGGCGGCGGAGGCTTCGCCGGTGAACAGCGAGAAGAGCAGCTTGAGTCCGACCAGCAAGGTCAGCGCCGCGCAAGCAGAGCCAGCATGAAGCCGACGCCAGCAGCAATTGCCAGCGATGTGACCGGCTTTTCGCGGACACTCGCCGTCAGCTGCTTTTCGTAGCCTAGAGCGCTTTCACGCAGATCCTCGAACGCGGCTTCGCCCTGTTTGCGCAGCTCCTCGGCCTTGGCTGTCGCAGCCTTGCGCGCGGTGCGGGCCGACATATCGCCAACATCCGAAACATGTTTGGCAAGGTCGGAAAGCTCTTTGCGCAGTTTGGCAATCTCTGCCTTGAGCTCGTCGGTCTCGTTTTTGGCACCCGATTTGGCGGCTGTCGCGGCCATGGTCATTGTCCTTTCCGGCGTCATGCGACGCCCAACTATCTGATACGCCCCCCTTTGGCGTTGCGGCTGGAATTCCAGCTTGCGCGGCATGAAAGGATAGATTGGTGTCTGCTGTCCAGACGGAAATTGCTCTTGAAAATCAAGCTTTGAGCTTGGTTAAGAGCCTAATGTTGCCGCATTCGGGCGTTTGCTGGTGACTTTGTTCGGTCACGCTGGCATTGCCATCTGCCTAACATCTGCCGTGATCGGGTGAAGAGTCTTAACCAGTGGGCCGGCAAAAAAGTCGGCGGGGCGGACATAAAAACGTAATGCAACCCGCGCATGCGGGGTTAGTAAATTGGAGGCTATTGAATGAGACGTACACTTCTTGCAGTCGCCGCTGTTGGCATGCTTGCCGGCTGCACCACCGCTGAGCGCACCGCTACATTTGGCGCCGCGGCTGGCGGCACCATCGGCGCAATTACGTCCGGCACGATCGGCGGCGCGGCAATCGGCGCATTCGTCGGCGGCGTTGGCGGCTATCTGGTCGGGCGCGCGGCAGACCGTGGCGACGGCTGGTGCGAATATCGCACGCGCGACGGCCGCATCTTTTACGATCGGTGCCCCGGCGCCTGATCGGGACATAGACGGCAAGAAGGGGAGCAGAAATGCTCCCCTTCTTTGTTTCAGGCGGCAGCCATTGCGCCGGGCCCCGGCACCGCGCCGGGCGGACATTTGCCCAGAATGATCATGCCCAGCACCTCGTCCTTCGTGACGTCGCTGGTCTTTGCCGTGCCCACGACCTGCCCGTTTTTCATCACGCATACGCGGTCGGCGAGATCGAACACGTCGTGAATGTCGTGGCTGATCAGGAAGATGCCGATACCGTCGGCCTTGAGCTGCTTGACCAGTTCGCCGACCTGCGCCGTTTCCTGTGGTCCGAGTGCCGCCGTCGGCTCATCCATGATCAGGATGCGGGCGTTGAAGAGGATCGCGCGCGCAATCGCCACTGACTGCCGCTGGCCGCCGGAAAGCGATTTCACCGGATCCTTGAAGCGGCGGAAATTCGGGTTGAGCCGACCCATGACCTTGCGCGCCTCGGCTTCCATCGCCGCGTCGTCCAGCGTGCCCCAGCGGGTGCGCATCTCGCGGCCGAGGAAGAGGTTGGCCGCGGCATCGACATTGTCGGCCAGAGCGAGCGTCTGGTAGATCGTCTCTATGCCATAGGCCTTTGCGTCTCGCGGATTGGAGATTGAGACCTCCTCGCCACGCACAAAAATCTGCCCGGCATCGCGCTTGTAGGCGCCCGACAAGATCTTGATCAGCGTCGATTTGCCGGCGCCGTTGTGGCCGAGCAGGCCAACGACCTCGCCGGCGTGGAGGTCCACGGATGCGTGGTCCACGGCCTTGATGCCGCCGAAGGCGATCGAGATGTCTTTCAGTTCGACGAGCGCAGCGTCGGTGTTCGTGGCTGAGTTTGCCATCTTAGCCTCCTACTTCGCCCGGTTGCGGTAGACGGTGTCGATCCACACCGCGATGACCAGGACGGAGCCGACGACGATTTGCTGGATCGCGGCGTCGAAACCGATGAGCACCATGCCGGTCTGAAGCGACTGCATAACGAGTGCGCCGAGAATGGCGCCGTAGATCGTGCCTATGCCGCCGCCTAGCGACGTGCCGCCGATGACCGCCGATGCGATCACATAAAGCTCGTCGAGCGTGCCCAGATTGTTGGTGGCCGAATTGAGCCGGGCGCTGGCGACAACGGCGGAAAGGCCGGCCAGAAGGCCCATCAGGGCAAAGATCTTCACCGTGACCCAACGCGTGTTGATGCCGGCGAGTTCGGCGGCTTCGGGGTTGCCGCCGATGGCGAAGACATAGCGTCCGAAGCGGGTGCGGGTGGCCAGAAAGGTGACCGCAATACCGACCACGATCAGGATCAGGACCGGGATGGCGAAGCCATGTGAGATGAAAAGGCCGCCATCGGGAACTTCGATGTTATTGGCCGCCGCGTATTGGCGCACGATGCCGCGCGGCCAGGGATAGGCGTTGACCAGCATCACGAAACCCAGGATCGCGCCACAGCCAATGACACCGAGCATGGTGTCGGCCCAGACGGGGCGCAGCGGAAACTGAAAGCGCTTGCGCTGGCTGCGGCCGCTCAGAAGCAGAATGACAACGCCGGCGCAGGCGATGATGCCCAGCACCCAGCTGGTCGTGGCGCCGACAGAGCCGAAGGGCCCGCCGCCCAGCAGGGCAAAGTTGGCATCGACCGGCGAAATGGTTTCGCCGCGTGCCAGCAGGAACGCGGCGCCGCGCCACACAAGCAGTCCGCCCAGCGTGACGATGAAGGCCGGGATGCCGCGATAGGCGATCAGCCAGCCGTGGAAGGCGCCGATGAGCGCGCCAGTGCACAGGCCCACTATGACCGCGATGATCCAGATAGCAGGGTGACCCAGTCCCAGCGATTGCGGCAGGATCCACACCTGTGTGATGGCCATAACCATGGCGCAGAAGCCGAGGATTGAGCCGACCGAAAGGTCGATATGCCGCGTCACGATGACCAGCACCATGCCGGTGGCCATGATGCCGATCGACGAAGTCTGGACCGAGAGGTTCCAGAGGTTGCGCGGGGTCAGAAAGACGCCGAACCCATTGACGAATTCGCCATAGAGGTGAAATCCGATCCAGATGGCGGCGAGCGCGCCCAGCATGCCGAGTAGACGGGTGTCGATTTCGGTGGTGCGCAGGAAGCGCGCAAAAGCGCCTTCGTCCGAGCCGCCGGCGTCAGCCTTGCCGGTTGCAATATCGCTCATGATGTCCTCCCTCCGCCGGGGGACCGTCTAGGGTTCCCCGGGGGTGCCGCATATAGAAACCGCGCCGGCCCGCATCGCGCGCCGGCGCGGTCACAATTTCAGGCACTCAAAGTGTAGTCGGCCTAGTTACAGCCGACAACGCCGTCCATTGCACCTTCGCAGGCCTGCTCCTTGGAGATATGGCCTGCTTCGATCACGACATTGATGTTGTCCTTGGTGATCGGCGTCGGGTCGAGGAAGATGGCGTCCATCTCGACACCCTTTTCACCGCCGGACCATTTCACGGCGCCGTCCACGTCGGCCTTCATGGTGCCGTCAGCCAGAGCCGCCGCGATATCGCCGGCAGCCGCGCCGAGCTGGCGGGCATCCTTCCACACCGACACGGTCTGCGTGCCACGTGCCACGCGGTTGAGCGCGGCGAGGTCGCCGTCCTGGCCGCCGACCGGAACGGTGCCGGCCATGCCCTGTGCGCTAAGCGCAGCGATCACGCCACCTGCCATGCCGTCATTCTCTGCGAGAACGGCATCAACGGCGTTGTTGTTGGCGGTGAGGATCTGCTCCATGTTCTTCTGAGCATTGTCCGGCTTCCAGCCATCGGTGAAGGTTTCGCCGACGATCTTGATCTTGCCGGCGTCAACGTCGGCGCCGATCACTTCCATCATGCCCTCGAGCAGGAAGAGCGCGTTCGGGTCGCCCTTGTCGCCCTTGATGATCGCGAAATTGCCTTCCGGCACGACCTTGGTAACTTCCTGCGCAATGATGCGGCCGACGCCCTTGTTGTCGAAGGTCAGATAGAAGGCGCGGTTGTCTTCGATCAGGCGATCGTAGCCGATGACCGGAATGCCCTCCGCGGCGGCCTTGTCGATTGCTGGGCCGATTGCATCCTTGTCGACCGACAGGATGATAAGCGCGTCAACGCCCTGCGTAATCAGGCTTTCGATATCGGAAAGCTGCTTCGCGGCGGAAGCCTGCGCGTCAGCCGAGATGTATTTGTCGCCATTGGCCTCGATAGCACCCTTCATGGCTGCTTCGTCGGTTTTCCAGCGCTCTTCCTGGAAGTTCGACCAGGACACACCGATGACTTTGCCTTCGGCCAGTGCGGCCGTCGTCAGCATCGCAGACATCGCAACACCCGCCAGAATGGCGGTCGTAAATTTCCTCATGATTTCCTCCCTGTCGCCAGTGATGGCGGTGCACATATGGCGGCCAACCTGTACCCAGCGCCGCCGGAAGCTTTTTTTCGAGCTTCGAAAAAAATAATGACGCAGCCCACCATCCGTGTCAATATGTTTCCTGCCGCGACCAAAAAGAGCGCTATAAGGGCGCCGTTGCCCAGTGTTGCGGCAGGGAGGAATGCAGCCATATGACAGTCGGAATCCGTCACGACGATCTCAGGCGGCGCAATCGCGCGCTGGTGCTGACGGCGTTGCGCACGGCCGACCGCCGCTCGCGCACGGAGATTGCCAACCTGACCGGGCTGAGCAACTCGACGATTTCGGCCATCACGTCCCGAATGATCGAAGAGGGCGTGCTGCTGGAGTTCAAGGGCAACGACAACGGGCCCGGACGCCGGGGACGCCCGCAAGTCGCGCTGTCGCTCAATCCGAAACTGGCCTCCGTGGTGGCTGTCACTCTGACGCTCGACCATGTGTCGGCAACGCTGATCGATTATGCGGGCCAACCGGTCGATGAAGAAGCCGCCGACCTGATAACGCACGATCTCGACCGGCAGGCATTGATTGACGCCGTTGTCGGCTGCGTGCGCAAGGTCGTGTCCCGGCAGGGTGAAGACGGCTATCGCCCCGCGCGCATCGCGCTCGCCGTGCAGGGTATCACCAGCTCCGATTCCTCGTCGCTTCTATGGTCGCCGATCACCCCGATCGAGAATACGCGCTTTGCGCCGGCACTGACTGAGGCGTTCGGCATCCCGGCCACAGTCGAAAACGACTGCAACATGATCACCGTTGCGCTGAAGTGGCGCGAACCGGAGCGCTACCGCAAGGATTTCTTCGCGGTCATGCTGTCCGATGGCATTGGCATGGGGCTGATGCTGAAGGGCGAGCTCTTTTCGGGCACGCAATCCTCCGGCGGCGAATTCGGCCATATGATCCATATCCCCGACGGAGCACTTTGCCGTTGCGGCAAGCAGGGCTGCATTGAAGCCTATGCCGGCAACTACGCGTTGATCCGCAATGCAACCGGGGGGCACGAGGACGATCCGCCCGGCGCGGTTGTCAGCGACGTGGAAATCCAGAAGCTCGCAGATGCCGCACGGGCGGCTGATGGGCCGGAGCGGGCCGCGTTCCTGAAGGCCGGGCGTGCCATCGGCTTTGGCCTTGGCTCGCTGTTCGCCGTATTCGATCCCGCTCCGGTGGCGATCGTCGGTCCCGGAGCGCTTGCCTTCGACATTCTGGAAGCGCCGATCCGAGACGCGATCGAACGCACGGCGGGCGGCAAGCACAGTAGCGCAATCTCGTTCGATACCGAACCTGACGAGATGCCGCTGATGCGCGAGGGCTGCGCCATGACCGCGTTGACGAAAGTGGACGCTGAGATCGTCGCGCCCGGAGCAATAGCCGAGCAGAGCGGGAGGCAGGTGGCATGAGGCGTTTCGTTGTCAGTTGCGCTGCCACCGCCATGCTCGTTGCAACCGCCGCTCGTGCCGAAGAACCCTGGGCGGAACGCGTGATCGGGGCGCATATCGATCAGAGTACTTTGAGCGGTACGCTCGATGCCGAGGCGCTGGAGGTGCTGCGCGATGCCGGAGAGCGGCTGTTCGTTGGCCGTTTCACCGAAGCCGATGGCGTAGGCCGGCCGATGGCCACACAGGCGATCGTTCCCACCAAACGCAAGCGCCCGCCCGCCGAGACATTTGTCCGCTCTGCAGGTCTCGACGCAGGGTCGTGCGCGGCCTGTCACAACCAGCCCGTCGATGGCGGCGCCGGCGACTTCGTGACCAATGTGTTCACCTCGGAAGGCTTCGAGAGCGCGGATTTCGACAGTCTCGATCCTCAGTTTTCCAATGAGCGCGGCACCAACCATCTCATGGGCGCGGGACTGATCGAACTGCTCGCGCGCGAAATGACGGCCGACCTTCAGGCCGTTCGCGCAATGGCTCTGAAGGTTGCGCGCGAAAGCGGCCAGCCGGTGACACAGGCGCTCGAGACCAAAGGCGTCAATTTCGGGTCGATAACCGCCGGACCGGACGGGCTTGTCGACATTTCGGGTATCGAAGGGGTCGATGCCGATCTCGTGTTGCGCCCATTCAGCCAGAAAGGCGTGATGACCTCGCTGCGGCAGTTCACTGTGAACGCTCTGAACCACCATCACGGCATGCAGGCGGTCGAGCGGTTCGGGGCACGCTGGACCGGCGAGGCCGATTTCGACGGTGACGGCAAGGCGAACGAGATCAGCGACGGCGACGTTTCGGCCATGGTGGCCTGGCAGGCAGGCCTGGAGCCGCCGGTGCGCATGCAACCTCAACAGCCGGCCTGGCGCGATGCCTCCGCGCGCGGTGAAGACGTGTTCGCCGATCTAGGCTGCGGCGAATGCCACATTCCGGCTTTGCCGCTGGCTTCGCTCAAATTTGCCGATCCCGGTCCGCTCGATATGGCGGGCACGCTGCGCGAGGGCGAGCTGGCGGAGGTGATCTACGATCTTGAGCTGCTTGAATGGGCGGCGTCGCTGCCCCGCAATGAAAAAGGCGAAGTGCTGGTGCCTCTGTTCGGCGACCTCAAGCGTCATGTGATAGCAGATCAGGAAGTGGCGAAGCTCGGCAACGAGCTTCTGGCGCAACGCTTCGTGGAGCGCAATGTGTTCATGACCGCGGAGCTTTGGGGCATCGGCTCCACCGACCCTTATGGCCACCGTAACGACGTTACCTCGCTCGATGGCATTATCCGCGCCCATGGCGGCGAGGGGCGGGCGGCGCGCGAAGCCTATATCGCGGCGGCGGAGCGAGAGCGAAGCGACCTGATCGCATTTCTCAAGACGCTGGTGATCGAACAATGAAATTGATTGTCGCGACTACAGTGCTGCTTGCCTTTGGCGCCTCATCTGCGGGCGCGGGGGAAGCGCCGGCCGCCGATGTGCCCCTGATGCATGAAGAGGCGCTGGCCGCGGGCATCGACCATGCCTACCGCGGCCCGTGGGAATATTTCGTCGGCGGAGGTGCCGCTGCGCTCGACTGCAACGGCGACCGGCTGCCGGACCTTTTTATCGCCGGCGGCGAGGAGCGCGCGCAGCTTTACGTCAACCGCAGCGCGACGGGTGGCGCTTTGCGCTTTGAGCCCAAGGATGCCGGCATCGCCGAGCGCGACCTGAAAAAGGTACTCGGGGCCTACCCGTTCGATGTCGATAATGACGGCGTCAAGGATCTTGTTGTCATCAGGCTCGGTGAAAACCTGATCCTTAAGGGCGGACCGGAATGCACGTTCCGCAAGATGAATGAGGCTTATGCCTTCGATGGCCGCAAGGCATGGACGGCTGCGTTTGCCGCCAGCTGGGAAGAAGGGCAGACATTTCCCACGCTCGCCTTCGGCAACTATGTCGACCGCGCGGCACCGGGCTCGCCCTGGGGCACTTGCGACGACAACGATCTCTATCGCCCGTCGGCTGCCGCCGAGCCCGACTATAGCGGCTGGCAGCCGCTTTCGCCCGGATTTTGCGCTCTTTCCATGCTGTTCACCGACTGGAACCGCTCGGGCGAGCCTGCACTCCGCATCACCAATGACCGGCACTATTATCGCGGCGGTGAAGAGCAGCTGTGGAAGGTAACGCCGGGCAGCGCGCCGCGACTCTATACGCGCGCCGATGGTTGGCAGCACCTCACAATATGGGGCATGGGCATCGCCGAAGGCGACCTCGAAGGCGACGGCTATCCGGAATATGCGCTCACTTCGATGGGCGACACCAAGCTGCAGGTGCTGGACCGGGAGGCGGACGAGGAAAGCCCGATCTATGAAGACGTGGCCTTCGATCGTGGCGCGACCGCGCACAAGCCCTATGCCGGCGGTGATCTGAAACCTTCCACCGGCTGGCATGCAGAATTTGCCGATTTCAACAATGACGGCGCGCTCGACCTCTTCATCGCCAAGGGTAATGTGGAGCAGATGGAGGACTTCGCCTCGGTCGATCCCGACAATCTGCTGATCGGCGGATGGGATGGCAAATTCACCGAAGCCGGGCACCTTGCCGGTATAGCGCTGCCGACGAAAGGGCGCGGTGCGGTCGTTACCGACTTCAATATGGACGGCAGGCTCGACCTTCTGGTCGTCAATCGCGAGCAGCCGGCTTCGCTGTTCCGCAATCTCGGCGCGAAGTCAGGTGATGGCGCGCGCGTGGCGGGCAATTTCGTCGCGATCGAGCTCCACCAAGATGGCGCCAACCCCGATGCGGTGGGCGCGCTGATTTCGGTGAAGTCGGGCACGCGCACCTTCAACCGTACTGTGCAGGTGGGCGGCGGACATGCATCGGGTCACGCCGGCTTCGTGCATGTCGGCATCGGCACCGCTGAGCGCGCGCAAATACGCATTAAATGGCCTGACGGAGACTGGAGCCCGCCCTACCGGGTGTTCGGCAACAATTTTGTGCGGATCGAACGCGGCTCGGATGCCGCGCGCTACTGGTATCCGCCCGAAAGCGACGCCTGGCAGGCAGCCGCAAAAGAGTAGGCGTCAGGCTTCTTTGATGGCGTAGCCGGCGCCGCGCACGGTTCGGATGACGTCGGGCATGCGGCCGGTGTTGACCGCCTTGCGCAGCCTGCCGACATGCACGTCGACCGTGCGTTCATCGATATAGATCGTTTCGCCCCAGACATTGTCGAGAAGCTGAGCGCGCGAAAAGACGCGGCCGGGATGCTGCATCATGAATTCCAATAGCCGAAACTCGGTCGGTCCGAGGCGGATTTCGCTCTTCTTGCGGTAGACGCGGTGCGCTTCGCGGTCGAGCATGATGTCGCCCACCTTGAGCACGGAGGACAGCACCTCGGGCTTGGCGCGGCGCAACAGGGCACGCACGCGAGCGATGAATTCGGGGGTGGAGAACGGCTTTACGAGATAATCGTCAGCGCCGGTGGCCAGGCCGCGCACGCGGTCGCTTTCTTCTCCGCGTGCCGTCAGCATGATGATCGGCATACGCTCGGTTTCAGGGCGCATGCGCAGGCGGCGGCAAAGCTCGATTCCCGAGATCGCTGGCACCATCCAGTCGAGCACCAGAAGGTCGGGCGTGCTTTCCTGCAGCCTGAGCTCGGCCTCATCGCCACGATTGACGATTTCGACCTGATATCCTTCCGCTTCGAGGTTGTATTTGAGCAGCACGCATAGCGGCTCTTCGTCTTCGACAACCATGATCTTGGGCGCAATCATCGGCGTATTCCGCTTACTCGGCGAGCGCGGCAATCGCGGTTTCGTCCTGCTTGGGACGCTGCGCGGGAAGCTGCTCGCCGGTCACCGTATAGTAGGCGTTTTCGGCGATATTGGTGACGTGGTCGCCGATACGCTCGAGGTTCTTGGCGCAAAACAGAAGATGCGTACAAGCGGTGATATTGCGCGGGTCTTCCATCATGTAGGTGAGGAGTTCGCGGAAAACCGCGGTGTATTTGATGTCGATCTTCTCGTCGCGGTTGCGCAGTTCGCGTAGCGCCTCGGCGTCGCGGGCGACATAGGAATCGACCACACCCTTCACCTGCACCAGCACCATCTCCGACATAGCCTCGATGGAGAGAGCCAGTGTCTTTTGCGTCGGGGTCTGCACCACGGCGCCAACGCGCTTGGCGATGTTCTTTGCAAGGTCGCCGATGCGTTCGAGATCAGCCGCCATACGGATAGCACCGACAACGCTGCGCAGGTCAAGCGCCATGGGCTGGCGCTTGGCGATCAGTGTGATGGAAGCCTCGTCGAGCTCGCGCTGGCGCGCATCCATCACCGAGTCGTCGGAGATGATGCGCTGCGCGAGCGCGTTGTCGGAATTGACCAGTGCGCCGGTCGACGACTTGACCATAGAGCATGCAAGGTCGCCCATATCGCGGATGAGGCGATCGATATGTTCCAGTTCCTCGTCGAAGGAGGTGACGGTGTGCTCGCCCATAACAGGTCCTCGTGTGGTCTGACTCAGCCGAAGCGGCCGGTGATGTAGTCCTGGGTGCGCTTTTCCTTGGGGCTGGTGAAGATCTGGTCGGTGGAACCTTCCTCGACCAGGACGCCCAGATGGAAAAACGCCGTGCGCTGCGAAACGCGCGCCGCCTGCTGCATGGAGTGGGTGACGATGGCGATGGTGTAGTTCTCGCGCAGTTCGTCGATCAGCTCTTCGATCTTGGCGGTTGCGATCGGATCGAGTGCCGAGCAGGGCTCGTCCATCAGGATGACATCGGGTGACACGGCAATGGCGCGCGCGATGCAAAGGCGCTGCTGCTGGCCGCCCGAAAGGCCGGTGCCGGGCGCATCGAGCCGGTCTTTTACCTCTTCGTAGAGGCCGGCCTTCTGGAGGCTCGAAACCACGATCTCTTCCAGGTCGGTCTTGTTCCTGGCGATGCCATGGATGCGCGGACCATAGGCGATGTTTTCGAAGATCGACTTCGGGAACGGGTTCGGTTTCTGGAACACCATGCCGACACGGGCGCGCAGCTCAACGACATCGACCGATTTGTCGTAGATGTCTTCGTTTTCCAGCGTGATCTTGCCGGTGACACGGCAAATATCGATCGTGTCATTCATACGGTTGAGGCAGCGCAGATAGGTAGACTTGCCGCAGCCCGAGGGGCCGATCAGCGCCGTGACCTGGTTCTCGCGAATGTCGAGATCGACATCGAAAAGCGCCTGCTTTTCACCGTAGAAGACGCTGACCTTGTCGCCGCGCATCTTCACCGAATGTTTCGTGTCTGCCACAGCCACGTCTCCAGCCTGCAATGCGACCTGATCGTTTGAATACATGTTCATGGACCTTGATTCCATTACCAGCGACGTTCGAAGCGGCGGCGCAGAAGGATCGCGATACCGTTCATGACTATCAGGAACACCAGAAGCACGATGATGGCGCCCGATGCACGTTCGACAAAGGCGGGGTCGCCGCGCTGTGTCCAGTTGTAGACCTGGACCGGTAGGGCCGCGGCGGGGTCGAACAGACCGCCGGGCGGTGCGTCCGGGAACTCGCGTACGAACGCCACCATGCCTATGAGAAGCAGCGGCGCGGTTTCGCCAAGCGCCTGTGCGAGGCCGATGATCGTGCCGGTGAGAATGCCGGGTGCGGCCAGCGGCAGCACATGGTGGAAGATCGTCTGCATTTTGGATGCACCGACGCCGAGCGCGGCTTCGCGGATCGAAGGCGGTACGGCCTTCAGCGCAGCACGCGTTGCGATGATGATGGTGGGAAGCGTCATCAGCGTCAGCACCAGACCACCGACAATGGGCGCCGATTGTGGCAGGCCGACGTAGTTGATGAAGACGGCGAGGCCCAGAATACCGAAGACGATCGAAGGCACAGCTGCGAGGTTCGAAATGTTGACTTCGATAATGTCGGTCAGCCAGTTCTGCGGGGCAAACTCTTCCAGATAGATCGAGGCGGCCACGCCGATGGGCAGCGAGAGCGCCAGCACGATCAGCATCATGTAGGCGGAGCCCAGGATTGCGACGCCGAGACCGGCGGCCTCAGGCCGTGTGTCGGAGGCATCCGGTGCGGTGAAGAAGGCGAGGTTGAAGCGCGTCGACAGAGCGCCGGCTTCCTTCAACGCATCGGCCAGCATCAGCTGCTGCGGCGAGACGTTGCGGTCGAGCTCGGCCGAAGCCATCGTCACGCGGTCCTTGTAGTAACCGTCGATACGACCGTTGGCGAGAAGCTCGAAAGTTACCGTTTTGCCAATCATGGAAGGGTCTGCCAGCACGGCGTTGCGCAGCGTGGCGGGTGCTTCCTTTGAGATGATTTCCCCGGCAGCCTTGGCGTTCAGGCCTTCGATTTCGATCCCTGTCTCTTCCATCTTCGCCGCCATGGCCGCGCTGATCAGCGGCGCATAGGAGAAGGTCGTCAGCTTTTGCAGCTCCTCGGGATCGCGATTGCCGGACTTATCAAGCTTGGCCGGGTCGAGATAGATGTCGAGCGTGACGTAGGTCTGCCAAAAGGACGACGTGCCGTTGTAGAGGATCGAGCCCAGCAGGCCGAATAGCGCCAGAATGCCGAACGTTACGGCCGCCAGGCCGAGCGCGCGGAACCGGCGTTCAGCCGCGTGGCGGCGGCGCGTGCGTTCACCGCGCTCGTAAAGCGAGCCGCCTTTTGGCCGTGCGGCAGCGGGAGATGCTGCGGTGACGTCGGTCATTCATACTGCTCCCGGTATTTGCGCACGATGTAGAGCGCCAGAACATTGAGGCCGAGGGTGAATGCGAACAGCGTCAGGCCGAGCGCGAAAGCGACCAGCGTCTCGGGGCTGGCGAATTCGGTGTCGCCGGTCAGCTGCGAGACGATCTTCACCGTAACGGTGGTCATGGCCTCGAAGGGATTGAGGTCGAGTCGTGCGGCGGCGCCTGCACCCATCACAACAATCATGGTCTCGCCGATCGCGCGGCTGGCGGCCAGCAGAACCGCGCCCACGATGCCGGGAAGCGCTGCAGGCATGATGACGCGGCGGATCGTTTCAGATTGCGTGGCGCCAAGCCCGTAAGAGCCGTCGCGCATCGATTGCGGCACCGCGTTGATGATGTCGTCGGAGAGCGACGACACGAACGGTATGAGCATGATGCCCATGACGAGGCCGGCGGTCATGACAGAAGATGACGAACTGCCGAGGCCGAGCGGCTGGGCGATCCAGTCACGCAGGAACGGGCCGACCGTGATCAGCGCGAAGAGGCCGTAAACGATGGTGGGGATGCCCGCCAGAATTTCGATAGCCGGTTTGGCGAAGCCGCGCAGCGAGCGGCCGGCATATTCCGACAGGTAGACCGCGATCATGAGGCCGATTGGGACTGCCAGGATCAGCGCCACCAGCGACACATAGAACGTGCCCCACAGAAGCGGGATGATGCCGAGATCGGAGCCACCGCGGAACTGCGGGTCCCAGACGGTGGAGAAAAAGAACTCGCTCGCCGGGTACATGCCGAAGAAGTTGAGCGTCTCGAAGAGCAGCGAGCCGACGATGCCGAACGTCGTGAGAATGGCGACGAGTGACGAGCCCATCAGCAGCGCGCGGATGAAGGTTTCGCTCAGATTGCGCGCCCGCATGGCGGGATGAATACGGCTCCAGGCCCTGATGCCGAAGCCAATCGCGGCGACCAGCACCAATATGTTGCGCGCAAGCGAACCGGTCTTGCCGATCGCACGATATGTCTTTGCGGCCTCGAAAACGGGTGCCGAAACGTCCGAGCCGAGCGCCACGCCTGCATTGGCGAGCATGTCGCGAATGTTGGTCGTCTCGGTGTTCATGCCGGCGAGGTCGGCCTCGGCGAGCGAACCCTTGTTGACCATGATATCGAGGCCGTCAGCGATGCGTCGCACATCCGACATCACGAGGCTGCGGACGCTGCCTTCGGGAATGGCGCTGTTGGGAATTTGCGCGCTGACCTGGCTTTCGATGAGGACCGGCTGGAGAAACAGCCATGCGCCCAAAAGAAAATAGGCGGGAACGGCGATGAACAGCGCAACGCTCTGGCCGTAATAATTCGGCAGAGAGTGAAGGCGTTCGCCGGAAGCGGAGGATCGCGCAAGGGCACGCTGGCGGCCGGCTATGTAACCGACGATCGTAAGCGTCAGCACGATAAGTGCGAGAATGCCAGGTGTCATGCCACGTCCGCCCCGTTTAAATCAGGCGGCGCCCCTGAAGGCGCCGCCCGGTACTTTAGTACGCTTAGTTCAGCGGGCCCATCGGGGTCCGGTTTGCAACCATTTCCTGGGTCTTGGCGAGCTCCGGATCGGAGACGAGGCCGTATGCGGCCAGCGGGCCGTCGGGGCCAGCGATCTCGTCGGAAACGAAGAACTCGACATATTGCTGCATGCCCGGGATCACGTCGAGATGCGCGTTTTTCACGTAGAAGTACAGCGGACGCGAGACCGGGTATTCGCCGGAAGCGATCGACTCAACCGAAGGCACGACGTTGTTCATGGTCGCGACCTGCAGCTTGTCGGTGTTGTTCTGGTAGAACGAAAGACCGAACACGCCGATGCCGTTCTTGTTGGCGTCGATGCGGGCAAGCGTCTCGGTGTAGTCGCCGTCGATGTCGACGGAAACGCCGTCGGTGCGCAGCGTGGTGCAGGCGTCCTCGGCAGCATCTTCGTCACCGCCATTGGCTGCCATCAGGGCTTCCATGGTGCCGTTTTCTTCGCAGCCATCAAGAATGACCTTCTCGTCGAAGACTTCGCGGGTGCCGTGCTTGGTGCCCGGGATGAAGGCCAGGATGTTCTGTGCCGGCAGGTCCGGGTTCACGTCGGCCCAGGTCTTGTTCGGGTTGTCGACGAGCTCACCGTCCTTCACAACCTTTGCGGCCAGAGCGGCGTGCCAATCGGCCGGGGTGAAAGCAAAGCTTTCGCCATTGATGTCGGAAGCGAAGACGATGCCGTCATAGCCGATGCGGACTTCCTGGATCTCGGTGACGCCGTTGGAGGCGCACAGATCGATGTCCGACTGCTTGATGCGCGAGGAAGAGTTCGCGATGTCGATGGTATTTTCGCCAACGCCTTCGCAGAGCTTCTTGCGGCCCGCGCCCGAACCGCCGGACTCAACAACCGGGGTCGGATATTCGAAGTTTTCGCCGAAAGCCTCGGCAACGATCGCCGCATAAGGAAGAACGGTCGAAGAACCTGCGATCTGGATCTGGTCGCGCGCGGCGGCGGAGCCCGCAGACATCGCAACGGCGATCGCCGCGGCCGATGCCGTGAGAAGGATTTTCGTCATGGAGCCTACTCCTGTTCGGAATTCGTTATTGCCGCCGTCCTCGGCGACAGGGGCAGGCCATATCGACCCTGTGTAACAGTTCGATGACAGATTTATGTAGCCAGCGTCACAGCCCTGTTGGCAAGAAAAGCATGCAATCTGAATCGGTTGCCGGGGCTGCGCAGCAGCTTTGATATTTCATCAACCAAAATCAGTGACTTGCCCGGCGCGCAACACGCTGAGGCCAGCATCTGGAGCAGGCGGAAGCTTCAACGAAAAAAGCCGGGCAGGAGTGCGGTGTATTGGCTGCAACCGCCGCCAATCCCGACACAGGGCCGGAACGGGATACATTGGGGCTCAAAGTATTCCCGTTACTGGATCAGCGGGCCGCTTCTCCTGCCCGGAAGTTGCGAACGGACTCCCCGTCCGCAAACCTTATTGTCGATGGAAGCTTTCCAGGCGGCTATTGCGCGATCGCACCATATGGGTTCACTTCCCGAAATCGCGGCTTTGAGCCGGTATTATCCGCAGAATGGAATAGTTTTTATGACAGGACGTGCGACGGCGATCGGCTTTTCAGCGGTGATGATGTGGGCGCTGCTCGCGTTGTTTACCGACGCCTCGGGGCTGGTGCCGCCGTTCCAGCTTTCGGCTATGAGCTTCACGCTGGGTGCCGCGCTGGGATTTGTGCTGCGCGCAGTGACGGCAAGCGCAACGGCGGCCACACGCCCGCCGCTGGCTGCCTGGTTGGTGGGGATCGCGGGGCTCTTCGGCTATCATTTCTTCTATTTCACCGCGCTCAGAAACGCACCGGCGGCCGAAGCCAGCCTGATCGCTTATCTGTGGCCGCTCTTCATCGTGGTGGGCTCGGCGCTGATGCCTGGCGAAAGGCTTGGCTGGCACCATGTAGTGGGCGCGCTGCTCGGGCTTGGCGGTACAGCATTGATTGTGACCAATGGCGGCGGCGTGGCATTCGATGCGCGTTTTGCGACCGGCTATGCGGCGGCCTTCACCTGCGCCTTCGTGTGGTCCGGCTACTCGCTTTTGTCGCGCCGTTTCGCCGAGGTGCCGACGACGATCGTGACGTGGTTTTGCGCGGCGGCGGCGCTGCTGTCCGCGCTCTGCCATCTGGCGCTTGAAGAAACAGTGTGGCCGTCGGGCGCCGGGCAATGGCTTGCCGTCGCCGGGCTCGGCCTTATGCCGGTTGGCGCGGCGTTCTATGCCTGGGATCACGGAGTGAAGCGCGGCAACATTCAGGTGTTGGGTGCGGCGAGCTACGCCGCACCGCTGCTTTCGACGCTGATACTGATCGCGGCGGGGCGCGCTCCGGCAACCGCTACAATACTGGCTGCCTGTGTGCTGATTACTGCTGGCGCGGTGCTTGCCGCGAAAGACATGATCGTCCGCAAGGGCCGCGCCGGAACGGCGGAGGCCTGAGGCGGTGCCATTTACGGGTGGAATTGAATCGACCGCCAACGGGTTGCTGCTTCTGTCTGTGGTGGCAGCGATCCTCTACGGTTTCATGGTTCACCGTCCGCCGACATGGCGGCGCACCGTTGCCAAGACCGCTGGCGTCTTTCTGTTGGGGCTGCTCGCCTATTCGGTCGGTGGTCCGCTGCTGCTGGCGCTGGCCTTGATGGCGAGTGCTGCGGGTGATGCCGCATTGGCAGCGGAAGAGGAGCGCTGGTTCCTGCCCGGGCTCATCGCCTTCCTGCTCGCGCATCTGCTTTATGTCGCGCTCTTTGCGACCGGCAGTTCAGGCATGGGGATCCTGATCGCGGAACCATTGCGCGGCCTCTGGGCGCTGGCGATTGCGATCGCCGCTCTTATTTTGCTGTCGCGCCTGCTGCCTGCGGTTCCGGCCGCGATGCGGGTGCCGGTGATGGTTTACGCGCTGGCGATTGCGGCGATGGGCATCGTCTCCGTCACCGTGCTTGGCTACGTCATCGCGCTCGGCGCAACGCTTTTCATCGTTTCCGACGCGATCCTGGCAATCCGCAAATATCTGATGGCGGAGACCTCGCCGCACGAAGTCTGGGCCGGCTATGCCGTCTGGGTACTCTATTACGCCGCGCAACTCATCATTACGCTCGGCGTACTGCTGGCCTAGATTTCGGGCTCCCAGTCCGGCTCGGCCATTTCGAAACTGGCGAATTCGAAGCCGGGCGCCACTGTGCAGCCGACGAGCGTCCAGTCGCCGAGGCTGCATGCGCGTTGCCACCAGTTTGCCGGCACGATGTGCTGCGGTCGGGCCTCGGCTTCTATATCGGGGCCGAGCGTCAATGCATGTGTGCCCTTGCCTTCGGCGTCAGCAATTTCGAGGCAAAGCGGTGCGCCGGCATAAAAGTGCCAGACCTCAGCCGCGTCGCGCACGCGGTGCCAGGCCGACTGTTCGCCGGCTTTGAGCAAGAAGTAGATCGCGGTCGAATAGCCGCGTTCGCCAAGTGCGCCGCCTGGCGGGTTATCGCGGAAACTCTGCCGGTACCAGCCGCCTTCAGGGTGCGGTTCGAGGCCGAGGCGAATGATCACCGCGTCGGCGGTGCCGGCCATCGTCAGAACAGATCCTTGCGCTTGCGAATTTCGGCGAACACAGCCTCGTCGGATGCCTCTTCAAGACCAAGGTTGCAGCGTATCGACGGGTCGTGCCAACGCATGAAGGGGTTGGTCGCCATTTCCTCGCCGATCGTCGTCGGCGCCGTCGGTTTGCTTTCAGCCCGCAGCTTCTCGATATGCTCGGCGCGCTCCTTGAGTGCGGAGTTGGTCGGGTCGACCGTGAGCGCGAAGCGCGCATTGCCAAGCGTGTATTCGTGGCCGAAATAGACGGTCGTATCGAGCGGCAGCTCGGCCAGTTTGCGCATGGACCCCAGCATATCGGCCGGCGACCCCTCGAACAGGCGGCCACAGCCCAGCGCAAACAGCGTGTCGGCTGTGAAGGCAACACTGGAGTCCGGGAAATAGTAGCTCACATGGCCCGCCGTGTGGCCGGGGGTCGAGATAACGCGCGCGGGCTCGCCGGCGACGTCGATCGTCTCTCCATCTTTCACGGTGCGGTCGATGCCGGGAATCTTCGCCTTCTCCGCTTCCGGGCCGATGATGACGAGGCTGAAACGCTCCTTGAGCGCCAGATTGCCCTCGACATGGTCAGGGTGGTGGTGGGTGATGAGAAGCACGTTCGGCTTCCAACCGGTCCGCTCTATGGCGCGCATGATCGCGGCTTCCTCGGGTGCGTCGACAAGAAAGACCGTGCCGGTCTCCGTGTTGCGTGCGAGAATGCCGAAATTGTCTTCGCGGCAGGTGAATTGCTCGATTTCGAGTGTCATGCGGTGCCTCCTGTCGCGGTCAACATAGTCAGCTCAGACTTAAAGACAATGACTGGTCGGCTGTGGTCTGTTGAACGGGCAATGATGCGCATATAGCTTCCGCGATATGTTCTCGGATATCGTCGACCTGCGAAATTTTTACGGCTCGCTGCTCGGGCGGCTCGCTGAGCGTTCCATTTCGCTGGCGCTGTCATCGGTGTGTCCGAAATCGAAAAATGAGCGCATGCTGGGGCTTGGTTACACGGTGCCCTGGCTTGACCGTTTCAAGACAGATGCGGAGCGCGTTCTTGCTTTCATGCCAGCTGGGCAAGGCGCGGTGAACTGGCCACCGCAGGGGCCCTCGGCCACCGCGCTGGTCTTCGAGGAAGAGCTGCCGCTGTTCGATTCTTCCATCGACCGCGTGCTCATGGTGCATGCGCTGGAGCACGCGGAAAATCCGCGCGAGACGCTGAAAGAGGTCTGGCGGGTGCTTGCGCCCGGCGGGCGGCTCGTGATCGTGACGCCGAACCGGCGCGGCGTGTGGGCGCGGTTCGAACACACGCCGTTTGGCACCGGGCGGCCGTTTTCGCGCGGGCAGCTCACGGAACTCCTGCGGGAAAGTAACTTTACGCCCGGCGCTTGGACCGACGCGCTGCATTTTCCGCCGTCGCGGCGGCGTTGGGTGCTGCGGTTCTATCAACTGCTCGAAAAGGCTGGGCGGCGATTTTGGCCAATCTTCTCGGGCGTGATCGTGGTGGAAGCGCAGAAGCGGCTTTACCAGGGCCTGCCCGTGGCACAGCGCGTCTCGCGGCGCGTCTTTGTGCCGGTGCTGGCGCCGCAAGGCGCAACACGGTCGTTATCAAAAACGTCTGAGCCATTGCCGCGCAGTGGCGCCTGAAAGGACGATTGCCATGTGGCCCGATACCCGCATCACCGATCTCTTTGGCATCGAACTGCCGATCCTGCAGGCGCCAATGGCTGGCTCGCAGGGTTCTGAGCTGGCCATCGCGGTGAGCGAGGCCGGCGGGCTCGGAGCGTTGCCTTGCGCGATGCTTTCGATCGACAAGATACGCGCCGAGATGGGCGTGATCCGGCAGCGCACCAACCGGCCGGTCAATCTCAATTTCTTCACGCATACCAATTCGGAACCGGACGCCGCGCGCGAAACCGCCTGGCGGAAGCGACTGGCGGGCTACTACGCCGAATTCGGCCTTGACGCAGATAATGTTCCGGCTGGCCCCGGCCGTAACCCTTTCGACGAAGCGGCTTGTGAAGTCGTCGAGGATACAAGGCCTGAGGTGGTGAGCTTTCATTTCGGCTTACCGGAACAGAAACTGCTGGACCGCGTGAAAGCAGCTGGCGCGAAGGTGATCGCCTCGGCGACGACGGTCGCGGAAGCGCGTTGGCTTGAGGAGCATGGATGCGATGCCATCATTGCCCAAGGCGCGGAAGCGGGAGGCCATCGCGGCATCTTTCTGGAAGACGACATCGCTTCGCAACCGGGCACGATGGCACTTGTGCCGCAGGTGGTGGACGCGGTGTCGGTGCCGGTGATCGCCGCCGGCGGCATTGCCGATCATCGCGGCGCGGCAGCAGCTTTCATGCTTGGCGCGGCAGCGGTGCAGATCGGGACTGCCTATCTGCAAAGCCCGGAAGCGGCGACCGCACCCGGCCACCGCGCCGCGCTTGCCGAGGCGCGGGATGATCGCACGGTGCTCACCAATGTCTTCACCGGCAGGCCCGCGCGCGGGCTCGTCAATCGTATCGTGCGCGAAGTGGGGCCGATGAGTGCTGATGCGCCCGCATTTCCACTCGCGACGGGCGCGATCGGGCCGTTGCGCAAACATGCAGAGGCCGCGGGTTCAGCCGATTTTTCGCCGCTATGGGCCGGGCAGGCGGCGTCGTTGGGCGGAACTCGGCCCGCGGGCGAATTCACGCGGGATCTGGCAGCGGCGACGCTGAAGATGCTGGGCAGGAGCTAAGCCGTTTTCCAGCGTTCCAGACGCGGCAGGCCGCGGGTGAACAGCCATCCCATAAAGCGTGGCATGCCCTTCTTGTGAAGCTGTTCGATGCAGAATTCCTGCATCTCCTCAAGCGTGAAGTCCGGCTGATGAAACTTTCCATCCTCATAGCAGAGCGAGCAATATTTGGTGCTGCGGCTGCCATCGGCATTGGTGCCGCCACCCTTGGCGTCCTTGCTCAGCGGCATTCCACAGCTTTGGCAGACATTGTTGCCCATGTTCAGCGTTTCCTGTTGCATCGTTCGGCCGAACGTTATTCAAAACCATGGAGTATTGTCAACGGTTTTGAGCGGAGCCTGACATTATGAGGATCGGCGAACTCGCCAAGCGAACCGGGCTGCCGCGCGACACGATCCGCTTTTACGAGCGCAACGGGCTGATCACGTCGCAGAAGCCCGAGGGCGGCAGCAACGACTATCGCGATTATGCAGACGAGATGATCGACCGGCTGGTGATGATCACCGAGGCGCGGGATGCCGGCTTTTCGGTGAAGGAGCTGCAGTCGTTGCTGCAGCACATAGAAAACCCGGGCGAAGAGAGATTTGAGGCCGACCCGTTTCTGGACCGCAAGATCGACGATCTGAAACGGACTATCGAGCGGTCTAAGCGGCTCCTGCATATGCTTGAAGCCACCAAGGCGGCGATACGCGGGCCCCATTGAGAAAGGGCTGGCGCAGCGCCGGCCCTTCACTCCTCAGCCGTTGTGGCTCATGCCGATTTCGTTCAGGTCGTAGGGCGTGGTCTGGTAAGCCTGGTTCAGCCAATTGCCGAAGAGCAGATGCGCATGCGAGCGCCAACGGTTCAGCGGTTTCCGGCCGGGATCGTTCTGCGGGTAATATTCGTGCGGAACCTCGATCGGCGTGCCGGCGGCGACATCGCGGTCGTACTCTTCCTTGAGCGAGGTGGAATCGTACTCGATGTGGTTGAACATATAGAGCCGGTTGCAGGTCTTTTCCGAAACCAGACAGGGCCCGGTTTGATCGGACTCCATCAGTAGTTCGAGGTCGGGCACGGCGGCAATGTCGCTTGAGCGCACTTCGGTCCAGCGCGACACGGGAATGGCGAAGTCGTCGGAGAAGCCCGCGAGATAGGGCGAGGCGGGCGCATTGTTGCGATGCCGGAATACACCGAACGCCTTCTTGTCGAGCGTGTATTTGGGAACTTTGTGGAAGTGCCACGCGGCCGCCATCGCGCCCCAGCAGATGAAGAAGGAGGAGTGCGCATTGGTCACCGTCCAGTCGAGAATGCGCGTCAGCTCGTCCCAGTAGGTAACGTTCTGAAAGGGCAGCAGCTCGATGGGCGCGCCGGTGATGATGAAACCGTCAAATTTGCGGTCAGCAACCTCCTCCCATGTCTGGTAGAAGGAGATCAGGTGCTCTTCCGACGTGTTCTTGGCGCGGTGCGCGCCGATGCGCACCAGCGTGAGTTCGACCTGCAGCGGTGTCACTCCCAGAAGGCGTGCAAGCTGGGTTTCGGTGCGCGTCTTGTTTGGCATCAGATTGAGCAGCCCGATCTGCATGGGCCGGATGTCCTGGCGCATTGCGGTGCGTTCATCCATTACGGACACGCCTTCGCGTACCAGAATATCTCGGGCGGGAAGCTGATCGGGGATCCTGATCGGCATAGTGCCAACTCCAAACAAAAAAACCGGCCGCAAATCGCTGGCCGGTTCACACGGTCCTTTAGCGACTTGTTTAACGTGGCTGCAAGCCGACCGGCCAAATCACCACGGGTTCGAAGTTTTTCTAGTGTCAGCGCGACTTTGCGTCAACGCAAAAGCTCTGGTAGAGGCGAGTGCAATCTTTGAGAGACCTTCCCAGATGACGCAGACCAACCGCCCACAGCCCAATCCGGGCATCATGGATATCGCGGCCTATGTGCCCGGCAAAGACGGCGCGCCGGGCGCGGCCAAAGTCTACAAACTCTCGTCGAACGAATCCCCGCTTGGTGCTTCGCCGGCGGCGCGCGCCGCGGCACAGAAGCTGCTCGACCGCGCCGAAATTTACCCTGACGGCGCATCCACCGCACTGCGCGAAGCGATTGCTGCCGCGCACGGGCTGAACGCTGCAAACATCGTTTGTACCAATGGTTCGGACGAGGCGATCTCGCTGCTCACCAAAGCCTATGTCCAGCCGGGCGACGAGGGCATTTTCACCGAGCACGGCTTTCTGGTCTACCGCATCGACATTCAGGCAGCGGGCGGTGTGCCGGTTTCGGTGCCCGAAACCGATGAGCGCGCCAATGCCGATGCCATTCTGGCCGCGGTGACAGAGCGTACCAAGATCGTCTTTCTCGCCAACCCCAACAACCCGACCGGCACCTATATGCCGGTGGATGAGGTGCGGCGGCTGCATGCCGGGCTGCCAAAGAACGTGCTTCTGGTGCTCGACGCAGCCTATGCCGAATATGTGCGGCGCAACGATTATGAGTCCGGTATCGAGCTGGTGTCATCCAACGAGAACGTCGTGATGACGCGCACCTTCTCGAAAATTCACGGGCTTGCCGCGCTGCGCATTGGCTGGGTTTACGGGCCGCCGCACATCATCGACGCGCTGAACCGCATTCGCGGTCCCTTCAACGTCAATTCGCTGGCGATCGCCGCCGGCGTGGCGGCCGTCGGCGACCGCGCGCATGTCGAAAAGGCCGTGGCACACAATGATGAGTGGCTGGCGTGGCTGACGCAAGAATTCACCGGGCTCGGCCTTCGGGTCACGCCGAGCGTCGGTAATTTTCTGCTCGTGCATTTCGACGGGTCGGGCAAGAGCGCCGAGGAAGTCGACGCCTACCTCACCGAACGCGGGTTTGTACTGCGCCGGGTGACCGGATATGGTTTTCCCAACGCGCTGCGCATGACAATCGGCCCGGCTGAGGCCAATCGCGGCGTCGTGGAGGCGCTGCGCGCATTGCTGGGCAAATAGGCCATGGCACAAATCGTCGGAAAACTCGCGGTCATCGGACAGGGCCTGATCGGCTCGTCGATCACGCGCGCCGTCGTCGAGCGCGGCATTGCCCGCGAGATCGCGGTTACCGACGCCTCCGACAAGGTGCGCCGCCGGGTGCGCGAACTGGGTCTCGGCGAGGCGCGCGTCATCGAGACGGCTTCCGAAACGGTTGCCAACGCCGATCTCGTCGTGATCTGCGTGCCGGTCGGCCAGATTGCCGAGGTAGCGCGGCAGGTGGTGCCTGCGATGAAGCCTGGCGCGGTTTTGTCCGACGTTGGCTCGGTAAAGGCCTCGGTCGTGGATGCAATCGTGCCGCATCTGCCGGAGCATATCGCGCTTGTTCCCGCACACCCGCTGGCCGGAACCGAGCTTTCCGGGCCTGAGGCCGGACTGCCCAGTCTCTTCATCAACCGCTGGTGCATCCTGACGCCACCGGAAGGGACCGACGCCAGCGCGATTGCCAAAGCCACGAAGTTCTGGGAAGCGCTGGGCTCCAAAGCGGAGATCATGACGCCGCAGCATCATGACTATGTGCTTTCCATCACCAGCCATCTGCCGCATGTCGCAGCCTATTCGATCTTCCATACTGCGCTTCGGTTCGAGCGGGAGACGAACTCGGATGTCGTGAAGTTTTCGGCAGGCGGGTTCCGCGATTTCACGCGCATCGCCTCGTCCAACCCGGCAATGTGGCGCGACATCTTTCTCGGCAACAAGGATCAGGTGCTGGAAATTCTGCGCCGCTTCCAGGGCGATCTAGAAGCCTTTGCCGAGGCGATCGCCAATGAGGACGGCGACAGACTGGTTGAGCTTCTGTCCACCAGCCGGCTGACGCGGCGAAAGGTGATCGAGAAGGAACATATCTCGCTGCAGCCCAAGCCCGATTCCATGAAGTCGGACCGGGTTCTGGCGCGGCCTTATTCGTCCGACTTCTGAGAGCGCAACTGGCTATTTCGGGTGGATTTGCCTGCGGGTGCCGAGGTCGGCCAGGCCTGCGCGGATGAGCTCACCCAGCGCGTCCAGGTCTATTTTGTTCAAGCGCCCGAGATAGAGGCACGATTTGCCCAGCTTATGCGGACCGAGCCTGTCGAGTATCGGTCCAAAATCCGAATAGCCAGGCATCGTATAGACGACCAAATTGGCCTTGCGGGGCGAGAAGCCGGTGGCGAGACTGGAGCCGCTCAATCCGGATTCATAGGTGTAGTCGTAACGGCCGTAACCCACGATCGACGCGCCCCACATGACCGGCTCATAGCCGGTGACCTCGCAAAACAGCTTGTTCAGAACCAGCGCGTCTTCGCGCCGTCCCGGATGCTCGACCGCGTTCAGGAACTCGGCGACCGATGCTGGATTGGCTTTGGTCTTTCTGTCGGCCATGCAGCTCCTCCGTGCGTGTCTTTCGCCCGAAGGTAGCATAGCTCGCTACGGGAGGTCGTATAGTCCTAGCGGGTTGCCGTAAGGGTCCGCGAACTCGGAAAAAGTCACGACTTCGAGCACTTCGATTGCTTCGCCCGAATCAATCCCGCGTTCACTCAGCGCGGCCTGCGCAGCTGCCATGTCATCGACCAGGAACCGGACGATTGTGGCTGACCGTTGCTCGCCCTCGGCTTCGAACAATTGCAGCCAGACGCCGGAGGCAGCCTTGAACTCGGCGATGCCGGGCACGGGGTGAAGAACCTCCACGTCCGGGCCGAAAAAGCTGGCATACCATTTCTCCGCTTCGGCAATCGACGGGACGGGCACGCCTATTGTGACTTCACCGAAGGGTTCGGCGGCGGCTACACCGCTCATCGCCAGCAGAGCCAGCGCGGCTTTCGCGAACATGCGCACGGTCACGCGCCCTCCGTGAGGTCTTCGGCAAGCATGTGTGCGTTGCCGTCGGGGTCGTAGAAGGTCGCGGTCTTGACCATGCCTTCCACAACGTCGGTTTCGCCATCGAATTTCACGCCGGCCTGCTCCATCTTGGCGCGCGCGGCATCGAGATCGTCGACGCCGAAAACCGGCACGCAGTTGCCCGGTGCGGGCGCGATCTGCTCGCCGAAGCCGAGGGTCACGCCCTCGGTGTTGGTCTGCATTTCGGACCAGCCGGCCTCGTCCGCATGATAGAGCGTCTTGAAGCCCAGAATGCGCTCATACCAGTCCGCGCTGGCATGCCGGTCTTTGACCGACATCGAAATTGTGATTGTGTTTTTGAGTGATACAAGCGACATCGGCTTCCCTTCTCGCATTAAATATACTAACTATACTTTATGGACATTAGGACATTTGTCAACATCACATCTCGTGCCTGGGCGATCCCGATCCTCGCCAGTTTGCATGCGGGTGTTGCTGGGCGTCAGGCGCCGCTGATTCAAGCCACAGGCGCCAGCAGAACCGCCTTTGCGCAGAGCATGGAGCATCTCATCGAGATAGGGCTGCTGGAGCGAAATCCGGGCTATGGCCACCCGCTGCGGCCGGAGTTCAGGCTTACGCCGCTTGGGCGGGAGGCGGCCGCGCTCGCCCACAAGATCGGGAGCGTTTCAGGCGACGAGAACCAGGACCTGCTGAGGCGATCCTGGACCCTGCCGGTGTTGGCGTCACTTCATGCGCCCAGGCACTTCGTCGACATCAAACGCAATCTGATCACGATCACCGATCGCGCTTTGTCACACTCATTGCAGTCGATGGAGGAGCGTGACTGGGTGAGCCGCCGCGTCGATGAAGCGGCGCGCCCGCCACGGCCGACCTACAGCGCCATCAACACTGGCGGGCTCATCAGCCAGGTAACTGCGCCGGAAATCAGTTTTGTTGTGTAGGCGTTGATGCTTTGGCTCAGAGCGGCGGGATCATGCCAAGTTCGATGAAGCCGAAAATGGCAACGCCCTTGCGTATCTTGAGAGGCAGCGACTGGTCGGGCCCAAGGGCGGTGAGCCCGGCCGACAGCGCAGTGAGCTGCGAGCGCAGCTGCGGATAGGCTTCGGCGAACACCTCCATGAGGCGCGCGGTCTCGCCCGTGCGGATATCGAGCGTGGCGTCGATGAGACCGTCCTGGTCGACGGTAAGCGGGCCAGTTACAGAAATTGTGCCGCCGCCTTCGAAGGCAAGCTCCAGCCGGCGGATGTCGTAGGTGCCGCCACGCAAGGTGAAATCCCGGCTGGCAAGGCGGGCGATGCCGTCGCCCATCATGATGTCCGCGACGCCCGAAACCGGCGGCAGTTCGGGGCCGGGCAGGGCGGCTCCGCCGACAGCGCTGTTCAGGCGGATGCCGAGCTCGACATCGGAATCGACCGGCTGAAGATGAAGCTGAAACTCCCCGGCTTTCAGAACATCGCCTTCGATTTCGCCCGGGGCATCGACGCTCGCGCTTAGCGCGGTGGCAACCAGCGACAATCGTTCCGGCAGCGAGGTGGTGAGGCGGGCGCTGGCGCGCAGCCCATCCCATTTGAGTTCGAGCGGCAAGATGCCGGGCGCGGTGAGGCGGGCGGGGCTGTCCAGTTCGGCTACAATCTGTCTCGGCGCATAAATCTGGGCAGCGGAGCGCAGTTCGCCGGCGGCGAAGGTGAAGCCGTCGATGCGGCGCTCAACGAACACAGAATCGCAGAACAGACCGATGCGGAAAGGGTAGCCGCGCGCTTCGATATTTTCGCAGTTGGCCCGGTCGCCATTGCCGGCCATGCTCTGCAGCGCGCTCTCGGCTTCCGAAGTCAGTCGCTGAGCCGCATAGTTCCAGCCGAGTGTGTAAAGCACGATCGCCGCGACGATTGCCACGGCAAGCCATATGAAACGGCGCGAACCCGATCGGCTTGACGTCATACTGATGGCCTCGTTAACCCGGAACCCGCTGGCTGTATCTTTGCCGGCAAGTCATACGCAACTTTCCGGGACAAAGGGCATATGGGCGATTTTTGGGTCTTTGGCTATGGCTCGCTGATCTGGCGGCCGGGTTTTGCCCATGTCGAGACGCGTCGCGCCCGGCTGTACGGCTATCGCAGGGCGCTGTGCGTGGCCTCTTACGTGCATCGCGGAACGCCGGAACGGCCGGGTCTTGTACTTGGGCTCGACCGCGGCGGCTCCTGCGTCGGGCTTGCCTTTCGCGTGCCGGGCACGCTGCGCGACGAAGTGATGGCGACGCTGCGTGCCCGCGAGCTGGTGACCAACGTGTATTTGGAGCGGCAATTGCCGGTCAGGCTTGACGATGGCTGCACGGTGAAAGCTGTGTGCTACACGGTCGACCGGGCGCATGAGCAATATGCCGGAGCACTCGATGTGGAGCAAGCTGCGGCGCGGGTTTCTGGCGCTTTGGGCCAGTCGGGGCCGAACGAGCAATATGTGCTCAATACTGTGGAACATCTGAAAGCGCTGTCTATCCGGGACCACTGGCTGGAAGCCGTGGCGCGTCGGGTTTCCGGGTGAGGCTAGGCCTCGGCGGAAGAAGTTGCGCCGAGCTCGGCCAGCCGCCTGTGCGCGGTCTCCGGCATCGGCGGTGCGTCGGGCGCGGCCGCTGCCTCAACAAGCATCTGGTCGCAGGCGGCTTCCGTTTCAGCGATCAGCCGGGCGTGGAATTCC
This sequence comes from Rhizobiaceae bacterium, assembly GCA_017640615.1. GTDB lineage: Bacteria > Pseudomonadota > Alphaproteobacteria > Rhizobiales > Rhizobiaceae > RCIO01. Next base: position 204,455 of record JAEPQK010000003.1, on the reverse strand, counting down.
TCCTTGGCCAGGCCGGGCGGAATCGGCGGCAGAAAGCGAGCATGGATCGTTCCCGGGTGGCGCAGGAATTTGCGCCTTGGCCACCAGAGCCCTGCCTGATGCGCAACCGGCACGACAGGCAGACCAAGTTCAGAATAAAGTTCTACAATGCCCCATTTGTAGGCCGGTTCCGCGCCCGGTGGGCGGCGCGTACCTTCGGGGTAAATGATGAGCTGGCGCGCATTCCTGCTCATTTCCTTGCGAGTGCGGGCAATCACATCCTTCAGCGCCCGTGAACGTTTGCCGCGATCGACCGGGATCATGCGCATTTTCATGATGTACCAGCCGAAAAACGGTATCCAGCGCAGCTCACGCTTCAGGATGTAAAGCGGGTCGCGAATGTCGGACAGAAAAGCGATCGTGTCCCAGAAAGACTGGTGCTTGGGCGCCAGGATGTAGGAGCCTTCAGGCAGGTTCTCCTGCCCGGTGATCTCGCTGCGCGTGCCGGCGATCACTTTCATCAGCCAAAGCTCGGTGCGCGACCAGAACTTCGGCACGAACCAGGCCATATGGCGCGGCGCCAGAAAATAGAACGGCGTCCACAGGATCATCTGGACAATCAGGTTGAGATAGAACGCGGCGTTGAAGGCCAGCGAACGAAGATAGAGCATGGACCGCGCACCCGTTTTGGTGGCGATCTGGTTACATCATGCTTTTCGGATGGCCAAGCCTTGGGCGAAACGTCAGTCGGCGTTCAGCGTCACAGCAGTTCCGGCCTGCGCGGTGTTGCCGCGCTGGAGTACGCCGCGCGATAGCGAGGCCAGATATTTGGTGTATTCGGTGAACAGGACCCGCAGCGCCTCGGGCCGGCGTATCCACTCGCCGCCGCCAAGCGGGGTGTTGACCACCGGGTAAGGCACAATCCGCAATGAAGCGTCGGCGCGCTGCATCTCCAGCAGACTGCGCGGCATATGGTAGTTGTTGGTGACCAGAATGGCGCTGGCAAAACCATTATCGGCTGCCCATTTGGCGCTTTCGGCGGCATTGCCGATCGTGTCCAGCGCCGCGTGATCGATGTCGATGCAGCATTCGAAGAGCGACTGCTCGGCGCCCGTCACGCGGCGCAAATCCTCGGCGTCGGCAACAGGGTTGACGCCGCTGATCAAGAGCCGCCCGCCCTTGCCCGCGCGAAGCAAGTCGACGGCGGCATCGAGGCGGTATTGGCCGCCGGTGAGAACGATAATGGCGTCAGCCTTTTCCGGCTGGCCGGGAGCGGAAAGCCGGCTGACATGGTCGGAGAAAAACGCGAAGCCGCCACCAAAGCCCAGAACAACCAGAGCGAGCGCCCACGCAACCCCGCGCAGGGCCGGACGGCCCTGGCGGCGGGGTGCCTGATCAACGCCGGGTTGGTGCTCGCTCATCTTGTTGATTTTACACCCGATTGAGGCGTGCGGCCGCTAAATCGGCCGCTACGGCGCAAATATTGTTGCAGCCTGTTGCGCTGCGTGACTGGTCGCATTCAACCCTCGCTGGGCGTCGCGTCAAGATCGCTCAGGTAGGAAACCACCGTGATGTGGGTGGTGGCAGCAGTCAGGATCGACACAGCGATCACGATGATGCCCACACCCGCATAACCGGCGGGCCCGATGGCGAAATTGCCGAAGAGGGCAGACGCCTGATCGCCTTCCGGTGTGGCCAGATTGCGGCTCGACCACCATGAAAAGCCCAGAAATACGAGCGCGGCGAGCGCGCCGCCGGTGGCCGCGCCCTTCATGCCGGTGAGCAGGAAGTGGCTGCGGAACTGCCGGGCAATGAAGCCGGCCTCCGCGCCGACGAAATGCAGTACCTCGATCACATGGCCATTGCCGGACATGGCGCCCCGCGTCGCGAAGACCACAGTGAGCAGGGTGGCCGCAAGGATGAGCACCAGAACCGAGACGCCGATTGCAACGGTGGTGCGCGCCATCGCAACCAGCCGGTCGACCCAGGTCCGGTGATCGTCGAGTGATGCATAAGGCACGTTCTGGGTGATTGCCTCGCGCATCGCAGCGAAGTCTGGCGGATTGTCAGGGTCGATCGTGACGGTGACGAGCCGGGGGACGGGTAGTTCGTCAAGGTCGATACCGGTGCCGAGCCAGGGTTCGAGCAACCGCGCGGTGGCCGCGTCATCGACGACGATCACGGACCGGACACCTGAAAATTCACGGGCGATCGCCGCTGCCTGCTCAAGCCCGATCGAGGTGTCGAAACCCTCCGCCGGCTTGATCTGGATCGTCGCTTCACGGGCGATTTCGCTCTGCCATGTTGCCGCCGTGTCGCGCACCAGCGTCACCGCGCCCAGTGTCAGGCAGGACAGAAACGTCATGATGGCGATGACCAGCACCATCGCGTTGCCGGCCACGTTTTGTGGCGGCACAATTGGCATTGGCTTGCGGCGGCGCGTCGAACGGCCAGTGCCCGGGATCGGGAGCGATTTCTTTTTGCCGGCTTTGGGTGGCGGGCCCGGAACGGTCTCACTCATAGACATCCAGCCTGCCATTGGCGAGCACCATGCGGCGCGCTTCGACCTGTTCCATGAGGTTGACGTCGTGGGTGGCGATGACCACTGCCGTGCCCAGCCGGTTGAGCTCGATGAAGAGCCGCAGCAGGCGGCGCGCGAGCGGCGGATCGACATTGCCGGTCGGCTCGTCGGCCAGAAGGATCTGCGGCTGTTCGATGAGCGCGCGCGCGATCGCGGCGCGTTGCTTCTCGCCACCTGAAAGCACTGGCGGCAGCACATGCATGCGTTCGCCGAGCCCGACCCAATTCAGGAGCTCGGTCACGTCGGCGCGGTAGGACGCCTCTTCGCGGCCGCGCACGCGCAACGGCAGGGCAACGTTTTCAAACGTCGTCAGATGGTCGAGCAAGCGGAAATCCTGGAATACGACCCCGATGCGGCGGCGGATCAGTGGCAGGTCGCGCCGCGAGATGCGCGCCCGGTCCTTGCCGAACACGGTGATGAGGCCGCGCGTCGGTTTCAGCGACATGAAAAGCAGCCGCAGCAGCGAGGTTTTGCCCGCGCCTGAGGGGCCGCTCAGAAACTGGAACGAGCCCTCGGGAAGCTGGAATGAAATGTCGCGCAGAATTTCGGGGCCCATCCCGTATCTGAGGCCGACATTTTCGAAGCGAATCACTGTGCGGTTTTCCCGAACGTTCCTGACATGGCGTGCGTTCCTGACACGGAACCGGCGCGCAGGAAACGCCCTTGCCGCGCCATGCCTCCACACCGGCACCGGTCGCGAAGCATTAACCATTTCGGTTTACCCCAGAAGGCGGCTTTTCCGAAAGGCAAACATGTCCGACGAGCGCATGGCACGTCCGGTTTCCGGCGAAATCATGACTGACGGCCGGACCCGCGAAACGGGCCGGCAGCGCCGCCATGGCGACGACGTGATCGACGCCGATTTCGAGACCATTCTGCCTGACAGCAAAACCACGGCGCAGCAGCGTGCGCCGCAAAGCCCGCCGCCTGGCCAAGCCCAAGGCGGCATGGACATGCTGCGCTCGGCTGAACGGCCAGAACGACGCAATGGCGGCCCGGTGTTCTGGATATTCGGGCTGGCGCTGGTTTTCGGTGCATTCTGGGTTTCGGGCGGGCATGCGATTGTCAGCCGCGACGACGGTGCGCGGCAGGACGCGACTTCGGTTTCTCCCTTCAAGCAGCCGCTGCGCATCGTGGATGTGGTCAGCCGCATCGATCGCAAGGGCGAGCGCAGCTTCCTTATGGTCGACGGCGCGGTGAACAATCCGAGCGACCGGCCGGCGATGGTGCCGCCGCTGGCGATCACCGTAACCGGGCTGGACGGGCGCGAGACCTATTATTATCTGGGGACAAACGAGCGTACGCTGGCGCCCGGACAGCGCTTCGACTTCTCCAGCCGGCTGCGCACCCCTAATGGGGGAGTGAGAACCGTGACTGTCGATTTCAAGAAAGAAGGCGGGAATTAATGCCAGTTGTCCGGGGCAAGGACATCGACGTTCTTTTCAGCGCATCGGCGATCGCCCGTCGCAACCTGGAACTCGCCAAAGAAATTGCCGGCCGCGAATATAAGGATCTGCTGGTCGTTTCGATCCTCAAGGGGTCGTTTATTTTCGCTGCCGACCTGATCCGCGCGCTGCACGATATGGGCCAGTCGCCCGAGGTGGAGTTCATATTCATCTCCAGCTACGGCACCGGCACCACAAGCGGCGAAGTGAAGGTGCTGCGCGATATCGACAATGAAGTCGCCGGGCGCGACGTGCTGCTCATCGACGACATTCTGGAATCGGGCAAGACACTGCGGTTCACGCGCGAGCTTATGCTGAAGCGCGGCGCCAACAGCGTTTCCATCGCGGTGCTTCTCGACAAGCGCGGCAAACGTCAGTTGGAGCTCGATGCCGATTTCGTCGGCTTCGAATGCCCGGACTATTTTGTCGTCGGCTATGGCATGGACGTTGCGCACGCCTTTCGCGAATTGCCCTTTGTCGGCGTCGTGACGGGCGACGCCTGAGAGAGGCGGCATGAGCGGACAAGCCCGGATCCTGATCGTCGAGGACGACGATTCCGTGCGGATATTCACCGCCCGGGCGCTTCAGGCCGACGGCCACTCAACCGACATGGCCAGCGATGGGGCGGAAGGCCTCGACATGATCAAGGCGGATGAGGGCCGCTACGATCTGGTTCTGTCCGACATCCGCATGCCGGTGATGGACGGGATCGAGATGGCGGAAACCGCGGCGAAGGCCTTCCCCGACCTGCGTATTCTCTTGATGACAGGTTATGCCGAACAGCGAGAACGTGCGGCGGAGCTGGGCGGTTCCGTGCTCGGCGTCGTGCGCAAGCCGTTCAGCCTGGCTGAAATCCGCACCGAGGTAGCGAAGGCTCTGGCGTGGGGGTAGGACGCGGCTACGTCACCGCGTTTCCAGGTTCAGCAAACGTTCCAGATAGCTGCGCTCCAATTCCGGGCTGAGCGCGTTGCCGAGGCGGCGGCGGATGGCCTCGAGGATTTCGCGGGCGCGCTGCCGGTCGATCTCGTCAGGTACTTTCACGGAGTCACCAAAATCCGGTCCGGTGGTGGCGCGCGGCCGGCCAAGCGGGTCATTCTCGGAGCTTTGCTGGCGGCCGCCTTCCTCGCTGCCGCCCTCCTCGCCCTGCATTGCCTGTTGCATTTGCTGCATCATGTCCTGTGCGCCGCGGCGCAGCGCTTCGAGCGCGCGGCCCTGCTCGCCAACGGCACGGTTGCCTTCGCCTTCGCCAAGCGCGCCCTCGGCCTGACCCATGGCTTCGCCGGCCTCGCCAAAGCCCTCGCCGGGCTGAATGCCCATGCCTTCGAGCCCTTCCATCAGTGAGTCCAGCTGCTGTTGAAGCTGGCCCTGACCCTCTTGCAGTTGGCGCAGTGCTTCGGCGAATTCTTCCGGCGTCATCGGCTGACCCTGGCCGTTCTCGCCGTTTTGCTGACCCTGCTGCTGTTGTTGCTGCTGGTTGCCACGCTGGCCGCGTTGCATCTGGTCGAGCTGGAAGGTCTCGTTCATCAGTTCCTGCTGGCGGCGCATCAGTTCGCCTAGCTCGTTCATCTGCTCGCGCATCTGGTTCTGGCCATTCTGGCCCTGATCGGCCTGCTGCTGGCCCATGCGCAGATTGTTCATCATCTGCTCGAGCTGTGAGAGCAACTGTTCGGCCTGCTCGCGCGCGCCCGACTTGGCGAGATCTTCTAGTTGGTCGAGCATGCGCTCCAGGTCCGACTGGCGCATCTCGTTGCCGGTTTCGGGCATCTGCTGCATCGCCGAATTGGGATTCTGCATGGACCGCTCGGCGAATTCGCGCAGGAACTCCTGCATGGCTTCCCGCAATTCGGCCATCAGGCGTTCTATTTCTTCCTCGCTGGCGCCGTTTTCGAGGGCCTGGCGTAGCGCTTCCTGAGCCTGCCGCAGGCGGCGCTCGGCGGCGGTGAGGTCGCCTTCCTCGATGCCGAGTGCGACCTCCCACAGATAATCGACCACGTCGCGCAGCTCGTCGTCTTCCTCGGCCATGCGAAGACGGGTGCGCGCGGTCATGATGCCGAGATAATGCGAGGGGTTGTCGATCGTGTCTTCGGGGCGCAGCGTGATCGCATCCATCAGCGAGAGCACGCGGCGCTGGCGTGTGGCGTCGAGCGCCAGCAAGCGCCGCTGCTCGATCAGCGCACGGGCAAGCGGGTTTGAAAAAGCGCGCTCCGGCAACATGAAGCGTTTGGACTCAGAACGCGCCGTCTGGCCGGCAGCGTCTTTTGCCGTGAGTGTGAGGTCGACGGAAGTGCCCGCCCATGGATGCTCGGTGAGGTCGCGGTTGGTCTTGGCGACGATATCGCTGGAGCCACGGCGCGGCAGAGTGAGCGGCATTTCAGGGGCGGCATAGAGCGGGCGGGCAGAGGGCATGGGGCGCTCCGAGAGCGCAAAGTCAGCTGCGCCTTCGGTCGCGCCGTAATCGTCCTCGACCTCGTATTGCAATTCCAGCGCCCCGTTCACCGCGCGCTGCGGGTCGCCGGTGAAGCGGATCTGCGGTGCGGTGTCGGGAATAACCTCGAAAGTCCAGCTGCGGATCGCTTCCTCGCCGCTCAGAAGCGAAAGGATGCCGTCGCGCGAGAGCTTTCCGGTGAACTGCCGCGATGCCGGCACTGGCGCGTCCTCGGGCAGGAAACCGCCTTCGGGAGCGATTTCCGCCGTGCCGATTTCGTCTTCATAGGCGAGTGTTTCGCGTGCACCGCCGGTGATGCGCACGGCAAATTCACTGCCCTCCGGTACCCTGAATATTTCGCGCTCCGAATTGCCCTCGGCCGTCAGGAATACGGGCGCTCTGCCGGTATAGGGCGGCGGGGTGATCCACGCATCGATGCGGGCGGGTATGGGCTCCGCCCCTGGCGGGGTGCGGAATGCGTCGGCGACGCTGCCGCCACTTGGCCCGAAGGAGTAGGCGAATGCGGTGACGAGAAGCAGCGCGACGACTGCGCGGGCGCCCCACGGGTCGCGTTCGGGCACGCGGGCGCGCGGCATATCGCCTTCCAGCCGGCCCAGACGTTCGGCCATGCGGCGCTTGTGTTCGTGCCAGAGAGCGTTTGCAAAAGCGTCGCCGTCATTGCCGGAGAGCTTGTCTGTCGTGGTGGTGACCGGAGCATGTTCCAGCGCGTTGGCGCGCTCGATGCGGCGATCGATTTCGGCCGCCTGTGGCGCGCGGTAGCGCAGGAGCGGCAGAAAGGATGCTACAAGTGCCAGACCGAAGAGACCGAGTGCAGCAATACGCAGCCAGCTTGGCACAAGCGCGAACAGGCCGAACCACGCGGCGGTGAGGAAAAGCGCTGCGACGATGAGGGCCGGCAGCAACAGCGGCCACAGCCGCTCGGCTGCGACGGCGGCACGCGTCAGCAAGCGTGTGCGCCAGAGCCGCGAGAAGCGGCCCGCACTCTGGGCATTTCGAATGCTATGCTCTTCGGCCGCCATCTGCTCTCCGCCGAGCGTTGGCGCTTGCCGCTCGAATCTTGGGCGCCACGGAAAAGAATAGCATCGAACGCGGCAAAGGCGAGGCAGGCAACGAATTCGTGATGAAGGCCCGCCGGGGCACAGCGGGCCTTCATGCCAGGCGCTATCGAGGCGCCTAGCGAGCCGGGATCACCGGCAGCAGAATGTGGGAGTCGTAGTCGCCACCGGTGTGGATGATGTTGGTTCCGGCTGGCGAACGATCTGCCGGGTCGGTGTGGAAGAAGGGCTTCACGCCGGGATAGTCTTTCGATCCCACTTCGACCACGAGGCGATGGCCTTTGTCGTAGACCATGCTTGTCGGCCAGATCTCGATTTCGACCGGCACGATTTCACCGGGTGTCAACGGCTTTTCCGTGGTGTGAGCGTGGAACGGCCGCCACTCGGTCGACAGCTCCGGGTCGAGTGCCCGGTGCGAGGCCCGCAGCCAGCCAACCGAGACAGGAGCCTCGGGGTTGTTGGCGCCGTAGAAGGTGACTTCGTTGCCGTCGGCATCGAAGTTGCGGAGCGCCACAAACAGATCGGCATCCGAGACGTCGGCCGACACCCAGAGTTTGAGTTTCACCGGTCCGGTGACTTCCGTCTCTGTCTCAAAGGGTGCGGTCGAAAAGGAGATGCTGGTGGTCTCGGCCTCTTTGCTGGCCTGATAGGCTGCCTCGGTGGCAGCGGCCGGCTTTGCGGGAGAAAGCGAGGCGTCGCCGGCATGCAGATAGTAAGGGGTCCACTCCGTGCGGGCGATCGGCCATTCGTTTTCATAACGGTAGGTGATGCCCTCGGAGCCGCGCACCGCGAGCTTGATGCGCGGCTCGCGCAGCATGCCGGTGTCGATGTCTTTCAGCCACTGGTCTAGAAAGCGCTTCTGCAAAGCGCGGCCTTCGAGCGAATAGAAAGCCTCGATATGCGAGCCGGTGTGAAAATGGAGCCATTTGTTTTCGGAGCCGGCGCGATAGTAGCCTTCCACATTGCCGCGCAAATGCAGGCCAAGGCCGCCCCAATTGGCCGATGACAGAAGCGGCACCTGAATTTTGGAGAAATCCGGTATGCGTTCCTCGAAATAGCCGTCCAGCATTGTGTGCTCAGCGCCGAGCGCGGGCAGGTCGGACAGCGTTCCGGTCGGTTTGCCATTTTCCTGATGCACGAAGGGTTTGATGCGGTGCCCAAACCAGCCCTTGGCGAAGGTGTTGGACAGGATGCCGCCATGACGCATGGCGTCGCGGTAAAGGTCCGACGCGCCTTCCCACGGAATGATTGCCGCCAGATGCGGCGGCTGGGTTGCCGCGACGCGCCATTGCGACATGGCAAAATAGGAAATGCCGACGAGGCCTACCTTGCCGTTGCTCCATGGCTGGGTGCCCGCCCATTCGATCACCTGGCGGTAATCCTCGGTTTCCCTGGCGGAGAAGAGGTCGACATCGCCGGGTGATTTGCCCATGCCGCGCTGGTCGACGCGGATCACGACGTAGCCCTGCGGAACCCACCAGTCGGGATCGACGGTCTCCCAATGCATGTTGGGACCCTTCTGCTCCAGCTCTTCATAGTCCTCAGGTGACCATTCCGAGAAATGGTAATCCTTGGGGTAGGGACCGACAGTCAGAATGACCGGAAACCTGCCCTCGGCATCGGGCCGGAAGATGTTGGCGCTGAGTTCGGTGCCATCGGAAAGTGGCACGCCAACATCCTTCTGGATGTTCATCTCATAATAGGCGGCGACATCTTCGGCGTATGTGGCCGTGCACACAGCGGAAATGCCTGCGGCTAATGCGCCGGCGAGGAGGAATCTGCGAAGTTTCATGATAGGGCTCCGTTGAACGTCGGAATCGGATGACATATGTCTGCAGTGACATATGTCATAATTGACATAAACGGAGTTGAGATGAACCGCAAGTCCGGGATTTCGCCGCTCGGCTATGTCCTGCTGGCCTTGCTCGCGCGGGGTCCCAAGAGCGGCTACGATCTGGCGCAGATACTGAAGGAGCCGGCGACGCTGCTCTGGAAGGCGCGGCACAGCCAGATCTACCCCGAACTGGCAAAGCTGGAAGAGGCGGGTCTCGCCGCGCACGAAAGGCAGCAGCAGGAATCGAAGCCCGACCGCAAAGCCTTCAAGATCACCGAAGTCGGGATTGAGGTTCTGCGCGATTGGGCGCTGACGCCGCCTGAGCCGTGGACATCAAAGTCCGATCTGGTGGTAAAGGCGCATCTGCTGTGGATGGCCGACACCGCCGGCTTTATCGAGATGTGCGCGGCAGAAGCGGCGCGGATCGACGCCGACCTTGCCGCGCTAAAGCTGCGGTGGGAGGATTTTGCCACGCGTCGGCCCGACGACGGCTTGCCGCCGCATCGATCGAAGTATTTCGCCACACGCTCGATCTACCGCTACGCGGAAGCGCAGCTGAACGCACGCAAGGAATGGCTCGAATGGCTGATGGACGAGCTGTCGCGCTCGGCTCAAACCCAGTCGGGGACGGAATCGAGCCCGATCAGTTCGTCATAGGTCGGGCGGCGGCGTACCACATGGTAGCGGTCGCCGCTGACCAGCACCTCCGGTATCAATAGACGCGAATTGTAGGTGCTCGCCTGCACGGCGCCGTATGCGCCAGCGGTCGCAAAGGCGATCAGATCGCCTGGTGCGAGCCGCGGCAGATCGCGGTCGAGCGCCAGATAGTCGCCGGTCTCGCAGACCGGACCGACGACATCGGCAACAATGCGCGGTGCGTCGGCGCCCGGCACACGCACCGGGCGAATGGTGTGGAAGGCGTCGTAAAGCGTTGGGCGAATGAGGTCGTTCATCGCGGCGTCGATGATGACGAAATTCTTCGCGCCGCCTTCCTTCACGAATGTCACTTCCGACACAAGAATACCGGCATTCGCGGCGATCAGCCGGCCCGGTTCGAAGATCACCTTGAGGCCGAGCGCAGACATGTGGCGGTGCACGATCTTCGCGTAAGCGTCGGGCAGCGGTGGCGGCTGGTTGTCGTCCTTGTAGGGCACGCCGAGCCCGCCGCCGAGATCGACATGTTCGATCGCGTGGCCGTCGGCACGCAATTCGCCGACCAGTCGCGACAGCAGCGCGAAGGCATCGTCGAAGGGCTGCAGCTCAGTGATCTGGCTGCCGATATGCATATCGATGCCAGACACGTGCAGGCCGGGCAGCGCTGCGGCACGAGCATAAGCTTCGCGGGCACGCTGGCTTGGAATGCCGAACTTGTTTTCAGCCTTGCCGGTGGAAATCTTGTGGTGCGTACGCGCGTCGACATCGGGGTTGATGCGCAGCGAGACATGCGCCGTCTTGCCAAGTGCCGAGGCGCGGGCGGAAAGCAGCTCCAGTTCGGGTTCGCTTTCCACATTGAAGCACAAAATGCCGGCATCGAGCGCGAAGTCCATTTCGCCGGCTGTCTTGCCGACACCGGAAAACATGATCCGCTCGGCTGGAATGCCGGCGGCAAGCGCGCGGCGCAGTTCGCCTTCGGACACGACGTCGGCACCGGCGCCAAGGCCGGCCAGAAGCTTCAGCACTGCTTGGTTGGAGTTCGCCTTCATGGCGTAGCACACCATCGTGTCGAGGCCGGCGAAGGCCTGCGAGAACACGGTGTAGTGGCGCGTCAGCGTTGCTGCCGAATAGCAGTAGAACGGCGTGCCGACCTCTGCCGCGATGTCGGGCACCGGGGCATCCTCGGCGTGAAGAACGCCGTCGCGATATTCGAAATGGTTCACCGGGAAACTCCGAGGAGCTTAGATCAGCGGATCGAGGAGGAAAGGCTTGTCGCTCACCGGCGGCTTCGGCTCTGGCGGCACGTTGGCGTCGCCGTCTTCGATCGCCTGTTTGCGCGCCTCGGTGGCTGCCTGAAAGGGCGTGTCGAGCGGCGCCTTGCGGCCACAGCCGGCAAGCGCCAGCCCGGCAAGAACCAGCGCAAAAAGCGCAACCATCTTCCTGTGCGGTGTCATGCGGTCCCTGCCACTGAAAATCCGACGAAACATGTCTAGCGAAGATTGGCCGGGCGTGCACCCCGTTTCAGCCGTTTGCGCCAATAGCGTATCTGGCGTTTCACCTCCGAGGGCGCGGTTCCGCCATAGGAGGTGCGGCTTTTCACCGAGCTTGCCACTGTGAGCACCGAAAACACCTCGTCAGTGATCGCGGGGTGGATTTCGCGGTATTCGTCAAGCGTGAGTTTGTCGAGGGAGCGGCGTGTCTGTTCGGCAAGGGCGACTGCTCGGCCCGACACGTGATGCGCTTCGCGGAAGGGCAAGCCGGCCACGCGCACCAGCCAGTCGGCAAGGTCGGTCGCGGTGGCAAAGCCCGCGCCCGCCGCCTTCTTCATCGCTGGTTTGTTGACATCCATGTCGCCGACCATTCCGGCCATCGCGGCGAGCATGAGGTCGAGTGTTTCGGAGGCATCGAACACGGCCTCCTTGTCTTCCTGCATGTCCTTGGAATAGGCGAGCGGCAGGCCTTTCATGACCGTGAGAAGCGCGACCAGATCACCATTGATGCGGCCGGTCTTGGCGCGGATCAGCTCGGCGGCGTCCGGGTTCTTCTTCTGCGGCATGATCGAGGAGCCGGTGGAGAAGGAGTCAGACAGCCGCACAAACCCGAATTGCGGCGTCGACCAGATGACGATCTCTTCGGCCATGCGCGACAGATGCGTGCCGCAAATCGCAGCGACGGACATGAACTCCAGTCCGAAATCGCGGTCGGACACGGTGTCGATGGAATTGCGGGTCGGTTCGCGAAAGCCGAGTTCCCTGGCGGTCATCTCGCGGTCAATCGGGAAAGACGTGCCGGCAAGTGCTGCCGCGCCCAGCGGGCTTTCGTCGAGACGGTCGATCGCGTCACGCACACGCCAGAGGTCGCGGCCGAACATCTCGACATAGGCCATCAGATGGTGGCCGAAGGTGACTGGCTGCGCCGACTGCAGATGCGTGAAACCGGGCATTACGGAGGAAGCGTGCTCGTCCGCGCGGTCAAGCAGGGTCTCGATCAGCATGGTGAGCGCGCCTGCGGTTCTCTCAAGCGCGTCCTTGACCCAGAGCCTGAAATCGAGCGCAACCTGATCGTTGCGCGAGCGCGCCGTGTGCAGCCGGCCGGCGGCGGTGCCGATCAGTTCGGCAAGCCTTGCCTCGACATTCATGTGAATGTCTTCGAGCTCGGGTTTGAAGGTGAAATTGCCGGCCTCGATTTCTGACAGGATCGTGTTCAGGCCGTCGACAATCTTGTTTTGATCCTCGGCCGAAATTATGCCCGTTTCGGCCAGCATTCGGGCGTGGGCAAGTGAGCCGCGAATATCCTGGGCGTAGAGCTTGCGGTCAACGCCTATCGAGGCATTGATCGCTTCCATGATCGCCGAGGCGCCTGCGGCAAAGCGGCCGCCCCACATCTGGTTGCTGGATTTCTTGTCGCTCATGGTGTTGGCCCAGAGTGTGCGGAGTTGAACATGGCCGAAAACGGCTCGAAAAAGACGATCTATCTGGCGTTTGCCGGCGCTTTGGTAGCAGGCGCAATAGCTGGCGGGATTGCGCTATACGTGACCGGCGGCCTGTCTGGCAACATTGTCGCCTCCGCGCCGGAGGCCGGCGGCAGTTGCGAGGTCGAAGCCGCAACGCGCGCCGCGGTAGATGATGCGCTGCGCGGCGAGGTTGCGGCAATGGCGCTTGCCGATCCGCCGCAAGCACTCGGTGCACTCGCCTTCAACGGGCCGGACGGCAACGCCATGACGCTTGGCGACCTTTCAGGCAAGACGCTGCTCGTCAATCTATGGGCGACATGGTGCGCGCCCTGCCGGGCGGAGATGCCGGCGCTCGACGAATTGCAGGCCGAGATGGGTGGCGACGATTTCGAAGTAGTCGCGATCAATGTCGATGCCGGCGGCGACGAGAAACCGCGCGCCTTTCTGGAAGAGGTGGGTATCAAGTCGCTCGGCTACTACCGCGACAACACGATAGGCGTGTTCAACGAGTTGAAGAGGCGTTCGCTGGCGCTCGGTCTGCCGGTCACATTGCTTGTCGACGATAAGGGCTGCCTCATCGCAAATATGAATGGCCCGGCGGAATGGGCGAGCGAAGATGCCAAGCACCTTATCCGGGCAGCAACCGGCCACACATCGTGAAAATTTCCAGCGCGCTCAGCTCGCGGCTGTGCGGTCGCTAACCCAATACGTCTGCCTAGAAAATATGCATCCGGGAACAGTTGGGATGAGTGCGAGCGCTATGAGCGCAACGATAAAGAAGCGGATGTCGCTACGCGGCATGGTGAAACTGGCGAGCTGGACCATTTTCGGTACGCTCGGGTGCCTTGCAATTTCGCTCGCCTATAACTGGATCTCCTTCCGCGAAATGGGTGGTGAGGCGTTGCGTCAGGGCATGATAAGCGCGACGGTGCTGCCGATCATTCTTGCAGGGCCGCTGTTCTTCTACCTCACTACGAAGCTGCGCGAACTGGCGATCGCCAACCATAAGCTGGCGTTGCTGCAACCGACAGCTTGACGGCCTGTCTCAACCGCGGCGCATTTTCGGCCCGCGTAGATGGCTGGCTGATGACGGGCGACGAGGCGAACAGTGCTCAAAACGGCGCACTGCTTGTCATCGATGCGGATCACTTCAAGAAGATCAACGACAGCCATGGTCATGACCAGGGCGACGAGGCGCTGAAGATCATCGCGAATGCCATCCAGGCATCCGTACGCAGTGGCGATCTGGTCGGTCGGCTCGGCGGCGAGGAATTCGGCGTGTTCCTGCCGGGTGCCACACCTGAAAGTGCGCGAGACGTTGCCGAGCGCGTACGGCACAATGTGGGCTCGACTTCCTTCCAGCCGAAAGGCAAATCCGTTCCGCTCTCCGTAAGCGTCGGCTGCGCTACTTTCGTGAAACCGGTGGACTTCTCAGAGCTGTTCCGAGTTGCCGACGAGCGGCTCTATAGCGCCAAGAACGCCGGCCGCAACCGGGTTTTGACCGCGCACCTCGCGGCACATGGCCAGACACCAGCGCTGGTGCCGGCGCTTCACTAACGATCAGCGCGTCGGCACCGGAGTCTCGCCGCGATAGTCGTAGAAGCCGCGGCCGGATTTACGCCCGAGCCAGCCTGCTTCGACATATTTCACCAGCAGCGGGCAGGGGCGATATTTGCTGTCGGCCAGGCCTTCATAGAGCACCTGCATGATCGACAGGCAGGTGTCGAGGCCGATGAAATCGGCCAGCTGTAGCGGGCCCATGGGATGGTTGGCGCCGAGCTTCATGGCGGTATCAATCGCTTCCACCGAACCCACGCCTTCGTAAAGCGTGTAGATCGCTTCGTTGATCATCGGCAGCAGGATGCGGTTGACGATGAAGGCCGGAAAGTCCTCCGAGACGGTCGTCGTCTTGTCTAGACGCGTGACGAATTCCTGCGCCAGTTCGAACGTGCTGTCCTCGGTGGCGATGCCGCGCACCAGCTCGACAAGCTTCATAACCGGCACGGGGTTCATGAAATGAATGCCGATGAACCGCTCCGGCCGGTCGGTCTGAGAGGCCAGCCGGGTGATGGAGATTGAGGAGGTGTTGCTGGCGACGATTGCCTCGGGATTAAGCACCGGGCAGAGCTGCGCGAAAATCTTGCGCTTGATGGTTTCATCTTCGGTGGCGGCCTCGATGACCATGTCACAGCCGGCCAGGTCTTCCATCGTCTTGGCCGGGCCGATGCGGGAGAGCGCCGCCTGACGGTCCTTTTCGTCCAGCTTTCCCGAGCTGACCTGCCGCGCCATATTGCCCGAGATGGTGGCGATGCCGTGTTCGATCTGCTCCTCGGAGAGATCATGCAGCAGCACGTCGTAGCCGGCCGCGGCCGCCACATGCGCGATGCCACCACCCATCTGGCCGGCGCCGATGACACCGATCGTTTCGATTTTTCCAGTCATTCAAGTCATCCCGTCGCGGGAGCACCATGCCCGCTTCTTGTGCAGTGCACAGTAAATGGCCGGAGCGGACTTAGTCCACCCCGGCCACATATTTCTAGCCAATGACTGATTGTCGCGTCAAAGCGCCTTTTCGAACTCCGGCAGCACATCGAAAAGATCGGCAACGAGGCCGTAATCGGCGACCTGGAAGATCGGCGCTTCCTCGTCCTTGTTGATCGCGACGATGACCTTGGCATCCTTCATGCCGGCCAGATGCTGAATGGCGCCGGAGATGCCGCAGGCAATGTAGAGCTCGGGCGCGACCACCTTGCCGGTCTGGCCGACCTGCCAATCGTTCGGCGCGTAGCCGGCATCGACGGCGGCGCGCGAGGCGCCAACGGCCGCACCCAGCTTGTCGGCCACCGGAAGGATCACCTCGTCGAACTTCTCCTTGGAGCCGAGTGCCCGGCCGCCAGAGATGATGATCTTGGCAGAGGTCAGTTCTGGACGATCGCTTTCGGCGATGCGGTTTTCCACGAAGCTCGACAGACCCGGATTGTCGGCGGCGTTCACCGTCTCGACAGAGGCGGAACCGCCCTCGGGCGTCGACTGGAAGGACGAGGTGCGGATGGTCAGTACCTTCTTGGCGTCGCCCGACTGGACCGTCTGGATGGCATTGCCCGCGTAGGTCGGGCGCTTGAAGGTGTCGGCCGAGACAACTTCCATCACTTCCGAAACCTGCATTACGTCCAGCAGGGCGGCAACGCGCGGCATGATGTTCTTACCGCTGGTGGTCGCGGGCGCGACCAGCGTGTCGTAGCCGTCTGCCAGCGAAACCACGAGTGCCGCTGTCGGCTCGGCGAGCTGCTGTTCCAGCTCGTCGGCTTCGGCGAGCAGAACTTTGCGCACGCCTTTAAGCTTGGCCGCGGCGTCCGCGGCCGCCTTGGCACCTTTGCCAGCGACGAGAATATCGACGTCGGAACCGATCTCGGCGGCTGCGGTCAGCGCCTTTGCGGTCTGGTCCGAAAGTGAAGCGTTGTCATGTTCGGCAACGAGAAGAATGGCCATTTTTGTGTCTCCTTATCCCGAACCTAAAGCACGCCGGCTTCGTTTTTCAGCTTGTCGACCAGCTCGGCGACATCGGCCACCTTGACGCCGGCCTTGCGGCCTTCCGGCTCCTCGGTCTTCAACACCTTGAGGCGCGGGGCCGGGTCGACGCCATAGTCGCCCGCCGACTTCTCATCGAGCGGCTTCTTCTTTGCCTTCATGATGTTGGGCAGCGAGGCATAGCGCGGCTGGTTGAGGCGCAGATCTGTGGTGACGATTGCCGGCATCTTGAGCTCGACAACCTGCAGACCGCCGTCGATTTCGCGGGTGACCTTGGCGTTGCCGCCGTCGATCTCGACCTTGGAGGCAAAGGTGCCTTGGCTCCAGCCCAGCAGGGCGGCCAGCATCTGGCCGGTCTGGTTGCTGTCGTCGTCAATCGCCTGCTTTCCGAGGATCACCAGCTCCGGCTTCTCCTCATCGACAACGCCTTTGAGAAGCTTGGCGACGGCCAGCGGCTCGACCGCTTCTTCAACCTTGATGAGGATGCCACGGTCGGCGCCCATGGCGAGCGCGGTGCGGATCGTCTCCTGCGCCTGCTGCGGCCCGATCGAAACGGCGATGATCTCTTCGGCCTTGCCGGCCTCTTTCAGGCGGATCGCCTCTTCTACCGCGATTTCGCAGAACGGGTTCATAGCCATCTTGACGTTTGCGAGCTCGACGCCGGAGCCGTCCGCCTTGACCCGCGGTTTCACATTGGCGTCGATGACCCGCTTGACGGGCACAAGAATTTTCATGGCAGGCAGTACCTCTCCCGATAATCAGTCTGGCCGGAAGTGTTTCGGCCGACAGAAGCGTTTTCGAAACCAGCATTTGCGCCGTTTTCGGTCGCGGCTTGAATATGTTGTCGCCGGGGCCGGATCGGCCAAGCGCGCGGAACCTATTGCACCACGGCGCGAGGCGTCAATACAGCCGCCTGCGGCAAATCGATTGAACTATTGTCGGCCCCACGGGCCTTGCGCTGACGGCTCGCCGCGAACGTCAGGCGTCGTCACTTCCACCGCTGCCGGCGCGACGATTTTACGGTCGAAGAGCGGAACGCCACGTCGGCGAAACAGGAGCACCAGAACCGCGCCGGCTAGAATGCCGCCAATATGAGCCGCCCAAGACACCTCCTGGTCGGTCGCAGCGATGAACATGAAGACCTGCATAGCTATCCAGGCTGCGAGAGCGATCCAGGCTGGAATGCGCAGCGGGATACGGCCGAAGGCGAGGATCCACACTTTCACGCGCGGGTGCAGTAGTAGATAAGCGGCGACGACACCGGCCACTGCGCCCGAAGCGCCGATCAGCGGTGCGTGAGACTGCGTATCCACCATGCCGTGCAGCAGAGCGCCGGCGGCGGCGCAAATCAGGAAAAACAGAAAGAAGCGGACGTGGCCCATCGCGTCCTCGACATTGTCGCCAAAGACCCAGAGGAACAGCATGTTGCCACCAATGTGCCAGAGATCGGCATGCAGAAACGCATAGGTTACGTATGTCGCCTGTTCCGGAATCAGAACATATTGGGCGGGCAGTTCGGCATTGTCGAAAACGACGGAGGGAATGTAGCCGAGGCCGAGTACGGCAGCCTGTGTGGTTGCCTCGCCACCGATGGTCGTAATCAGAAATACGATCACATTTGCCGCGATCATGCCGAGCGTGACGAACTGCAGGCGTATGTGCTTCAGGCTGTTTGCGTCATGCAGCGGTATGAACATGCGGCCCCCGAAATGGCCGCATTGCCCCGGCCCTGATGCATCACCTGTTTTCGCCGGGAACCCATAACACGTCGGCTTCGCCATTGTCATTGACGACGCGAGCCGCAACGAAAAGCAGGTCGGATACGCGGTTGATGTAGCGGATTGCCTCCGCGCTCACCCGCTCGTCCGTCCGTCCGGAAAGCTCAACCATCACGCGCTCGGCGCGCCGTGCAACCGTGCGGGCGAGATGCAGTGCCGCCGCGGCCGGGTGGCCGCCGGGCAGCACGAAAGAGCGCAGCGGCTTTACGCGGCGGGTGAGGGCGTCGATGTCCTTCTCCACGCGCTCGACCTGGCTCGCGACGATGCGCAGCGGTTCATATTCCAGCTTTTCGCCAGTGTCGGGCGTTGCGAGGTCAGCGCCGAGGTCGAAGAGGTCGTTCTGGATGCGTGAAAGGATGGCATCAAGCTCGGCCTGATCGTCGCCGAACGCGGAGCGCGCGATTCCGATGCAGGAATTGGCTTCATCGACGGTGCCGTAAGCTTCTACGCGGAGATCATGCTTATTCCGCCGCTCGCCTGTGCCGAGCGCAGTGGTGCCGTCGTCGCCGGTGCGCGTGTAGAGCTTGTTGAGAACGACCACCTCAGCCCCCCGAAAAGTAGAGCGCTACCATGATCAGCACGAGCGCCACGAATTGCAGGAAAACGCGCGCCTGCATGAGCTTGTTGGATGCGTTGCCGGAACCGCCACGCATCATATTGATCAGTCCGCGCAGCAGGACGACCACCACCGCGATCATCACCAGTATGGCCAGAATGTTGAAAAGTGTCGCCAAGGTCTTCTCCTGTATGCCGCTGCTTTCGTGCCGGCGCGGGCTCAGCCCTGACCCGACATCACCCGGTAGAACATAGAGGCCGGCAGCAGCCTTTTCAGGGTCACACCGACTTTTGCCGGGATCGTGACCACGTAATGCGGGCGCGGGCTGGAGCTCTCCAGCGCGTGTTTCAGGACCTTATATACGGCATCCGGTTTGCGTTTCAGGCGCGACTTGGTGCCGCCGCCGCGCAGGCGCTCGAGTTGCGGCAGATAGGCGTCTCGGTGGGCCGAGTTTTGCCAGTCAATGTGCTTTTCGAACCAGGGCAGGCCGTTGGACGCGATTTTCGATTCCACCGGGCCGGGCTCGATCAGCGAGACGTGAATACCGGAACCTTTCAACTCCATGCGCATGCATAGTGTGAGCGCTTCGAGGGCATACTTCGACGCGGCGTATGGGCCACGGAATTTGGCAGGCACCAGGCCGAGGATCGACGAGCAGTTTACGATGCGGCCATGGCCCTGTTCGCGCATGACCGGGATCAGACGGCGGCTGAGATCGTGCCAGCCGAAGAGGTTGGCTTCGAATTGCTGCCTGAGCGCATCGACTGGAATATCCTCGACAGCACCGGCCTGAGCATAGGCACCGTTGTTGTAGAGCGCGTCGAGTCTGCGGCCAGTGCGTTCAAGTACGTCCTCGACCAGTTTTTCTATCGAAGCCGGGTCCGTGTAGTCGATGTAGAAGGCTTCGATGCCGTCGGCTTGAAGCGCTGCAATGTCGTCTGGCTTGCGGGCGGTTGCAAAGACCCTCCAGCCATCGGCTTTAAGCGCTCGGGCGCACCACGCGCCAATGCCGGAAGAGGCGCCGGTGACGATGATTGTGCGAGGCGCTCGCGGGTTCGCGTAGTCGTTCAAACGAGGTCACCGGGTTGCGTTATGGAGCGAAGCCTTCACATATTCGCACCGCCGAGGCAATCGAAGGGGCCAATGTGCGCAGGCTGATAGCGGTGAAGCGCGTTCTGGGCGACGCGCTGGGACATTTTTCCGATGATGACGGATGGTCGATGGCCAGCCATCTGGCGATCACGGCGCTGATGGCGCTGTTCCCGTTTCTCATCTTCTCGACCGCGCTGGCCTCGTTTCTGGGTGCGAAGGCTTTCGAGGACACGGCGGTCCACATCGTCTTCGACACCTGGCCTGAGCAGATCGCGGAGCCGATTGCGCGCGAGGTGGTCAATGTGCTGACGGTGCAGCGTGGCGACTTCCTAACCGTCGGTGTGATCGTAGCGGCGTTTTTTGCCTCCAACGGTATCGAGGCGCTGCGTGTCTCGCTTAACCGCGCCTATCGCGTGGTGGACCGGCGATCCTTCGTCTACCGGCGCATACAGAGCCTCGCATTCGTGTTCATCACAACGCTGGGCTTCCTTACGATCAGCGTGCTTCTGGTGCTGGCGCCGCTGCTTGGGCGCGTAGCGGTCGATGCCCTGCCATGGCTGAAACCCTATATGGGCACGATAACCATCTGGCGATACATCATCGCTTCCTCGGTGATCGTGCTGGCACTGGTCGCCGTGCATGCATGGCTGCCGGCGGGACGGCGCAGCCTTGCCGACATCGCGCCGGGGATCATTTTTACGCTGGCTGGCTGGCTCGTTGGCTCGACGCTTTTCGCGGCGTATCTCGAGCGGTTTTCGTCCTATGTTTCGACCTATGCGGGTCTCGCCTCGATCATGATCGCGGTGGTGTTTTTGTACATCATCTCCGCGATCTTCATTCTGGGCGGGGAGATCAACGCCGCGATAAGGCGCTATTCTGAAGCGCGGGCGCGCGTGCCCGGCTGAGGGCGAGCCAGACGCCGGCGGCAGCGATTGCCATGCCGACAAGCTGCAATAGCGAGAGCGTTTCGCCGAACAGTACCCATGCGATCAATGCCGTGACGCCCGGCACGAGATAAAACAGCGACGCGACCCGCGACACCGCGCCCTGCCTGATCAGGAACATCAAAAGAAAGATCGCACCGACCGAAAGCACGAGCACGAGCCAGAGCATGGCGAAGATAAGTTCGCCATTCAGCGTGTAATCGCCGGTTTCGAACAAGAGCGCCAGCGCCAACATGGGTATGGTGCCGCCAACGAACTGCCATGCGGTACCGGTAACGAGGTCCTGCCCGCCGCCGAAACGTTTTTGCCAGATCGTGCCGGCGGCCATGCCGAGCACAGCGAGCGTGCAAGCCGCGACATTGGCAGGGGTCACGCCGCCGCCGGTTTCAGCGAGTTTCGGCGAAAGCACCAGCGCCACGCCGACAAAGCCGACAAACAACCCGGCCCAGTGGCGAGCCGTTACCGGCTCGCCGAGCAGCCTGCCGGCGACCAGCGCCGTAATCAGCGGCTGGAGCCCGACCAGAAGGGCCGAGAGGCCCGCCGGCATGCCATTGTCGATCGCCCAGAAGACGCCGCCGAGATAGACGCCGTGCATCAGAAGGCCGGCTATGGCGGCGTCGAAGGCCGAGCGGCGAGACAGCATTTTCGCTCGTAGCGGAATGGCGATCGCAGCCAGAACGAGGATGGTGAGCGCGAAACGCACAGTGAGGAACCAGAACGGCTCCGCCCAAGGCATCGCGTAGCGCGCGCCGATGAAGCCCGTCGCCCAGAGGGCAACGAAGATAGCGGGGACAAAGCGGGCGGCGTGCGACATGGCGCGGGTTCCGGGTGGCGGAGCAAGGCTCTAATGCGAGCAGCACCGTCAAGCAAAAGGAAAGGTTTCGCTGCTAGGCTTTTTCGCTGCGTGGCCCAATCAATGGGCGTTCCCGAACAGGGATACTGCGATGATCTGGGATGTCGATATCGGCTGGCTTTTCATGGCGGTGTCCGCCGTGGCCGCCTTTGCCTACATGCTGGCGCTTCTGATGGAATCGACTCTCGGCGGCGAGACGCTCGGGCCGTTTGGCAATGCAACGCTGATCACGGCCGGATTTTTTCTCGGCATTATGGCGGTCAACTACCAGGGCATCGCGGTTTCTGAACTGAAAATGGCAATGGTAGTGGGCCTCGCAGGCTCCTTCCTGCTGCTCTTCTTCGTACTTCTTGTGCGCGGTATCTGGGCGCGCTTCTAGCCAACTAGCTTTCCAGCCCCACCATCCGCCTGACATCGCCAGCCGGAATGCCTGCCTCGCGCAGCGCTGACAGACCGCGGTCTCCCTTGCTTTTCGCGAGCTTGCGCCCTGCATCGTCAAGCACCAGCCGGTGGTGGTGGTAGATCGGCGGGGTAAGGCCAAGCATCTCCTGCAAAAGCCGGTGAACGGATGTGGCGTGAAAGAGATCGCGTCCGCGCACGACATGGGTAATGCCCTGCAGCGCATCGTCGATCACGACCGAGAGGTGGTAGCTCGTTGGAATGTCTTTGCGGGCGATCATCACGTCGCCCCAGCTTGCCGGGTCGGCAGGCACCGCGCCAGCTTCACCGTCCGGGCCGGCGCCGGTTTCTTCCCAGTCGAGCTTGCCGCCGAAGCGCGAGAGCGCGGCGGCCATGTCGAGCCGCCATGCATAGGGATCGCCGTCGGCCATGCGCCGGTTGCGATCCGACGCGCTACGTTCGCGGTCGAGCGGCGGTGCGTGCGGCGCACCGTCGGGATCGCGCGGCCACGGTGTACCGTCCTGCTCGGCCTCGGCGACGAAGGCGCGCGCCTCGCCGCGGCTCATGAAAGCCGGATAGACGAGCTCCTCGTCGATCAGCGCGTCGAGTGCTGCGCGATAGTCGTCGAAATGTTCCGATTGCCGGCGAACGGGTTCTTCCCAGTCGAGCCCCAACCAGGCGAGATCGTGAAAGATTGCGCGCTCGAACTCCGGTTGGCTGCGGCCGGTGTCGATGTCTTCGATGCGCAGCAGAAAGAGCCCCTCCGTCGCCCGCGCCATGTCGTGATTGAGCATCGCCGAATAGGCGTGGCCCAGATGCAGCGGGCCGTTGGGGCTTGGCGCGAAGCGGAAAACGGGTTGTGTCATGAGACACGCAATGGGTGGATTGTTGCCGACATTGCCCGATTGCTACTGTGGTGGAGCAGCGTCAACAAGTGCGTTTGGGCGAGGAACTGGGAGCATAGCGGATGGCGCGACGCATCGACACGCTGGATGATGTCGCGATCGGGCTTGCAGCGCTCGGCGTGCTGGATGCGCGGCTTGTGCCGGTCATCGCCGGCGCTGGCGAAGTGCCTTTGCGGCGCACGACACCCGGCTTCGCAAGCCTTGCTTCGATCATCGTTTCGCAACAGGTTTCGCGGGCAAGCGCGGATGCGATCTTTGGCCGGTTGGTCAGGCTGGTCGACCCGCTGGAGGCGGCAGACGTGCTTACGGGCGGCGCCGAGCCGCTGGTCGAGGCCGGTCTGTCTCGACCGAAACAAGCCGCATTGCTTGCCGCTGCCGAAGCCGTGCAGAGCGGCGCACTCGATCTTTTCGGCCTTTGTGACATGCCGCCCAAAGATGCGCTCGGTCAGCTGACGGCGGTGCATGGCATCGGCGAATGGACGGCGGAGGTCTATCTGCTTTTCGCTGCCGGCCATGCCGATATTTTTCCGGCAAAGGATCTGGCGCTGCAGGTGGCCGCGGGCGACATCCTCGGTCTGCCGGAACGCCTGGATGACCGCGCTTTGCGCGCTTTGAGCGAATCATGGGCGCCCTGGCGCGGAGTCGCAGCCAGGCTGCTGTGGGCGCACTACCGCGTGCTAAAGGGTCGCGAAGCCCTGCCGGCGGCCTAAGTGCCGCTGAATCAACGCTGAATCCCGGCGTTTCAGCGTTACTTTCGTGTATTTGCCGCTTCACATTCCTGTCACGTCCGGCTTACAGTATCCGCGCCGATCGGGACCATCCGAAGGAGATGAGCAAGTGACGATCGCGGTCTCGCCGGACGGGCTCCCCGCTCTGGTGCTGAATGCGGATTACCGGCCCCTGAGCTACTACCCCCTGTCGCTCTGGTCCTGGCAGGATGCCATCAAGGCCGTGTTTCTCGACCGGGTGAACATCGTTGCCGAGTATGAGCACGCGGTGTCATCGCCCTCCTTTTCGATGAAGCTGCCGAGCGTCGTCTGCCTCAAATCCTTCGTCAAACCATCGCGCCATCCCGCCTTTACGCGCTTCAATGTGTTTCTGCGCGATCGCTTCCAGTGTCAGTATTGCGGCACCAAGGACGACCTGACTTTCGACCATGTGGTGCCGCGCCGCTGTGGTGGCGCAACGACTTGGGAAAACGTCGTCGCGGCCTGCTCAAGCTGCAATCTGAAGAAGGGCGGCGAGATGCCGGCGCAGGCCAAGATGTGGCCGGTTCAGAAACCCTATCAGCCGACAGTGCACGATCTGCACAATAATGGCCGGCTCTTTCCGCCGAACTATCTGCACGAAAGCTGGATGGATTTCCTCTACTGGGATGTCGAGCTGGAGCCGTAGGGATTAAGCGCGGTCGTCATCCTCGGGCTTGTCCCGAGGATCTGCTGACAGCTCACCGTCAAACGTTGGTGTGCGCCGACTCCGTCGCGATTTTCATCAATGAAGGCAGGCCCTCGGGACAAGCCCGAGGGTAACGCGCGGCTGCGGTCTCACGCCTCCCAGAACTGATCGAGCCAGATATTGAGGCTGAGGAAGCCGGCGGGGTCGAGTGCGTAGATGCGCTTGGTGCCTTCCGAACTGACGCTGACGAGCCCGGCATCGAGCAGGATTTTCAGATGCTGCGAAACTGCCGGTCGTGACACGTCGAGGCCGGACGCTAGCTCGTTGACGCTTTTGGGTCCGCGGCGCAGCTCTTCCAGCACGTAACGCCGGTTGCCGTCTGCGATTGCCGTGAACGGGTCTGGATTGGCCATGCCCCATTCTTAGGCCGGCGGCTCAAAAGCTCAATGGTGTCTGGCCTATTCCTCGGTCTCGGTGTCGCTGCGCGGGTCGAGCATCACAGCGTTGGGCGTGACGGCGCGCTCGGCTGGCAGTGTCTTGAACGCCTCGCGTTCGTCGATCGGCACCGGTGCGCGGCGCGAGATACGCAGAAGCGCATACGCCGCGAGCGCGACATGCGCCCAGGCGGTTGCGATGAAGATGCCTTCTGCGCTGATGTAGTCCATGAGCGGAGCGGCGATCAGCGGGCCGATCATCGTGCCGCCGCCATAAAGCAGCAGCAGGCCGCCCGAGACTTTCACAAAATCCTCAGCCGGCGCGTGGTCGTTCGCATGCGCCACGGCGATCGAATAGAGGATGTAGGCCATCGCGCCATAAAGCGCGGTCATGATCAGGATTACCGTGCCCGAGGTCGGCGCGATGACGACGATGAGCAGCGCGAAGATGGCAGCTCCCGCGGCAGCGCCCGCCAGCACGTAGCGGCGGTCAGTACGGTCGGAGAGGCGGCCGGCTGGAAGCTGCGCTACCGCGCCTGCGACGACGACAAGGCTCATCATCACGGCGATTTCCGCCGTCGAGATGCCGACGCGGGCGCCATAGACCGCGCCAAGCGTGCCCCAGGCGCCATTGGCAACGCCGACAAGCAGACAGGCGGCGAAGGCGATTGGCGAGTTGCGGTAGAGCGCCGGCAGGTCGAGCGAGACCTCGGCAAGCGGCTTTGGGCTTACGGCGGTCGAAACCGCTGTCGGGATGAGCGACAGGCAGAACAGGATACCGGTCATCATGAAAAGGGAGGCGGTGGTGACATCGCCCGCCGCAACGGCGAGCTGGCCGCCCATGATCGCGCCATAGGTGACCATCATATAGAGGCCGAACACGGTGCCGCGCGTCTCGTTGGTCGAACGCTCATTGAGCCAGCTTTCGATGATCATGAAAGCGCCTGCCATCACGAAGCCAGTGAGGGCGCGCAGGCCGATCCAGAACAGTTCGCCGACCATCAGGCCCGACAGAAGCGCGACAATCGCACCCGACGCGGCGCAGGCGCCGAAGGCGCGCACATGGCCGACGCGTTTCACAAGCCGCGGCATGAGAAAACAGCCAACGACGAAGCCGACCGACCACGCGGTGCCGAGCATGCCGAGCGTGGTCGTGGAAAAGCCCTCCTCCTGGCCGCGCAGCGGCATCAGCAGGCCATGCAGCCCCGAACCAGCGAGCAGGAAGGCCGTACCCAGAAGAAGAGCGAGGATCGATCCGAAGGTCGAAAACATGCGTGGCTACCGGTTGTCTGGTCTCTATCCGCGGCGAAACAGTGCGTCGGCCGCCGCCCGGGTGGCGCCCTTCTGCGAGAGTTCCTGTTCGAGCCGCAGAATCTCCTCCTTCAACACCTCTATGCGGGCGGTGAGTTCGTCAACCGACAACAGCGACAAATCCTGCCCGATTTCATGTGCCCTGGCCCGCTTCAGCGGTTCCTCTTCCATTGCGGCCATGATCGCCTCCATATCTGCAACGATGCAATTTGCCTGTGCCGGCGTCAAAGGTACATAGTCTGAGAGGCCCGATGCAACGCGGGCAGCTGCGGAGGCGCGTATGTCAACATCACAGAAATTGCCGGGCAAGATGGTGGCCATCGCGATCAGCGAGCCGGGCGGGCCGATGGTGCTGAAACCGGAAAAGCGCGATCTGCCAGTTCCGGGCGAAGGCGAGATACTTATCCGGGTGAAGGCAGCGGGCGTAAACCGCCCGGATGTTGCGCAACGGACAGGCGCGTATCCGCCACCGCCCGGCGCATCCGACCTGCCGGGGCTTGAGGCTGCCGGCGAAGTGGTGGCGCTCGGCGATGGCGTCACACGCTGGCAGCTGGGCGACATGGTGACCGCGCTGACGCCCGGCGGCGCCTATGCCGAATTCTGCCTGACGCATGAGACCAACGCATTGCCGGTGCCGCGCGGGTTTGCGGTCACGGAAGCGGCTGCTATCCCCGAAACCTATTTCACCGTATGGCACAATGTGTTCGAACGCGGCGCGCTGAAGCCGGGCGAGACGCTGCTCGTCCATGGCGGAAGCTCCGGCATCGGCACCACGGCGATCCAGCTTGCAAGCGCCTTTGGCTCGAAAGTGATTGCGACGGCCGGAAATGCCGAGAAATGCCAGGCCTGCCTCGACCTTGGCGCTTCACGCGCTGTGAATTACCGCGAGGAGGATTTTGTCGATGCGGTGCGCGACGAGACCGGTGGCAAGGGCGCGGACGTCATTCTCGACATGGTGGGCGGCAGCTATGTCGTGCGCAACTACCGCGCAGCGGCTATGGACGGGCGTATCGTCCAGATCGCACTGCTTGGCGGCGCCAAGGCCGAGACCGATTTTTCCATGCTGATGGTCAAGCGCCTGACCCATACAGGCTCCACGCTTCGTCCGCGCACGGTGGAGTTCAAAGGCGCGATCGCTGCCGCCCTGCGCGAGAAAGTCTGGCCGCTGCTCGAGGAGCGCCGGGTCGCACCGGTGATGGACATGATCTTCCCGCTCAAGGAAGCCTGGCGGGCGCATGAGCGCATGGAGACCAGCGACCATATCGGCAAG
Organism: Rhizobiaceae bacterium; assembly: GCA_017640615.1. Lineage (GTDB taxonomy): Bacteria > Pseudomonadota > Alphaproteobacteria > Rhizobiales > Rhizobiaceae > RCIO01. The sequence continues at coordinate 177,043 of JAEPQK010000003.1, read as the reverse complement.
ATCGTGCTTGATGTAGGCTAGGCGGGGCGAGGGACAAAAATCAGCAAACGCTTCGCGGAGAATTCTTGCTCCCGCACTGTATCGCAGTTATATAGCCGGCCATTCCCACAGATTTGGTGGCATGAACCACCGCCCGCGCCAGGGACGCGGGCGAAGAAGAGGATTCGCATACATGGCCAATACGCTCTTGATGCCGAAAGCGACTGCCGTCTGGCTGGTCGACAACACGGCGCTCTCGTTCGAGCAGATCGCCCAGTTCTGCAAGCTGCACCCGCTGGAGGTGGGCGCGATCGCCGATGGCGACGCAGCGCAGGGCATCAAAGGCATGGACCCGATTATTACCGGCCAGCTGAGCCGCGACGAGATCGAAAAGGGTGAGGCCGATCCAGAATATCGGCTGAAGCTCTCGGAGCCGAAGGTGCGGGTGCCGGAATCGAAGCGCAAAGCGCCGCGCTACACGCCGGTTTCCAAGCGCCAGGACCGCCCCAATGCGATCCTGTGGCTGGTGCGCAACCATCCCGAGCTCAAGGACGCGCAGATTTCGCGCCTCGTTGGAACCACAAAGGCGACCATCGAGCAGATCCGCAATCGCACGCACTGGAACTCGTCGAACCTGGTTCCGATGGACCCGGTGACGCTCGGCCTGTGCACGCAGATCGATCTCGACATGGAAGTGCAGAAGGCCGATCGCGGCCGCGACCACACCGCAGCGCCGACTGGCGATACGTTGTTGCCGGCTTCCGAAACCGAGGCACTCAATCCCGACGCGGCAACGCCGTCGGAACCGGAGGAAGAGGAGCTCGACGCGAGCAAGGTGTTCGCGAAGCTTTCCTCGCTGAAATCCTCCGACGAGGGCGACAGCGAAGAGAAGGACTGATGCGCTTTTCGCGCCAACGCAGAAGTCTGCAACCTTTGCCTAGAGTGCTTTAGCGCGAAATGCCGTTCATCTCGAAACGGCGGTAGAAGTCGGCCAGCTGCTTGCCGCGCTCGGGCTTGAATTTGCGCCCGGCGTCGCGAATTTCGACGATCCTGTCGATGCGGAATGCGCGGAAATCCTCGCGCATTTCGCACCAGGCAACCAGCGTCCACACCTTGCCCCAGAACCACAGGCCGAGCGGGCGCACGTCGCGCTCCGTGCTGCGGCCTGCCTCGTCGGAATAGGCGAAGCTGAGCACGCTGCGTTCTTCTATGGAGCGTTCGAGACGGTCGAGGGCGAGGCGATCCTCGTCGCTCATCACCCAGTCGGGCATGTGGATTTCGGTGCGGTCGACGCGGGCCCGCTCTGTGTCGGGCAACACCGCGCCTATCTTGATCAGCGCCTCTTCAGCCGCGCGCGCCATGGCAGCGCCGCCGAAGGCCCGCACCATGCGGGCACCGGCGACGAGCGCTACGATTTCATCTCGCGTAAACATCAGCGGCGGCAGGTCGAACCCTTCGCGCAGCAGATAACCGACGCCGGCCTCGCCATCGATCGGGACGCCCGAGGATTGCAGGTCGGCGATATCGCGATAGATGGTGCGTTCCGACACTTCGAGCCGCTCGCCCAGCATGCGCGCGGTGACGAGACGCCCGCCGCGCAACTGCTGGACGATCTGGAACAGCCGGTCAGCGCGCCTCATGACGCGCCGCCGGTTGTCGAATTGAGTTGCTACCTGATCTCATAGACCTACGCCGAAAATACGCCGATGCTGTTGCCGTCGGGGTCGAGGCAGTATGCGAACTTGCCGGCGGGAATTTCGATTACCGGGCTTACCACCTCGCCGCCATTAGCTGCGACGCGTTTCATGGCGGCCTCGACGGAGTCGACGGCGAGATGCACGGTCGGGCCTGTGCCGCGCGCCGCCGGCTTGCCGGGATAGATATGTCCGGCGATAGCCGTCTGCTCCTCCTTGCTCTTGAAGAAAGCCATGGGGTTGGGGCCGCCTTCCTGTTCGGTGAGTTCATTGCCCACGACCGCGGCATAGAAGGCCTTGGCGCGTGCCATGTCGGAGACCGGGAGTTCGGTCCACACGACCGCGTTTTCCGGAACGAAACCCGTCATGATCGTACCTTTCTTTCTGAAGAAATGTCAGGGGAGGATGTGCGTCAGGCTCAATCGGCGCCCGAATAGCGGTTGCTGTCAGGCCAGCCAATATCCTTTCGCAGTCGCGCCGGAAGGCCGTTGAGGACACGCTCCGCGCGCATGCGGCGCAAGGCTTCGCGGTAGCTGCGGACGCTTCCGAACAGGGCCTCGAGTGTGATGCCGTCGCCTCTCATTGCGTATCTCCCTTCGTGCTTTCGACGAAGACACAATGGCACAGCCCTACTGACAACCTTCTGTCAGCAGGTCGGGCGCGCGGTGGCGATTGTTGCGCTGACTATTCCGGCTTTACCGGAACCGTGTAGTTGAGTGGCAGACGGCCGCCATCGGCATAGATGGTCTGGCCGGTGATGTAGCTTGCGTCGTCGGAGGCAAGAAACGCGGCGACGGAGGCGATCTCGGAAGGCTCGCCGACGCGGCCCAGCGGCGTGCGCGACAGGATGCGGGTCCGCGCGGCCGCGTCGTCGTTCACGCTGGCCAGCATATCGGTCATGATCGAACCCGGCCCGATCGCGTTGACCCGAATGCCGTGCTGGGCGAGCGAAATTGCCATAACCTTGGTGAGTTGGCCGACGCCGCCCTTTGAGATGGAATAGGGGACCTGCCTGGCGATGGCGAACACGGCGTTGATTGACGACATGTTGATGATCGTGCCCGGCGCGCCACCCTGCTCGACCTTCTCGACCATGAATTTGGCGACCGCCTGACCGGTGAGGAAGCTGCCCTTCAGATTGACCCGCATTACGCGGTCGAAATCCTCTTCGGTCAGCTCGAGGAAGTCCGCGTTGTGCACGATGCCAGCATTGTTCACCAGAATGTCGATGTCGCCGAAGGTTTCGATCGTTGCCGCGACGAGATTGTGAACGTCGAGGCGTCGGCCGACATCGGCCTTGATGAAGCGGCATTCGCCGAGCTTTTCCAGATTGGAGAGCGCGCTGGCACCCTTCTCGCTGTTAATGTCGGCGAAAACGACCTTGGCGCCCTCGCGCAGGAAGCGTTCGGCGATCGCGTAGCCGATGCCGCCGGCGCCGCCCGTTACGATCGCGATCTTCCCTTGCAGCGCCATTGTCGAAGTCCCTCAGAAGTTTCAGAAACGCTGGCATAGGCCCGCCGGAGGCGGCGGGTCAACCGGCTGCGCCGATACCCTTTTGCTTCAATGCGGAGCCGATCTCGTCGAGGATGGCCGGGTCGTCGATCGTCGCCGGCATCGTCCATTCTTCGCCGTCCGCGATCTTCTGCATGGTGCCGCGCAATATCTTGCCGGAGCGGGTTTTGGGCAGGCGCTTCACCGCAACCGTGAGCTTGTAGGCTGCTACCGGACCGATGCGTTCGCGCACCAGCGCCACCACTTCCTTTTCGATCTCGCCCGTGTCGCGGTCGACGCCCGCATTCAGCACCACGAAGCCGCAGGGGATCTGCCCTTTCAGTGCGTCGGCCATGCCGATGACGGCGCATTCGGCGACATCGGGATGTTCGGCAATCACCTCCTCCATGCCACCGGTGGAAAGCCGGTGGCCGGCGACATTGATGATGTCGTCGGTACGCGCCATGATGAAGAGATAGCCGTCCTCGTCGATGTAACCTGCATCCGCGGTTTTGTAGTAACCGGGGAACTCGGCGAGATAAGCATCGCGGAAGCGCTGGTCGGCGTTCCAAAGGGTCGGCAGACAGCCAGGCGGCAGCGGCAGCTTGACAACGACATTGCCGAGCGTGCCCGTTTCGACCGGGTGGCCTTCGTCGGACACGACCTGCACGTCGTAGCCCGGCATCGACACTGCGGGCGAGCCGTATTTCACCGGCAGCATGCCAAGCCCGACCGGGTTGTTCGATATCGGCGAGCCGGTTTCGGTCTGCCACCAATGGTCGATGACGGGCACTTTGAGCTGGTTTTCCGCCCATTTGATCGTTTCGGGGTCGGCGCGCTCGCCGGCCAGGAACAAGGTGCGGAAGTTGGACAGGTCGTATTTGCGCACAAACTCGCCCTTCGGATCCTGCCCTTTGATGGCGCGGAAGGCAGTCGGCGCGGTGAAGAGCGCGGCGACGTTGTGCTCCTCGATAACCCGCCAGAAAGTACCGGCATCGGGCGTGCCGACCGGCTTGCCCTCGAATAGGATCGTCGTGCAGCCATGCAGCAGTGGCGCATAGACGATGTAGGAATGGCCCACGACCCAGCCAACATCGGAAGCTGCCCAGAACACCTCGCCGGGGTCGATTCCGTATTGGTTCTTCATCGACCATTTGAGCGCGACCATGTGGCCGCCATTGTCGCGAACAACGCCCTTGGGCTGGCCGGTGGTGCCCGAGGTGTAGAGTACATAGAGCGGATCGGTGGCCGCTACCGGAACGCAGGGCACTTCTGTGCCGGCGGCCTTGGCGGCAGACACGGCGTCGGCGTAATCAACGTCGCGGCCCAATGTCAGCTCGCATTCGAGTTCTGCCCTTTGGAGGATGATGCATTTCGCCGGCTTCGACTTGGCCAGATCGATAGCGCCGTCGAGCAGCGGCTTGTAGGGCACGACGCGGCCGGGCTCGATGCCGCAGGACGCGGAGATGATTGCAACCGGCTTGGCGTCGTCGATGCGGGTCGCGAGTTCGCGCGACGCAAAGCCGCCGAAGACGACCGAGTGGACTGCGCCAATTCGGGCGCAGGCGAGCATCGCAAATGCTGCTTCCGCCACCATCGGCATATAGATCAGGACACGGTCGCCCTTGTTGACGCCATAGTCGCGCAAGACAGCCGCGAGTGCTTCTACCTCGCGCTTCAGCTCCGCATAGGTGAATTTGCGCTGCGTTCCGGTGATCGGGCTGTCATGGATAAGGGCCAGCTGGTCCGCACGGCCGCCTTCGACATGCCGGTCGACAGTGTTGTGGCAGGTGTTGCATTCCGCGCCCGAAAACCAGCGGCCATAGACACCCTGATTGGGGTCGAACACCTTGTCCCACGGCTTCGACCAATCGATCTCGGCGGCGGCCTCGGCCCAAAACGCCTCGGAATCCTTTTTCCAGCCGGCGTAAGTGTCGTGATAGCGCGAGCCCATGCATTCCTCCCTGAATACGCTGGAGCGTGACCCTTTGATAACGAGCCGGTCGCCGGGATGTCCACTGGAACAAAAGTCGATTTGTGGAACGCTGGATACGCCCTCGGCGTTATTGTCGCAGAGGTGCACCATGACAGAGCGACGAGCAGCGAAAATTCCCGCCCAAAAACAGAAGAGCCAGCCTGGAAAGACGAAGCCGATGCGCCCGCAGCCGCAGGACAGCATGGAAGGCTACAAAGCCGGAGGCAAGCTGGAGGGCAAGCGGGCTATCGTCACCGGAGGCGATAGCGGTATCGGGCGGGCTATAGCGATAGGTTTTGCCAAGGAGGGGGCGGATATCGCTGTCTTCTATTGCGACGAACACGCAGACGCGAAGAAGACCAAGCAGATGGTCGAGGCACAGGGGCGGGCCTGCCACCTCTACGATGGAGATATCGGCGATGCCGGCTGGTGCGCGCCTGCGGTTGAGGCGGCGGTCAAGGCGCTCGGAGGACTCGATATTCTGGTCAACAACGCCGCCGAGCAGCACCCAAGGGAGCGGCTCGAGGACATTTCACCGGAACAGTTGGAGCGCACCTTCCGGACCAACCTATTCGGCATGTTTCATGTGACCAGGGCGGCGCTTGCGCATATGAAGAAGGGCGCAGCAATCGTGAACACGACATCCGTGACGGCGTATCGCGGATCGGGGCATCTCATCGACTACGCGTCGACCAAGGGAGCGATCGTAGCCTTCACACGATCGCTCGCACAAAACCTCGCGGACCGCCGCATCCGAGTGAATGCGGTCGCGCCCGGACCCATCTGGACGCCACTCATTCCGGCCAGCTTCGACGAAGACAAGGTTGAGGGATTCGGCTCCGACCAGCCGCTGGGGCGGGTCGGCCAGCCCGACGAAGTGGCGCCTTCCTACATTTTCCTTGCGAGCGAGGACTCTTCCTATATGACCGGGCAGGTGCTTCATCCGAATGGCGGCGAGATCGTCAACGGATAACGGACGACCGCTCAGCAGGGGATCATGGCCAAGGTAATTTCGCTGCTTTTGCTCGGGCTGATGCTGGTTCACATCATCCGACCACTCGGATTGCCGGGCCTCAGGAAGCGCGGAGATTTCTGGAAGATCGCTCTGGTCGCGCTTGCAGCGATGATGCTGACGGTTCTGATCCGCCCTGAATAGACGGCAGCTCAGCCATCAGGTTCCAGATATGGTCGGCCCATGCGCCATAGCCGATCGCCGAAGCGTGAAAGCCGTCCGAGGAAAAGCCGGAGCTATCCAGCACCGGCAGACGCGAAGCTGGCAGTGCGCCGCGCTCCTGGCAAAGACGAACGCCCATACGGTTGATCAGCCCGGCGCGGATTTCGAGCAGGCGTCCCAGCTGGGCAGGCAGCGCCGGCACAAGCTGCATGTCCAGCACCGGCGACCAAACGATATCCGCATGCGGGAATTTCGCGTTCAGCGCATAAAGGAGGCCACCGAACTCACGCTTGAAGCGTGGCACGGTGTGGAAGTTTTTCGCGTCGTTGGTACCAACCGACAGCACGATCAGGTCCCACTCGTTATGCGCCAGATTGGGCACGACGAAGTCGCGTAGCTGACCGGAGGTCGCGGAGTTGAAACCGGCCGCACGCCAGACCACCGGGCGGCCGGTTGCTTTTCCAATACGTGCGGCGAGTTGCCCGGCGAGGCCCTCCTCGGTGCGCTCGGCCCCGACCGTGGCGGCGGAGGAGTCTCCCAGAACCAGTAGCCGGAGCGGTTCGCCCTTGCCAGGCAGTTTCCCGGTCACGGGCCCCTCGGGCGGCAATAGCCGCGCCGTACGCAGCCTCACGCCGACGCCCTGCCAGACATAGACCGGAAATGCGAGCCAGGAGAGGAGGGCTTTGGAGAAGGACATGGCGGCTTCTTATAGCGGCGGCCAAGCGCGCCAGTGAAGCCCTATCGATGCCGCCAGCATGCGACGCGATTTCGCGGTCGCGCCGAAGCGCGTTGACGCGTGTTGGAATTTATTCCTAGCTTCGGTTATGGCACGATTGATCGGGACGGTTGGACAGGCAGTGCGCCACGGAATGCTGGTGCGCATTGAATGCATGCACTGCCGGCATGTCGGATTTCACAAGGCGTCGGAGCTGGCGCGCGCGGTCGGTTTTGGACGCGCGTTCGACGATATTCGGTTCAAGTGCAGCCGGTGCGAGCGCAGAAACGCGAAAGTGCGGCCGATGGAGATTGATCACGACCGGCCGCCGAAAGTCATGGTGTGGACTCTAACCAGGTTACGCCTATGAGCGACGACGTCAGCGTCGCCGCTCGCCGACCTGTCCGCACTCAGCCGGCCCGTGAGGCCTCGTAGATGCCGTCGATTGCCGCTGCGAGCGCGGCGTCGAATTCGGCATCGCTCTGATCGGCGGAGAGGCCTTCGGTCAGCGCGCGTGAGAAGCTCGCGATCATGCCCTTGTTTTGCGCAAGCTTGGCGTTGGCGTCCTCGCGCGAATAACCGCCCGAGAGCGCCACGACGCGCATCACCCGCGAGTCTTCGATCAACGGCCGGTAGAGGTTCGGCTTGTTTGGCAGCGTCAGCTTCAGCATGATCTGCTTGCCGGCCGGAACCGTGTCGAGATGTTTCGTGATCTCGGCGAGCAGAATGTCTTCGGCCTCGGACTTGTCGGAAATCGAGATCGTGACTTCCGGTTCGATAATCGGCACGAGCCCGTGCGACAGGATCTGATTGCCAATTTCGAACTGCTGGGCGACGACAGCCGCGATGCCCTTCGGATTGGCGGCGTCGATGACCGAGCGCATCTTGGTGCCGAAGACGCCCTTTGCGACCGCGCGCTTCAACAGCGCGTCGAGATCGGGCATAGGCTTCATGACCTTGGCGCCATCAGCCTCGTCGGCCAGCCCCTTATCGACTTTCAGAAACGGCACCACGCCGCGCTTTTCCCAGAGATACTGCGCGGTGGGCACGCCATCGACATCGCGATCCATCGTCTGTTCGAACAGGATCGCGCCCATCACCTTGTCTCCGGTGAAGGCGGGCGACTTGATGATGCGCGAGCGCATCTGATGGATGAGATCGAACATCTCGTCCTCATTCGACCAGGCGTCTTCAGAGACGCCGTAGAGCTTCAGAGCCTTCGGCGTCGAACCACCCGACTGATCGAGGGCCGCGATGAAGCCATCCTTGTTCGCGGCCTGCGCCGCCATTTGCGTGTTCGTCATCTCGTTCTCCGATGTCGATTTGGTTCCAATATTGTCGCGAGAGCGCGTTGCGGTCAGGCCTTCAAGGCCTCGACGCCGGGCAGGGCCTTGCCTTCCATCCACTCCAGAAACGCACCGCCTGCGGTCGATACATATGTAAAGTCGTCCCTTACGCCGGCATGGTTGAGGGCGGCCACCGTGTCGCCGCCACCGGCGACCGATACCAGCAGGCCTTCCCCGGTGCGGGCGGCAGCAAATTTGGCAGCGTCCACCGTCGCGCGGTCGAAGGGCGTGATCTCGAATGCGCCGAGTGGACCGTTCCAGACCAGCGTCTTGGCCTTTTCGAGCCAGCCGGCAATTGCCTTCACCGTCTCCGGCCCTGCGTCGAGGATCATGGCGTCGGCGGGTACTTCAGCCACCGGCACGGTTTCGCTTTCCGCGCCGGCCTCGAACTTGCGGGCTACCACCGCGTCTGTGGGAAGGAGGATGACGCAGCCCGCGCCTGCGGCTTCTGTCATGATCGTCTTCGCGGTCTGGGCAAGATCGTGTTCGCAAAGCGATTTGCCGACATCGGTGCCGCGCGCGGCGAGGAAGGTGTTGGCCATGCCACCGCCAATGACCAGCGCATCGACCTTGTGCACCAGATTGGTCAGAAGATCGATCTTGGTCGAAACCTTTGCACCGCCGACGATTGCGACAACTGGCAGTTCGGGGTCGCCGAGGCCCTTTTCGAGCGCGTCCAGCTCTGCCTGCATGGTACGGCCCGCATAGGCCGGCAGAACATGCGCCAAGCCCTCGGTCGAGGCATGTGCGCGGTGGGCGGCCGAGAAGGCGTCGTTGACATAGACATCGCCATTTTCGGCCAGAGCCTTCACGAAATCAGGGTCGTTCTTTTCCTCGCCCGCGTGGAAACGCGTGTTTTCCAGAAGCAGGATGTCGCCATCGACCATGTCGCTGACCGCCTTGCGCGCGGGTTCGCCGATGCAATCGGAAGCGAAGAAGACACGACGGTCGAGCACCGTCTCGGTTGCGGCTGCGACCGGCTTGAGCGATTGGGCCGGGTCGGCCTTGCCTTTCGGTCGACCGAAATGCGCCAGCAGGATTACCTTTGCGCCCTTTTCGGAAAGCTCGCGGATCGTGCCGGCCACGCGCTCGATGCGTGTCGTGTCGGTGACGCTTCCGTCCGCCATAGGTACGTTGAGATCGACACGCACAAGCACGCGTTTGCCTGCGGGATCGAGATCGTCGAGGGTGCGGAACTTCGTCATTAGGCGCCTTTCCTGGAGCGTCGCGCGCGCAACATACAGCGAGTGGCGGGCGGCGCAATATCAGGCTTTGGCGTTCTCAGTGGTTTCCGATTCCGTATCCGCTAGTTTCGCATCGCCGGCGGCCTCATCGGCCGGTTCCGCAGCTTCGGTTTCCTCTGGCTCCGGCGGTTTTTTCGCTTTGCGCCGTGCCACCAGCCCGGCCACGAACGCACGCAGCTTGGCGGCCACTTCTCGGCCGGTGAGGAACAGCGGCACTTGCGGGTTCTGCGCTTCCGGCTCGAGCGAGACGCCCACGGTCTCGACCTTGCCGGCGTCGTCCACGTCACGCACGATCAGCTCGACCGGGCCGACGGCGACGCGATCGGCATATTCGGCCTGTCCGCCCAGCCGCGAGGCCATCATCTCCGCGATTGTCATTTCGTCTTCGCCGGGGCGAAGCTCGATGCCGTAGGCCGATTTGAGGTCGGCGACCGGTTGATGGGGATCGATGGTGAAGGCACCGAAGAATTCTTCGTCGTCGACCTCGACCGGCACCGGACTTGCGAACAGCCGGTCGAGCAGCGGCGGGTAGCGCGAGGAGATGAAGAGGTAGACATAGTCGCCGGCCTGCAGCCGCCCAGCATATTGGTAGCGCATGGACTGTCCGTCACGGACCACAAGCGAGGGCCGTGCCCAGCGCGGAATGCGCTCGCCCTGCTCGACGGGGCTTCCCGGCACCACATGGTAGACGAGAAGCTCGTGGCTCGCCGTGCCTGGCAGTTCGACCTCCAGCTTTTCGACCGGGCCGATGCGTTTGGGCACAAGCAGGCCGAGGCGGCGGGCGAGCGAATTGATCGTCCAGCCCTGGACGAGCAGCGAGACCAGCACGATGATGAAGGCGACGTTGAAGATTGTGCCGCCGCTTTCCAGTCCACCAAGCAGCGGCACGATGGCGAGCAGGATGGAGACCGCGCCGCGCAAGCCGACCCAGGCGACGAACGCGCTTTCGGAACGCTGGAAATCGAAGGGCAGGAGGGTCAGCCAAACCGCGACCGGCCGCGCAACGAAGATCAGGAACAGCGCCAGCAGGATCGCGGGAATTGCAATAGATGGAAATTGCGAGGGCGTCGCGAGCAGGCCAAGGATCAGGAACATGATGATCTGCGCCAGCCAGGTCATGCCATCCTGGAAGCGGCGTAGGACGGGTGCGGCCTTCATCTGCCGGTTGCCGGCATAAAGGCCAGCGACATAGGCTGCGAGGAAGCCTGAGCCGCCCAGTGCGCCGGTGACGGAGAAAACCAGCAGGGCAAGCGCGATCACGAAGATCGGCACGAGCCCACGCTCCATGTTGAGCCGGTTGACGAGGCCCACGATCATGACGCCGCCGCCATAGCCGGCGATCAGGCCGATGCCCATCTGAAGGACGAAATCGAGCAGAAAGCGGACGCCACTGGTGCCGCCTTCTCGAGCAAGTATTGCTTCCACCAACGCGATGGTGAGGAAGATCGCCATCGAGTCGTTCGATCCCGATTCGATCTCGAGCGTGGCCCGCACTTTTTCGCGGATGGAGATACCGCCGATGCGCAACAGGAAGAACACGGCGGCGGCGTCGGTGGAGCCGACAATGGCGCCAAGCAGGAAGGATTCGAGCCAGGAGAAGCCAAGCAACAGCCGTGCGGCGAGGCCGAAAAACAGGCTGGTCAGCAACACGCCGATGGTCGCCAGCGTAAGGGCGGGCCAAGCCGCTTGCCGGAAGGACTGGACTGCGGTTCCGAAGCCGGAATCGAAGAGAATAACGGCCAGCGCCAGCGAACAGACGAAATAGGCGACGCCGGCATTGTCGAAGTCGATACCCGCGCCATCGACGCCGGCAAGAAGACCGATGCCGAGAAACAGAAGCAGCAGGGGTGCGCCGAAACGAAATGCGAGCAGGCTCGAAAAGGCCGCAACCAGCACGAGTAACGTGCCGATCAGCGTAACCAGATAAATCCCCTCGAGCATTCAGCCCACTTTCAGATTCGGTCACACGGTGTCGCGCGCCTCAATGGCGGAATATTGGCGGAGCACGCGGTGTTGCCGCAAGGGGAAGCGCCGAAAAAGGGCAAAGAAAAGCCCGGCGAACCGGGCTTTTCGTGTCTAAGTTCGATGTCTGATTGTCAGAGCAGCTTGCCGACCGCGGCTGCCGTGTCGGCCATGCGGTTGGAGAAGCCCCACTCATTGTCGTACCAGGACATGACGCGCACGAGGTCGCCCTCGACAACTTTCGTCTGGTCGAGCGCAAAGGTGGACGATGCCGCATTGTGGTTGAGGTCGATCGAAACCAGCGGTTCGTCGGTGTAGGCGAGGATGCCGTTGAGCGAGCCGTCCGCCGCCGCGACGAGGGCGGCGTTGACCTCTTCGACAGTCACCTTGTTCTTCGGCACGAATTTGAAGTCCACCACCGAGACATTCGGGGTCGGTACGCGGATCGCAACGCCGTCCAGCTTGCCCTGCAGCTCCGGCAGCACGAGGCCGACGGCCTTGGCAGCACCGGTTGAGGTCGGGATCATCGACACAGCGGCTGCGCGTGCGCGGTAGAGATCCTTGTGCATGGTGTCGAGCGTCGGCTGGTCGCCCGTATATGCGTGGATCGTGGTCATGAAGCCCTTTTCGATACCGAACGCATCGTTGAGCACCTTGGCCACCGGCGCCAGGCAGTTGGTCGTGCAGGAGGCGTTGGAGATGACGATGTGATCCTTCGTCAGCTTGTCGTGGTTGACGCCGTAGACAACGGTGAAGTCAGCACCGCTCGCCGGAGCAGACACGATGACGCGCTTGGCGCCGGCCTCGATGTGCGCGACGGCCTTTTCCTTCGCGGTGAAGATGCCGGTGCACTCAAGCGCGATGTCGACGCCCAGCTCTTTCCACGGGAGTTTAGACGGGTCGCGCTCGGCCAGCACCTTGAAGCTGTCGCCGCCCTCGATGTGGATCGTATCGCCATCGACACTGACGCTCTTGGGGAAGCGTCCGTGCACGCTGTCATAGCGCATCAGGTGGGCGTTGGTTTCCACCGGCCCCAGGTCGTTGACGGCAACGACGTCGATGTCCTTGCGGCCCGATTCATAGATGGCGCGGACAATGTTGCGGCCGATGCGGCCAAATCCGTTGATGGCGACTCTGACGGTCATTCGATGATCTCCTCGCGGACATGTTGGAGCATTCCAGCCGGGACGCTGGCTTCATTCGGGCATGCGTGGAAGCGCAGGCACGCCCTCTTACCGGCGGCGCAGGCAATAATCCAGCGCCAGCGGTGAGAATCCGCTGTCAGCAGCAGGTCTTTCGGCTGTGCCAGACTGGCTGCTAGGCTTCGTCACCGAGATTGGCGACCGCTGCCTGCGTGACAGCTTCGGCCGTGATGCCGAAATGGGCGTAGAGCTCCTTATAGGGGCCGCTCGCACCGAAGCTGTCCATGCCGATGAAAATACCGTCTGTGCCGATGAAGCGGTCCCATCCCTGGCGGATGCCGGCTTCGACCGCGATGCGCACCGGCGTGGAGCCGATGACCGCCGCCTGATAGTCGGCGCTCTGCTTCTCAAACAGCTCGAACGAGGGTACGGAAACGACGCGGGCGGGCACGCCCTTTTTCTCGAGTTCGGCTTGTGCGGCGACGGCGATCTCGACTTCCGAGCCGGACGCGAAGATCGTCACTTTGGCGTCGTCGGAGGCCATGCGCAGCTCGTACGCACCTAGTGCGCACAGATTGTCGCCGCTCGCCTCGAGGCGAACCGCGGGCAGGTTCTGGCGGGTCAGAGCGAGCGTGGATGGCGTCTTTTGAGACGTCAGCGCCAGCTGCCAGCATTCAGCCGTTTCCATGGCGTCCGCCGGCCGGAAGACATTGAGGTTGGGGATCGCGCGAAGTGCGGCCATCTGCTCGACCGGCTGGTGAGTCGGGCCGTCTTCGCCGAGGCCGATGGAGTCATGGGTCATCACGAAGATGGAGCGAATACCCATCAGCGCCGCCAGCCGCATGGACGGGCGGGCGTAGTCGGAAAACACCAGGAAGGTGCCGCCATAAGGAATGATCCCGCCGTGCAGCGCCATGCCGTTGATCGCGGCGGCCATCGCGTGTTCGCGAATGCCGTAATAGATGTAGCGCCCGGAATAGTCGCCCGCTACGATTGGCTTCGTCTGGCTGGTCTTGGTGTTGTTTGAGCCGGTCAGATCGGCCGAGCCGCCGATTGTCTCGGGCACTGCGCCATTGATGACTTCGAGCGCCATTTCTGAAGATTTGCGCGTTGCGACGCCGGGTTTGTCCTCCGCGAGCTTCTTCTTGTAGTCGGCAATCGCGCTGTCGAGTTCGGCTGGCAACTCGCCGCTCATGCGGCGTTCGAATTCGGCGCGCACTTCACCACTGCTTTCGGAAAGACGCTGCTTCCAGGCCTTGCGTTCCTTGGCCGAGCGCAGGCCGGCGAGACGCCAGTCATCGAGAATGTCGGAAGGAACGACAAAGGGGGACGAATCCCAATTGAGTGCTTTGCGTGTTGCAGCGATCTCTTCGTCGCCAAGCGGCGAGCCGTGGACCTTGGATGTACCTGCCTTGTTGGGCGAACCGAAACCGATCGTGGTGCGGAAGGCGATCATGGTCGGACGGTCGGATTCCCTTGCCTTTTTGATCGCAGCGGCAATCGCCTCCGGATCGTGACCGTCGGCCTGGAGGGTGTTCCAGCCGGATGCCTCGAAGCGCTTGATCTGGTCGGTCGAGTCCGACAGCGAAACCGGGCCGTCGATAGAAATACGGTTGTCGTCCCACATCACGATCAGCTTGTTGAGCTTCAGGTGACCCGCAAGCGAAAGGGCCTCCTGGCTGATGCCTTCCATCAGGCAGCCGTCGCCGGCCAGCACATAGGTGTAGTGATCGACCAGATCGTCGCCGAAGCGCGCATTGAGAATGCGCTCGGCAAGCGCCATGCCGACGCTGTTTGCGAGGCCCTGGCCGAGCGGCCCGGTCGTCGTTTCGATGCCGGCCGCGTGGCCGTATTCCGGATGGCCGGCTGTGCGCGAGCCGAGCTGGCGGAAATTCTTGATCTCGTCCAGCGTGATGTCTTCGTAGCCCAGCAGGTAGAGCAGGGAATAAAGCAGCATGGAGCCATGACCGGCCGACAGAACGAAACGGTCGCGATCGGCCCAGTCGGGCTGCTTGGGATCATGCGTCATGAACTGCGTGAACAGCACGGTCGCGATGTCCGCCGCTCCCATTGGCAATCCGGGGTGGCCGGAATTGGCCGCCTGTACGGCATCCATCGAAAGGAAGCGGATAGCATTGGCCATCCGGTCGTGCTTTTCACGTGTGGTCATATTGTGCTCGCTGACGGCCCCAGGCCAGGAATGGTGACGTGCGGCGCTCTTGGCGCCGGAAAAGGCAGGGGACACATATCAGGTGCCGCCTCCGAGTCAACAAAGGGGAATAGCCGACAAATGCGCCGTTCCACAGGCTGACGAAAGGTCAAGAACGCGGGGAAAGCGCGCGCTGGTGAGTTGACGCGCGCTTCACACGGCGCCTAATCTTTTTGCTCTAACGGCCTGCCATCAGGGCATGATTCCACGCGTATTCTGTCCCGGAAAGTCGCCATGTCCAGCGAACCGACATTAAGAGAGGTGATCGCCCGCCTGGGCAAGGCGATCGATTCGCTTGAGGAAACGGTTGGGGCGCGCATCGATCTTGAGCAGGATTCGGAAGAGGCGGAAGCCGAAGTGCAGCGGCTCAATGCCGACCGGGCGCGGCTGGCGCAGGAGCTCGATTCTTCCGAAGCGAGGGCCGAGCAGCTTGTCGATGCGAACAAAGAGGTTTCGCGCCGGCTGGTGACGGCGATGGAAACGATCAGGGCGGTTCTGGACAGATAGTCCGGCAGGCGAGACGCGGCGAATGGCTCAAGTCACAGTAACGATTGACGGCAAGCAGTATCGGATGGCCTGCGATGAGGGGCAGGAAGAGCATCTCATCGACCTGGCCTCGCGCTTCGACCGCTATGTCGCGCATCTGAAAGAGAGCTTCGGCGAGATTGGTGATCAGCGCATTACCGTCATGTCGGGCATCATGGTGATGGACGAACTGGCCGAGCTGCAAAAGCGTGTGCTCGGCATGGAGAGCGAGATCGCGACGCTGCGCAAGACGCGTGACGACGCGCTTGTAAAGGCCGATAAGAACGACGCCGCGCTTGTCGGCGCGCTGTCGCATCTGGCCGAGCGCATGGAAGCGCTTGCCGGCAAACTCGAGCGCAAGGCCGACTAAAGCGTCAATTCCAGCAATGGCAGCATGCGACCGGGGATAGAGCCAGAGGGTTCTTCGCCGATTCGGCGGGCGCCATGGTGCTCGTAAAACGGCACGGCGTCGGGGTCAGCGGCGATCTCGAGTGATGATGCTCCATGTGCGGCGGCTGTCTTCGCCGCCCAATCAAAGAGCCGGCGGCCTAGGCCGAGACCCATAAAACGCGGATCGACGAACAGTTTTTCGAGATACCAGACCCCGATCTCGCTGCCGATTTCGGCAACGCCGGCGCATTCGCCGTCCACCGTGGCGATGTGAAAGAACGGGCCGGCGATGATGTCCGGGGCAACCGTCAGCTCGGCGCGGCAAGCGGCCATGAAGGCCTCGTCATAGCCCCAGTGTTCCTTTGACCGCAGGCATAGCTCGGTGAGAGCGGTGGCTTCGTCGGACCGTGCGGCGCGCAGACTGATGTTGGGCGTCGTTGCCAAATTCAAAAGCCGTGAAAAAGCATGTCAAGTGCGGCGACGATCTCGTCGTGATGTCGGCCGAGATTGTCATGCGGTTGGCCCAGCTCGTGTTCTGGTACGGCGGCCATGAACTGAGTGACCATCAGGAAGGCACTGCCGTTCAGCTGGAACGTGGGATTTAGTCGTCGCGCAGGTTTCGGTGCTCTGGCTGGCACCCGAACCGGAACGACGACTCGCGTGTTCAGTCCCTCAAGCGTGTCCGCCTGGACATCGAGCAAATAGTCCTCTCCGTCTGGATAGAGATCGTATCGCGCCACTCAGAACATCCGGTATTTCGCCAGCGGCAGACCGTGTTTTTCGACGTAGGCGTTCGAGCTTTCGATTGCCTCGCGGTTTTCCTCTTTCCAGCGGCGGGATTTTTCAGCCGAAACGGCCTGCGCGATGCTCTCCTCGGCTATGCGGGACATGTTGATGCCCAGCTCCTTCGCCTCGGCGAGCAGCTCCTTGTTCAGCGACAGATTGACGGATTTGCGGGCGGGCGCTCTGGTCAGCATGGCGATCTCCTATGCGCATAATATATGCGCATGAAGAACGAGCATCAACTGCCCTCAATTTCCTCGCGCAGCATTTCAAGCTCCAGCCATTCTTCTTCGAGCCCGGAGCGCTTGTCACGCAGCTGATCGAGTTTCGCTGCTGTGTCGGCAAAGGCCTTCGGTTCCTTGCCGTAGAAGTCAGGGTCGGCGAGCTTAGCTTCCAGCCTGCCGATCTCGGCGCTTGCCGCTTCGATCTCTCTCGGTAGCGTCTCGAGTGCATATTTCTGCTTATAGGAGAGCTTGGCTGATGTGTTGCGCGGCTTTTCGGCCTTTTGTGACGCGGGCGCTGCTGCCTTCGAGGAGCTGGACTTTATGGCGCCTTTGATGTCGCGGCTGCCGCGCTGCGCCAGCATGTCGGAATAACCGCCGGCATATTCGGTCCAACGGCCATCGCCTTCGGGCACCAGAATGCCGGTCACCGTGCGGTCGAGAAAATCGCGGTCGTGGCTGACGAGGATAACAGTGCCCGGATAGCCGGCGACAAGCTCCTGCAGCAGATCGAGCGTTTCCATATCTAGGTCGTTCGTCGGTTCGTCGAGCACCAGCAGGTTCGACGGGCGCGCCAGAATACGGGCGAGCGCAAGCCGCGCCTTTTCGCCACCAGAGAGCTCGCGTACCGGCGAGCGCGCCTGCTCCGGCTTGAACAGAAAGTCCTTCATGTAGGACGCGACATGGCGCGGTTTGCCGTCGACTGAGATCTGGTCGCCGGCGCCTTCTGTCAGATAGTGCGCCAGCGTTTCGTCCGGATTTGGCATATCGCGGTGCTGGTCAAAGCTGGCGAGCTCGATGTTGGCGCCATGGCGGATTGTGCTGTCGTCGGGCGTAAACGCGCCGGTCAGCAGCTTTAGAAGCGTCGTCTTGCCGGCACCGTTCGGGCCCACCAGCCCGAGCCGGTCACCACGTGCAATGCGGATCGAAAAATCCCGGACGATGGCCCGGTCGCCATAGCTTTTGGAGATCGCCTTCGCTTCGATAACCAGCTTGCCGGAATCGGTTGCTTCCGCAGCCCTGAGGATCGCCGCACCCTCCGGGCCGCGCCGCGTGCGGTGGCGTTCGCGCATGGTCTGCAATTCGCCGAGCCGGCGCATGTTGCGCTTGCGGCGCGCGGTGACCCCGTAGCGCAGCCAGTGCTCCTCGCGCACGATCTGGCGGCCGAGCTTGTGCTGGTCGCGCTCCTCCTCTTCCAGCAGCTTGTCGCGCCACGCCTCGAATGCACCGAAGCCTTGGTCCAGACGGCGCACGGTGCCCCGGTCGAGCCAGATCGTGGTCTTCGACACGCGTTCCAGAAAACGGCGGTCATGCGAGATCATGACGATCGCGGAAGGCGAGCGCACCAGTTCGCCTTCCAGCCATTCGATCGTCGCGAGATCGAGATGGTTGGTCGGCTCGTCGAGAAGCAGGATGTCCGGCTGAGGCGCCAGAACCCGCGCGATTGCGGCGCGGCGACCTTCGCCGCCGGACAGCTTCGCCGGGTTTTCCGCACCGGTGAGGCCGAGGCCATCGAGCAGATAGTCCGCGCGGTTCTGGTCGTCGGCAGGGCCGAGGCCTGCCACCACATAGTCGCGCACAGTGTCAAAACCGGCAGTGTCCGGGGCTTGCGGCAGGTAGCGTACTGTCGCGTTGGGCTGGCGGAACAGTGTGCCTTCGCGCGGCTCGACCATGCCCGCCACAATCTTCAGCAAGGTCGATTTGCCGGAGCCGTTGCGGCCGACAAGCGCAATGTGCTCGCCTGCCGAGACGTTGAGCGAGATGTCCTCCAGCAACGGTTCGCTACCGAAGGACAGGCCGATGCCGTCGAGCTGGAGAAGCGGTGGCGCCATCGTCAGGCCTGCGCGTCGTTTGGCAGATTGGCAACGACCATCGCCCGTCCGGCCTCAAGGCTGGCAACCAGGCGCGAAGCGACTTCGTTGGAGATCGTCAGCGACGAGCCGAATGGAACGTGTCGCCGCTCCAGCGGCCATTTCACGCCGCTAAGTGTGAGCCCTGTCAGGTCGTCGAAGCCCAGAACCGAAAACACCGTGCCGGGCGGGTAATCGAACGCTGCTTCGCCCGGAAGCAAAGGCAAAGCCTCAGTGGTGCCGCTGGACAGCAATACCTTGAGGCCGCTTTCCGCTGCACACATGGCGGTGGTCAGATGCAGGAAGGCGTGGTCGGCCCGCTCGCCGCCAAATGCGCCGGCGAGAATAATCTCTGTCGCGCCCTCTTTGCGGGCTGCCTCGATGGCGATTTCGCCGTCTGTCTTGTCCTTTTCGGCGGGAAAGCGCGTCATCGGCACCGCAGCGTGTTCGGCATGGTGGTCGTCGGTAGCGGAATCGAAATCCCCAACCCAAAGATCGGGCTTCAGCCCAAGTCTGGACGCATGGCTGATACCGGAATCAGCGGCAATGACAAGGGTTCCCGCGACTTGGGCGCGTAGCCTCGGTGTTGCGGTGAGGTCACCGCCGAGAAGGATGGTCGTTCGGCTCGAATTCGGGCTCATGGCGCGCGCTCCTATCACGCCGGGTCGGCGCAGTGGAAGCGTGACGGGCGCGAAACCCATGTTGCGTCGACGCAGCAAGACGCTTAATGGTGACCTCGCTCTAACGGGGTGCCGGACCTTCGATCCGGCTGAGAGGCCAAGGGGAAACCCAGCCAACCCGCTGAACCTGATCCGGTTTGCACCGGCGGAGGGATTAGACGCTTTGCCAAAGGCGCCATTCCCCGTTCAACGAAACAGAAGGAGGCGCCAATGCGCATGATCCACACAACACTTTTTGCAACAACGATTCTCGCGGCGGGCACACTTGCCGCGGCCGCGCAGGACAATTCGCTCACCATTTACACCTATGAGAGCTTCAATGCCGAATGGGGTCCGGGCCCGAAAGTGAAGGAAGCCTTCGAGGCCGAATGTTCCTGCGCGGTCAATTTCGTCGGCGTCGCGGATGGTGTCGCGCTGCTCAACCGGCTCAAGCTGGAAGGCAATGAAACACAAGCCGACATCGTGCTTGGGCTCGACACCAATCTGACCCTCGAGGCGGAGGCGACGGGGCTTTTTGTGCCGCACGGTATCGACCTTGCCAACGTCAGTGTTCCCGGCGGCTGGTCGGACGAGACGTTCGTTCCTTATGACTATGGCTATTTCGCCGTGGTCTATGACACGCAGACGGTGGAAACGCCGCCGGCAAGCCTGAAGGAACTGGTCGAGAATGCCGACGGGCCGAAAATCGCCATCCAGGATCCGCGCACATCGACGCCGGGTCTCGGCCTGCTTCTGTGGGTGAAGGCGGTTTATGGCGACAACGCCGCAGATGCCTGGGCGAGCCTGAAAAACCGTGTGCTGACCGTCACGCCGGGATGGAGCGAATCCTACGGCCTGTTCACCTCGGGCGAAGCGCAGATGGTGCTGTCCTATACAACCTCGCCGGCTTATCACCTGATCGCCGAGCGCGAGGAGCGCTATAAGGCGGCGGAGTTTTCCGAAGGTCACTACATCCAGATCGAGGTCGCCGGTATCACGACCAAAGGGTCCGACAATGCTTTGGCCGCACAGTTCCTGCAATTCATGACCGGCCCCGGGTTTCAGGATGTCATTCCTGAAACGAACTGGATGTTTCCGGCAGGCGCCACGACCGAGCCGCTTAATCCCGTTTTTGCCGACATGATCCGTCCGGACGAGCCGATCGTCATCGACGCCGAGACAGTCGCCGCCAACCGCAAGGCCTGGATCGACGAATGGCTCGCGGTGATGAGCGAGTAGTGGGCCGTAAGGCCAATTCCATCCCCTACGGCGGGAGGGTGGACAATCGCCAGGAGCGATTGGACGGGTGGGGGTATGCCGAAGCGCGGCGCAAACCAGCCCCACCCGCCTCGCCTTCGGCAGGCTCAGGCTCGGCACCCTCCCCCCAAAGGGGAGGGAAAACCACGCGCACCCTTCCTGGCGTCCTCACCCTTGGCGCAATCGGTCTCGTCATGGGCGGGGCGGCGGCAGGTCTCATCTGGGAAGCCGGGTCGGATTGGTCGGGCGCGGCTTCGGCTTTCGACAACTATCTCCTGCGCGTGGTGCAGTTCACGCTGTGGCAGGCGCTGCTGTCGACGGTTCTTTCCATTCTGCCCGGCATCATTGTCGCGCGGGCTCTGGCGCGGCTGCCGGCCTTTCCAGGTCGTGGTGCGATCATCTGGCTCTTCGGCGTACCGCTCGCCTTGCCGGCTATTGTTGCCGCCCTCGGTGTTCTCGCGCTGCTTGGGCGGGCAGGCATTTTTGCTGATGCGCTGAGCGGGCTCACCGGCGGCAGCTGGCCGGGCATCTATGGCCTCAGTGGCATTCTCGTGGCGCATGTTTTCTTCAACATGCCGCTGGCCGCTCGCATGTTTCTAGAAGCGTTCAACGCCATTCCAGCGGACCATCGCCGGCTGGAAGCGCAGCTCGGCATGGGTTCCTGGTCGGCCTGGCGACTGATCGAATGGCCGGCGGTGCGCGCTGCGCTGCCGGGTGTCGCCATGCTTGTCTTCATGCTGTGTGTCACGTCTTTCACTATCGTCCTGCTGTTGGGCGGCGGGCCAGCGGCGACGACACTGGAAGTGGCGATCTACCAGGCGCTGCGCTTCGATTTCGATCCTGCGCGGGCGGTGACGCTAACTTTCGTGCAGCTTGTGCTGACCGTCGTGATTGTTACGGCTGCCGCAAGGCTCGGCGCGCATCTCGCGGGCGAGGCGTTTCTTTCGGTTTCGAACCGAGGAGGACTTTTCACCTCGTGGCCGGAAAAACTCCTGAATGGCGCAGTTCTGATTGCCGGTTTTCTGTTCGTCGCCGGTCCTATGGCGGCCATCGTCATTGCCGGACTGGACTCTGATCTCGTGCGACTCTTCGGCGAAGCGAGTGTGCGGAACGCTGCCGCCACCAGCCTTGTCCTGGCCTTCATTGCGGCTTCGCTATCCGTTGTACTGTCGGTCTCGCTGGTCGCCGCGCGCCGGGCACTGGAGTTGCGTCGTGGCGCGATGGGACGCCCGGGGGTTCTCGAACGCATGACCGATCAGGGCGCAGCCCTTGTGCTGGTCATTCCGCCAATCGTCATCGGCGCCGGCTGGTTCGTACTCCTACGGCAAAGCGGCGCCGGTGTTTTCGCAGCCGCTCCGGTCATGGTCGTGGCGGTCAATGCCATCATGGCGATGCCATTTGCGATGCGCGCCATCCGGCCGGCCTATGACAGCGCCTCGGCGCGGCATGAGCGGCTTTGCGCGCAGCTCGGTATTTCCGGCTTCGCGCGGTTGCGCCTGATCGACTGGCCGCCGCTCAGGCGTCCGCTTGCCACCGCTTTTGCCTTCGCCATGGCGCTGTCGCTGGGCGATCTCGGCGTCATTGCATTGTTCGGCAGCGAAGATGTGCGCACGCTGCCCTATCTTTTGCTGCAACGGATGAGCGCCTATCGAACCCAGGATGCGGCGGGGCTGGCGCTGATGCTCGGTGCTCTCTGCTTCGCGCTGATGATGTTTGCCGACTGGGCGTCACGGAGAGCGCGATGAGTGGAGCCGATATTCAATGCCGCGAGCTAAGGTTGAGCCGCGGCGGAATGGAATTCTCCTTCGATTTCACGCTTGCCGCCGGCTCGGTTGCTGCCGTGATGGGGCCGAGCGGCTCCGGCAAATCGACGCTTCTCGATCTGATCGCCGGCTTCGAAACGCCGAACAGCGGGGAAATTCTGATCGCCGGCGCGGATGTGGCCCAGGCGCCGCCGGCACGCCGGCCTGTCTCCATGGTGTTTCAGGAAAACAACCTTTTCGGCCATCTCGATGTCTTTTCAAACGTCGCTCTTGGGCGTTCGCCTTCGCTGAAGCTGGACGGCAAGGCGCGAGAGGATGTTCGTGCCGCGATCAACCGTGTCGGCCTTGGCGACAAGGAAAAGCGGCTTCCGGCCACACTGTCAGGCGGGGAACGGCAGCGCGTTGCTCTGGCGCGCGTGCTGGTACGCGACCGGCCGGTGCTTCTGCTCGACGAACCATTTGCAGCACTTGGCCCGGCGCTGCGCTCCGATATGATCGCACTGGTGCGCGAACTGAGTGCGGAGCGTGGCATGACGATGCTGATGGCGACGCACCACCCTGAAGACGCAGAGCGTATCGCCGATACCATGCTCTATCTCGAGGCCGGGACGATCGCCGCCAGCGGACCGATCAGCAGATTTTTCGGTCCCGATATGCCAGAGGCCTTTCGCCGCTATGTCGGCTCGAAATAGGCCGCTTCAGCCACTTTCGCCCGGATAGCGACATAATTGCGCGTCATTTGCGCAACGCGTCCGCGTAATTTCGCGGGCGTGCGCAGGCGCGGCTGGCAGGCAGCGGCGGCGCTGCTATACCGCAAGGTAACCGCCTGAAAGGATTCGGATCCTGCTTCGCACCCCTTCGTCCAGCATGATTGAGCGCCGCTCCCGGCCCGCTTCGCGGTGGCTGGCGCTCGCGGGCATGCTTGCGCTGCTTGCAGGGTGTCAGGGTATCGATTTCGGTAATAGCAGCTCATTCAAGCCTTCCAGCGCGCCGGTCACAGTGGACACTGTCACCCGCAATGACCGGCTGGCCGGTATCGCTCGCGAGCAGCATCCGCGCATTCTTGCCACTTATGGCGGCGAGTACTCAGACCCGAAGCTTGAGCGGATGGTGGCCAAGGTCGTTGGCCGGCTCACGGCGGTTTCCGACGACCCAAGCCAGGCCTACCGGGTGACAATCCTAAATTCGCCGAATGTGAACGCCTTCGCGCTTCCGGGCGGATATCTCTATGTTACGCGCGGGCTTCTGGCGCTGGTGAACGATTCCGCCGAGCTCGCCGCCGTCATCGCCCATGAAATGGCGCATGTGACGGCCAGTCACGGCATTCAGAGGCAGCAGAAAGAGGCTGAAGAAGTGCTCGCCGCGCAGGTGGTCAACGATGTGCTCGGCGGTAACCCGAATGCGCAGGTCGCGCTGGTGCGTGGGAAGCTGCGGCTGGCTCAGTTTTCCCGCAATCAGGAGCTCGAGGCCGATGCGATCGGCATCCGTTCGTCGGCGCAGGCGGGCTACGACGCATTTGCCGCATCGCGTTTCCTGCAGTCCATGGCCTCCTACACGGATCTGCGCTCGGTGAGCGGCAGCAATGATGCCAGCCTCGACTTTCTGGCGTCGCACCCCAATGCGCCTCAACGCATCGAGCTAGCCCGTCGCCACGCACGGCAGTTCGGCCCGCAGGGCGAGCAGGGCGCGCGCGACCGCGACGATTATCTGGCGGGCGTTGACGGCATGCTGTTCGGTGACACACCGGAGGAAGGCTATGTGCGCGGGCGCACATTCCTGCATCCCAAACTCGGCATCTCCTTTTCGGTGCCGGAAGGGTTCGTCATCGACAATACCGCTGCCGCGGTTACGGCCGCCGGCCCGGGTGACACCGCAGTGCGGTTCGATGGCGTGACGCTCAGCCGACGGGTCGGCCTTGCCGACTACCTTCGTTCCGGCTGGGTTCAAGGGCTGGTGCCGGGTAGCATTCGTACCGACGTCATCAACGGCAATGAAGCGGCGCGGGCACGCGCCTCTGCAGACGGGTGGCAGTTCGCGATCACCGTCGTGCGGGCAGGTTCGCAGGTCTACCGCCTGCTGACGGCCGCGCCGTCCGACAGCACTGCGCTCGGCCCGGTGGACACCGCGGTGACCGGCAGCTTCCGCGTGCTTTCCAATGCCGAGCAGGCGGCGCTTGAGCCGCTCAAAGTGCGGGTGGTGACGGTTCGCAGCGGGCAGAATGTCTCTTCGCTCGCCGCACAGATGTCTGGCGTCAGCGACAAGGTCGCTCTGTTCCGCCTGCTCAATGGGCTTGGCCCCGGCGCAAGCCTTTCGGCCGGCGCTCAGGTGAAGATCGTCACCGACCGCTAGATGGTCAGGCCGTCGGCGTGCCCAGCTGCGGGTGCGCTTCCAAAAGTGCCGTGCGGAGCTTCTCGAGTGCGCGCCCTTCGATCTGGCGCACGCGCTCCTTCGAAATGCCTAGCTTCTCGCCAAGCGATTCCAGCGTCGCTCCGGATTCGCGCAATCGCCTTTCGCGGATAATGCGCAGCTCGCGCTCATTCAGCGCGCCA
The DNA here is from genome assembly GCA_017640615.1 of Rhizobiaceae bacterium. GTDB lineage: Bacteria > Pseudomonadota > Alphaproteobacteria > Rhizobiales > Rhizobiaceae > RCIO01. The sequence continues at coordinate 152,115 of JAEPQK010000003.1, read as the reverse complement.
AGCGCGGTATGCAGCCATTCGGATCGGCGCTCATCGTCGATCGTACCTTCGGCCAGTTCGTCGGGGCCGGGCGCTTCCGAAACAAGGAAATCCTGCCGGCTGGCATTTTCGTTTTCGGTTGTCAGAGGTGCATTGAGCGATGTGTCGGAGCCCGAAAGCCGCGCGTCCATCATCTCGACATCGGCAGACGAAACGCCGAGCGTATCCGATATGCGCTTATAGACGTCCGCCGAGGTCAGCATCTCGCCGCCCACCGCAAGCCGGGCGCGCAGGCGCCGCAGGTTGAAGAAAAGCGCCTTCTGAGCCGAGCTGGTACCGCCGCGCACGATCGACCAGTTGCGCAGTACATAATCCTGGATCGATGCACGTATCCACCAGGTGGCATAGGTGGAGAAGCGGACCTCGCGCTCGGGATCGAATCTGGCGGCTGCTTCCAGCAGGCCGACATGGCCCTCCTGCACAAGGTCGCTCATCGGCAGGCCGAAGCCGCGAAACTTCGCGGCCATGGCTATGACGAGGCGCATATGCGCCATCGTTATGCGGTGCAGCGCGTCCTGATCCCGGTTTTCCTTCCACCGGACGGCGAGTTCCTGTTCCTCGTCGCGTTCCAGATACGGCGCCTTCATGGCGCTGCGGATCAGGTTGTTGGCGGGTGGCTCCTGCATGGCGGGTCTCCCAATGTCGCTTCCAATGTGGGCGCTCCGTGGGGCATTCCGAAGGCGAAATCCGCGCAATTACGCAATCGTGAACGCCGTCAGCCGCCCATTGACATCGGCGGGAGGGTTCGCCACGTGAACAACAACGAAACTCAGCCCCGAAAGGTTGCGGTAATGACCGGATATTCTGGCGCACCCCTGCCGCGCCGTACGTCGGTGGCGGTGCCGGTGGGCGGCGTCGCGGTTGGCGGAGACGCGCCGGTCGTCGTGCAATCCATGACGAACACAGATACGGCGGATGTTGACGCGACCGTGGCTCAGGTGGCTGCGCTGCACCGCGCCGGCTCCGAGCTCGTACGCATCACAGTAGATCGCGACGAAAGTGCTGCCGCTGTCCCGAAAATCCGCGACCGGCTGGCCAGGCTCGGCATCGATGTGCCGCTGATCGGCGATTTTCACTATATCGGCCACAAGCTTTTGGCCGATCACCCGGCCTGTGCGGAAGCTCTGGCAAAATACCGCATCAACCCCGGCAATGTCGGTTTTCGCGAGAAAAAGGATCGCCAGTTCGCGGCCATCGTGGAAACCGCGATCCGGCACGACAAGCCGGTGCGAATCGGCGTCAATTGGGGCTCGCTCGACCAGGAACTGCTGACCCGACTCATGGACGAAAATCAGGCGCATGGTTCGCCGATGACCGCCGACGAGGTGACCCGCGAGGCGATCGTGCAATCGGCGCTGCTATCGGCAGAGCTTGCCGAGGAGATCGGGCTGCCGCGTGACCGCATCATCCTCTCGGCCAAAGTCAGCCGCGTGCAGGATCTCATTGCGGTCTATTCGGAGCTAGCGAAGCGTTCCAACCACGCGTTGCATCTTGGCCTCACAGAGGCCGGCATGGGCAGCAAGGGCATCGTGGCGTCCTCGGCGTCGATGGGCATTCTTCTGCAGCAGGGCATTGGCGACACGATCCGCATTTCCCTGACGCCCGAACCCGGCGGCGACCGCACGCGCGAGGTGCAGGTTGCGCAGGAATTGCTTCAGACGATGGGCTTCCGCCAGTTCACGCCGGTTGTCGCGGCCTGCCCCGGATGCGGACGGACAACTTCGACGGTGTTCCTGGAACTTGCAGAGAAAATCCAGGCCGATCTCAAGGCCAACATGCCGGTCTGGCGCGACAAATATCCGGGCGTGGAAGAGCTCAAGGTCGCGGTGATGGGCTGCATCGTGAACGGGCCGGGCGAAAGCAAACACGCCGATATCGGCATCTCGCTGCCGGGCACCGGCGAGACGCCGGCGGCGCCCGTCTTCATCGACGGCGCAAAGGCTGCGACGCTACGTGGCACAACGATCGCCGACGATTTCCAGAAGATGGTGGCGGACTATATCGAAAGCCGCTTCGGGTCAGGCGGGCAGGCAGCCGCGGAGTAGGGGACCCCTCCTCCGGTTCAATCGCTGATTGCGGTTTTCCACCCTCCCGGCGAGGGAGGGGAGCTCTCATGCCGACAGCGCTTCGGCCTGGCCGAACATCCAGGATTCGATTTTTGCCGAGAGCCGGTCCGGCGAGATCGGTTTCGTCAGATAATCGTCCATCCCGGCTTCCAGACAGCGTTCCTTGTCGCCCTTCAAAGCGTGCGCGGTGATGCCGATGATCGGCGTGTGGGTGCCGGTTTCACCTTCGATCTCGCGGATGGCAGCCGTTGCTTCCAGCCCGTTCATCTCCGGCATCGAGACATCCATGAGGATGATTGTCGGGTTCAGCGATTTGTAGAACTCGACCGCGGTGCGCCCGTTGGAAGCGATACGGTATGAAATGCCGATGCCGTCTAGAATCTGGCTGAACACCAGCTGGTTGACCTCATTGTCCTCGGCGACCACAACGTCGACGGTCGCGGCCTTGCGGCCGGTGTCCGCGGCTGGCTGCGCCGTCTTGCGTGTTTCGGCGATGCGCGCCACAGGTTTCGGCTGCCTGATCTGCGGGGTGTCGACGGGCGCGGCCTTCTGCTCCGCCGAGCGTTTCACCTGAAGCACGTTTACGATGGTCTCAAGCAGGGCTGACGAACGCGCCGGTTTGGTTAGCTGGGCATTGATGCCGTATTTTGTGGCGAGTTGGCTGGTTTCCGACTGGTCTACCGAAGTCAGCAGAATGATCGGTACATCGATGCCCGACTGCCGAATCTGCTGCGCGACCTCGACGCCGTTCATGTCCGGCATCTGGAAGTCGAGGATGACGCAATCGACATCGGCATTGACCTCGGCGGCATGCTTCAGGAAAGCGATGCCCATAGCGCCGCTTTCGACCGCAACGCCGTCGAAGCCCCAGTTCCTGAGCTGCTCGGAGAGGATGTCGCGGTTGATGCCGTTGTCGTCCACGGCGAGCACACGTGCGCCGCTGACGTCGAAAGGAACCGGTTTCGGGCGCGCCGCCGCCTGATCAATCGGCATCGGCACGGAGAACCAGAAAACCGAACCTTTGCCAACCGTGCTGTCGGCGCCGATTTCGCCGCCCATCAATTCCACCAGGCGGGTGGCGATGGCGAGGCCAAGGCCCGTGCCTTCGTGGCGGCGCGTAGACGAGGCATCTACCTGCGCGAATTTTTCGAAAACCGATGCGAGCTTGTCTTCGGGGATACCGATGCCGGTGTCTTCCACACGCACTGTGACCATAATGTTTTCGTCATCGATAGGTTTGCCGGACACCTCGACCAGCACATGGCCGCGCTCGGTGAATTTCACGGCATTGCCGACGAGATTGGTCGTGATTTGGCGGAAGCGGCCGATGTCGCCAACCAGGCTTGGCGGCAGGTCGGGCGCAACCCGCACAATGAGTTCGAGGTCCTTTTCGGCGACACGCGTCGATACAAGCGTCGCGACATCTTCCACTGCCTCGCCGATGAGGAAGGGCGCAGGATCGAGATGCATCTGACCCGCATCGATTTTGGAGAAGTCGAGAATGTCATTGATGATCGTAAGCAGGGCGTTGCCTGACTTTACAATCACATCGACGAACATGTTTTGCCGGGAGTCCAGTTCGGTGCGCGCGAGCAGCTCGGCCATGCCCATCACGCCATTCATCGGCGTTCGAATTTCGTGGCTCATATTGGCGAGGAATTCCGACTTGGCGCGGTCCGCGGATTCGGCGCGGACCTTCTCGGCCTCGACCACTTCCTTGGCTGCCTGCAGCGATTGCTGCGCTTCCTCGATGTTGCGCATCATCGGATCAAAGACACGAAGCGCAAACAGCACCGCGCCGATAACCATGGAGGCTGCTACGACAAGCAGCGTGTATTGCAGGGCGCTGTAGCTGCCGACCATCTCACGCTGCAGCTTGTCCAGCGTGGTGGAAAGCAGCGGACTGACCCGTTCCGTCGCCGCCCTGCCCAACTGGCGAAAAACACGCTGCGCGGTTGAGCCGTCATAGCTGTGGAAGATCGACAGCCGGTCGCCGTGAGTGAGAACCTCTTTCACGTCGCTCCGCAGCGACGGGCCGTTCGCGGCGCCCTCCCAAAGTGAGCGCAGCGTTTCCGGCAGGGGTTGACCGGCAATGCTTGCGATAATTGCGTTCTCGGCTGCGATCCCCGCTTCGACCCCGGCTGCGCGCTCTTCTTCGGCAGTAATGGACTGGCTTTCGCCCATACCGACATCGCCGTCGGCGGCGTTGCGGATCGCATCGTAGGCAGAACGCAGCCGATCGAGCGCCGATTGCAGATCGGCTTTGATGATTTCGGTCGAAATGCCGTTGTTGGTTGCTCTCAGCCGTGAATGGTCGAGCCGGAGGGCGTGGTAGATGACCTCGTCGGTGGCGTCGGCCATGATCTGGATGACGGCGCCAAAGCGAACATCTGTTTTTGCTCGCTCTGCCTGCCAGAAATTATAGGCCGAGCCCGCGCACACTGCGAGGATGAACCCCGCAAGTATCGCGAAGAAACGCGTACGCATGTAACTGCGGGTAATGACGAAAGACATGACCTACCCCGAACAAACGGAGGCTAAAGATCGATCAATGTCATTAAGCGGCAATTAACGCTGGGTCAGTTTTTCGGGTGTCGTGCCGAACTAGCTGTCACGCGCGGCTATGAAATGCGCGGCCTGAGTGAGCATTGCGCAGGCGCTGCCGTAAGGTGCAAGCAAGCCGGTAGCCTGTGTGACCAGGCCTTTGAGCTGGCTGCGCGCCCAGTCGGCCCCATGCAGAGCAACCAGCGTTGCCTTGCCAGCTGCGGCATCCTTGTCAGTGGCCTTGCCCATCTTTTCGGTGCTTGAGGTCAGGTCAAGCAGATCGTCGGCAAGTTGAAATGCAAGGCCGATGGCGGAGCCGAACTCTGCAAGGCGCTCCCGGTCGGGCTCCGGCGCGCCGGCAATCACCGGACCTGCTTCGCAGGCGAAGCGGATCAAGGCCCCGGTTTTCATGGCCTGAAGCCGTATGATGCCGGCCTCATCGGGTGCGGTGCGCGCGGCGTCCAGGTCATACATCTGGCCGCCGGCCATGCCGCCCAGGCCGGAAGCGCGAGCCAGCATCGAAACCAGAGTGAGTTTGGCCTTTGCCGACAAAGCGGTGTCGTCGTTTGCAATGATATCGAATGCGAGCGTCAGCAGGCTGTCGCCAGCAAGGATCGCGGTCGCCTCGTCGAATGCTCGATGCACCGTGGGCTGACCGCGGCGCAAATCGTCGTCGTCCATGGCGGGCAGATCGTCATGGATGAGCGAATAGCAGTGGATGCATTCAAGCGCTGCCGCAACGCGCAGCGCGGCCGCCGGTTTCGCGCCAAAGAGCGCTGCGCTTTCCATGACCAGAAACGGGCGCAGGCGCTTGCCGCCGTTGAGCACGCCATGGCGCATCGCCGCCACCAAACGCTCAGGCCGGGCGATTTCGCCGTTGCGCGGCTGCGCCTCAAGCAGCTTGTCCAGACAGTTCTGGGCCTCTGCCGCACGGGTGGTCAGACGCGTGGAAAATTCATCGTCCATGGGCTGGCAATGACGGCAAATTGTGTTTGCGGTCAAGCCGGGGCCTGCGTTGCGCCCCGCAGCGACGACCGCTATGCGGTTGCGACAGTCGGAGGCGGGCGTTCTTGGCGCAGGCGAAAAGCAAAACAAAGAAGAAGAGCCGCGGAGGCGCCCAGGCGAAAAAGCCGCGCGGCCGCGTGCGCCGCTGGCTGAGGCGCGGCCTGCTGGCCGTTGCGGTCGTCGTTTTGCTGCCGATCGCGCTGACGCCGCTTTACCTCGCGCCGGTCATTCACCCGGTATCGCTTCTGATGGTGAAAGACCTCGTCACGCTGGACGGCTACACGCGCGAATGGATCGACTACGAAGATATGGGCACCGCGCTGCCCTATTCAGTCGTCATGTCCGAAGATGGACAGCTGTGCGCGCATCATGGGGTCGATTGGGACGCGTTGAACACGGTGGTGCAGGACGCTCTGGCCGGCGAAGGGCTGCGCGGCGCATCTACTATCCCCATGCAGACGGTCAAAAACCTTTTTCTTTGGCATGGACGCTCTTATGTGCGCAAAGCGTTGGAAGTGCCGCTGGCGCTCTATTTCGACGCGGTGATGCCGAAGCGGCGGATACTGGAAATCTATCTCAACATCGCGGAATGGGGTCCGAACCTCTACGGTGCGGAAGCAGCGGCGCAACATTATTTCGGCCGTTCCGCAAAATCGCTGACCGCGCGACAGGCGGCTTTGCTTGCCGTCACGCTGCCCAACCCGGCCACGCGCAACCCCGCCAAACCGGGCAGCGGGCTCAACCGCCTCGCAGTCATTGTGGAGCGGCGCGCGCAGCAGGCCGGAGACTATGTCGGTTGCCTGAAAGACGGAGGTGGATAGCGCTCGGCAAGCGGCAACTTTGCCGCGCCCACTTTTTTTGCCACCGTACTGGTCAAAACCCTGCGCGGCGTGTATAGGCACGCGACTTTCAAGGAATTGCGCCCGCGAATGGCCGGAATTGCCGGATGCGCGGGCTTTTGACTGACAGATGGAGCTTTATCCGTGGCTGTACCGAAACGAAAAACCACGCCGTCCAAGCGCGGCATGCGCCGTTCGGCCGATGCGCTGAAGGCCCCGGCCTATGTCGAAGACAAGGATTCGGGCGAAATGCGCCGTCCGCACCATATCGACCTGAAGACCGGCATGTATCGCGGCCGGCAGGTGCTGGAGCCGAAGGAAAACTAGGTTTTCCTGCGCAGAACCAAGATCAGGGCCGGCCTTTGCGCCGGCCTTTTTCATTGTGCCAGCCGCGCATGGGCTTGACGGGGCGTTTCGTGCCCGGTCTTTAACTGCGGACGCCGAAACCGGAGACCGCAAGATGGCTCACCTGCCGCTGATGATCGTGCCGTTCATTCTCTACAATCTCGGCCTGACCGGGTTGCTCGGCGGCGAAGATCCCTGGTCGAATGTGCTCTTTTCAGTGCAGATGATCTCCGGCGGCCTATGGTCGATGACACTCGCCGATCTGATGCTGGTGATCGCGCTGGCCCTCCTTTTCGTCGAACTTGTCAAATCGACGCGGACATCCAACGCGTCTGTGATCGACCATCTGCTTTCGACACTGGTCTTCGTGCTGTTCCTTGTCGAATTCCTGCTGGTCAGGGGCGCTACTACCTCTCTGTTCTTCGTGCTGATGCTGTTTTCGCTGGTCGATGTGCTGGCCGGCTTCTCCGTATCGTTGCGGGCCGCCAGCCGCGATGTGAACCTGCGCTAGCCCGAACCATGGAGCGAGATTTTTCACTGCCCGGGCGCTCGCCCGTCATCGCCGAAAACGGGATGGCTGCGACCAGCCATCCCTTGGGTACGATGACTGCGATTCAGGTGTTGCGCGAAGGCGGCAACGCTATCGACGCAGCCCTTGCGGCGTCGGCGACACTGTGTGTCGTAGAGCCGGTCGCCACCGGCATAGGCGGCGACTGCTTCGCGATCGTGGCCGAGCCGGACGGGACGCTTCACGGGCTCAACGCCTCTGGGCGCGCCTCGATGAGCACCGATGCGGATGCCGTGCGCGCGCGCGGCATAGCTGCAATCCCGGAGTTCGATGCGCTTGCCGTCACCGTGCCTGGTGCGCTGGCCGGCTGGGAAGCCCTGTCGACGCGCTTCGGCACGATGGGTTTTAACCGGCTTTTTGCCGATGCTATCCGCTACGGGGAGGAGGGTTTTGCTGTCCACTCGCGTGTCGCAGCCGACTGGCAGCGCGTTGAGAAGGATCTCGCTGCCGATCCAGGCGCTAGATTGCATTATCTCAAGGACGGGAATGCGCCGAAGGCGGGCCAGCGCATGCGGCAGGCGGCACTTGCCGGTGTGTTGCGCAAGGTCGCCCGGGGCGGGCCGAAAGCCTTCTATGAAGGTGAGATTGCCGCCGAAATTGCCGCCACCGTTCGCGCGGGCGGGGGCTTTATGGAGGAGGCCGATCTCGCGGCCTGCGAAATCGACTGGGTGGAGCCCATTGGGACCACCCATGGTGGCCAGCGGCTCAACGAGATACCGCCCAACGGGCAAGGCATCACCGCGCTGATCATGCTCAACCTGCTGGAGGTGCTGGACGCCAAGCGCCTGAGGCGCGACAGCGCCGAGCGCTGGCATATGTGGATCGAGGCCGGGCGGCTCGCTTATGCCGCGCGTGACGCCTTTGTCTCCGACCCGGCGTCGATGGACATGCCGGTCGAGACGCTGTTGTCACGCGATTTCGCTGAGACACTGGCGGCGCAGTTCGATCCCGAGCGGCGCAATGACAGTCTCGTCATGCCAAAACCGCCCGGGGCCGACACGACATACCTGACCGTGGTGGACCGCGACCGGCGCGCCGTCTCCTTCATCAATTCGCTTTACCACGGCATGGGCTCGCGAATCGTGACGTCGAAGAGCGGCGTGACGCTGCACAATCGCGGTGCCTGTTTCACGCTCGAGCAGGGCCATCCAAACGAGCTTGGGCCGGGCAAGAGGCCGCTGCACACCATCATTCCGGCCATGGCGACCAGCGACAAGGGCGCGACGCTATCATTCGGCGTGATGGGGGGCGCCTACCAGCCGATGGGGCATGCACACGCCTTCACCGACATCGTCGTCGGAGGCATGGACCCGCAGGCGGCGGCTGACCAGCCGCGCCTCTTCTGGGATGCGGAGGGCATTTTGCGCGCCGAAACCGGAATTTCAACCGAGGTGCGGGACGGCCTAGAAGCGCGAGGTCATGCTGTTCAGCCGGCCGAGGTGCCGCATGGCGGTGCGCAGCTTATCGCCATCGATCACGACAGCGGTTTTCTTCTCGGGGGTTCGGACCCGCGCAAGGATGGCCACGCCGCGGGCTGGTAGGGTAGCGCGCCACGCTCAGCCGCGGTCCATCGAATCCAACTTGCGCTGCATCGCCTTGATCTGACTTTTCAGCTCGTTGAGCTCATCGCCGCCTTCTTCGGCGGGCGGGACGTCTTCGCCCTGCTCAGTCTCGTCCGAACCCGTTGTTGCCATCGGGAAGGGGGAGAACATCTGCATAGCGTTCTGAAACATTTCGATGTTGCGCCGCGCCTGTTCCTCTATCGCCTTCATGGGCGCCGTCATCTGCATCATGTCGACTGTGTTCTGACCGAAGGCGGATTTCATCTGCTCGCGCAGCCGCTCCTGCTCTCTGGAAAAGGCAATCATCGACTGTTCGAGGAAGGATGGTACGACCATCTGCATCTGGTCGCCGTAAAAGGCGATCAGCTGGCGCAGGAAGGGAACGGGCAGCATGTTGTGCCCGTCCTTGTTTTCCAGCTCGAAAATGATCTGGGTGAGCACCAGATGCGTAATGTCTTCGCTGGTCTTGGCATCCTTGACCGTGAACTCCTCGCCGCGCTTGACCATGTCGGCCAGGTCTTCGAGCGTAACGTAGGTCGATGTGCCCGTATTGTAGAGCCGCCGGTTCGCATATTTCTTGATGACAACCGGATCGTCTTTAGCGGGCATAGGAGGCCTCCAGAATTGCCGGCAACTTCCGTCTCGATCTCGATAACAGGCGGGCGGAGCAGAGCGCCCGTAGCCGGCTTCGCTGACTATATTTTGGGCAGCATATGCGCAAAGGGCGCTGGAAAGAAAGCGGTTTGTGCAGTGCAAGGCGCGGCTGCCGCAAAGCGACATGGCGGTGGTGGCGGATGCACGCGACGATTTTTGACGCCGCACCGGCTTGGCGTTTGACACGCCCAGAGGAAACAGCAAGAAACGAGGGCAAGAACAGCCCTCTATTTCCGGGAGACCGCAATGTCCGCATCGGATGCCATCGTCGTCGCCAGTGCTGCACGCACTGCCGTCGGTTCCTTCAACGGGTCCTTCGCCAACACCCCAGCCCATGAACTCGGCGCAGTCGCCATAAAGGGCGCGCTTGAACGTGCAGGCGTTGAAGGCGCTGAGGTTGACGAGGTGATCCTCGGCCAGATTCTTTCGGCCGGACAGGGCCAGAACCCGGCCCGTCAGGCCGCGATGGCTGCGGGCATTCCCCAGGAGACGACCGCATGGGGCCTCAACCAGCTTTGTGGCTCTGGCCTGAGGACGATCGCGATCGGCATGCAGCAGATCCAGGCCGGCGATGCCAGGATCATCGTTGCCGGCGGGCAGGAGTCGATGTCCATGGCACCGCACGCCCAGCATCTGCGCGCAGGTGTGAAGATGGGTGACCTCAAGCTGATCGATACGATGATCAAGGACGGGCTCACGGACGCCTTCTATGGCTACCACATGGGCAACACGGCTGAGAATGTCGCGCGGCAGTGGCAGCTGACTCGTGAAGAGCAGGACAAGTTCGCCGTCGCCTCGCAGAACAAGGCGGAGGCGGCCCAGAAGGCCGGCAAGTTCAAGGATGAAATCGTGCCGGTGACGATCAAGACCCGCAAGGAAGAGATTGTCGTCGAAAACGACGAATATATCCGCCATGGCGCGACAATCGAGGCAATGCAGAAGCTGCGTCCGGCCTTCGACAAGGAAGGCACGGTGACGGCCGCCAACGCATCGGGCATCAATGACGGTGCGGGCGCGGTGGTTCTGATGACCGAAGCCGAAGCATCGCGGCGGGGCATCACCCCGCTGGCACGCCTCGTTTCCTGGGCAACGGCAGGCGTCGATCCGCAGATCATGGGCACGGGTCCGATCCCGGCTTCCCGGCGGGCTCTGGAGAAAGCCGGCTGGAAGGTTGAGGACCTCGATCTGGTGGAGGCCAACGAGGCCTTCGCCGCGCAGGCATGCGCCGTGAACAAGGACATGGGCTGGAATCCGGACATCGTGAACGTGAATGGCGGCGCGATAGCGATCGGCCACCCGATCGGCGCATCGGGCGCGCGCATCTTCAACACCTTGCTGTTCGAAATGCGCCGGCGCGGTGCGAAGAAGGGTCTTGGCACCTTGTGCATTGGCGGCGGTATGGGCGTCGCGATGTGCGTGGAAGCGATGAATTAGTAAGCGAATAGGGGAGTAGGGCAGTAAGGGAATAGGGAAAAGAGCGGAATACCGCCTCCCTTACTCCCGTATTCCCCTACTCTCATCAAAACGGGAGGAACTACATGTCACGAGTAGCACTCGTCACCGGCGGCTCGCGCGGTATCGGCGCAGCCATTTCGATCGCACTCAAGGAAGCTGGATACAAAGTTGCGGCAAACTATGCCGGCAACGATGAGGCGGCGGCCAAGTTCAAGGAAGAAACCGGTATCGGCGTCTACAAATGGTCTGTTGCCGATTATGACGCGTGCAAGGACGGGGTCGCCAAGGTCGAGGCCGATCTCGGTCCGGTCGATGTGCTGGTCAACAATGCCGGCATCACCCGCGACGCGATGTTCCACCGCATGACGCCCGAACAGTGGCGTGAGGTGATCGACACCAATCTCAACGGCGTCTTCAACATGACCCACAATGTGTGGGGCGGTATGCGCGACCGGAAATTCGGCCGCGTGGTCACCATCTCCTCCATCAATGGGCAGAAGGGGCAGGCCGGGCAGGCCAACTACTCGGCCTCCAAGGCCGGCGATCTCGGCATCACCAAGGCGCTTGCACAAGAAGGTGCGCGCGCCGGCATTACCGTCAATGCGATCTGCCCCGGTTATATCGGCACTGACATGGTGAAGGCGATTGACGAGAAGGTGCTCAGCGAGCGCATCATCCCGCAGATCCCGGTTGGCAGGTTGGGCGAACCGGAAGAAATTGCCCGCTGTGTCGTGTTTCTCGTATCCGACGATGCCGGTTTCATCACCGGCTCGACGATCTCGGCCAATGGCGGGCAGAATTTCGTCTGATGCTGCTTGCGCCGCGTTCCCCGGGCTGGTTCCGAGGACCTGCGGCGAAGGTGGCTAGCGGCTGAATATTCTGGTGCTTTGGTGGCAAGCAGACCCTTGGGACATTCCCAAGGGTGACGGTGGCGCCTAAAGCAAACGCCTGATCTGCTTCAGCGTGCGGCGGTCGAAAGCGCGCTGGGCATTTATGTGCTGTTTCTTTACCGATTTGATGAGCGTGTAGGCCTTGCGCCGCATTGCCCAGCAGTTCTTCTCAGGCTTCAGCTTTTTCAGGTCGCTGCTCATCTTGCGCGCATAGCGCTCAGCAATCTTCACGTGCTGCAATTCGTGGCGCTTGATCACACGTTCGAAGTGACGGCCGAGCCGGGCGGCTGCTCGCGGAGCGTCTTTCGGGCCCTTCCATTCCGGCAGCTTCAGCGTGATCGAAAGACCTGTGTTGGCGCGCGTGATGCGGCAGGCGCCATCCTTTGAGCGCATGTCGTAGTCGGGGTGAAAATCGATGATGCCGAGCCCATAGGCGCGGCCGCTCATCGGTGCGAAGCGGCGCACCGAGCGAACAATTTCGGTGTGGTTTCGCCCGGACACCGGATAGTACGCTTCACGCACCTTGGTGCCCGTCACCTTCCAGCCTGAAAGCATCGGCACGACGAGCAATGCAATCAAAACTGCCGCGCCGGCCCGCTTGATGCCGCCAGGTGCATTGCCCGCAGTTCCAGGAACTCCGCCCATCGTCACATCCCCATGCGCCGCGGGACTGATTGTGCCCCAGCATGCCGCCGGAGCCAAGTATGTGCCCTCGCGGAGCTGTCTCAGCGCGGGACGAAAAAGTTAACGCGGCGGCAGCCGAGCTGTGGGCAGGGCTGTGAACAAGCAGTGGAGAATGTGTCTACAACTGCCTCGGCGCACCAGATGTTGTGGTGAACAAAGCCGCAACATAGGGCGGTCAGTGATTCGTCGCCTGTTCGTTCCGCCTTTGGCCCGAACGTTAACGCCAAGCCTATTTCAGTCGAGCCAGGTGTTAACGAGATCAAAGGATTTGTTAGGAAATTCCTAACCTTAGCGAGAGTGCGAATGGCGGCTGGTTGTGGCAAGGGGCAAAAGGTTAACGCGCAGCGGCGAATCCAGCCCGGCTCGCGAGACTTGTTCATGAGTCGATTCAGCATCTCGTCCCCATTGGAGCGATTCAATCAACATCTAGCCGTGAACAAAATCGGAACTGATCGGAGTCAGTGATTCGTCGCCGATTCGTTCCAGACTCGTTCCATCCGTTAACGCGACACGGCCGCCGGGGTTTTGTTCCCGCCGCCACTTCCTATATGACGGGCGGGTTCGGGCGGTTGCGCCGTCCATCGGCCCAAGCCTTCCCGCCCGCAGACAGTTCCACTCCGAGCGCCTTGCATGAACATTCAGACGAAGCAGGCCGGTCCACTCGTCCTTTCCGGGCGCGACGTGACTGCCGTGCTTGGCCCGACAAACACCGGCAAGACGCATCTCGCCATCGAGCGCATGGTTGCTCATGAGAGCGGTGTGATCGGGCTGCCGCTACGGCTGCTGGCGCGCGAGGTCTACCACCGGGTCTGCGAGAAAGTTGGCGCCGCAAAAGTCTCGCTGGTCACCGGCGAGGAAAAGATTCAGCCTGCAGGCGCGCTCTACTCGGTATGCACCGTCGAGGCCATGCCGCGCGAAACCGACGCCGCGTTTGTCGCCATTGATGAGGTGCAACTGGCGGGCGATCTGGAGCGTGGGCACATTTTCACCGACCGGGTGCTGCATCTGCGGGGGCGGCAGGAAACGCTGTTGCTCGGCTCCGACACGGTGCGCGGCATACTGGAACGACTTCTGCCGGGTCTCTCGGTGGTCACGCGGCCGCGGCTTTCTCATCTGGCGCATGCCGGCTCCAAGAAACTGACCAGGCTACCCAGACGCTCGGCGATCGTCGCGTTCTCGGCTGACGAGGTTTACGCCATAGCTGAACTGATCCGACGCCAGCGCGGCGGCGCGGCTGTCGTGCTCGGTGCGCTCAGCCCGCGCACGCGCAATGCCCAGGTCGAAATCTATCAGTCCGGCGATGTCGATTATCTGGTGGCAACCGATGCCATCGGTATGGGCCTTAATCTCGATGTCGACCATGTTGCATTCGCGCAGAACCGCAAATTCGACGGCTATCAGTATCGCCCGCTGACGGCGGCGGAGCTTGGCCAGATTGCCGGGCGCGCCGGCCGGCATGTGCGCGACGGCACATTCGGCGTTACCGGCAAGGTGGATGCGCTGGAAGAGGAGATGGTGCGCCGGATCGAGGCGCATGAGTTCGAGCCCGTGAAAGTGCTGCAGTGGCGCACGGCGCGTTTCGATTTCGACAGTATCGAAGCGCTGAAGCGTTCGGTCGAAACAACGCCACCGATCGACGGGCTGACGCGTGCGCTGCCGGCCGCCGACATCACTGCGCTCGATCATCTGTCGCGAGAAGACGATATCGCAGCGCTCGCCGACCGCCCGCAGCGAGTCGCGCTTTTGTGGGATGTGTGCGCGCTGCCGGACTATCGTCGCATCGCACCGGCTCAGCATGCCGAGCTGGTCGGCTCGATCTTTCGCGATGTCGCAAGCAACGGCCATGTTGACGAAGATTACATGGCCGAACAGGTGCGCCGGGCCGCGCCAACGGAGGGCGATATCGATGTGCTTTCGCAACGGATCGCGCAAATACGCACCTGGACCTATGTTTCCCACCGGCCTGGATGGCTTGCCGATCCGCTACACTGGCAAGAAAAAACGCGTGCGATCGAAGACAGTCTCTCCGATGCACTGCACGAAAGATTGACGAAACGGTTCATAGACCGCAGGACATCGGTGCTCATGAAGCGCCTCAGAGAAGATACTATGCTTGAAGCCGAAATCAGCCCATCCGGAGACGTGAACGTCGAAGGACATCATGTCGGGACATTGCAGGGTTTTCGCTTTACCGCAGACCAGAGCGCGGACGGCGAGGACGCCAAGGCTGTGCGGACAGCGGCCCAGAAGGGGCTGGCGCAGGAGTTCGAAAAGCGGGCAGACCGATTTGCCAATGCGCCGAATGGCGACCTGGCGCTGGACTCAGATGGCGTGCTGCGCTGGATCGGGGCACCGGTGGCTACGCTGGTGTCAGGCGACGACGCACTGAAGCCGCGCCCGGTACTGCTGGCAGACGAACAGCTCACAGGCGTGGCGCGCGACCGCGTGTTTGCGCGCGCCGAGCGCTTCGTGAATTACCAGATTGAAACGCTGCTCAAGCCGCTGATCGACCTCAAAGGCGCCGACCAGCTGAGCGGCCTGTCGCGCGGTCTGGCTTTCCAGCTTGTCGAGAAGTTCGGGCTGGTGAACCGCCGCGACGTCGCGGAAGATGTACGCTCGCTCGATCAGGATGCACGCGGAGCGCTGCGCCGGCTGGGCGTGCGTTTTGGCGCCTACCACATCTTCATACCGGCGTTGTTGAAGCCAGGGCCAGCGGGGCTGCTCACGCTGCTTTGGGCGCTTGCCAATGACGCGAAAGACCGCGCCGGTTTTGGCGATGTGGTCGGCCTGCTCGCTTCCGGCCGAACATCGGTGATTGTCGACCAGACATTCGACCGCGCCTTTTACGGGCTTGCCGGCTACCGGCTGCTCGGGCCGCGCGCGGTGCGCGTCGATATTCTGGAGCGGCTGGCCGACCTCATTCGCCCGGCGCTCGCCTGGAAGGCGGGTACCGCTCAGCGGCCGGAAGGCGCATATGAGGGCAATGCGTTCGTGGTGACGCCGGCGATGCTCTCGATACTGGGCGCCACGCCGGACGACATGTCAGAGATATTGAAGGGCCTCGGCTATCGCGGCGAGCCCAAGCCGACGGCGGAGGTTGAGGCGCGCTTAGCCGAGCTCGACGCGCAAGCATCCCCTGCGACCGACAAGGCTGACGACGCGAAGGACGCGGCCACGCAGCCCGAGAAGGCAGAAGCAGAAACCGCGGAAGGCGCAGGCGCGGCAAGTGCCTCTGCCGAGCCGGCAGTGACCGCTGGTGAAAGCACCGAGCAAGCATGCCCTGAAAGTCAGGAATCTGCTCCGGTCACCACCGCCGATGTCGCCGTGGCTGAAAGGCCCGCAGAGGCACCGGCGGATGTCGCGGTCGCCGAGAAGCCAGCTGAAACGGAGGCCGGCGCAGACACGACGAGTGTCGAAGAAGCTGAAGAACCGGCCCCGATCATCATCTGGCGGCCGGGCCGCGCCGCCGGCGACAGACCACACCACAAGGGCAATCGGCAAGGTCAGCATCAGGGAAAAAACGGCAGGGACGCCAAGCAACACGGCAAGGGCCGGCGCAAAGGCAAACCAGAGGGCGCGCGCGGTCCCCGGCCCGAGCAGGGCGGTCGCAAGCGCGAAGAGCGCCCGCGCGAGGCCGATCCGAATTCGCCCTTTGCCAAGCTCGCCGCGCTGCGGGACCAGATGAAGAAGTAGGAGCTGTTCATGAACGAGGCGTTGCCCGGTCAGCGCATCGACAAATGGCTCTATTTCGCGCGCGTCGTGAAAACGCGTACTTTGGCGACCAAGCTCGCACAGTCGGGCAAGGTTCGTATCAACCGGCAGAAGACGGACAATGCCGCACGGCGCGTGCGGCCCGGCGATGTGCTCACGATTTCGTTGCGCGGGCGCGTGGCTGTGCTCAAGGTCACCGGCATCGGAGCGCGCCGCGGACCGGCCGGCGAAGCAGCAACGCTTTTCGAAGACCTTTCGCCGCCTGGCAAAGCGCTCGAAGCAGCGCGCTCGGCCGCCGGTTCGGTTTCGATGCCCGACGATGGGAGATGAGGCGGTAGGCCCGGTTTCCCCGCCCCCGCAAAACTGTTCCGAAATGTAGGCTGGGCGCGCAATGGCCACACTTGCCAGCGCCGGACAAAGGGTCTACCTCACCCGCGCAATTCGTTAATCGCCCGATCCGAAGAACCCGCCATGACCTATGTCGTCGTCGACAACTGCATCAAGTGCAAATACATGGACTGCATCGAAGTGTGTCCGGTCGACTGCTTCTATGAAGGCGAAAACATGCTCGTCATCCACCCGGACGAGTGCATCGATTGCGGCGTGTGCGAGCCCGAATGCCCGGCCGACGCGATCAAACCCGACACCGAGCCGGGGCTGGAAAAGTGGCTCGAGGTAAACGCCGATTATGCGGCCAAATGGCCGAACATTACGCGAAAGGGCGAGCCGCCCGCCGACGGCGAAAAGTTCGACGGCGAGGATGGCAAATTCGAGAAGTATTTCTCGCCGGAGCCCGGTGCGGGCGACTGAGACAAGCGCCGTGCCTTACCTCGGGGCAGGTGCCAGTTAAGTAGATGTGGCGATGGCCGTGGCGTTAACTGCGCCGCGTCATCGCTCTTCGCGCTTGCGGCAAATTGTTGAATCTTTCGGCTTTTTGTGATAGGTTCACAAAATATGCCGATGACACACCATCGATCCAAGGCGCTAAAGCTTTAATCATCGAAAGGCGCAATACCCACTCCGGTCCGGGGCAACCCGGTCCAGCGGCGGCCATTGTCTGCGGACTGCGGCCATCTTCGGGAGTGGTGATTAGCCGTGTCCGGTATGGCTGACCGCGTGCGGTCGAGATGACTAGTCCGGCTGCCAAGGCCGGCGGGCAAACAGGAGTTAAGGCGTATGGCAACCCAGCAGAAAAAATCGGCGACACGCAACGGCTACAAGACCGGCGAGTCCATCGTCTACCCCGCGCACGGGGTCGGACAGATCGTCGCGATCGAAGAGCAGGAAGTCGCCGGTCACAAGCTGGAACTCTTCGTGATCGATTTCCAGAAAGACAAGATGCGCCTCAAGGTGCCGGTGGCGAAGGCCGCTTCGGTCGGCATGCGCAAGCTTTCGGAAACCGACTATGTGGAGCGCGCGCTCAAGGTCGTTCAGGGTCGCGCCCGCGTGAAGCGCACCATGTGGTCGCGCCGCGCGCAGGAATATGACGCCAAGATCAATTCGGGCGACCTGATTTCGATCTCGGAAGTCGTGCGCGACCTCTTCCGCGCAGAGAACCAGCCGGAGCAGTCCTATTCGGAGCGTCAGCTTTACGAAGCCGCGCTCGACCGCATGGCGCGCGAGATCGCGGCCGTGAACAAGGTCTCCGAGACCGAGGCCGTGCACCTGATCGAGGCGAACCTCGCCAAGGGTCCGCGCCGCGGCCCGAAGCCGGACAATGAGGAATCGCAGCAGGAAGAAGCAGCGTAAGCCGCTACTCCGAGCAAACTACGAAAAACCCGGCCATCGTGCCGGGTTTTTTGTTGCGCGCCTTCGAGTGCTTGAGATGCGCTTTGCGACTTGCGTATTCCTACCAATGGACATTTTGTTGCAGCGCAATATATCCAGGGCAGCTTAGAGCAGCATCAGCCATGGAAAGGACGGATTATGCTCACCGGAAAAACAGCGGTCGTAACCGGGTCGACGTCAGGCATTGGCCTTGCGATTGCCGAGGCGCTGGCTGCCCAGGGCGCCAATGTCGCCATCAACTCCTACACCGACAAGGAGGACGATCACGCGGCTGCGGCTCGCATTGCCGAAACGCATGGCGTAGAGGCGGCGTACATCAAGGCCGACATGTCGGATGGCGCGGCAGCCCGCGATTTGATCGAACAGGCCGTATCGCGGTTTTCGGCCGTCGATATTCTGGTCAACAATGCGGGCATTCAGTATGTGGCGCCCGTCGATGAGTTCCCTGCCGAAAAGTGGGACGCCGTGATTGCGATCAACCTGTCGGCGACGTTCCATACGATCGCCGCAGCGGTGCCGCATATGCGCGCCAGCGGCTGGGGCCGTATCATCAATATCGCGTCCGCGCATGGCCTTCGGGCTTCGCCAAACAAGTCGGCCTATGTCGCGTCCAAGCATGGCGTGGTCGGCTTGACCAAGGTCGTGGCACTGGAAGAAGCCGAGAAAGGCATCACCTGCAATGCGATCTGCCCCGGTTATGTGCTGACGCCGCTGGTCGAGCAGCAGATCGAGGACCGTATGCGTGAGTCTGGCCTGGATCGGCGTGAGGCTGAGCTGAAATTCTTCCTGGACAAACATCCGAGCAAGCAGTTCGTGACGCTGGAAGAGATATCGGGAGCGGCGGTTTTCCTCGCTGGCAACGCGGCCGCGCAGATTACGGGCACCACGCTTTCCGTCGACGGCGGCTGGACAGCGGAATAGGCCCGAGCGGCAAGAGCGATGACCGATCACGGCATCAAACCCATCAACATCGCGCTTCAGGGCGGCGGTTCGCATGGCGCGTTCACATGGGGGGTGCTCGATGCGCTGCTCGAAGACGGGCGGCTCGATTTCACAGCGATTTCGGGAACCAGTGCCGGCGCAATGAACGCGGTTGCGCTCGCCGACGGCTGGAGCCGGGGCGGGCGTGAGGCGGCGCGCGAGCGGCTGGAAGCCTTCTGGCGCGACGTCGGTAGCGTTGGCCGGTTCAGCCCCGTACAGCGCATGCCGTGGGACGTGCTCTGGGGCAATTGGTCTGTTGAGAACAACCCGGGGTTTCAGTGGTTTGACGCCGTGTCGCGCATGGTTTCGCCCTATGTCGCCAACCCTTTCAACTCCAACCCGCTGCGCGACGTGGTCAAGCGCCAGATCGATTTCGAGCGGGTGCATGACGCCACCGGTCCGAAGCTCTTTATCAGCGCAACGAATGTCGAAACCGGCCAACTCCGGGTCTTCGAAAAGCGAGAGATCACACTCGACGTGGTGATGGCGTCGGCCTGCTTGCCGCAGCTTTTCAAGGCGGTCGAAATCGACGGCACGCCCTATTGGGATGGCGGGTTTGGTGGCAACCCGGCGCTCTACCCGTTCTTCTATGCTAGCCGGGTGGAAGATGTGCTGTTGGTCCAGATCAACCCTGTGGCGCGTGAGGGCGCACCGCGCACAGCCCGCGAAATCCAGAACCGGGTAGAGGAAATCACCTTCAACGCCGGCCTTCTGCGCGAACTGCGCGCAATCGCCTTCGTCAAGGGTTTGATCGCCGCCGGCAAGCTTTCGCATGACGACTACCGCGATATTCGCATGCATCGGATCGATGCCGATGAAGCCTTTCGCGACCTTGAGGCATCTTCGAAGATCAATGCGGAATGGGCGTTCCTGAAGTATCTGCGCGATCTCGGCCGTGTGGCGGCTCAGGGCTGGCTGGCCGATTGCTATGACGATGTAGGCCGCAAACCGACGATTGATATTACTGACATGCTTGCGCCGCAGCTGAGGCCGGCGGGCAATCGGACCATGGGCGAGAGGGTCAAGACGTTTCTCGGCCAGCGGCGGCCCTGAACCCGCCGTTAACGGCAGGTGAAAAAGTTTCACTTTTTGGCAGTAGAGGCGGCCCTGCGCCTTTTGTGCAGCGCGGAAATGTAGTAGAAGCGCTCTCGCTCGGGCCGCCATTCGCGGGCCGGGATTGAACACAGGGTGGACCCAACCCATATCGGACTGGGGGCTGCGTGAGCCGCGTCTCCGCCAGGGTCCGTCAACTGGACGTAGACATGCCAAAGATCAAGTTTCACCAGGTGGCGGCTATTGTCGTCTTCGCAGCCACTGCCGCATGGGTTGCGACCGGCGAGTTTTCCTCGGTCGGCAGCGCCGCGAACGAAAACGCTGCTGAAGCGCCGGAGGCGAAGCCCGAAGAGCAGGAGGTAATTCTGCGCACGGTCGCCGTGGTCGATGCGCCGCGCATAATGCATTCGCGCGCCATCCGCCTTTCCGGCACGACCGAGGCTGACAAGAAAACGGTTCTGACAACGCGCGCTGGCGGCATCATTGCCGAACTGCCGGTGAAGCAGGGTGGCAGGGTCGAAGCAGGCGATCTGGTTCTCAAGCTTGAAGCCGAAGGCAAGGAAGCGATGGTCGAAACCGCGCGGCAGCTGTTGCTGCAGCGCGAGGCCGAGGCCGAGGCCGCGAAGCGGTTGGCCGAAAGCGGCAGTCTGCCCAAACTCCAGCTCGACAACGCGCTTTCGGCACTTGCAGCAGCGAAATCGCAACTGGAATCTGCCATTGCTGAACTCGGCCGCATCGAATTGCGGGCGCCGTTCGCTGGTGTCGTTGATGTCGTAAATGTTGAGCAGGGCAGCCCGATCGGTGCCGGCTCGCCGGTGCTTACGCTGCTTGGCCTCGACCCGATCCTGGCAATCGGTGAAGTCAACGAACGCGACCTGCAGCATGTGAAGCCTGGCAACAAGGCTGGTGTGCGCCTGGTGAACGGGCAGGAAGTGGAAGGCGAGGTTCGCTACATTTCGCACGCCGCTTCGCAGGTAACGCGAACTTACCGCGCCGAAATCGCGGTGCCGAACGGGGATCTGTCGATCCCGGCCGGCATGACCTCCGAGATCACCATCCGTGCCGAACCCGTGGAAGCGACGGTTTTGCCACGCTCGGTGCTGACGCTTTCCGACAATGGCGACATTGGCGTGCGCGGCGTGAATGACGAAGACATCGTCGTGTTTTTCCCGATCGACATCGTGGATGACACGCCGAACGGCATGGTCCTTGGCGGCATTCCGAAAGGTGTGCGCATCATCGTTGCGGGCCAGCAGCTCATCTCCGAAGGCGACAAGGTGAACGCTGTCGAGGCGGATGAAGAGATGATCCAAAAGCTCATCAGCGATGCCACCGGCGGGACGCTCTAGGTTATGGATATTGTAAAGCTCGCGATCCGAAATTCGCGGCTCACTCTAGCAACGCTTTTCTTCCTTATCGTCGCGGGGGCGCTGACCTACACGTCGATCCCAAAGGAAGCCGAGCCAGATGTTGCGATCCCCATCCTCTATATCAGCCTCGGCTATCAGGGCATTTCGCCTGAGGATTCGGAGCGCCTCTTGCTGCGCCCCGTCGAGGCGCAGGTCAAAGGCATCAAAGGTCTGAAGGAAATGAAGTCCTCCGCCTATCAGGGCGGGGGTTTTGTGCTTCTGGAGTTCGATCCTTCCACCGACCTCAGCACAGCGCTGGAAGACACGCGCAACAAGGTTTCCGACGCCAAGCGCGACCTGCCGAGTGGTGCTGACGAACCGACGGTCAACGAGGTGAATGTCTCGGAGTTTCCGGTTCTGGTCGTCACGCTTTCGGGCAACATTCCCGAACGCGCGCTGACAGCTGCCGCGCGTGAACTGCGCGACCAGATCGAAGAGGTTCCGGGCGTGCTCGAGGCCTCGCTGCAGGGCGCGCGCGACGATCTCGTGGAAGTCGTCATCGACCCGATGAAGCTGTCATCCTACGGCTTGCGGCTCGACCAGATGGTGCAGGCAATCGGCGCTTCGAATAGTCTTGTGGCCGCCGGCGCGCTGAAGGGCGACGAAGGCAGCTACCCGGTCAAGGTGCCGGCGCTGATCGAAACGGTCGAGGATGTCGCCAATCTGCCGATCGTTGCTTCCGGCAGCGCGGTCGTGCGCGCGCAGGATCTCGCCACGATCCGCTCCACCTACAAGGATGCGGCGACGATCACCCGTCTCAATGGCGAGCCGGCGATTGCAATTGAGGTGAAGAAGCGCACCGGCGCGAACATCGTAGAGACAATCGAAGCGACGAAACAGATTGCCGATGATTTCGGTGCGCGCATGCCCGAGGGCGTGAGCGTCACCTACACGCAGGACAAGTCAGTATTCGTGAACCAGCTGCTGGGCGATCTGCAGAACCATGTGATGATCGCCGTCATTCTGGTTTTCATCGTTATTCTCTATGCGCTGACCGGGCGTGCCTCGATGCTGATCGGCCTCGCCATTCCGGCGTCGTTCCTGATGGGCATTCTGGCGCTCGGCATGCTTGGCTACACGATGAACATGATCGTGCTTTTCAGCCTCATCCTGGCTGTTGGCATGCTCGTCGACGACGCAATCATCGTGACCGAGTTTGCGGAGCGCCGCATGTCGGAAGGCATGCCCAAAGAGCAGGCATTCGAGCTCGCCGCCAAGCGCATGGCCGGTCCAGTGATTGCCGCGACGATGACGCGTATCGCCGCATTTTCGCCGCTGCTGTTCTGGCCGGGCATCATCGGCGACTTCATGAAGTATCTGCCGATCACGCTGATCGTGACGCTGGCGGCATCGATGCTCTATGCGCTGATTTTCACGCCCACGCTCGGCGCGCTTTTCGCCAAGGTCACGGTGCATAGCGAAGAAGAGCGCAACCGCGACGGCGCCTATATGAAGCTGGTGCGGCAGGCCGTTCGGTATCCGAAGACGGTGCTGGTGCTTACGGTGCTGCTGCTCGTCGGCATTATGCAGGGCTATGGCAAATACGGTTCGGGCGTCGAGTTCTTCCCGAGCGTCGAGCCCGACTACGGCCTGCTTTATGTCCATGCGCGCGGCAACCTTTCGCTGCAGGAGCAGGATGCGCTGACGCGTCAGGCTGAGGATCGTCTCCTGGGCTGGCCGGGTATCAAATCCGTCTATACGCGCGTCGGTTCGACCCGCGGCGGCGGTGCCGATATTCCCGAGGACGTTGTTGGCGTGATCCAATACGAGTTCATCGACTGGCGCGAGCGCAAGCCCGCCAACGATATTCTCGACGATCTCCGTGTCGCGATGGCCGGAATTGCAGGTGCCGAGGTTCAGGTGCGCGTGCCCGACGCCGGCCCGCCGACCGGCCAACCGATCCAGGTGCGGCTGTCGGCCGCCGATCCGACGGGCATGAACGAAACCGCGGCGCGTGTTGCCGAGGTGGTTTCAAAGGTTCCGGGCGCCATCGACATCACTGACGGTCTGCCGCCGCCCGGCGTCGACTGGGCGCTCGAGATCGACCGCACCAAGGCGGCCCAATACGGCATCAGCCCCTATTCGGTTGGTACGGTCGTGCAACTCGTGACCACGGGTCTGAAGCTGACCGACTATCGCCCCGCCGGCGTGGACGATGCGGTCGATATTCGCCTGCGTCTGCCGGAAGACCGGCGCACGCTGGCAACGCTCGACCAGCTTCGCGTTGAAACCGTGCAGGGCTCGGTGCCGATCTCGAATTTCGTGACCCGCGTCGCCGAGCCGCGCACCGGTATTCTCAACCGCATCGACGGTGAGCGCACGATCGTGGTGCAGGGCAATGTGGCTTCCGGTTTCCAGGATGCCGAGGTGCAGACCGCGGTCAAGGAAGCGGTCGGTGCGATGGAGCTAGGCGGCATCAAATGGGAGCTCGCCGGTTCGAACCAGGACAGCGAGGAAGCCTCGGCATTTCTGTCGAAGGCGTTTGGCGCGGCGATCTTCCTGATCTTCATCGTGCTACTGGCGCAGTTCAACAAGTTCACCAGCGTGTTCCTCGTGCTGATGACCGTGATCATGGCGACGATCGGTGTGTTCCTGGGCCTCATGATCACAGGCCAGTCCTTCGTCATCGTGATGTCGGGCATTGGCGTGATCGCGCTGGCGGGCGTGGTGGTGAACAACAACATCGTGCTCATCGACACCTACGACCGACTGAGGCGAGAAGGCTGGACCAAGATGGACGCGGTGCTGCAAACCTGCCGCGAGCGTGCGCGTCCGGTCGTGCTGACCGCTGTTTCGGCCATTCTCGGCGTGCTGCCGATCGCCTTCGGTCTCGGGCTGGAAATCTTCCACCACGAGACCACGATCAATGCGCCGTCGACGCAGTGGTGGATCGCGCTGTCGAGCGCCATCGTCTACGGCTTGGCGTTCGCCACCGTGCTGACGCTGATCGTCACGCCGGCGGCGCTTATGGTGTTCACCCGCGAGAAGCGGCCCGAAGGCGAGCGGCGTTCGCTGCTCGGCTGGCTGTTCCGCCGCCGCTCCAAGACCGAGCAGCTGGCTGAAGCCAAGAATGACGAGGATGAGGCTGTCGGCGACTATCCCGCAGTGTCCTATCCAAAGGCCGCCGAGTAGCCACCGCAATTTCGAAAAGTTGAACGGCGCGGGAACCTCCCGCGCCGTTTCGCGTTATGTCGTGACTGCTTTCATTTTTCGAATGAGGCCTGCCATGTCACTTGGAACAATTCTTCTCATCATTCTCATCCTCATCCTGATCGGCGCTGTGCCGGCCTGGCCATATTCGCGTGGCTGGGGCTATGGCCCATCGGGGATTTTGGGTGTGGTCCTGCTTGTCGTGATCATACTCTTGCTGATGGGACGGATTTAGCCAGGTCCGTCAGATAGTTATGAGAATGGCCGCCGGGTTTCCGGCGGCCTTCGGTTCTCGTCAGGCTGCTAGTTGGTTCGTCCTGGCATTGAAGCCCAGATCGGCAAGCGCCTCGGCCACCGCCTCGTCAAGCGGGGTGTGCGGCACCTCACCGATGACGTGTTCCAGGCGATCCGACACCAGCCGGTGCGGCTGGAAGCGCAGATAGCTCATCTCCGCGATTTCCCACATCATGGCGTTGACGACGCCGGCCAGCCTGACCGCCCACCAAGGCAATGCGCTCATGCGCAGCGGCCTGCCTAGCGCCTTTTCCGCAGCCGCCTTGATCTGAATGTCGGTCACCGCGTGGCCCGGGAAGTGGAAATTCTCGAAGGGCTCTAGCGCGCCAGCGTTTTCGGCCAGGCCGACGAAGGCGCGCGCGAGGTCCGGCAGATAGGCCCATTCGTGCACAATGTGCGAGGGCCCGGCGGCAGTGTAGACGCCTTTGCCAAGCTTTTTGGCCACGACCTGATCGAACCAGGAGCCGGTGCCCGTGTCGCCGAAGAAGTCGCCAGCCCGCAGCACGATGGTACGCACGCCGCGCTCAGAGGCCGCCGTTTCGAAGAGGCGCTCCATCTCGACGCGGATGCGGCCTTTTCGCGATGTAGGGTTGAAGGGGTGATCCTCGCGCAACTCAGCCGGCAGCGGCGCGCCGAAATTGTAGACATTGCCGGGGAAGAGATGTTGCGCACCGTGCGCTTCGCAGGCGGCGAGCGCATTGCGCGCCAGTGGCATGCACATCTCCGCCCAGTCGGTGTAGAGCGGGTTCAGCCCGTTGAATATGAAGTCCATGCCCTCGGTGGCGTGGACCAGCGCTGCCTGATCGAGGGCGTCGGCCGCCACGGCCTGTGCGCCGTCCAGCCCGACGGGCAGTTTGCCGTCGCGCGTGATGGCGCGCACCGAATATCCGGCCTCAAGAAATGCTTTGGCGACTGAGCGGCCAAGCCGGCCACGGGCACCGAGAATTGCGATCGTCTTCATGATGGATATCTCCTGTCCGGTTGATATCCAGGATATGCATCATCCGATTTTGAATTATAATGACCTAGTTTCGAGGCATTGATATTCAATTTTGAATGGGTAGACATGACCGAGTTCGACTGGAACCTGATCCGCAGTTTCGTTGCCGTGGCCGAAGCAGGCAGCCTGTCGGAAGCGGCGCGACGGCTTTCTTCCAGTCAGCCAACGCTGGGCCGCCATGTAACCGAGTTGGAAGTAGCGCTCGGCGTCGTGCTCTTCCGGCGCGGGCGCGGCGGCTATGAGCTCACCGAGAACGGCGTCGCGTTTCTCGACCGGGCTAAGGCGATGCGCGAAAACGCCGATGCGCTGGCGCGGCTGGCGATCGGGCGTGAGGAGACGGTGGCCGGCACCGTGCGCATCACGGCAAGCGAAATCATCGCCACCTATGTGCTTCCGTCAATCATGGCGCGGCTGGGCGAGAGCGAACCCGGGATCGAGGTCGAGATCGTAGCGAGCAACCAGGTCGGCAATCTGCTGCGCCGCGATGCCGACATAGCAATCCGCATGGTAGCGCCCGCGCAGGACGACATCATCGCGCGCAAGATCGCCGATCTGCCGCTGATTTGCTGTGCCGCTTCGAGCTATCTCGACCGCAGGGGGCGGCCGCGGCAAGCGACCGACCTACTGGAGCACGACCTTGTCGGCTTCGACAGGGATGACGACATCGTTCAGGGCTTCGCCCATTTCGGTGTGGAGGTCGATCGGCACAAGTTCCGGTTCAGGACCGACAATCAGGTTGTGTTCTGGGAAGCGGTGCGCGCCGGCAATGGCATCGGCTTTGCACAGGCATCGCTGGTGAGCCGCGATCCCGGCGTGGAGCCAATACTGCCTGAGATGCCGTTGCCGGCGCTGCCGATGTGGCTGGCCATGCATCACGATGTGCGCCACAGCCCGCGCATCCGCCGCGTAGCGGACTTCCTTTTCGCGGAACTGAAGGCCTATTCGGCCGGCTGAACGGCGGGCATGTCGGCGGCGCGTGCAAGCCCGGCCATCAGCGCTACGACCACCAGCAGCACGGCGAGCGTGACAAAAACCGGGCCGAAGCCGGTATGCTCGCCCACGAACCCAATGAGCGAGGGCGCTGCCAGGCTTCCGGAATAGCCCATGGCCGTGACAGTCGAGAGGCCGGCGCCTGAGAAATCGCCCGGGTGGTTTCCGGCAGCCGAGAAGGCGATTGGCACCATGTTGGCAGTGCCGAACCCGCAAAACGCGAATGCGGCGATGGCCGCCCAGTCATTGGGCGCCAAGCCCGCAGCCAGCATGCCGGCAGCCGCCACGAGTGCGGAGACACGCAGCGTCGTCACCGCGCCGAAGCGCGTGCGCACGCCGTCGCCCAAAAATCGCATGATGGCCATGGTCGCCGAAAATGCCGCGAAGGCAAGGCCCGCGACACCGATCTCGCTGCCGAATTCCTGACGGATATAGAGTGCGGCCCAATCGAGCACCGCGCCCTCCGGCACCATGGAAAGCAGCGCTACAATGCCAGTGAGGTAGATGGCCAGCGAGCGCGGAAAGCCGAATTTCGTTGGTGTTTCGGTAACCGGCTTGTCCTCGCTGATCAGATAGCGCGAGGCCGCCACGACCAGAACCACGGCGACGACGGTGGCGAGGACGGCGTGGTTCAGGTAGCCCAACTGCTGGATCGCCAGGCTGCCGGCGGCACCGCCGGCGAAGCCTCCAAGGCTCCAGAAGCCGTGCGAGGAGGACATGATGGCGCGGCGCAGCTTCTTTTCCACCGCGACCGCATTGGTGTTCATGGCCACATCCATTCCGCCGATAAGGCCGCCGAACAGGAACAGAGTGACCGCCGCAGCCCACACATTCGGCACCAGCGCGATGCCCAGCAGCGCAAAGGCGCAGACGAAGGCAAAGACGCGCAGCACCGCGCGCGACCCGAACCGGTGGATGAGCCAGCCGCACCAGGGCATCGCAATCAATGCGCCGATGCCGAAACCGACGATCAGCAGGCCGAGCGTGAATTCGGTAATGTCGAGCCGGGTGAGAAACACAGGAATTTGCGGCGCCCAGCTTCCGACCAGAAAGCCGTTCGCAAAAAAGAGAGTAGCTACCGCCCAGCGCCCATATGTCAGGGCAGTCTTTGAATCGGGATTGGTCACTACAGGCTCCACCGCGAATTTGCCGGCACGTTAGACCGCTCGAGTATGAAACGGTCTAAATCGATTAAAGGCGCTGTCAATAAGCGCGGCCGCGCCGGCGGTTGTGCCAGATAGCCGCAAGCGGCTTTTGCCGCAATACCGACCCATCGCCGCCATATTCGGATTCCATTGAGTGGAGGAGGGGCTTGTTGTGCGATCCGGCCGTGCTGCCAGAGGCGAGGTCATGATCGTCGTTCGTTACGCGTAGAGAACTTGTCATGATCAGCTCCCTGAAGCCCGTTCCCCGCCCTGCGGTTGTATTGCCCATTCCTCAGAACAAAGCGCTGTCGCGCACACGCGCCATGGCGGCGCAGTTTCCTGCGCCGACCGGGCCTACCGTGGCCGTCATTACGATCGCGGTCGTCGTACTCGCGATCACCACCGCGATGTTTCTATTTGCGCTGTCACGTCAGGAAGTAGAGCCGTCCACAGCCCCGGTCGCGGCAGCAAGCGAGGCAGAAGTGTCCGCAACCCAGGAGGCGAGTTCTACGGATGTTGCGCAAGCCGCATCTGTGGAGCCGGCGTCGCGCGAGTCCGCCGAACCAAACGAAAAGATGGTCGCCGCCGAGCAGGCGCCTGCTCGCCCGCAGGCAACGCGGGTCGGCGTGCCGCTTAGCGGCTCGGTATTGGCGCCGCTCGATGGCTCAAACGCGGCATCATCCACTGTGGCGGTCGCGGAAACGACTGAGGAGTTGCTGGCGCTTGAGGAAATCCAGCGGCGCGAAGTCGAAGCCGATCTGGCGACGCCCTCCAACGAGATCACTGCGGCGATTCAGCCGGACACGCCGCAAAAGGTCTCAGCGCGTGCAACCGCATGGGTCAATTTGCGGGCCGGGCCCGCCGACGAGGCCGAGGTTCTGGTGGTTGTTCCCGGCAATGCCGAGATCCAGGCCGAAACCGATTGTGGCTGGTGCGCGGTGAGTTATGACGGCCGCGACGGCTACATCTACAAGAGCTTCATCAGCTACCAGTGATTTGGTTATCCCACCCCCTGCGGGGTGGGACAAATCGCGCAATTCGCCTCACTACTCGGTGACGTAGACGACCAACAGGTCCTTGGCGTCGATCTGGTCGCCCGACTTCACGAGCACTTCGGCGATCTCGCCCTCCAGCTCGGCGTGCAGTGCCGTTTCCATCTTCATCGCTTCGATGGACAAAAGCACGTCGCCGGCCTTGACCTTCTGGCCTGCGGCAACGGCAAGCGTCGAGACGACGCCCGGCATCGGCGCACCGACATGCGCTGCGTTGCCGGCCTCCGCCTTGCGGCGAGCCGCCCCGCCGCCTGCCCCATGCGCGCGGTCCGGCACCTTGATGCGGCGCGGCTGGCCATTCAGCTCGAAGAAGACCGTGACCATGCCCTTTTCGTCCGTGTCGCCAATGGCCAGGCAGCGGATGACGAGCGTCTTGCCCTTTTCGATGTCGACGAAAATCTCGTCCTCGGCTTCCATGCCGTAGAAATAGTTCGGCGTGGGCAGCACAGAGACCGGGCCGTAATCGTCCTGCGCGGTCACGAAGTCGGTGAAGACCTTCGGATACATCAGCCAGGAAGCGAATTCGTTTTCGTCGAGCTCTCGGCTGAGCGTTTCCTCTATCTTTTTGCGGTCGGCTTTCAGGTCGGCAGCGGCGAGCAGCGAGCCGGGCCGCACGTCGATGGGCTTGTCGCCCTTCAGCACCTTCTCCTGAAGCGCTTTCGGCCAACCGCCGGGCGGCTGGCCAAGATCACCATGCATCATGGAAACGACCGAGTCCGGGAAGGCGATGTCCTTTTTCGGGTTTTCGACATCGGCGACGGTGAGGTCCTGGCTGACCATCATCAGCGCCATGTCGCCAACCACCTTGGAGGAGGGCGTGACCTTAACGATGTCGCCGAACATCAGGTTCACGTCGTGATATGCCTGCGCCACTTCGTGCCAGCGGGTTTCGAGCCCGAGCGAGCGCGCCTGCTCCTTCAGATTGGTGAACTGGCCGCCGGGCATTTCGTGCAGATAAACTTCCGAAGCAGGGCCCTTCAGGTCGCTTTCGAAGGCTGTGTACTGGTTGCGCACGGCTTCCCAGTAGAAAGAAATCTGTCGGATCCAGCCAGTGTCGAGCCCGGTTTTGCGCTCCGATCCCTGCAGGGCCTCCACGATCGAGCCGAGGCAGGGCTGCGAGGTGTTGCCTGACAACGCGTCCATTGCCGCATCCACGGCATCTACACCGCTTTCCACTGCCGCGAGCACGGTGGCTGCGGCAATGCCTGACGTGTCATGCGTGTGGAAGTGGATAGGCAGGTCAGTCGCCTCGCGCAGCGCTTTGAAAAGCGTGCGCGCCGCGGCCGGCTTCAACAGGCCGGCCATGTCTTTCAGAGCGATGATGTGTGCGCCGGCCTTGTCGAGTTCCTGTACGAGACCGACATAGTATTTCAGGTCATATTTTGCGCGGTCGGCGTCGTTGATGTCGCCGGTGTAGCAGATCGTCGCTTCGCAGAGCTTGCCGCTCTCGCCCACTGCGTCCATCGCGACGCGCATATTTTCGACCCAGTTCAGGCAGTCGAAGACGCGGAAAAGATCGACACCGCCCTCGGCGGCCTGCTTCACGAAGTGCTGCACGACATTGTCGGGGTAGTTCGTGTAGCCGACGCCATTTGCTCCGCGCAGCAGCATTTGCAGCAGCAGGTTCGGTGCGCCGTCGCGAATAAGAGACAGGCGCTCCCACGGGTCTTCGGTCAGGAAGCGCATGGCAACGTCAAAGGTCGCGCCGCCCCAGCATTCGAGCGAAAGCAGCTGCGGCAGAGCGCGCGCATAGACGCCTGCGATGCGGGCAATGTCGAATGTGCGCATGCGGGTCGCCAGCAGCGACTGGTGTGCGTCGCGCATCGTGGTGTCGGTCACCAGCACGCGCTTCTGTTCCCGCATCCAGGTGGCGAATTTCTCCGCGCCCAATTCCTCAAGCTTCTGGCGTGTGCCATCCGGCACCGGTGCATCGACAAAGGGTACCCTGGGAGGCGCAGCCTCCGCGTTCGGCCTTGGGCGGCCGCGTGCTTCGGGGTGGCCGTTGACCGAGACATCCGCCAGGTAGTTCAGCAGTTTGGTGGCGCGGTCCTGCCGCTTCACCGCCGTGAAGAGTTCGGGCGTCGTGTCGATGAATTTCGTCGTGTAGGTGTTGTCGCGGAAACTCGGGTGACCGATGATCGCCTCGAGAAAGGTGAGGTTGGTCGCTACGCCGCGAATGCGGAATTCGCGCAGCGCGCGGTCCATACGGCGGATCGCTTCCTCAGGCGTTGGCGCCCAGGCGGTCACCTTTTCCAGCAGCGGATCGTAGAAGCGCGTGATCACCGCTCCCGAATAGGCGGTGCCGCCGTCAAGCCGGATGCCAAAGCCAGTCGCGCCGCGATATGCGGTGATGCGCCCATAGTCGGGAATGAAGTTCTGTTCGGGGTCTTCGGTGGTGATGCGGCACTGGAGCGCGTGACCGTTGAGGCGAATGTCTTTCTGTACCGGCACGCCGGAGGCAGCGGTGCCGATCGCATTGCCTTTCAGAATGTGGATTTGCGCCTTCACGATGTCGATGCCGGTGACTTCCTCCGTCACGGTGTGCTCGACCTGAATGCGCGGATTGACCTCGATGAAGTAGAAATTGCCGCTGTCGGCATCCATCAGGAATTCGACCGTGCCGGCGCCGAGATAATCAGTCGCATTGGCGATCTTGAGCGCATAGCCGGAGAGCTCTTCGCGCTGCGCCATGTCGAGATAGGGTGCCGGAGCGCGTTCCACGACCTTCTGGTTGCGGCGCTGGATCGAACAGTCGCGTTCGAAGAGATGGACGGCATTGCCCTGGCCGTCGCCCAGCACCTGCACCTCAACGTGCCGGGCGCGCTCGATCAGCTTTTCGAGATAGACCTCATCCTTGCCGAAGGCGGCTTTGGCCTCGCGGCGAGCTTCGGTCACTTCGCGCTCAAGGTCTTCGGCCTTGTGGATTGCCCGCATGCCGCGACCGCCGCCGCCCCAGGACGCCTTGAGCATCACCGGGTAGCCGATCTCCTCGGCCATCGCACCGACTTTCGATATATCGTCAGGCAGCGGGTCGGTTGCAGGCACGACAGGCACACCGATCTCGATGGCCAGGTTGCGGGCGGCAACCTTGTTGCCCAGCCGACGCATGGTTTCGGGCTTCGGGCCAATGAAGATGACGCCGGCTTCGGCACAAGCCTCCGCGAGTTCGGGGCTCTCCGACAGCAGACCGTAGCCTGGATGGATGGCGTCTGCGCCAGATTGTTTCGCGACGCGGATCACCTCGTCTATCGAAAGATAGCTCTCGATCGGGCCAAGATCGCGGTCGAGATGCGGGCCGCGCCCGACCTGATAGCTTTCATCAGCCTTGAAGCGGTGCAGCGCGTATTTGTCCTCTTCGGCCCAGATGGCGACCGTTCGAATGCCGAGCTCATTGGCGGCGCGGAAGACGCGGATCGCAATTTCAGACCGGTTGGCGACGAGGATCTTCGAGATTTTCAATGCAGTCCGCTCCAGGCGCGTGGGAGTTCGCCGCACTGATTACCCCGCCAAATGCTGCGGTGCAAACGTCGATGTGGACGGACATAGAAAAGGCCCGGCATGTCGCCATGCCGGGCCTCGTCAATCAGCTTTGCTGAATGTGCAGATTACTGCAGGTAGTCGTATGTTCCGTCTTTCCACTCGTAGAAGACATAGCCTGGCAGCGTGACGTCGCCCTTGTCGTCGAAGGAGAGCGAACCGAGCACGGTGTCGAACGAGCCGTCATTGAGTGCTGCGACAACCGCGTCGTAGTCGGTCGAGCCGGCTGCCGAAGCTGCCTGCGCCCAAGCCTGGATCGCGGCGTAGGTGTAAAGCGCATAGCCCTCGGCCGTCTTGCCGGCCGCGAGCAGCTTGTCGACCACCGGCTTGGCGATCTCGTTCTTGCGCGGGTCGGGCGAGAAGGTCATGAGCGTGCCCTGGCCGGCGTCGCCGGTGATGGCCCAGTACTCATCGGTCACCAGCGCGTCGCCGGAAACGAGCACGGTGTCCATGCCCTGCTCGCGCATCTGGCGCGCCATCAGGCCTGCCTCGGTGTGGTAGCCACCGACATAAAGAACGCCGATGCCTTCAGCCTTCAGCTTAGAGACGAGCGCGGTGTAGTCCTTTTCACCGGCAGTGTAGGCTTCGTAGAGAGCCGGTGCGCCGCCATTGGCTTCGTAAGCAGCCATCGTAGCGTCGGCGAGACCCTTGCCGTAAGCCGTCTTGTCGTGAACGAAGGCGACCTTCATGTCGGCAAAGTTGTCCGTCAGGAACTTGCCGGCAACTTCGCCCTGCTGGTCGTCACGGCCGCAGACGCGGTAGACGCCGGGGCCCGGACGTTCGTCGGTGAATTTCGGGTTGGTCGAGGCAGGCGAAATCTGAACGATACCTTCCTCGGCATAGACGGCCGATGCCGGGATCGAAGAGCCCGAGCAGAAGTGGCCGGCCATGAACACCACGCCTTCACCAGCCATCTGGTTGGCGACCGCGACGGCCTGCTTAGGATCGCAGGCATCATCGCCGACGGAGAGCGAAAGCATCTCGCCGTTGATGCCGCCAGCGGCATTGATGTCTTCCACGGCCTGCTCCGCACCGCCCTGCATCTGAGCGCCGAACGAAGCATACTGACCGGTCATCGGGCCAGCCACAGCGATCTTGATTTCGGCCCATGCCGGACCGGACATCAGCAGACCCAGTGCGGCTCCTGCCAAAAGCACCTTTTTCATGGTATCTCCCTTAAAACACCTACTGTGTTCCCAAGCGGCGCCGATCGGTGTTCTTCTCCGGTTCCGCAGTGCGGGATGTTCTCCCGCTTGACCGGCATGAAAGCCTAATTCTTCGTTGAAATAAAGGCTTTCAGCCAGAAATGGTTGATGCGCGTCAGTTCTTTTTCGTCCACCCCATGGAACCGCTGCGCTGATACTCAAAACTGTATTGCGTCGCCATCTGTTTTGCACGCGTCACACGCATGCCGAGGAAGGCAATCGCGGTGATCACGATCAGGTCGATGACGTAGTAATAGAGCGACAGAAGCGTGCCCGAAAACAACGCGAAATGGATGAACCGCGTCGCCGCCGTGAGGAGCAGCATATAAAGAAACAGCGTTGTCGCGCCCTGCCAGGTACGGGCGAGCGCCCGTCCGGTCAGGTAAGCAGCGCCGCCGGCAAGGATGACGGTGACGAACACGAACTCCCAGGCCGACACTTCCCACAGAAGAGAGAACTCTTTTTCCATCAGTGGCGTCCTCCTTCGAGATATGCGGCGCGCACTTCCTCGCGCTTGAGCAGCTCAGTTCCGGTGCCGCTCATGGTGATCTTGCCATTGACCATGACATAGCCGCGATGGGCGAGCTTGAGTGCATGGAAGGCGTTCTGCTCAACCAGAAACACAGTCAGACCCTGGCTTTCGTTGAGTTCGCGGATGACCTCGAAAATCTGCTTCACAATCAGCGGCGCCAGACCAAGCGACGGCTCGTCAAGAAGAAGCAGCTTCGGCCGGCTCATCAGAGCGCGCGCGATGGCCAGCATCTGCTGCTCGCCACCAGAAAGTGTGCCGCCACGCTGGCTGGCGCGTTCCTTGAGACGTGGGAAGAGGTCGTAGATGCGCTTCAGGTCTTCGTCGAAATAGTCCGGCGAAACGAGCGAAGCGCCCATCTGCAGATTTTCCAGCACCGTCATGCGCGGGAAAATGCGCCGGCCTTCCGGCGACTGCGCTACGCCAAGGCGCATGATCTCATGCGTCGGCATGCCGGTGATGTCCTGCCCGTCATAGACGATCGAGCCGCTGCGGGCCTGCGGGTTGCCACAGATTGTCATCATCAGCGTCGATTTGCCGGCGCCGTTGGCACCGATCAGCGTGACGATTTCGCCGGGATTCACTTCGACATCAACGCCGCGCAGCGCAACGATCTTGCCGTAATAGGTCTCGACATTCGAGACGGAGAGCAGCGGGGCGGTCATGCCTTGCCTCCCTTGCCGGAGGTTCTTCTTGAGGATGAGCGGCTGGACGGCACCTTGCCGCCATCAACGCGACGGGAGAACTCCGTCTGCTTGCCGGAGGCGAGCGCCTTCGCCTGTTTGATCCACTCTTCGCGTTCGATGCGGCCGGAGAAAGAGAGGTAGGACCCGACCCATTCGATTTCGGCCTTTTTCCAGGCCGCGATCTGCGAGAAGTGCCAGATGCCGAGCGCATTGAGCTTCTTCTCGTTGGCGGGTCCGATGCCGCTGATGCGGGTCAGATTGTCGGCACCGCCTTCGCCTGGCTTTTTCGTGCCGGCGGGCTGAGCGCCAGGATGCTTGTCGGCATCCTTGACCTTGATTTCGCCTGCCGGCTTGGCCGGCGCTGCCTTCTTGGCGGGCGCCTTCTTTGCCGAAGCTTTTCTAGCCGGAGCGGATTTGGCGGCGGCCGGTTTGGCAGCAGCAGATTTCGCCGCGGGCTTGGCTGCTGCCTTCGGCTTCGCTTTTGCCTTGGCGGGCTTGCGCTTCGATTTTTCCTCGGTGACTTCCTCGACATCCGCCTTGATCTCGGGGACGTCGATTTCTTCCTCGTCGTCAACGCCGAGATAGGCGGCGATGACACGCGGGTCGCTCTTAACGAAGTCGGCTGCGCCGTCGGAAATCTTCACGCCATAGTCGAGCACGACGATATGGTCGGAGATTTCCATCACAACGCCCATGTCGTGCTCGATCAGCAGCACCGAGGTGCCGGTCTTGCGGATGAACTGCAGCAGTTCGTTGAGCTCGGTCGATTCACGCGGGTTGAGGCCGGCGGCCGGTTCGTCGAGGCATAGCAGATGCGGGCCGGTGCACATTGCGCGGGCGATCTCAAGCCGCCGCTGCGCGCCGTAGGGCAGGTCACCCGCGGCGTCGTCGGCCCGGTCGATCAGATGCGTATGCTCTAGCCAGTAGACCGCCTTGTCGATCGCTCCCTGCTCAGCCTTGCGGTAGCTCGGCAAGCCAAGCACGCCACCGACGGTCATGCCGGATGCGATCATCAGAGGGTTGTGTTGCGCGACGAGCAGGTTTTCCAGAACAGTCATGCCACCGAAGAGGCGGATGTTCTGGAAGGTACGCGCCACGCGCGCCTTCTTGGCGATTTCGAAGTCGGGCATGCGCTCCAGGAGGAACACGGAGCGATCGTCGCCGATATCCCAGCGTTTGCCGGTGGCGGTGACGGCGTCCACGGCCTCCTGCTGACGGCCGGGGCCATGGCGCATCACGATGCGGCCCTCGGTCGGTTTGTAGAAGCCGGTCACGCAGTTGAAGACGGTTGTCTTGCCGGCGCCGTTAGGCCCGATCAGCGCAGTGATGTCGCCGCGCCCGACATTGAAGGACAGGTCGTCGATTGCCACCAGGCCGCCGAAGCGCATGGTGAGATGCTCGACGGTCAGGATGGGGTCGGCCTCCCACCGCTCTTCCGAAGCGGCGGGCTGGTTCTTGAGGGCGACGTTCATCAGTGACCCTCCCCTTGAGCGACCATATCGGCACCGATCTTCTTGCGTTCTTTCAGCACTGCTGACGGCACTCTTGTCGTTATCAGCCCGCGCGGCTTCCACACCATGATGCCGACCATGGCGAGGCCGAAGATCAGCATGCGGTATTGCACCGGATCGAACCCAGGTCCGAAAATCTGGGACAGGAAGCCGATATTACGCAGCATCTCGATGCCGCCGATCATCACCACGGAGGCGATGACGACGCCGATCTGCGAGCCGAGGCCGCCCAGCACCACGATGGCAAGGATGATCGCCGACTCCAGGAAGGTGAAACTCTCAGGCGAGATGAAGCCCTGCCGGGTCGCGAAGAAGGAGCCGGCGAATCCGCCGAACATCGCGCCGATGGCAAAGGCGGTGAGCTTGGTGTTGGTGGTGTTGATGCCGAGCGAGCGGCAGGCGATTTCGTCCTCGCGCAACGCTTCCCATGCGCGCCCGACCGGCAGTTTCCTCAGCCGCATGGTCACGAAGTTGGTGATCAGCGCCAGTATCAGGATGATGTAATATAGGAAGATGAAGCGGTGGATCGTGGAATATTCCAGCCCGAAGAAATCGGCAAAGCCGCCTTCGCCGCGCTTAAACTCCAGACCGAACAGGGTCGGCTTCGGGATGCCCGAGATGCCGTCCGGGCCGTTGGTGAACTCATACCAGTTCAACAGCACGACGCGGATGATCTCACCGAAAGCGAGCGTCACGATGGCCAGATAGTCGCCGCGCAGCCGCAGCACCGGGAAACCCAGGATA
This sequence comes from Rhizobiaceae bacterium, assembly GCA_017640615.1. GTDB lineage: Bacteria > Pseudomonadota > Alphaproteobacteria > Rhizobiales > Rhizobiaceae > RCIO01. The sequence continues at coordinate 114,679 of JAEPQK010000003.1, read as the reverse complement.
ATGCCCCAGAAGGCGGCCAGAATGCCGGCCAGCGGCAGCGCCATCCAGAAGCCCAAGTCGAAATATTCAGCCAAAAGCGCGAAGGAATAGGCGCCGACCGCGTAGAACGCGACGTAGCCGAGATCGAGCAGGCCGGCGAGGCCAACCACGATGTTCAGGCCCCAGCCGAGCATGATGTAGGTCATGATCAGGATGGCCAGGTCGATATACTGACGCTGCTGGCCGGGGAAGAAGGTGGTGAAGAAGAACGGCAGCACCAGCGCGAAGCCAAGCAGCGCGAAGGTGAGGAAGCGCCCCAGTCCTGGAACCTTCGCAGAGGAACCTGCGAGCTTGTCGCCTATGATGCGCGTTGCCGGCGTCTGCGCCTTGAAGACGAACAGGTTGAGGAGCAACCGGCCGCCGAAGACGATCAGGATCGCTGCAATCCAGATCGGCCAGCGATAGGTGATCGCCAGTCCGCCGGAGGCAATGTCGGTCTTGAGCGGCAGGAAGAAGAAGCCCAGCACTGCCACAAGGAAGGCCGCCGTCGCCGAATCCTTCAGCGAGTCGACAAACATGTTGTTATTGGCGGCAGCGCCGCCGTTTGCTTGCGTCGCAGCCATCAGACCTTCTCCACTTCGGGCTTACCAAGAAGGCCGGAAGGCAGGAATATCAGCACGATCGCGAGGATCGAGAACGCTGCCACGTCCTTGTATTCGACCGTGAAATAGCCGGACCAGAAGACCTCGATGAGGCCGATTGCTAGACCGCCGAGCATTGCGCCGGGCAGGGAACCAATGCCGCCGAGCACAGCAGCGGTGAACGCCTTAACGCCGGCGAGGAACCCGATATAGAAATCGATCACCCCGTAGAGCAGCAGGAACATCAGACCGGCCACCGAGGCCAGCGCAGCGCCCATGACGAAGGTCAGCGAGATTGTGCGGTCGACATTGACGCCGAGCAGCGATGCCATCTTGCGGTCCTGCTCGCAGGCGCGCTGCGCGCGGCCAAGCGGCGTGCGCGAAATAAGCAGCGTGAAGCCCACCATCAGAAGCAGCGTCGTTACAATGATGATCATCTGCATATAGGAAAGCTGCACCACGATCGGACCGTTTTCGGTAACGCCTTCCATGATCGTTACGCCGCCCTGGATTTGCGGCGGCAGCGGCTTCACACGTGCGCCCTGTGACACCTGCACGAAGTTCTGCAGCACGATCGACATGCCGATCGCGGTGATCAGGGGCGCCAGCCGGAATGATCCGCGCAACGGCCGGTAGGCGAGGCGTTCGACCGTCCAGCCCCAAGCTGAGGTGAACAGCATCGCTATGATGAGGACAATCAGCAGCACCACCGGAAGGAAAACGAAGCCGAAGATGGTGGTCAGGATCAGAAATGTCGTCAGCGCGATGAACGAGCCGATCATGAAAATATCGCCATGGGCGAAATTGATCATGCCGATGATGCCATAGACCATCGTGTAGCCGATCGCGATCAAGCCGTAGATCGACCCTAGCGTCAGCCCGTTGATAAGCTGCTGCACAAAGTATTCCATCATTGAACTCCCGGGTGCTGCGCCGGTCGGCGTGCCCCGTTTTTGCCGGTTCCCCTCAGTCCAGACTTTCGTCTGTCGGATGCGAAGTCAACGCGTTCCGTCACCCCGGCCGGCTGACCGGGTCGCGGGACGCTATCATCAGCGTCGTGCAATGTCATTGCTGCTTGGGCAGCCGCACAGACACGATACGCAAATTCTTTGCATTGCGACGGCGAAGTGACGTGATTTCTTGCGCCGTCTGCCCGATGCTGGATTCTTGTTTCCGCTCGCATGGAAGCGCTCATTTCACCGTAAATCCATGAGCGAACGGGTCGCGGTCGTCGATGAAGATCGTGTTGAGGCCCGTCATGCGGGCCCAGCCGGAGATGGAGGGTACAATCGCCTTGCCTCCACCAACTTCCGTTTCGCGCTCGATCCTGCCCTGAAAGTGCGAGCCGATAATGGATTCATGCACGAAAGGCTCGCCCGGCTTCAGGCGCCCCCTGGCGTGAAGATGGGCCATGCGGGCCGAGGTTCCGGTGCCGCAGGGCGAGCGGTCGATCGCCTTTTCGCCGTAGAAGACAGCATTGCGCGCATGGGCGCCGCCGGTCGTCGGGGCGCCGGTCCACAGGATGTGCGACACGCCTTTAATCCCGGGGTTTTCAGGATGCGCTATCGCATAGGCTTCGTTGAGCCGCTGGCGTATTACCGGGCTCCACGCAATCAGCTCGGCCGCCGAATGATCCGCCATGTCGCGGAAGTTCTGCTGGGGCTCGACGATGGCGTAGAAATTGCCGCCATAGGCGACATCGACGGTCAGTTTGCCGAGCTCGGGGCACTCTACTTCAAGTCCTTCCGAATGCAGGAAGGAGGGCACATTGGTGAGCGAGACCTCTTCGACATATTCGCCCTCCTGCCGGTAGCGCGCGACGACCAGGCCTGCGGGCGTATCCAGTTTGAGCACACCCTGCTCGCGCGGCCGCACCAGGCCGTGCTCGATGGCGAAGGTGATGGTGCCGATGGTGCCATGGCCGCACATCGGCAGGCAGCCGGAGGTCTCGATGAAAAGGATCGCGATATCGCAGTCGTCGCGCGTCGGCGGGTAGAGGATCGAGCCAGACATGACGTCGTGGCCGCGCGGCTCGAACATGAGTCCGGTGCGTATCCAGTCGAACTCGCGCAGGAAATGCGCACGGCGCTCCATCATGGTTGCGCCGTCGAGCAGCGGCCCGCCGCCAGCAACGAGACGGACAGGATTTCCGCAGGTGTGGCCGTCGATGCAGAAGAAGGAATGACGCGCCATCGGTACCCTCAAAACCGGCGGGCGGAGAAAGGCGCCAGCGGCATTGTCGGCTTCTGCCCCAAAACGAGATCATGAATCAAGCGTGCCGTTGCGGCAGCCTGCGTGAGGCCGAGATGGCCGTGTCCAAAGGCGTAATAGACGCCTGGAGCGCGCGCCGCATCGATGGCGGGAAGCGAATCGGGCAATGACGGGCGGTGGCCCATCCACTCTTTGCCCCCGGTCGTCTTGAGGCCGGGCAGAAATTCCGCCGCCTTGCGCAGCATGGCCTTCGAGCGCGCATAGTTCGGCGCGCGCTCAAGACCGCCAAACTCGACCGCGCCTCCAACGCGGATTCCGCTCGAAAGCGGGCTGATGACAAAGCCATGGCGCGGGAAGGAGATCTGGCGCCTCAGGTCGAATGCGTCTGTGGGTAGCGTGGTGTTGTAACCGCGTTCGGCCTCAAGCGGGATCTTGTCGCCCAGCATCGCCGCCAGTCTGTGCGACCATGCGCCGGCGGCAATGACCAATTTTTGTGTGCAGTGTTCTCCTCCGCTTTCGAGCTTCAGGCGCTGCACGCCGTTCTGATGCTCGACCGCGGTCACCCGGTCTTTCACCCAGCGTGCTCCGAGGGTTTCCGCATACTGCCAGACGGCGCGCCCAAACTCGGCCGGGTCAGCGACATTGCACCAGCCGGGCACAAAAACCGCGCGGACGAAACGCTCCGAGAGGCCCGGCTGGTATTGCGCGATTTCCTGTTGCGAGAGGTGGTGAACGTCGATGCCTGCCTTTTCCCGCACCTGCCAGGAGGGAAGCGAAGCGCGATGCTCGGCATCGCTTTCGTAAAGTTCGAGGCAGCCATCTTCCCGCAGCATATGGCGGGTGCCCGAGGCATCCATGAGCTGCATCCACTCATCGCGCGCGAGCTTCATCATAGCTGTCTGGGCGGTGACGGCACGGTCGAAATTGGCAGAGGCCCCGGCTCGCCAGAAGCGGAAAAGCCAGCCGGCAAGCGCTGGAAAATAGGTTGGCGGGATCGTTAGCGGACCCAGCGGGTCCAGCAGCCACCGGGGCACCTGCGCGATCATGCCCTTATGAGCAAGGGGCAGGACCTCCGAAAAGGCGAAGGCCGCCGCATTGCCGGAGCTGGTTTCCGCGCAGATGCCGGTGCGGTCGAAAACAGTGACCTTGAGGCCCGCTTCGGAAAGACGGGCCGCCGCGCAGATGCCGACAATGCCGGCACCCACGATCGCGATGGTATTGTCGGCCGGGGCCTCAGCCATCCCTCTCCACCGGGCTCAAACGCGTACTCCTACAGGGCCGGAAGCTCCGGCCGGTCGATTAAGGCGCCACGGATGATCTTCTCGACCTCGACGCGACGCTCGCCCGCCAGAGGCAGGCGCGGCTGGCGTACACGGTCATTGGAGGAAATGACCAGCTCTTCTGCCAGCTTGATGTTTTGAACGAGATAGGAGGACACGTCGAGATCGAGCAGCGGGCGGAACCAGCGGTATATCGCAAGAGCCTCCTCGTAGCGCCCGGCCTTGACGAGCTTGTAGATCGCGACCGTTTCGGCGGGGAATGCGCAGACCAGGCCTGCCACCCAGCCGACCGCGCCAGCGGTCAGCGCCTCGAAGGCGAGATTGTCGACGCCGGTATGGACGTCGAAGCGGTCGCCAAATGCGTTGATGATTTCTGTCGTGCGGCGAATGTCGTCGCTCGATTCCTTGACCGCGACAAAATGCGGATTTTTGGCCAGTTCCGCCATGATTTCGGTCGTAACGTCGACCCGGTAGGCAACGCGGTTGGAATAAATCATCACCGGCAGCGAAGCGGCGTCCGCCACAGCGGTCAGCGTGGCAACGGTCTCGCGCGGGTCTGTATGGTAGATCGGGCTAGGCACAATCATCAGGCCGTCAGCACCAGCCTTGGCGGCAGCCTTGCCGAGGTCGGCAGCGTCGCGCGTTGCGGCCTCATTGACCGTGAGCAGCACCGGCTTGCCCTTGGCTACGTTGCGCGCCGTGTTCAGCACATCGAGCTTTTCCTGGCGTGACAGCATTGGGCCTTCGCCCAGAGAGCCGCAGACGATGAGGCCGTCACAGCCGGCATCCATCATCAGGCCGAAGCAGCGTTCCATCTCGGCATGGTCGAGTTGGTCGTCAGCGGTGAATTTGGTCGTGACAGCGGGAAGAACGCCAGTCCACATGGTACTCTCCAGTCTTGATATGCGAGTGATATATCAGGCAACCAGTTTCTTTGTCAACTGGAGATCGATCTGATATATTTGGTGCACATCAGGAGCATCGCATGGATACAGCCGCGCAATCGGCAACGCCGGTTCAGGAGCCCGCTTCGGCTCGCGCCTACCAGGCATTGGAACGCATGATCGTGACATTGGAACTGCCGCCTGGGTCGGTCGCGACGGAGGGGTCGCTGATCTCGCGGCTGGGACTCGGGCGCACGCCGGTGCGCGAGGCGATCCAGCGTCTTGCCTGGGAGGGCCTGCTCGAAGTGCGACCACGGGCAGGGTTAGGCATCGCGCCGCTGCATGGCAGCGACTGGCTGAAGGTGATCGATGCAAGACGCGGCGCAGAAATCGTGCTTGCCCGTTCGGCCGCGCGCTTCGTGACGCATGAGGCGGCTGAGCTTTTCCGCGAGGCAGCGCTTGCCATGCAAAAGGCTGTGGTTACAGGCAATGTGATTGCGTTTCTGGAAGCCGACAAACAGCTCGACGTGGCCATGTCGGTCGCGTCCGACAATCCGTATGCAGCGCGTCTGGTCGCGCCACTACAGACCCATAGCCGGCGGTTCTGGTACCGCTACAAGAGCGACAGCGGGCTGGCCGACGCGGCGGAAGGCCATGTCGGCATCATCCGCGCGATTACGGACGGCGATGTCGACGGCGCCGGGAGGGCGACGGAGGAGCTCATGGACCTTTTGCGTGCCAATGCAGAGGCCGTGACGCGGGGGTAAACGAAAGCCGCTCGCGTGAGGCCAGCGGCTCCCTACCAACCGCGTCGGGCTAGCTTATCGTCGGAATGCCGAACTCGGCGCAGTGCTTGATGCCCCGCCGCCCGCCCGCATCCGCGAAGCGGTGAGGGCAGGCAAACGGGAAAACCGTCGGGCTAGTTCATCGTCGGGATGACGAACTCGGCGCCGTCCTTGATGCCCGACGGCCAGCGCGAGGTGATCGTCTTCGTCTTCGTGTAGAAGCGGAAAGCGTCAGCGCCGTGCTGGTTCAGGTCGCCGAAATGCGAGCCTTTCCAGCCGCCAAAGGTGTAGTAGGCGATCGGAACCGGGATCGGCACGTTCACACCGACCATGCCGACCTGCACGCGAGCAGCGAAGTCGCGGGCCGCATCGCCGTCGCGGGTGAAGATCGCAACGCCGTTGCCGTATTCATGCTCGTTCGGCAGGCGGATCGCTTCTTCGTAGTTGGCGGCGCGCACGACCGACAGAACCGGGCCGAAAATCTCTTCCTTGTAGATACGCATGTCCGGCTTCACGTCGTCGAACAGGCAGCCACCCATATAGTAGCCGTTCTCGTAGCCCTGCATTTTGAAGTCGCGGCCGTCGACCACGAGCTTGGCGCCTTCCTTGACGCCGAGATCGACATAGCCCTTCACGCGTTCCAGCGCCTCGGCCGTGACAAGCGGGCCGAAATCGGCACCGGCGTCAGTGGAGGGGCCGACCTTCAGGCTCTCGACACGCGGGATCAGCTTTTCGACCAGGCGATCGGCAGTTTCCTGACCGACCGGCACTGCGACCGAGACCGCCATACAGCGCTCGCCGGCAGAGCCGTAGCCTGCGCCAACCAGCGCATCGACCGTCTGGTCCATGTCGGCATCGGGCATGATGATCATGTGGTTCTTGGCGCCGCCGAAGCACTGGGCACGTTTGCCGTTGGCGGTGGCCCGGGAATAAATGTATTGCGCGATCGGGGTCGAACCCACGAAGCCGACGGCGGCGATGTCCGGATCGTCCAGGATCGCGTCCACCGATTCCTTATCGCCGTTGACGACGTTGAGCACGCCGGCCGGCAGGCCTGCCTCGACAAAAAGCTCGGCAATACGCATCGGCACCGAAGGGTCGCGCTCCGAAGGCTTCAGCACCATGGCGTTGCCCGAAGCGATCGCCGGGGCGATCTTCCACAGCGGGATCATGGCGGGGAAATTGAACGGCGTGATGCCGGCAACAACACCAAGCGGCTGGCGCATGGAGTAGACATCAATGCCGGGGCCCGCGCCCTCTGTGTATTCGCCTTTCATCAGGTGCGGCGCGCCGATGCAGACCTCAACCACTTCGAGACCGCGCTGAATGTCGCCCTTGGCGTCCGGGATGGTCTTGCCGTGCTCGCGGGCCAGTGTTTCGGCCAGTTCGTCATATTCGGCGTGGACGAGTTCGAGGAATTTCATCAAAACGCGAACGCGGCGCTGCGGGTTGGTTGCGCCCCATGCCGGCTGTGCGGCCTTGGCGTTTTCGACAGCCTCGCGCAGTTCGGCCGACGAGGCCAGCGCGACCTTGCCGCGCACGGAACCATCCATGGGCTGCAGAATGTCGGCAGTGCGGCCGCTTTTGCCGGGCACGTGTTTGCCGCCGATGAAATGACCAACTTCAATCATGGTCTCGCTCCCTTGTTCAGTTGGGCGCATTGAACGCTCTCGGCGGCTCGAATGCAACGCGAGTGCGAAATCAGCAGATGTGCGAAAATTAATGTACAGATGCCGATGTGCATTATTTCACGCAAATGCTATCAAGTTGCATGTCATTCGGGAGGTGGTGATGAACTGGGATGATGTGCGCGTATTCCTCGCAGTCGCGCGAGCCGGCCAGATATTGGGCGCGGCTCGCCGGCTGGGTCTCAACCATGCGACGGTGTCGCGGCGGGTTGCGGCGCTGGAGGAAGCGCTGGGCGCCAAGCTTTTCCAGCGGCTGACAACAGGCACCGAACTCACGCCGGCCGGCCAGCGCTTTCTGCCGGTTGCGGAGCGCATGGAAACGGACATGATCGCGGCGCGCGCCGATCTCGCAAGCGAGGGAGACGAGATTGCGGGCCCCGTGCGCATCGGTGCGCCAGATGGGTTTGGCGTAGCGTTTCTCGCGCCCAGGCTCGGCGAACTGACGGCCCGGCACCGTGACCTCACCATTCAGCTCGTCCCCGTGCCACGCTCCTTTTCGCTCTCGCGGCGCGAGGCCGACATCGCCATCACGGTGGAGCGGCCCGCCGAGGGGCGGTTGGTTGCCGGCAAACTCGTCGACTACACGCTCGGGCTTTATGCCTCGAAGGACTATGTCGAGCGTTTCGGGCAGCCAGAGACGGTCGATGCGCTCGCCGGCCATCGGCTGATCGGCTATGTGCCCGACCTCATCATCAACCCGTCGCTCGATTACGCGAACGAGTTCTGGCGCGAGTGGGAAACCAACTACGCGATCTCCTCGGCACTCGGGCAGGTCGAAGCCGTGCGCTCCGGCGCGGGCATAGGCATTCTGCACACCTTCATTGCCCGCTCGGTGCCCGAGCTCGTGTCGATCGATGTGGCTTCTCCGATCCGCCGCGCCTACTGGCTCGTCTATCATGAATCGGTGCGGCCGATGCGCCGTATTCAGGCGGTTTCAAGCTTCATCTCCGAGGTGGTCGAAAAGGAGCGAGGCCTGTTCCTCTGAACCGGAAGCCGGCTGCGCTTGGCGCACAAGTTCCCATAGGTTAGTTTTCGCCGCTGCAATTGTGTGCGGAAAGCGGGATTCACCAGCCGGGGATGGGTTCAGTTACGCGGAGTACGGAAGCGAGGTGCGGCGTGTCTCGTAGGCGCGGTGCCGGCTTTGGCGCGGCGCTCTTCGGCGTCGTTCTGCTGATCGCCGGCTGCGGCACCCGGCTCGACGTGCTGGTTTCCTGCGCCGACGCACCTGGCAGCTTCGACTGCGTAGCACAAGCGCCTTCGGCAAGCGGATATCCCGAAACTGCCGCCGTCCCGGTCCCGTCCGCCTCCCCGCGCTCCCCGGATGCCGTAGGCCAGGAATATGAACGCCGTTTCGTGGCGCTGCTCGCCGCCAACCGCCTGTCCCACATGAACGAAGCCAACGGCATTGGCCCCCATGGCCGTTCCTATCTCGATGTCGGCAGCCACAATTTCCAGACCGACTACCGAGCGGTGCGCGAGACAGCCTCCGTTGTTGGGACGGAGCTACAGCCGCTGCCGGTCGCGGGCCAACCAACCATACGTCATTTCACCCGGGCCTGGCGCATAGCCCGCAATGTGCTCCACCTGGGCAAGGGCAGCCGATTGGCGGGGCAGAAGACCTTCTTCTTCTCCGGCCTGCAGGCGCGCAAGGTGCTGATCGAGATTGTCCCGGTCGACAATATGCCGGGCTCGCTTTCAGGCAGCTGCAATGGAGCGCTGTCGGTGCGGGCTGCCGGTCGTGCACGCGATTATGCGGCCGGCGAGGCGATCGCGATCCCAGTCGGCGGCGACGAGCGCGGCACGGTTCTGGAGCCCGACGCCGCGCTGACACGCTGCAATTTCACCTATGCCACCGAGGCCGGCACCTATTCCTCGCCGCTTGCTATGCTGCGCGAAGAGTCTGCCGATCCCGCGCTGGCGGAATTCGACAGCCGATACGAAGTGTGCGGCATGCCCTCGGGGCGGCGGCTTAGCGCGCTGCAGAAGGCATTCTGGAAAAGCCGCTGGCTCTCGCAGACCTGTGCAATGCCAGCCGGCCGGCCGACGCTGCTCGACGATGAGCGCGAGGGCTTCAACGCCAAGGTGCGGGCGCTGCTCGGCCGCCCGCTGCCAGCGCGCGCATTTGAGGATGCCAATCCCGAATGGCCGCTCGATTTTTCACGCGCGCCGAGGCTGTCGCTGATTTATGTCTCTTATCTCGACATCAAAGCCGACTTTTCGGGCCGGGTGATAGAGCGGTTGCTGCGGTGGCATGCAGCGCGGGGCACGAAGGTCCGCGTCATGGTCACCGACATTCTGCAGCGGGAGAAAGACAAGGCGCTGCTTTACAAGCTTGCCGCCGACTACCCCAATGTTCACCTGCAGGAATTCGCCTGGCAGCCGCCTGCCGGTTCTGCCGCCGAGCAGCAAATCTACCGCCTGCTCAGAACCCATCATGTGAAGATGCTCGGCGCGCTCTCGTCTCAGCCCGGGCGTTCGGCTGCGATCATTGGCGGGCGCAATATTCATGACGGTTTTCTGTTCGACGCACCGGTCGATCTCACCGGCTTTGAAGGGCTCTATCAGCATAGCAGCGACGAATCCTCGCTCAGCCTGCACTACTATGCGAACTACAATGATTTCGAGGTCGCCTACCGCGACGACGCAACGGTGCGGCGCATGATGGCGCAGCTTTCAACGCTGTGGCATCGCGACACCGAGACGACGATGGTGCGGCCCTACAGCATTGCGGTCGAAGGCCATTCGGGCGGTATGCGGCATCGCATGCGGCACTTCATGTCGGTGCCCTACGCGGACGGTCGGGCGCTCGAACACAACTATGTCGAATTGATCGATGCGGCACGGCACACGATCGAATTCGTGAACCCTTACCTAAATCCGACACCTGCAATCGCGGCCGCGATCGACCGCGCCGTGGCGCGCGGCGTTCGTATTACTGTGATCGGGCGCATCGACCTGAAAGGCGATCTCGGCGGCAAGGTGCTGACCGCGCTTAACGAGCTATTCGTAGAGCAATATGCCGACCGCATCGCGATCTACGAATACAAGGTTCCCGATATATTGCTGCACGCCAAGCTGATGATGATCGACCGCGAATTTGTGTCGATCTCGTCGGTGAACCTGAACCACCGCTCCTTCATCCACGATACCGAGAACGGCATGGTTGCACTCGACCGCCGGCTCTACCGGCGCATCAAGGCGGTGTTCGAGGGCTACCGCGCCAAGTCGGTGAGGCTGTCGTCGGATGTCGAGATACCCGGCATCTATCGGGCGTTGTTCCGCAAGAAGATCGTTCGCGAGGCTATGTAGCAGCCTCAGCCGGAGTCTCTTCCTTGGCCCGGTCGCGGAAGATGCGTCGGATGACCTTGCCGGTCGAGGTCAGTGGCATGGATTCCACGAATTCGATCTCGCGCGGATATTCATGGGCGGAAAGCCGCGTCTTCACCCAGTCGCGTATTTCGGCAGACAGTGCCTCGCTTGGCTCGTTGCCATCCTTCAGCACGACATAAGCCTTCACGATCTCGGTGCGCAGCGGGTCGGGTTTGCCCACCGCCGCGGCCAGCGAGACGGCCGGGTGGCCGATCAGACAGTCTTCGATTTCGCCGGGACCGATGCGGTAGCCCGCCGAGGTGATTACATCATCGTCACGACCGAAGAAATGGACATAGCCGTCTTCGTCGACGACGGCCTGATCGCCGGTGGTCATCCAGTCGCCGATGAACTTCCTTTTCGTCGCTTCGGGGTTGTTCCAGTATTCGATGAACATCACGGGGTCGGGCCGCGCCACCGCGACCTGCCCGGTTTCACCGGGCTTGACCCGCTTGCCTTCCGCGTCGATCACCGCGACGCGGTGGCCGGGAACGGGAAGGCCGATAGCGCCGGCGCGGCTGACGCCGAGTGCCGCACATGACGACAGCACGATATTGCACTCGGTCTGTCCGTAGAATTCGTTGATGGTGAGCCCGAGTTCAGCCTCGCCCCATTCATAAGTCTCGCGGCCAAGCGCTTCGCCGCCGGAGGCGACGGTGCGCAGCGACAGGTCGAAGCGGTTCCTGATGTTCTCGACCGACTTCAGCATGCGCAATGCCGTCGGCGGAATGAATGCGTTGCGCACCTTGAAGCGCTCAGCCAGCGCGAGCGCGTTTTCCGGATCGAATTTTTCGGCCGGGCTCGCGACCACCGTCACACCGAAATAGAGGCTAGGAAGCAGGATGTTCAAAAGCCCGCCTGCCCAGGCCCAGTCCGCTGGCGTCCAGGTGCGGTCGCCTGGCTGCGGAAAGAATTCGTGGTGAAATTGTACGCCGGGCAGGTGGCCAAGCAATACGCGGTGACCATGCAGTGCGCCCTTGGGCGGGCCGGTGGTGCCCGACGTGAAGATGATCAACGCAGGATCGTTTGCCGCAGTATCGCGCGCGTTGAATTCCTCGCTGTTGTCGGCAATCAGCTTGTCGAAATCCTCGACGTTCGCTGCGCCGCCATTGGTAGAAATCACGGTGGTGAGCTGCGGCAGCCGCGACCTGATGCCAGCGATACGTTCCGCGCCGCTTTCGTTGGTGACCGCCACGCTCACGCCTGCGGTGTGGAGCCGGTATTCGAGCGCCTCGGCCCCGAATACCAGTGCGAGCGGCACTGCAATCGCGCCGATTTTGTAGATCGCGACATGGGCAATTGCGGTCGCAAAGCCCTGCGGCAGGAGAAGTGCTACGCGGTCGCCGGCACGCACGCCAAGGCCGGTCAGTGCATTTGCAAGCGCGTTTGACCGGGTGGCCAGTTCACCGAATGTGAGTTCGGGTGCATCGCCTTCTATGCGACCGGCGATGATCGCGACGCGATCGGGATCCTCCGCCGCCCAGCGATCGGAAACCGCAGCGCCGATATTGAACCGGTCGGGTATCTGCCAGCGGAAATCACGGTAGAGTTCTGAATAGGAATCGCGCCGCTCGAGCATGTGGCTCATCTACCTTCCATCGCAGGGTTGGGTGCAGCAGAAGGACTTTGCTCAATGGAAGGCAGGCGCGCTGTGAGCCTCTTCCTAGCAAATGCTCTACCGGAGTGACTCTTGAGATACTTTTCGAATTCCAGTGCGCGCATCTTTTCGGGGAAAGCGCAGTACCACTGCAGCTCCCACGGGCGGTATTTCGCGGTGTGCCCAGATTTGCCCGCGTTGTGATCCTTCAGGCGCTGCCGGAGGTCCGAAGTTGATCCGGTGTATTCGCGATGTGTCGATGAGGTGCTTCTTAGAATGTACACATACCACATTGATCGCCTCGTCCGTCTTCGCCCTGGCGGGCTTCGCCGGACACGCTTCGCCCAACCGGTCTGCGTGGCTGCGCCACGCGTAGCCCATTTGGGCGAAGCGTGGTGCCCCTGGCCGGGCTCGAACCAGCACTCCTTGCGGAACTCGATTTTGAGTCGAGCGCGTCTACCAATTCCGCCACAGGGGCACGACGAAGCCGATGCTCCGCCGAACGGCTGCGGACTATAGGAGGAAGGACGGCCGCGTCAATAAGCGGCTGCCATAAGCGCCTATGCGATGCGTGCGGCTTTTTCCGAATGGCCGGTGTCGTTGGCGGCCCGCCAATCGAAGAGGAAACGGCGGAAGCTCTCGGCAGGCATCGGCTTGGAGAACACGTAGCCCTGCAGATCGTGACATCCCTCGGCCCGCAGGAATGTAGCCTGCGCGGCGGTTTCTACGCCTTCGGCGGTGACATCCAGCCCCAGATTTCTGGCCATCGCGATGATGGAGCGTACGATTGCGGTGCCTTCCAGGTCCGCCGCGTCGACCACGTTGGACACGAAAGCACGGTCGATCTTGATACGTGTGAGCGGGTAGCGTGTCAGACAGCTCAGAGAAGCGTAACCGGTCCCGAAATCGTCAAATGCGATCCCGACGCCACGGGCACGCAGATGAACCAGCGGCTCAAGAACCGATTCGCCATTATCGAGTGCGATGTTCTCGGTGATCTCGAGTTCGAGGCCTGAGGGGTGCAAGCCGCTGGTCGCCAGAGCATCGTCGACATCGCGCAGCAGCGTGTTGGCACGGAACTGGGCCGGGAACAGGTTCACGGCGACTGTCGGTCCGGTGCCATCGGCGTCGCGCCAGCTTGCGGCCTCCTTACAGGCCGTCGTGACGATCCAGTGCCCAAGTTCGGGAGCATGTGGGCTGTCAGCCAACGCCTCGATGAAGCTGGCAGGCGACAGCAGTCCGTGTTCTGGGTGACGCCATCTGAGCAGGGCCTCGGCGCCGGAAACAGCGCCATCCCGCGATCTGATCTGCGGCTGGTAGAACAGTTCGAACTCGTTCTCGGATATCGCGCGGCGCAACTCGCCTTCGAGACTGCGGCGCGACTCCGCACGTGCCCGCAACTGCGGCAGGAAGAAGCGGCTGCATCTGCCGCCATTTGCCTTGGCATCGTAAAGCGCGAGGTCGGCGCTGGAGACGAGCTCGTCGACCGACGCGCCGTCATTGGGCGCAATCGCTATGCCGGCGCTGGCGGTGACCAGCAACTGATGGCCCTCTACGCTGAAGTGTTTTGCGAGACGTCCAAGCAGGCGGTCCACAATACCACTTATTACGAGCGGGTCGGCGCAATCGGGCAGTACGAGAACGAACTCGTCGCCGCCAAGCCTGTAGTAGTTGCCGCCGTCGTTACCCTCCTGCATGCGGGTTGCGACAGCCTTCAGGAGTGCATCGCCAACCGAATGGCCGAGCGTGTCGTTGATATCCTTGAAGCCGTCGAGGTCGAGCATCGCGATTGCGGTGACCGTGTCGCCCGGACGTTTGAGCAGTTGCCCGAGATCTTCATGGAGCCGCGAGCGGTTGCCCAGCGCAGTGAGCGGGTCGTTCAGTGCAAGGTGCTTCAGGCGATCCTCGGCTGCCATCTGCTCCGTCATGTCGCGGCCGATGAAGTAAAAGCGCTGTTCTTCCTTAGACCAGACGCCGGACCAGTCCATGGGGACGGGTTTGCCATTTTTGTGCCGGCACCGGCATTCGAAGTTGCGGATGTGACCCGTCTGTCGAAGCCGCCGAACCGCTGTGCGGCCTTCTTCGATCTGATCGGAGAAGATCAGGTCGGTTGCGCTGCGGCCAATCAGATCTTCGGGGTCGAAACCGAGCGTATGAGTGATGCTGGGGCTGACCCTGCGAAAAAATCCGTTTCGGTCGGCGATGATGATGACATCGACCGAATTTTCAAACAGCCTGCGGCGCTCCTCGATTTCCTGACTGAGAGCTTCGTCTTTTTGCCGGATGGCATCCTCTGCGGATTTCCATTCGCGCATTGCCATGGGCAGCCAACGGATCGACAGGACGAACAGCACGGCCGCCGCCGCCACAACCGTGAGGCCCTTCATCGACATCAGATAAAGCGGGTTGCCCAGAACGGAGGTCCATTCGGGAAAGACGCCGTAGCGTCCGCCCCAGTAGATGCCGAAATAGAGGTTCTCGAGCAGATTTCTGACCGTGTCGATCAGCAGCACGGCGAGCAGCAGGCGCATTGCCCCGAACGTCTTCGGGTTGCGCAGATATGAGGCACACAAGGTGACGAGCACCGCGAGCCACAAAGCGACGATGAGCCAGTATATAAAGGTTGCTGCTAGATTCATTTAGCGGTTCGCCCCTCGACCGGTGAGCTAACCGCCAAATGATCAACATTTAGTTGAAACTTTAGGTATCGCGGCGCCGAAATCTCGACGCCGCACGAGATCCGCTAACCGTACCAGGGGCCGGACACGACTTCGGCTTCACCACCAGCCTCGCCAAGCAGGCGCGCGAACTCCGCAGGGTCTTGCGTACCGTTGTCGCGGCCGCGGTAATGGTAGGGGTATACAACCGTAGGTGCAAACTCGGCCACGGCCGACGCAGCCTGGTTCGCGTCCATCGTGAACGGCAAGTTCATGCACACGAACGCAAGGTCGATGCCGGTGAGTGCACGCATTTCGGGAATGTCCTCGGTGTCGCCGGAAATGTAGATGCGCTTGCCATCAACGGTCAGCACATAGCCATTGTCGCGGCCCTGAGGGTGAAACTGCGTACGGCCTTCCGTGATGTTGTAGGCAGGGATCGCCTCGATACCGACGCTGCCCTCGGTATGGCTCTCGCCATTGCCGATAGCTGTGGCTTTTGCCTTTAGTGCGTCCGGCAGCATTGCGTGTACGGCCGGATTGGTGACAAGCCTAGTCCCGTCACCCGCCAGCGCTGCCAGAGTGTCGGCTTTGTAGTGGTCACCATGCTCGTGGGTAACGAGGATGAGATCGGGGGCCGGATAGCCTTCATATTGTACCGGATCGCCCACCGGATCGGCGTAAATCACCACGCCGGGCGCGGTCATGACAAAGGATGCATGCGAGATCGGGTGTACGGTGATTTCTCCGGTATCGCCCATATAGCTGTCGCCCTCGCTCATCGCCGCGCGTGCATGGAACGGCATAACCATCATGGTTCCGACGCCTGCCGCGCTGGCAAGTCCGAATTTGAGAGTGTCGCGTCGCGTTAGGTTCATTGCTCCCTCCAATCGAGATCCTGATTGATGCGTTGTCGACCCCCGACCTCATTCAACTAGATCAGGATTGCGGAATCGGAAGGCGAGGGGTAGTTGCCGGCGCTCACAATCGTTTGAACGCAAGGCGGCGCGCCAAGCCGCATTGCAACATGGCGGCGATGCCCCTACAGAACGGCCAACCGCATCCGGGAACCGTTCTCCATGCTTCGACGCCTCTATGACTGGACGATGTCGCTGGCGCGTACGCGCTACGCCGAAGGCGCTCTTGCCGGCGTGTCATTTTCCGAAAGCTCGTTTTTTCCGATCCCACCGGACGTGCTTCTGATCCCGATGGTGCTGGCCAAGCGGGCGGCCTGGATCAGATATGCAATTGTCTGCACCGTTTCGTCCATCGCAGGCGCGCTGCTGGGTTATGCGATCGGCGCGCTGCTCTATGAGACGATCGGCCAGCCTATTCTTGCATTCTACAACGCCGAGCACTCCTTCGAGCAGCTTGCCGAGTGGTACAATCGCTGGGGCGGCTGGGGCGTGCTGGCCGCGGCAATTACGCCCTTTCCCTACAAGGTTCTTACGATCTTCTCCGGTGCGACGGGCCTCAACCTCGTCGTTTTCATCATTGTCTCGATTATCGGACGCGGCCTGCGCTTCTTCCTCGTAGCCGGACTGCTCTACCGTTATGGCGAGCCAATCCGGGAGTTTATCGAGGCGCGGCTCGGCCTCCTTTTCACCCTATTCATGGTGCTGCTGATCGGCGGTTTCGTCGCCGTTCGCTACGTCTTCTGAGGTATCCATGACACTCACCCAATCCGCTGGCCGGACGCAGTTTCTTGTTGCCCTGGCGCTTCTTGCAGGTATGGCCGTGACTGTCGGCACCGCGCTCGGTTTCCAGCACATTGGCGGCTACATTCCCTGCAAGCTCTGCCTCGAGCAGCGCATGCCCTATTATGTCGGCGTACCGCTGATGGCTCTGACGCTTGCTTCGGCGGCGCTGAGGCTGACCGGGGTACTTACGCGCTGCCTGCTTCTCGGCGGGGCGGCGCTGATGGCCTATGGCGCATATCTCGGCGGGTTTCACGCCGGCGTGGAATGGGGATGGTGGGAAGGCCCGACCGATTGCGGTGTCGTGGACGCACCTGAAGCCGGCAATGGCGCAGGCGGCATTCTGGATTCCATCAACACGGTCATCCCGCCTTCCTGCAACGAGGCTCCGGGCCGTTTTCTGGGATTGTCGTTCGCGGGATGGAACGTAGTTGCCAGCGTTACGCTGACGTTGGTCGCGCTCTACGGCGCATTCGCACAAAAAAAGTAGTCTCTGCCGCCCGGTCAGGCGGTCTCACCGCGTCTATAGGCCCGCCATTGCGGCGGGCGTAGATGGCGGCGCCTTGTTGGCACCGCCGGGAGGATGTGTGGCCTAATGCCTGGTGGGCGCGGCCCGCATTCTAAAAATCTCGTCCTTGATTGCCAGCTTACGTCGCTTGAGTTCGGCGATTTCGGAATCGGTTGCCGACGGATGCGTCAGTGCTTCGTCGATTTCCTGTTCGATCTCGCCATGCTTGCGTTTCAATTCCGCAAGGTGGGATTCAAGTGACATGCTCGCTCTCCCTTCCTGTTTCCTCGTTGTGCCAGGCACGGAGATAGTTCCGCCGGAATATGCCCCGTGACGGCTGTATGACAGTGTGCCACCAAACTTTGCGGCTGTCGAACGCCGCATGGTAGCATTTCGTAAAGCTGTGAAATGTGATATGGGCTCGGCGCCGGTCGCGGCGGCGGAACCGCTTCCGTTCACCGTAGCCGCGCCTACGGTGTTCAACGGTCAAATTGCTGCATGTCGGATCAGGAACAGGCCGATATTCGTCTCGAATTCGCTCGGCTCAAGCAGGAACACGCTGATTTCGACAGCGCCATCAACGCTATGATTGCGACGGGCTGCGACCCGCTGCAGATCCAGCGCATGAAAAAGAAGAAGCTTGCCATCAAAGACAAGCTTTCGAAGCTCGAAGACAACATCATTCCCGACATCATCGCCTGAGGCTGACCGCGCCCGCGCTTGTGAGCGCGGCGGAATTCCGCTATTCGGCGGCACGTTTCAGGGGAGCCGTGAATCATGAGCGATGCTTCGCCCGCCGTGGCGATCATCATGGGCAGCCAGTCTGACTGGGCGACCATGCGCCACGCTGCCGAGGTGCTGGACATGCTGGATGTGGGGCATGACAGCCTCATCGTTTCGGCGCACCGCACACCACAGCGGCTTTATGACTTTGCGCGGGGCGCGCGCGAGCAGGGTTACAGGGTCATCATCGCTGGCGCGGGCGGCGCGGCGCATCTGCCGGGCATGACGGCATCGATGACCACGCTGCCGGTGCTTGGCGTGCCGGTGGAATCGAAAGCGCTTTCGGGTGTCGATTCGCTTTATTCGATCGTGCAGATGCCGGCCGGTGTGCCAGTCGGAACTCTTGCGATCGGCAGGGCAGGCGCGGTCAATGCCGGGCTGCTCGCGGCTTCCATTCTGGCGACTTCGGATGCCGACCTCGCTGTGCGCCTCGCCGACTGGCGGGCCAGGCAGACCGAGTCCGTCGCCTACGCGCCTTCCGACGACGCATGACGCTTCCCGCCGGCGCGACCATCGGCATTGTCGGCGGCGGCCAACTTGGCCGCATGCTCGGAATGGCCGCAGCGCAGCTGGGTTACCGTACAATCGTGCTCGAGCCGCAGGCCGATTGCCCGGCCGCCGCGACATGCGGCCGGCATATCCAGGCAGCCTATGATGATAAGGCAGCGCTCGACGAGCTTGCTTGCGCTTGCGACGTGGTCACCTACGAATTCGAGAATGTGCCGGTGGACGCAGCGCGCTCGCTGGAGGGTAAGGTCGCGATTTATCCGCCGCCCGACGCGCTCGATGCCGCGCAGGACCGGCTTGTGGAAAAGGACTTCCTAAACGCCGCCGGGCTGACGACAGCGCCCTATCGCGCAGTGGGCAGCGACGACGAGCTTGCCGCTGCGCTCGAAGTGTTCGGCGGCAACGGTGTGCTCAAGACGCGGCGACTTGGCTACGACGGCAAGGGCCAGCGCGTCTTCCGCGACGCAGGTACCGCCGACACCGCGGGCGTCTTTGCGGAGATGGGTGGCGTGCCGCTCATATTGGAAGGCTTCGTCGCATTCGAACGCGAGATTTCGGTGATCGCAGCGCGCGGCCAGGACGGTGCGCTCAGCGCCTACGACCCGGTAGAGAATGTGCACCGCGAAGGCATACTGCGCAGCTCCACTGTGCCTGCGCATATCAGCTCCGCAACCGCCATCGCCGCGCGCGAGGCGGCTTTCGCGATCCTCACCGCGCTCAACTATGTTGGCGTCATCGGCGTGGAGTTTTTCGTGCTTGGCGACGGCTCGCTGATCGTGAACGAGATTGCGCCGCGCGTGCACAATTCCGGCCACTGGACGGAAGCCGCCTGCCATGTCTCGCAGTTCGAGCAGCATATCCGCGCAGTTGCCGGCCTGCCGCTCGGCGCGGCGACGCGCCACAGCGATTGCGAGATGGAAAATCTGATTGGCGACGAAGTGCTTGCGGCGCCCCGGCTGCTCGACGATCCAAATCTGGTGCTGCATCTCTACGGCAAGGCCGAGGCACGCCCAGGCCGCAAGATGGGCCACTTCACGCGGCTGATTTCGGGGCGGGAATAGGGCTTCAGGACGTTTCGCCGGTTGACATCACCGGCGCCGGTCGTTTATGAGCCCGCAATCCAATTCTTGGCGCGCCTTCGGGGCGCGTTTTTATGTCGGGCTCTCGGGCCGACAGCGACGGACACTGAGACAATGAAGATCAAAAACTCGCTCAAAGCGCTGAAGAGCCGTCACCGCGAGAACCGCCTGGTTCGTCGCAAGGGCCGCATCTACGTGATCAACAAGACCGCCCCGCGCTTCAAGGCGCGCCAGGGCTGATCGCCTTCACGCGATTTTCAGTTTGACGTTTGGCTCGGCAGGCATAGATTCCTGCCGATGCAGCGGTTTATTGCACCTTTCATAGCTCTGATTCTGCTTGCCGCGCCGCCGGCATGGGCAGAAACGGTCTCTGTTTCGCCCGACGAAGAGCTTCCCCGCCTCGACCAACTGTTTGACGATTTGAAGCGCGAGCGCAACGAAGCGGCCGCGAAACGCATTGCCAATTTTATTCGCGAAGAGTGGGGCCGTTCAGGCAGCGCGACTGTCGACCTGATGATGCAGTGGTCGGCCAAGGCGATGTCGGAAGAGCGCTATGATGTTGCGCTCGACTTTCTCGATCAGATCACCGTACTGGCCCCGCAATTTGCCGAGGGCTGGAACCGCCGCGCGACGTTGCATTACACGATGGGCTCCTATGCCAAGTCGATGGCCGACATCGAACATGTGCTGCGGCTGGAGCCGCGCCATTTCGGTGCGCTGTCGGGCATGGCAGCCATCTTCAAGACATATGACATGAAGGAGCCGGCGCTGGAGGCTTTCCGGCGCGTGCTCGATGTCTACCCCATGTTGCGCAGTGCACAGGAAGAAGTTGCCGAACTGGCCGAAGAACTCGCCGGCGAAGGCATCTGACCGCACCACGCCTCTCCACGATCAACAACCCTGCCGGAAATCATGAACGTCTTTACTGTGGCCTTCGCCATCATCGCCGGTCTTGTGCTCGTTCTTGCCGGAACGACCCGGATCGGCGCGTGGCTGATCGAAAAGCGTAATCCGCCAGTTGGCAGCTTCGCCACGGTGCGCGACACGCGCCTGCATTACGTGCACGTACCCGCCCAAAACCCGACATTGCCGCCGGTGGTCTTCATACATGGCGCGAGCGGCAATCTGCTCGACCAGATGCTGCCGATCCGCAGCGAACTGGAAGGCAAAGCGGAAATGCTCTTTCTGGACCGGCCGGGGCATGGCTGGTCGTCGCGCGGGGCTGACAATGCAACGCCAGACCGGCAGACGCACACCATCGCAGCACTTATGGACGAGGTTGGAATCGACAAGGCGATCATCGTCGGCCACTCGTTCGGCGGCGGGGTCACCGCCTCGTTCGCACTCGAACATCCCGACCGCACAGCCGGTCTGGTGTTCGTGGCGGCGGCGAGCCACCCCTGGCCCGGCGGCGGAACCTCCTGGTATTACGATCTGACGGTGATGCCGGTGCTAGGACGCATCTTTTCGGAGACGCTCTCGCTGCCGGCGGGCTGGCTGCGCATGGCGGCGGCGACCGATTGCGTGTTTGCGCCAAACCCGGTTCCAGAGACGTACAACAAAGATGCCGCCATCGAGCTGGTGTTGCGCCCCTCCGCCTTCCGCTCAAACGCGGCCGACGTGAAGAGCCTGTTCCCACATGTCAGCAAAGTGGCGCCGCGCTATGGCGAAATCGACGCACCGACGGTGGTGATCTCAGGCGACAGCGACACCGTCGTCTATGAGGAAATCCACTCCATGGGTCTGGCGCGCGACATTCCGGGCGCAGAGCTCATCTGGATCAAGAACCTTGGCCACAAGCCCGACTGGACCGCGCCGGATCTCGTTGCCGCCGCGGTGGCGAAGATCGCTGGCCAGGCGGTCGATCTGAGCGCGGCGGCAACCGCCGTGGAAACCCGCATTGCCGGTCAGGCGTTTGGTCCTGTTGAGCGCTGCAAAGACGAAAAGCCGCCCGTCGCGGCGCAAGCTTCAGGCTGAACGGATCAGGCGCTGCTTTTGCCGTCGGAGCCAATAAAGGCGATGCGTAGCATGTTGGTCGCGCCCGGCGTCCGCAGCGGCACGCCCGCAGTGATGATGATGCGGTCACCCGGGCGACCGAACTCTTCCTCATAGGCGATGCGGCAGGCGCGATCAACCATGTCGTCCAGATCGACGGCGTCGGGCGAGATCACGCAATGCGTGCCCCACACCAGCGACAGGCGGCGCGCCGTATCCGGTACAGGCGACAGCGCGATGATCGGCACCAGCGGACGCTCGCGCGCCGCGCGCAGGCCCGTCGTGCCGGACGCGGTGTAAGTCACGATAGCAGACAGGTTAAGAGTTTCGGCGATCTGACGCGCACCAGCCGAAATCACGTCGGCGCCGGTCGCCTCCGGCTCTGAACGCTGGGCATGGATGATGCCGGGGTAGAGCGGGTCGCGCTCGACCTGCTCGGCGATCGAGTTCATCATCTGCACGGCTTCCACCGGATATTGCCCGGCGGCGGATTCGGCCGACAGCATGATCGCGTCGGCACCTTCGAACACGGCGATTGACACGTCGGACACTTCAGCGCGGGTCGGCACCGGCGCGGTGATCATCGATTCCAGCATCTGGGTGGCGACGACGACCGGCTTGCCGGCTTTTCGGGCGGCGCGGGTGATCTGTTTCTGAATGCCCGGAACCGATTCCAGCGGCATCTCCACGCCCAGGTCGCCGCGCGCCACCATCAGCGCGTCGGAGAGCTCGATGATCTCGGAGAGGCGGGCGACAGCCTGCGGCTTTTCGATTTTGGACAGAAGCAGCGCGCGGCCGCGGGCAATCTTTCGCACTTCCGCCAGGTCTTCCGGGCGCTGGATGAAGGACAATGCAATCCAGTTGACGCCCGTTTCCAGCACCGCCTCAAGATCGGAACGGTCCTTTTCGGTGAGCGCGCCGACCGGCAGATCGGTGTCGGGCAGGCTTACGCCCTTTCGGTCGGAAATCTTGCGCCCGGTCACCACGCGCGTGCGGATGCTCTTGCCGTCCGTTTCCTCGCAGACGAGATGCAGCCGGCCGTCATCGACCAGCAGCCGGTGTCCGGCCTCGACCGAGCTCAGGATCTCAGGATGCGGCAGGTGAACGCGCGTGTTGTCGCCGGGGGCGGGATTGTCATCCAGTGTGAAGGTCTGGCCCGGTTCCAGTTCCACCGCACCGTCGGCGAAGGTGCCGACGCGCAGCTTCGGGCCCTGAAGATCGGCCAGAATGCCGATCGGGCGGCCCACTTCCTTCTCCACATTGCGAATGCGCTTGACCAGGGTGCGCATCAGCTTGTGGTCGGCGTGGCTCATATTGATGCGGAAGACATCCGCGCCAGCCTCGAACAGTTCCCTGATTTTCGGCTCTTCCGAAGATGCCGGCCCCAAAGTTGCGAGTATCTTGACCTTGCGGCTGCGTCTCATTCGGTTCCCGTTCCTGTCAGACCTGCACTGCCGGCGGCGTCGGGGCCGTCGGTGAGCTGCACCATCCAGCTTGTTTGCTCGCCGGTGTCGTATTCCTGAAAGCCCGCGCGCTGGAAACCGCGGGCGAAACAATCGTTCACGCCTGCGATCTTGAACTCGCGTTCTGCCACGCACATGCTGATCGCGCCTTCCCAGCGCCCGCCGCGCTCGGCGTCTTCGGCATAAAGATAATAATATCGTGAGGCCAGCGGCCCTTCGATGAGTGTCTTGCAGGTCGAGGCATCGACATGCCACCAGCCCTCGGTGATCCAGCCCGTGCTTGCTCGGTAGCCGATCGATACGCCAACCAGAGTCTGTGTTGCGTTGCAGACGCGGAAGTCGGCCCGGGCCTTGTCCGGAACGGCGATCAGGGCCGCACTGGCAATCAGCGGCAGACACGCCGCTCCCGCCAACCGGACCAGCACCGCCCTCAGGAACGGGACCATGTGCAAACCTTTGGAATTCGAAACCTGCATTCGTGACGAATCCTTTTCTGCAAAGTACCGGAACATGTCAACGCGGCCCACCCGCGGATCAACCAAGCCGGTTTCTTGCTGCGTCATAAGCTTGGCCAAACAACGGCATTGCGCGCAAGGCGCGATCATGGAATGAGAATGCCGTTCCCCTGCGCCGAGAGTTGCCCACGCCTATGGATGCGTCCGCCGAATTTGCGCCCTTCGAGACGATAGGCGGTGATGCTTCGCTGGGTCTCGTGCTCGTGGCCGATCACGCAAAACGCGCACTGCCGGCGGAGTATGGCGATCTCGGCCTTCCGGCATCGGAGTTCGACCGTCACATCGCCTACGATATTGGCGTGGAGGAGGTAACGCGCAGGTTAGCCGCGCTCACCGACGCGCCTGCCGTCCTGGGCGGCTTTTCGCGTCTGCTGATCGATCCCAACCGGGGCGAAGACGATCCGACCCTGATCCGCCAGATCTATGACGGCACGATCATTCCCGGCAATTATCCCCTGCAGGCGCAGGAGCGGGAGCGACGGCTCGAGCGTTTCTACCGGCCATATCATGGCGCCGTGTCGGCCTTGATCGCGGACGTTGCTCAGGCGGCTGGCTGTGCGCCTTTCGTGTTTTCGATTCACTCCTTCACGCCGCGCATGCAGAACCGGCCGCGGCCTTGGCAGGTGAGCGTGTTGTGGGACAGCGATCCGCGCGCGCCGAAACCGCTATTCGACTTGCTGGCCCAAGACAGCGCGCTCACTGTCGGCAATAACGAGCCCTATGACGGCGCGCTGCGCGGAGATACGATGTTTCGCCACTGCATCGTACCGGGCATCGCCCATGCGCTGATCGAGATCAGGCAGGACCTGATTGCGGACGCCGCTGGCGCGGGCGAATGGGCAGAGCGGCTGGCGCCGATGCTTGATGAACTCAACCGGCGACCCGATATCCACGAATACCGGCAGTATGGTTCGCGAACCGGACCGGTGCCGCACAACTGAAGGGAGGCGCATATGGCCGAACTGACAAAAGAGCAGCAGACCGAACTCGAAGCCGCGGCTTTTCGCCGGCTCGTAGGGCATCTGCGCGAACGCACCGACGTTCAGAATATCGATCTCATGAACCTTGCGGGTTTCTGCCGCAACTGCCTTTCCAACTGGTATCGCGACGCCGCCGAGGCCAGCGGCGTCGAGCTCAGCAAGGCGGAATCGCGCGAGATTATCTACGGCATGCCGTATGAGGAATGGCGCGCGAAGCACCAGACCGAGGCATCGCCCGAAAAGCAGGCGGCTTTTGAAGAGAACCGGCCGAAGGAACACTGAAGCCTTGAAAGCTTCACCGACCGCCTTGACCGCGCGTGCGGGCTGCGGCAATCCGACCGGTGAGTGAGCCGGGCAGAAGCGCGGCGCATATTAGTTTTGGAGCACGATGTGGCAGAAGACGAAATCACCAGCGAGACAGCCCAGACCGTAGCCGCCGGCCAGCTACGCGCCTTCATCGAGCGCATCGAGCGGCTGGAGGAAGACAAGCAGGCGATCGCCGATGACATCAAGGAAGTCTACGCCGAGCTGAAGGGCAACGGCTACGACACCAAGGCGGTTCGCACGCTGGTGCGGCTGAGGAAAAAAGACCAGGCGGAGCGCCAGGAGGAAGAAGCTATGCTTGACCTCTACAAGGCTGCGCTCGGAATGGCCTGAGGGGCGGCTTATGCCAATTCTCAACCGGGCAGCGGAGCTGCATGACGAGGTGACTGGCTGGCGCCGGCACATCCATGCCGCGCCGGAGCTTGGATTCGAACTTGACGCGACCGCGGCATTTGTCGCCGACCGTCTGCGCGAGTTCGGCTGCGATACGGTCGAGACCGGCGTCGGGCAGTCAGGCATTGTCGCCGTGATCAAGGGCGCCAAGGGTGAAGGCCCGGCCATCGGGCTCAGGGCGGATATGGACGCGCTGCCCATTGTGGAGGCGAGCGGCGTGGCGCATGCTTCCACCACGCGCGGCATTATGCATGCCTGCGGTCATGACGGGCACACCGCCATGTTGCTAGGCGCTGCGAAATATCTCGCCGAGACCCGCAACTTCGCGGGCGACTGCGTGCTGATCTTCCAGCCGGCCGAGGAGATGGGAGCCGGCGCAAAGGCGATGATCGCCGATGGCGCACTCGAACGCTTCGGGGTCAAGCGTGTGTTTGGCATGCACAATATGCCGGGGCTCAAAGAAGGCATGTTCGCCATCAAGCCGGATGGCATCATGGCGTCGTCATCGCGCTTCGAGCTCAAGGTCAACGGCGTTGGCGGACATGCGGCGCGGCCGAATGTGACTGTCGATCCGATCGTCATCGCCGCCCAGATCATCGAAGCGCTGCAGGTGGTCGTTGGCCGCAATACCGACCCCGTGCAGTCGGTCGTATTGTCGATCACCAAAGTATCTGCCGGTACCGCCTTCAATATCATTCCCGAACAGGCGACGATGCTTGGCACGCTGCGCACGCTGGACCCGGCGCTGGTGCCGGAAATTCGTGACAGGATCGAGCAGATCGCCAAGGGCATCGCCGAGGCTGGCGGCGCGAGCATCGAATATGATTTCGACGCGACCGTATCGGTGACCATGAACCATGCCGATGAAACGCTGCTTGCCGCCGATGTCGCGGCAGACGTGGCGGGCGAGGCCGGTATCGACCGGCAGGCGACGCCGGTGCTCGCCGGCGAGGATTTCTCGCAGATGCTGGAAGCCCGGCCGGGTGCCTTCATCTTCATCGGCAATGGTGAGAGTGCGGGGCTTCATCACCCCGCTTATGATTTCAACGACGAGATCATTCCGCAGGGCATCAGCTATTGGGTGCGGCTGACCGAGACTGCGCTGAAGCCAGCCGGTTAGTGCTTTCTCGAAAGCTCTTTTGTCGCGCGCTCTAGCCCCGACAGCGTGAGCGGGTACATGCGTTCCGCAAATAGCTCGCGGATCATCTTTATCGAGTGCGTGTAGCCCCAGTGCTTTTCGCGAATCGGATTGATCCATACCGCATGCGGCCAGTGCTCGAGTACGCGGTTCAACCAGACAGCGCCGGGTTCAGGGTTCCAATGCTCCACTGAACCGCCGGGATAGGCGATCTCGTAGGGGCTCATCGAGGCGTCGCCGACGAAGATGACCTTATAGTCCGAGCCATATTTGTGAAGCACGTCGAAAGTGGGCGTGACTTCGGAATGGCGCCGGCGATTGTCCTTCCACAGACCCTCATACAGGCAGTTGTGAAAGTAGAAATATTCGAGTTGCCGGAACTCGGCTCGGGCGGCCGAGAACAGCTCTTCGACAACACGGATGTGGTCGTCCATCGAGCCGCCGACATCGAAGAACATCAGTAGCTTCACGGCGTTTCGACGCTCAGGCCGCGTTTTCACGTCGAGATAGCCATGCTCCGCCGTTGCGTGGATCGTGCCCGGCAGGTCGAGTTCCTCGTCGGCGCCTTCGCGTACCCAGCGGCGCAGTCGCTTG
This sequence comes from Rhizobiaceae bacterium, assembly GCA_017640615.1. Taxonomy (GTDB): domain Bacteria; phylum Pseudomonadota; class Alphaproteobacteria; order Rhizobiales; family Rhizobiaceae; genus RCIO01. The sequence continues at coordinate 87,612 of JAEPQK010000003.1, read as the reverse complement.
AGCGCGACCTTGATGTTGCGGGTACCGATCTCCACCGCATCGTCGAAATTGCGGAATTCGCGCTTGTCCCACACTTTTACCGCGCGGCGGTGACGCGATTCATGCTGGCCGATGCGGATGCCTTCGGGATTGTAACCATAAGCGCCGAAAGGCGAGGTTCCGGCGGTGCCGATCCATTTCGAGCCGCCCTGATGGCGACCCTTTTGCTCTTCAAGTCGCTTCTTCAGCGTCTCCATCAGCTTCTCGAACCCGCCGAGAGATTCGACGAGTTTTTTCTCCTCGTCGGTGAGGTGCTTTTCTGCGAGCCGGCGCAGCCATTCCTCAGGCAGGTTTTCGACATCGATGGCGGTTTCGCCGGAAACTGCCTCCAGCCCTTTGAAGACGTGCGAAAACACCTGGTCGAAACGGTCGATATGGCGCTCGTCCTTCACCAGCGCGGAGCGGGCGAGGAAGTAGAAGCCTTCGACATCGTAGTCGACAAGGCGTGCGTCCATGCCCTCTAGCAAGGTCAGGTATTCGCGCAGCGACACCGGAACCTTCGCGGCCTTGAGCTCGAGGAAGAAAGGAATGAACATGACGACCGGTTAGCACAGCGCTGTGCTGTCGCGAAGCCCGCTCAGGCCTGCTTCGCTGTGCCTTGCCGGCGATTGTAGCCCCAGACGAAGGCCGCAGCGGTGATGTAGGCGATGACGCCATACAGAGCCGGCGGGATCGCCATCTCTGCATTGTTGAGCAGATATTCGCTGAGCGCGAGCGCAATCACGATCGCAGCATTGTGGATGCTGATGCTCATGGCCAATGCCACGGCCTGGCCGCGCTCGACCCCGGCCAGCCTGGGCACGAAATAGCCGACAGCCAGCGTGACCAGATTGAAGGTGAGCACGATGGCGCCCAGCACCGGCGCCCAGACCAGAACCACCGACCACTGGCCGACGATTGCGAACACCACCACGGCGGCGAGAAACACCGTAGCGAGTATTTTGACCGGGCGGTCGAGACGCCGCGCCAGCGCCGGGAAGCGGCTGTTGATTAGAACGCCCACCATCGCAGGCAGTATCGCCACGGCGAAGAACTGCAAAATCTGCATGACGCCGAGATAGACAGCGCCGCCCTCGCCATAGAAGAGCAGCATGGAACCGTTGGAGAATAGCGGTATGGTGACAATGGCAAGCACGGTGGTGACCGCTGCGAAAGTGAGGCTGAGCGCAACATCGCCCCGCGCGAGATGCGTGTAGATGGTGGCGGAGGTGCCGGCCGGGCTGGCGGCAAGCAGCATCATACCCACTGCGGCTGCGGGTGACAGGTTTGTAGCCCAGATCAACGCCAGGCACAGAAGCGGCAGGATTAGAAGGTGGCAGACGAGGCCGACAATGACCGGCTTCGGTCGGGTGAGAAACTTGGTGAAGTCCTCAAGTTTCAGGGACAGGCCAAGCCCAAGCATGATGATCACGAGAGCCAGGGGCAGGCCTAAGCTGATTATCGGGCTCGCTTGCATGACGCCACCGAATCATTTCGCAACCCAAGATATATCACTTTAGGAGTAGGGCCGCTGCAGTTCCGGTTCGGTTGCGTGTGGTGGACGGCGCACACTTACGCCAGGTTGTAGCGAATGAAGCCGTGATGTTTGGCCACGCGGTCGTAAAGCCGGCGCGCGGTAACGTTGGTTTCCTGCGTCATCCAGTAGACATTGGTGATGCCGCGCTCTGCCGCGGCCTTGCCGACCGCCGCTATCAGAGCCGCCCCGACGCCGGCGCCCCGCGCCTCGGGCGCAGTGAAGAGATCCTGCAGATAGCAATTGTTTGCGACCGTCCACGTGGTGCGGTGGTCCATGTAGTGCACGAGGCCGACCGGATTGCCGTCGAGCAGGGCGATAAACCCGCGCGGCTCATATTCTCCGGGCGTGAACAGCCGCTCCCATGTCGAGGCATAGACTTCCTCCGGCTTCTCGGTCTCGTAGAATGTGAGATAGTCGGTCCACAACGCACGCCAGGCGGAGTAGTCGGACATTTCCAGAGGACGAATAACGGGGATTGAATTTGCTGAGTGCATGGCGGCGGCTCCGTTGAAGAGCAAGAATAGCGTCTGCGGATATGGTCGGTGACAGCCACAGCGGACGAGCCGTTGGCGCATCCTTTCGTCCGCTTCACCGTGCTGCTTCGGTCTTCCTGCGCCGCTCTTTCAGCGCCGTTGGCTACTTTCCCGAGCCATATTCGCTTAGCGACCTATGTGGTTGCGTTTGTGCTATGGCCGCAGTAAAACCACGAATGCCCGATAGCGATGATTGCCGCATCGAAGGCGCGTATTGTCAGATTTAATTGAGTTAAAGCCAACCGACAGATCCGGGGAGGACGTCGTGTTCATCATCGTAGTCGACGACGACTCGTTCGACAGGTCTCTGATAACAAAGAACCTGATGGCGGTCTCCGATTCTGTGGATGTACTTGCGCTCGATGATCCTCGCGCAGCATACGGCACCTATCGCGACAGACATCCCGACCTGACGCTTCTCGACGTCAATATGCCCGAGCTCGATGGTTTTGAAGTGCTGAGAACAATACGTCAGGACCCGGATGCGCCGGGCGGCCGCGTCTACATGCTCTCCAGCTCGACCAATATCAGCGACCGGGAGCGTTCCGAGGAACTTGGGGCGGACGGGTATTTCGTGAAACCCGACTCCATGAGCGGTTATCGCGAACTCGCGAAGACGCTCATATCGGAACTTTCATAGCTTCAGTTTTTTGCCCGTATTTTGCCGGGCAATCGACAGATCACGCTGGCGCCCCCGAGCTTGGAGCGCTCAAGCTTCATGTCGCCGCCGCGGAGGTCGATCAGTCGTCCGACGGCCGCGAGACCGAAGCCGTTGACGCCGCTGGGCGCCGACTGGCCCTCGGCTGTGAAGCCCTTGCCGTCGTCGCTGACCGTCAGGAGAAGCCAGCCTTCGCTGTCCGGGTGATCCCTGATGTCGATGTCGATTTTCCTGTTGGCGTGCTTGACCGCATTGTCCAGCAAGTTGCGCAGGATGATCTGCAGCACAACCGTCTCGGTCTCGACCCCTAGATCAGGGAAGGCAATCTCGTGCCTGGAGAGCGGGTCCAGCAACGCTGTCAGGTCGGAACACATGTGCCAGAAATCGGCGCTAGAGTGGGCACCATCGGTGAGGGAAAGCGAGCGCGAATAGGACAAGAGTTCATCGATCTGCGAGAGCGCCTTTGCGGTAATGTCGTCACAGGTGTTGAGCAGATCGGCTTTCTGGTCGCCGAGGTCGCGGAAGTCCTCCTTGATCATTTCGATGATCAGTTTGATCTGACGCAGTGGGCCCCGAAGGTCGTGAGCCGCAGTCGAGGTCAGTACGCTCAGTTCGTCATTCAGACGCTTGAGGTTGGCCGAGGCTTCGGCCAGCTGGAATTCGGTGTTCTTGCGCTCGGTGATGTCGAATGCGACACCCACGATTGCCACGATCCGGCCGTCTGCGAAGGTCGGTGTCAGGGTAGTTTGCCACCAGATCGGACCACTGGTGAGATCGAGACACTCCTCATAGGTATATCCCGCGCGCCGGCGAACACATTCGCCATAGTTTCGCTCCAGCGTCGCCGCGGTTCTGGCCGGCGCAAAATCTTGCGGGGTTTTGCCCCGCACCAGTTCATTTGTGAGCCCGGTCTTCTGCTCGTGGCACCTGTTTAGTGCGCGGAATCTAAAGGTCGCTTCGTCTTCGACATCGATAATGAATATCGGCACATCGATCGCGTCGAAGACCTGTTCTGCAATCTCGATCAAATTCCCCAGCTCCAACCGCGATTCGGTCGCGGAGAGCATAGTGCAAACGGCTGCGGAACCTAAGAATTTACCGATTATTAACCATAATCAATGTCAAATCGGGGGTGAATACGCGGTGAAAAAAGACGCGGTTCGAAACCATGGATGCTGGGGCTAGCGGGGCAACATGAACAGGGTTTTGTTGATCGACGACGACAACAACATGCACAAGCTGATGGAGTGCTTCGTCAAGCTGCATGCCAAGGACGGGTCGGAAATGACAAGCGTCTATACGCTGGAAGATGCAATCGCTCTTCTCAAGCGCGAGCGCTTCGACTTCATTTTTCTCGACAACCGCCTCGACCGGATCGCTGACATAAGGACCACGCTGCCAGTGTTGCGGCACCTGACCCGCGGAGCGAAGCTTTTCGTGATTTCCGCGGATGTCGACCAGCCCTATCTGCTGCGCGAACAGACGGAGGGGGTAACGGCCGTGATCGACAAGTTCGAGTTGCGCGCCGAAATCGCCGCCGGTCTCTTGGAAGTGGCTGCCTAGCCACGCAAGCGGTTCGGCCGCCCGGCCGAGATTTTCCGGATAGACGCCTATTCGCCGTAGCGCTCTTCCAGATGCGCGCGGAAGTGAGCAGCGTTGAGCGGCTCGCCGGTGGCGCGTTCGATCAGTTCCGGCGTGGAGAAGCGCGAGGCCTGGGTCCAGACATGTTCGCGGCGCCAGTCGTTCAGCGCATCGAAATGACCCTTTTCCATCTGTGCTTCGGCGTCCGGCATCTTGCGTGTGATCGCCGCCCATTGCTGCGCGGCGATCATCGCGCCGAGCGTGTATGACGGGAAATAGCCGATGGCGCCCGAAGGCCAGTGCACGTCCTGCATCGGGCCATTCGCGGGATCATCGATGGTCGAGAGGCCGAGATATTCGGTCATCTTCGCATCCCAGGCCTCAGGCAGGTCGGAGACTTCCAGCTTGCCGGCGATCAGGTCCTGTTCCAGTTCGAAGCGCAGGATGATGTGCAGCGGGTAGGTGACCTCGTCGGCATCGACGCGGATCAGCCCGCGCTCGACATGATGGACATGCCGCAGGATATCCTCGATCGACCAGTCTTCTTCGAGATGCCGCTCGACGACCGGCAGAGCCCAACGCCAGAAGGCCGGGTTGCGGCCGATCTGCTTTTCCACGAACAGGCTCTGACTTTCATGCATGGACATGCCGCGCGCCTTGCCCAACGGCCAGTGCGCCCAGTCGCGCGGCAGGCCCTGTTCGTATAGAGCATGGCCGGTTTCGTGCAGCGTGCCCATGAGCGAAGACAGAAACTCAGTTGTGCGATAGCGCGTGGTGATGCGCACGTCTGTGGGTACGCCGCCGCAGAAGGGATGATGCGAAACGGACAGGGTGCCATGGGTAAGATCGAAGCCGACAGCCGCCATCATGGCGAGGCCGAGTTCGCGCTGCCGCTCGACTGGGTAGCTGCCCGACAGCGGCTTCTTCGGTCGCCTGGCGAGACGCTCTTCCTGCACGGCGAGCGCCTTCGGCACGAAATCGACCAGGAAGGATTTGAGCTCGGCGAATATTGGCGCGATGTCGGCAGCGCGGTTGCCGGGATCGTATTGCTCCATCAGTGCATCGTAAGGGTCGAGGTCGAAGGCCTCGGCGCGCATCGCGGCTTCCTCGCGGGTTAGCTCCAGGACGCTCTTCAGCGCCGGGGCGAAGCCCGCCCAATCGTTTTTGGCGCGCAGGTCACGCCAGAGTTGCTCGCAGCGCATGCGAGTTTTCGTCTGCCGTTCGACGAATTCGGGCGGCAGGCACGTCATGCCGGTCCACATGCGGCGGAACTCGGCGACTGCCTTGTGCTGGTCAGCGGACAGGTCTTCGGCCTCGGCGGCGGCGATCCAGTCGCCGACTTCAGGTGCGGTGACCTGGCGGTGGTACATACCGGCAAGCACCGACATGGAGTCTGCCCGCGCATCGCCGCCGCCGACTGGCATGGCGGTCGCTTCGTCGACGCCCAGAATGGCGGTGGCGTGTTCCAGCGCGTTCAGCCGGTGGCAGAGCGCATCGAGTTTTTCAAACGACATGAGGATCCTCGGGCAATGATTGCCGGCAAGGGACACGAAGTCGCGAACGCGCGCAAGTCGTATGCTTGAGCCAGCGCGGCTTGCGGCATGCGCGGAAGCAGGGCTCAATGCAGGCGGCTAATGCACTCGTGGGAGGCACTTTTGATCGGCAACATTCTGACAGGCGTGGTCGCGGCGATCCATGTCTATATCGTGGTCCTGGAGATGGTGCTGTGGGACACGCCACGCGGGCGCAAGGCATTTGGCATGACACCGGAGTTTTCGGCCTCGACCAAGGTGCTTGCCGCCAATCAGGGGCTCTATAACGGCTTCCTCGTTGCCGGGCTGGTTTGGGGGCTGTTGCTCGGCGAGGCAGGCTTCGCGATCAAGATGTTCTTCCTTGCCTGTGTCGCCATTGCCGGGTTCTACGGGGCAGCGACTGTCAGCCGGAAGATATTGTACGTGCAGACGATACCGGCGGGACTGGCGCTGCTGGCCCTGTGGGCGGGTGTGTAGCTGGACGCTATTCTGAGATGTCACTATATTGAAAAGTGGCAATGGTATTGGAGATGGCACATGAACGCGCCCCTTGATCTCGACGGTGATGGCCTGAGCGAAAAGGTAAAGATCGCGGCAAACGGGCGGATGGTTCTGCCGAAGTCCATGCGCAATGCAGTTGGCATCGAAGGTGAAACCGAACTCGTCCTGACAATCAAGGACGGTCAGATCCAGATATCCACGATTGCCGATCGGATTAGAGAGGCACGCGAGATATTCCGCAAGTCGGTCAAACGGCCGTTCAGCTCGGACGATTTCCTTGCCACCCGAGAGCGCGACTGACCGGTGGTCGTTCTGGACAGTTCGGCTCTGATTGCCTTCTTCAAGGAAGAGCCGGGCTCCGACCTGATAGAAAGCCATATCGCCGAGGCTGCGATTTCGGCCGTCAACGTTCAGGAAGTTGCGAAGAAGATGATGGATACCGGCGCCTCGGAAGACGATGTCAGTGCTGCCATCCACAAGCTTCAGCTGATGATTTTTCCGCACGACGCTGAAGATGCATTTCTCGCCGCTTCGCTTTCGGCTGCCACACGAAACCATGGAAGTGGCCTCGGCGACCGATCTTGCCTGGCGCTGGCCATCAAATTCGGCGTTCCGGCGCTGACAACAGACAAGGCCTGGGCGAAGCTCAAAATCCCGGGCCTTGAAGTCGTGGTCGTTCGGTAGGACCTATTTCTCGGTAAGCTTCAGCTCGATGCGGCGGTTCTTGGAGCGCGCTTCATCCGTATCCGCATTGTCGAGCGGCTGGAATTCGCCGAAGCCTGCTGCAACGAGCCGTTCGGCCGGGACGCCCTCCTCGATCAAATATTTCACCACCGAGGTCGCGCGGGCCGTCGAAAGTTCCCAGTTGTCGCGGTAGCGGCCAGCGCCAGATAGCGGGATGTTGTCGGTGTGGCCATCGACGCGCAGCACCCAATTGATTTCGGGCGGTATCTCGCGCTGCAGTTCAAGGATTGCCCCGGCGAGCTTGGCCATCTCTTCGCGGCCTGCATCGTTGATAATTTCCGAACCTGACGGGAACAGCACTTCCGACTGGAAGACGAAACGGTCACCCACAATGCGGATATTTTCACGGTCGGACAGGATTTCGCGCAGCCGACCGAAGAAGTCGGAACGGTAGCGGTTCAATTCCTGCACGCGCTGGGCGAGTGCGACATTCAGGCGGCGGCCAAGATCGGCGATCTTGGTGTTGGACTCGCGGTCGCGCTGTTCCGAAACCTCAAGGGCTGCTTCCAGCGCGCCGATCTGCTTGCGCAATGCCGCGATCTGCTGGTTGAGGAGTTCGACCTGGCTCAGCGCGCGCTGGCTGATCTGCTTTTCGTCGTCGAGCTGTTCCGACAGTGCGCCGATACGCGCCTCGGCCTGCGCGCCGGCGCCCGCGCCGGCCGAAAGCAGCTGCTGCAGGCGGCTGCGCTCTGCCTCGACGTCGGAGAGCGAGGCAGAAAGGGCAGCGAGCTGATCTTCCGCGTCCTGTGTGTTGGAGCGCTCGAGCGCGAGCAATTGGGTCAGTTCGTTGATCTGGGCATTGAGGCGGGTCAGCACCTCGTCGCGTTCCGTGACTTCCTGACTGAGCAGAAACTGCGCCAGCACGAAGACCGACAGCAGAAACATGATCGCAAGCAGCAGTGTCGACAGGGCGTCGACGAATCCCGGCCAATAGTCGACCCCGCGATTGCCGCGCCGTGCACGGGCGAGCGCCATGCTATTTCTTCTCCTGCTTGTCTAGCGCGGTCGCTATCTTGTCGAGCGTTTCGCGCAGGGCTCGCTGGTCTTTGGACTGGGCTTCCACCCAGTCGCGCATCATTTGCTGCTCGGTGCGCATGTTTTTCACTAGCCCGGAAATGCCGTCGGCGAGGCTCGCCATTGAGGCCGCAATGCGCGGATTGGAGGCACCGCCTTCCTGCATGGAGCGCAGACGTTCGGCCAATGCCTTCATCTCCTCAGAGGTTTCGGCCTTGGAGGAATCGATCACCGGAACGTCGGAATTGAGGTCGGTGACGCTGGAGAGCCAATTTTCCAGCTCTGTGTAGAAGCGGTTCTGCGCACGGCCGGCCTGAAGGTCGAGAAAGCCGAGGATGAGCGAACCGGAGAGGCCGAACAGCGAGGACGAAAACGCCGTGCCCATACCCGCGAGCGGTGCGCTCAGGCCTGATTTCAGCGCGGCCAGCACATCATTCGTGCTGCCGGTACCGGGATCGAGCGTCGCGATCGTGTCGCCAATGGAACCAATCGTCTGCAGCAGGCCCCAGAAGGTGCCGAGCAGGCCGAGGAAGACAAGCAGGCCGATCAGGTAGCGCGAAATATCGCGGCTTTCGTCGAGGCGGGTGGCGATCGAATCCAGAATTGAGCGCATGGAGCTTGTGGAAAGCGCCATCTTGGACGAACGGCTTAGAAGAGCGCGCATCGGCGCCAGCAGGATCGGGTCGCGGCTCTCCGAGCCGGCGCGGAACGAGTTCACCCAGCGCACCTCGCGAATGAGGCGGCCGACCTGCAGGAAGGCCAGAAAGACACCCACGCCGAGCACGCCCAGGATCAGGCCGTTGAGGCCGGGATTTGTGTAGAAGGCCGAGGCGATCTGCCGGTAGAGGATGGCGGCAACAAAGCCTGAAATCGCCAGAAATATCAGCATGGAAAGCAGGAAGACCTGCGGGCTGGAAAGATTGCGCGGATCGTAATCCGCATCCTCGGCGCCAACGGCGTCCATTCCCAGCGATCTAAACAATGCCATAGGCCAGCCCCGGTTGATTCCCGCCACGGAAGATGGGGAGGACTCTAAACGGAATTGTGACGAAATTGAAAGGAGTGCTGCGATTGCGTGAACGCGGCTCCGACTGCCGGAACAGCAGCCGCGATCAGGCGGCGCTGGCCGGTTTCTTCAACGCATCGATCAAGGCGCGGTGGATCGCCTCGTTGCCGGCAACGATGGTGCCGTTCTCGAACATGTCGCGGCCGCCGGAACGGTCGGTTGCGAAGCCGCCTGCCTCACGCACCATAAGAATACCGGCGGCAAGGTCCCAGGCAGACAAAGCGTCTTCCCAGAAGCCATCCATGCGGCCCGCCGCGACAAAGGCGAGATCGAGCGCCGCCGAGCCCAGGCGGCGAATTCCGGCGGTCTCGGTCATCATAGTGCGCAGATCGACGAGCGCGCGGCCATGGTTGCCGCGCCCCAGATGTGGAATGCCGGTGCCGATGACCGCGTCGGACAACTTGCTGCGCGCGGCAACCCGCATGCGGCGGTCGTTGAGAAAGGCGCCATTGCCGCGCTCGGCTGTGTAAAGTTCGTCCATGACCGGGTTGAAGATGACACCGGCGACAATCTCCCCCTGACGCTCAAGCGCCATCGAGATCGAGAAAAGCGGAATGCCGTGCAGGAAGTTGGTGGTGCCATCGAGCGGGTCGACGATCCAGCGATGCTGCTCGTCGTCACCTTCGATTGCGCCGCGCTCTTCCATCAGGAAGGAGTAGCCCGGACGAGCGCGCGACAGCTCGTTGTAGATGATGTCTTCTGCCTTGCGGTCAGCCTGGCTGACATAGTCGCCCGGGCCCTTGAGCGAGACCTGAAGGTTCTGCACCTCGCCGAAATCACGCGCCAGCGACCGGCCTGCCTTCATGGCGGCCTGCACCATTACGTTGAGAAGAGCGGAACGAGCCATGTGGGTTTCCTAGGCAGTGGGCAGCAGGTGGTGGGCAATAGGGAAGCGGCTACCCGCCTGCCGTTGCCCAAGTCCCCTAGTCGGCGCGGCGGATATAGGTGATTTCGCTTGTGTCGACGATGATGCGCTCGCCAGCCGAAATAAACGGCGGGACCATCACGCGCACGCCGTTTTCCAGCACTGCGGGCTTATAGGAAGAAGCGGCCGTCTGACCCTTGACCACCGGGTCGGCTTCGCTCACTTCAAGCGTCACCTGATCGGGCAGCGAGATGCCGATGGGCTTTTCTTCATAGAGTTCGACGGTGACTGTCATGCCGTCCTGCAGGAAGGCGGCGCGGTCGCCGACGAAATCTTTCTGCAGCTCAAGTTGCTCGTAGGACTCTGCATCCATGAAAACGAGCATTTCGCCCTGCTCGTAGAGATAGGAAAAATCCTTCTGCTCAAGGCGGACACGCTCGACCGTTTCGGACGCGCGAAAGCGCTCGTTGAGTTTGGTGCCGTCGATGAGGTTCTTGAGCTCGACCTGGTTGAAGGCGCCGCCCTTGCCGGGCTTCACCGCATTGGTCTTTACCGCCGCCCAGAGACCACCATTGTGCTCGATAACATTGCCGGGACGGATTTCGTTGCCGTTGATTTTCATGATCTGCCGTCGGGAAAACAGGTTTGGCCGGCCGGGCCGGCGGGTTGGGGCGTTCCATGATCATAAAACGCCCCGCGAAGCAAGGGGACGCCGGACTTACCTCAGCCGGTTGGCCTGGGCGATCGCGTCGCGACGCTCTTCGTCTGTAAGGCCTTCCATGAAGACGTCGAGCTCGTGGTCAACCAGGCCGGCGCGGCGCGCAAGAACATACCAGGCGGCCGCAGCGATCGTGTCGGGTTCGGTGCCGACACCGGCGCGGTAAAGCTTGGCAAGCCGGTTTGCCGCGGCGATGTTGCCGCTTTCGGCAGCGCGTTTCAGCCATGCGAAACCGGCTTCCGTATTTGCCTCGCCGCCACGGCCGAGCACCAGCCACGTGCCGAGTTCGAGCTGTGCGGTGTCGTAGTTCTGGCGCGCTGCGCGCTCCAGCCAGACCCGCGCCGCGGCCTCGTCCTTTTGCCTTTCGCCGACGCCGGCGCCGTAGACCTGCGCCATTGCATATTGCGCATCGGCAAGGCCTGCCTGTGCGGCCTCTTCATAAAAGCCGATGGCGCGTTCCAGCGTTTCGGCGCTTTCGCGGCGGTCGAGCAGCATCTGGGCAAAATTGAACTGCGCGAAGGTGTTGCCGGCATTTGCAGCGTCTTCCATCAGCGCGTAGGCCTGATCTTCGTCTTTCTCGACATAGGTGCCGTCGATCAAAAGCAGCGCGTATTGGAACTGCGCTTCGGGGTTTCCCTGTTCGGCGGCGCGGCGATACCAGTCGGCGGCCTGTTTGGGATCGCGGCGGATGCCCAGGCCGCGCGCATAAATCTCCGCGATCAGGGTTTGCGCGGCATCGTCACCGGCCTCGGCACGCGGTTTGGCGAGGTTGAAGGCGGTGATGTAGAGCCCGCGCTGATATGCGCCGAAGGCCGCGTCAGGCGAATTGCCGAAGCGGCGCGGGTCGATGCGCGCCGACGGCGTGATCTGTGTGGGCGTGGGCAGCAGGCGCTGGCCGTCATCCTTGTCGACGTCACCCTCAGTGCCGGCAGCGGACACCGGCGCGGTGAGGATTGCCAACAGAGCAAGAGAGCGAAGCGCGGTGCGCATCAAGCGTCCTCGAAGCGGGGTGCTGTGGCGTCGAGCAGAGTATTGGCGCGGGCCACCTCGGCGGCCGGATCGCGGCCTTCGCCGAAGATGGCTTCGCAGAGGGCGGCGAACTCCGCGCCGGTCGCGGCCACGGCTTCCAGCGAAGCGATCTCGCTGCCGCCCATTACCACGCAAGGGATGGAGACCATCTCGGCCCACCATTTGCCAAGCTGCAGGTTACGGTTATGCGGCTCGGGCTTAGTGTCGTAGCCGAAGCGGCCAAAGAAGATGTAGTCGGGCTGGCATTCACCCAGGTTGAGCGCGTCGTCCCGGGTTTTTGCGCCGCCAGCGCCGACCATCATCTTGCCACCGAAGCGGTCGATCGCGTCGGCAAGGCCGGCAGAATTTTCCTCGACATGCACACCGTCGGCTTTGACGCGCCCGGCCACGCGCGTGTCGCCAGCGACCATGACCGCGACACCGGCTTGCTGCGCCACCGGCAAGAGCGTTTCGCAAAGCTGCTGAAAGTCATCGTCGGTGCGATCATGCTGAGGCACGATGAGAGAGGCTACGTCTCCGCCCGACAATGCCGCGCCGAGGCGCGCCGCCGCATCCGAGGATGCGGCTTGCGGCCAGATCAGGACAAGCCTGCAGCGATCAGGTTCAGCCATTGCGCTCATTCGTTTCTGCTCCAGCCGGTTCACTGCGCGGCGATGATGGTGGGAATTGGGCAATAAACCAGCTCTACCGCCGCGAACAGGGTGGCAGGCGGAATTACCTGGAATCCAAGCAACGGCACTCGCATATCGCCGCCAAAGAGGCTAGGCGGTGCGTTCACCAACCGATCTCGCCGATGCCCGAAATTCTCTACGATCCTCTCTTCTATGCCGTTTCGATACCGGCGGTGATGCTGGTCGGCTTTTCCAAAGGCGGCTTTGGCGGCGCCATGGCGCTTGTCGGCTTGCCGCTGATGGCACTGGTGATGCCGCCGGTGCAGGCAGCGGCGATCATGCTGCCGATCCTGATCGTAATGGATGTGGTGTCGTTGTGGACGTGGCGCGGTACATATGACCGCAAGACGCTGAAACTGATGCTGCCAGGCGCCATGGTCGGCATAGCGATTGGCTGGGCAACCGCTGCGCTGGTGACGGCCGGAGCGGTTCGGCTGATCGTGGGCGTCGTGGCGCTGCTCTTCTTCCTGCGTTGGCTGGCTCAAATCCTGCGCCGAAGCGATGGCGAAGCGCGGAACCAGAATGCGCTGCGGGCGAGCTTCTGGTCGATAATTTCGGGCTTCACCAGCTTTGTCGCGCATGCCGGCGGTCCGCCCTATCAGGTCTATGCGCTACAGCTGCGCCACGTGCCCGCGGTATATACCGGCACCTCGGTGATCTTCTTTTCGATCGTCAATGCGGTGAAGGTGATCCCCTATTTCGCGCTCGGCCAGTTCGACACCACCAATCTCGCGGCCTCGGCCGTGCTGATGCCGATTGCGCCTATCGCGACGCTGACCGGCGCCTGGCTGGTGCGGCGCATGCGCCCCGACATATTCTACGGCTTCATGTATTCCATGATGGCAATCGTGGCCGCGAAGCTGATCTATGATGGTCTTGCCGACATTCTCGGCTAGCGGCGGCGAAAAAATTCGCCATCATGACGAAACAGCCGAAAGCGCGGCTACAGCGCTGGCATCATGGGAGGGATAATGACCAACGCATATGAGCGCGATCTCGACCGTCGCGCAGCCAACCATCAGCCGTTGACGCCACTGACCTATCTGGAACGGGCGGCAAAGACCTTTCCCGAACACGTGGCGGTTGTGCATGGCGCGCTGCGCATGAACTATCGCGACTTCTGGGCGCGCTCGCTGAAGTTCGGCTCTGCGCTTGCCAAGCGCGGTCTCGGCAAGGGCGACACCGTTTCGGTGATGCTGTCGAACACGCCGGCGATGCTGGAAGCGCATTTCGGCGTTCCGATGGTGAAGGCAGTGCTGCACTCGCTCAACACGCGGCTCGACGCGGCGATCATCGCCTTTCAGCTCGATCATGCCGAGACGAAGCTGCTTATCGTGGATCGCGAGTTCTCAGGCGTCGTCGCTGAGGCGCTTAAGATCGCCAAGGTGAAGCCGCTGGTCGTCGACTACGACGATCCGGAGTTTCCCGATGACGCGCCTTACGCCAAGGGTGAGTGCATCGGCAGCCTCGACTATGAGGCGCTGGTGGCCGAAGGCGACGACGAATTCGAATGGGCGATGCCGGATGACGAGTGGGACGCCATCTCGCTCAACTACACGTCGGGCACGACAGGCAATCCGAAAGGCGTGGTCTATCACCACCGTGGTGCGGCACTGATGGCCTACACCAACACGATCCATGCCGGCATGGGTAGGCACCCGGTCTATCTGTGGACGCTGCCAATGTTCCACTGCAACGGCTGGTGCTTCCCGTGGACGCTCGCGGTGCAGGCCGGCACGCATATCTGCCTGCGCTGGGTGCGCGGCAAGGCGATGTATGACGCGATTGCCGCCCATGGCGTGACCCATCTGTGCGGAGCGCCAATCGTGATGTCGACGCTGCTCAATGCGCCAGATGAGGAAAAGCGCGACTTTCCGCAGACCGTGACCTTCAATACCGCGGCTGCGCCGCCGCCCGAAGCTGTGCTGGCAGGTATGGCCGATGCCGGTTTTGCCGTTACGCATCTCTACGGGCTGACGGAAACCTACGGTCCGGCGGTCGTCAACGAATGGCACACCGAATGGGATGCGCTGGAGGCCGGGCCGCGCACGGCCAAGAAGGCGCGGCAGGGCGTGCGCTACGCAGCACTTGAGGGGCTCTCGGTGATCGACCCCGAGACGATGGAGCCGACACCTGCCGATGGCGAGACCATCGGCGAGGTGATGTTCCGTGGCAATATCGTGATGAAGGGCTACCTGAAAAACCGGGACGCGACGGAAGAAGCCTTTGCGGGCGGCTGGTTCCATTCCGGCGATCTCGGCGTCATGCACCCCGACGGCTACATCCAGCTCAAGGATCGCTCCAAGGACATCATCATTTCAGGCGGCGAGAACATCTCCTCAATCGAGGTAGAGGACGCGCTCTACAAACATGCCTGCGTTGCAGCGTGCGGGGTGGTTGCGCGGCAGGATGACAAATGGGGCGAGGTGCCCGTCGCCTATGTGGAACTGAAGCCCGGCAAGTCGGCGAGCGAGGCCGAAATCATCGAACACTGCCGCTCGCTGCTGGCGCGGTTCAAATGTCCGAAGGCGGTGATCTTCGCCGAGATCCCGAAAACCAGCACCGGCAAGATACAGAAATTCAAGCTGCGGGAGATGGCGCGCGGGTGAGAAACAAGGTCAGCGAAAAATTTCGCATTCGAGCCGAACTTTTTCAGACCCGTTAACCTCAGATTAAGCTTTACGGGCGTTTACTGTGTTTATCCAGTGATCTGGATTCTGACGAAGAGGTTTCTCCCTTCGTTTGACGCCTCCCTGTTAAAACTCCTGAGAGCCGCCTTTGCGGCTCTTTTTTTCGGCGGATTTTGGCCGTTAACCTTCTGTTAAACATGTGCTTGCGCGCGTGAAGCGGAGCCGTCATCTTCTGGCCCGCCCTTCAGGGTGATGACGGCATTGACGGAAAGCCGCGTTTGTTGCGACAAGCTCGGCGCATGAAAAGCAGGTGGGACATGGCGGCGACCAGCGGTACGAGTTTCGAAGACAACACCAACTTGATCAGCCTGGCCGAACGCCGCGTTTTCTCCAGTTCCTTCCGCCCGCTTTATGATGAAGGCATGCAGCTTGTGGAGCAGGCTGCGGAATATCTTGATGGAGAAGGCCGTACCGAGGCCAAGCGTCTCTCGCGCATTGCCGCTACGCTCTATGCCGCCGAATCCATGCGCCTCACCACGCGGCTGATGCAGGTTGCCTCCTGGCTTCTTTTGCAGCGCGCTGCCAATTCCGGCGAAATGACGCGGGATCAGGTGGCATCGGAAAAAACCAAGGTGCACCTCGACACTGCTTCCGCACAGGAAGGCGTTGAAGGCTGGACCGAGCTGCCGGAAATCTTCCGCGATATCGTCGCGCGGTCGCTTTCGTTGCAGGCGCTGGTGCGCCGTATGGACGAAGAGATTTATGGCGACGAGCAGAGCGCACCGGCCAAGTCGCAGCTGCGGTCCAATCCCGTTTCGGAACAGCTGACGCTGCTCAGCACCGCATTTGGCGGCCGCTAGACCTAACTCAACAGTTGAGTGAGAGCTTCGAAAGCGCTGTCCCATAGTGGCAGCGCGAGCGCTGCCGCAAGCACGATCAGCCAATAGGTGACAAGCCGGTAGGTCCGCTCGGTGGCGAGGCCGAAGAGGCGCCAGCCAACCAAAAGCGCGACGAAATAGACCGGTGTCGCCGCCAGTGCGACTACAACCGGTTCGCGCTCGAACATGCCGGCCAGCGCCAGATTGCCGACCGAGGCGAACTCGGCCAGAAAAAAGAGCACCAGCAGATTGGCGCGGATAATGGCGGCCGCATAGTCGGACGCCAGCCAGTAGACCAGCACCGGCGGTCCGGGCAGCGCGGCGATGCCGGACAAGACGCCGGCAATGCCGCCAGTCGCAAGCGAGAGCGGGTTGGTGCGGCGGCCGCGATAACGCCAGCCGGACCATAACATGATAACGCAGGCAAGAATGACGGCGCTGATTGCCCAGCGCAGCAGGACCGGGTCGCTGTTGCGCAATATGTAGAGCCCGACAGGAAAACACAGAAACAGGCCGGCGAAGATGGGCAGCACCTCGCGCCATTTGGCAATGCGGAAGGCGGGTATTGTCAGCGGGATCATCGGCAGGAGGTCTATGACGACAAGAATGACGATGGCCCAGCGCGGCGAATAGAGCGCTGCGGCGGCCGGCGCCACGATCATGCCGGTGCCGAAACCCGACATGCCGCGCGCCACGCCGGCGATCGCTACGACAGCGAGCAGGGTGATGAGGCGCGGATCAAAGAGGAACTCAAGCAAAGGCAGGTCCTGGAAAACCAAGAAATAGGCGGTCTCCCGGTCGCCGGAAAGCTGATTGCGTTGGTCCACGGCGGCAAAAAATGTGTGCGCTCGTTTCTGTTTTGTTCACAATTCGATGGCATTTGCCATGCGATGATCTACGGTCGGCATTCATGAACGATACGATTCGCATTCTCGGCATCGATCCTGGCCTCCGGGCGACTGGATGGGGTGTTGTGGAGGCTGCCGGCAGCGCACTGCGTTTCGTTGCCGCTGGCACGCTGAAATCGGACGCAAAGGCGGATCTGGCAACGCGGCTCTGCCAGCTTCATGATGGGCTGGAGGCCGTAATTGGCGAATATGCGCCTGTGGAAGCAGCGGTCGAAACGACCTTCGTGAACAAGGATGCCGCTGCAACATTGAAGCTCGGCCAGGCAAGAGGTATCGCCATGCTTGTGCCCGCGCGCTCGGGGCTGGCTGTAGCTGAATACGCTCCAAACGCCGTGAAGAAGACAGTGATTGGCGTTGGCCACGGCGATAAGAAGCAAATTCATATGATGGTGCGCGTGCTGCTGCCCAAGGCACTGATCGACAGCGAACACGCCGCCGACGCGCTGGCGATCGCGATTTGCCATACGCATCATCGGCAAAGTGCGGTGAGCCGGCTGGCCATGGCTGGCTAGTTTGTTCTTGACTTGTTCCGGTTGAGGAACTAGGTATTACTTTGAAAGGTAATACCATGCGTGTGACCACCAAAGGCCAGGTGACAATTCCGAAAGACATTCGCGACCGGCTCGGTATCAAGCCGGGCTCGGAAGTGGAATTTGTGCCGCGCGCCAACGGAAAGGTCGAGTTGCTGCGGAAGGGTGGCACCGGGGATGAAGCGCGTAAGCGCTCCAAGTCCATCCGCGGTTGGGCTGAGCGCGTGCGTGGCTCTGTGGACGCCAAGGGGATGACGCCCGACGAGTATTATGACTGGCTACGTGGGCCGCGCGATGACCTCGGTCCTGGTTGATTCGAACATCTTTTTCGACGTCATGTTTGGCGGCGTAGCATGGGGGTGGTCCGCCGAGAGGCTCGCCGAACTGGGCGCGACCCGGCAGCTGGCGGTCAATCCGGTTATCTGGGCGGAAGTTGGCGCTAGTTTCGGTGCGCAAGCCGAGCTCGATCGTTCGTTGGAAGGCCTTATGCTGGCCAAGTTACCTATTTCATTCGACGTCGCATTTCGGGCCGGTCAGGCGCATCGTGCGTATCGACATGCCGGAGGGCAGCGCGAGAGGACGTTACCTGACTTTCTCGTCGGCGCGCATGGGGAAGTGGAACGACACGCGGTTCTCACTCGCGATCCGAAGCGCTACCGCAGCTATTTCCCCGACCTCGAAATTATCTCACCGGATACGCACCCATGATCGGCAAGCTGAGGGGGATCGTCGACGAGATCGGCGAGGATCACTGTGTGATCGACGTGCAGGGGGTCGGCTACGTCGCTTATTGCCCTGTGCGCACGCTTGCCGCGCTGCCTTCGCCCGGCGAGGCAACCACGCTGTTCATCGAGACCTATGTACGCGAGGACATGATCCGTCTCTACGGCTTCGGATCGGCGCTGGAGCGCGAGTGGTTTCGCCTGCTGCAGAACAATGTGCAAGGCGTCGGGGCGAAGGTCGCGCTGGCTGTGCTTTCCACGCTCTCGCCGCCCGAACTCGCCAACGCGATCGCGCTGCGCGATTTCGCCATGGTGGCGCGGGCGCCCGGCGTCGGCCGCAAGGTGGCGGAGCGTATCGTGACGGAGCTAAAGAGCAAGGCGCCTGCGTTCGCTGGCGAGGCGACGGACACGATCGGGATGAAGCAGGAGTTGGGCGAGGGAGCCGCTCCCGCGCCAGTGGCCGATGCAGTGTCGGCGCTCGCCAATCTCGGCTATTCGCGCGACATTGCCGCGAACGCTATCGCGGCCGCCATGAAAGCGGCTGGGGAAGATGCGGATTCGGCCAAACTGATCCGGCTCGGATTGAAGGAGTTGGCGCGGTGATGATGGCGGCACGCAAAGCCGCGCCACCCACGCCTGCCGCGAAAATCGTGCTGATCACTCTGTTCTTCCTGATCGCCGGCCCATTGATCGCCGGCCCTTTCGCCATAGCGATCATCTGGTATTTCAGCCTGCCGGATATGAGTATCGCAAGGGCGATCCAGTCAGGGTTGGTCGTTACGGCACTGGGCTTCTGGGCGCTTATACCGGCAGGCGCAGTGCCGGCGCTGGCCACAGGGCTGACGACCGGTTGGCTGGAGGTAATGCGCGGTCGGGCTGATGTATGGGCCGTGGCGGGATCGGGGCTTCTGTTCGGGATTTTGTGGGGAATTGTGCTGCAATACAACATCACGGAGTTCGAGTCCGTGATTCTCGGAGTAGCGGTGGGGTCTCTGGTCGGAAGTCTGATTTGCTGGAAGATAGTCCGAATGGCCCGGAATATGCGGACCCGGAGGCAGGCATGAACAACAATCCGCGCCTTATAACCGCGGAGGAACGCGGCGAAGATGCCGAGGTTTCGCTGCGGCCGCAAACGCTGGATGAGTTCATCGGGCAGGCAGCGGCGCGGGCTAACCTGAAAGTGTTCGTGGAAGCGGCGCGCGGGCGCGGCGAGGCGCTTGATCACGTGCTTTTCGTCGGGCCGCCCGGTCTCGGCAAGACGACGCTGGCGCAGATCATGGCGCGCGAGCTTGGCGTGAACTTCCGTTCGACCTCCGGCCCGGTGATCGCCAAGGCGGGCGATCTCGCCGCACTTCTCACCAATCTTGAAGACCGCGACGTACTCTTCATCGATGAAATTCACCGGCTGTCGCCGGCAGTGGAGGAAATCCTCTACCCGGCGATGGAGGATTTTCAGCTCGACCTGATTATCGGCGAAGGGCCGGCGGCTCGCTCGGTGAAGATCGACCTCGCGCGCTTTACGCTGGTGGCGGCGACAACGCGGCTCGGGCTGATCACCAATCCCCTTCGGGACCGTTTCGGCATTCCGGTCAGGCTCGATTTCTATTCGGCAGACGAACTGGAGACGATCGTGCGGCGCGGGGCGCGGATACTCTCGCTCAATATGAGCGACGACGGGGCGCGCGAGATCGCCATGCGGGCGCGGGGCACGCCGCGTATCGCGGGGCGGCTTCTGAGGCGGGTGCGCGATTTCGCCAATGTGGCGGGCGCCGAGGTCGTGAACCGCACGGTCGCAGATGAGGCGCTTTCGAGGCTCGAAGTAGACGCGCTCGGGCTCGACAATCTTGACAGACGCTATCTCGGCATCATTGCCCGCAATTTCGGCGGTGGGCCGGTGGGGATCGAGACGATTGCCGCGAGCCTGTCGGAGCCACGGGATGCGATCGAGGACATCATCGAGCCCTACCTGATTCAGCAGGGTTTTCTGCAGCGCACGCCGCGCGGGCGCGTTCTGGCGGCCAATGCGTGGCGACATCTGGGACTGGAAGCGCCGAAAGATATCGCGCAGCGCCAGATCGGACTGTTCGAGGACGAGTAGGAAGCGGTCGGTTCGCCGCTTGCGTCAGCTACCGTGCCGTGGCACCCAGAAATCATGGACAGCCAGAACACAGACCTCAATCCGACCGAACCCATTGCAGGCGAACTCACCGCCTCCGGCCACCGGCTGGTGGCGCGGGTTTATTTCGCCGACACGGATTTCACCGGTGTGGTCTACCATGCGCGTTATCTGGAGTTCTTCGAGCGCGGGCGGTCCGATTTTTTGCGGCTGGCCGGCGTTCACCACACCGAACTCGCCGACGGCAAGCATGGCGAGACGCTTGCCTGGGTGGTCAAGCGCATGGAGATCGATTTTCGCCAGCCAGCGCGGATCGACGATATCCTGACGGTCGATACAGTGACGGAAGATGTATCAGGCGCGCGCATCACCATGGCGCAGAAGATCAGGCGTGGCGACGAGGTGCTGGTCACGGCCAAGGTGGAAGCGGCGATCATTGGCGGCAATGGCCGGCCGCGGCGCTTCCCCAAGGAATGGATACCGGCATTCATGCCCCAAGCCTGAACCTGGCGTTACACGTCGCGTTTCTAACCGATCCTTAACCATAACAAGTCATGAAGATCGTGGTGAAAACCGCGCCTGACGGCGCGCCTTCCTTTCACCAAGATTACGCCGGAGAACGCCGCTCGGGCGCGTCGAGGGCGAACCGATCCGAACCCTTGTTGGGGCAGGGACCGACGGGACGATGCGCATGAACCGGGCCAGTGAACGCCCGGATTCCTAGGGACCGAATTCACGATGGAAACACTGACACTTGCCGCCCCCGGCGGCGAACTCTCACTCTGGGCCCTGTTCTGGCAGGCGGGCTGGGTGGTGAAGCTGGTCATGATCGGCCTGCTCGCAGCCTCGATCTGGACCTGGGCGATTATCATCGACAAGGTGCTTGCCTATGGCCGCGCCCGGCGCGCACTCGACCGCTTCGAGGAAACCTTCTGGTCGGGGCAGTCGCTCGAGGAACTTTACCGCACGCTGGCCGACCGCAAGACGAGCGGCATGGGCGCGATCTTCGTGTCCGCCATGCGCGAGTGGAAGAAGAGCTTCGAGAAAGGCGCCCGCTCGCCAATCCAGCTGCAGACGCGCATCGACAAGGCGATGGATCTGGCGCTGGCGCGCGAGATGGAAAGGCTGGAGGGCCGGCTCGGCTTTCTGGCGTCGATCGGATCGTCTGCGCCGTTCATTGGCCTGTTCGGAACGGTGGTCGGCATCATGACCTCGTTCCAGGCGATTGCTGGTTCGAAATCGACCAATCTTGCCGTGGTCGCGCCAGGTATCGCGGAGGCGCTGCTGGCGACCGCGATGGGTCTCCTGGCGGCCATTCCGGCGGTGATTGCATACAACAAGCTCTCCTCGGATGCCGGGAAGCTCGGCAACCGCATGGAGGGCTTTGCCGATGAGTTCTCCGCCATACTGTCGCGCCAAATCGATGAAAAGGTGCTGCACAAGGCAGCGTAGCGGTCACCAGGAGCACATCTAGATGGCAATGTCTGTCTCACAGCCAGCAGGTCGCGGCGGCCACCGCCGCCGGGGACGCCGCACAGCTTTGATGTCGGAAATCAACGTGACGCCGTTTGTGGACGTCATGCTGGTGCTTCTGATCATCTTCATGGTGGCGGCGCCGCTTCTGACTGTCGGTGTGCCGATCGACCTGCCGGAGACGCAGGCGAAGGCGCTGAACTCTGAAACGCAGCCGATCACCGTGTCGGTCAATCAGGACGGCCAGATCTTTCTTCAGGAAACCGAGATACCGATCGACGAAGTGGTTCCGAAGCTGCAGGCGATTGCCCAGACAGGCTATGACGAGCGCATCTATGTGCGCGGTGACCGCTCGGCCGATTACGGCACGGTGATGCGGGTGATGGCGCGAATCTCGTCGGCCGGCTACCGCAATCTTGGCTTGGTCACGCTCCAGGAACAGGATCAGTAGGCCCTCGCTGCGATGAAGACCGGGCTGACAGTCTCGACGGTCATACACGGCGCGCTGCTGGGCTTCGGTCTCGTGGCGATTTCTGCGCCGCAGGCGCTGGAAGTAGCCGATGTAGAGGCGTTTCCCGTCGATATCGTGCCCATCGAGACGGTCACCCAGATACAGCAGGGCGAGCGTAAAGCGCCAGCAGCCGAGCAGGCTGCGCCTACGCCGACCATACGGCCGGAGCCGGTGCCGCTGGCCAAGAACGTCGGTAACAACGAAACAGATCTGCAGTCGGCTTCCGAGGCGGAAGCGAGCAAGCGTGAAGTGAAGACCGCCGCGCTGCCGGAGCCCGAACCGCTGCCAAAGCCGGCAAAGCCCGCCGAACAGGCGGTGGAGACGCCGAAGAGCGATCCCGCACCGGTGCCGGCCACCGAAGTGACGCCGGAGCCGCAGCCCCGGCAGGAAGTAACGCCTGAGCCCGCCACAGAGACCGCTGTTTCGGAAAGCCCCGACGCGGAAGCCGTGAAGCTGCCTGAACAGGCGCCATCGCCGCAATCGCGGCCGCAGCCGCCGCAGGCGCAGACGGCAAAAGCACCACAGCGGCGCGATGCCGAGAAGCCGGCGGAGCAGCAGGCGACGCGCGCTCAGAACCATGAACGCACATTCGACGCCGACCAGATCGCCGCGCTTCTCAACCAGGAGAAGACGCAGGGCGGTGGCGCATTGCGTTCAACCGAGCAGGCGGCTCTTGGCGGCGAACGCACGACGACCGGTCAGAAGCTCACGCAGAGTGAGATGGATGCGCTGCGCGGGCAAATTCAGCAGTGCTGGAACGTGCCGGCCGGCGCACTCGAAGCGGAAAATTTGAAAGTCTCCGTACAGTTCAAACTCGATCGCGGCGGCGCGCTGGAAGGCAACCCGGAGATCGTGGCGGGCGGCAATGGCGGCAGCGTGGAGCGCGCGGCGGCGGAATCGGCGCGGCGCGCCATCCTGCAGTGCGCGCCATACGATCTGCCAGGTGAAAAATATGAAGCGTGGGCGGACGTTATCGTCCATTTCGATCCCAGCGATATGTTCTAGGGATCGTGTCTGCGGTCAATTGAAAGGTGTTTTGCGAATGAGACGTTTTCTGCGCAAGCTGGCTGTGATCTTCATGACAGTGACCGCGGCAGGTGCGGCCTGCATGATGCCGGCACAAGCGGTGCTGGAAATCGACGTCAACAAAGGCGTGGTGGAGCCGCTGCCTATAGCAATCGCGGATTTCCTTTCCGCCGATAGCGCGGGCGCGGAAATCGCCGCGGTGGTGACAGCCGATCTCAGGCGATCCGGCCTCTTCTCGCCGATCGACAAGGCAGCGTTCATCGAAAAGACATCGAACCCCGACGCCGCGCCCCGGTTTTCCGACTGGACGGTGATTAACGCGCAGGCGCTCGTCATCGGAAGGGTGACACAAGAAGCAGATGGCCGCCTCAAGGTAATCTACCGGCTCTGGGACACCTTTGCCGGGCAGCAGCTTGTCGGCGAGCAGTTCTTCACCGACCGCGCCAAATGGCGGCGCGTGGCGCACATCATCGCCGATTCCATCTACGAGCGTCTGACCGGCGAGAAGGGCTATTTCGACACGCGGATCGTCTATGTCGACGAGAGCGGGCCCAAGAATGAGCGCGTGAAGCGTCTGGCAATCATGGATCAGGACGGCGCCAATCAGCGTCAACTCACGGATGGCCGGTCGATCGTGCTGACGCCGCGCTTTTCGCCCAACCGTCAGGAAATCACCTACATGTCCTACGAGAACGGGCAGCCGCAGGTCTATCTGCTGCAGCTCGAGACGGGGCAGCGCGAGCTGGTGGCGAATTTTCCGAACATGACGTTCGCGCCGCGTTTCTCGCCCGACGGCCAGAAGGTGATCATGAGCCTGCTGCGCGATGACGGTAATTCCAACATCTTCACGCTCGATCTCAGAAGCCGCAACACGACGCGGCTGACGAACACCAATTCGATCGACACATCGCCTTCATATTCGCCGGACGGGTCGCGGGTGGTGTTCACCTCCGACCGTGGCGGGCGGGCGCAGCTTTATGCAATGGGTGCTGACGGCAGCAACCAGCAGCGCATTTCGTTTGGCGACGGCACCTATTCGACGCCGGTATGGTCGCCGCGCGGCGACCTGATCGCCTTCACGAAGCAGACCGGCGGCGAGTTTCAGATCGGGGTAATGCGGCCGGACGGTTCCGGCGAGCGCATCCTGTCCAGCGGCTTCTTGCAGGAGGGGCCGACCTGGGCGCCGAACGGCCGTGTGATCATGTTCTTCTCGGAAAATGCGGGTGCCGGCGGGCCGCGCCTGCATACGATCGACCTGACCGGACGCAACAAGCAGACAATCGATACGCCGAGCTTCGCGTCCGACCCCGCATGGTCGCCGCTGCTCGAATAGCCGCTCAGCCCTTTGCGGGCCAGGCGCGGTGAATGTCGTCGATGATGAGTTCGTGGCGGTGTCCGGCGCCGGCGGCGTTGTTCGCCAGGTGCGGGTGATCCGCAGGCAGCTCGGGATGTGCGTGGGTTGCCTCTCGCGGATCGCCGGCAGGCCATAGCAGAAGGGCTGCGCAAACGCCGAGAAGCGCCAGCAGGCCGAGAACCAGCATCGCGGCAGGCAGGCCGAACGCGACCCCTACCCAGCCGGCGAGCGGGTAGGTGACAAGCCAGCAGGCATGCGACAGCGCGAACTGCGCGGCAAAGACCGCCGGCCGATCCTCGGCATGGGCGGAGCGGCGCAACAGCCTGCCAGATGGCGTGAGAAGGCCTGAATAGAAAGCGCCGCTGATTGCCCAGATTGCGAGGAAGGCCGGCCACGCGGTGCGGCCTATGCCGAGCAGCCACATCGCATGGGCAAGGGTGACCAGCGTCAGCAGCCAAGCGGCGGCGATCATGACGGGGCGGTCAGGGATCGTCTCCAGCAGTTTGGGCAGCGAAAGCGCGGCCGCCATCGACCCGATGCCGAAGGCCGCGAAGGCTATCGCGACGTCTGTCTCTGAGCCGCCATAACCGGCTTTGACCACGACCACCGTGTTGACGATGACGAAGGCGCTGGCCGCAGCGGCGGTCATGTTAAGGCCGAGCAGCCCGCGCAGGCGCGGCGTGGCAAGATAGATGCGCAGCCCGCGCGTCAGCCGCTCGGTGAAACTCTGGCTGGTTGCGGCTGGTTTGCGCGTTGGCAGCGGCGCGAGCCAGACCAGCAAGGCTGAACCCAGAAAACCGACGACGGTGCCGCCGAACAGCCAGTGATAGCTGGTCACCAGCAGCAGCAGGCCGGCGAGTGCCGGGCTGATCAGGTTCTCAAGCTCATGGGCAAGCCGCGAAAGAGAGAGCGCCTTCGTATATTCTGCCTCGTCTTCCAGGATGTCGGGAATTGTCGCCTGGAAGGCGGGTGTGAAGGTCGCAGAGGCCGCCTGCAAAACGAAAATCAGCAGATAGACCTGCCAGATCGCTTCAATGAAAGGGAGGCACAGCGCGACCGCTGCGCGGATCAGGTCGGCTCCGATGAGGAGCGCCTTGCGCGGCAGGCGGGCGGCGATTGCGTTGGCGACCGGCGCCAGCGTGACATAGGCAACCATCTTGATCGTGAGCGCTGTGCCCAACACCGCGCCTGCCCGCTCGCCCGCCAGGTCATAGGCCAGCAGGCCAAGCGCAATCGTCAGAAGCCCGGTGCCGGCAAGCGCAATCGCCTGAGCCGCGAACAGCCGCGCATAGGCTCGATTCGAAAGAACGCCGATCATGGCGGGACTATAGTGGCGGCCGGAGAGGTTTGAAACGGCGCCCATAGGCGCGGCGAGGGTTGCGTCTGGCTTGCGCCGGCACGGTTTGGCCCACTTTGCGCCCCATTATCCTCTCAATTGCCCTTTTCGGTGGCCCTCAGCGGATTCGGGCGAAAATACTTTTCGTTAACCCATTCTCTTGAGCCGCGGTTAACCGAGCCATGGTTACTGAATGCTCAAGGCAGACATTCAAATTCGAAGGAGAGGCGGCCATGAGCCGTAGCATGTCTTTAACGCGCTTGCCGGTCATGATCGCCCTTGCGGCAGTGTTGGCCGTTGCGGGCTGCGCTTCGCGGAACCAGGTTCCGAATAACGCGGCCGAGCTCGGTCTTGGCGGTGGTGCCAACACACCCGGCTCGTCACAGGATTTCACGGTCAATGTCGGCGACCGGATTTTCTTCGACACCGATTCGTCGGCCATTCGCGCTGACGCGCAGGCAACGCTTGCCCGGCAGGCGCAATGGCTGAACCAGTATCCGAATTATTCGATCACGATCGAGGGCCATGCCGACGAGCGCGGCACGCGCGAATACAACCTCGCGCTTGGCGCGCGACGCGCCGCGGCTACGCGCGACTTCCTGGCGAGCCGTGGCGTTTCGGCGGCGCGGATCAAGACGATCACCTTCGGTAAGGAGCGGCCGGTTGCAGTGTGCGACGACATATCGTGCTGGTCGCAGAACCGCCGCGCAGTCACAGTACTTGGCGGCCCGTCTAGCTGACGCGTCGATCGCATCGCAGGCATTGAGAAGAAGGCGGCCCGCGAGCCGCCTTTTCCTTATGGCGCGGCATCAAAATTTGGCCGAAGTTACGCAGCTTGATACACAGCATCTTCTTTGCGGACCGAATTGGGCTTGGGTCCGGAATCTGAACGGGATTGCGATGAATAAGGCCATGATTTTCAGCGGCGCATTTGCTGCGCTCGTCGCGCTAGGCGGCGGCGCATATGCCGTGCCGACACATGAACAGCAAGTCGACCGTCTGGTCTCAATGGGCAGCGCGCTGCTCGGCCAGCGTCAGCCGGTGCCCAAAATCCGTGTGCCGGGTCCGCGCACGCCGGCGCAGGGTTATGTGCAGCTCGCCCAGGCAGGCGATCCGCGCGTCACCCAGCTCGAGGAGCAGGTACGGCAGCTCAACGGGCTGGTCGAGGAGCTCAACTTCCAGGTGCTGCAGATGCAGGACCAGCTGCGGCGCATGCAGGAAGACAATGAATTCCGTTTTCAGGAACTTGAAAAGGGCGGCACGCAGCCGGCAACGCAGAAATCCGACAACACCAATGTCGAAGAAATCATCGAAAACACCGACGGCACGACCGAGACGGCGTCCGGCGCGGCGACACCGCCGCGCACACTGGGCAGCGTGACCTTCGACAAGGACGGCAACGTGGTCAGCTCGCAGGTCGATGACAGCGGGTTGCCGGGCGTTGAAACCGGCGTTGGCGGGACTGACGAGACGCAAGTCGCTGCATTGCCTGCGACATCGGACCCGGACGAGCTTTATCGCAGCGCCTATGAGTTCGTGCTTTCGGGCGACTATGACGCGGCCGAGGCCGGGTTTCGCCGCCATGTGGAAGAGTTCCCGAACGATACGCGCGCGGCCGACGCCCGCTTCTGGCTGGGCGAGGCGCTGCTCGGACAGCAGAAATATCGCGAGGCGGCGCAGGTGTTTCTCGGCGCCAACCGGGACTATCCCGAAGCGCGAAAGGCGCCGGAAATGATGCTGAAACTCGGCATTTCGCTGGCTGCAATGGACCAGAACGACGTCGCCTGCGCGACGCTTTCGGAAGTGGGAAACCGCTACCCGCAGGCTTCGACGGCCGTGCTGGAGCGCGTGAAGGTCGAGCAGGCGCGGGCCTCCTGCTGAGGCTGGCCGGCCGGGTGGACGATATGTCACCGATGGCCGGCATGGCGCGGACAACGCGCATAGAGGGCGGAATGCCGCCGATCTCGGAATTCGATCATTGTTTTGACAGGCTGGCGCTCGCCGGCCGCGATTGCGTTGTGCTCGGCGTTTCAGGTGGCAGCGACTCCATGGCGCTGATGCAGCTTTTCTCCGGTTATGCGCGACAATCGTTTCCCGCGCTGAGACTGGTGGCGGTGACGGTGGATCACGGGCTGCGAAAAGAAGCCGCGGCAGAGGCACTTTTTGTGGCAGAAGCGGCGGCGGGGCTCGGTATCGAACACAGAACGCTTGTCTGGGGCGGTCCGAAACCTGCGACGGGCCTGATGGAAGCAGCACGCGATGCGCGCCACCGGCTATTGGCGCAGGCGGCGCGAGAGGCGGGCACCGACCTGGTATTGATCGCCCACACGAGGGACGATCAGGCCGAAACAATTGCCATGCGCGCCGAGCGCGGCGAGGGCGGGCGCGGAGGCGCGGGTATTGCCGAGGCAACGCTCCATGAAGGGGCGACATGGTTTGCCCGACCGTTGCTCGGTGTGCGCCGGGTGGTATTGCGGGCCGCGCTCGAACGGGCCGGCACGGACTGGATTGACGATCCCAGCAATGAGGATGTTCGCTACGAGCGCGTGCGCATGCGTGCCGCGCTGAGCGAGGCCGGGATCGAAACGACTGGTCGCGCGGCGGGCGACGCAGCCAATCGGCGCACAGCGCTTGGCGAAGAGGCGGCAGCGCTCATCGCGGCGCGAGCCACGATGCCGGTGTGGGGGCTGATCAGGCTCGACCCGGCAATCTTCGCCTTGTCGGAAAAGAGCGCGGCGATTTACGCGCTGCGCATCCTGTTTGCGACGGCTGGCGGGCAGACGTACCTGCCGGATGAGCAGCGAGCAGTGGCGGCATTTGCTTCGCTGGCAGGTGGGCCGGCGCGATTAACGCTGGCCGGCGTAGTGGCGGAGCGCAACAGGGACGGGTTTTTCCTCTACCGGGAAAACCGCAACCTGCCTGCGCGGGGCGATGCCTCGCCGATCTGGGACGGGCGTTATCGGATCACTCACGCAGACAGTGCGGGCACCGCGATTGGCGAGCCGGACGAAGACACGGTCGGGATGCTGCTGCAAAACGCGCCGAGCGATGTGCCGGCTCGGCTTGCACGCGCTGCATTTGCGCGTCTGCCCGCTGTGTGGCGCAGCGAAGAATGTCTTGGTCTTGCCGGAACAGTCGAAGGTACTACATGCGAGCCAGTCGTGGCCCCGTGGGCGCGCTATCTGCCTTCGTTCGACATCGCGCCGGCAAGGGCGGTCTCGGCGCTGATTGGCGCTCGGCCCGTGCCTGAAGCTCCGTTCAGCGGGCGAAGCATGCGTGAAGCTTAACCGAGACCAGTGGTCGCGCTTGGCAATCCACTGGGCGCTCCCTATGTTTAGTAGAGAACGGGTGCGAAAGATTTGCCCGTTCCCCCAAATCAACCGGGACACCCCATGAATCCGAACTATCGCAACCTTGCGCTGTGGGCCATTATCGCGGTCCTGCTGATTGCGCTTTTTAACCTGTTCCAGCAGCCGCAGCAGCGCGGCGCGTCGCGTGAAATCGCGTATTCGGAATTCCTGCAGCAGCTCGACAATGGGCGCATCCAATCGGTGACGATCACCGGCGACAGGATTTCCGGCACCTACTCGGATTCAAGCTCAGGTTTCCAGACCTATTCCCCGGGCGACACCACGCTCGTTCAGCGCCTCGAAGATCGCGGCGTGACGATCAATGTGCGGCCCGAAAGCGATGGCTCGAACTCTATCTTCGGCTATCTGATTTCCTGGCTGCCTATGCTGCTCATCCTCGGCGTGTGGATATTCTTCATGCGCCAGATGCAATCCGGCTCCGGCCGGGCGATGGGCTTCGGCAAGTCGAAGGCGAAACTTCTGACGGAAGCGCATGGCCGCGTGACTTTCCAGGACGTTGCCGGCGTGGACGAAGCCAAGCAGGACCTTGAGGAGATCGTGGAGTTTCTGCGCGACCCGCAGAAATTCCAGCGGCTCGGCGGCAAGATCCCGCGCGGCGTGCTTCTGGTCGGCCCTCCCGGAACCGGCAAGACGCTTCTGGCGCGCTCGGTTGCGGGTGAAGCCAATGTGCCTTTCTTCACCATTTCGGGCTCGGACTTCGTGGAAATGTTCGTTGGCGTGGGCGCGAGCCGCGTACGCGACATGTTCGAGCAAGCGAAGAAAAACGCACCCTGCATCATCTTCATCGACGAGATCGACGCGGTGGGCCGCCATCGCGGCGCCGGCCTCGGCGGCGGCAATGACGAGCGCGAGCAGACGCTGAACCAGCTTCTGGTCGAAATGGACGGCTTCGAGGCCAATGAGGGCATCATCCTGATTGCGGCAACCAACCGGCCGGACGTGCTGGACCCTGCGCTGCTGCGTCCCGGCCGCTTCGACCGTCAGGTCGTTGTGCCGAACCCGGACATTATCGGCCGCGAGAAAATCCTGAAAGTTCATGTGCGCAACGTGCCGCTGGCGCCGAATGTCGACCTCAAGGTGATTGCGCGCGGCACGCCGGGCTTCTCCGGTGCGGACCTCGCGAACCTCGTGAACGAGGCGGCGCTTATGGCTGCGCGCCGCAACAAGCGCCTCGTGACCATGGCCGAGTTCGAGGACGCCAAGGACAAGATCATGATGGGCGCGGAGCGCCGCTCCTCGGCGATGACGCAGGAGGAGAAAGAGCTCACCGCCTATCACGAGGCGGGACATGCGATCGTGGCGCTGGAAGTGCCGTCGTCCGACCCGCTGCACAAGGCGACAATCATTCCGCGCGGCCGCGCACTCGGCATGGTGATGCAGCTGCCGGAGGGCGACCGCTACTCCATGAGCTACAAATATATGGTGTCGCGTCTGGCGATCATGATGGGCGGGCGCGTTGCCGAGGAGATCAAGTTCGGCAAGGAGAACATCACCTCCGGTGCTGCTTCCGACATCGACCAGGCGACCAAACTCGCACGGGCGATGGTTACGCGCTGGGGCTTCTCCGACAAGCTCGGCCAGGTGGCCTATGGCGACAACCAGGAAGAGGTTTTCCTCGGGCATTCCGTGGCGCGCCAGCAGAACATGTCGGAAGAGACGCAGCAGCTCATTGACGCGGAAGTGCGCCGGCTGATCGACGAAGCCTATGACACGGCGCGCTCGATCCTGACCAAGAAGAAGAAAGCCTGGATGGCGATTGCCGAAGGGTTGCTTGAATATGAGACGCTGTCTGGCGACGAGATCAAGCAGCTTCTCAAGGGCGAAAAGCCGAAGCGCGACATGGGCGACGACACGCCTGCGCCGCGCGGCCCGGCCGTGCCGAAGGCCGGCCCCCGGGCCGAAGGCCGCAAGAAGGGCGGCGACGAGCCGGAAGGCGGCATGGAGCCGCAACCGAGCTAACGTTTTGCTCAAGAAACGATGCGACTGAAAGCCGGGGCGGCAACGCTCCGGCTTTTTCGTTAGAGTGTATGCAGGTCGACTGCAGGGCATGAGTTGGGGGAGAACACCATGCGGGACATGTTTGCGAAATTTGCGGCTACGGTCGCCTTGCTGATCGCGCTCGCGGCGCCCGCCGCGCCGCAGGAGAAAATCCCCGCCGAGTTTACCGGCCTCAGTGAAGCGCAGATGGAAGAGGTCTGGGAGTTCGTATTCGGCAACGCGCTTTTTGTGCTGATGCACGAAGCCGGGCACATGCTGATCTCGGAATTCGAGCTGCCGGTGCTGGGGCGCGAGGAAGATGCAGTGGATGCGCTTTCCACAATCATCATCCTGGAAAGCGACAGCTCCGTTTTCGACAATGCGCTGATCGACGCATCTGACAGCTGGTTTCTGACCGGCGCCGCCGCTGGCGAGGCCGGGGCGGATTTCGCATTCTGGGACGAGCATAGCGTGGAGGAGCAGCGCGCCTATGCGATCGTTTGCATGATGATCGGGCACGACGCCGAGACCTTTGGTGGGCTCGATGCAGTTGAGGACCTCCCTGAGGAGCGACGCGAAAGCTGCGTGTGGGAATATCAGCAAACCGCCTCAAGCTGGTTTCGGCTGCTGGAGCCGCATCTGCGTGAAAGCGGCGTTTCGGAAGTCGAGATCGTTTATGAAGAGGTTTCGCAGCCGGACCTTGCCGTCTACGCCGAGGCGTTTCGGGACGCAGGCATGCTAGAGCTGGCGAAGGAACTGGCCGCCGATGCCTTTCTGCTCGAGGCCGGCATCAGATTCCAGATGGCGAGCTGCGGCGAGCCCAACGCGTTTTGGGATCCGCAGGAGCGGCTGATTACCTATTGCTACGAACTCGGCCAGGCCCATGCGGAGCTGCTGGCCGACTATCTGCGGAGCGAGGCGCGATAACTCCCGCTAAGCGCCGACAATGACCTGAACGAGGTCAGGCTCGGCTTCGTGATTGGTGTAAATGCGGATGCGTGTGGCGGTTTGTTCGACCGGCCAGAGTGCAATCTCGGGGTGATTGGCATCGAACAGAACAATGCCGCGATCAGGCGTTTCGATGACGGCATCAAGGCGCTGCTGACCGCGCGGCGCGACCTTGTCGGAATAGCCGATGTCGATGCGAATCTCACCGTCATGCCACATGCGGCAACCGACATTGATGCAATGCTTGTTGGCCACGATGTGCTGGCCGCCGTGCGGCGCCGGCACCTGCACATTGCGCGAGCCTGCAACATAGAAGCTGTTGTATTCCAGCCGAACGACCCGGGATATTGGCTTCATTACAAACGCCGATGAACCGACATCGTAACGTGCACACCGACAATGCGGCTGCAAGTCAAGCAGCTCGGAATAATGGCCGAGCCTCTGCCGAATATGCTTGTTGGATGGTATTCGGGAACAAAATTGCCAGAAGCGGTCCCCGGTTCTTCGCTCCCGCAGCGGTGACAGCCACGATCCCTGCCAGCTGCGTTGATCTTTTCTATCTCGCCCGCGGACAATAAGGGCCTCGACACCAGGTCCTCCCTGTTTCTTCAATGCTCTTATTTGGTAGCTACTTCCTATCCGAGTCGTTCGACTCAGCGTGGCAATTTATTCTCATATTGATGTACGTCAGTATAGTATTTTGTGGTGCACATGTTCAGGAAATTTGTTTCCGAATATGGCGTTGTTTTGCGCATGCAGAGCTATCTCTGCGGCAATTTTGTGCCCGTCGTGTATTCCGGTACGGCGCTTTGCGGGCTGTGCGGCGACTAGATTAGTCGCGCTACGACGAAGGCGAGATAGGCTTCAATCTCGCCGCGTAGCCAGTCGCGTTCGGTCTGGCTTTCGCTCACAAGGTAGAGATCGACCAGCGTTCCGACCGTTGCATTGACCATGGCAATCGACATAGGCGGCAAATCCGCCTCCGGCAGAAAGCGGGCGAGGAAGGGTGCCAAAATATCGCGCTCGATTTCCTGTTCATGAACGGCGATTTCTGCCGCCACAGGGCGGATTGTGCGCATGGCGCGCAATAGCCCGGCGTGCGCAGGTATGGCTTCCGCTGCATCGAGATAGTGATGCAGCAGCCGGCTGGCCGCCTCCGTCGGCGCAAACCGAGCGTCGAAGGTTCCGAGCGCCTCGTTGCATGCGGCCAGTATGCGCACCACGGTTTCATCATAGGCGGCAAGAAGCAGCGCCTCGCGGTCGGCGAAATAGCGATAGATGGTGCCGACGGCAACGCCGGTCTCAGTAGCGATGCGGGTCGTGGTAACCGCATCCGGCCCTTCGGCGGCGACAACGCGCTCAACCGCGGCGAGCAACTCGGCGCGGGTGCGGCGGCTGCGCCGCTGCTGCGGCTCGGTTGTGCGGTCGGCATCCTGCTTCATAAGTGAAACTCTTTCAGTTTTCTTGACAGCCGTCCAGTCCCGGCGCATCGTTGACACTGGCAGAGGGAGGAATTGCCATGTTCTCGGTTATCCGGAAACGTCTTGTCGCGTCCAACGCACTGTTGCTGTCGGCGGTACTGGTTTCGGCTACTCCCTCGTTCGCCGCAGAACTCCGCGTAGAGCCGGGCGAGGGTGCGAATGAGCGGCTGATCGAGGCGCTGATACTGGCCGAACCCGGCGATACGGTGACCATCGCTGCCGGACACTACGATCTCACAGACGGGCTTTCGCTTGATGTCGACAATGTAACGGTGCGCGGCGAGGGCGCGGATCGCACGGTGCTTTCCTTCAAAGGACAGACCGGGGCGGGCGAGGGGCTGCTTGTCACCTCCGACAAGGTGATCCTGCGTGATTTCGCGGTGGAGGACACCAAGGGTGACGGCATCAAATCGAAAGGCTCGGACGAGATCACCTTCCGTGACCTCAGGGTGGAATGGACCAATGGTCCGCATGAACAAAACGGCGCCTATGGCGTCTACCCCGTCTCGTCGAAAAACGTGCTCATCGACAGCGTGCTTGTGCGCGGGGCGTCGGATGCCGGCATTTATGTCGGCCAGAGCAAGGACATCATCGTTCGCAACTCGACCGCCGAGTACAATGTCGCCGGCATCGAAATCGAGAACTCGTTCCGCGCCGATGTCTATGGCAACACCGCTACCCACAACACCGGCGGCATTCTGATCTTCGACCTGCCCAACCTGCCTGTGCAGGGCGGCCACGATATACGCGTGTTCGACAACGACGTGATGGACAACGACACGCCGAACTTTGCGCCGGAGGGCAATATTGTCGGCATCGTGCCGAAGGGCATGGGCATCATGGTGATGGCCAACCGCAATGTGCACGTATTCGGCAACCGGCTTTCGGGCAACGGTACGACGCATGTGCTGATCGCTGCCTATCCGAACGACTACGAAGACGACAATTACATGTTCGTGCCACGCGGCGTGTATGTTCACGACAACGAACATGGCGATGGAGGCTTCGCGCCGGACGGCGAGGTCGGCAAGATCATCACCGATGTGGTCGGCGAGCCGGTGCCGGACATTGTGTGGGACGGGGTGACACGCATCCCGGAATATTTCTCCTGGGTCTCGGCCGAAAACCGCATCTACATTTCGGAGCCCGAAGGAACGAGCTTCGCCAATCTGAAGATGATCTCGCAGATGCTTCTGCCCTGGGGCTGGTGGCCCGACACCGATATTGCCGACTATGCCGGCAGCTTGCCGGAACCGGAGCCTGTGAAGCTGCCGCAAGATGGCGGAGCGTAGTTAG
The DNA here is from genome assembly GCA_017640615.1 of Rhizobiaceae bacterium. Taxonomy (GTDB): domain Bacteria; phylum Pseudomonadota; class Alphaproteobacteria; order Rhizobiales; family Rhizobiaceae; genus RCIO01. Next base: position 52,588 of record JAEPQK010000003.1, on the reverse strand, counting down.
GATCGCCTGATACCGTGGAAATCTTTCCGCCTTCCTTTGGCCTGCTGAGGGCAGCGCTGCTGACCCTCATGGCCATTTTCGTGTCTTCGCTGTCGAGTGCATTCCCCGCCAATGCCGTCTCCGACGAAGCGATTGTCGCCAAGCGGCCGCCAAAGCTGTTGTCGGCGTTCGGGTTCTTCGCTGATATGGCACTGCAGGTGCCCGCGAACGGCGTTATGCCGTTTGCGATCAACACGCCGCTTTTCTCCGACAAGGCGCTGAAATACCGCTTCGTCTACCTGCCAGACGGTGAAGCGGCGGAATTCGTGGCAGATGAGGCGTTTGAGTTTCCTGTAGGAACCGCGCTGATCAAAAGCTTTGCGTTTCCCGCCGATTTTCGCAGTCCCGACGAGAATGTACAACTGATCGAGACGCGGGTTCTCCTGCGCAGCGAAGATGGCTGGAACGCCTGGGCCTATCTGTGGAACGATGCGCAGACAGACGCGGAGCTGAAGATCGCAGGCGCGAAACTGACAGTGGAGACGCTCACCGAGGGCGGTGCGCCGCTCGAAATCGCTTATTCGGTGCCGAACAAGAACCAGTGCAAGGGCTGCCATGCACTGAACGGCGAGGTCGTGCCGATCGGGCCCAAGGCGCGCAATCTCAACGGCGATTTCGCCTATGCGGACGGTGTTCGGAACCAGCTTGAGCACTGGATTGCCAAGGGCGTGCTCGATGGCGCGCCTGAGCCTGCCGACATCGACGCGGTGCCGCATGCATTCGACGCCGACGCCCCGCTTGACGCGCGCGCCCGCGCCTGGCTCGACGTGAATTGCGCGCATTGCCACCGGCGCGAGGGACCGGCCAGCAATTCAGGGCTCTTTCTTACCCGGGGCGAAAAAGAACCTGTCGCGCTGGGCATATTCAAACGGCCGGTCGCGGCCGGCAGAGGGGCCGGCGACCGGGAGTTCGACATCAAACCCGGCGATCCCGAGGGGTCGATCCTGCTCTACCGCGTCGACAGTACGGAACCAGGCGTGATGATGCCGGAGCTCGGTCGCTCGTTGCCCGATCCGCAAGCGGTGGAGTTGCTGCGGGCCTGGATAGCCGGGATGGACGGCTAGATACCCAAGAATTTCGCGGCAATTCATCCGAACCTGTTGTTAATCATCAGGCAAGTTTCCCTGCGCCAGCTACGGAAATCGTAACAGGGCATCACATATTGTGATCTCCGGTACTGGGGCGTATGTGGCAAAAGTCGAGCGAGGGACTCGTGGGGAAAGCCGGTAAAGACATGACGAAGAAATATTTCGGCACGGATGGCATTCGTGGCAAAGCGAACAGCTTTCCGATGACCGCCGACATTGCCATGAAAGTCGGCATGGCCGCCGGCGTGGTGTTCCAGCGCGGAGACCACCGCCACCGGGTCGTACTCGGCAAGGATACGCGCCTCTCAGGTTATATGATCGAAAACGCGCTGGTTGCAGGCTTCTGCGCTGCCGGCATGGATGTTTTTCTGCTCGGGCCGGTGCCGACGCCAGCCGTTTCGATGCTCGCCCGCTCGCTTCGCGCCGATATCGGCGTGATGATCTCGGCTTCGCATAACCCCTTCCACGACAATGGCATCAAGCTGTTCGGCCCCGACGGCTACAAGCTTTCCGACGACATTGAAAACCGCATCGAGGCGCTGCTGAGCCAGGATCTGACGAGTTCCCTTGCCTCGCCGATGGCGCTGGGCCGGGCGAAGCGCGTCGACGGTGTACATGACCGCTATATCGAATTTGCCAAGCGTACGCTGCCGCGCTCCATGTCGCTGTCGGGTCTGCGCATCGTGGTCGATTGCGCCAATGGCGCTGCCTACAAGGTCGCGCCGGCCGCGCTTTGGGAACTTGGCGCCGAGGTCGTGACCATGGGCGTCGATCCCAATGGTTTCAACATCAATGAGGAATGCGGCTCGACCCACCCTTACGGGCTTTCAAAGAAGGTGCACGAAGTGCGCGCCGACATCGGCATCGCACTCGATGGCGACGCCGACCGCGTGGTGATCGTTGACGAAAACGGCACCGTGATTGACGGCGACCAGATCATGGCGCTGATCGCGCAGAGCTGGCAGGAGGCCGAGCGCCTTTCGGGCGGCGGCGTGGTGGCAACCATAATGTCCAATCTCGGGCTCGAGCGGTTCCTGACCGGGCGCAAACTCGGACTGCACCGCACCAAGGTGGGCGACCGCTACGTGGTCGAGCACATGCGTGCGCATGGCTACAATGTCGGCGGCGAGCAGTCGGGCCACATCGTGCTTTCGGATTTCTCCACCACCGGCGACGGGCTTCTAGCCGCCCTGCAGGTGCTGGCCTGCATCAAGCGCGAGGACAAGCCGGCGAGCGAGGTATGTCGCAAGTTTGAGCCCGTGCCGCAGCTTCTGAAAAATGTGCGCTTTGCCGGCGGCAAGCCGCTGGAGAGCGCGCCGGTGAAGGCGATGATAGACGATGCGCGGGCAAGGCTCGGCGAGCGCGGGCGGCTCGTCATTCGCCCATCTGGCACCGAGCCGCTGATCCGCGTAATGGCGGAAGCCGACGACAAGGCGCTGATCGAAAGCGTGGTCAACGATATCGTTGGCGTGATTTCCGATACGCGGACAGCAGCCTGAAGTCAGCGCCGATCGTATCTCCGAAAAGCCCGCATTTGCGGGCTTTTCTTTGCCGGTTCCCGAATTGGTGACCGCTGGACGCTGTTGTTGCCCGCATCCAGATGGGAACCAAACGGCTCGTGTCTCCGTTGAATGGGTAAGAATTTAATGGAGACATAGTCATGAAACGCTCAATGTTGACGATTTGCGCCGCGGCAATCGCGGCACCGCTGGCGTTCGCGGCTGCACCCGCCGCTGCGCAGGGCTTTACGCTTGAGATCGGTCCGGGTGGACCGAAGCTCGGTTTCCATACGGAAGGGCCGCGCGTTTATTACAATGGCTACCGCGGTTACCGGTCCCGCCGTGCCGGTTACGACTACTATCGCGGCTACTGGTTCCCCGAAGAGGCGTTTGTCGACCGTCGGCATACGCACTCGACGCGACGCCATGAGCGGCGGCGGGATCACAGGCATGACTACAGCCGCGCGCATGTCGAGTGGTGCTATGATCGCTATCGAAGCTACCGCGCCAATGACAATACGTTCCAGCCTTACAAAGGTGGGCGGCGTCAGTGCTATTCGCCATATGATTGACCCGGCGCGTCAGGCTCAGCCGCCGGCAGCCTAACAACGAAAAACCCGCCACGTGGCGGGTTTTTCTTTGCAGAACGCTGCTTCAATACCGGTCGTTAAGGTAAAAAGTTAGGGTTAAGCGCCCCTTAACCTTTGGCTGACATGGTGTCGGAGATTTCAATCGATCCGGCACCTGCGCCGGGACAAAACCAAGGGTCGCTACACATGTTGAGACTTGCGAAACCGGTGGTGCTGGGCGCTGCGTTGATCGCCGGCATGGCTGCTCCGGCTCTGGCCGCTGACATTTACGAGCCGCCGATCGTCGAAGCTCCGCCGCCAATCTACAACGAACCGATCCCTGTCGAGCATTCGTTTGGCGGCTGGTATATTCGCGGCGACATCGACTACCACCTGTCGACCTTCCGCGGCGCCAACTACATCACCTACGGCACGCCGGGTGGTCTCGGACGCTTCGACTTCGGCAATCTGCGCGGAGCTTTCTCCGGCGGTCTCGGTGTCGGTTACAAGATCAACAAGTGGTTCCGCGCCGATTTGACGGCCGACTACTTCTTCCGCTCGAGCTTTACGGGCCAGACCTCGGGCGTTTGCCCCGGCGGTGGCGCCTGTACATCGGTCGACACGTCGGGCTACAGCGCGATCGTTGCAATGGCGAACGCCTATGTCGATCTCGGCACCTGGCACAAGATCACCCCTTATGTCGGCGCCGGTATCGGTGGTGCGCGGCTGAAATGGGACACGCTCAACAACACGGTTGGCGGCACCACGACCTCGCACACCGGTGCGACGAGCTGGCGCTTCGCCTGGGCTGTCATGGCCGGTGCCTCCTACTGCATCAACCCGAACTGGGCCGTGGATGTCGGCTACCGCTATATGCGGATTTCGGGCGGGCGCATGTTTGAATATGCGCCGCAGGCCGGTCCTGGCTTCGACGCGGGCATCGACGTTCACGAAGGCCGCGCTGGCGTGCGCTACCAGTTCGGTGGCGGAAATCCAGGCTGCGGCAAGAAGCAGGAATTCATTCCCTACGAGCCGGAACCCCTGCCGCCCGTCGTCTACAAATAAGACGATTTGACCTCCAAAAGAGCCGCCCCGCTGCAAAGTTGGGCGGCTCTTCTGCGTCTGAGACCCGAGTCGATGGCGGAAATCCGAAAAGGATTTGTTAGCCTTAACCGGCACTTAACCATCATGGTTAACAATGCTCCGAGATAAGCAATGCGCCGGGTCCGGCAGCTTGCATCTTCGGAGTTAGCACCATGCGCCATTCAGTACGTTTGTTGGCATCTGCGACAGCCATCGCGCTCTTGCCCGTTCTTCCAGCCATTGCAGCCGATTACGACCCGCCCATGGTGGTCGAAGACGATCTCGGCCCACTTCAGGAGATCGTTCCGGTGGAGATCGGCGGTGGCTGGTATTTGCGCGGCAGCGTCGGGTACGCATTCGCCACATCGGCCGACGGCGCTTTCACATACCGCACATTCACCGCAGGAACGGGCACTTACGGTTCCGCGAATTTCACGACGGCTTCGGTATCGGGCGGCATCTCCTACGGGATCGGCTTCGGCTACGCCTTCACCGACCTGATCAGAGCCGACCTGACGGCTGAGCGCTTCAACATCCGCTTCAACGGAACGCGCACATTCGCCGTGCCCTGTACCGGATTTGCAGCGGGTACGACCTGCGTATCGAGCGATTCGGCGACGCTGAACGGCACGACGGTGCTTGCTAACGGCTATGTCGATCTAGGGACATTTGCCGGCTTCACACCTTATGTTGGCGCTGGCGCTGGCGTAACGCATGTGTCCTGGACCAACCTCTCCAGTTCCTATGCCTGCGTCAACGGCGCAGCGACCTGCCCGGCAACAGCGACGACGCCAACGACCGCCAACGGCGAATCGAGCTGGCGCTTCACTTACGCGGCAATGGCCGGCATGGCCTACGACATCAATGACAAGCTGAAGGTTCGCCTCGGCTACAAATACAAGAAGATAGCCGGTGGGCCGATGTTCCGCTTCAACAGCACCGATCAGGCGCTTGGCGCGACCGGCACGCAGGGCTCCGATCCGGGCTTTACGCAGCATGAGGTGAAGCTCGGTCTGCGCTACGAGATCTGGTGAGTTTCTTTCGGACTGGGACCCGAACTGAAACTGGCGGGCCTTTGGCCCGCCAATTTTTTTGCCGATAGCCTATTTCTGGATTTCCTCACAATCCAGCTTGACCAGCGCGGGCGAAAAGCAGTAACGCCATCCGTGGGCCACCCCTCCCCAACGAGGGGCGCGCTATCTGAGAGGGTAGAACCACGATGACGAACCAATCCATGCCCGGACTCCGTCCGGCAAATCCCAACTTTTCTTCCGGTCCCTGCACCAAACGCCCCGGCTGGTCGCTCGAGGCGCTTCAAGACGCGGCGCTTGGCCGCTCACACAGGGCCAAAATCGGCAAATCCAAACTTCTGGGCGCGATCGAACTGACGCGCGACGTGCTGCAGGTGCCAGACAGCCACCTGATCGGCATCGTACCGGCGTCCGACACGGGTGCTGTGGAGATGGCGCTGTGGTCGCTTCTTGGCGAACGCGGCGTCGACATGGTTGCCTGGGAGAGCTTCGGCTCAGGCTGGGTGAGCGATGTGCTCAAGCAGCTGAAGCTGAAGGACGCCCGTGCCATTGACGCGCCTTATGGCGAACTACCTGATCTCAGCCAGATCGATTTCGACCGCGACGTGGTGTTCACCTGGAACGGTACGACATCTGGCGTTCGTGTGCCGAACGGCGACTTTATTCCCACCGACCGCAAGGGCCTGACGATCTGCGACGCAACCTCGGCGGCGTTTGCGCAGCGTCTCGATTTCGACAAGCTCGATGTGGTGACATTCTCCTGGCAGAAGGTTCTGGGTGGCGAAGCTGCGCATGGTGTTCTGATCCTCAGTCCGCGTGCGGTCGAGCGTCTGGAAAGCTATACGCCGGCATGGCCGTTGCCGAAGATTTTCCGGCTTACCAAGGGCGGCAAGCTGATCGACGGCATCTTCCGGGGCGAGACGATCAACACGCCCTCCATGCTGGCCGTGGAGGATTATCTCGATGCGCTCAACTGGGCGAAGGAGATCGGCGGGCTTGATGCTCTGATTGCCCGGGCAGATGCAAACGCGGCGGCGATCGCGCGCTTTGTCGAGAAGTCGGACTGGCTCGGCCACCTCGCCGTGGCGCCGGACACACGCTCCAACACTTCGGTCTGTCTTTCCATCACCGATCCCGAGGTGGCCTCGCTCGACAAGGATGCACAGGCAGCCTTCGCAAAAGCGATCGTTTCGATGCTCGACAAAGAAGGCGTCGCATACGACATCGGTGCCTATCGGGACGCCCCGCCGGGCCTGCGCATCTGGTGCGGCGCGACGGTGGAGACATCCGACCTTGAAGCGCTGATGCCCTGGCTCGACTGGGCCTTTGCAACCCAGAAATCAGCACTGAAGGCTGCTGCCTGACAATCTTTAGCCTCCCCTTTGCGGGGAGGGTCGGACCAGAGGTCCGCACCGATATCAAACAACACCCCCCCACCCGGTCGCTGCGCGACCACCCTCCCCACAAGGTGGAGGGTAGTAGCCCGCCCCTTCCAAGGAAAATCCCATGCCCCGTGTACTCGTATCAGACAAGCTGTCGCCCACTGCCGTGCAAATCTTCAAGGATCGCGGTGTTGAGGTCGACTATCTGCCGGATGTCGGCAAGGACAAGGAAAAGCTGCTCGAAATCATTCCGCAATATGACGGGCTGGCGATCCGCTCGGCGACCAAGGTCACGGAAAAGCTGATCAACGACGCAACCAATCTGAAAGTTGTTGGACGGGCCGGCATCGGCGTGGACAATGTGGACATTCCGGCGGCCAGTCGGCGCGGCATCATCGTGATGAACACCCCTTTCGGCAACTCGATCACGACCGCCGAACATGCGGTTGCGATGCTATTTTCGGTGGCGCGACAGATACCGGAAGCCAACAGCTCGACGCATGCAGGCAAGTGGGAAAAGAACCGCTTCATGGGCGTTGAAATCACCGGCAAGACGCTCGGCGTGATCGGCTGCGGCAATATCGGCTCGATCGTCGCGATGCGCGGCGTCGGCCTGAAGATGAATGTGATCGCATTCGACCCGTTTCTACGCGAGCAACGCGCCTCGGAACTCGGCGTGGAGAAGGTGGAGCTTGAAGAGCTTTTCTCCCGCGCCGACTTCATTACGCTGCACACACCGCTGACGGACAAGACCCGCGATATCATCAACAAGGCCGCCATCGCCAAGATGAAGGACGGAGTTCGCATCATCAATTGTGCGCGCGGCGGGCTGATCAACGAGCCCGATCTTGTCGAGGCGCTGAAGTCGGGGAAGGTCGCGGGCGCGGGTATCGACGTGTTTGAAACTGAGCCGGCTACAGAGAGCCCATTTTTTGCGCTGGATAATGTGGTCTGCACGCCGCATCTCGGTGCGGCGACGTCGGAAGCGCAGGAGAATGTCGCGCTGCAGATTGCGGAGCAGATGGCCGACTATCTGGTCAAGGGCGCGGTGTCGAATGCAATCAACATGCCCGCGATCACAGCGGAGGAAGCTCCCCGGCTGAAGCCATTTGTGAAGCTCGCGGAAGTGCTGGGCGCGTTTGTCGGTCAGGTCACCGAAGAGCCGATCCAGGAGGTCGAGATCCTGTTCGACGGCGCCACCGCTGCAATGAACACGCAGGCGCTGAAGAGCGCCGCGCTTGCCGGGCTGATCCGCCCGCAGGTGGCCGACGTCAACATGGTGTCTGCACCGATCATGGTGAAGGAGCGCGGCGTTGTCGTTTCGGAAATCAGGCGCGACAAATCAGGTGTGTTTGACGGCTACATAAAGCTCACTGTGAAGACCAAGGAACGCACGCGGGCGATCGCCGGCACCTGCTTCTCGGATGGCAAACCGCGCTTTATCCAGATCAAGGGCATCAACATCGACGCGGAAGTGGGCGAGCACATGCTCTACACCACCAACAATGACGCGCCGGGTATCATCGGCCTGCTCGGCACGGTTTGCGGCAAGAACAATGTCAACATCGCCAACTTCCAGCTCGGGCGTAACCGGCCGGGAGGGGATGCTATCGCGCTGCTCTATCTCGACGCGCCGTTCCCGCAGGATGTGCTGGAAGAGGTGCGCGCGCACGAGTCGATCATCTCGGCAAAGCCGCTCAGGTTCGACGTTGGTGTCTAGATAGACTGCTGGCAGGTGCGGGTTGCCACGCACAAACGGAGCGGATAGCGGAGGATTATGTCCGAAGCTTCCGCTCTGCCAGAGATCGACACGCGGCTTGCAACGATCCTTGTTGTACTAGCCGCGATCGGCTTTGGCACGGTGCCGTTTTTTGCCAAGGAACTAAATGCCGCGGGGCTTCCGGCGCATGTGATCGCGTTGTCGCGTTATGCGCTGACGGCGTTGGTTCTGCTGCCGTTTCTGCGGTTCCGGAACGGACTTTGGCGCGCGACGCTCTGGGGCTTCGCTACCGGAGTGGCGCTCGGGCTCGGCTGGATAAGCTACGTGGAAGCGCTCGACCATGTGCCGGTTTCGACCGCAGGCGTGCTTTACATGACGTATCCGATTTTCACGCTTGCGATTGCCTGGGTGTTCTTTCGCGAGGCGCCGGGCAGGCGCGCTTTGATCGCAGCGCTCATAATACTGGCGGCCGCGATGCTTGCGATGTCGCCGTCGGCTGTGTCGCCCGAACAAGTGCCCGCACTGCTTCTTTCGCTGACAGCACCGCTGGCATTCGGGGCGGGCATCAATATCCTCACGCGCCTGCTCATCGCTCTCAAGCCGCTTTCGCGCATGGCGAGCGTTACGCTCGGGTCAGTGATCGGCCTGGCGCCACTGATGGTGGGATCCGACATCCAGGCTGTAGCGCAGCTCGTGATTTCGAATGCCTGGCTCATCGCAGGGTTAGCGCTTGCGACTGCGCTGATCCCGCAGCTGATCTACACGATAAACGCGCCAATCATCGGATCGGCACGCACGGCTATTGCCGGTAGCATCGAACTGCCGACCATGTTTGTCGTGGGCTGGCTGGCTTTCGCCGAGCCGGCCGGGATCGTACAGCTTATTGCCGGTGCGATGGTGATCGCCTCAATCGCGATAACGCCGCCGCGGGCCGCGCGCGGTGTCACCGGGACCATCTCGGCGCGCCGAAACTAGACGTTCGGCGTGCTTGCCGCGGCCTTGCGGCCCGAGTTTTCCGCGATCCAGATGCCGCCCATTACCAGAGCCAGTGCTAGAGCGTGGTACAGCTGGAAGAATTCGCCGAGCACCAGCACTGACAGCAGCGTGCCCCAGATCGGCACCAGGTTTATGAACAGCGAGGCGCGGTTTGCGCCGATAATCTCGACGCCGCGAATATAAAAGATCTGGCTGAGGATCGACGGAAAGATGCCGGCATAAACGGCAATTGCCCACCCCTGAAGGTCGGGCACGATCAGCGTGCCGCGCTGCCACTCGAACAGCGAAAACGGCACGGAGACCACGAAAGCCGAGCTGACAAGAACAATCATGAGGCTCTGCCAGTGGAGTTCCGGCTTGAAGCGCAAGGCGACCGTGTAGCCGCCGTAAAATATGATCGCCAGGATCATCAGTGCGTCGCCGAAATTCACCTGCAGCGAGGCGAGACGCGCGAGATCGCCATTGCTGGCGGTGAGTGCCACGCCCACAAGCGTCAGCGCGAAACCGCCGATCTGTATCCAGGTGACGCCGGTGCGAAAGAGCAGAAAGTTGGCGAGAAAGATGAACATCGGCACGGCGGCCTGTTCGATCGATACGTTGATCGCCGAGGTGTAATGGAGCGCCGAATACATGGTGGCGTTGAACAGCGTGAAGCCGGTTGCGCCCAGTGCGAACAGCAGCGGGATATGTTTGCGCGCCTTCGGCCAGTCTTCGCGCAGCCGGCGGTGGCCGATCAGCAGCAGCACCAGCATGGCAAAGCCCCACCGAAAGCTGGTGAGCAGAAAGGGCGAGATGTGACCGACCGCCAGCTTGCCCGCAACCGCGTTGCCGCCCCAGAACAGGGTGGTCAGCATCAGCAGCAGATAGGCGGTGCGTTGCATGTGCGCTCCTTCTTCGGACGGGAAGCCGACGCTCTACACGCCGGCCTGACCGCCGTAAATGTGCCAGCAGCGCGGAAATTCCCGCTTAAGCGGGGTGAAACCCGCTTAACAGCCGAAAGAGGGGTCGCAAGCCGGCCAAGGTGCCGGTATAGAGCCCTGTTATTTTCCGGCGGTTTCCGCCTCTGATTTCAAGGAATTATCCATGGCCAACGTGGTGGTTGTCGGCTCGCAGTGGGGCGACGAGGGCAAAGGCAAGATTGTGGACTGGCTGTCAGAACGCGCCGATGTGGTGGTTCGCTTCCAGGGCGGTCACAATGCCGGCCACACGCTGGTGGTCGACGGGAAGGTCTACAAGCTTTCGCTGCTGCCGTCGGGTGTAGTGCGATCCGGCAAACTTTCGGTGATCGGCAATGGCGTGGTGTTCGATCCGCATGCCTTCATCGCGGAGGTGGACCGTCTAAAGGAGCAAGGGGTCGAAATCACGCCGGACTGCCTGAAAATAGCCGAAAACACCGCGCTTATCCTGTCGCTTCACAGGGAGCTCGACGGCTACCGCGAGGACGCGGCATCCAATTCGGGAACGAAAATCGGCACCACACGCCGCGGTATCGGTCCCGCCTATGAAGACAAGGTCGGGCGACGGGCGATACGGGTGATGGATCTTGGCGACATGGCAACGCTGCCGGTCAAGGTGGATGCGCTGCTGACGCACCACAATGCGCTGCGGCGCGGACTCGGGCACCCGGAAGCCAAACACGAGGCGATCATGGAGGAGTTGACGGCGGTTGCGGACCGTGTGCTGCCTTATGTCGATCGTGTGTGGAAAATATTGGACGATGCCCGCCGCGCTGGCAGGCGCATACTGTTCGAGGGCGCGCAAGGTACGCTGCTCGACATCGACCACGGCACATATCCATTCGTGACGTCGTCCAACACGGTTTCTGGCCAGGCGGCCAGCGGCTCGGGCGTTGGCCCCGGTGCAATCGGTTTCGTGCTGGGCATTACCAAGGCCTATACGACACGCGTTGGCGAAGGGCCGTTCCCGACCGAACAGATCAATGAGGTGGGCGAATATCTCGGCACGACGGGCAAGGAGTTCGGCGTTGTCACCGGCCGCAAGCGTCGCTGCGGCTGGTTCGATGCGGTTCTGGTTCGGCAGGCCGTCGCAGCGAACGGCATCGATGGCATCGCACTCACCAAGCTCGACGTGCTGGACGGGCTTGATGAGATCAAGGTCTGCACCGGATACCGTCTCGACGGCGAAGCGATCGACTATCTGCCGGCCAGCCAGGGCGCGCAGGCGCGTGTGGAGCCGGTTTATGAAACGCTCGAAGGCTGGAAGTCGACCACAGCCGGGGCGCGCAGCTGGAGCCAGCTCCCGGCGCAGGCGATCAAATATGTACGACGTGTGGAAGAACTGATTGGTGCGCCAGTTGCTCTGCTCTCGACCAGCCCGGAGCGGGATGACACGATACTTGTGACCGATCCATTTCAAGACTAACGTCGCGCGCCTTATGCGCGGCTAGACGAAGAACAGGTGAATTACAGAATGGCCGATTTCGTAGCCGTACTGAAAAAGACCATCGCTGGACTGAGCAACAATACGCCGGAGGCGCGTGAGCGCGTTTATCAGAAAGCGCGCGACACGATTGGCGCGAAGCTGGCCGCGATGGACCCACAGCCATCGAAGATCGTGGTCGACCGCCAGAAGAAGGCGCTCGAAGACGCGATCTCGGCGGTTGAGTCCGGTTTCGCCGAAGCGGTGGAGTCGAGTGACGAGTTCGAAGCGATCTTTGCCGGCACCGAAAAGAAACCGGAGGCCAAGCCCGCCGGTGATGATGCGATTGCAGAAGAGACGCCAGAAGAAGAGCCGAAAGCAGCGCCGAAGCCTGAGGTGACGGCTGAAGCCGAGCCTGAGCCCGGCGCGGCCGAGGCGACACTTGCGTCTGCCGGTGCAGGCGCCAAGAGCGCCCAGGCCTCGCCGGAGGCGAAGAAATCCGCCGACGCGCCGCAGCCGACCGCAAAGGCCGATGCTGATGGCAAGGATGCCAGCGAAGCGCTGACGCCCGTGACGCCGGCGGCGAAGCCGATACCCGAACTGCCCGGCGCCACAAAGGCGGAAGACGCGCCTAAGGCGGCGCGCCCGAAGGGCAGTGCCAAGAAACGTGGGAGCGGCGGGCTGATTGCTGCCGTCATCGTTCTGCTGGTTGTTGCCGCCGCTGGCTATGGCGTCTGGCTGAACCGCGATGCCTTCATGTCGATGTTCGCCTCAACCGACGAGGTGGCGGCAACGTCCGAGGAAGGCGCTGCGACCTCGGAGGAACCGGCGGAAGAAACTACATCCGAGGAAACGGCCGCGGAAGAGACGAACGAAGCCGCGGCTACGGAAGAGCCGGCGGCAAACGAAACGCCTGCCGCGGAAGAGCCGCAGAAGTTCACACAGCGGCTGACGCCCGAGGGTGGCGAAGTCGATGCCGGCCCGGCCGGCGGCGAACCCTCGGTTGGCGAGGGCACATCTGTGGCATCGGCCACGCAGCAAGGCGGCGAAGCGTCGGCAGGCGAGGGTACCAGCGCACCAGCGCCGGCTTCGGAGCCAACCATCGCGCTTCCTGTCGGCCAACGGGCAATCTTCTATGAGGAACGCACCACGGTAGCGGACAGCACCGCTGAGCCAGGCGCGACCGTCTGGTCGGTTGTGCAGGAATCGCCCGGCGGCGAGCTGCCGGCCGAGCCGGTGATCCGCGCGGAGGTAACCGTACCATCGCGGAACCTGCGGCTGCGCATGACGATCAGCCGCAACGCCGATCCGTCGCTGCCGGCAAGCCACATCATCGAGATGATTTTCCTGAACTCGGACGGGTTCGAGGGTGGCGGCATCGACAATGTGCTGCGGGTAGCGATGAAGCCGACCGAAGCGGCGGCGGGCAATCCGCTGATCGGCATTCCGGCAAAGATCGCGGACGGCTACTTCCTGATCGCGCTGAGCAATCTGCCAGAGGAACGGGCGTTCAACCTGCAGCTAATGCGTCAGCAGAGCTGGATCGACATTCCGATCGTCTATGCCTCCGGCCGCAGAGCGCTGGTGACCATGGAACGAGGCGTGCCGGGCGACAAGGCGTTTGTCGATGTGCTGGCGACCTGGAACAATATCGAAGCCGCGGCAGCGGCTGAGGCCGCACCGGCTGAGGAAGAAGCCGAGCCGGCCAACACTGGCAACTGAGCCAGAAGAAAGGCCGCGTTTTGGGACGCGGCCTTTTCAGTTAGCACTAAATTTCGAAGTGATCAGGCAGCCGGGCGAGCGTCAATCACCTGCTGTGCCTGCTGGCGCGCAGCGGCCTTGACCGCGTCCTGCACTTTCTCGAATGCACGCACTTCGATCTGCCGCACGCGTTCGCGGCTGATATCGAACTCGCCGGAAAGCTCCTCGAGCGTGATCGGGTCTTCCGAAAGCCGGCGCGCCTCAAAGATACGGCGTTCGCGATCGTTCAGAACGTCGAGTGCGCCGGTCAGCATTGAGCGGCGATTTTCGAGCTCGTCCTGTTCGACCAGCATGTCTTCCTGGCTTTCCTGCTTGTCGTCGACAAGCCAGTCCTGCCACTCGCCGCTTTCGCCTTCGCTGGCGCGGATCGGCGCGTTGAGCGAGGCATCGCCCGAGAGGCGGCGGTTCATGGAGACAACTTCGTCTTCCGATACATTGAGCCGCGTCGCGATTTCCTTCACCTGATCGGGCTTCAGATCGCCCTCGTCCAGCGCCTGAATGCGCCCCTTCAGCTTCCGCAGATTGAAGAAAAGGCGCTTCTGGTTGGCTGTCGTGCCCATCTTCACAAGGCTCCAAGAGCGCAGGATGTACTCCTGGATCGAAGCCTTGATCCACCACATGGCATAGGTGGCCAGCCGGAAGCCGCGCTCCGGCTCGAATTTCTTAACCGCCTGCATCAGCCCGACATTGCCTTCGGAAATGACCTCGCCGATCGGCAGGCCATAGCCGCGGTAGCCCATCGCAATTTTGGCGACGAGGCGCAGATGGCTGGTGACAAGCTTGTGGGCGGCGTCGGTGTCTTCATGCTCGTGATACCGCTTGGCGAGCATATACTCTTCCTGCGGCTGTAGCATCGGGAACCGGCGAATCTCCTCAAGATACCGGGTAAGACCGCCTTCGCCCGAGACGATGCTCGGTAAAGTCTGGGCCATAAAGCACCCTCCTCTTTGTGTTCGTACAACCCCCATTACGGCGGGTTTGATGTACGCAGCCGCCAACGAACGGCGCACTGCGCCTAGTCTCATATAGGTATTAATCGCGTAATTGCACTAGCTGGGAAGTCAGGTAGCTGACAATCACGCCGATTTGTTGGCAAACTCAAGTAAACGCCTCAGAGCGCGCGAAAACCGTCTACCAGGGCCGACAAATCAGCCGGAAGCCCGGTTTCGAAGCGCATTCGCTCGCCTGTGACCGGGTGATCGAAGGCGAGCAGCCAGGCATGCAGTGCCTGACGCGGAAACGCCAAGACGATGTCACGCAAAGGTTCGGGAAGCCGGTTCGCTTTTGTGAAGAAAGCCGCGCCATAATCGCGGTCGCCGATCAACGGGTGGCCGATATGGGCCATGTGTACGCGGATCTGGTGTGTGCGACCGGTTTCCAGCCGGCACTCAACCAGTGCGGTATCGGCCTTGCCGTCGGCCGAGAAATCGTAGCGTTCCAGCACCGAATAGGCGGTTACAGCGTGGCGCGCGTCCGGCCGACCTTCCGGCACAACGGCACGTCGGGTACGGTCGGCGCCGGCGCGACCGAGTGCGGCATCGATGGTGCCCGCCGGGCGCTGCGGAATGCCCCAAACAAGTGCCTTGTAGGCGCGCTCAAGCCCGCCCGAGCGTCCATGATCGGCAAAGGCATCGGCGAGTGCGCGGTGCGCTATGTCGTTCTTCGCGGCCACCATGACGCCGCTGGTATCCTTGTCGAGCCGATGCACGATACCTGGCCGCCGCACACCGCCAATACCGGAGAGCGATGCGCCGCAATGATGGATGAGCGCATTGACCAGCGTGCCTGTCGGGTTTCCAGCGCCAGGGTGGACGACGAGCCCAGCCGGCTTGTCGATGACGATGATGTCGGCGTCTTCGAACAGAATCGTCAGGGGTATCGCTTCGCCCTGCGGCTCGGCGGGTTCGGGCTCCGGCGTGACGAGGCGAATGCGATCACCGGCCGTGAGTTTGCGCTTCGGTTCGGTCACCGCCGTGCCACCGATAGCGACATGACCGTCTCTGATCAGTGCCTGCAGGCGCGAACGCGAAAAGCGTCCGTCGAGCGCCGACGCCAGCCACTGGTCGAGCCGCGCGCCGGCGGCATCCTCGCCGGCCACGATCTCTTCCAAAGCCGTGCCGGCTTCGTTATCAGGGGCGCTCATTGCACTTCACCCGGCCGGAACGAACCATGACGCACAACTTCGACGACGAAGACGACAAGCCGCTAGACCCGGCCGTGGACCGTGTGCGGCGCAAATTGGTGCGCTTCATGGCAATCAATCTCGGCCTCCTTT
The DNA here is from genome assembly GCA_017640615.1 of Rhizobiaceae bacterium. Lineage (GTDB taxonomy): Bacteria > Pseudomonadota > Alphaproteobacteria > Rhizobiales > Rhizobiaceae > RCIO01. The sequence goes on along the minus strand of JAEPQK010000003.1, from coordinate 36,766 downwards.
TTCTGGCGCTTATGGCGGTGGCCGTGGCCATTGTCTACCGGATGGGCTCGCGGGGCGAGGAGGCACCGGTGGAAGCCGCAGCCGGCGCCCAGCCGGGCGAGTTCGCGGCAGAGGGTTCGATCAAGATGCCGGACGGCGCGCGGATCGTTTCGCAGTCGCTCTCGGGAACGCTGCTTTCGATCGAGGTTGCCGGCGGTGCCGGCGGACGGGAATTCCTGATCTACGATCTCGCTGCGGGCAGTGTCGTGGCACGCATTGCGGTTGAACGGTAGGCATTCCGTAGCAGCGTTTGATTTGCACGGAAGCTGTTGCATTCGCGGCCCAAGGCGACTATATCGCGCCGTCTGCGCAGGCTCCCATCGTCTAGCGGTCTAGGACGCCGCCCTCTCACGGCGGAAACAGGGGTTCGAGTCCCCTTGGGAGTGCCAGCTATTCCATCCATTTCAATGGTTTGTACGCCGATCGGACATTCGTTCGTGCGGTCAGCGGAATTGACGGACCCTGAGCCGGCTTCCCAGCCAGGCGCAAGTTCCGTCGGTTTATAGTTAGTCATCCATTAAGCCTTGCTGCCGCATAATTGAGGTTGCAGGCCGACAGAGGGGCTTGCCGCTGAAAAAGACGGCTAAGCGGTCGAGGGTGCGGAACGTGACATCCGGGGGTGCATCAAACGGCGGGGCTGGCACGGCATCCGTCGATTGGCACGGACGCAAGCTAAGCACGACCGAAGCGGAAGAACTCGCAGCAATCGGGTGCGATTGGCTGTGGGAAACCGACAATCAGCATTGTTTCACCTGGTTTTCGGAAGGTTTTGCGGCCGCGGGCTGGGACATAAATTGCTTCATTGGCCACTCGCGTGTGGAGCTGATGAAGGGCACGCTGCATGCCGGTGACACTGACGCACATATCGAAACACTGAAAAAGCGACTGCCCTTCCGGGACCTGATCTTCCGGGCGGCGGACGGCAACAAGCGGTTGCGCTGGACGAGCGTGAGCGGCGTCCCGCGCTTCGATGCGAGTGGCCGATTTATGGGCTATCGCGGCATGGGCCGGCTTCTCAGGCACCTCGACATGGCCGACCCGGAGGTCGAGGATCAGCCGATCGCGTTTGAGCCGACGCGTCCCCGCGAAGAGGCCGGCATATCTGCGAGCGATCCCGAAACGCTGCTAACCGCGCTCAATGCGATGCCGGACGCGTTTTGCTACTACGACGCAAATGACCGGATCATTCTGCACAATGACAAGCTGTTGGACATGTGCAGAGGCCTGGAGGACATCGTTCAGCCGGGCACCAGCTTCGAGAAGCTGATCAAAACCGCTGTTGAGCGAAAGGTATTCGTGAGCGGCGAACTCGGCCAGCAAGAATACGTTCAGCATCTGCTCGATCTGCATGCCTGCGGCAAACGGTTCGAGGGGCTGATCGAACTCGGCGACGGGCGCTTTTTCCTCCATCGTCATATCCCTGTCTCGAACGGCGAGACCATCGGCATTTGTACTGATGTCACCGAGATCAAGCGCAAGGAGATGGTGCTTGAGGCCGCACGGGCACAGGCGCAGGACGCACAACAGCGCTTGCGTAACGCGATTGACGGTATTCAGGCCGGCTTTGTGCTGTGGGATAAGGACGAGCGGCTCGTCATCTGCAACAAAGCCTACTTGGAGATGTTCCAGTTCCTTCCCACGATCAAGGAAGGGCGCACGATACACGACATGCTGCTCGAACTTGCTCATATGGGCAAGATTGAGGAAGCGATCGGCAGGGAGGAAGAATGGGCTGCCGAAGAAGTGGCCGCCTGGAAAGAAGAACTCAACAAGGATGTCATCGAACAGCTGCATGACGGTCGCTGGATCATGCGCAGCGACATCAGCACTGAGAATGGCGACCGGGTCGGCATCCGGACCGACATTACAGAACACAAGCTGCGCGCCGACGAACTGGCTGCTGCCAACAAGCGCGGCGAAGAGCTGCGCTACGACCTGGAGCGGACGCTCGATTCGCTTCGCATGGGTGTTGTTCTGCTCGATGGCGATCTGAAGGTCGTGATCATCAACCGTGCCTTCTTCTCGATCTGGAGCATCGATCCCGCGACCATCGAACTCGGATGCCCGTTCCGCGATCTCATCGAAGCCAACCGTTACAAGCGGGTCTACGACGTCGAAGAAGAAGAGTGGGAAGACTACCTTACGACCAGACTGGCCGAGATCAGCCGGGGCGATATCGAACCGCGAGAACTGAAGCGGGCGGATGGCTGCACGACGCTCTATTCAGTTTCCGCGCTTTCGGGCGGCAAGCGCCTGATCTGCTACTACGACATCACTGAGATCAAGGATCGCGAAGCCGAGCTCGCGCAGGCGTTGCATATGGCGCAGCTCGCCGAAGGCGTCATCAACAGCGTCAACGATCCGATTTTCGTCAAGGACGAGAATCTCGACTTTGCGTTGGTCAACAAGGCATTTGCCAACCTGTTTGGCGTCGATCCCGCGGAGATGATTGGCCGCAAGGGCGGCGACTACGTCACCGAAGTCGAGGCTTCGGCCTTCGAGGACAGCGAACGGCAGGTTCTCCAGACTGGCGAACAATATGAAGTCGAAGAAGACCACGAGGAGGATGGCGAACGTCATTCGAGGATCGTGCGTAAAGACCTCGTGCGGTTGGCGGATGAAAAGAGCTACATCGCCGGGCGCATCTTCGATGTTACCGAACTGAAGCGCCGCGAGCGCGAAGCGGAAGACGCACGGGCGCAGCTCGCCATGGTGGTGGAATCGATGCCTGCTGGCGTGCTGATCTACGATCGCGACAACCGGCTGGTGGTCGCAAACCGCCATGTTCGCGAGCTCATCCCGGAAGCCGAGGAGGCGCTTCAGCCGGGCAAACACTTGCACGACTATCTGCGGGCAGGGCGCGCCGGCGGCCGGATGCGCATATCGGGCGATGACGAGGTCGACGCGCTTTACGATACCGACGAGGAGGCCTGGCTGCGCGGCTATGCCCAGCGTTACGACCGGCCGCGTGCGGTTTATGAACGCAAATATTCCAACGACCGCTGGTACAAGGTTTTCGACACGCGTACCCCGGAGGGGTTCTTTGTCGGCGTGCGGGTCGATATTTCCGAGCAGAAGGATCGCGAGGCGGCTCTGCAAAAGAGCATGCACGAGATCGAAATCTATCGCAGCATCACCGACAACGTTCCGGTGTCGATCTACGCCAAAACCGCGGACCTTCGGCTTCACTACGTGAACAAGGTCTGGTGCGAGATGACCGGCTTCAGCGAGGAAGAAGCCATCGGACGCACAGATGGCGAAATATTCGGCCAACGCGGCGAGCAGTATATGGACGCCGACCGCCAGGTCCTGCGCGAACGCAAAACAATCGAATTCGAAGAGGCGCCGGTCTGCGAAAACGGCGTCGTGATCCGTAATCAGATCGCCCGAAAGGGCGTCATGACTGCCAATGACGGCACGCTTTATCTGATCGGGTCGACCACCGACGTGACGGTGCTGAAGAAGCGTGAGTCTGAGCTAGAGGAAGCGCGGCAGAAGGCGGAGCTCGCCGACCGCGCCAAATCGGAATTCCTTGCCAATATGAGCCATGAGATCCGTACGCCGATGAATGGCGTACTCGGCATGGCGGAGCTCTTGGCCAAGACCGACCTGGAACCTAAGCAACGCACCTTCATCGATATCATAACGAAATCGGGCAATGCGCTGCTCACGATCATCAACGACATTCTCGACTTTTCGAAGATCGATGCGGGTCAGCTTGTGCTCGATCCGGTGCCCTTCGACCTGACCGAGGCGATCGAGGATGTGGCGACGCTTATGTCGACCCGCGCCAAGGAGAAGGATCTCGAGCTGGTCGTGCGCATAGAGCCCGGGCTCCACGATACCTATCTCGGCGATGTGGGACGCATTCGTCAGATCGTGACAAATCTCGTGGGCAACGCGGTGAAATTCACCGAGGCTGGGCATGTGCTGATCGATGTGAGCGGTGAGGATCTCGGCGAGGGCAGCAGTCGTATCAAGGTCAGCGTCACCGATACGGGCATCGGCATTCCTCAGGGAAAGCTGGCGCTGGTTTTCGACAAGTTCAGTCAGGTCGATGCCTCATCCACGCGTCGCCATGAGGGCACCGGGCTGGGATTAGCGATCACGCAGCGGCTGGTCGATCTGATGGGTGGCCAGATCGGCGTTGAGAGTAAAGAGGGCGAAGGCTCGACATTCCGCGTGCAGATCGACCTTGAACGCACAGGCCAGCCGGAAGCCGAGCGCATCCTGCCGGTCGATGTGACCGGTGCGCGAGTACTGATCGTGGATGACAATGAGGTCAATCGCTCGATCTACAGTGAGCAGATGGTGGCGTGGAATTTCGACGCATGTGCCGCGCACGATGCAGCCGAGGGCCTTAAGGTGCTGAAGGCAGCCGCCGATTTCAATGTCGGCGTGGATTGCGTGATCCTCGACTTCCAGATGCCGGATATGAATGGCGTCGAGATGGCAAAAGCGATGGCGCAGACGCCGTCATTGGCCGAAGTGCCCGTGGTCATGCTGACCTCGGTGGACCATTCGCTGAGCAGCCTTGCGATCAAGAACACCAACATTGTCACCCAACTCGTAAAACCGGTGCGTTCGTCGCAGCTGCTGGAAACTGTGGTTTCGGCAATTCAGAAGCGGCGAACGGGCTCTGCAACGCCGGGCGACTGCGATCTGAGCGCGTTCAAGACATTGCGGGTCGAAGAAGCGGCGACGCCGACCGAGGTGACACGATCGGCGACTGTGGCAGTTTCAGCTCCTACCAGTGCTACTGCTATTTCAGACCGCAAACCCGCTCCCGCGGCTGGCGGGCTGGATGTCCTCGTTGCCGAAGACAATGAGGTGAACCAACTCGTCTTCACCCAAATCCTGGGCGAGACCGACCTCAATTTCGAACTGGTCGGCAATGGCCGACTCGCGGTTGAAGCGTTCAAGGAGAAGCGGCCACGCATGATCCTGATGGATGTCTCGATGCCCGAAATGGGCGGCCTTGAAGCGACCGGCCTCATTCGCGAAATGGAAGCCGATGGCGGCACCCATGTACCAATCGTGGGCGTGACGGCGCATGCGCTGAAGGGTGACCGTGAGCGCTGCATCGAAGCCGGCATGGACGATTATCTGTCGAAGCCAATCAGTCCGAAGGCGTTGCTTGAAAAGGTCAAGGCCTGGCTGCAGGAGGAGACTAGCGCGGCATCGAATACCGCCCAGCCGGCCGCTTGGTCTTCGAAAAAATTCCTCTGAGGTTCAGCGCCCGATGAGATTCCTGACCCGGTTGCGCAGGATGCGCGCGAAATTCCTCGTCTCGCGATACATGTGAAGCTGCGATGCGGCCTGCCGCGCAGCCCGATCTGCCTCCGGCGTCAGGCCGATGACCAGCGTGCCAACCTTGCGGCGCTCCATCCACAGCCGGCTCATGATCGGGTGATCAGGCACAGCGCAGGAATCAGTGGCGTCGATATTGGGATCGTCCAGATGCGTTCGTGTTACGTCTAGCATCAGCTGTGCGCCCGGCGAATAACCTGAGTAGGCTTCGTCATAGGCTGTCTTCCAGGTGTAGGCGACGCCGTTTTCAATGAATACGATGAGGCAGGCAATCGGCTTGCCGCCGACGCTAAGGGTGTGAACGCGGCACAGATCGCGCTCGGCGAGACGGTAGACCGCCTCGCGCGCGAAAGCCGCTCGGAAACGATCGATTGCCATCGCCGTTCGTTCGCGTCCCTTCCAGCCCGCCGCTTCGAGGGTGAGGAAGGTTTCGACGCCAAGGCGAACGTCATCGGGCGTACGCGCTACATGATATTCAACTGGGCCCTGTTCCTGCAGCCGGCGGCGCTGACGACGATATTCGCGCAGATGATGCGAGCGTACCGCCTCGCGCAGATAGTCATCGGGGTCGAGGTCGCTTTCCAGGAATGGACGGTCGATCTCGTTGGTCGTGACCAGCGTCAAATCGCGGCTTGATGCAAAGCTGCGCAGGATGTTTGCGAAGGGGCCGTCGAGGCGTACTTCGGGCATGACAAATACGCGTGGCAGCTGCAGATGTTTGCGGCCAAGCATGGTGAAGCAGTCTTCAATGACGCCGACGGGATCGTCGCGATCGATCAGCGGTGTGCCGAGCGGGCCGAACGGGTTCGACCATGTGCGCATTATGGGCACACCGAGCGGCATCGGCGCTTTTTCGACCGACAGTGGAACCAGCAGTCTCAGCCGGCTTCGTTCCTCGTCCCCGTCGCGGATGACGGCCAGGCGAATTTCGCGATCTTCCAGCCGCGGCATGGCCGGCGCAAGAAAGCGAGGATTGAAGAAGACGTTTGGCTCTATTGAGCGGGCGCACAGATGTTCCAGCTCCTCGACGAGATCGAACCCAGCCGAGGCCGGGTATATCGCCAGCCGCCGGTCTGCCTTGGGGCCTTCGAGGCTTTCCAGATGTGAGGGGTCCGGACTGATGCTTGGCACGCCGGCCAGATGGGTGAGCATTGCGCCGGAGGGGCCGCCGCTCACTTCTTCCAGTATTGGTACTGCAGCCATTAGTCAGCTTCCCCGGTAACAGAGGCCGGCAGGAACACGGCCATCACGATGCCCTGCTTGCTCCAGACGATGAAGGCGAGCACGGCCGCTTCGAATGTCATGGCCAAAGCGGTCGCGATCGCCGCGCCCCACAACCAGAATTGCGGAATGAGAATAACGTTGAGCCCGATATTGAGGGCGAGCGTCGCCGCATAGGCGGCCGCGCAAATGTTCTGGTGGCCGGTCATTGTGAGCAGGCTTTCCGCCGGGCCCACGGCCGCGCGTGCCACGACGCCGAGGATAAGCACGAAGAGCAGAGGATAGCCGGCATCGAAGCCCGGGCCGAACAGAAGCAGCATCGGCTTGCCGATTACCAGGATCGCGACTGCCATCAGCAGCGTCGGAAAAAAGGTCCAGTTCACGGTTTCCCGAGCAAAGCGCGCCAACTTGCCGGGATCCTTTTCCTGCGCCAGATGTGCATAGCGCTGGGCGACGCCGGCCTTGACCGCGAAATAGACGAAATGGGCAATCGCCAGCGTCTTCACGGTGGCGAAATAGACCGCCACATCGTCCGGGCTCAAATACATGCCCACCATCAGGACGTCGGCATTGGTAAGCAGGAAGAAGAAGCTTTCGACCAGGAAGATCGGCAGCGACACGGCTATCCAGAACCGGAGCGACACGGTGCGCGGCCCGGGTTCGATCTTGCGATCGATGCGAGTTGTGACGTTCACAAGCTGATAGATCGTGGTGGCGTAGGTGGCTGCGATTGCCGCCAGAACGGCTGTCAGCGCGGTTGGCGGATAGTCGAGCGCCAGTGCGCCGGCCATGAAAACGAGGATCAGCATCGGGCGGATAAGGTAGGTCGGCGCGAGCGCGGCACTTGCCCATGCATTGGCGCGTGCGATGCCCTGAAGCAGGTCCGACAATGCGACCATCGGCAGGCACACGACGCCGAGATAGAAGGGCACGATATAGTAGCTTTCGATGCTGCCTCTGAACAGCCAGATGCCGACCGCACCAGCCACTGCGATTGCAGATGAGGCAAGGAGCACGAATAGGCGGCTGGTCAGCAAAATTCCACGCAGTTCGGCGAGTTTGCCGGCCTCGCGATATTGGGGCACGAAGCGGATTACGGATGTGTGGAAGCCGAGGCACGACAGATTGCCGACGATCACCATGGTGACCCAGACCAGCACGAAGATGCCGTATTCAAACGCGCCCAACCAGCGTGCAAGCAGCACCTGACTGGCGAATGCGATAACCGCATTCGCGATGCGGACCAGAAACGCGTAGAGGGTCACGCGGCCGGCTGCGCCACTGCCGCTATCGCTGGAGATCAAGGCGTCGATGCGCGTGACGACGGGCTCGGCACGATGTGCCAGCCATTTGGGCAGGAGCCGCTCAGCCGTCATTGCCGCGGAAAACCGCACGCGCTACTCTCCGATCTTCCAGTTTGCCGGCACCATGTTGGCAAAAACTCTTTAAGAAACAGTTCGGTTAAGCCATTTGCGCGCAGCCGGACGGAGCGACCGCGAGGAGGCAGCCAATGGCCAAAACCGAAGCGTGGAGACCAATGTCGAAAGCGCCAAGAGACGGCAGCCGCATATTGGTGACGGTACGCTCTGTGGAGCAGGGGCCAGCCGAAGTAGACATGGCATATTGGGCGCGCGCTGACAGGTTCGGTGCGGAGGGTTGGCGCGCCGCCGATTCCAACCCGGGCTGTATCATCGCTTATGCCGAGCCGGAGTTGAAATGCTGGATGCCGCTGCCGAACTCAGGCGCTGCGGCAGGCCGCGGCTTTCCCGAGCCGCATGAGGGCGATGAAGTTCTGGAGGATGGCGCGGGCATCTAGGTGGGAAAGCCGGTTGGCGGCCTCGAGTTTTGCATGATCAGCGATGACGAACGCGCCAGGATGCTGCATGCGCATTCGATCGGCCCGCGCATGATTGCCTATCTGGAAGAAATCGGGATCGAACGGCTGAGCGACCTGAGAGGCGCGGACGCCGAACTCCTTGCCATGCGCATCGATGTATCGCTTGGGCGCAAGCATATGAACCGACAGGGCGTGGAAGCGTTACGCAATCTGATCGATTTGGCAAAGAGCGAGCGTTAGCTACAGGCGCCATTGCACAGCAGTGGTGACCCGCGTGACGGTCACTGAATGAGCCCCGGACAGGCTAACGCCTTCCGGGGTGACGCGCGGTGGTGTTGGTCCCGCCGCGCCTCAGGCAAACGCGCCGTGGCAGTGCTTGTATTTCTTGCCGGAGCCGCAGGGGCAGGCCTCGTTGCGTCCAACCTTGCCCCAGGTTGCCGGGTCGTTGGGGTCGCGGTCTTCGGCCGCGACCTGACGCGGCGGCGCAAGCGTCATCGTATCGCCGTCGCCTTCGCCAAAGTCGTTCTCGCCGGTCGTGGCGTCGACGTGAACGCCTTCGCCGTCTGGCGCCTGCGGCGGCGGGGCGTCAGCGGCCTCGCGCACGAGTTCAACGCGCATGAGCTGCGCCGTGACCGCCTGGCGCAGATTGGCCAGCATGCCCTGGAAGAGCTCGAAGGCCTCCGACTTATACTCGTTTAACGGATCGCGCTGGGCATAGCCGCGGAAGCCGATGACCGAACGCAGGTGGTCGAGATTGACGAGATGCTCGCGCCACAGGTGGTCGAGCGTCTGCAACAACACGGTCTTCTCGACATAGGTCATGATCTCCGGACCGAAACGCTCGGCGCGCTCGGCGGCTGCCTTGTCAGCTGCCTCAGTTAGGCGCTCGCGAATGACCTCTTCGTCGATGCCTTCCTCAGCCGCCCATTCATCGACCGGCAGGTCGAGATTGAGGTGGGTGCGGACATCTTCCTTGAGCTTTTCGGTATCCCACTGTTCGGCGTAGGCCTTTTCGGGAATGTTGCGCGCGACCATGTCGTCGATGACATCCTGGCGCATCTCGGCGACTGTCTCGGTCAGGGATTCGCCATCCATCAGCTCGAGACGCTGTTCGAAAACGACCTTGCGCTGGTCGTTCATCACGTCGTCGTATTTGAGCAGGTTCTTGCGAATGTCGAAGTTGCGGGCCTCCACCTTCTTCTGCGCCTTTTCGAGCGCCTTGTTGATCCAGGGGTGGATGATCGCCTCGCCTTCCTGAAGGCCGAGCTTCTGGAGCATACCGTCCATGCGCTCCGATCCGAAAATGCGCATCAGGTCGTCCTGCAGGGACAGGTAGAATTTGGAGCGGCCGGGATCGCCCTGGCGGCCGGAGCGGCCGCGCAGCTGGTTGTCGATGCGGCGTGACTCATGGCGTTCGGTGGCAAGCACGTAGAGACCGCCGGCGGCGAGCGCCTTTTCCTTCAGCGCCTGGATGTCAGCGCGGATGGCCTCTTCTTTCTTCTTGCGCTCAGCGCTTTCTTCCATGCCACCAAGCTCGTTGGCAACACGCATATCGGCATTGCCGCCGAGCTGAATGTCGGTGCCGCGGCCGGCCATATTGGTAGCGATCGTAATCGCGCCGGGCACGCCGGCCTGAGCCACAATTTGAGCTTCCTGCTCGTGGTGGCGGGCGTTGAGGATCTGGAAGCTGGTCACGCCGTCGGCGCGCAGGCGTTCGGCAAGGAACTCGGATTTTTCGATCGAGGTTGTGCCGACCAGAATGGGTTGGCCCTTGGCGTTGGCTGCCCGGATTTCGTCGACGATTGCTTTGTATTTTTCTTCTGTCGTGCGGTAGACCTCGTCGTCCTCGTCGGCGCGCTGAATTGGCAGGTTGGTCGGGATTTCTGCGACATCGAGACCGTAAATATTGCCGAACTCCTCCGCCTCGGTGGCGGCGGTGCCGGTCATGCCGGCCAACTTGGAATACATGCGGAAATAGTTCTGGAACGTCACCGAAGCCAGTGTCTGGTTTTCAGGCTGGATGGCGACCTTTTCCTTGGCTTCCAGAGCCTGATGCAGCCCTTCCGAATAACGGCGACCCGGCATCATGCGGCCGGTGAACTCGTCGATAATGACGATCTCGCCATTGCGGACGATGTAGTCTTTGTCTTTCTGGAACAGCCGGTGCGCGCGTAGCGCATTGTTGGCGTGGTGAACAATGGCGACATTTTCGATGTCGTAGAGCGAGTCACCCTTCATGAGGCCGGCTTCACGCAGAAGATTTTCCATCTTCTCCGTGCCTTCCTCGGTGAAGGTGGCAGTGCGCTGCTTCTCGTCGATCTCGTAGTCGCTCTCGACCAGGTTCGGGATGAGCACATCGACGCTGTTGTAAAGGTCGGACTTGTCGTCCAGCGGACCGGAGATGATGAGTGGCGTGCGCGCCTCATCGATCAGGATGGAGTCCACCTCATCGACAATCGCGAAATTGTGACCGCGCTGGACCATCTGTGCGCGCTCATATTTCATGTTGTCGCGCAGATAGTCGAAGCCGAGTTCGTTGTTGGTGCCGTAGGTGACATCGCAGGCATAAGCAGCGCGACGCTGGTCGTCGTCCATGCCATGCACGATGACGCCGACAGTGAGGCCGAGGAATTTGTAGAGCCGGCCCATCCACTCGGCATCGCGGGTGGCAAGGTAGTCGTTCACCGTGACGACATGAACGCCCTTGCCCTCGAGCGCGTTGAGGTAGACAGGAAGCGTCGCGACAAGGGTCTTGCCCTCGCCGGTCTTCATTTCGGAGATCGACCCTTCGTGCAAAACCATGCCGCCGATCAGCTGCACGTCGAATGGCCGCATGCCGAGCGCGCGGCGCGATGCCTCGCGGACTGTCGCGAAGGCAGGCACCAGCAGATCATCGAGCTTGGCGCCGTTGGCGAGGTCTTCCCGGAACTTGACGGTGCGCGCCGCCAAATCGGCGTCGCTGAGCGCTTCCATCTCGTTTTCGAGTGCGTTGATGGCCTCGATGCGCGGGCGCATCGCCTTCAGCCGCCGGTCGTTCGAAGAGCCGAATACCTTGCGGGCCAGGGCACCAAAACTGACCATTATGGTCCTTTCAAAGCAAAGTCGCGGGGCCGGCGGTTGCAACGTCGGTTTCGCACGGACGCCCCGGTGATGAACGGACTTCCGAGAAAAACGGAAGTGGACGCGGAGTCGAAGGACAGATAAGAGGGGGCACTATGGATGTCAACGCCGCCACAAAGCGGCTAAGACCTGCACAAAAGAGCCAGATTTCGGCTGAAATGTGCCCTCCACAATTAACCGGAGAAGTCTGAATGCATCACCTATTTGGTCGGGCAGCCGCTGCCATCATTATTGCAGGCGCTGCCGCGATTTCGCTGGCCGGAAGCGCGTGGGCGCAGCAAGAGACCGTGGTCGCCACCGTGAACGGTGAGCAGATCACCGAAGCCGATGTGGCGTTGGCCGAGGGCGAGCTCGATGCGCAGTTCGACCAGCTGCCGGCCGCGCAGCGGCGCGCAGCGGCTGTGTCTGCGATCATCGAAATCAAGCTTGCTGCCGCCGCCGCGCAGGATGCCGGCGTTGCGGAAGACCCTGAGTTTCAGCGCCGCATGGAGTTTTTGCGCGAACGTGCTCTGCACAGCGAGTTCGTGAAAAGCAATATCGCCGAAGCGGTGAGCAATGAAGATGTGCGCGCGCGCTACGACTCCGAGATCGCATCGGCGGCCGCAAACAACGAAGTGCGCGCTTCGCACATTCTGGTGAAGACCGAGGACGAAGCGAAGGACATCATCCGCCAGCTTGGAGAAGGTGCGGATTTCGCGGAACTGGCGAAAGAGCACTCCAGCGATGGCTCAGCGCAGAATGGCGGCGATCTCGGCTTCTTCGGACCCGGACGCATGGTGCCTGAGTTCGAAAAAGAGGCCTATGCGCTGGAAGTCGGTGGGCACTCGAAAGAGCCGGTTCAGACGCAGTTCGGGTTTCATGTCGTAAAGGTCACCGACAAGCGCCCGCAGCAGCCGCCGGCTTTCGAGCAGGTCGAGCGCCAGATACGTTCGCTGCTGCTGCGTGAGAAATATTTCGCCGAGATTGCCGAGCTCAGGAAGGCTGCCGAGATCGACATCGCCGATCCCGAGCTCAAGGCGGCTGTCGAAGCAGCCGACAGTCAGTAACAGGCGGGACCGGCAGCCATGTCTTCCAGCGTATCGCCGCTCGCACCGAAAAAGACACCGAAGATGCCGGCAATCGGCGGGGTGAGGATCGCCACTGCCGAAGCCGGCATCAAATATAAGGGCCGCACCGACCTTTTGGTGATGGCGTTCGATCCGGGAACGACCGCCGCCGGCGTGTTCACCTGTTCGAAATGCCCGTCCGCCGCGGTCGATTTCTGCCGCGACAATATCGGCGGCGGGTCGGCACGCATTCTCGTCGTTAATTCCGGCAATGCCAATGCCTTCACCGGCAAGCGCGGCCGCGAAGCGACGAAGATGACCGCCGAAGCAGCGGCAAAGGCCGTTGGCGGCAGCGAGCGCGATGTGTTTCTGGCTTCGACCGGCGTGATCGGCGAGCCGCTGGATGCAGCCCGTTTCACGCATCTGCTCGGCTCGCTCGCCGAAAACGCCACGCCTGATGGCTGGCTTGGCGCCGGCAAGGCGATCATGACCACAGACACGTTCCCAAAATATGCCTCGGCGGTCGTGAAACTGGGCGATGTGGACGTAACGATCAACGGGATCGCCAAAGGTGCAGGCATGATTGCGCCCGACATGGCGACGATGCTGGCGTTCGTCGCAACAGATGCGCCGATTGCAGCGCCCGTGTTGCAGGCGCTGCTTTCGAAGGGTGTCGGCAAGTCCTTCAATTCGGTCACCGTCGACGGCGATACATCGACCAGCGATACGCTTATGATGTTTGCCACCGGCGCTGCGGCCAAGCGCGGTGCGCCGACGATCGAGGACATTGGCGATGCGCGGCTGTCCGGCTTCAAGCGCGCGCTCAACCGGCTCCTGAAATCGCTGGCGGTGCAGATCGCGCGCGATGGCGAGGGTGCACGGAAGCTTATCGAGATCAATGTGACCGGCGCGAAATCGTCGCGCTCGGCAAAGCGGATCGCGATGGCAATCGCCAATTCACCTCTGGTGAAGACCGCGGTGGCCGGCGAGGACGCCAATTGGGGTCGTGTCGTCATGGCCGTCGGCAAGGCTGGTGAGCCCGCCGACCGTGACCTGTTGGCGATCAGTTTCGGCGACCTGCGGGTCGCGCATCGCGGTGAGCGCGATCCCGACTATTCGGAAGCAGCGGCGTCGGACTATATGCGCGGCGACGAGATCAGCATCGGCGTCGATATCGGCCTCGGGCGCGGCAAGGCGACTGTGTGGACGTGTGATCTCACCAAGGAGTATGTCGCCATCAATGGCGACTACCGCTCCTAGGGAAACCGCATGAGCGAATTGCTGAATACATCGCCGCTCGGCGTGGTGAGGCGCTTTGAAGCGGCAGGGTTTCGCGCCTGGCCCGCAGCCTCGGTGCATTACGACAGGACTTGGATCATCAGGCTGACGGCCGGCCATCCAGCCAAGCGGCTCAACTCGGTGAATCCGCTCGATCCGGGCGACATTCTGGATATTGACGGACGGATCGAGCGCGCAGCGCGGCGGTTCGAGGCATATGGACGGCCGCTCGTGTTTCGCATGTCGCCTTTGGCGGGTGAGGGGCTGACCAAACGCTTCGACGACGACAACTGGGACCGCTTTTCGGAATCGCTTGTGATGATGATGCCGCTGAACGTGGCGGCGGTGGACGAGGTTGTGCCGCTGATCCCGCTCAAGGATGTCGGGCGCTATATCAGCGCTACGATCCGGACTCATGAGCGCGACGCATCCGTGCGGCCAGGCTTGACGGAGCTCGTCGATTCCATCGAGGCGGAAACCGGGCTCTTCGCGGTCGACGCCGGAGGTGAGGCTGTCGCGAGCGCGCTCTGTGTGCATGACGGGCAGCTGGCAGGGCTGTTTGAGATAGCCACGCTTGCGGCGGAGCGCGGCAAGGGGCACGGACGACGCATCGTGCTTTCTGCCATGCGCTGGGCGCGGGCTCGGGGGGCTCGGATTGCGTGGCTGCAGGTGGAAGCGGACAATGAGGCTGCGATCGCGCTCTATCATTCGCTCGGCTTCACGGAAGCCTATCGCTACCACTATCGCTGCCCGCCGGGTGGCGAAAATTGAGCGAGCGGGGTTCTCGCAAGCTGCTGATTGTCGCGGCCTGCGCGCTGGTCGATGCCGACGCGCGCGTGCTGATTGCGCAGCGGCCTGAAGGCAAATCTCTGGCAGGTTTATGGGAGTTCCCAGGCGGCAAGCTCGAACCCGGCGAAACGCCGGAAGAGGCGATTGTGCGCGAATTACAGGAAGAACTGCAGGTCGAAACCAAAGTGGCCTGCCTCGCGCCGCTGACTTTCGCCAGCTACAGCTACGATGACTTTCACCTTCTAATGCCGCTTTTCGTGTGCCGCAGGTTCTGGGGGACGCCGGTCGCTGTGGAGCATCAGGCACTCAAATGGGTTCGGCCGCAGAAGCTTCGTGACTACTCCATGCCGCCAGCCGACGAACCCCTGATCGCACACCTGATCGACCTGCTCTGAAGAATTTCCAAGTCAATCATGATTAACGGATCCTTCACGCGGCGATGAAATAGTTCACCTTGTCCGTTTCGGCGATCGGCGTCGAAGCGGCGGACAAGGAGCCGCCCGCATGTGGCCTGAGCAGAACTGGAACAACCGACCGAAGGAAGATGCGCCGCAGGACTTTTTGGGCGTAGCCGGTTCCTTGCGGTTCGCGCTTTTGTTCGGTGCAGCTGCAATTGCGCTGGCGCTGTTTGTGACGCCGTTTGCGGAAAGGCAGGCGCAATCGCTTATGGCGCGCACGCCGGTCGGTCTCGACACAATGTCGACCGGGTCCATCGGACCCTCAGGCGCGCGCCCCGCCGGTGGCGGCAGCTACACGATCCGCCGCAGCGTGCTGCAGTCTAGCCCGAACTCAATCTGCATTATCCGGCAAAACGGTGCCCGCACGGGCGATTGCTGAGCCGCGTTAACCTTTCGTAACGTGCTATCCAGATAGAATTATCGCGCAACCAGAGGTGCAGCATGTTCAAGCGCTTTGCCCGCGATCGCAAGGGCGCAACAGTCGTCGAATACGGGCTTATCGTTGCCGTGCTTTCGCTGGCAATCGTGGCCGGCGTGGGGACTGCGACGAATGCGCTTCAGTTTTTGTTCGCCAACAACACAAGCAAGCTCCAGCAAACGCTGAACTAACCCTCACCGGGATTGAGCTTCTCCAGAGCCTCCGCGAGTGAGGCTTTCGCGCTGCCGGGTTTCAGCGGCTTCTGCTGCGATTGATGCGGCGCCCAGCCAGACATCCAAACAGTCGAAAATGTTGCTCTGATGCGCCCGTCTGGATCGGAATATCGCTCGGCGTAGATTTGTGCTGCGCGCATGAAGAGTTGCCGCGAGGCGGGTTTACGGCTGCGGTCGCTCAGGGCATTGGTCGCGCCCATCGCGCGCAGGTCACGCATCAGGTCGAACATCGTATCGTAGCGAACTGTCAGTTTCTCCGCGTCGGCCACCGGCAGGGCAAAGCCTGCGCGCTGCAAGAGCCCGCCTGCATCGCGCACATCCATAAACGGTGCGACGCGCGGGCTGGCGCCGCCAGTGATCTCGGTTTCGGCGGCCAGAAGGGCAGCGCGCAGTTCGGCAAGCGTGTCCTGACCGGGAAGGGCGGCGAGAAAAAGCCCGTCCGGCCTCAGCGCGCGCCTTATCTGGGCGAACAGGCCGGGCGTATCGTTGGTCTCATGCAGCGTCAGCAGCGATACGGCCAGATCGATACTTTCGGGTGCAAGCGGGAGGGCTTCAACCGGCGAAATCAAGCCCGTTGCGCCCCCCAAAAATGCGGGATGAGGCTCGATCCTGAGTACCCCACCGACCTTATCAGAGGCATTGAGCGCTGCCGCAGGGGCGGGCGAGAGCGTGTGTAGAGTGACCGCGCGTTCGAATTTGCGTTCGACCGCGGCGAGGCGCAGCGCAAGGTCTTCCACCGCGTGCGCCATCAGGAAGTCGGCGCCCGGCTTCGCACCGCGCAGCGCGCGCAGCTTTCGCGTGACAATCAGTTTGGTGTCGAAAATTCGGTCCATGCTATTCCAACTGTCGCGATCAGGCGGGTGCACTCACCGGCGAAAGGCCATAAGCTCGCGGTTCTGGTCGCCGATATGATTGCAGATTTCAAGAACCATAGCGCGCAAGTTGCGGCAAATCTGGCACGGATTGTGTTCCCGCCGGTCTGCGCAGGTTGCCGGACGCTGGTGCGCGAGCCTGGCACGCTGTGCCCTTCATGCTGGCCGCAGATGCGTTTCATCGCGCCACCCTATTGCAGTGTGCTCGGGACGCCATTCGCCTTCGATGTGGGAGATGACGCGGTTTCGCCCGCTGCGATCGCGGAGCCGCCGCCCTTCGCACGGTCTCGGGCCGCTGTCGCCTATTCGGGCGTCGCGCGCGACCTCGTTCAGAACCTGAAATATCGAGACCGGGCCGATCTTGCACCGTGGATGGCGCGCTGGATGGTTCGCGCCGGTGCGGAGCTGACAACCGACGCGGAACTGGTGGTTCCGGTGCCCCTGCATGCAAGGCGCTTCTTTTCGCGGCGGTTCAACCAGTCCGCGGAGCTGGCGCGGCATGTGGCACGACAGGCAGATATTCCCTTCGATCCAACGGTCGTGCGGCGGGTCAAGCCAACACGACAGCAAGTCGGGCTGGTCGCGAGCGAGCGCGTCGCCAATATGCGCGGTGCGTTCAAGGTGACGGAAGCCGGCAAAATGCGGCTACAATCGCGGCGCGTGCTTTTGGTCGACGACGTGTTCACGACCGGCGCGACCGTTTCTGCCGTCACACGCACGCTGAAGCGTGCCGGTGCCTGCGAGGTCGATGTGCTTACATTTGCGATGGCGCTTCCCGGGGACTTCCTGCCCGAAGACGCAGACACTATATAGGGCGCCTTGGAGAATTCGATGACAGAAGTCACAATCTACACCCGCATGATGTGCGGCTATTGCTCGGCGGCAAAGCGGCTGCTGGACCGCAAGGGTGCGAAATACACCGAGCATGATGCGAGTTTCTCGCCGGAGCTGCGGCAGGAGATGATCCAGCGTGCCAAGGGGCGCTCGACATTCCCGCAGATTTTCATCGGCGATGTGCATGTCGGCGGATCCGACGAGCTGCATGCGCTGGAGCGCGAAGGGCGGCTCGATCAGATGCTGGAAGGCGTTGCGAAGCAGGGAGCCGCCTCATGAGTGCATTGCGGATCGCGGCACTTCAAATGCGCTCGACGACGAGTATCGAGCGCAATGTCGTGACGTTTGAGGAGATGGTTCGCGAAGCCGCGGCCGAGGGCGCGCGTTATGTGCAGTCGCCCGAAATGACCGGCGCTCTTGTGCGCGACCGTGAGGCACTGCGGGCTCAGATCACTTCGGCCGACAATGACGTGCTGGTGCGCAAGGCCTCCGAGCTGGCGGATGAGCTCGGCATCCATGTTCACATTGGCTCCACGGCGATTGCACGCGACGACGGCAAGGTTGCCAATCGCGGCTTCCTGTTCGGTCCTGACGGGGCGCTGATCACCAGCTACGACAAGGTGCATATGTTCGACGTCGATCTCGACAATGGCGAGAGCTGGCGCGAATCCGCGACTTATGAGCCTGGGCGCGAGACTGTTGTTGCCGATCTCGGTGCCGGGCGATTTGGCCTTTCGATCTGCTACGATTTGCGTTTTCCGCAGCTCTTCAGGGCGCAGGCGCTTGCAGGCGCGCAGGTGCTTACGCTGCCAGCCGCATTCACACGGCAGACGGGCGAAGCGCACTGGCATGTGCTGCTTCGCTCGCGCGCAATCGAGAATGGCGCGTTTCTGGTAGCTGCCGCGCAGGGCGGCAAGCACGAGGATGGCCGCGAAACATACGGCCATTCGCTGGTCATCGACCCGTGGGGTGTGGTGATCGCTGAGGCCGAACATGACGAGCCGGCGGTGGTGGTTGCCGACATCGATGTGGCCGCTTCCGCGGCCGCGCGCGCCAAGGTACCGAATTTGTCCAACGCACGGCCCTTCGAAGTCAGGACCGTCGAGGCTCCGGGCGCTGCGGAGCGCCGCGCATCATGATCCGTTTTTCGCTGTGCTGCGATCACGACCATGATTTCGACGGCTGGTTTCGCGACAATGCCGATTTCGATACGCAGAAGAAGCGCGGGCTGGTTTCATGCCCGGTCTGCAATTCCGCGCAAGTGGAGAAGTCGCTGATGGCGCCGTCGGTGCAGACTGGCCGCAAGCGCGAGAAAGTGGCGCTCGGCCTGAATGCCGAGCAGAAGCAGCTTATGGGAAAGCTGAAGGAGCTCGCCGACAAGGTGAAGCAGAATGCCGATTATGTCGGCGACAAATTTCCCGAGGAGGCGCGCAAGATCCATTTCGGGGAAGCGGACCCACGCGGCATTTACGGCGAAGCCTCACCCCACGACGTAAAGGAACTGCTCGACGACGGCGTGGAGATCATGCCGCTGCCGAACATTCCCGACGATACGAACTAAGGCTTAAGCCTTAGCCGCGGCGGTCTTTTCCGCCAGCACCATGTAGTTCACATCCATGTCGCGCGAACGTTGCCAGCGGTCGGCAAGCGGATTGTAGGTCACGCCAGTGCGGTCGGTGATGGTGAGGCCGGCGCTGCCCAGCGCGCGTTCCAGCTCGTCGGGGCGCACGAGCTTGTCGAACTGGTGTGTGCCACGCGGAAGCCAGCGCAACACATATTCGGCACCGATAATCGCCAGTCCGAGCGCCTTGAGTGTACGGTTGATCGTTGCGACGAACATGATGCCGCCGGGCTTCAGCATCGCGCCGCAGCGGGCGATGAAGAAATCCACGTCGGCAACGTGCTCGACCACTTCCATGTTGAGAATGATGTCGAACTTCTCGCCGTCGTCGGCCAGCTTTTCGGCGGTCTCGGCCCGGTAATCGATCTTCACGCCGGACTCGGCTGCGTGAAGCTTCGCGACTTCGATGTTGGTCTCGGATGCATCCGCACCCACGACTTCGGCGCCGAGCCGCGCCATGGGCTCGCACAACAGGCCGCCGCCGCAGCCAATGTCGAGAATGCGCAGGCCCTCGAGCGGTTTGACGGCGCGCGGGTCACGGCCGAAGTGCTCGGCAGCCTTGTCGCGGATATAAGCAAGGCGCGTCGGATTGAACTTGTGCAGCGGCCGGAATTTGCCGTTGGGGTTCCACCATTCGGCGGCGAGCGCGGAAAAGCGCTCGATTTCGGCGTCGTCAACGGTGGTGCGTGCAGCCTGTGCCATATGGGCCTCCTCAACGGGCAACAAGTCGTGGCGACCCTGCCAAAAGTCAAGCCTCGGCAAGGACGCAGACGGGGCGCGGCTTGCTTGCGAAAGGCGTGGGCATTGGATATGGAGACCGCGCACCGGCCTGCCGGTGCTGCAAAGCCGGCTGTGCTCAGGCGTTCCGGCATGGATTCAGCGTCCGGGCTCTTTCCGGCTACGATTTGAAGGCATCTCAAAAAGATGGCGCGCATCGTGATGAAATTCGGCGGGACTTCGGTCGCCGATCTGGACCGAATCCGCAATGTCGCGCGCCACGTCAAACGCGAGGTGGATGCCGGCAATGAGGTCGCCGTTGTGGTCTCGGCCATGGCCGGCAAGACCAATGAGCTGGTTGGCTGGGCGCAGCAGATGCCAAAGGTCAGCGGCGGCAATCTGCCTTTCTATGACGCGCGCGAATATGATGCGATCGTCGCTTCCGGCGAGCAGGTGTCCGCCGGGCTTCTGGCCATCGCATTGCAGTCGATGGGTGTCGATGCACGGTCCTGGCAGGGCTGGCAGATACCGATCAAGACCGACAACGCACATGGCGCGGCTCGCATTGTCGATATCGACGCCTCGACGCTAATCGAGCGCATTGCACGCGGGCAAGTTGCGGTGGTGACTGGTTTTCAGGGGATCGGGCCCGACAACCGGATTGCCACGCTTGGCCGCGGCGGGTCCGACACCAGCGCCGTGGCCGTGGCGGCGTCGGTGAATGCCGACCGCTGCGACATCTATACCGATGTCGACGGTGTCTACACGACCGACCCGCGCATCGAGCCAAAGGCGCGGCGGCTCTCGAAGATATCGTTCGAGGAGATGCTCGAAATGGCCTCGCTGGGCGCCAAGGTGCTGCAGGTGCGCTCGGTCGAGCTGGCAATGGTTCACAAGGTGCGCACCTTCGTGCGTTCCTCTTTTGACGACCCGGACGCGCCGGGCATGGGCGACCCCGACAACCCGCCGGGAACGCTTATTTGCGACGAGGATGAAATCGTGGAACAGCAAGTCGTCACCGGTATCGCCTACGCCAAGGACGAAGCCCAGATATCGCTGCGGCGCGTCGCTGACCGACCAGGTGTCGCCGCCGGTATTTTCGGACCGCTGGCCGAGGCCGGCATCAATGTAGACATGATCGTCCAGAATATCTCGGAAGACGGCTCGCGCACCGACATGACCTTTACGGTACCCTCGGGCGATGTGGGTAAGGCGCTCGCTGTGCTCGACGAAAACCGGGAGGAACTCGGCTTCGATGTCGTGCAGCACGAGACCGGCATGGTGAAGGTGTCGGTGATCGGCATCGGCATGCGCAGTCATGCCGGCGTGGCGGCAACGGCGTTCACCGCGCTTTCGGAGCGCGGCATCAATATCCGCGCCATCACGACCTCTGAAATCAAGATTTCGATCCTGATCGACGGTGCCTATGCAGAGCTCGCGGTGCGCGCTTTGCATTCCGTGTACGGTCTGGATAAGCAATAGATTCAGCTAATGGGAATCGCCGCGCGCCGGAAATGGGTCCGGGCGCTGCGGTCAGGCGTTCTATGACGCAGATACGTGACATCGGCGGTGGTCCGCGGGTGCTTTTGAAGCGCCTGCGCGAGTTGTCGGCGGCTGCTCTCGAGCCGCAGGACCGGCTCGACCGTATCGTGCGCGAAATCGCCCGCAACATGGTCGCCGAAGTGTGCTCGCTTTACGTGCTGCGCGCCGATTCCGTGCTCGAACTCTACGCAACGGAGGGGTTGAACCCGGGCTCGGTTCATTTGGCGCAACTGAAGCTGGGGCAGGGCCTTGTCGGTACCATTGCCGCGAGTGCGCGGCCGCTCAACCTGACTGACGCGCAGCATCATCCCGCATTTGCCTACCTGCCGGAAACGGGCGAGGAGATTTACCACTCCTTCCTCGGTGTGCCGGTGCTGCGGGCCGGGCGCACACTCGGCGTTCTGGTTGTCCAGAACCGCACGATGCGCACCTATCAGGACGACGAGAT
Source organism: Rhizobiaceae bacterium (assembly GCA_017640615.1). Classification (GTDB taxonomy): domain Bacteria; phylum Pseudomonadota; class Alphaproteobacteria; order Rhizobiales; family Rhizobiaceae; genus RCIO01. The sequence continues at coordinate 14,983 of JAEPQK010000003.1, read as the reverse complement.
CGAAGCGCTTGAAACTACTGCGATGGTCATTGCCGAGATGATCGCGACGGGCGATCTGGCACGGCTTTCGCGGCCCGGCATCGAGCTCGACCTCGGACGACCGGTCAGCTTCGACGGGCTGGCGCTGAGCGAAGGCGTGGGGCTCGGCCATGTCGTGCTGCACGAGCCGCGCGTGGTTGTGAAAGACCTTTTCGCCGAAGACGGCGAGGCCGAAAGCGCACGCCTCAACGAGGCGCTGGGCTCGCTGCGACTTTCCATCGACGATATGCTGTCGCGCCGCGATGTCGCCTTCGAAGGTGAGCATCGGGCCGTGCTGGAAGCCTATCGCATGTTCGCCAACGATCGCGGCTGGGTGCGCCGCATCGAGGAAGCGATCGGCAACGGCCTGACAGCTGAAGCAGCGGTCGAGAAGGTGCAGAGCGACATGCGCGCGCGCATGATGCACATGACCGACCCATATCTGCGCGAGCGGATGAGCGATTTCGACGACCTCGGCAACCGGCTCTTGCGCCAGCTCATGGGACGAGGGCCGGAGACGCTGGCCGAAACGTTGCCGAAGGATGCCATCATCGTCGCCCGCACCATGGGTGCGGCGGAGTTGCTCGACTACCCGCGCAACAAGCTGCGCGGGCTGGTGCTTGAAGACGGCGCGCCGACCAGCCATGTCGTGATCGTGGCGCGAGCGATCGGCATTGCCGTCGCCGGTCAGGCCAAGGGCGCCGTTTCCATGTCGGAGAATGGCGATGCGATCATCATCGATGGCGATGACGGGCAGGTGCATTTGCGCCCGGCGGCCGATGTCGAAGCTGCCTATGCCGAGAAGGCGCGGTTCAGGGCGCGCAAGCAGCAGCTTTACCGCGAATTGCGCGACAAGCCTTCGGTGTCGGCCGACGGCGTGAAAATCGATCTGATGATGAATGCCGGGCTTGCGGTCGACCTGCCGCAGCTTGCGGATTCCGGTGCCGCGGGCATCGGCCTGTTCCGCACCGAACTTCAGTTCATGGTCGCGGCGCGGTTTCCGCGCGCGGAGGAGCAGGAGCAGCTTTACCGCGAAGTGCTGCAGGCGGCAGGCGACAAGCCGGTTACCTTCCGCACCATCGATATTGGCGGCGATAAGGTGCTTCCGTATTTCAAGGAGTCCGTTCACGAGGAAAACCCGGCGCTCGGCTGGCGCGCGATCCGCCTCACGCTGGACAAGCCGACCCTGCTGAGGGCGCAGGTGCGAGCGCTGCTCAAAGCGGCGGGCGGGCGCGAACTGCGCATCATGCTGCCGATGGTGACCGAAATTTCCGAGATACGGAAAACGCGGGCGATCATCGACCGCGAGGTGCAGCACCTGTCGCGCTTTGCGCATGTCTTGCCGACGCGCATAAAGCTTGGCGCGATGATCGAGGTGCCGTCGCTGCTGTGGCAGCTCAACGAGTTGATGCGGGCGGTGGATTTCGTCTCCGTTGGGTCGAACGACCTATTCCAGTTCGTAACCGCGAGCGACCGGGGCAACACGCGGCTGTCGTCTCGGTTCGATCCGATTTCCGTGCCGTTTCTGCGGGTGCTGAAACAGATAGCGGATGCCGGTTTCGCCAACGACACGCCAGTCACTTTGTGCGGCGAGCTCGCTGGCCGGCCGCTTTCGGCGATGGCGTTGTTCGGTGTTGGCTACCGGTCGATATCGATGGCGCCGGCGGCAATCGGACCAGTGAAGGCGATGCTGCGCGAACTGCCGGTCGGCGCGCTTGTCGACCATATGAAAAAGGCCATGAACGGCATGGGCGCCGAAGACGATATGGCCGGCATGTTGACCAAATTTGCCGCTGACCACGGCATCGAGCTTGATAAGTAAGGGGCTCTGCCGTGATTGAATTGCCTGCCGAGCGCATGGACCAGGTGCTGAAGCGTTTCGAAATGCTCGAAGCGCGAATGGCGGCCGGGCCTGAGCCGGATGAATATGTGAAAATGGCTTCCGAATATGCCGACCTGCAGGAGATGGTCGGCAAGATCAGGGAGTTTCGGGACGCCGAAAAGGAAGAGGCCGATCTGGAAGGCATGCTCGCCGATGCTGGCACCGACGCGGAAATGCGCGAGCTGGCCGAAGCCGATCTCGAAGCGGTGAGCGAAAAGCTCGATACGCTGCGCCAGGAAATCCAGATCCTGCTTTTGCCGCGCGACGCGGCGGACGATAAAAGTGCGATCCTTGAAATCCGCGCCGGCACCGGCGGCGACGAGGCAGCCCTTTTCGCGGGCGATCTCTTTCGCATGTATGAGCGCTACGCGTCCGCGCAGGGCTGGAAGATCGAAGTGGTTTCAGCCAGCGAAGGCGAAGTCGGCGGCTTCAAGGAAATCATCGCCAGCGTGTCGGGCAAGGGCGTGTTCGCCAAGCTCAAATTCGAATCGGGCGTGCACCGCGTTCAGCGCGTGCCGGAAACCGAGGCTGGCGGGCGCATCCACACATCGGCCGCCACAGTGGCCGTGCTGCCGGAGGCCGAAGAGGTCGATATAGAAATCCGCAACGAGGACATCCGCATCGACACGATGCGCGCCTCGGGCGCTGGCGGCCAGCATGTGAACACGACCGACTCCGCGGTGCGGATCACGCATCTGCCGACAGGCATCATGGTGGTTTCGGCGGAGAAGTCGCAGCATCAGAACCGGGCACGTGCGATGCAGATTCTGCGCGCGCGGCTGTTCGACATTGAGCGCGGCAAGGCGGATGACGAGCGCTCCGAGGCGCGGCGGCTGCAGGTCGGGTCCGGCGATCGCTCGGAGCGTATCCGCACCTATAATTTCCCGCAGGGGCGGCTGACGGATCACCGCATAAATCTGACGCTCTACAAGCTCGACCGTGTGATGATGGGCGAGATCGACGAGGTCATCGACGCGCTGATAGCCGACCATCAGACCAAGCTCCTGGCGACGATGGATGGCTAAGACCGCGACTGGCCCGACGGCAGGCGAACTCGCCCGCCAGGTCGCGGAGCAATTGCGGGCGGCGAATATCGAAAACGCCGCACTCGACGCTCGCTCGCTCGTCGCACATTTTGCCGGCGTGACGCTGGCTGAGCTCGTGGCAGGCGGCGGCGACCCGATCGACCCGGTTGCCGCCGAGACAATTCAGCAGGCGGTACTGCGCGCGGCATCGGGAGAGCCGCTTTATCGCATTCTGGGGCGGCGGGCATTTTACGGCGTAGAGCTTTTGCTGACCTCCGACACGCTCGACCCGCGCCCCGACACCGAGACTCTGGTCGACCGAATCATCCCGCATGCGCGGCGAATCACTGCCGCTGAGGGCACCTGCAAGATCCTCGATCTGGGCACCGGAACAGGGGCGATCGCGCTCGCAATCCTGACGGAAGTCGATGGCGCTACGGCGATGGGTGTGGATATCTCAGCAGGGGCCGTCGAGACGGCGGTGTCCAACGCGGATGCGAATGGTCTTGAGGGTCGGTTTCGCGCTGCGATTTCGGACTGGTTTTCCGCTGTAAACGAAAAATTTCATATCATCGTCTCAAATCCTCCCTACATAGATGCAGTTGAATATGCTGGACTGTCCGCACAAGTGCGGGATTTCGACCCGAAAACCGCGCTTTTGGGCGGTGTTGACGGGTTGGACGCCTACCGGGAGATCGCGGCTTATTCAGCCGGCTATCTGATCGACGGTGGTGTCGTTGGCCTGGAAATTGGCTACAGCCAGCGGGAGGCCGTGACATCGCTGTTTGCGGAGCACGGCTTCAGGCAGATTGAGTGCGCGCGCGATCTGACCGGACATGACAGGGCGCTCCTGTTCAACCGGTGAAGCGGCGGATTGACGCGGCGCAAAAAAGACTTGGCAATCAAGAGGATTGTGGTTAGGTTCCGGCTACCGGATGAGACGAAGCAGGCAGTGCTGTTTTCAACTCCGTGCTCCGAAAAACAAGCTGCCGTTATGCGTAGCAAGACGCCATGGACGTCCTGCGAGGACCGTCCGGAATGTGATTGAACCTATGCAAGGTTTACGTGGCGGTCGCGCATCAAGCGCTTGAACGCCCAGGGTGGAACGCGGACGAGCCGAATGCGGCGGCCGCAGGGAATTATCGCAACTTACCTCAGATGGAATACGAATGAGGCCACAACAGCAGAACCGGCGCATGCGCGGCCGCGGTAACAACAATAACCGCAAGGGCCCCAATCCGTTGACCCGTAGCTATGAAAGCAACGGTCCGGATGTGAAGATAAGGGGCACCGCTCAGCAGGTCGCCGAGAAATACGCAACTCTGGCGCGGGACGCGCAGAGTTCTGGCGACCGCGTCATGGCAGAGAATTATCTCCAGCACGCGGAACATTATAATCGCATCATCGCAACTGCTCAGGCCGCGCAGGCCGCTGCCCAGCAGCAGCGCGAAGCGCAGGACGGCGACGATGACAATGACAATAACGACCGCGATGACCGTGAAGATCGTGGCGGCCGCCGCAATGAGCGCGACAGCGCCCAGGCCAGCGACCAGCGCCGCGAGCAGCAGCAGCCTAACGGGTCCGGCCCACAGCCGGTGATCGACGGTGTGCCTGCCGAAGTCGCGCATTCACAGGGCAATCTGGCCCGCGGCAAGAGCGACGGTTCGCAGCAGGACGATGCCGAGCAGGTGAACGGCAAGAACAGTCCTGCCGAGGCCGGTGAAGACGAGCAGCCGCGCAAGCGCGCACGCCGTCCGCGCAAGCCGCGCGGCGCGGATGCCGCTCCGGCCGGCGACGAGGGACATGGCGACAGCAACGCCGCTTCGGGTGCCGAAGCCGTCAACTGACGCGTAACACTCAACGATCAGAATGAAGGCGGGGCTTCGGCTCCGCCTTTTTTCGTTTGTCATGCGGTATCTTGAGCAAATCACACGGCCTACCCATATTCGGTGCAACATTGGGCCTGCCGCGCATTAGGGGGTCCGTCATCACAAACTGATCCGGTGCCTTGAGAGGGCTGGTGAGGGAAGGAAGACGCAAATGAACATCGAAAAATACTCCGAGCGGGTCCGGGGGTTCATCCAGTCCGCGCAGACGATGGCGCTGTCGAAAGGCCATCAGCAGTTCACGCCCGAACATCTTTTGAAGGTTCTGGTGGACGACGAGGAAGGCCTCGCCGCTTCGCTAATCGAACGTGCCGGCGGGCGCGCGAAAGACGTGCAGCTTGCCGTCGAAGCAGCGCTCGAGGCCATGCCCAAGGTCGAAGGCGGCAATGGTCAGCTCTATCTGGCGCAGCCGCTGGCCAAGGTGTTTGCCACCGCCGAAGAAGTGGCGAAAAAGGCGGGTGACAGCTTTGTCACCGTGGAGCGTCTGCTGCAGGCGCTGTCGATGGAGAAGTCTGCAAAGACCGCCGACATTCTGTCCAAAGGCGGCGTAACGCCAGCCGCGCTCAACCAGGCCATCAACGATTTGCGCAAGGGCCGCACCGCCGATTCGGCCTCTGCCGAGCAGGGCTATGACGCGTTGAAGAAATATGCGCGGGATCTGACGGCAGACGCCCGCGCGGGCAAGCTCGACCCGGTGATTGGCCGCGACGACGAAATCCGCCGAACGATCCAGGTTTTGTCGCGGCGCACCAAGAACAACCCGGTGCTGATCGGCGAACCCGGTGTCGGCAAAACTGCTATCGCGGAAGGTCTGGCACTCAGGATCGTCAATGGAGACGTGCCGGAGACGCTGAAAGACAAGCAGTTGATGGCGCTCGACATGGGCGCGCTGATTGCGGGTGCGAAATATCGCGGTGAGTTCGAGGAGCGGCTGAAGGCGGTTCTGTCGGAAATCCAGTCAGCCAGCGGCGGTGTGATCCTGTTCATTGACGAGATGCACACGCTTGTCGGAGCCGGCAAGGCCGACGGCGCGATGGACGCCTCAAACCTTTTGAAGCCGGCTTTGGCTCGCGGCGAACTGCACTGCGTGGGGGCAACCACGCTGGATGAATACCGCAAGCATGTGGAGAAAGACGCCGCCCTTGCGCGCCGTTTCCAGCCTGTGTTCGTGGACGAGCCGACGGTGGAGGACACCGTGTCGATCCTGCGCGGCTTGAAGGAGAAATACGAACAGCACCACAAGGTGCGTATTTCGGATTCCGCGCTCGTTTCGGCGGCCACGCTTTCCAACCGCTACATCACAGACCGCTTCCTGCCCGACAAAGCGATTGACCTTGTCGATGAGGCGTCGTCGCGCCTGAGAATGCAGGTGGACTCCAAGCCGGAGGCGCTGGATGAGATCGACCGGCGCATCATGCAGCTGAAGATCGAGCGCGAGGCACTGAAGGTCGAGAAGGACGCGGCTTCAAAGGACCGGCTGGAGAAGCTCGAGAAGGAGCTTGCGGGTTACGAAGAGGAATCCGCCGCGCTGACGGCCGCCTGGGCCTCTGAAAAGGAAAAGCTGGGTCTCGCGGCCGAACTGAAGCGGCAACTTGACGAGGCGCGGAACGAACTCGCAATCGCGCAGCGCAAGGGCGAATTCCAAAAAGCGGGCGAGCTCGCCTATGGCAAGATTCCCGAGCTTGAGAAGAAGCTCGCCGACGCCGAGGCGCAGGAAGAAGGCGGCAAAGGCTCCATGGTCGAAGAGACCGTGACGCCGGACCATGTCGCGCACATCGTTTCGCGCTGGACCGGCATTCCAGTTGACAAGATGCTTGAAGGCGAGCGCGACAAGCTGCTGCGCATGGAAGACGAACTGGCAAAGCGCGTCGTCGGACAGGGTGAAGCTGTTCAGGCTGTGTCCAAGGCGGTGCGCCGCGCGCGCGCCGGGCTGCAGGACCCGAACCGGCCGATCGGCTCGTTCATGTTTCTCGGTCCGACGGGCGTCGGCAAGACGGAGCTTACGAAAGCGCTCGCGAACTTCCTGTTCGACGACGAAGCCGCGATGGTTCGCATCGACATGTCGGAGTTCATGGAAAAGCACTCGGTCGCCCGGCTGATCGGCGCGCCTCCCGGCTATGTCGGCTATGAGGAAGGCGGTGCGCTGACCGAAGCGGTGCGGCGGCGGCCCTATCAGGTCGTGCTGTTCGACGAGGTCGAGAAAGCGCATCCGGATGTCTTCAATGTGCTCTTGCAGGTTCTCGATGACGGACGGCTGACCGACGGTCAGGGCCGCACAGTCGATTTCCGCAATACGTTGATCATCATGACCTCGAATCTCGGTGCCGAGTTCCTCGTCTCTCTGGGCGAGGGCGAGGATGTCGACAAGGTTCGCGACGAGGTGATGGGCGTGGTGCGGGCGTCGTTCCGGCCGGAGTTCCTCAACCGCGTGGACGAGGTGATCCTGTTCCACAGGCTGCGCCAGCAGGATATGGGCCAGATCGTTTCGATCCAGCTTGAGCGGCTGGGCAAGCTGCTCAAGGATCGCAAGATCGTGCTTTCGCTGGACGATGCCGCGATCAAATGGCTGGGCGACAAGGGCTACGACCCCGCCTATGGCGCGCGGCCGCTGAAACGGGTGATGCAGAAAGAGCTGCAGGACCCGCTGGCGGAGAAGATTCTGCAGGGTGACATACTCGACGGCTCGACCGTGCAGGTATCCTCCGGATCGGATCGGCTGACGTTCAAGGCGAAACGTCAGCAGACCGACGAGGCAACCGACAAGGCTGCTTGACCTGAGGTCGTGTCCTCCGCACAAGGGACGCGGCCATGAATATCGAAGAATACAACAGCTTCTGCGCCTCGCTCCCACACACGTCTCATGTCGTGCAATGGGGCGGGGCGCATGTCTGGAAGGTCGCCGGCAAGGTGTTTGCCGTTGGTGGCTGGAATGACGGGGAAACGCTGAACGTCACGTTCAAGGTGTCCGATCTCGCATTCGATATTTTGAAGGAGCAGCCTGGCTTACGTCCCGCGCCCTATCTCGCCTCGCGCGGCATGAAGTGGATACAGCGCACCGACACGACAAGCATGGATGACGAGGCGTTGCAGGACTATCTGCGCGAAAGCCACCGCATCGTAAGTTCGGGGCTGCCGAAAAAGAAGCGCGCCGAACTCGGTTTGGACTGACAATATGCCGGTTCGCGGGGTGATATTTTCGCCGCGTGCCATCTTCATGTCCGGTTCATGCGCGATGCGGATCATGAAGGGGCGCGATTCTCGCGAGTTCCGGCTCGCGGAATCCACCGAATGAGGGCACGCATGATCCGACTTCTGATCATTTCCGCTACATGTGCGTTGATTGCCGGCACGGATGTTGCGTCCGCGCAGTTGTTCGGGTCCGGCGACAATCGCTACCGCGAAGCCGACAGCTACATCGATCAATATGGCCGCGAAGTGATCTTCGACCGGGAGACCGGGCGCGTGATCGCAGTCGTGCCGCCGGGCGAGCGCCGGTATCTTTCGCCGGCTGAACGCCGGGCGGAGCGCCGCCGTGAACTCGGCCGCGATCAGGTTCGCGGCGAACGCGTCCCGCTCGGGGAGCGTCTGCGCCGCGAACTGGAAGTGCATCTTGGGCTGCGTGAGCCGCCGGCAGGTGCGTTCGAAGGACGTGAGCGCGAACCGGAAACGGCGCGACAGCGCTTTCCCGAACGGCCGCTCATTCCCGGCGAGGCGCCGCGCAACCGCGTCGACCGCATGCCGCTCGATGCGCCGGAGCAAGGAACCCAGCCGCCGGAACAGGACGAACAGCTTGCAGCGGTTCCCGGTGACGACGGAAATGTCGTTACCGCGCCGCCTTCAACGGAATCGGGCGTCGATGCCTCACTGCTCGGCAAGGGAGCGACCGAGGACGTTGCGAAAATCCAGATACTGCTCGACCGCGCCGGCCTTTCGCCGGGGGTGATCGACGGACGCATGGGCGACAACGTCAACAAGGCGATCAAGGCATATAAGGAAAAGACCGGGCAGTCGCTCAGAACCTATGATCCTGCATCGGTGGATGAAGCGCTGGCTGCAAGCGGCGGCGATCCGTTCACGACCTACACGATTACGTCTGAAGATGCCGCCGGCCCCTATGTGGCTTCGGTACCGGCCGACTATGGCGAGAAGGCGCGGCTTGACCGGCTGCCCTTTACCTCGGTCGTGGAGATGCTGGCCGAGCGTTTCCATATGGACGAGCGCTATCTGAAGGCGATCAATCCGGGCGTGAATTTCAACCGGCCGGGCACAATCGTCAAAGTGGCGAATGTCGGCGAAGCGGTTTCCGGCGAAGTGACGCGGATCATTGCCGACAAGCGGCAGAAACAGGTGCGCGTTTATGGTTCCGGCGGCAGGCTTATGGCTGCTTATCCGGCAACGATTGGCTCCGAAGGTACGCCGTCGCCGAGCGGAACGGTGAGTGTGGAGCGGATCGCGTTCGATCCCGAATACACCTACAATCCGAAAATCAACTTCAAGCAGGGCCAGAACGACAAGGTGCTGACCATTCCGCCCGGTCCGAACGGGCCAGTCGGGTCGATCTGGATCGCGCTGTCGAAGCCGACATACGGCATTCACGGTACGCCCGAGCCTTCGAAGATCGGCAAGACGTTCAGCCATGGCTGCGTGCGGCTGACCAACTGGGATGCGACCGAGCTCGCAAAGATGGTGAGCGAGGGCGTGACGGTCGAGTTTCTGGATTGAGTGGCCGGAAGGCGGCTGCAACGAATTTGCGCGGTTGAAGTCGCTATAGAGACCTATCCGGTCGCGGGCGTTCACACTCCCGATTCAGTTCGGGGGTAGTTTCGCAGCATGAAACAAGGTGCCGCCCTGAGCCCGGCCGCAAAGCCGGCCGAAACCACGTTCTGTCCCGCTCATGCGCGGCGTTTCGTGCTGATCTCCGCGATTCTCGCTTCGTCCATGGGGTTCATCGACGGTGCGGTGGTTTCGCTGGCCATGCCGGCGATTCGGGCCGATCTTGGCGCAACGCTCGCTGACGCGCAGTGGATCATCAACTCGTACCTGCTGTTCCTTTCGGCACTCGTGCTTTTGGGCGGAGCGGCCGGCGATGTTTTCGGCGTGAGGAATATCTTTGCGGTCGGCATCGCCGTCTTCGTGGTCACGTCTCTGGCCTGCGCTGTCGCACCCAATGCAGAGGCGCTGATTGCGATGCGCGCGGCACAGGGCGTGGGCGCGGCACTGATGATCCCCGGCAGCCTGGCCATCATCGCGAAATCCTATCCGCCGTCGACGCGGGGCAGGGCGATAGGGCAATGGGCTGCATTTTCGTCGCTGACGACGGCGTTTGGTCCGTTTCTCGGCGGTATGCTGCTTTCCTTCGGCGAGGACTGGATGTGGCGGCTGATCTTCGCCATCAACGGGCCGATCGGCGCGATCGCGATGGCAATGCTCTTGTGGCGGGTTCCGCAGGACAAACCTGCGGCGAGGCGCAAGCTGGATATCCCCGGGGCGGTGCTGGCGACGGTCGGGCTCGGGCTTATGGCGTGGGGTCTGACTGGCTACGGCCTTGATGCGGGTGCGCGCGTTGCGCCGCCCTGGCTGTGGCTCGCTGGCGGTGTGGTCATCCTTGTCGCTTTCGTGATGTGGGAAAAGCGCACGGCATCGCCCATGGTGAAGCTGGAGCTGTTTCGCTCAACACCGTTTTCGGGCGCTAATCTCTTTACGCTTATCCTGTTCTTCGCGTTCAGCGCGGTGCTTTTCTTCCTGCCGATGACGCTCATTTCGGCATGGGACAAGGCGGAGTGGGAAGCGAGCCTTGCCATGCTGCCGCTGTCGGTGGCGATTGCTAGCCTCTCCGGTTATGCGGGCAGGCTGGCGGATCAGGTGGGCCCGCGGCGCCTGCTTTCGGGCGGTGCCTTTCTGGTGGCGATTGCCTTTGCGGGGATGGCTCTGACCATGCCGCTGATGTCGTTGTGGACGGTCACGGTGCCGTTCACGGCGGTCATGGCGCTCGGCATGGCGATGCTGGTTTCGCCACTCTCCAGCGCGGTGATGCTGGCAACGCCAGATGCCGACACTGGCCTCGCATCAGGTATCAACAATGCCGTTGCGCGCGCGGCGGGTCTGATGGCGGTCGCTGCAATGGGCGCGCTTGCGGGGATCGTGTTCTCGGCCGTCGGCGGCGACCGGCTGCCGGGCATGGAGTTCGGCGGGATCGGCGACGGCACGCTGGAGGCGGCGGAGGAAACACTGCGCGTTGCCGCCACCAACCGGGCTTTTCAGGCCGTGGCGGCGGTGTCGAGCGCCATGTGTTTCGGGGCGGCCCTGATTGCGTGGTTCACGCAGCCGCATTGGCAGCGCGGGGAGAAGCCTGAGGCGGTTTAGTTCAGGCGCTCAACGGTCCGCAGAGTTTTTCATACCGGGGTTGTTCCTCCATACTGGCCTCAGTGAGGGGAACCATGCTGAAATTCGATGCCAAAACCACGAAGCTGCTCGAAGACTCGTATCTGGGGGCGGACTTTTCACGAAGGCGGCGCGCGTCCTTCGACGCGCTGCGGGTCGAGCCACAAGATCGGATCGTCGATATTGGCTGCGGCAATGGCCTGCTGACGGTGGAGCTTGCCAGAGCTGTTGGCGACGAAGGCCGTGTGATCGGCGTCGATCCGAGTGAGGACATGCTGTCAACTGCGCGGGAAAAGTGCGCCGGCTATGAGAATGTCGAGCTGCTTGCCGGCACGGCGGATGAGATACCCCTGGGCGATCGCGCCGCTGACAAAGCCGTGTCTTTGCAGGTATTTGAATATCTTGAGGATCTTCCGGCAGCGGCAGCGGAGGCGCGCCGGGTGCTAAAGCCAGGCGGCAGGCTGGTTGTCGGCGACATCCATTTCGACACGATCGCCTGGTTCAGCGACGAACCGGAACGCATGCAATCCATGATCGATGCCTGGGATCGGCATCTCGTCGAGCGTTGCGTGCCGGCCGTCCTGCCTCCGATCCTGCGCGACTGCGGTTTTCAGATCGAGGGCGTGACGGCGGTGCCGTTCAGCGATTCTGTGCTCAGGCCTGACGGACTGGCGAACATGATGATGCTCCTGATGGAGCGCTATGTCGTGGAGAACAAGCTCGTCGCCGCCGACGTGGCAGCAGCCTGGCGGCAGGAGCAGCACGATCTGGCCGCGGCTGGCCGTTTCTTCTTTTCGCTGACGCATTTCGTGGTTTTGGCCACGAAACTCTGAGTGCCTAACCGGCAGCAGCTACTTTCAGCGGAGGCGAATTGTCTTCGATGAGCAGTTCGTCGATGCGCTCGCGTTCGCGGGTGAACGCTTCCATCTCGTGATCCTTGAGCACGCGGCTCGTTGGCAGGCGCACCCGCATTGGATCGACCTTGGTGCCGTTGACGATCAGCTCGTAGTGGAGGTGCGAACCGGTGGCGAGGCCCGTGGCGCCGACATAGCCGATGACCTGGCCCTGCCGGACACGTCCGCCCTCCGCAATGCCTTTGGCGATGCCGCTCTGGTGGCTATACGATGTTTTGTAGCCGTTGGAATGGCGGATCACCGTGTGGCGGCCGTAGCCGCCGGACCAGCCGGCTTCCTCAACTACGCCGTTGCCGGAGGCGATGATCGGCGTTCCGCGCGGAGCGGACCAGTCAACACCGGTGTGCATTTTGGAATAACCCAGGATCGGGTGACGGCGCATGCCGAAGCCGGAGCGGAACTGCCCGTTGGGAACGGGGTTGCGCAGCAGGAACTGGCGCGCGCTGCGGCCTTCCTGATCGAAATAGTCGATGGTGCCGTCTTCCATCTGAAAACGGTAGAAGGCGCGAGCTGTGCCATTGAAGGTGGCAGCGAGATAGAGCAGCTCCGAATCGGGCGAGGCGCTTCCATCTTCCTCCGGGTCCGAGAAAAAGACTTCAATCCGGTCGGAGGGGTTGAGGCGCGACTGGTAGTCGACATCCGACGCCAGCAGCTTGATCATCTGACGCGTCATGTCTTTGGTCAGGCCGTAGGAATAGGCGGCGCGATAGATGCCATCATATACGGAGGGCAAGTCGCCGCGCACACGCACCGGTGGCGAATCGTCAAATGCGGTCAGGATTTCGGGATTGAGCTCCGGCTCGTCGCCCGGAACAAACTGGCCGCGATCATCGACGGCAATCGATAGCAGGTGGGTTTCGCCATTGTAGATGCTGGAGCGCACAATGCTGCTCTCGTCGCCGCGGGTTTCGATACCGACGCGCAGAACCGTGCCGGCCTTGAGCCGCGACCCGCCAAGCAAAGTTGAAAGCGAGCGCACCCAGCCCTTTACGTCCTCTTCCGCATAGCCGGCGTCGAGATAGGCATCGAGGATCTCACGGTCGGAACGAAATGGGATGATGTCCTCGGCGAACTCGGTCACCGTTTCATCGGTCTCCAGCCTATGCGCGACCGAGACGTTTTCAGGAACGATGCGCACGCCATAGCCGGCGCCGAGCGTTTGAACCGCAAGAGAAGACTGACCGAAGCGCTGGGGGTCGACATAATGAAGAGCCGCGACTTGCACCGCGCCTTCGGTGAGCACCGAGCCTGTCGTGCGCACGACCTCCTCAACCTCGTCGGCAGTGAGTTCGTTATTTTCGTCGAAGGCAGCGGTCTCGATTGGGAATTCAACGCTGCGGAAACTGACCTCGCTCTCGACCTTTGCCCCGTAGATAAGGCCGGTCGTCGCGGTGCGCGCCGCTCCGTCCTCGGCGAAAACGGCAAGCGGATCGAAGGGTGGGTAATCGCGCGCTGTGGTGTGTCCAGCGGCGAGCGCAATCTTCACATGCTGGAAGGGCACCGTGCGTACAAGGTTGCGGTCGCCTGTCGAAATTATGGTGGAGACTTCCATGCGCCGGCGGTCGCGGTCGCGGCTGACGGTGCGGGCAGGCACCACGCGAGCCATCTTGGATTCGGCGTCCGACGCTTCGTCTTCGGTGAGGCTGGCGATCTCGGGAGGCGTCGCGAGCTGCTCGTGACCATCGAGTGCTGCCAGCAGCGCGGCGCCCATAAGAACGCTGGATGTGATGCCGGTGAGAAATGTGCCGGAAAGCCAGCGCGCAGAAACCTCGCGCCGGTCGGGCGGGCCCGAGCGGCCGTCGCCGGAAACCGGCGGCTCGTTGCCGAGGGCGGCTACTGCTCTGTCGATTTCACTCATCCCCGGCCGGATACTTTCCGCTGCATGAACCTCTGGTGTATGCGCGCTTCGACATTTGCCCGTCACATTAAGGCAAGTCAACGAAGTCAGGCTTAGCCTGCTACGTTATGGTTATGACGGACATAGGGGCCCGCGCGCGCCGGAAGCCAGAGGACCCCCCTCTCAGCAAACCAGCATATGGCTGCCGTAGGGCCGGATATTGGCCCCAATGTGGCTGCGACCCCAGTCATCGCCGAATTGCATATTCAAGGTGTGAAAAGAGCACCAAACAGAGGCATTCGGGGAGCGTCGCAAAAAATTCAAAAAAGAGCGAAATCGGTGTTGACACTCGAAGCAGGCGCCGACTATATACGCCCCACAACGAGGGCGGCACGCCGCTGGCGGCACTACGCTTCGCCCTTGTTTCTGAAATCAAGAGAGCCGCGTGAGCGACACTCGACCGGGCCCGAAGCCGAAAAGCAGAGCGGTCCAAGACGTACTTTTGTGGCGTCTGATCTTTGACAACTGAATATGGAAGAAAGAGAAACGTGGGCGGCAGAGTGCTCGCGGATCGAAGGGGTTCGCCCCTTCAATCCAAAAGAGACTTTGGCGGATCACGTTTCGACAAGAGAAAGTTACACTGTGATGCATTTTCGGATGCATCGTCAGGTGTGAATGTTCTCGTCGATTCATGCGTGACCAAGAAAGCCAAAATCAAATTTCTCAACTTGAGAGTTTGATCCTGGCTCAGAACGAACGCTGGCGGCAGGCTTAACACATGCAAGTCGAGCGCCCACTTCGGTGGGAGCGGCAGACGGGTGAGTAACGCGTGGGAATCTACCTAGCTCTACGGAACAACCCAGGGAAACTTGGGCTAATACCGTATACGTCCTTCGGGAGAAAGATTTATCGGAGTTGGATGAGCCCGCGTTGGATTAGCTAGTTGGTGGGGTAATGGCCTACCAAGGCGACGATCCATAGCTGGTCTGAGAGGATGATCAGCCACATTGGGACTGAGACACGGCCCAAACTCCTACGGG